>CAVVRY010000008.1:0-271349 GCA_963750735.1 uncultured Bacteroidales bacterium | reverse complement strand
ATTTTCAAGTTAATAAATAATTCTATTCAGTTAATTTAAACACAACCTTATCCAATTCACCTGTATATGGGAAATGATTCTTTATCAGGAGTTTGTAGTTGACAACCACTAAAAATAAGTGAAAATGCAACAATAATTATTAGATAATTTTTCATAGTTATTAAATATAATGGATAACAAAAAAGTTTAACAAGTGTTCATATATATATATTATAATTATTCTTCAATGTTTCTACCAAATAAGGCCTGTACATGCCGTGCATTGTTGCCCTCAAGTTTGTTTATGTGTTGTATTTGCTCTGGAGTTGCTTCCAATATTTTTTTCATTATGAACCATTCAACCGATTCAGTATATGGTGTTGTTGTGAGTGATCCTCGATAATGAAAATAGTCATTAAACGGTTCCTCTGGTAAAAGCAAATCATCAATATATACTGGGTTCTCTCTTAAATTAGCAGTGTGTTTTGGTGACTCAGGAATTTTTTCAATAAAAGAGCTAATAAATGGATTTTCCATTCCCATTTTAAAAAAAGCACCTGCAACAAGGTAATTTGCTTCATCTGTATCTTCTTTGCAAACAAAATGAATCTCCATCGGATATGTTATTCCATCAATTTGATGTTCTGAAGGTGTATGGAAATGTGCTTGCAGGAATTCATACTCAACACCATTAAACCGAATACTCGAACCGCTATCGAAATCAAGTTGAACTGAATGCCCAGTATTACTGACTTTGCTTGAGCTGTCTGCCTTATTGATAATAATTTCAATATTGTGATCAATATGTTCACTTGTTTTTGAAGTAAGGATGTTTACTGGTGATTGTATAAGGCCATGCTCTAATCCTTCCAATGCGTATATGCTTTTATCATTTTCTTGTGCATGGGACTCATCAATTCGATGTTCTTTCTCGCTGTGTTTGCATGAAAACAAAATAACAAGGAGAGGTAGCCAAATAAAAACACCCCTAATCAACTTAAATGGGTTAAAAATTATATGGTTGAGATAATTATGCCACATATGATTTTAATTTACCTCCTCATCTTTTTTAAGATTCTCTGGAACAATTTTTATTTCATTTTTGGAACTAAGTGTAATTATGGCTCCACGGAAAAATCTGTAGTGTTCTGTACTCAGAAAGTCTTCAAGAGACCCTTTATTTTGCCATGCAATCTGCATATTAAGATCGAGACAACGTTTTTCTGTAAAACCCGAATAACCTTTAATACCATGAAGTCCATCAATAAATGTCAACTTCGATTGATTAAACTCAAGAAGTTTAGCAGGTAAAATTTCAGCATTTAATACCAGGTAAATCATTTAGGATTTTTAGGTATCTAAATTACACCAATTACAGTGCCAGGAGTCGTAAACTGCAGTATGTAAGGCTATAAGGGATTATTGTTTGAGGCAGGATTAATAATTCAATTGTGAAATATCGCAACATTCGTTAAATGTCGCAAAAATTTAGAAAAATTATTCGGGGCTAAAGGGCTTAAAGAAAACCGTGCTTTCGGAAATTTCACATGGTTTTCTCTTCGGTTCTTGTAAAAGGAATCAAGAGGGTTTATTAATATTTAATTTCTTAATTCTTGACCGAAGTGTACTTGGATTGATCCCAAGCAATTCTGCAGCACCAGTACTGCCATGAATTTGCCAGTTGGTATGATTCAAAGCCTTCACAATGTGATCTCGTTCGGCTTCTTCAAGAGGAATAATTGAATCTGGCTTTTGCCTTTCAGATCTGGTTTTCTTGTCAATTAAGAGATTAATATCTTTTGCTTTTATAGTATCTGAGTTCGAAACAATAATAGCTCGTTCTATAACATTCTCAAGTTCACGAATGTTTCCGGGCCAATGATATTTCATTAATTCATCTACCACTAGTTTGGAGATTTTGTTTATATGCTTTCCATGTTTTAATGCATATTTCTTGAGAAATCCATCCAGCAGGCCAGGAATGTCTTCCACTCTATTCCGCAATGCTGGAATTGTGATGGGATATACATAAAGTCTGTAGTACAGGTCGTTTCTAAATCTACCCTCATCTACTTCTGATAAAAGTTCCTTATTGGTAGCAGCAATAATTCTAACGTCTACTTTTTTGGGAGATTCTGATCCGAGTGGCATGAATTCTCCCTCTTGCAAAAACCTGAGTAATT
The DNA here is from genome assembly GCA_963750735.1 of uncultured Bacteroidales bacterium. Classification (GTDB taxonomy): domain Bacteria; phylum Bacteroidota; class Bacteroidia; order Bacteroidales; family VadinHA17; genus JANTGF01. Next base: position 269,187 of record CAVVRY010000008.1, on the reverse strand, counting down.
TAGGTTGCAGCTCCAATGGGAATTCTCCTATTTCATCTAAAAATAGAGTACCTCCGTCTGCCAGCTCAGCCAGACCCTTTTTTATTTTTATCGGCACCGGTAAAGGCTCCTTTTTTATGTCCAAACAGCTCGCTTTCCAACAGGGTAGCCGGAATAGCAGCACAATTAATTTTAATAAATGGGTTTTTTATTCGCTTACTGTTTTGCTGGATATAATTCGCAATAAGTTCTTTGCCAACACCTGTTTCCCCCTCCAACAAAACTGTTGAATCAGTTGGAGCAACCTGATGAGCCCGATGTAGTACATAACGAATTCCATCGCTCTTTCCAATGATTAGTTCAGCTAGATGGAGCTTTTCCGAGCTCAGCTTTAAGTAAAATGTTTTCTTCTTCTAGCTTTCTTTTTAAGCTTTCAACTTCAACAAATGCCTTTTCACCTTCAGTAATATCAGAACCAATACTTAATGTTGAGATTATATTGCCCTGGTCATCTTTTAAACCAACATTTGACCATGCAATAAGAAGTTCAGTCCCATCCTTTGTTTTAATAGAATTCCGAAAATGAGATTGAATGGTATTCTGAATAGATTTTTTAAAAGTTTGTATTACTTTTTCCCGATTTGATTCTGGCAGGAAATTGCTAAACCAATCTTTTCCAAGAACTTCTTCTTTTGAATATTTACTTATTTTTAAGAAAAAGGGATTCACGAAATTAACTTTACCCTCAGGATTTAGCCCTATAACTAGCAAATCAACCTTCTCAAGCAGATTTGACCACCTTTTTTCTTTAAATACTAATTCTTTTTCCAGTAATAACTTTCGTTGCATATCTGAAGAAAGCTTTATGCCCATAATGATCATAAAAAAGATGAAGAAGTAATCAAATGGTAAGACTTCCTCTGGGAGATTAAACAGATAGTATTTTCTAAAATGGACAAAGATTATATCATCAATTGTTAATAGAAGGAAAATCACCAGGGCAGCCATTAAGAAGTAAGCTGAGTTTCTTTTCCCTTCTTTGAACTGGTAATTCAAAGCCAGGAAACCATAGACAATTATACCAAGTAGAACAATATGCCCCAATGCGTTCCACCAGAGAACCTTTGACTCATTATTATTAAGCAGAAACAGTATGAGAGTAATACCCATGCCAACAGAAAGGATAATGGGTATTGTCTTCTTTGGAAAGGAAGCATAACTTCTTATAAACCAGGGGAAAATCCCAAATGATGTGATAAAAAATATAAGCCCGATTTTGCTGATAATACTGTTAGCTTCAAGATCTCTTGAATAGGGAAACAGAAAGTAGTATATTCCAATACAAAATGCAATTAGGCCAAACAAAAGATATGTTTTTTCTGCTTTTTTTTGTATTCCTATTACAATGTTAATAACTGCAAAAGCAAAGGATAAACCGGCAAATATAAATAGGTGGTATAAGGTGTTAATATCCAAAATTCCTAAGAAATTAAGAACTCAAAGTTACGATATTTCGCAACTAATGCTAATTATTTTTAAAGCTTAATAATCAAGGATAATAGAAATATCAGGGGGAGGAGGTTAAGAATTTTATTAACCCTTGTGGTTAAATAATATTATTACTTAGATTTTTAACTATTAAAGTAAAATATCGCTTATATTGGAAATAAAAAAACCTGTCGAAAATCGACAGGCTTAATTTCATTCAAAAGTTAAAGAATAAATATTAAATTACTTTGACATTTACTGCATTTAATCCTTTTTTACCTTCTTTTAATTCAAATTCTACTTCATCACCTTCTTTAATCTCGTCGATTAAACCAGATACGTGTACAAAGTACTCTTTTTTTGATTCGCCTTCAATGATGAAGCCAAAACCTTTGGCATCATTGAAAAATTTTACTGTTCCGTTTTTCATTGTAATAAATAATTGTAATAAAATAAATTAGCGTACAAAGATAATGTTATTAAATTGGATTGTACCAGCTTTTTATGAATTATTTTGTATTAATTGAGTATTAATTGCTTCAGATCGGGATCATTTTAAGGCTTTTTCATTGAAAGTTTCTCAATTTCAACATGTAAGCGGTCAATGATAATATTATTTGATTTTAAACTTGTTAAAATATTGTCTTTTGTTTCATCTACAATCCCTTTTAAATTGCTGAAAAGGTTGTAATAGTAATTGGTACCCTCCTTAAGGTTATTTATAAAAGTAAGCAGATATTGTTCTTGTTTTTTTGTACTGGATACTTTTGTTTCCTCAATCTTATTTTTCAGGTAATCAATATATGTTTTAAGCTCATTAATGAACATATTCGGCCGATCTTTTCTTTTTAATACATTCAATCTTCCATAAATATGATCGGTGATTTCTTTTAAGCTCATTTTTTCAGTAAAATATGCCATATTGGGACCCGGGCATACTGAGACTCCGGAACCTTCGATTTTGGTATCAAGTTCATTAACAATCAGAGCTGAAGTACCCAATCCAACACAAATACATGATTTATCTACAATTTTGTCGTATTTTTTCTGGAATTCCTCGGGCTCCAAATCTTCATCTATTAATTCTTTTATTTTAAATTTCTGAAATTTATAGGAAGATGGACACAGGCCTTTTTCAGAATATTCATTATTCATTGCAACATACCTTTTCGGGCAAGAACTTCCTGGCTTTCCTTTGTGTACTAAAGTTGATTTTTCAAGATCTTTGGTATTGCCTTTTAAACTATTAAATGGAATGCCAAGGGGAGATATATTGCTCAAATAGAGATCCTCTTCTTTAGCATCCATGAGTTTATCCAGGGTAGCCTCGTCAACCGAGGTTACTTCAGGTACCAGAAGAAAAGGAGAGCCCCAACCCACAGAATCAACCTGGTAATGATCAATTAAGAACTGATGTTCTTCGGCTGTACCAACTCCTCCCTGAGCTGTAATTTTTAGAGGCAAAGGTGATTTAACGACCGTTCGGTTTTTTGAGGACAAAGCCTGGACCAGTATCTCATGAATGGATTGAATGAGTTCTTCTCTTTTATCTCTGAATTCAGCTAAAACAGGACCCATAAGATGCCCATCTGTAGCAAAAGCGTGTCCTCCACAATTTAATCCTGATTCAATCCGATATTCAGAAACCCACAAGCCCTTTTTGGCCAAAAATTTACCCTGAATCATAGCCGACCTGAAATCACTTACTTTCAATACTATCTTCTTCTTTATTTCCCCATTTTCATCCGGATAAAAATCATCAAATTGCTCGATATAACTATATAGTCTTGGATTCATGCCTGCTGACAGTACCACTCCGGATTTTAAATCGCTATTTGCAAACCCTCTGAGAGCAGCATGTGCATCATTAAATTCGGCAGGGAGTTTTTCCCCTTTCTTATAATTGTCCTTATCAACCTTCGTCATAATATTGACATCAATATTACCCATTGAAAAGTTGTTGTTCATCCAGGTTTTTATTTCGTTTATATTTATATACTTGGATGTTAGGTTCTTAAACTCCTCCTTTATGCTTGAACTGTCAGGCAGCATATTGAAGAATTCTTTAAATTCATTGCCTTTTTCAATGGCAGTATTTTTGAATTCTTCAAATTTCTTTTCAGCCAGTTTATTAATCAGATTAAGATAGGAGGTAATCCTTTTGGCTCTGAAATCTTCAATTTTATTTGTAATTTCCTGATAGGGAACCTCGAATTTTTCGCTATAAATCTTTCTAATTTTTTCAAGGAGTTCATCATCGACCAAGGATATTACCGAATCAATTCCATATTGTGATACTTTTAATGGAGTATCAATTGTGTATCCAATTCCCATTACGGGAATATGAAATGTATGTGATTTTATCATTTTTTCAAGATTAAAATGTAACTGAAGAGCTACCTTAAGGATATGCTCACCAAAATTGGCAATTACCACCTGTTAAACACAGGTAAAATTTCCAATATTATAATCAGTTATTATGGGTCAAAGCTAGCACAAATATTTGTCTATCAATTTTTTTACTTTTTGAGAATACCTATTTATTTCTTTTCCCCAATTATAATAACGATCGATTTCTAAATATGTTGGATTTGTTTATGTAATTCAATAACGTTTATCAGCAAATTATTTAGGATAAAAAAAGCCCCATTATAGCTCTTTATTGGCTAACAACTGGGGCAGTAAGCTTTTAAATGTAATATTTTATTCCTTATGGAATAATTAAAGTGTTTTCTTAACTTCGGTTTCTTTATATGCCTCAACCATATCGCCAACCTTAATATCATTAAAATTGGTGATATTTAATCCACATTCTAATCCACTAACTACTTCCTTTGCATCATCCTTGAATCTTTTCAGTGATCCGAGTTCACCGGAGTATATTACAATCCCTTCACGAATAATCCTTACCTTATTATCTCTTTTAATTTTGCCTTCCTTCACAATACAACCGGCTATTGTTCCTAATTTGTTGATTTTAAAAGTTTCCTGAACTTCAACTGTAGCAACAATTTCTTCTTTTACTTCAGGTGATAACATACCTTCCATTGCAGATCTAAGCTCTTCAATTGCATCATAAATAATTGAGTACAGGCGAATGTCAATTTGCTCTTTTTCAGCTAATTGCCTTGCTCCTAATGAAGGTCTGACCTGGAATCCGACTACAACTGCGTTTGAAGCTACAGCCAACATAATATCCGATTCTGAGATCTGCCCTACAGCTTTATGAATCACATTTAATTGAATCTCTTCAGTTGATAATTTCAACAGAGAATCAGAAAGTGCTTCAACTGAACCATCCACATCACCTTTTACCACTACATTTAACTCCTGGAAAGTACCGACAGCAATTCGACGGCCGATTTCGTCCAGTGTAATATGTTTTTTTGTTCTGAGACTTTGTTCCCTTTGCAACTGGCTCCTTTTGTTCGCAATATCTTTTGCTTCGCGATCGCTATCCATGACATTGAATTTATCACCGGCTTGTGGAGCACCATTTAGGCCAAGAAGAGTTACTGGCATTGAGGGACCTGCTTTTTCTAATTTACCGCCCCTTTCATTGAACATGGCCTTGGCATGACCGAAATGGCTACCTGCAAGAATAATGTTACCCATATTTAGGGTACCCTCATTTACTAGCATTGTTGTTACAAATCCTTTTCCTTTATCCAGTGTTGATTCCAGCACAATGCCCACAGCATTTTTATCAGGATTTGCTTTTAACTCAAGTAATTCTGCCTCCAGCAAAACTTTCTCCAGGAGTTCATCGATATTTTTCCCGCTAATGGCTGAAATTTCCTGTGACTGGTATTTTCCTCCCCAGTCCTCAACCAGGAGATTCATATTTGAAAGCTCCTCTTTAATCTTTTCAGGATTTGCTGCTGGTTTATCAATTTTATTAATGGCAAATATCATTGGAACGTTGGCTGCCTGCGCATGATTTATAGCTTCTACAGTCTGCGGCATAACACCATCATCAGCAGCTATAACAATAATAGCAATATCGGTTACCTGGGCACCTCGTGCTCTCATAGCAGTAAATGCTTCGTGGCCCGGAGTATCAAGGAAAGTAATTTTCCGTCCATCTTCAAGTGAGACACTGTATGCTCCAATGTGCTGAGTAATACCCCCAGCTTCACCGGCAATAACATTCGTTTGTCTGATGTAATCAAGTAACTTTGTTTTTCCATGGTCAACATGGCCCATTACAGTAACAATGGGTGGTCTGGGTTGGAGATTTTCAGATGATTCTTTTACCTCCTCAACAATTGTTTCAAGAATCTCGGCGCTTACGAACTCAACTTTGTAACCAAATTCATCGGCAACTATTGACATTGTTTCAGCATCGAGTCTTTGATTTATTGAAACCATTACACCAAGGGACATACATGTAGAGATAACGTCATTTACAGGTACATCCATCATGCTGGCAAGCTCACTTACTGAGACAAATTCAGTTACCTTAAGGATGTTCTTTTCTAGTTCTGACTTTTCAAATTCCTCTTTATGGCGAGCACTTACTGCTTCTCTCTTTTCTCGTCTGTATTTTGCGCCTTTTGATTTCCCTTTTCCACTTAACTGTGCAAGTGTGTCCTTTATTTGTTGCTGAACTTCTACCTCACTAACCTCAGGTCGGAAGGGTTTCTTCTTCTTTCCAAGCCTACTTCTATCTTTATCGGGCGCTGATTTAACTTTTCCTGCATGGCTGGAAGGTTCAACTTCCTTTTTAACAATTCTTCTTCTTTTCTTTTTTCTTTCCTCAGTATCACGTGAGGTGGCTATTGGTTTTTTCTTAGGTTCTTTTACTGGGAGATCAATTTTACCAACAACTGTTGGTCCGGAAAGCTTATCAATTTTAGATTTGAATATGACTTTTTCTTGTGGGGGGGCAACCGGTTCAACAACCTCTTTCTTTTCTTCCTGTTTTTTCTCTATAATTTCTTCAGATAGAACAGTAGTATCTTTTAAGTCGGATTCTTCAGAAACCTCCTCTGTTTTTTTCTTAGTCTCTTTTACATCAGCCTCTTTTTTGGCTTTTTTTGCTGTTACTTTAGCCTTTGGTTTTTTCGCAATAGCATCTAAATCAATCTTACCGACAACCTTAATATCTTTAGGTTTTGCAGGTGCCTTCTCCTCAACTTTCTCTTCGGCTACTTTCTCTGTTTTTGTTTTCTTAACCGGCTTTTTTTCCTCTTTTACTTCTTTTTTGGCTTCAGCAACGGGTTCTGGTTCTGGCGTTTTCTCCTCAGTAATTTTTGTTGTTGCGGCAGTTGAATCTTTAACAAAAATCTCTTTTTCCTGTTTAGGTATTGGTTCTTCCTCCTCCTTAACAGGTTTAGATTCAGCAGGAACTTCTTTTTGTTCTTTGAAATGCAATTGGCTAAATTCATCTGATTTCTTCTTTATAGAAAGATCAGAACTATATTCGTTAGCCAAAAGATCATAAACTTCCGGATCGATTTTTGCATTGGGGCTAGAGTCAATTTCAATACCTTTCTTGTGGAGAAATTCCACTATGGTAGAAATTCCCACATTAAATTCACGTGCAGCCTTACTTAATCGAGTTGCTTTTTTCTCCATTACAAATTTTCTCACCTATCTTTTAAAATTCCAATTCAAAAATCCGAATCAGAATGAATATGCAATAATAATAGAAAAGAACAGAACTATTCAAATTCTGCTTTTAATATTTTAATAACTTCTTCTACTGTTTCTTCCTCAAGATCTGTACGTTTAACAAGATCTTTGGCTGGAAGTTCAAGTACTGATTTTGCTGTATCGCAACCTATCGCTTTCAGCTCATCGATAATCCAACCTTCAATTTCATCAGAAAAATCTTCGATCTTCACATCTTCGTCATCCACTTGATCCGAATCTCTGTATGCGTCAATATCATACCCTGTTAACTGGCTTGCCAGCCTTATGTTAAGTCCACCTTTACCAATGGCCAGAGAAACTTCATTAGGTTGTAAAAATACATCCGCCTTATTTTCATCAGAATCAATTTTTATGGATGTAATTTTGGCCGGACTTAAAGCTCTTTGAATGAATAGCTGAATATTGTTGGTAAAATTAATTACATCAATATTCTCGTTTTTCAATTCTCTAACGATACCATGAATCCTGGATCCTTTCATTCCTACACATGCACCAACCGGATCAACCCTCTCATCGTATGATTCTACTGCTACTTTCGCACGTTCACCTGGAATTCTTACAATTTTCTTTATAGTAATTAAACCATCGAATATTTCAGGGACTTCAAGTTCAAATAAACGCTCAAGAAATATTGGTGAAGTACGTGATAAAATAATAATCGGATTATTATTTCTCATTTCCACCTGTGTAACTACCGCCCTGATAACATCTCCTTTATGAAAATAATCAGAAGGGATCTGTTCAGTTTTCGGAAGAATTAGTTCATTTCCTTCATCATCCAGAATCAATATTTCTCTTTTCCATACCTGGTAAACTTCACCTGTAACTATGTCTCCAATACGGTCTTTATATTTATTATAGATGTTGTTTTTTTCAAGATCAAGGATTCGTGAAGTAAGGTTTTGCCTCAAAGAAAGGATTGCCCTTCTTCCAAAATCCGGTAATTTTACTTCGTCGGTAAAGTCTTCACCAACTTCATAATCATCATCTATCTCTTTTGCTTCCGAAAGAGCAATTTGTAAATTTTTATCTTCAAGCTCATCATCTTCTACAACTTCCCGATTTCTCCATATCTCAAAGTCTCCCTTATCGATATTAATAATAACATCGAAATTTTCGTCTGTGCCGTACTTTTTTAATAGCATGCTTTTAAAAACATCTTCAAGTACACTCATCATGGTTGCCCGATCTATATTCTTTAGTTCCTTAAACTCCGAAAAAGTATCGATCAGATTTACATTTTCCATTTTACCTGTTGCTAATTAAATGATATAAATATTTTTGTTGTCTTAATTTCCTGCAGTGAAATTTTTTCAATTTTCAACTGCATCTCTTTTTCTTTCTCCCCGGAATAGCCACTTTTTCTTCTTTTTCAATTTCAATATAACTATCCGTTGCTTTTTTAAGTATTCCTATTATTTTTTCTCCCTTCAGATCTGTTATTGTTACCTTTTTGCCCAGATTTTTTTCATATTGTTGTGGAACCCTAAAAGGAAAATCGAGCCCTGGTGAAGAAACTACTAGTTCGAAATCCAGATCTTTCTCTAAAAGTGTTCGTTCAATAAACTTTGAAACTTCTGCACATTCAGCAATCGTTATTCCTTGCAAGCTATCAATGTATACTTGAATTTTATTGATAGGCTTAACAGAAAGATCAACAATGAAAAAGTCCTTCTCAGAGTCCTTACTTTCAATAATTTGTCTTATGTCTTTTTCGCCAATCATCCTGTAACTATAATAAAATAGGGGACTTATGTCCCCTACAATCCATCTTTCATGGCGCAAAGATACAAAATATATGACAATAAACAAATTATTGGTAATTGTGACATGTGTAACTGATATTGAACTTATTAGAGTATATTCTTTAGTGAGATTTTTGTGTTTTTGCAAGAGGTTCGGTTTTTGTAAACAACATTAATTAACTTTGCAATGTGAATCCTTCCTTTAAAAGAAAAATAATTAATGATCCGGTCTATGGATTTATTGACATTCCCTATCCTCTGGTTTATGAAATCATCGAACATCCTTATTTTCAGAGACTCAGACGTATAAAGCAACTGGGGTTAACCCACTTGGTTTACCCGGGTGCTCAACATACACGATTTCAGCATAGCCTTGGAGCATTGCACCTTATGACATCTGCAATAGAAGTTTTGAGGCAAAAAGGAATAGATATTTCTCATGAAGAAGCAGAGGCAGTTTCAGTTGCAATTTTATTACATGACATTGGTCATGGACCTTTTTCTCACGCTCTGGAGCAAAGTTTGATTGAGGGTATTAGGCATGAAGATATTTCCATTCTTTTTATGCAGGAATTAAACCAGCAGTTTTCGGGTGGGTTGGAACTAGCCATAGATATTTTTTACAATAAGTATAAGAAAAAGTTTCTTCATCAACTTGTTTCAGGTCAACTGGATATGGATAGATTGGATTATCTGAGGCGAGACAGTTTTTTTACTGGTGTGACAGAGGGCACAATAGGGTCGGATAGAATTATTAAAATGATAAATGTTGCTGATGATAATCTGGTGGTGGATGTAAAAGGGATATATTCAATTGAGAATTTTTTAATAGCACGTCGGCTTATGTACTGGCAGGTATATTTGCACAAAACAGTTCAGTCTGCAGAATTGTTGCTTGTAAAAATATTAAAAAGGGCAAAGGAACTAGCATTGGAAGGAAAATCACTTTTTGGAACACCTGCTTTGAAATTATTCCTGGAAAAAAATATCTCTCATTCGGTATTTTATGGGAAAAGTCCCGAATTGGAACCTGCTTTTATCCTCAATAATTTTGCATTATTGGACGATAACGATATAATTGCATCGGCAAAAGTCTGGGCTGAAGGAAAGGATGAAATACTTGCAATGTTGTGTAAGAGGCTGATAAACAGGGAGCTGTTTAAGGTTGAGTTGCAAAATACTCCTTTTGCCGAGAATATAATACAATCCAAAAGAGAATTGGTCGTTAAGGAATATAAGATCAATAAGAAGTTTGCTGATTATTTTGTATTTTCAGAAATTGTAAGCAATTATGCTTATAATCCGGAAGGTCAGAGCGTTCAAATACTATTCAAGGATGGGAGTTTACATGATTTAAGTGAAGCTTCCGATATTTTTAACGCTGAAATATTTTCAAAAAAAGTTAAGAAGTATTGTCTTTGTTACCCCAAAAAAATAAATTAGTTATACTATGGAATTTACAGCTAAAGCAGTAGCCGAATTTCTTAAAGGTGAGGTTATAGGTAACCCGGAAATAATAGTAAATAATGTATCAAAAATTGAAGAGGGGGCACCGGGGACACTGTCTTTTCTGGCTAATCTGAAGTATGAAGAATTCGTTTATACTTCAGAAGCGTCAGTAATCATAGTTAATCGTGATTTTAGTCCGGCAAAACCAACAAAAGCTACATTAATTAAAGTTGAGGATGCTTACCAGGCTATTGCCTCTCTCTTGCAATTGCAGGAATCAATGAAACCAGCAAAAGTAGGAATTCACGGTCAATCCTGGATTGATGAATCAGTCAGCTATGGTAAGGAATTGTATGTAGGAGCATTTGCCTATATTGGGGAAAATTGTATTCTGGGCGATAAGGTTAAGATATATCCTCAGGTTTTTATTGGAGATGATGTGAAGATTGGGGATGGAACAATTATTTATCCAGGGGCAAAAGTATACCATGGTTGCAAAATTGGAAAAAATTGTATTGTCCATTCAGGAGTAGTAGTTGGAAGTGATGGTTTTGGTTTTGCTCCTGATTCTGTGCGTAATTATAAAAAAATACCCCAGGTTGGAAATGTTATTCTTGAGGATAATGTTGAAATAGGATCAAATACAACCATTGACCGGGCAACAATGGGTTCAACCATTATTAAGAAAGGTGTGAAACTGGATAATCTGATACAAGTTGCTCACAATGTTGTAATTGGAGAAAATACTGTTATTGCAGCTCAAACCGGTATCGCCGGATCTACTAAGATTGGTAAAGAGTGTATGTTTGGTGGGCAGGTTGGATTAGTTGGGCATATTGAGATTGCAGATAATGTTAAAGTTGGGGCCCAGGCTGGTATCAACCGTAATATTCCTGAGGGAAGTATCCTGTGGGGTTCACCAGCCTTTTCATATTCTGATTATAGTCGATCATACGTTTATTTTAAGAAACTACCTTCCCTTTCTTCCAGAATTGATGAACTGGAAAAACAACTTAATGAGTTGAAGGCAAAATAATCTAATTTCCTTGAATTTTTAAGATCAAAACTATTTTTCCAATAGTTTAAAACTTGGTTAATTGAATTTTTGTATCTTGCGCCCGTTTTATAAAGGTGTGATTATTTTAAGTTTGATATGGCTCATAACCAAAAAACTATTAAGGAAAATATATCCCTGACAGGTAAAGGGTTACACTCTGGAGTAGATGTTAAAATTACATTTAAACCTGCCCCTGCCAATCATGGTTTTAAGTTTGTAAGAACTGACCTGGAAGGGAATCCATCAGTGCAGGCTTTAGCAGAAAATGTTGTGGACACTTCCAGAGGAACAACCCTGGAAGAGAATGGAGTTAGGGTAGCCACTATTGAACATGTGCTGGCTGCTTTTGTTGGTTTGGAGATTGACAATGCCATTATTGAGATTGAAGGACCCGAAGCTCCAATAATGGGTGGAAGTTCCAAGAAGTTTGTAGAGGCAATATTAAAAGCTGGCATTTCTGAACTTAAGAAAGAAAGAAACTTTCTGAAAATTAAAGAAAAAATTACTTTTTCAGATGAGGAAAACGGGGTTGATGTAATGGTATACCCAGATGATCATTTGAGTTTTAATGTACTAATTGATTATAATTCAAAAGTATTGGGCAACCAGTATGCCATACTTGATAATATACCTGATTTTCAGAAGGAAATTTCCATTTGTAGGACATTTGTATTCTTCCATGAATTGGAATTTTTAGCAAAACAAGGGTTGATTAAGGGAGGAGATATAGATAATGCTATTGTTATTATGGACAGGGTTGTTGATCAGTCTGAAGTAGATAGGGTGGCTGATCTGTTTCACAAGCCACATATAAAGGTAAATTCAGAAGGTATTCTGAATAATGTTGACCTTCATTTTCCAAATGAACCCGCCAGACATAAACTTTTGGATATAATGGGAGACTTTGCACTTATTGGGCAGCCAATAATTGGAAAGGTAGTGGCAACACGTCCAGGGCATTTCGCAAATACCGAATTTGCAAAAAAGGTAAGACAGGAAATTAAGCGTAGTGCTGCAAAAAAGAAAATACCTGTTTATGACCCAACAATACCTCCTGTAATGGACATAAATGAAATAAAAAGGAGAATACCACATCGTTATCCTTTTTTAATGGTTGATAAAATAATTCAACTCGATGATAACTCCATTACAGGAATTAAAAATATTACTTTCAACGAGCCTTTTTTTCAGGGGCATTTTCCAGATGAACCAGTAATGCCTGGTGTTTTGCAAGTGGAGGCAATGGCACAGGTTGGAGGCGTACTGGTGTTATCAAAGGTTGAAGATCCTGAAAACTATTCCACCTATTTTTTGAAAGTGGATAAAGTTAAATTTAAACAAAAAGTAATACCTGGTGACACACTTATATTTAAAATGGAAATGACAGAGCCTATGAGAAGGGGAATTGTTAGTATGTTTGGACAGGCTTTTGTCGGCAATAAGTTGGTAATGGAAGGTGAAATGATGGCCCAGGTAATAAGAAATAAAGCTTAAAAAATGATTCATAAGCTTGCATACGTAGATCCAAAAGCGAAAATTGGGAAAAATGTAACTATTGATCCGTTTACCATGGTTACTAAAGATGTAGAAATTGGCGAAGGTACATGGATTGGCTCAAATGTTACAATTATGGATGGAGCCAGAATCGGGAAGAACTGTAAAATCTTTCCCGGTGCTGTTATTTCAGCCATTCCTCAGGATCAAAAATTTGTGGGTGAGAAAACCGAGGTTATAATTGGAGATAATACTACAATTCGTGAATATGTAACTGTTAACCGTGGCACCAAGGCTAAGAACAGTACTATTATTGGGAACAACACCTTATTAATGGCATATGCCCATATCGCTCACGATTGTATCATCGGCGATAATTGTATTCTTGTAAATTATGTTGGTTTAGCAGGAGAGGTTGAAATAGGCGATTATGCCATTCTCGGCGGAGCCTCCCTGGTTCATCAGTTTGTTAGAATTGGTAAACATGTAATGATTGGCGGAGGAACAAAGGTAAGAATAGATGTACCACCATATATAAAAGCCGATCGAGAACCTGTCTCCTATGTTGGGGTAAATGCAATTGGATTAAGACGAAGAGGTTTTACTTCAGAGAAGATCACAGAGATTCAGGATATGTATCGCGAGATATACCTGAAAAGCCAGAACAACTCTCAGGCCCTTAAAGAAATTGAAAAATCTTTTCCACCTTCCGAGGAAAGGAAAGAGATTTTGAAGTTTTTTAGAAGTACATCAAGGGGCATCATTGGCGGGGCAACCTAAGCCTGACTTAATTTCCAGCTAAAGTAGAATTCATTTTGTCTATGATTTCAAAAGCGATTTTTAAAGACTCGTATCCATCATCAATGGAAACAACAGGTGTGCTATTGTTTACAATTGATTCATAGAAACTATTTAATTCTTCTACCATTGCGTTGGCCTCAGGGATTTTAGGTTTTTCAAAAAATATCTGCTTCTTTGCTTTTCCTTCTCCAAGGTCCATGATTAATGCAAATGGATCACTTACTTCACCTTTTACTTCATTTATCCTGACAATTTCAGATTTCTTTTCAAGAAAATCGATGGTAATATATGCATTGGGTTGAAACAGTCTTAACTTTCGCATTTGCTTCAGACTTATCCTACTTGAAGTCATGTTAACAACACATCCATTCTTAAACTCAATTCTGGCATTGGTTATATCAGGAGAATCGCTTATTATTGGTACACCACTGGAATAAATAGATGAAATCTCAGAGTTGACAATATTTAGAACTATGTCAATATCATGAATCTGTAAATCCAGAACTACGGGAACATCCTTATTTCGAGGATGAAATTGTCCTAGTCTGTGTAATTCAATAAATTTTGGATTATCGATAAATTCTTTAACAGAGGTAAAAGCAGGGTTGAATCGTTCAATGTGCCCAACTTGAATCTTAACATTAAAGTCAGTTGACAGCTTTTTAAGCTCAAGAGCTTGCTCCAGGCTGGTGGTTACTGGCTTTTCTATAAAAACATGTTTGCCTGCTTTTATGGCCTTGGCAGAAACTTCAAAATGAGAAGATGTGGGAACAACTACATCAATAACATCTACTTTTTCAAGTAAGGCTTCGTACGATTCAAATTGTTTTACACCAAATTCCTCTTCAACCAGGTCTGAAGTAGTTTTATTTATATCATAAAAACCAACCAATTCGAATTTCCCATTTTTTAATGATCTTACGTGGTTCTTTCCGAAGTGACCTACACCCAATATTCCAATTTTTAATGTCATTTGAATTTTTTTATGTCTGTTAAGAAAAAATCCCGCGTAAAATTAATATAAACTCCAAAGGAGAAGTCATACTGGGAAATATTTTCATTTATATTGGTTCCAAGTATATCATAATAACCCTCATACCGCACTCCTATAAACAGTCCCCTGGTTATGTTATATCTAAAATCAAACTTGAACAAAATTAACTCTCTTTTTGGAAAAGCCAGGTTTTCGTCGATATAAGAAACCGAAGAAAAAAGTGGTTCACCCAGAGGGCCTATAAACTTCGAGGCATTCCAATATCCCAAATACAAGTTCAACCACTTTGATTTAGCATAAACCAGGGGATAAACACCGTACCCACTATCAAAAAGTTGTTCTTTTTTTTCTGAGATGTCTTGATATGATGCATAATAAAAAGATGCGCCTACCTCAGAAATAAAGCTGTTAAAACGGTAACCGATTGATATGCCTGTTGCCAGGTTTAATAGGGATTCAGTACGAAGATTTGTAGTATCTATCTGCCCTCCTTTATGAGACACAAGGATTTGAAGTGGAATCTCTATTTGCAGAGGTTTTTCCTCTTTAAAGATTTTTCCCTTGCTCACCCAGCCAAACGTGAATATTTCATTATCATTATAGCTGTTTCGGTAAATATATTTTCTCCAGTCAATATACAAATCGGAGTCAATATGACTTGATTTATAAAGTAATTGTAATCCGGTTTCCGGAGTATCTTCGAAAAATCTTTCAAATTGATACAAAGGTTCTATGAAACCATGATTTAACCCACCGTAAATATTCCCAATTACAACATTGAAATTTTGAAAAGGTTGATAATTTACTCTTATGATAGGGGTTACCTGGTTGAATTTTCCAGTTCCATAATAAGTAAGCAAGTGGATTCCTGCTTCAATTAAAAATACTTCTGATGGATAGTATTTAACAGAAGCATTTATAGCAGATCCAAAAATGGTAAAACCAGGTTGAATATTGTTAAAATATTCATTGTTTTTATACAAATTGTAATTTTCAAGGCCCAGATACAATTTGCCCAGGTCCGATTTCTGGATTTTCAGATTATTCAGAAAGGGAGTTTGATCTAACTGACCTGCTAAAGGTGAAAGCAATAAGAATGAGAGAAATATGACTAAGCTACCTTTCATGTTTTTTAATGTATATCAAAAGTAGTGTATTTAAAGAAACCTATGAATAATTGATATACATTTGTAAATATCTTAATTGAAGTAGTATCATGAAGTATTTTATTATTGCTGGAGAAGCCTCGGGTGATTTGCATGGTGCTAATCTTATTAAGAGTTTAAAAAAAATTGATACTAATGGCCATTTCCGGGTTTGGGGTGGTGATAAAATGCAGGCGGCAGGTGGTGAGTTGGTAAAGCATTATAAAGATCATGCATTTATGGGAATTATGCCTGTTATTAAAAATCTGGGCACAATTCGCCGAAACCTTATTCAAGTTGTTGAGGACATTGAGAATTTCTCACCCAATGCTTTAATCCTTATTGATTACTCAGGTTTTAATCTCCGAGTAGCCAAGAAAGTCAGACATCTGAAATTTAAGATTTTTTACTATATCTCGCCCCAGGTTTGGGCCTGGAGGAAAAACCGAGTATACGATATTAAAAAATTGACAGACAAAGTATTCTCTATCCTTCCATTTGAGAAAGAGTTTTACAGTGAATACGATGTTGATGTTGAATACGTTGGACATCCCCTGCTTGATTCAATTAAGGAATTCAATGAAGGATTTACGATTTCTGAAAAGGAGTTCAGGAAGAAAAATAAACTTTCCGATAAACCATTGGTAGCCTTAATCCCAGGTAGTAGAAGGCAAGAGCTACTCGCTCAACTACCTATAATGCTAGGTGCAGTTGAGAACTTCCCTGATTATCAGTTTGTGATAGCCGGTATGAGTTCTATTAAGGATGAAACATATTTGGATTGTACTTCTGGTTTTGATATTAGTATTATTCATGATCAAACTTATGAATTGCTCTCATTCTCAAAAGCAGCCTTGGTCACCAGCGGTACCGCTACACTGGAAGCGGCACTTTTCAATGTTCCTGAAATTGTTTGTTACCGGGCCGGAACTCTGTCATATATTTTGGTTAAGAACCTGGTTAAAATTAAATTTATTTCCATTGTAAATCTTATAATGGGCAGGAAGGTGGTTAATGAGTTAATTCAGAAAGATTTAACAGTGGATAATGTAACCTATGAGCTTAGACTCTTGTTAAGCGATGACTCTACAAGAAAAAATGTTACAGCTGGTTATGAAGAGGTGAAAAATAAACTTGGAGGCCCTGGAGCTTCAATCAGAGCTGCTAAGGGTATGTATGATTTGATGATGAATTAAATTTATTGATGTCGCCACCCTTGTGCCTGTAAGTTAATTGCTGTTCCATTTGGGGTAATTAATTTTCTACCTTCCTTTATATCTACAATATGTCCAATTATTGAAACATCTTCCATTTCTAATAATTGCTCATAATATCTCAGATCTGCTGTAAACAACAATTCGTAGTCTTCGCCTCCGTTTAATGCCGCAGTTAGTGGGTCCATATTAAATTCCTCGGCCATTTTCACTGACTCTTCTGCAATGGGGATTTTTTCGGTATACACCAAACAACCACAATTAGATTTATTTGTAATGTGAAGAAGGTCGGATGAGAGGCCATCAGAAATATCAATCATGGAAGTTGGTTTGATATTCATTTTCTGAAGTTTTTTGATTAAATCAAAACGAGCTTCAGGCTTAAGCTGTCTTCCAATAATATATTCATTGCCTCCAAGCTGAGGATTATTGCCAATACCGTCCTCAAAAACCTTACGTTCTCTTTCAAGCAACTGAAGCCCTAGGTATGAAGCTCCGAGGTCGCCGCTTACACATATTAAATCGTTTACTTTTGCGCCACTTCTGTAAACTTCATTGTTATCCTTTACAACGCCAATGGCGGTAATACTTATGGTTAAACCAGTCATTGATGAGGATGTATCACCCCCAACCAGATCAACACCATAATTTGTACATGCCCTTTTAATGCCCTCGTATAATAATTCGATATCCTCAAGTGCGAATTTTGAGGAAATGCCAAGTGAAACTGTTATTTGCTGTGGGGTGCCGTTCATAGCGCAAATATCTGATAGGTTCACCACAACAGATTTGTATCCAAGGTGTTGCAGAGGAGTGTATACGAGGTTGAAATGGACACCTTCCAGTAAAAGGTCAGTGGTAACAACAACTTTTTCATTCTGAAAATTTAAAATGGCTGCATCATCACCAACACCAAATTCAGAACTTTTATTAACTAATCCAAAATTCTTTGTTAAATGATCAATTAAACCAAATTCACCAAGCTCTGATAAACTCGTTCTTTTTTGTTGATTCAAACTCATAAAAACAGATTCTAATTTATACTCCAATTTCTCAAAATATTCATTGCAATGACTAAAATTTTATATCTTTGTCCTTATTTAGATTAAATTCTAATAAGCATTTGAAAGATTAATTTTATTAGTCTTTCCAGGAGCAAAAGTATGGAAAAAGAACAAGATAAAATATTAAATGACATAACCCAGGGTGATTATAAATATGGATTTGTTTCAGATGTTGAAACGGAATCTATTGAAAAGGGCTTGAATGAGGATGTAGTCAGAATTATTTCTGCCAAGAAGAAAGAGCCTGAGTTTTTGTTAGAATTTCGTTTAAAAGCATTCCGCCACTGGCAAAAAATGACTATGCCCAAATGGGCACACCTTACTATTCCTGAAATTAATTATCAGGACATAATCTATTATGCTGCTCCTAAACAAAGGCCATCCTTAGATAGTTTGGATGATGTGGATCCAGAATTGAGAAAAACATTTGAAAAACTTGGAATTCCCCTTGATGAGCAAAAAAGGCTTTCTGGTGTTGCAGTTGATGCTGTTATGGATAGTGTTTCGGTGAAAACTACATTTAAAGAAACATTAGCGGAGCTTGGGATAATTTTCTGTTCATTTAGTGAGGCTGTTCAGGAACACCCTGACCTTATAAAGAAGTATTTAGGTACGGTTGTACCTTATACCGATAATTATTTTGCAACACTTAATTCAGCAGTATTCAGTGATGGGTCATTTTGTTATATTCCTAAAGGAGTTAGATGTCCAATGGAATTATCAACATATTTCAGAATTAATGCTGCAAATACCGGACAATTTGAACGCACTTTAATTGTTGCCGAGGAAGGCTCGTATGTAAGTTATCTTGAAGGTTGCACTGCTCCTCAAAGAGATGAAAATCAGCTTCATGCAGCTATTGTTGAAATTATTGCCCTGGAAGATGCAGAGGTAAAGTATTCAACAGTGCAGAACTGGTACCCGGGTGATAAAAACGGGAAGGGCGGGATTTTTAATTTTGTTACCAAGAGAGGAATTTGCAAGGGTGATAATTCGAAAATATCCTGGACTCAGGTTGAAACAGGTTCTGCAGTAACATGGAAATATCCCAGTTGTATATTAAAAGGAGACAATTCGGTTGGTGAGTTCTATTCAGTTGCTGTTACAAACCACCATCAGCAGGCTGATACCGGAACAAAAATGATACACATTGGAAAAAACTCAAAAAGCCTAATAATTTCTAAAGGTATTTCAGCCGGAAAAAGTCAGAATAGTTATAGAGGATTGGTAAAGGTTTTAAAGAATGCTCAGGGTGCCAGAAATTTCTCCCAATGCGATTCACTTCTGATGGGAGATAAATGTGGCGCGCATACTTTCCCTTATATGGAGGTTGATAATCAAAGTGCCATTGTGGAGCATGAGGCAACTACTTCAAAAATTGGAGAAGATCAACTATTTTATTGTAATCAAAGAGGAATTCCAACTGAAGATGCAATTGGGTTGATTGTTAATGGATATGCCAAGGAGGTATTAAATCAATTGCCAATGGAATTTGCAGTAGAAGCCCAGAAATTATTGCAAATTAGCCTTGAGGGTAGTGTAGGTTAAACTTATTTAATGAATAATTGAAAATGTTAGAAATAAAAGATTTGCATGCTGAAATCGATGGAAAAGAAATTTTAAAAGGCATTAGTCTAAAAGTTCAGGCTGGTGAGGTGCATGCAATAATGGGTCCTAACGGATCAGGGAAAAGCACATTGGCCTCTGTATTGGCAGGAAGGGACCTGGTTGAGGTTACAAGTGGTGAAATACTATTTAAAGGAGAGAACCTTCTGGAGTTATCACCTGAAGATAGATCACATGCTGGCGTATTCCTTGGATTTCAGTACCCAATTGAAATTCCAGGTGTGAGCATGGTGAATTTTATGAAAACTGCTATTAATGAGCAGAGAAAAGCTAGAGGACTCGAACCACTTTCTCCTTCTGATTTTCTAAAATTCATGAGAGAAAAAAAGAACCTTGTTGAAATTGATTCAGGCTTAACCAGCAGGTCAGTAAATGAAGGATTCTCCGGTGGTGAGAAGAAAAAAAATGAGATTTTTCAGATGGCCATGCTGGAACCTGATCTGGCTATTTTAGATGAAACAGATTCAGGCCTTGACATTGATGCTTTGCGTATAGTAGCAAATGGTGTGAACAAGCTGAAAAGACCAGATAATGCAGTAATAATAATTACCCATTACCAGAGATTGTTGGATTACATTATACCTGATTTTGTTCATGTTCTATACAAGGGTCGATTGGTAAAATCAAGCGGAAAGGAGCTGGCTTTTGAGCTGGAGGAGAAAGGGTATGACTGGATAAAAAAAGAGTTGGAATAAAATAAATTTGATGCAAAGTACTTGCAATGACAGAAGTAGCAACACATAACAACCAGGAATTTGATTTTCAGAATCTATTTGATCATTCAGGAAAAGTTGATGACAATTACCCTGGATTTATTAAATCTGTGCGTGAATCAGCAGCCAGCTCATTTAGCAGCATAGGCCTTCCAGGAAATAAGAATGAGATGTATAAGTACCTCTCAGTTAAAAGCTTATTTGATCCTTCATATACCTATCAGTTTTCACAGGGAATAAAACATTTTGATATCAACCATGTATTTCAGTGCGACATACCTGCATTAAATACCCATATGATCACTCTGGTGAATGGATTTTATTATGGAGGAACAGGGAAACTAAATCTTTTACCTGAAGGTGTTCTTTACGGAAGCCTATCAGCTGCCGCTGAAGAGATGCCGGAAGTTTATGAAGAGTATTTCTCAAAAATCGCAGGAATTGGAAATGACAGTCTGGTAGATTTAAATACCTCCCTGGCCAGAGATGGATTTTTCATTTATGTTCCAAAAAATGTAGTTGTTGAAAAGCCAATTCAGATTGTAAACCTTGTTCTATCTGCTAAAGAGCTTTTTATCCAACCAAGAAATTTTATCATTCTGGAAGAAGGTGCACAGCTAAAAATAGTGATTTGCGATCATGCTTTGTCAAAGAAGAAATCATTTACGAATTCAGTAACAGAAACATTTGTGGGCAATAATGCAAATCTTGACTTTACGCTATTGCATAATAAGCACAATGATTCTTCTTTGATAAATTATCATTATATCCTTCAGGGAAGAGACAGCCGTGTTACCACAAATTCGATTTCATTACATGGAGGCGTAATTAGGAATAATCATAATGTTGTTCTAAATGGAGAAGGAGCTGAAAACTTCTCAAACGGCCTTTACCTTGCAGATAAAAATCAACTTATTGATAATTTTGTAGTAGTAGATCATGCCCATGCAAACTGTCATAGTGAGCAGTTGTTTAAGGGAGTATTGGATGATAATGCAAAAGGAACATTTAGTGGTCGTATTCTTGTTAGAAAAGATTCTCAGCATACTGAAGCCTATCAAAGAAATAACAATATTTTATTAACCGACACTGCCAGAATGAATTCAAAGCCACAGCTTGAAATTTATGCAGATGATGTGAAATGTTCACACGGTGCCACGGTTGGTCAGATTGATGAAGAAGCAATGTTTTACCTGAGAACTCGTGGAATTTCAAAACGGGAAGCCAGGTTAATGATGATGTATGGTTTTACACATGAAGTAATCAGAAAGATCCAAATTGAATCGCTTCAAGACCGCATCGCGGATCTGGTTTACAAGCGTCTTAAAGGTGAACTGGCTAAATGCGAAAATTGCTCAGTTATTAACTCATAATAAAGGCCAGATGTTAGATATCCAAAAAATCAGAAAAGATTTTCCGATATTGCATCAGAAGGTTCATGGCAGACCCCTGGTTTATTTTGACAATGGGGCAACCACACAGAAACCAGCAGTGGTAATTGATTGTCTTCAGAAAATTTATACTTCACAAAATAGTAATGTTCACAGGGGACTACACTTTTTGAGTGGGCAAATGACTGAAAGATATGAATTGGCCAGGACAAAGGTTCAAAAGTATATAAATGCCTCAAATTGGAATGAGATAGTATTTACAGCCGGAACGACTGCATCCATAAACTTATTGGCATATTCTTTTGGGGAAACTTATGTTCATGAGGATGATGAGATTCTAATATCAGCTCTTGAACATCATTCAAACATTGTTCCCTGGCAACAACTTGCAATAAGGAAGGGAGCAAAAATAAAGGTCCTTCCAATGAATGATAAAGGAGAGCTCATTCTTGAAAAAGCAGATAGATTTTTGACTTCAAAAACTAAAATCCTAGCCCTGAATCATGTATCAAATGCACTTGGTACTATTAACCCGGTTAAAGAACTCATACAAAAGGCACACGAAAAAGAAATCCCTGTCCTGGTGGATGGAGCTCAGGCCGTGCAACATGAGCAAGTGGACGTTCAGGACCTGGATTGTGACTTTTATGCATTTTCTGGTCATAAAATATATGGGCCAAATGGTATAGGAGTGCTATATGGTAAGGAAAAATGGCTTGAAAAGCTTCCTCCTTACCAGGGAGGTGGAGATATGGTATCAAATGTAAGCTTTGAGGAATCTACTTTTTCTGAATTACCACTGAAATTTGAGGCAGGAACTGCAAATTATCCTGATGCAATAGCCATGGGAGAGGCTCTTGATTATTTGTCTTCAATTGGTCTTCAAAATATTCAGGAATATGAAAAAGAGTTGCTTAAGTATGCACAGGAGAAACTTTGCAAGATTGATGGATTTAAAGTTTTTGGAACGGCCGAGAATAAAATTAGCATTATTTCATTTCTTTTAAATGGCATTCATCAATCAGATACAGGGATGATACTTGATAAAATGGGAGTAGCTGTACGAACTGGTACCCATTGTGCACAGCCGGTAATGACCCGATTTGGCATTGATGGAACAGTTCGGGCATCGATGGTTTTCTATAATACTTTTGAGGAGATTGATCTTTTATATGATGGATTAATGAGAGTCAAACAAATGTTTGGTTAACAATTTGCATACATGATGGAAACTTTGAATGAAATACAAGATCAGATAATTGAGGAGTTTGGTGTTTTCGATGATTGGATGGATAAGTACAGTTATCTTATTGAAATAAATAACGATATGCCTTTGATTGCTGACAAATATAAAACCGATGAATACCTGATAAATGGCTGTCAGTCAAAAGTTTGGCTCAATGCTAAAATGGAAGGAGAGCATATTAAATATTATGCTGATAGTGATGCTATAATTACCAGAGGAATAGTTGCCTTACTTATACGTGTTCTTTCAGGAAGGAAACCTGAAGAAGTGAAGGATGCTGATTTATATTTTATTGATAAAATCGGTTTAAGAGAAAATCTTAGTCCCACTAGAGCCAATGGCTTATACGCTATGGTAAAGCAAATGAAGTTGTATGCTTTGGCCTATCATGCAAAACAACAGAAAGGTTGATAAAATGGAAACTAAAGAAAATAATCCCTTACAATTGGAAAGCCTCATTGTAGAGTGCTTGAAAAATATTTATGACCCTGAAATACCAGTGAATATTTATGAGCTGGGTCTAATATATGAAATAAACATTGATGAGGATCAACTTGTTCACTTAACCATGACTTTAACGGCCCCTAATTGTCCGATGGCCGATCAGCTTCTAGAGGAAGTAAATCAAAAAGTGAAGGGAGTTGAGGGGGTAAAAGAACTGGATCTTAAACTTACTTTTGATCCACCCTGGGACAAGAGTATGTTGTCGGAAGAAGCTGCCCTTGCTTTGGGGCTCTTGTAATGATTTTACATAATTTACTTCTGGTTTTCTCGCAGCTTGGTATAATCTAATTCCGTTACTGGGCAGACCTCACTGCAGCTATAAGGGAAGGTGCCAAGATTACTGAAGATGGATCATCCGGATTAAGAGTAGCAGCTCCAGCTTTAACAGCTAACTTAAGTTATTTTTATAATAAAATAATTCACTGGGATCCAGTGAATATGAAGCTAGTTGTAGAATTATGTCAACATACTCATTAATACTATTTTTGGCCTTTTGGGTCCGTTATAAGGCTTAGCACCTAGATTCTACATTCTTTCTTCTGGGAACAGAGATTAAATCATCTTCTAAGTGGTTTGTGCGGCTTCGATCATTCCATGATATCGCCCATCCAATAATCACGTAAATAACCTGTGGGCTCCATAACTCTTCTGCCTCCTACTCCTCCATCGTATCGCAGGGCATTCCGGCTACCTCTTGTCACACTGGTTTCCCTGGGTGACATTGCCTTAGTTCCACCTTCGTAAGGTACATAACCTGGCTCCGGGAACAAATCATCTCTGAAGGAATTGCGATAGTTATACTCAATGCAATCCAGCGTCCATTCCCTTAGACTTTGTGCAGCTTTGTCAGCCTCACAATCATTCCCAGTTAAGGCACCGTAAGAAAAGTTAAACCAGCCAATATGTTCCATTCGCTTTACCTCAAAAGTACGGTTCAGGCTCCGTAAATAAATAGATCTCAACATGGGATCGGTGGTATAACGAAGAAGGGTATAATAACTTTCAAAGGCTAGGTTATCGTCCCATGGTGCTATATTTTCAGGAGGAAACGTGTTCTTTTGTCGAACAATATAGTTTTGATAACCAAACTCCGTTAACTGATCGAAACCCTCTTCAAATATGTTCTCCCCTGTTAGGGCATAGGCAGTTTTCATAAAAGTGGATGCTTCCAGCCCATTCAGTCCTTTGTCTGAGTATCCATAAGGACTTAGCAGGTATTTTGGGTCCCAACGTCCCCAGCGGGTAGGTTTACCGTCCATATCAATTAATACCCAGCCATTTTTATAAATGTATTCAGCTACTTTGGCAAGATGTTTTTTTGCCATTTCCTTTTCTTTTCCCTCTGCAACCAGATCATGGAAAATGGAAACTGAATAGAAATGTGCAATTATTTCATCACTGGATGTATCCCCCTTCCAATACCATTTTCCATCATCAGTAGGGTACCATCTAGCAGGTAATCCTCCTGAACCATGTTTCCCTCTTGTATCAGCATCAGCTGTAGTAGACCAGATTGAACGAGCAATTAAACCATCTATAGTAGTCACTTCTTGAAGCCACAACATCGCTTTAAAGGATTCAACAGCTTCTTCCCGGGCTGATTTGTCTCCGGTTACAGCATATTTGAATGACATTGCTGCAAGATATGGAGCTGTATGAGCACCATCATTATCACTTACTTCACGTATCCATTCATCCCCCTTCTTGTACAAAGTATGTATAAATCCGAGTCGCTTATGTCCCCATTCATCTAGATGTCGCTCATAGTAGTCTGCTTTTTTCCGAAGTGTATAGGGTTCATACCTAATAATTCCAATTCCATGATCTGTAGCAATGTAAACAACATTGTTACCCACAGCTATATCATGAACATTATCTCCGGGAAGCCAATGATCCGCACCAAAATAGTGCCAGTCATTCTCAAGCATCCGGATGGCTCCTTTTGTTGTCCCAATCCAAATATCATTATCAAATCCGGTTTCAAGGCAAGTTGTTTCCTCATATGGAAGGCCATCTGTTCCTTTTAAAGAGGTTAAAGCAGCCCCTCTTAATACACCTAATCCTCTACTTGTACTGACAAATAAACGGCTTCCAGCACTTACCATATCAGAGGTATGAGGTGAGGGTAGGGTACCCCAGTCTACAAAATCCTGATTTACTATTCTTCCATCAAATAAAACCAGTTTACCGGGTCTAAGAATATGTAAGGTGCCACTGTAGGAATCGATTCGATCGATAGGTCCAATCCGGACAGGGTCGGCAAGAACCTGACTGCCGTCTTCCATCAGCATGGTTATGTCACTTGAAAGGTATCCTATTTCGGGTTTAATGTCAACAAATTTATCATTTTCAAGTCGATATACTTCATCCCTTGTGGCTGCATGTACGGTCCCTAGATGCAAACAAACGTCAACAAAAACCTTCTCATCAATCAGTTGCCAGTTTTTCTTCTTTTAACCTGTATATTCCATTTGATGAAAGCGCCCAAAGTACACCGTCCAAGGTTTTTAGTCGGCTAACATTTTCAGGTCCATTTGGTACAGCTTTTAGGTACTCCTCTGATATTAATTGTACTTTGCCTTCTAAAACAACATAGCATTGATTGTTCATTACAGCTAGAGATGTAGCTGGCTTATCTAATGGAATTTTTTGTCCGATTTCCTGAAGAAAAATATTATCGGGAACAGGTTTCCATGTCTTATTTTTCAGACCAAAAAAATCATCAGCCTGTGTTGGAGGAGAAATTATTATTACTAAAAGAATAATTCCAGTAAATACTTTTAAAGATGGTTTCATATTGAATAATTTTATTGGTTTAATCAGATTTGGAATTCTTACCTGCTGAAAGGTTCCCCAAATAGCCAGCAGCATAACCTGCGGCCATATAAAAGATAACTCCAATAATGGAGGTAAATCTAAATTCAGATGAGAAGATAGTAAAAATGCTAAATAAAACTGGGAATATTGTCACTAGCAACCCATTTACTAAAATGTTATCTGGTGATTTTTTAATAACAATTCTTGCTCTCCAAAAAATTAATAATGCAATTGCGATAATTAGCCCATAAGACAATAACTGGTTATTTTGGTACATGCCTGAAATAAACTGACTTATTTCCTGACTAACTGCATTTGGATCATCAGATTTAGGCCCAAGCTCAAAACCCATTTTCATGGCAACTACAAATGCTGGTATCATGTATGCTATAATCCCAATAATCCAGGCAAGAACTCCATTCCAGATTCCTTTAAACCAAAGGATGTTGTTTTTACTTTTTTCTGTTGTCACAATATTGATTTATATTTTGTTTGCCTTCTAATATAGATATTCTAATCAAAGTTGCAAAAAAAATACCTTAGATCAGAATCAAAGGAAATAAATGCGCATGATATTATGTCACAAATAACTAATATACATCTTCAATATTTTTTTAGAAAAGTGTTCTCTAAAATCAGAAAAGAAAAATCCCCAGGTGGTTTTATCCGTAGAAATCAGTTTTGAATTGCAAATGCTATTTTTATTTAGTTTAGAAAGCTTTAGTTCGAATTTAAACTTGGAATAATATACTTTTGGTTTTTTCATTAACAATTTCTTTAATAGTGGATTATGTCAAAAGCCGGGCCTTTAAAAGTTAAGTCGCTTTCTGAGAGTAGTTTTTTAAGATACTTTACTTTTGCTGCATTATATGTTGCCCAGGGTATCCCGGAAGGCTTACTTATTTTTGCTCTACCAGCCTGGTTAGCGAAAAATGGCTTCAGTCCAGCGCAAATCGGTAGTTATGTTGGAATTATTGCTCTTCCATGGAGTTTTAAACTAATTAATGGCCCTATTATGGACCGATTTACTTATTTGCCAATGGGGCGCAGAAGACCCTGGGTTTTATTTGGACAGATTGGGATCTTGATTAGTTTTACTATAATGTCACTTATCAGTGACCCATCCACAAATATTTCAGCTCTCACTTTTATAGGATTTATCGTTATGTTTTTTAGCGCTTTTCAAGATGTAGCTGTTGATGGCTTGGCTATTGACATTTTACCAGTAAATCAACAAGCTCGGGCAAATGGGTTGATGTGGGGTTCGAAAACAATAGGCATAGCACTTTCAGTAGCCCTTGGTAGTTTATTCATCAATAAATATGGATTTTCAATTACAATATTATCCTTTTCTGTCCTTGTTTTCCTAATCATGTTATTACCTCTGTTATTAAGGGAAAGACCAGGAGAAAAGATTTTACCCTGGATGCCTGGAAAAGCCTCCGAATTAGCAAAAAATATGCAGTTGAAAGACTGGAAGAGTATTTTCAGGAATTTAATAAATGTGTTTTTTCTGCCTATGAGTTTTATAATGGGAGTAGCTGTTTTTTTTAATACAATAAGCAGAGGTCTAATCGATACAGTACTACCTGTATTAACAGTTCAGGAATTAGGTTGGTCGGATACGGATTATTCCCAGGTATTTGCTACCTCAGGAATTATTTCTGGTGCTATAGGAATGCTAATTGGTGGTTTTTTAATTGATTACTTAGGTAAAATTAAGATGATGGCTGTTTTTCTCATTCTATTAATGCTGCTAGTGGGTGCGTTTTCAGCATTTTTCTCATTCTGGGATGAACCCAAATTTATAACAGCATTTATTATTGCTTTTTATTCTTTGTTTGTATTGTTGACAATTGCCATTTTTGCTACCGCAATGCAATTGTCATGGAAAAAAGTAGCAGCAACACAATTTACTTTATATATGGCCATTTCAAATCTGGGATTGTCATTAGGGGCTTTTCTATTGGGTCCTCTTAATAAAATATTTAGCTATCAGATATTAATTCTTGTTTGTATATTAGCTTCAGGAATAACATTATTCCTCTTGCAATTCATAAAACTTGATAAGCATGAAGCTGATATTAAAGAGCTTGAAAATAATGGTGGTAAGAATTTTTCTGAAGTTGTTAAAAAAATAAAGTCAGCTTTTATTGGATAATTGAATAATCTGGGTAAAACTTGAAGAAAGATAAAAATCCTGCCAGTCTTATAAAGGCTAAAGCCTTACAAATTGGATTTAATGCATGTGGAATTTCCCGTGCAGAATACCTCAAGGAGGACTCAAGGTACATGGATACCTGGATAAAAATGGGGATGCATGGCGAAATGGGCTATATGGCCAACCACTTTGAAAAAAGAGTCAATCCCAGGAAGCTTGTTGAGGGTGCAAAATCAGTCATCTCGGTATTATTAAATTATTTTCCGGAAAAAGCACAAACCAATTCGGAATCACCGGTAATTTCGAAATATGCTTACGGGGAGGATTATCACTTTGTGATGAAACCAATGCTGAAGGAATTATTAAAATACATTACTGATGAAATTGAAGGAGTAAGCGGTCGGGCTTTTGTCGATTCGGCACCGGTACTTGAAAGAAAATGGGCATCAAAGAGCGGGTTGGGATGGATAGGAAAGAATTCTATGCTTATTTCCAAAGAGCATGGTTCCTTTGTTTTCCTTGGAGAGTTGATCATTGATCTTGAACTTGAGTACGATGAACTTGGTTCAAAAGATTATTGTGGTACTTGCACCAGATGCCTGGATGCCTGCCCTACAGGTGCCATTGTTAGGCCATACGTGGTCGATGGCAGTAAATGTATCTCCTATTTTACTATTGAAAAAACAGGGGGAATACCTTTAGAAATGAAGGGCAAATTTCAAAATAGGGTATTTGGTTGTGACATTTGCCAGGATGTATGTCCCTTGGAACTCAAAAGTTAAACCACATAAATTACATGCTTTTGAACCAAAAAGTGATTTTCTTGAAAAATCACCACTTGATTGGCATGCTTTATCAGAAAGTGAATTTCAAACTTTGTTCCGAAAATCAGCTATCCAGAGAACAAAATACAGTGGTTTCAAGCGAAATCTTGATTTTATTGCAGAATAATACTTACCAATAATCCAACAACAATATTTTTGTTTTATTTTTACCATCTTCTACCTAAATAGAGCTTATATGGGTGATTTATCATATGATGTACTTACCGTTTTCCTGGTGGGAATGACTGGCATGTGGAAAGGACTTTCAATTGGATTTATATTACAGTGTATCTCCTTTTTATATTTTTATCGCGACTGCATTGAGCTCTATATTAGGTGTTTTAATTTTGTTTTTCTTCGGAACCAGAATTCGTAAATATCTGATTAAGAGGCGGTTTAAAAAAGGGAAATCAAAGAAGGAGAAAAATGCATTACAATTATTTGAAAAGTATGGCCAAATTGGCCTGGGATTTTTTGGCGCTTTGATGATTGGCCCCCCAATGACTATCGTTTTAGGTTTAACACTTGTTAAGAAGCAAAAAATATTTCTTTACTGGACTCTCGCAGGAGTTGTTTTTTGGACCCTGGCACTGACTATATTGGGAACCTTTAGCGTAGAAACAATTACTCGAATCGCCAGATAAGCTCTAATCCTTAAATTGTCTAACTATTTCGAAGTACTATCATATAGTGTAACAACAATTTCCCGGCTACTTCTTGGGCCATCGAATTCACATAGAAAGATATTTTGCCATGTTGATAAGCCCAACTTTCCGTTTATTACCGGGATGGTTTCACTGGGGCCAACAATTCCTGATTTCAAATGAGCATCCCCATTTCCATCCTGCAAATCATGCTGCCATACCCCATTTGGAATAAGCTTCCTTAACAGGTCAATAACATCGTTTTGAACTGATTGATCCCAATTCTCCTGTATCATTATAGCTGCTGTAGCTCCCCGCACGTATACATTTACTAAGCCCTGTTTGATCCCACTGGTTTGCAAGATCCTTTTCACCTCCTCTGTAATATCAAAAAGCCCTTCATGCTGTGGAGTTCTAATTTGTATTAATTCCTGCATTTTTCTACATTTAGATCGTAATTCAAAGGTATTAAAATTCCAGGATTCAAATAGAATTAATCTCCATACAAATATGTAAGAATGAAGCATGAAGAATTTGAAGTAAAGAACCAGGAAGGCAGAATGCTTTCAATGCAATTATGGGCACCTGATGATGAATTAAATGGAGTAATTTGTTTTGTTCATGGTATAGGGGAGCACATAAACAGGTATACTCATTGGGCTGAAAGATTTGTTTCAAAAGGCTATGTTTTTTTTGGTTTCGATTTATGTTGTTCCGGCAAATCTGAAGGTAAGAAAGGATTTTTTTATTCTTATGAGTCTGTATTGAATGATATAGGTCTATTGATTGAACAGGCAATGTTGAAGTTTCCGGGCTTACCTTTGATTTTATATGGGCATAGTATGGGAGGAAACATAGTGCTGAATTATGGTATACGCAGGAAATCAAATATCAGAGGGATAATTGCAACAGCTCCCTGGTTAATCCTGAAGAATAAGCCTGGTAAAATTTTCCTTTCAACAGTGAGATTTCTTTCGAAAATTGCCCCAAATCTAATTATCGATACTAGCTCATCTGTGAATCCTGACAATATCTCAAGAGACAAGGATGTTGTGGAACAATATATCCAGGATCCAATGGTACATAGCAAAGTTTCTCTTAAAATGGCTATTTCTCTAAATGATGCTGCTGAATATGCCTTGAAAAATGCTTCAATGCTAACTGTTCCTTTGTTGTTGATGCATGGAAGTGACGATCAAATTACTGACCCGGCATGGTAGTCAGACCTTCTTCAATGCAAATCCTCAAAATTTTAAGTTGAAAATATGGGATGGACTATATCATGAGATACACAATGAGCCTGAGAAGGAAGAAGTTTTTGACTTTCTGATTGATTGGATACAGGAACTTTAGAAAATGTATTAAAATGGACAAATTTAGAACTGAGGTATTCCCTGAAAAATATCCCTGGAAAATTTCTTATGATTCGTTATTATTATTCATAGGTTCCTGTTTTACTCAGCATATTGGATCACGTATGCAGGACTTAAAGTTCAGAGCTGAAGTAAATCCATTTGGGGTGGTCTACAACCCTATTTCGGTTAAAAGCAGTTTGGAAATTCTTTTAAAGAACAAAAGCTTTCTGGCTAGTGAATTGCACTTTTTTAATGAAAATTGGTTTAGCTTTTATCATCATAGTAGTTTTTCTAATTCCAATCAAGAGGTATGCCTAAAGAACATTAATAATTCCATTCGAAGTGCTTCTCAACATCTTTCAAAGTCGGAATATCTCTTCATCACCTTTGGAACTGCCCGTGTTTTTGAGAGAATTGAAACAGGAGATGTAGTGTCAAACTGCCATAAATTGCCAGCCTCTGCTTTTAGACGAAGATTACTTAAGGTTGATGAGATTGTTAGAGAATATGCCCCTCTTTTAGAGGCTCTTATCTCTAATAATCCAACGATGAAGATTATTTTTACCGTTAGTCCAATAAGACATTGGAAGGATGGGGCAGAAGGAAATCAGATTAGTAAATCAATACTACTTCTGGCTGTAAATCAGTTGGCTGATATTCATAAGAATGTTTACTATTTTCCATCTTATGAAATTATGATGGATGATTTAAGAGATTATAGGTTTTATGCTAAGGATATGATTCATCTTTCTGAGGTAGCCATAAATTACATATGGGATAAATTTAGTCAAAACATAATTGATAAAGAATCATTGAAAGTAGTTCCAAGGATATTAAAAATTAATAAAGCACTATTGCATACTCCTTTTGATGTTAATTCTAAATCCTATTTGAATTTTGTTGAAAAAACACTGGAGGAAATAAATAAATTGGAGAAAGAGTACCCGATTGTTGATTTTTCCACTGAAAAAGAAAAATTATCTCAACTGGCTAACAGCTAAAATTATATTGGGGATTGCAACCGTTGACATTTTAGGAATCTGTTTTTATTGGCTATCTTTGGCCGTTTTTCACCTTAAAAATATGCAGAATCAGGATTTATTAGACGGAAGAAATTTTTTCTACTTATTTTATTCCGGCGCCAAAAAGATACTCGAGCATCAGCAGGAAATTAATAAACTCAATGTTTTTCCGGTTGCCGATGCAGATACAGGATCAAACCTGGCGTCTACCATTCGGTCTATACTTGATTCAATAAAGCCTGATCAATCCTATAAGGTGCTAACAGGTAAAATTGCTGAAGCTGCATTAGTGGGAGCCCGTGGAAATTCAGGGATCATCTTTGCTCAGTTTTTAAGTGGTCTGAATGAAGAAACTAGCGATTGCAACACCATTAACCTGGAAGATTTTGCGACATCTCTTAAAAAATCAATTAAATATTTATATGATGCCATTGCTAACCCGGTAGAGGGTACAATGCTGACTGTGATAAGAGAATGGTCTGAATTCATGTATAAGCATAAAAATTCAGAGCATGATTTTCGAGCTGTATTTTCAAGTTCCATCGAAATAGCCAAGCAATCTCTTAAGGATACACCCAAGAAATTAAAGGTTCTGGCCAAAGCCAATGTGGTTGATGCTGGCGCAAAAGGATTTGTGGTGTTTTTAGAAGGGATGAATGAATTTCTGAGGACAAGGAATATTAAAAATCTATTATCAGCCAGTCGTAGCATCGAAATTGTAGATGATTTTCCGGAAGTTACACATGAAACTTTCAATTACAATTTTTGTACTGAAGCACTTATTAAGGGTGAAAGCCTCGATCGCAAAAAGATAGAAACCATTATTAAATCTTATGGCGATTCTGTTGTTATGGCCGGAACTGAAAGATTAGCCCGAATCCATGTACATACCAATCACCCTTCTGAATTAATGACTGAATTAAGAGAAACGGGGACTCTTTCATACCAAAAAGCGGATGATATGCGAAAGCAATATGCTGCAGCACATCAGCGTAAATGGAATATTGCACTTGTTACTGATTCAGTTTGTGATATTCCAGAAGATATTCTTGAAAAATATCAGATCAATGTTGTTCCTCTTAATCTGTTTTTTGGAGAAAACCAATATCTTGATAAAGTAACGATCAATCCTGATCAGTTTTATTCCTTAATGGATGCGAGCCGTGATTTACCCAGCACTTCTCAACCGAGTTTAAAATCCTTTACAAATTTGTACTCAAGACTTTTAACTCATTATGATTCAGTAATTTCAATTCATGTTTCAGGTGGGTTGAGTGGAACTGTAAGTGGCGCACAAAAAGCAGCTGAAAAAATTTCCACTGAATCAGGAAAAAGGATAACAGTGCTCGATTCCAAAACTTTATCTGGGCCATTAGGATTGCTGGTATATCGCACAGCCCAGGCAATTGAGAATGGGATGACTCACGATGAGATTTTGGCTGAGTACAATAAGTGGGCAGACTTTACAGAAGTATTGGTTAGTGTTAAATCAATGAAGAATTTGGTTAAAAGTGGTAGGGTAAGTCTCCTTAAAGGATGGTTTGCACGACTTCTTGGAGTTAAGCCAATAATTTCAGTCAATAAATCAGGGAAGACTTTCTTAATGGATAAAACACTCAGTCAGGCTGGAAATATGAGGAGGATAGTAAAGCATATGAAGGTAATGATGAATGAGAAAAAGGTATGGAATTATTTCATACTTCATGCAAATTTTGAAGAAGGAGCTGATTGGTTCCTTAAAAAAATTGAACCCGTGGCAGGAAAATCACCTTTATCCATTCTTAATACTTCTCCGGTAATAGGAACACATCTTGGTTCAAATACTGTAGCAGTTGCCTTTATGTATGAATAAACTATTGAGGAAGTTTAAAATCCTTAAGGAAACCCTTTTCCCTCATATTTTCTAAATCTGCCACTGTATCAACTGATAAGGTATCGATTTCAGTTATTAGGCATTTTATACTATAACCTGATTCCAACCATCTGAGTTGTTCTAGGGATTCAAGTTTTTCCAAAGGAGTTTTCTCAAGTTTTGAAATTTCAATTAATGTGTCGGTTGAATACCCATACGTGCCAATATGTTTATAGTAGGTATGATATTTCAACCAATTTTTTTCTTTTTCTTTCCTGTTGTAGGGAATTGTTGCCCTGCTAAAATAATTAGCATTGAAGTTATTATCCACAATTACCTTAGGTTCATTCGGGTCGAACAATGATTCAGTGTCAGTTATTTTTTTTATCAGTGTGGCAATTTGGATTTCAGCATTTGAAAATGCCTCCATAAGCTGAATTATTTGTTTTGGATCGATAAATGGTTCATCGCCCTGAATGTTTATCACAACATCAATTTCAACTCCTTTTTCTTTTTGAAAGATTTCTACAGCCTCTGCACAACGATCTGTACCACTTTGATGGCTTGTATCGGTCATGACCACATTCCCGCCAAAACTTTCAACCTCATTTCTTATAATCTCACTATCGGTTGCTACTACCAAATTGTCCATAGCTTTGGCTGCTTGTTCCCAGACTCTTTTGATCATTGATTTCCCATCAATAACTGCCATTGGTTTGGCTGGGAATCGTGATGATTGATATCGTGCGGGTATAATACCTAAGAAGTTCATAATGATTTTATTTAATTGGTTTATCCACCGACAGTTCCGTTATATGTGTCTCAAATTCTGATTTTCCAAAATCAGAATAAATGGCTTCTATAAGATTTTTTTAATTGTTCTTTAGTACAGATTTGAATTTCTTCAACTGCTCAATTCTGAATGAAATGTCTTTCGTATTATTTGAAAGGAAATTTTTTTGCTGTTCAGATAATATCTCTTGAAAATTCATTATAGTAAAATTTTTGCGAAAAGAAGCAACTAAAAATCATCGGAGGCATTCCCTAAAATTTTGAAATTATAAGTGAGCGTGATAATAGGTTGACCGAAGATTGACATCTTATATCCATTCACCTGACCATCTTCAAGTTTGAAAAATATGGAATATGGATTCCGCCTACCAAAAACATTGTATACCGCAAGGGTAAATGAGGAGTGATTTAGTTTGCGGGCTTTTAGATTCCCATTTAACGTAGCAGCTAAGTCAAGTCTTATGTAATCAGGTATGCGGAATTCATTTCTATTGGAATAGAAAATTTGGTCAACCTCTCTGAAATTATAATACCCAACAGGATAAGTGATTGGCCTGCCTGTATTGTAAACAAAGTTGGCTGTCACATTGAATCTTCTTGATAATTTTGAATTAACTACAACCTTAAGATCATGTGGTTTATCATAATTTGCCGGGAAATAGTTACCGCCATTTATCTTTTCTTCAGCAAAAGGTCCATCTACTTTATGCAGAATACGTGAATATGTATAACTAATCCACCCTGTAATACTCCCCGTTGTTTTTTTGGCCATAATTTCAACCCCATAAGCCTTGCCAGTTCCGTTTATGAGCTCCGTTTCAAGGTACTCATTCATAAGAAGCTGAGCTCCACCCTTATAGTCAATAATGTTGTCTAAGATTTTATAGTATGCCTCAACAGAAGTTTCAATTGTATTCTTCTTAAAATTTCTATACACCCCAAATGAAAACTGATCACTTCTTTGCGGTTTAATATATTTGTTACTTAATTTCCAGATATCGGTAGGAGAGATAGCGGTGGTGTTTGAAATCATGTGAATATACTGGAACATTCGCTGGTAACCGGCTTTCAATGAAAAGCCTCCACCTACAAGAAATCGGGAAGATAATCTGAATTCAAGGTTGGGGTAGAAGGCTCTCAATTGTCCACTACTATAATAAGAAGTGTCGATGATGCTTTCAGGTGAAAGTGGTGCATTACCTGAATATTCATAGTCTGTATAAGGACCAAATGAAGCATACATATTGAATCTTAATCCCCCTGAAATAGTTATTAAAGGAGAGATTTCAAAATCATCACTTGCATAAATTGAAGTTTCAAGTGATCGCTCATCCTGCAGTTTCAGGGGCACGATCTGGGAAGAATCGTTGAGGGGTATCAGTTCACCGGGGGCCAGCCAGTAATAGTTTGCATTCAAACCAAAATTAACTTTGTGTCTTTCCGCCGGGAAATAGGTGAAATCTGCCCTTACAATGTTCTGATTAAGCCTATAGAACATCGAATTCATTGCAGTCGAATCCTGAATACCACTTATCTGGTAATTGTAATTGCTCAGGATGGCAGAAAAGTCGGCATATAGGTTGGGTTTGAAGGTATGATTCCATTTAACAGTAGCAGCAAAGTTGCTATAATCAAAGGCACTCTGCAGGTAATAATTAAATTTATCCTTGCTGTAATAGCCTGAAATTGAAAGCCTATTATTTTTATCAATATCAATATTAGTCATTCCCTGGATATCGTAAAAGCTGGCAGTACTTTGTTGCAACTGCTTATCGGAGAGTTGTTTCATTATCCAGTTTGAATAAGTGGTACGACCACTCAAAATATAGCTTGCTTTGCCTCCTGCTGGTCCCTCTACCATAAGTCGACCTGTTACCGGACTGATACCCCCACTAGCTTTAAATTTCTCCCTGGTTCCCTCCTTTAGTTCAATGTCCATTACCGAAGAAATTCTTCCACCATATTTTGAAGGAACTCCACTTTTATACAAGGTGACATCACCAATTACATCTGAATTAAAAGCAGAGAAAAAACCAAAAAAGTGCGAAGGATTTATAATTGGAGCATCATTCAGCAGCATAAGATTCTGATCTGTGCTACCACCCCGAACATTATATCCACCGGCAGCCTCACCAACAGTTTGTACACCAGGCAATAATAATGAGCTTTTTACCACATCTACTTCTCCCATTCCCATTGGAATTTGCTTCAGCATCTTTATGCTGAGTTTTTCGGTTCCCATCCTCAAATTCTGCACTTTATTTTCCCGGTCTGCAGTAATAGTAACTTCATCAAGCTGGTTTACCTTCTCTAGCATCTCAACATTGAAGCTGCCAGCAGAATACATAATAAGATTGCGTCTTGTGGTTCGCATACCAATGGTCCTGTATTCGACAATATGCTGGCCTCTTGGAAGAGAAAGAGAATAAAATCCATCGATATTTGAAGTTGCTCCTACCTTTAGTTTTTCAACATATACTACTGCCCCGATAATGGGTAAATTGGTACCAGCCTCCTTAATATACCCCGAGAGAGCAACTGTACCACCCCTGTGAATTTCTGAAGGATTCCCAATTTTAAAAACTCTGAATTCATCGTTAATTTGTTTCTCCTCTTCAATATTATTTGAAGGTAAAATATAAATACTTGAGTCAATTTTTGACATATTATCAACCAGGTATTTCTCATATTCCTCTTTAAAATCGGTTTTAATAGTATATCCTTTAGAGAGAATAATTTTATTATCGTCGGAAACAATAAAAGTGAAGCCACTATCGGCTAAGGTCCTGGTTAAAATTTCTTCAAGCTTTTCATTACTGGCATCAACAGATAGAGAAAGGCTATCCACCCAAACATCAGAGTAATATATTTTATAATTTACTTTCTTTTCAATGCTATCAACAAACTCTTTAAAAGAGGCGTCTTTTAAATGGAGGCTTTGAACCTTTTCTTGTGCTTCAGAAGGAAGCAGCAATAGCATCAAGAGGTAAAGAAGTACAACTTTTTTCATTATCTATTTTAGGGTAACAATAAGCTGTTATAATGTTCTACTATACCTCTTAGTTGATGTATACTAGCAGTTTTTACAGAAATATTAGAAGCTTTGATATACTTTTTCATTACGGTTTTTTGATCTCCAAAAGCGGTGAGAAGGCTTTTCCTACCTTTAATTTTATAAAAAACATCTTCATGAACTACGTATCTTTCAGGTCTGTACTTATAGGTAGCTAAAGCATACTCTTCAATTAAATCGCATTTATGTTTTATTAGTAACTTACAGTTACCATTGAATACAATTTCATAATACCCGCTTTTTTTACCTTTTGGATCATCAGGATATTTGAGATATTGGAATTTTAAATCGCCTTCAGGTAATTTCAATGTGAATTCATCTATTATATATTTGTTTATAGCAATTGGAAAAATAACATTATCAATAATATTATTCGGGTCAAAATATACCAACTCATCTTTGTACGTATCGTATTGAAGCATTAGATTTTCATAAGTATTACCACGAATAGTTATGGAAGCTGTTGGATCAGGTCTGTCAGGAATTAATGGAAATGAAAATGGGGGAAAAAAATAAAACTCATATTCTTTTCCATTAAGTATTTCATTCGTGCCATACATAACCTGATGGTAAAGGTCATGAATGTAATCCTGCTGTTTTATAAAGTTGGAGTCACTTCCAATAGAAGGATTAGTGGCCACAAGGACAGATCTTGTGTCATTTTGAGCCTGACCCAGATGAGAATGCCAAAAAAGAATAATTATCAAGGGCAGTAAAATCCTATATTTTATCTTCACTGTTGGGAAAAATTATTGAGTAAAAATACTATGATAATGCCATAAATAAAGAAAAATCAATCTTATTTTTTTTAATACCTTTGTTTTTCAATAGCTAAATCGGTTTCCGCGTAGGATAAATAAATGAATAGAGTACTTCTGATTGGATTATTGTCAATATTGGCATTAACCACCTGCATTGACCCATATACACTCAAGTTAGATGATTATGAGTCTCTTCTTGTAGTAGACGGTTTGGTCACTCAGGAATCAATACCATATACTATTAAACTTTCTAGAACATTTCAGGATAGGGACACATTGCCTGATATGGTTACAAATGCTCTGGTTAATGTGGAAGACAGTCAGGGAAATGTTACTGTTTTTAATGAAGTATCTCCTGGTATTTACAAATCTGATCCTGCAAGTTTTACCGGACAAGTTGGTGAAATCTATACCCTCAATATTAAAACCAGCAATGGTTTGGAATACGAATCTGATCCCTGTGTAATGACTGAAGTCCCCGAGGTTGACAGTATATATTTTGCCTACGACAAAGAGTTCTTTGACAATGGAACAGAAGAAGAAGAAGGTATTCGAATTTTTGTGGATGCTGAAAATAAGGGTGGAAATAGTAAATATTTTCGCTGGGAGTTTGAAGAAGTATGGAAATTTAGAACCCCCTATCCTGAGGCCTATGAATATTTGGGTAATGGCGTCGTTTTACCTATAGAGGTAGAAAACCATGTCTGTTGGACCAATAATTATTCAAGTGAGATTTTGATACAATCTACAGATCAGCAGGTATCAAATCGGATATATAAAAAACCATTAAATTTTATTGCATCTGGTAGATCAGATAGATTAATGGTACAATATAGTATCCTGGTAAAGCAATATTCTGTATCAAAAAGTGAGTTTGAATTCTGGAGTAATCTTAAACAGGTAAATGAAAGTGGTGGTGACATATTTGAAAAGCAACCATTTTCAGTAGTTGGAAACATTCATTGTGTAAACAGGCAAAATCAAAAAGTGCTTGGATATTTTCAGGTTTCAGATGTAAAACAAAAAAGGAGATATATTACATATATGGATGTATATAAATTAGGCATTCCATCTTATTATTATACCTGTGAGCCTATCGAAATAGGGCCCATTGATTATGTTGATCCTGAAGGTATAGGAGCACAAAACCCACCTTCATTTGATTATATATATCAGACATACACAGGGAGAGGATATGTATTTGTTTACCCATTGTATAGAGAACTGGCACTTGAAAGGCTTGGGTTTGCTACCAAAATATGTTCTGATTGTAGCCTCACCGGAGATCCACAAAAACCCGATTGGTGGGTCGATATAATTTATTAGGTAAACGAATGGGCACCAGCTTAAGACCATATAAAAAAACAATCCTGCTAAGACTCCTTTTTATTTTTCTTTCTATTTCTTCAATTAATTCTTTGACAATTGCTCAGGACCTAATTGATGAGGTTGCCAGATACAATACTGAGAATTTCAAAGAAGAAATATACCTCCAAACCGATCGGGATGTATACATAGTTGGGGAAATGGTTTGGTTGAAAGTATACAAATTGAATGCTTTCAATAAGAAACCGGATAATGTAAGCAAGGTGGTATATATTGAATTGCTAAACCACGATGGATATCCAGTTCATCAAGTTAAACTAAACGTTAATAATACATCTGAATCTACAGGATTTGCTTTGTCTGATACCTTAAGCAGTGGAAATTATTTATTAAGGGCTTATACAAACTGGATGAAAAATTATCCTGATCAAGAATTTGCATTCCGAAATCTCTCCATAATAAATCCATTTCATGATCCGGAAAAAATGGCAGTCCCTCCTACTAAGATGGAGATTGATACCATTTTATTTTACCCTGAGGGTGGCACATTAATTTCGGGTGTTGAATCAAAGGTTGGATTCTGTGCACTCAATCAAATAGGCAGACCCCAATTTATTAATGCTGCCATTGTTAATAGTAA
Organism: uncultured Bacteroidales bacterium; assembly: GCA_963750735.1. Lineage (GTDB taxonomy): Bacteria > Bacteroidota > Bacteroidia > Bacteroidales > VadinHA17 > JANTGF01. The sequence goes on along the minus strand of CAVVRY010000008.1, from coordinate 228,352 downwards.
GTTCGATACAGTTTGTTTAGCTAAATCTGAAGTATCTGGCAAAGGCCTATTTTCTTTTACTCCTGATCATACCGATAGCTACATGATAATGTACTATGATGAACAAGATAAGATTCATCGTTTTCCACTGGATAAAGCAAAAAGTAAGGGGATGGTTCTATCCCTTGTACAATCAGGTAAGGGTCTACCCTTCAGGTTTAAGGTACATAGTTCTGATAATTATGATAAAGAGAATAGTTATTTCATCCTTGTTAAATCAGCAAGTCAGATTACTTTTCTGAAAGAATACAAGCTGACGGAAAACAATGAGTTTATTGTTGGCCGGGATAAAATACCATTTGGCTTATCACAGGTTGTTATAAATGATCAAAATGGGAGGCTACTCAGTAGTCGTTGGATTTACAATGAAATTGAAAATGAATTTCGTGTAAATATTAACCTTGACAAATCAAATTATAAATTGAGGGAAAAGGTTAATGTTGAAATAAATGTTGCAGATGCAGATGGCAATCCAATGGAAGCTGATCTTTCCGTTTCGGTCACAAAGACCTCTTCATTAAATGAGAACAGGTTGAATATAAATAATAGGTATAATCAGGTTTATTCATTAAGTCAAAATTCAGGCTCAAAGGAAGATGCCAACGAAGATTTGATTTTTTACTCCGGGCCTGATTTTAGCTTAGAAAACGCCTCTGAATTTGAGTATTTGCCAGAAATAGAAGGGAAAATTTTAAGTGGCAAACTCAAAGATAATACTACAGATAAGCCTATGGGTAAAGAAGACCTTGTTTTTTCTCTGGTAGGGCAGGTTGCCAAAAACCAGCTTTACACCACAAGTGATTCTGGTGATTTTCATTTTTTACTTGAGGAATATGGATTACAGGAAATTGTAATCCAGGTACTCAACCCTGAAATTGACAATTACTTTGTTGATTTAAAACCTGATTTTATAAATTCATTTAACCATTCTCTTCCCGGAATATTATATCTTGATACCACTAAGCTAAATGATCTGAATAAAAGCATTGTAAGTATGCAGGTTGAGAATATTTATCAGCCGTTTCGTCAAAACTATACACAGATTGCAGCTGACAGCAGTTTTTTGAATTTTTATGGGGACCCTTTAAAATCGGTTGTTGTATCGGATTTTATTCAATTAAATACTGTAAGGGAGGTAATAAAAGAAATTGTTCCCAATGTATATACACGAAAGAGAGGCGATAAATATTCCTTTCGCATATTAAGTGACATTGAGGGTCAGATTTTTAAGAACGACCCCTTAGTTCTTGTTGACGGTGTACCATACAATGAAATTGGAAATATTCTGGATATGAGGGCAGATGATTTGCACAGAATAGATGTAGTTAATCTGAGATATTTAATCGATGGACAAATTTTCGATGGAATTTTGCATTTTATCACCCAAAAAGGGAATTTGGAAGTACTGGATTTTGATTACTCCATTTTCAGGCAGGCTTATACTTCGATGTCAAGGGAGACTACTTTTAATTCACCAGATTATGGTTCAGCGACATTGATAAACAGCAGGTTGCCTGATTACAGGAATACACTTTATTGGAACCCCTACTTAAAAACTCAACAGGATGGAGTTGCTCAATTCTCCTTTTATACCTCTGATGAAGCAAGTAAGTATACAATATTGATTGAAGGTATTTCACCAGAAGGCAAAACAGGATCAATTACTAAGGTTCTGAAAGTAAATTAATCTTTTCTAAATAGCAGTGGGATTCAAATCCCTGATTATTAGGATGAATTCATCTTGAGATTCAAATAGTATTTGAAATTTAAGACAGGATTTAGCAAACTTTTTTCAAAAAATTTCGTATATTTACAAGAATCGGTCTATTAAAATAAATAATGATGACCCACTATTTCAAAGGAAGGCATTTGCTAGGTATCGGTGATCCCTATGCAATATTGTCAGTAAAAGAATCGGATGAAGCATTTGAAACAGAATTATTATGCTTTCTTGATTCCTATGATCGTCTTTCTCTTACAGGACCAAAATATTTTACTTATCCCAAAAATTCGGTTGACGGCAACATTGACAATGTTATAGCTTCTGAGCTCAACCGTGCAAAAGATTTCATTTTTAAAGAGATCTTGGTTAAGTGTTTTAGAAAAAAACTTGAAAGAATAAAAATGACCAGGCTTCAGCTTAATGAAACAACTATTGACACACTGAGGCCATTGTGGTTTAATCATATCCTGGAACTTGAAACCATTACCCGGAATATAAAGAACCAGCCCCTACGTGAATTGATTGAGATCAATCAGAAAGTAGGCTACTACTAAATCTCTTTCTCCAAGGCTTCCAATAACTTAAACATTTTTTTTACCTTTGATTCTTTCATTTACTAAATGTTAGATCTTCAATTGATTTTAAGTTATGGCTTATAGTGAGTTTTTAGCTGATAGGGTCCGTCAAATTCTTAAAGAAAATAAATCCAACTTCCGAGAGATGAAAATGATGGGTGGACTTTGTTTTATGCTAAACGAAAAAATGTGTTGTGGGATTCTATTTGATAAAAAGAAAAACCTCGATTTACTTATGGCCCGGATTGGCGAAGATGCAGCTGCTTATAACAAAAACAGGAAAGGCTGTCATCCGATGGATTTTACTGGAAGACCTATGAAAGGATACGTATTTGTCGATCCTGAAGGATTTGATTTAGATGTGGACCTTGAATTCTGGGTGAAACTTTGTATTGATTATAATCCATTGGCTAAAATAAGCAAGAAAAGAGAAAGTCAAAAAGTCAAAAAATAACTGTCTGGAAATGAATTAATGATATATTTTTGTTTTAAGATTATTAAACAAGCTGCCTTTAATTGATTGCAAAAAATTACTGTATTTCCTACTTATTTCATAACTTAGCAATAAAACTATTAATATGAAATGGAAACTTACAATCTCCCTGTTTTGCATTGCAATGATACCTTTAGCGATTATTGGGCAGGATCAGAATAAAAAGATTGCTATTTCTGGTATTGTTGTGGATGATAAGGGCACTCCGCTTAGAGGAGTTAATATATATATTGATAATTTTAAATCCTCGGCAACCACCAATAAGAAAGGGGCATTTAAAGTAAAAGTTAAAACAACTACCAAGACTATTGCAGCATTTAGCCTTGATTATGGTGGCCAGATTAAAGAATTTGAAAACCAGACTAAAATTAATTTTACTCTTACAGGCGAACCTTTACCTGATGGAATTGTATTAAAGGAACCTGATGATGAGGTTGATATTGGGTATCAGAAAGCAAGTAAAGAAAGCCTGACGACAAGTGTAGGAGAAGTGAACATGAAAGAAGCCTCAGAATCCCATTATAGAAATATCTATGAAATGATACGAGGTAAAGTTCCCGGAGTTGTTGTTGAAGGTACCAACGTATATATTCGAGGTGCCTCATCAGTGAATGGTAGTAATGAAGCCCTTTTTGTTGTTGATGGATCTCCGGTAACTAGCAGCAGCATTGCATATATTAGCCCAAATGAAGTTGCATCCATTAGCGTATTAAAAGGATCTTCTGCTGCCATTTATGGCACTCGTGGAGCCAATGGGGTTATCCTGATCAATACCAAGATTGGCAGGGATAGATAATAGCAATATTTTGAATCGAATACCTTTTAAGAAGCTTCTTATTTATCCATTACATTGAAAGAGCCACCAGGATGGTGGCTTTTCTGATTATTGATGTATCTCACCCGGAAAAATTATCAAAAAGCTACCTTATTTCCCAATAAATTCTAATTTTAACCTCAAATGCCTATTTATTAATCAAGTCATCCCAAATCTATTATTAATATGAAAAAATTTCTTATCGCAATTTGCACATTTGCCCTTGTATGGCAATCATTTGGCCAGGGTACCCAACTGTTACGCCAGCCAACTGTTTCCTCAACAGATGTTGTTTTTGTTTATGCCAATGATCTCTGGAAAGCAGATCGAAATGGTGGTGATGCCATCCGTCTAACAACTAATGAGGGCTATGAATCCTTACCTCATTTTTCACCTGATGAAAAATGGATTGCATTCTCTGCGGAATATGATGGCAATACAGATGTTTATGTGATACCATCCTCAGGTGGATCACCTAAGAGACTTAGCTATCACCCGGGGGCAGATTTTGTGCAAGGTTGGACACCCAACGGCGAAGTGGTTTTCAGGTCTTCCCGGACTGCCCATCCCACTCGTATGAACCGGTTTTATAAAATAGGCATAGATGGAGGCTTACCAACCTTAATTGACATTCCAAGGGTGGCTTATGGAGAAATTTCTCCTGATGGCAAATATATCGCTTACACACCCATCACTTTTTGGGATCCGGAGTGGCGCAACTATCGTGGAGGTCAGGCCATGCCTATCTGGATCGTAAATATGGAAACAAAGGAATTAATTCGTACTCCTCAGATTGATGATGAAAGACATCTGGATCCTGTTTGGTTTGATGGCAAAGTATACTACCTGTCTGAAAGAGACTTTGCCAGTAATATCTGGTCTTTTGATCCAATGACTAAGGAAGAAAAACAAATCACTTTCCATAAAAAGTTTGACATCAAGAGCCTGGATGCAACGAAGGACAGAATTGTATACGAACAGGGAGGCTATTTACACCTTTTGGATCCCAAATCCGGTGATACCCGCCAATTATCAATAAACGTTCAGGGTGATATGAACTTTGCCCGGACTCGTTGGGAGAATGTTGTTGATGGTAATCTTAGAAATCCAAACCTTTCACCCAACGGGAAAAGGGCCGTATTCGAATATCGTGGAGAGATTTTTACTTTCCCCAAAGAAAAGGGTGACTGGCGAAATCTTACCAATTCTCCAGGGGTGGCCGATCGCTACCCGGTTTGGTCACCAAAAGGCGATAAAGTTGCTTGGTTCTCAGATGCAAGTGGTGAGTATCAATTGGTTGTGGCTGATCAGTTTGGGGAAAATCAAAAAAGCTATGCTTTGGAAAATCCTACCTTTTATTTTCAACCTGACTGGTCACCTGATGGTGAGTATATTGCCTACACCGATACCGATTACAATATCTGGTTTATTGACCTTAAGAGTGGTGTAGTTAGAAAAGCAGATACTGATCGATATGCCCATCCTAATCGGGCTATGAACCCGGTCTGGTCGCCTGATAGCCAATGGATCACCTATGCGCGGCAGTTGGATAGCCATTTCAAAGCTATTTTTGCATACAATGTTAAAACAGGTCAGAAAATCCAATTGACGGATGGCATGGCTGATGCAATTAGTCCGGTTTGGGATCAAAGTGGCAAGTATCTTTATTTTTTAGCCAGTACCAATTATGGACTGAATTCAGGATGGCTTGATATGAGTTCATATGATGCGCAGGTGACCCGAAGTCTTTACCTTTTGATCCTATCCAAAGATACCCTTTCGCCTACCCTGGCTAAGAGCGATGAGGAGGAAGTGAAAATAGAGGTTAAGGATGAGAAGAGCGAAGTAACAGAAAAGAAAAAGAAGAAAAAGGATGATGAAAAATCAGAGAAGGAAGAAAAGGAGGAAAAACTATCGATTCAAATTGATATCGATGGATTAGCCAGTCGCATTGTCGCTCTGGATATGCCAAATAGAGATTATGCCGGGCTGATTGCTGGTCCAAAAGAATTTGTTTTTGTAGCAGAGATCATTCCTAATGCCAGTGGACTGAAAATTCACAAGTACGACTTAGAAAAGCAAAAAACTGAAGAATTTGCAGATGGCATCAGCCAAATAATTGCTTCCAGCAACGGTCAGTATCTGCTTCATCGAAAAAGTAATGGTTGGAATATTACTGAAGCAAAAGGCAAACCAAAACCTGAGGATAAAATCAAAGCCAACGCTAAAATAAAAGTTGATCCACAGGCCGAATACACACAAATATTCAAGGAAGGCTGGCGCTATATGCGGGATTTCCTATATGTTGATAATGTTCATGGTGCTCCCTGGGATCAGGTCTATGAGTGGTATGCCCCATGGATCAGCTCTGTTCGCCACCGTACGGACTTAAACTATGTTGTAGATATCTTAAGTGGCGAAGTAGCCATAGGACACTCCTATGTATCAGGTGGGGATATGCCAGACATCGATCGTGTTCCTGTTGGATTACTTGGCTGTGATTTCAGCATAGAGAATGGTTATTACCGCATCTCAAAGATATATGATGGTGAAAACTGGAATCCTAATTTGTTAGGACCTTTAAGTGTACCTGGATTGGGTGTTAAAATCGGCGATTATATTCTTAAAATTAACGGCAAACCAATATCCGGGGATCAAAATATTTATCTTGCATTTGAGCAGACTTCAGGGCAAACAACCCGATTAAGTGTTAATTCTCAACCCACTTTAGACGGAGCCAAAGAAGTCATTGTAAAACCTGTTTCAAGCGAATATCAGCTCCGTACTGCTGACTGGATCGAGTCAAACAGGCAAAAGGTATCTGATTTATCAAACGGTAAATTAGCCTATGTGTACCTTCCCAACACTGGTGGTGGTGGATTTGCAAATTTTAACAGGTATTATTTTGCACAGCAGGACAGAAAGGGAGTGATTCTGGATGAGAGAAACAATGGAGGAGGATCAGCTGCGGATTATATGATTGACGTCATGGCACGTGAGCTTCTTGGCTACTTCAACAGCAAAGCAAACGATAATCGTCCCTGGACTACTCCAATGGCAGGTATCTGGGGACCTAAAGTCATGATCATAAATGAACGGGCCGGTTCTGGAGGAGACCTGCTCCCTTATATGTTCAAAGCCAAGAAACTTGGACCAATGGTCGGTACCCGCACCTGGGGTGGTTTGGTTGGTACCTGGGATACTCCACCATTCATCGATGGGGGTCGCATGGTAGCTCCACGAGGTGGCTTTTTTGATACGGATGGAAATTGGGCCGTTGAAGGAGAAGGTGTTGCACCCGATATTGAAGTAATTCAGGATCCGAAATTACTATTGGAAGGGAAAGATCCACAATTGGAGAGGGCTGTGGAAGAAGCGATGAAGTTACTGGAAACACAGGAATTTAAAATGAAACCTGAACCACCTGCGCCTGTTCGCTGGAAGAGACCCAAAGGATGGGATCAGGAAAAGTAAATAGTCAGAATGAAAAATAACTGATTTTTATAATTGCAATTTGTATTGTAATGGAAAACTAAAAAATAAACATAAAATGAAGATTACTGGTTTTACCATTGCCCGAAATGTTGTTAAATTCGGATATCCAATTAAAGAATCAATACAATCGATTTTACCTATTTGTGATGAATTTCTAATTTCTGTTGGCGATTCGGAGGATAATACCCTGGAATACTTAAAAGAAATTGACAATCCAAAAATTAAATTTATTGAGACAACATGGAATGAAACCCTTATGGATGGCGGGAAAGTTTTAGCAGTTGAAACGAACATTGCTTTTCAAAATATTGATAACAAGTCAGATTGGTGTTTTTATATCCAGGCAGATGAAGTAGTTCATGAAAAATATCTTCCCAATATAAAAAATGCAATGCTCAGATACCTGGACGATAAGCAGGTTGAAGGATTGCTATTCAAATACCATCACTTTTATCATTCCTATAATTTAATGTTAGCTCCCTCCGATTATTATCAAAGAGAAATTAGAGTTATCCGAAACAATAAATCAATATACTCTTATAGAGACGCTCAGGGTTTCAGAATTGATGACAATCGAAAACTAAATGTAAAATTAATAGATGCATACATGTATCACTATGGAATGGTTAGGCCACCGGAGAAAATGTATAAGAAACAGGAAAGTATGTTAAAATACTATTACGATGATGAATACATAAAAAACAAATTGGATCAACCTGATGATTACGACTACTATAAAAAAGATGCTTATTTAATTCCTTTCAAAGAAACACATCCCGAGCTTATGCAGCCATATGTTGATGAAATGGATTGGGAGGTTGATTTAAACAGATACAGAAAAAATCATTCTTTAAAAAACCAACTTAAAATATTAATTGAAAAGTACACTCCTATTAATCCATTTTATTCGAACTATAAAATAATTTAAGATGTGGTTCTCAATAAATGTGTGTGCTGAATAAATTAATGCCAATATTGATAATTTGAGCAATTATTGGCATTAATATATCTCTAGCTTTCCTTTTTTAATATCTTCGTATTCAGCACGAACCAGTTGAACTGGATCTCATTTGAGTGTAAAAATAAAGTGATTGAAAATGAAAAAACTGAATTGTATTTTATTCTTATCCTTGTTTGCGATAGCAGGATGCAATACTGGAGACAAATCAAATGAAAACACTAGTATTGAAATAGAAAAACCTGTCCAAATAGAAACTGTTATTAACGATACAACACCAAAAGTGACAGGTATAGGTGGAATTTTCTTTGGTTCGAAAAATCCTGAAGAAACAAGGAGATGGTATGGAAAAAACCTGGGACTTGCAATCGATGATTATGGTTCTCCTTTTGAGTTTAGAAATTCAAACAACCCTGATGAATTAAATTATCTCCGATGGAGTCCATTTGAAGAGGGAACAGATTATTTCAAACCTTCAGAAAAAGACTTTATGATTAATTATAGGGTACAAAATATAGAAGGATTGGTAAAAAAACTGAGCGCAAATGGGGTGACCATAGTGGATGAGATCGTGGAATATGATTATGGAAAATTTGTTCATATCATGGATCCCGAGGGTAACAAAATTGAATTATGGGAACCTGTAGACAGTGTTCTGACCCAAATGGGAGGAGAAACAACCAAATAGCTGGGTTAATCTGTAATAATTAAAAAATAAAAGATATGGCATCAGATCGGGAATTCTTAGACTTAGTTGTTAATAAAATTCAAAATGCAGGGCATATCAGATATAGAATGATGTTTGGTGAGTATGGTATTTATTCGAATGATAAATTATTTGCTCTGGTATGTGACAACAAGTTGTTTATTAAGCCTACTGAAGCAGGAAGAAATTTTATAAAAGATGTGGTTGAAGCACCACCATATCCGGGTGCAAAATCGAGTTTCCTGATCGAGGATAAATTTCTCGATAGTGATTGGATTAGTGAATTGACCAGAATCACCGTTAAAGAGCTTCCTGCACCTAAACCAAAAAAGAATAAAAATAAAAAATAGTGGAAACGGAAAGAATAAATACCACGAAAATTTCATACAGGTGATCGGGGAACATAACACCAGGAAAAATATGACAATTTTCAAATTAAGTCCACGAAATTGGGTATTTTAGTGTTACACCGTGAGGCTACTTGTACTGTGTTGCATTATGTAGAAGTATAAACCTTAACTGAAATTAACGAAAGGTGGGAGATATGATTTTAATCAGGGATAATAAATTAATCTGATTGATTAGAATATTGCTAATTTTATCACTTTCCTTTCAGTATACTTATATAAGTATATATTTTCGAATGTCGATTTGAACTGATGATTATTAATATCAGAATTGTATGTGAAAGAAGTTGTTCGTAAACCATTATCTATTACAAGAACTAACCACAATATTTTATAATTCTGCTTATAGCAGGGGATTTTTTTCTCCTTTTCATCAATTATATTTTGAAGATGCGCAATACTAAGTTCAGGTAAAAATTGAGGCAGCCCTCCAGACCACGCAGAACTGAAAATATAAGGATAATAAAGAATGCTAATAGAGCTTATTTCATTAGGCAGAGAGTCCCTTTTTATAATGCTTGTATAATGAGTTGAATAATCTTGAATATTAACATTTTTGTGAATTAAATCTGCTAAAGTATTAGCAAGGTTTTTAATAACTTTTCTATTTCCATTTATTTGATCATTGAAAGTAAAAATTACATGTAAAGGTGTTTTACTGTTTTTTTCATATTGTTTCCTGGTCATCTTAATAATTAAATCAAACTGACTTGCATTTTGTTGAGGGGAATACTTATATGTGGTTATGTTTGGATGAAAAACCTCTCGTATTTCAATACCTATTTTAGTTCCATTGTCAGTGATGAAGTTAAAATCAGGAGATTCGTCATTTTCCATTTGTCCTTTATGTAAAGTATCCTTTAAAAAGTTTTCTAAATAAATTCTTTCTTTCTGTTTCTGGTCATATCTTGTCATAATTTATTTATTCTTCTGAGCTTCGATTACACCATATTTATAATAATATGTCTATTAAATTAACAAAACCATAAATAGACTGCCTGAGCATTATGTCCTAAGTTAAGTATTTATTAGATTTTTGAAAATATATTGCCCCCCAATATGCTTTTCCAATTTAGCTGTGGTATTTTAGGAATTAAAGTTACAGGATCTTCCCTTGTCAGATCCTATGATCCACGGATGGGGGTTAAACAAAGCAAAAACCTTGACTTGCGTCAACTTTTTTATTGCTTCAAACCTTCAATGAAAGCATTCATTTTGGTTCATATCAATAAAAAAAACCTCCCAATGGGAGGCTTTTTGCTTTGTGATCCCGGCGGGATTCAAACCCACGACCTTCAGAACCGGAATCTGACGTTCTATTCAGCTGAACTACGGGACCAAAAACTATTTTATCTCTATTTCTTAAAAATACTCACTATGACGTTCTATTCAGTCCCGGAAAATCGAAAATCTCTGATTTTCATAATTTTCCGCGGATCCTCGTCCTTTCGGGACTGAACCCTGCCTGCCTGCAGGCAGGTACGGGACCAATAGGCCGACAAAATTACAAAAAATTATTGTCATCTTCCCGCCAAGGAGGGAATCTGGGGTTCAAAGAATCCTGATTTGCCTGAAGAAACACATTCTAACTTATTCTAATCTCTTGAAAGCTTTATATTTCCTAAAGTTTTTCTAATTTCGCAGCTTTAAGTTTAAAACGAGATATTTGATGAAAAATGGAGTATAGATTTACTGAAATTGAAAAAAAATGGCAGGAATACTGGGAGAAGAATAAAACCTATCAGGCTTTAACAGATCCCTCTAAACCAAAGTATTATGTGCTTGATATGTTTCCTTATCCATCAGGCGCAGGTCTGCATGTTGGCCATCCATTAGGATATATTGCCTCTGATATCTATTCTCGTTACAAAAGATTAAAAGGATTTAATGTATTACATCCCATGGGATTTGATGCCTATGGATTGCCTGCAGAGCAATACGCCATTCAAACAGGGACACATCCTGCTGTTACTACCTACAAAAATATCGACAGGTATAAAGAGCAAATGGATAAAATAGGTTTTTCATTTGACTGGGACCGTGAAGTGGTTACCTGCGATCCGAAATACTATAAATGGACTCAATGGACCTTTATTAAGCTATTCAACTCCTGGTATAACAACAAAATTAACAAAGCCAAATCGATTGATTCTTTAATCAAAGAATTTGGACTTTCTGGCAATATGAATATTGATGCTGCCTGCACCGAAGAGATTGAATTCACTGCTGGCCAATGGCTTAAAATGTCAGAAATTGAGAAACAGAACATTTTAATGAACTATCGCCTGGCATATTTGTCTGATACATGGGTGAACTGGTGTCCTTACCTGGGAACTGTTCTTGCCAACGATGAGGTAAAAGATGGATATTCAGAAAGAGGTGGTCACCCGGTTGAGAGAAAACTAATGAAACAATGGTCGCTTAGAATTACAGCCTATGCCCAGAGACTTCTGGATGGTCTGGATACCATTGATTGGAGTGTTTCATTAAAAGAAATTCAAAAAAACTGGATTGGTCGTTCTGAAGGCAGCAGCGTGCATTTTTCAATTAAAGACCACGAGGAGAAAATTGAGGTCTTCACAACAAGGCCTGATACATTGTTTGGGGCAACATATATGGTTTTGGCTCCAGAACATGAACTGGTAAAGAAGATTACCACGCAGGATTTTTCTGATGTGGTCGAAAAATATGTTACCCGATCAAAAAATAGATCGGAGAGAGACAGAATTGCTGATGTAAAGAAAATTACGGGAGAATTTACCGGAGCATTTGCCATTAATCCTGTAAACAATCAGGAAATACCCATATGGGTTGCGGACTACGTATTGGCAGGATATGGTACCGGTGCAATTATGGCGGTTCCCGGGCACGATAGCAGGGATTTTGCCTTTGCCATGCATTTTGATTTACCCATTATTCAGGTAGTAGTTAGAAAGGGTGATACTCAATCCGATCCAAAAGGATGGGAGAGTTCATACGATTCTAAAGAAGGGATCATGATCAATTCTGGTTTTATTAATGACCTTGATGTGAATAAGGCAATCTCAAATATGATCAGCTGGCTTGAAGAGAAGAAAATTGGGAAAGGCAAAATAAACTTTCGCCTGAGGGATGCGATTTTCAGCAGACAAAGATACTGGGGAGAACCATTTCCGGTGTATTATAAAGAAGGAATGCCCTATACCTTTGATGAAAAAGATTTGCCCCTTGAACTACCTGATGTAGATAAATACTTGCCTACCGAATCTGGTGATCCACCTCTTGCCAGGGCTCAAAATTGGAAAACCAAAGAAGGTCATCCTATTGAAACGAATACCATGCCCGGATTCGCTGGCTCAAGTGCATATTATCTTCGCTATATGGATCCTAACAATGAGGATGAATACTTTTCGAAGGATGATAATCAGTATTGGAGAAGTGTTGACCTATATATTGGTGGAGATGAGCACGCAACCGGTCATTTGCTGTATTCAAGGTTCTGGAATAAGTTTTTATACGATCTTGAACTATCCTGCGAAGATGAACCATTTAAAAAACTCATTAACCAGGGTAAAATTCAGGGCCGCTCAAATTTTGTATACAGAGTAAATCTTGAGAAATATGCTGAATACAAACTCTGGGAGTACATTAAAGAAATGGGCCAGGCTGATAAGTTTATCAGGAATTATCGAGATGGCCACAGGCGGTTTGATTTTTTCAATAAGGAGGCAAATCTATTTGTTGAAATTAAGAGTGCAGATAAGCTTGAAAAGCTGGAATCTTACTATGAAGAATACATCAAAAATACCAACAAGAAGCTGCTTTTATTGCCTATTGCAGATATAATTGAAGTGGATGAAAAGATTATTGAAGAAACCAGGAAGGCCATTGAAGATAGCAGGACAGGGGTGATTTTTAACAGGCATAAAATAAGGGAGTTGATACCCTTATTCGTATCAAAGAATGTAAAAGACCGGAAATTGTATTCAACACCTCTTCATGTGGATATTGATATGGTTCATAACGACATATTGGATATTGAGGAATTTAAAAAGTGGAGACCAGAATTTGAGAATGCAGATTTCTTGCTTGAAGATGGCAAATATGTTTGTGGGTGGGAAATAGAAAAAATGTCGAAATCGAAACACAATGTTCAAAACCCCGATGACCTTATTGAGAAGTATGGAGCCGATACGTTGAGAATGTATGAAATGTTTCTTGGTCCTATTGAGCAATCCAAACCCTGGGATACCAATGGAATAGAGGGTGTTTCAAGATTCCTGAGAAAATTCTGGCGCTTGTTTTATACTGAGGATGGAAGTTTTTCTCTTTCGGATGACACACCTACGGAGGCTGAGTTAAAAGTACTGCATAGGACAATACACAAAATTAAAAACGACATTGAAAGGTTCTCTTTCAATACAGGTGTGAGTAATTTTATGATATGTGTAAATGAACTTTCCGATCTAAAATCGAGCAATAAGGAGGTCCTGGAAAAGATTCTTATTGCCATGGCACCCTTTGCCCCGCATATTACAGAGGAGTTATGGGAAAAAATGGGACATCAGGATAGTATTAACAATGCAAGCTTCCCTGATGTTGATGAGCAATATCTTGAAGTGGATAGCGTTGAATATCCAGTATCATTTAATGGTAAGATGAGGTTTAAGCTGGAATTGCCTGCAGGACTTGATGCAAAGTCAATAGAGGACAGTGTTTTGAGCAATGAAAAAGCCCAAAAATGGTTGGAGGATAAAACCATTGTGAAGGTTATCGTTGTTCCTGGTAAAATTGTTAATATAGTTATAAGATAAGAATGAATTCACCCCATAGTTTTTTAAAGAAATTATTTTGGAGTCTGCTTATTTTTTGTGGGCTCTCCTTTTTATTCATCTCATGCAATGAGAAACCTGGTCAAATTGCAACAAGTTTAATAAAGCAGGATACCGTTATCGTTCAGGTTGAAACTCTATATGGTATACCTGTGGATACTTTTGATGTTATTGAGGGGAAAGTCAAAAGGAATCAATTTATTGCTGACATTCTATCTAGACAGGGTGTCCCATATCCAAAGATCCAATCAATAGTTGATAATTACAGCGATACCTTTGATTTTAGAAAAGTAAAAAGAGGTAATAAATATTTATTCTTTACTGAAAAAGATAGCCTGCAATCGGTTCGTTATTTTGTATATGTCGATAATGCAATAGATTATTACGTATTTGATTTAGGCAATCAAGTTAGTGTGAAACGCAATTCAAAAGAAGTTGTCTCAGATTATAAAATTGCCTCTGGTTCCATTGCCACCTCCCTTTGGGTCTCAATGGAAGATAAAGGAATTAACCCTGAGCTTTCCAATGAACTTTCTGATATTTTTGCATGGTCAATTGACTTCTTTGGCCTTCAAAAAGGAGATTCTTACAAAATAATATATGAAGAAGAATTTGTTGACACTTCATCAGTAGGGATTACAAGAATTTTCGCAGCCTATTTTAGACATGCCAATGAAGACTTTTATGCAATACCATTCATTCAGGATGAGAAAGAGGATTATTATGATCAGGAAGGCAACAGTCTGAGAAAAGCATTTTTAAAGGCCCCTTTAAAATTTAATCGTATTAGCTCAAGATTCTCCAACAGCAGGCTTCACCCGGTATTAAAAATAAGACGTCCACATCATGGTGTCGATTATGCGGCAGCTGTTGGAACTCCTGTCCAATCTATTGGTGATGGAAAAGTGATTGAAGCTCAATATAAAGGTCAAAACGGTAGAATTGTAAAAGTTAAGCACAACAGTGTGTATACTACTGCTTATTTGCATCTTTCACGTTTTGGACCGGGCATACACGTAGGCAAATATGTTAAACAGGGTGACATTGTGGGTTATGTCGGTAGTTCAGGGCTTTCAACAGGTCCACATCTCGATTTCAGGTTTTATAAGAGTGGGTATGCTGTTGACCCCTTAAAAGTTAAGGCTCCACCTGTTAAACCGGTTAGCGAAGAAAATATGGCTGAATACGAGAAAATAAGCCATATAATGATTAGTTTACTTGATGATATCAAGTAGGAGTAGTCTAGCTGTCTAGTACCTTCTCAATTACTTTTGGAAAATGCTCATGTTCTAGTTTGTGGATTCGCTGGGCCAATAAATCTGGAGTATCATCTTTCTCAACAGGGCAGGTTGCCTGGAAAATAATATCACCAGCATCATATTCCTCATTTACAAAGTGAATTGTTATGCCTGATTCAGTTTCTTTGTTATCAATCACAGCTCTATGAACATGCATACCATACATACCTTTACCACCATATTTTGGAAGCAGGGCAGGGTGAATATTAACTATTTTATTCGGAAATTTCTTAATAATAGAAGAGGGAATCAGCCACAGAAAACCAGCCAGCACAATAAGATCAGGTTGCTCATTTGCAAGCATTTCTATCACCTTGCTATTCTGATATAAATCCTCTCGGGTAAAAACAACCGTGTCAACACCCAAATTTTTAGCCCTGTCAAGTACTTTTGCGTCTTTATTATTAGAAAAAACCAAGCTTACATTTATTTCGACCAATTCGTTAAAATATTCGATAATATTTTGGGCGTTGGTTCCGGAGCCGGAGGCAAATATTAATATCTTCTTCATATTCTGCTACTTATAAGTGGTTTTTCTTTCATATATTCTTTCAGAAACCGAAATAAAAGTGTATTTTTAAAAGGCTATTCGTAAAAAAAATTATATTTGTTTGAAAATATTTGATGAAATACATTTCTTTGCATCGTAATTTCAAAAATAAAATAAAATATTAATTTAAAATTAAGATTATGTCAGACATTGCATCAAGAGTAAAAGCCATTATTGTTGACAAACTAGGAGTTGACGAAAATGAAGTAACAACTGAAGCTAGCTTCACAAATGATTTAGGAGCTGATTCTCTTGACACCGTTGAATTAATTATGGAATTTGAAAAAGAATTCAACATTGGTATTCCCGATGACCAGGCTGAAAAAATCGGTACTGTTGGCGAGGCTGTAAATTACCTCGAGGAAAACGCCAAATAATATTTAGTAATCCTATAATTAGATGGAATTAAAGCGTGTTGTAGTAACAGGACTTGGTGCCGTTACTCCACTTGGTAACTCAGTACCCGAATATTGGGATGGGCTACGAAATGGGGTAAGTGGTTCTGATTGGATCACATTATTTGATGCTGAAAAATTTAAAACCAGGTTTGCCTGTGAGGTTAAAAACCTCGATATGTCGGAGTATTTTGACAGGAAAGAATCTCGTAGGCTTGATCGTTATACACAACTCGCTTTAATCGCCGTTGAAGAAGCAATCCAGGATTGTAACATCAACCTTGACCAGATCGATAAAAACCGTGTGGGCGTAATCTTTGGATCAGGTATTGGTGGATTAACAACATTTGCTGAAGAAATATCAACATTTGCCAGGGGTGATGGCACTCCCCGTTTTAGTCCTTTTTTTATTCCAAAGATGATAGCCGATATTGCTGCGGGACATATTTCAATGAAATATAAATTCCGCGGACCAAATTTTGGTATTGTATCAGCTTGCGCAACTTCCACAAATACTATAATTGATGCAGCTACCTATATTCGCCTGGGAAAAGCAGATATGTTTGTTACAGGAGGATCAGAAGCATCGATTAACGAAGTCGGAATTGGTGGGTTTAATAGTATGATGGCAATGTCCACCAGGAATGATGAATACAAAACTGCATCAAGACCATTTGATGTAAGTCGTGATGGTTTTGTTATGGGCGAAGGAGGTGGAGCATTCATTTTGGAAGAACTGGAACATGCTCAAAAAAGAGGGGCAAAGATTTACGCTGAATTAATTGGTGTTGGAATGTCAGCTGATGCCTATCATCTTACTGCACCACATCCTGAAGGACTTGGGGCAGCATTGGTAATGCAAAATGCAATAGCTGATGCGGGGATTTATCCTGAGAATATTGATTATATTAATGTACATGGTACCGCAACTCCTTTAGGAGATGTTTCTGAGATTAAGGCTATAAAATCAGTCTTTGGGGATCACGCCTACAACTTGAATATAAGTGCTACAAAATCTATGACAGGGCATTTGCTTGGAGCAGCTGGCGCCTTAGAGGCTATGGCCGCTTTGTTAGCCATTCTGGAAGGAATTATTCCTCCGACTATTAACCTTAAGAACCTGGATCCAAATATCGATCCAAAATTGAATCTTACGCCAAATGTTGCTCAAAAACGCAATGTGGATATTGCCTTAAGTAATACTTTCGGCTTTGGTGGACACAATGCCAGCATTATTTTTAAGAAATTTAGTAAATAATATTTAATCTTATTACTCCTTGTTCAGACTCTTTCGGACTCAGAACAAATTTCCGAATCAAATAAAGAAACTGACTGGTTTTAAACCGGGTAGAATTAATTTGTATAAGCTTGCCCTTGTCCCAAAGTCTTCATCTCCATCGGTGCCTGGAAGCACTCCTTCAAACAATGAGAGACTAGAGTATCTGGGTGACGCTATCCTTTCAGCTATTATTACGGATTATCTCTTTAAAACATTTCCAAACGAAAATGAAGGTTTTCTAACAAAAATCCGTTCGAAATTTGTGAAACGGGGAAGCTTGAATCAACTTGGTAAAAAAATTGGCCTGAATGAACTTATTTCGCCACCTATATACCAGAATCAGCACAAAAAAAATATTTATGGAGATACGCTTGAGGCCTTTATAGGTGCCATCTACATTGATAAGGGATATAAGGTTGCGAAAAGATTTGTTATTGACAGGTTAATACACGATTATACTGATCTGGAAAAATTGATAAACCACGAAACTGATTTTAAAAGCCAGATTATTGAATGGGGCCAAAAAAACAAAGTAGGTGTAATCTTTAACACGAAAGAAGAGATAGATTCAGGACTGGAAATAACACACTTTCAGACACTTGTCCTGGTAAATAATGAAGAATGTGGTAGCGGCTCAGGCTTATCTAAAAAGGAAGCAGAACAGAATGCTGCAAGAAATGCCCTTGAGTTTATTAAAGAAAAGAATGGTAGTAATAGTAATATTTAAAAGCTGGTTGTGAAAAAAGGGAAAAGTATTAAGTTGAATTATAAGCCTGAGCTTGAGTTTTCGTTGATTGGAATCTCCTCTCATGAAAATGATTATCATTTAAGTTGGGCCATTAATAAACATCTTAAGTTAAATCTTACCCGTTCAAACAACCTCTCCTTACTGAATAAGCGACATGAAATAGTTCAGGAGTTCGCAGTATCTTCTTTTGATGATGAGGAAACTATGCTGCTTTACAACCTTATTTCTAACTCAGGAGAAAAAGGCTTTTTGTTTACAGAAATCCGGAATATTGACTATTTTTTACAGATTTACGGAGACTTGAGCGTAAATCAATTGGAAGCTATCCAGAATCAATTAAAGAATATTGATATAGTAAGTGCTTCTTTTATTATTGACCCCGGTTCTTTGAAATCACCTGAAAAGTTATTGTTTAACTAATGCCAAAGAAAAAAGGGATGTAAGCACATCCCTTTTCCCTTAATAAACCCTAAAATTTAACCTAACTATGAAGAAATCGCATTTCTGCGTTTTTTTTTGTCTTATTAGTTTTTACGTTTCTTTTCTTTTTTTTGTTTCGTTTCTTTTGACTTTTCTTTGGTTGTTTCCTCAAATTTAACATCTTCACCCTCTTCTACTTCCACAGTTATCTCAACCTCATTCTCTCCTTCTCCTTTTGATTTTACAACCTTTACCTTTTTACTTACAATTTCCGTGCCATTTTTTTTATCAGTAACAATAATTTTTACATCACCTGATTCATGCATGTGCATACTTCCCTCGCTATCAGTTACATATACATGGATTGTTTTTTCTTCACCCCCATCACTCTTTTTTACTTTTACAACATTAATATGTTCCAAATCGTCTTCATCAATTTCCTTTAAAATAACATGAGAATCAACCTTTTTAATAATATCACCATTTTTAATAATTATCACATTATGATCCTCGTCTCCCTCTTCAATTTTCTCTACAATAACATTTAAGTTTTTATCATTATCAAGGGAATCTTTCTCTATCCATTCAAAGGTCTCACCATCGCCCTCAAGAATCATTACATTTCCCTTCTTTTTCATTATAATGGTATCAGCCTCAATGAAAACATTTGAATCAGCTTTAATTGTAAAGATGTTTTCATCATCATCAGAATAAAAATAGGCTACTTTTTTTGAGGAGAGGGTCTCTTCACCATCCTTACCTGATTTCACTACAACAACTTTTTTCCCTTTTTCTGGCTTTGATGTCCAGGAGTAGTCTCCATGTGAATCAACATGAACCATGTGCTTATGAATATCATGTCCCTCAGAAATACTAACATCTACTCCAGCTAACTCTGATATCTTTTTATGTAATTCGTCGTCTTCAAGACTTTCAGCTGCAAAACTGGTATCTACCGTTGTTTCACCATTTTTAACGATCTTAAGGTGTATTTTCTTATTATTTTCCTGGCCAAGGACATTTACAGAGAAGAGGCTTAGTGTAATCAGAATGGCGAAAAAAAGATTAAATTTCTTCATGAGTTTGTTTTGCAGTTAACATTTTAACCGCTTCAAAGATACTACAGCATATAATTAACGAATCCTAAGTAATGTTAAAGATTGTTAAATAGTAGCTGATATTCTTTCTCTTCCCGTATTTTTGTAGCCTTATGAGCAGGAAAGGTATCTGGATATTAACTGGTTTTATGACCCTTGCACTTTTTGGTTTGTTATTAGTTCAAACCCAATGGGTTAAAAATGCTTTAAAATTAAAGCAGTTGCAATTTTCTCATATGGTAAACAATGCTTTATCAGAAGTTATTGACGCTATGGAGAACCAGGAGACCAAGCTTAGAGTTGCTCATGAGTTGGATCCTTACCGTGACTCGATACCCATTGATGTATTGCTGAGACAGCAAAATCCCAATCTCCAGGGTGTGGTAACCTATGGTTCAAGTTCTATTTATTATTACCATGATCGGGAAAGTAATGAAATGGAAACGCAGGAGGTTCACTATGGTGATACAGTTTATTTTTTTGGTGAGGATAAAAATGAAGCAATTAATTATACCTTTAGTATACATGAGCCTAATTTTAATATTCTTAAGAATCGAATTTTAAGCGAACGTCAGAAACTGGAAAATAAGTCCATGATAGTTGAAAAAATCATGGGACAGATGATGGAGAATCCACTTCAGATAGAAGAAAGAGTTCATCCGGCTCAGTTGTATCAGGCTATTGATTACGAGCTTAAAAGTAGGGGTTTGGATTTAGACTTTGAATTTGCCATCAGGAAACCGGATAATAGTGTTTTTTATAAGACTCCGGGTTTCGAAAAATATACTAGATCTGAAGTTTTTCAATGGCAATTATTCCCAGGTGACCTTATCCCAAGGAAGAATTTTTTAACGCTTTATTTTCCAAAGAACCGTAGCTTTTTGTTCAAATCACTGGGTTGGATTGGGATTTCATCTACAGTGCTTATGTTTATTATTATGTTGATTTTTACTGGCACACTGTATATTATATTCCGTCAGAAGAGGTTATCAGAAATAAAAACGGATTTTGTTAACAATATGACTCATGAGTTGAAAACGCCTATTTCAACGATATCGCTGGCTTCACAAATGTTAACGGACAAAAATATCGCCAGGGATGAAAAAAATATTGATCACCTTTCAACCGTAATTAATGAAGAGGGAAAACGCCTGGGATATCAAGTAGAGAAAGTTCTTCAAATGGCCATATTTGATAAGGGTGAAATTAAGATGAATATTGCAAAGGCAGATGCACATGATTTGTTAAAGAACGTGGCAGATAACTTCTCATTGCAACTTCAGAATAAAAACGGAAGTCTAAAGCTTGATCTACAAGCAAGTTATTCAAATATTGCAGTGGATGAGGTTCATTTTATGAATGTTTTCTCAAACCTAATAGATAATGCAATTAAATATTGTAAGCTTGAACCAGTAATTAAAATCTCAACCCAGAATGATAAGAATTCCCTATTAATTATCATCGAAGACAACGGAATCGGTATCTCAAAAGAAAATCTTTCCAGAATTTTTACTAAATTTTACCGGGTTTCAACAGGCAATGTTCACAATGTGAAGGGATTTGGACTTGGTTTAAGTTATGTGAAGACTATAGTTGAAGAGCATAATGGCACAATAAAGGCTGAAAGCCAGGTAGGTAATGGTACCAATTTTAAAATTCGATTCCCACTTAAAAAATAAATTATGGAAGAAACCAGAATTCTACTGGCAGAGGACGATGAAAATTTAGGATCCTTGCTAAAGGAGTATCTAGAAATCAAAGGATACAAAACCGGGTTGTACATAAATGGAAACAAAGCCTATAAAGGATTTATTCAGGAGCATTATGACCTTTGTCTTCTTGATGTGATGATGCCTGAAAAGGATGGATTTACCCTGGCAAAAGAGATCAGGCAAATAAACAGCGACATCCCTATTATTTTTTTAACAGCCAAAACCCTGAAACAAGATGTTCTTGAAGGTTTTTCAATAGGTGCTGATGATTATATAACCAAGCCATTTAGCATGGAAGAGCTGCTATTTAGGATTGAAGCTATACTTCGTAGAACGCACAGCGGATCAGGAAATCAGCAGGATGTTTTTAAGGTGGGCAGGTATGATTTTGATGCCCAGAAACAAACACTAACCATTGACAACCAGGCTCAGAAGTTAACTACCAAAGAGGCAGAGTTGCTAAAATTGCTTTGCAATAATAAGAACAAAGTTCTTGAAAGAAATTTTGCATTACGAACCATCTGGTTTGATGATAATTACTTCAATGCCAGGAGTATGGATGTTTATATAACAAAACTTAGGAAATACCTAAAACAGGATCCTGCTGTTGAGATAATTAATGTACATGGCAAAGGATTTAAAATAATCTGTTAAAATCCCTTACCCTTTTCCAAAAGTTTAGAATCAAAAGTGATCAGGAAACAACATTAACCAGATCTTTGATATGCCAATCTTTCGGCATATCATACCCGTTCTTTTGGGCAAATTCTTTTGCCTGATGCATAAATGCCTGCAATCTTAGCTCAATTGAAGTATCCTCCTGGCCATCATAAGCAATACTTTCATAAGGCAAATTGTTATGATCTTTCTTAAACTTATGTCCAATAGATGAAACAACCGTACCGGGCATACAGGTAAAAGGCAAAATATTTACAATTCCGGATATACCGGTTTTTGCCAGCTCAACAGAACTTCCCAGATTTAAGGCGGGATCACCATCATAATGCCTGTGTATATAATCTCCACAGCTCGACAGCATGTTTTTTACTGGAATATCTCTATCAACCTCAATAAATCCATGCACTGCTTTGTGAAGTTTACCGGCAGAGATGTTTTGTGAAAATTCCTGAATTTTTGACTTTACCACCCCTTTGTAATCATTTTTCCATAGGCTATCACGAGTATACCTGTATGTTGAGTAACTTAGCCACTCTGAGAAAGGAGAAATAAAAGTTTCTGCTCCAAATTTCTCCAGACGATCAACCAGAAAACCACTGCAAAACGGATTATCGCGCATGAATATTTCGCCAACAATAACAACAACAGGTTTTCTTTGACCATTGATATATGGAATTTTATCAAAATTATTAGCTGAATTGTGGAGAACATCTGCCAGATCTTTAGCACCTCCTTCAATAGACTTAATAACGTCGCTGAGAGCTTTGCTGTAAATCTTATCTGTACTACCCGGGATGAGTTCGTACGGCCTTCTTTCCTGTCTTAATTTCCTTAATATATCAACAGCTACAAATCCTTTCCATGAAAGAAAACGGAACTTGGTTCCTTTTCCTCCTGAAATGTCCTCATAAGCAGTATCATTGCTAGGAGAAATAATCTCAGCATCATTGAAGCCAAGTTTATTAAATACAATTCGTTGTAATTTGTTGTATTGTCCAAAACGGCAGGGGCCATTGTGATCGGGCATGAAGAAACTTGCCTTTTTAGGGTCGGTTTTGGGATCATACAATTTTTTTAGGAAACTTCCGGTGGTACATACCATAGGGAAACATTCCCGGGCTGAAGTATTCTTTCTCCCCAGCTCAAGGTCTTCCTCATTCTGCATAGGCAGAACTTCTGCATGTATTCCACAGGCTCGGCTCGCTGCAGCAATCGCATAAGCACTGTCGCTCATGTATGGGAAATATAACGTGCGGTCCTGCATTGGTACCGACGTCATGATACCAGGTTTGATAGTGGCCACCTTCCTTTTCTCTATTGATTTTGAACCTTTGAGGCTATCGAGGAAGGCCTCATATCGGGTAATCATTCCAGCGTCGGCACTGTGTTCATCAATCTCCAGCTCAAGAAAAGGTTTACCAGCCATCTCCTCGTGTACAAAATGTGCAAGGAATGAATCAGGACCACATCTGAAATTTCCCATATAAACAGCATGGAGCCTTTTATCCCGCGCTACTATCCTTGCTGCAGCAAGGATTTTTTGACCATTTGGCCAATACATTTGAGGATAATCCTGTAGAATATGTTCGCTGCCCAGTGGAAGAAAATCTGTTGGTATTGGTAACACATCCTGGTTTATCAGTTTTTCTACCATACTTAGATTTAGTGCTGGATCACCGGTATTGTATGGTCTGCCAATAATAACAAGAGCTTCTTTATCTTCTGGAAGATTGTCAAGGACCTCCTGTCCGCGCAAAAGAAGCTTATTTTCAAATATATTTTGCGCTTTGTCTGCTTTAAGTATCGCAGCAACCACCTTTTTTCTTGAAACACCAAATTTCTCATTCATGAAATCTGACAATTCCTTATTTAGAACTTTTCCAAAATATCTGAAATTTAAGGTAGGAACGAGCATTTTATCCTTCATTTGCTCATCATTCAGAGCTGCTTTTACCATAAATGGGAACGTTTGAACCCATGGGCAGTTACAGTTGGAAGTTGGATTATCCTTTTCAGCCTTTGAGTTTATAATAAAAGGTGTAAAAACAAAGTCTACCTCCTTTTCCAACAGATCCATAATATGACCATGCATTAATTCCACAGGAAAACATGTTTCAGCAACAATCATTCCCAATGACTTCTTGATCAATTGGTTATCAGATTCTGCCGAGACTACAACCCTGAAATTGAGATCTTCAAAAAATGTTCTCCAAAATGGGAATTGCTGGTAATATAGCATTAAAGCTCTGGGTATTCCTATTGTGATTCTTTCATCTTTGGAAGTTTCTTTGAATCCATCCTGAAGCATTTCCAGCCTTTCGTTAAATAAATTGGGAATGCCCTTTCCTTTGCCTTTTCTTTCTTCTATTTCCCATTTGTCACAACGGCCACCATAGTACAGGGGTTTCTTTTCGCCTTCTATCCGGATTCGCCGTATTTCACATTGGTTTGAACAGGCTTTACAGGTAAACTTATCAACTGTAAAAGGAATTTTACTAATATCAAATCCTTTAAATCTTGTTTTTTGACCATTTTTCATGGAATCCCGGGCCAATATAGCTGCGCCAATTGCTCCGGTTACATCAAAATGAGGAGGTACAATGATTTTTTTGCCGGTAACCTTTTCAAAAGCGGCCACTACTGCCTTATTGTTTGTTACACCTCCCTGGAAGAAAATATGATCTCCAATTCGTTTTTTCCGTACAACTTTTTGAATATAATTTTCTACAATAGAGTAGGCGAGACCACCGACGAGATTCTCTTTTTCAACTCCTTTTTGCTGCTGAGAATTCAGGTCTGATTCCATAAATACCGTGCAACGGTTACCTAGACTGGCCGGTTTTTTGGCTTCAAGAGCAAGCTTACCGAATTCCTCTATTATATTAATATCAAGCTTTTCCGATTGTTCCTCAAGAAATGAACCTGTTCCTGCAGCACAGACTTTATTCATCTCAAAATCAACCACAACACCTTTGTCTATGCTTATATATTTTGAATCCTGTCCGCCTATTTCAAAAATTGTGTCAACTTTTGAATCGTATGCAATGGCTGCAGTAGCCTGGGCAGTAATCTCATTCCTGATAGCATCAGCACCAATGAAATCACCAGTAAGATACCTTCCTGATCCAGTTGTTCCGGCTGCTCTTACCTGGACCCTTTCTCCAACTTCATCATATATTTCAGTCATACCTCGCCGAATAGCCTCTAAAGGCTTGCTGGCTGTAGGTAAATACCTCCGGGCAATTATATTGTTGTCTTTGTCAATCAATACAACATTTGTGCTTAGTGAGCCAATATCCAGTCCAAGGTAAACATCAAGCTTATCAACATCATCAGGGATTGGTGTAACGATCTTATCGTATTTAGCGGAAGATTCGATAAGAGCCTCTTGCCAGGTCCCCTTTGAATGATCCCCTGTTAAATATTCATTCAATTTCTCAATTCCCAGAAAGGGTTTCAATTCAATATTATCTTGATCGATAATATGATATAAGGCACCTATTGCTCCCATTGAGGCATGATATTCGGGAATAATAAGATCTTCTTCACCTGCATTCAATAGTTCTCTAAATGCTCGCACTACACCCTGATTTGCCGCAACTCCGCCTTGAAATAGAACAGGAAATTCCAATTTTTTACCCTTCCCAAGGCTGCTTATAAAGTTTCTGGCAACAGCAAAACATAAGCCGGCAACAATATCATACACAGGTGTAGCAATTTGTTGGAGGTGTATCATATCAGATTTTGCAAAAACACTGCATCGTCCAGCAATACGCGGAGGATTTTCTGATTTAAGAGCCAATTGGCCAAATTCATTTTCAATTGAAATACCAATTCTTTTAGCCTGCTGGTCGAGAAATGATCCTGTGCCTGCTGCACATATGTTGTTTAGAGTAAAGTCTGAAAGGCTGCTTGTTTTATCTCTTACTTTCTTGCATTAAAATCAGCTTAGAGTCTTCTCCACCCATCTCAATAACTGTTTTTATGGTGGGATACAATTGAGCTACAGAAGCTGATTGAGCAATAATTTCATTTACAAAGTGGCCTCCGAGTATTTCATTGGCTACCTTTCCACCAGTACCGGTAAATGCAACTGTTTCAATTGAGTTCTCAGGGTATCTGGTAAAAATAGATGAAAGTATATCTTTTAACAGGTGAAATGGTTTTCCGTGGCAAAAATCATAATGGTTTTCAATTATAGTTTTTTCCTCATCGAGTAATACAGTATTTATCGAAATTGAACCAATATCAAGACCCAGGTAATATTTATTCTTCATTGGGGTTTGGATTTAATATGAAAATTCGGATTAAATTTACATGGAAGTATTAAGTTTTCCATATATGTTAATTAGTAAAAATACAAAAATTGTCGAATAATTTAAAAAAATATAATTTTTGTTAGATTTAAATATCCACTGTTGAAACTAGTTTAATTGCAGGGTAGGTAATTGTAAATCATTTGTGTTTTAATTGTAAAACACTAATGATTAATAATATAGGTGGTATTACTGGTTGGATTCGGTGTAAAAGAATAGGTTTGCAATAAAGGTTTCGATTAAAAATAAAAAAATAAGACATTAAGATATTAATATCATAAAATCAACAACTTTCTGGAAAATTCAATAAGTACTTTCCGGGAAGTTAATCTAATTTTAGAACTGCAAGAAAAGCTTGTTGAGGAACCTCTACATTCCCTACCTGACGCATACGTTTTTTCCCTTTCTTCTGTTTTTCGAGTAGTTTTCTCTTTCGGGTAATATCACCGCCATAGCACTTTGCGGTTACATCTTTGCGAAGTGCTTTCACAGTTTCTCTGGAAATAATTTTCGCTCCAATTGCGGCCTGAATCGCAATGTCAAATTGTTGTCTAGGAATCAATTCTTTCAATTTTATACACATACGTCTGCCAAAATCGTAGGCATTATCACGGTGTATTAGGGTTGATAAGGCATCGACCATTTCACCGTTTAATAAAATATCTAAGCGAACAAGGTTTGCCAGGCTATAGCCTGATTGAAAGTAGTCAAATGATGCATAGCCCCTGGAAATACTTTTTAATTTATCGTAAAAATCAAAGACAATTTCAGCAAGCGGCATTTCAAAAGTAAGCTCAACCCGGTCACTGGTAAGATATACCTGGTTTTTTAATATGCCTCGTTTTTCTATGCACAAATTCATTACTGATCCTAAATATTCTGATTTTGAAATTATCTGGGCAGATATTATTGGTTCTTCAATATGGTCAATTATGGTTGGGGCAGGAAGTCCGGATGGGTTATGAACTTCAATAACTTCCTTTTTAGTTGTAACTACCCTATAAGAAACATTTGGAACGGTGGTAATAACGCTCATATCAAACTCCCTTTCCAGGCGTTCCTGGATAATCTCCATATGCAATAAGCCAAGAAATCCGCATCGAAAACCAAAACCCAGAGCAACAGAAGATTCGGGTTCATAGGTCAATGATGCATCATTTAATTGAAGCTTTTCCATTGAAGATCGTAGTTCTTCATAATCGTCAGCATCAACTGGATAAATCCCGGCAAAAACCATAGGTTTTACATCCTCAAATCCTTCTATTGCTTTCTCACAAGGATTTTCTACATGTGTTATGGTATCTCCCACCTTTACTTCTGAAGAAGATTTGATTCCGGAAATAATATATCCAACATCACCGGCACTTAACTGGTTCCTGGGATCAGGTTTAAGTTTTAGAACACCAATTTCATCTGCATTATACTCCTTTCCAGTGGCGACAAACTTAACATAATCGCCTTTATGTATAGTACCATTCATTATTCTGAAATAAGCATAAATACCGCGAAATGAATTAAAAACAGAGTCGAAAATAAGGGCTTGCAGCGGAGCATTTGTATCTCCTGTTGGTGGAGGTATTTTATTTATAATTTCTTCCAGGATCTGGTCTACCCCCATTCCTGTTTTTCCACTTGCCTCAATAATATCATCTCGGGAACATCCAACAAGGTCAACAATCTGGTCTTTAACTTCTTCTGGCATTGCATTGTCCAGATCCATTTTGTTCAATACGGAAATGATCTCCAAATCGTGTTCAATAGCCAGATATAAATTTGAGATTGTTTGTGCCTGAATCCCCTGGGTTGCGTCAATGATCAGGAGAGCACCTTCGCAGGCAGCAATAGACCTTGAAACTTCGTATGAAAAATCAACATGACCAGGAGTATCAATGAGATTCAGGAAGTAATTGTCACCCTCATATTCATGTTGCATCTGAATGGCATGACTTTTTATCGTAATACCTCTTTCTCTCTCAAGGTCCATGCTATCCAGCACCTGGTCCTGAAAGTCGCGTTCATTCAATGTATTGGTTTTCTGAAGCAATCGATCCGCAAGCGTACTTTTCCCATGGTCGATATGAGCTATTATACAGAAATTCCTAATCTTTTCCATTTTCAATTTTAAAATCGTAAATTTAAAATCGCATGCAAAGATATCTATTTCCCTTTAATAAGTTTATTACAATTTATTAATGGCCAACATTATTTCTTAACAAGGGTAGTTATATAGCTTAAGGCTTTAACAATCACTGAAAACAATAATTTAATACTATGCATACAAATCGTCGAAATTTTTTAAGAAAATCTGCCGCTGCTACTGGCATGTTGACAATGGGTGGGCTTTTCAATCTCCAGGGAGCAAATCAGTTAAGCAAGGCTGTTGAAATGATTGAAGGTAATTCTCCTGCGGTAACTGCAAGTAATGAGGATTTCTGGCACTGGGTGCAACAATCCTTCACAGCATCGCCAAACATTATAAATATGAATAATGGTGGTGTTTGTCCTCAGCCTAAAGTTGTTCAGGAAATATTTGAACATTACAATAGAGTTAGCAATGAAGGGCCTGCTTATTTTATGTGGAGAATTGTTGATTCAGGGAGAGAGAATGTAAGAAAGGGTCTTGCCGAATTAGCAGGATGTTCACCAGAAGAAATTGCCATTCAGAGAAACACCACTGAAGCTTTAGAAACGGTTATATTTGGATTGGACTTAAATGCAGGGGATGAGGTTGTTCTTACAAAGCAAGACTATCCAAATATGATAAATGCATGGAAACAAAGGGAAAAGAGAGACGGAATTGTACTTAAATGGATAAACCTTGACCAACCCATAGAGGATGATGATGAAATTGTCAGACTTTATAAGGAGGCTTTTACTGACCGTACTAAAATTATTGAGATTATGCATATGATTAATTGGTCTGGTCAGATATTACCAGTAAAAAAAATTGCCAGGGTTGCCCATGAAAAAGGAATTGAAGTGCTGGTTGACGGAGCTCATAGCTTTGCTCATCTCAATTTTTCAATTCCGGATCTGGAATGTGATTATTTTGGCACAAGTTTACATAAGTGGCTGTATGCTCCATTTGGAACAGGATTTTTGTACGTCAAAAAGGATAAAATAAGTAAGGTATGGCCAAGGTTAGCACCTGGAGATCCTGAAAGTGATGATATCAGGAAGTTTGAGGCATTGGGTACACGTTCCATGCCAGCTGAAATGGCTATAGGAAAAGCAATTGAATACTATTATCTAATTGGACGGGATAGGAAAGAAGCCCGACTAAGATATTTAAGGGAATATTGGATGACCAGGATTAAGGCACACCCCAAAGTGAAATTTTTTACATCATTTAAACCTGAATACTCATGTGGTTTAGGTAATTTTGGAATAGAGGGAATGGAACCTGGAGAAATTCAAAGGCAGTTATTTAATAAATACAAGATTTATACTGTGGCAATTGTGTGGGAGAACATAAATGGAGTAAGGGTTACACCCAATATTTATACTTCAATAAATAAAATGGATTACCTGGTTGAGTCTATTCTTGAAATAGCAGGGTAGTTAAATTCAGTAGATTAAAGTGGATTGGCATTAAAAAGTCCAAGATCGGAGAGAGGAACTTTTTTATATTTAGCTGGTGGTGTAAAAATCTTTTGATTCAACTTTTTCTCCTTAATCTTGTATACTTCGGTTGTAAAGCTTAAATCGTATCCAAACTCAACAGTTTTCATTAGAAATCCGGATTTCAAAAGTTGGGCATAGGCATCACTGGCACGAGAATTCAGGTCATTCATCATACCCATTCCAATTTTATTCAACATAACATTATACTTTACCATATCAATTTCAAGATTCATGTTTATTTCTTTTGAGATCCAAATCTCTTTTCTGAGGTCTTTGTTTACATATAAGCCATACATTATCGCCTCATATCCGGCAATTTGTGTCTTTTTACCTGTATTCATTATTAGCATATCTAATCCAGTCTGACTCATACGGGTTGAATCTTTTAAATTAGCCAAGTAATACTCATAGGTTGCCTTGGCCATTTCAACCTTTTCTTTGGGGGTATCTTTTAATTGGTCCTCAAAATACTTATTTAAAATTTCTCTATAGCTGGCATTATAAACATCAACTTTTCCTTCCCAATATATTGATTTTGAGGGAATAATAAAGGTGATAGCGTTTTTTTCCACATCAAAAATGGTCTCAAGATCACCTTCAACAAGCTTTAATTTCTGATCCTGAATGTAGAATATATACTTTGATTCAATATTGGATCCAGATTCAAAGCTTTTTTCATAGATCACCCAACCAGCAAAACTCTTGCCAGATAAAATAATAATAAATAATAGTACAAGTTGTAAAGCTTTACTCTTAAATAGTTGGCAGTGCATTTCTTTTAAGTTTTTACAAATTTAACAATAAAGATCTTTGAGTTTCATTTTGTAGAGACAATAATGTTGGATAACAATGTACTAAAACAAAAAAACCGGGGATTCCCCGGTTTTTTTAAGCAAAGTAATAATAATTACATCATTCCGCCCATTCCACCCATTCCGGGTGCACCACCCATTGGAGGCATAGGAGGAGTATCTTCTTTCTCATCAGCAATTACACACTCAGTTGTAAGGAACATTCCTGCAATAGAAGCAGCGTTTTCAATGGCTACTCTAACAACTTTTGTTGGGTCGATAACACCTGCTTTGAAGAGATCTTCATATATCTCTTTGCGAGCATTAAAACCAAAGTCTTTGCTGCCTTCTTTTACTTTTTGTACTACAATTGATCCTTCAACTCCAGAATTTTCTGCAATTTGACGAATAGGCTCTTCAAGTGCACGTCTGATTATCTGAATTCCTGTTTCCTGATCCTCATTCTCAACTTTTAATTTATCGAGACCCTCAATGGCTCTCAGGTAAGCAACACCACCACCAGCAACAACACCTTCTTCAATTGCAGCACGTGTAGCATTCAATGCATCGTCAACGCGATCTTTCTTTTCTTTCATTTCCATTTCAGAAGCAGCACCAATATAAAGTACTGCAACACCACCAGATAATTTAGCCAATCTTTCCTGAAGCTTTTCTTTGTCATAATCAGAAGTTGTTGTCTCAATCTGCTTCTTAATCTGACCAACTCGTGCATTAATATTTTCTTGAGCACCAGCACCATTAACAATAGTTGTATTTTCTTTGTCAACAGTTACTTTTTCAGTTGCACCTAACATCTCTAGTGTAGTTGCTTCAAGTTTTAATCCTTTTTCATCAGAAATAACTGTTCCTCCTGTAAGAATAGCGATATCTTCAAGCATTTCTTTTCTTCTGTCGCCAAAACCTGGTGCTTTGACAGCAGCTATTTTCAGTGAACCTCTAAGTTTATTAACAACTAATGTTGCCAGGGCTTCACCATCAACGTCTTCAGCAATAATCAGTAAAGGTCTTCCAGCCTGTGAGGTTGCTTCAAGAATTGGCAAGAGATCTTTCATGGTAGAGATCTTCTTGTCATGAAGTAAAATATAAGGATGTTCAAGAACAGTTTCCATTTTATCAGCATCTGTGATAAAATAAGGAGAAATATAACCTCTGTCAAATTGCATACCTTCAACAACTTCTACGGTTGTTTCAGTACCCTTTGCTTCCTCAACTGTGATTACACCTTCTTTCTTAACCTTTTCCATTGCTTCAGCAATCAGTTTTCCAATTGCTACGTCACCATTCGCTGACACTCTGGCAATTTGTTCAATTCTGTCCACATCGTCACCAACGGTTCTAGTCTGTTTAATAAGGCTTTTTGTAACCGCAGCTACAGCTGCATCTATACCTCTTTTGAGGTCCATTGGATTCGCACCAGCTGTAACGTTCTTCAACCCAACATTAATAATCGACTGTGCAAGTACAGTAGCAGTAGTTGTACCATCACCAGCATCATCATTTGTTTTAGATGCTACTTCTTTCACCATCTGGGCACCCATGTTTTCAAATGTATCAGAAAGCTCAATTTCTTTAGCAACTGTAACGCCGTCTTTTGTTATCTGAGGAGCACCAAACTTCTTATCAATTATAACATTGCGACCTTTTGGACCAAGGGTCACTTTCACTGAGTCAGCAAGTTTATCAACGCCCTTTTTAAGAATATCACGGGCCTCAATGTCAAACTTAATTTCTTTAGCCATTTTTTAAATTTTTTAAATATTAGATTTATTAATAATTATATTATTGCGAGAATATCAGACTGGCGCATAATCAGGTAATCAGTACCATCGATAGAAATTTCTGTTCCGGAATATTTTCCATACAATACAGAATCGCCTTTTTTAACTTCCATTTTTTCATCAGCAGTGCCGGAACCAACAGCTACAATCTTACCCTTTTGAGGTTTTTCCTGTGCAGTGTCCGGAATAATAATTCCACTAATTGTTTTTTCATCTGCTTTTTCAGGTTCAATTACAACCCGGTCAGCCAATGGTTTAATTTTTAATCCAGCCATTTTTATTTAATATTTATAGGTTAACAATTCAATTATTTCTGTCATGCATCTTCATATTTTATGCCAAATCAAAAACAAGAAGTATTGCTCAATATTAATGGACAGAATTACAGTAGGAATCTTAGGTTTTTTAGTTAAATTATCTTCGTGAACACTCATATCTGTCAGTTGCAGTGAGTGTTACGCTTCAGGTTGGCTCATTTTATGGCAAAAAAAATGTCAGCCGCTTTTATGACAGACTGACACAAATTTATGATAATTATTTGGTCAATTTCCTGCTGGAATTTTAGCTAATCTTAATAATCAGAGTTGAATAAATTATTAGTTATCTCCACCATTTTCCTGCGGAGTACTCTCAGGAGGAATAGCTGTTGGGAGATTTGGAACCTGAGTTGGGTCAATGGCTCGCTCAATTTGCTCCTGAATTCTTGATCCTTCATCACCTTCGCCTCTACGAATAGTTGCACTTGATAGCAGGCTGAATACCAATAAACTGGCAGCTAAGGTCCAGGTTGCCTTTTCAAGAAAATCAGTCGTTTTTCTAACACCCATTACTTGATTTGAAGCGGAAAAATTTGCAGCAAGACCCCCTCCTTTTGAATTTTGCACAAGAACAACCAGTATTAAAAGGATACTGACTATGATTACCAACACTGTAAATAATGTATAAAGTCCCATTTCTATATTGATTTATAGTTCGTTAATTCTTTTTTCAATTTTTTCAATTTGACCCGCAAAGTAAGTACTTTTTTCTGGAAACTTCAAACTTAATTTCTTGTAAATAAATAAGGCTTTAGAATAATATCCCTGCTTAACATAAATCCTTGCCAGTGTTTCTGTAAACATTTCATCTTTTTCCTCAATACTTTCCTTTGAAATATCATTTGATAAAACTGTTTTTTCCTGCTTGGGTGTAATCCTTGGATTATTTTGAATGAACTGATCAATAATATTCAGCTGTCTCTGTTTTATGTTTTTTGGTTTTCCAACTGCTTCAATACTAGAATTTGAATCTGATGTATTTAATAAATTTAACCAAGCTGAGAATGGATGAATGTCAAAATGATTAGACTGGCTATTCAGGTTTTTTTTTTCAGCTTCCTCATCAGCCTCATCCTTTTTATCATCCTCACTTAAGTTTGGCTTGTCAGGAATCGGGCTGACTTTATCCTGCATTTCAAGATCCAAAAGGTCTCCTGGTTCTGGTTCAGAACTTAAAGTTAAATCTATTTCAGGCTTATCTTTTAAGTTGTCATCATCAATAGATTGCTCATTAGATAGTTGCAAAATGTCTTCCTCATTCTGAGTTTCAGTCTGGATTTCTGCATTTGCTTCCTTTTTGCCTGATTCTTGAATCTCTTGTAAACGTTTTTTTAACTCTGCTGCAAGATCTTCTTTTGAACGTAGTCCATCTTCGGTTTTATTTATGGTTTCAGTTACTTCTTCTTTTTCAGTAACTGGCTTCATTTCCTGCTTATCAATTGTATCCTCAATATTTGTCTCAGTTGCAGTTTCTTCATCCTTGTCCTGACTAGCCTCTTGTAATGATTCTTTTTCAGGATCAGATGCTGACAATTGGGTTTCTGGAAGAATTTCTTCTTCAACTTTTTCCTCCACCTGTGGGTCATTATTGTCAAATAGAAGGCGGTAAAGAATTTCTCTGTTTGCAACAAATAATGCAGATTTTTTAAGCTGACCAGCAAAACGGATATGATCTAATTTATGCAGGTTTTTTAAAAAAAGTAAATGACCAGACTGGAAGTAAGGAAATTCTTCAAGGAGTTCATTTATTTCAGAAAGACTGGATTTGTCCAGGCGGGCAGGATCTTTAATATATGAAATAAACTCTTCTCTATTCATATTAGAAATACTTACCAGTTTACAAAAGCGGCATTAAAAGCATCTTCGGTTATATCTTCAATAATAGCAGTAACCAGGTCTTCCTCTACGTCACTTAGGTCCAGAGTACTGTCATAATCTTTATACCGTGTAAAAATTCTGTCAAAGTCCTGTCCCTCATCAATAATGTTTGTATACTTAATTCTGATGGCAATAGTAAACCGAGTCATAGCAGATATTTCCTGGGCAGTAACTGCAAGATAGTTGGTTTTATAATCGGTTATTTCACCTTCAAAGGTTACATCGCCTCCATTTTCCATAAATATAAGGCTAGTCTGCCCCTTAACTTTATCCATCAAGGCATCAGTAAATTGTTGACTTAGAGTAGGATTCACGAGCCTGGCGCGATTTGGGAAAAACTGAACAGTTACGGTTTTGACTTCTGTTGAAATCGAAGCTCCTGAAAAAGAATACTTTACTTTACATGCAGTAACAGTAAAAAATACCAATAGAATTAAAAAATGTAGACCAAAATATTTACTCTTTTTCATGTAGTTTAGAATTTATGAATTACCTAAAATTATTTTATCAGGTCAAATCATATTCTTTTATCTTTCGATATAAAGTCCTTTCGGAGATGCCTAGTTCAATTGCAGCTTGCTTTCGTTTTCCATGGTACTTATCAAGTGCTTTTTTTATCATCTCAATCTCTTTGTCCTCCAATGAAAGAGACTCCTCAATTACCTCTTCAGTATCCTGAATCAATGGATCGTCCTCTCTTCTATTGTCATAGACCTTGGGTACGAGAGGATTTTCCGCAGGTATATCAACACTTTGATATAATTTCTGAACAGCACTGGCATGACTACCATCCAAATCTGTATCATCATAACCTTTCTGAAGTAAATCAACAACCAGCTTTTTTAAATCATGCATATCACTTTTCATATCAAAAAGAACTTTATATAGAATTTCTCTTTCTGATGAAAATGAATCCCCATCCTTCTTTTCAATAATTGCTGGTAACTTTCTGCCCTGGTAGTCTGGAAGGTACCCATGAAGTGTAGCCTCAGATATTATCCTATTCTCTTCAATAACAGAAATTTGTTCAGTAATATTTTTTAGCTGTCGAATATTTCCTGGCCACCGGTAATTTTTAAGAATGACTTGTGCATCCTCAGTAAGCTGGATAGATGGCATCCTGTATTTCTCAGCAAAATCACTGGCGAATTTTCTGAACAATAAATATATATCTTCTCCACGTTTTCTTAAAGATGGAACTTGAATAGGCACGGTGTTCAATCGGTAGTACAAATCTTCCCGGAATTTGCCATTTTGAATAGCCTGGATAATATCAATATTTGTAGCAGCAATAACTCTAACATTGGTTTGATGAAGCACTGAAGAACCAACACTTAAGAATTCACCAGACTCAAGAACTCTTAATAACCGGACCTGGGTGGAAAGAGGCAACTCAGCTACCTCGTCAAGGAAAATTGTTCCTCCATTGGCAACCTCAAAATATCCTTTGCGGCTATCTGTAGCTCCGGTAAAGGCGCCTTTGGTATGACCAAATAATTCGGAGTCAATGGTACCTTCAGGAATGGCTCCACAATTTACAGCTATATATTTACCATGTTTTCTGGCACTAAACTGATGAATAATTTGAGGAAAAACCTCTTTACCACTGCCACTTTCACCTGTTATTAACACAGAAAGATCGGTAGGAGAAACCTGTATTGCAATATCTATCCCCCGATTTAAGCCAACATAATTTCCAACAATACTAAATCTTTGCTTTACTTTTTGTACTTCATCCATTGCTTAAGTGTTCCAAGATTAATGCGAAATTAGACATTTTTTTAACAATTTAGAAACGCAAACAAGATATACTCTACAATAGATAAAGGGAATTGCTTCAAATTTGAAAGTTGAAATCCATTTAGTAAATGAAATTTTTCACAAAATTTGACTGAAAATATTCTGTATTAGATTCTTAATTTAATTTTCAACTTCTCTAATAATCCTGTAATCTGAACTATTATTAAGGCGAATATGACAGACTTAATGATTCCAATTCCTCC
Organism: uncultured Bacteroidales bacterium; assembly: GCA_963750735.1. Taxonomy (GTDB): domain Bacteria; phylum Bacteroidota; class Bacteroidia; order Bacteroidales; family VadinHA17; genus JANTGF01. The sequence goes on along the minus strand of CAVVRY010000008.1, from coordinate 191,426 downwards.
AGTTCGCAGGGCCGCAGGTAACGAAAATCCCAACAAGGCTAATATCGCGTACCAATAATAGGGGATAAGGTAACAGGTTAGTGTGCTGGTACCGGCTGCATCAATGATTGTAAACCAATTTCTTTTTTTAAATACATCCACCAGGGCATATAAGAAACCAAAAGCCAGAAAGCTTATTCCAGTACATATTCCTACCCATGCAGGCGTTGCTCTAATTTTGCTGATTCCCCATAAAGGCCTTGTTCCAAAACCAAAAATGAGCATAATTACTCCAAGCAGAAACATGACAAGAATAAACCGATTTATACTATTTTCTTTATTCAATTTTGTATAGATAACTGAGGCTACTACACCGCCTATAGTAAATGCTGGCATAGAACCATTTCCAACAATCCAAACATATTGTTTTATTGAAGATACAGGTTCAAGCCAACCCGAAAAATCTGCAACATTAAACAGGTTGAATAAAACTAGTGCACCAATCAATGCTATGAGATTTGAACCAACCAACAAATAAACAAAAGCACAAATTAAATAAGCCCAACCAATTAAACCCAGGATTCCCCACCAGTATGGTCTTATCCAAACGGGGTTATCAACTGTTCCCCCTATAAATATAATAGCCAGAAAAATTAGCAAAAGATAACCAGTTATTTGCAGGCCAACATATAAGTTACGAATTGGTTTAGTTGTTCGAGGATAAACATTCCAGATCATAAAAAAAGCCAGTGTCATGAGAATTTGCCACCAATATTTATTAATAATTGCCAAATCAGTATTGTAATTCTCTAGATTTACCATATAAACCCCCATTATAATTAGTGTAATTGAACGGGTTATTATATGAAAACTAATTTTAATTGTTGTCTGACCCTTTTTGCGCCTATTGGAAATGGCAAAAGGGATTGATAGTCCAACAATAAATAAAAAAATAGGGAAAACAACATCAGCAAGCCCCATTCCATCTGCTTCAGCTGCAGTATGACCCAGCCACTCAGGAATTTCTATTAAGGACCAAAGGTCGTTAACGAAAATCATTAGGAACATAGTAAGGGCTCTAAATACATCGATAGAACCAATGCGAATCAAAGTTTTATTCATGGGAAATTGTGTTAAACGCTGAAAGTTAAAATTTTATTAGCAATCCTCAAATTATAAATGTCATGCATTTAATTTCAATATTTTTAAGTGACTTAGATTAATTTTTTCTGAATGAGACTGGCGGTTGCCTAATTATTATTTTAACCAAGGATGATTCTTAGAAAATGGAATAATATTTACTATTTTGGCTAATAATTTTAATTAAAAAATATGCAAAAAATAAAAATCATCATCATTCTGCTTTTGACAATAGTGGCTTGTACACCCAAGGAAAAATTTGATATTCTGATAATAAATGGGATAATTTATGATGGCTCAGGTTCACCAGGCTATATTGGAGATTTAGGTATTAATTCTGATACCATTGCTGCAATTGGAAGCTTATCGAATTCTAAGGCTGAAGCTATTATTGATGCTGAAGGAATGGCAGTTTCACCTGGGTTTATTAACATGCTAAGTTGGGCCACGGAATCACTTATTGAAGATGGGCGTTCGCAAAGTGATATCAGGCAAGGAGTAACTCTTGAAGTTATGGGGGAAGGACATTCTATGGGCCCTTTAAATGAATCTATGAAAGAAGAAATGATTCAGGATCAGGGGGATATGAAATTTGATATTGCATGGACAAGCCTTGGCGAGTATCTGGAATACCTTGAAAAGAAAGGTGTTTCAACCAATGTTGCGTCATTTGTTGGAAATGCTACAGTAAGACAATATGTACTTGACTATGAAACACGACCTCCAGATGAAAAAGAACTTGAAAAAATGCGCCAGTTGGTGCGTGAAGCTATGGAAGAAGGGGCAGTAGGCCTCTCTTCTGCATTAATTTATGTACCAAGTTCATATGCAACTACAGAAGAATTAATTGAACTTGCAAAGGTGGTTTCGGATTATGATGGCATGTATATTTCACATTTAAGGAATGAAGATGATAGTCTATTTAAAGCCATGGATGAATTTCTTCAAATTGCGGAAGAAGCAAAAATAAGATCAGAAATATATCATTTTAAAGCATCGAAAAAGTCAAACTGGTACAAACTGGATGAAGCGATTAGGAAAATAGAAGATGCCAGAAATAAAGGGCAGGACATTACTACTGATATGTATATGTACCCTGCCAGCTCCACAGGTTTGAATACGGTCCTTCCATTTTGGGCAATAGAAGGAGGGATTGATAGAACAATTGAAAGATTTAAGGATCCAATAGTTAGGAAGAAAATTCTTAGCGAAATATCTTTTCCTTGTTCTCCAGATAGTATTTTGCTGGTTGGATTTCGAAATCAGGATTTAAGGAATTTAACCGGCCAGAGTTTAGGTCAGATTGCCCGTAACAGGCAAATTTCTCCTGAGGAAGCTGTTGCAGAACTTATTGTCGCAGATGATAGTAGAATTCAATCAGTATTTTTCTCGATGTCAGAGAAAAATGTGAAAAGGAAAATCACCCTTTCGTTTATGAGTTTTTGCTCTGATGCAGGATCTATTGCCAATGAAGGAGCATTTCTTAACAGCAACCCACACCCACGTACCTATGGATCATTTGCCAGATTATTAGGGAAATATGTTCGTGATGAGAATCTTATTCCTCTGGAGGAAGCTATTCGGCGTTTGACCTTCTTCCCTGCTAGCAATTTGAAAATTAGCAAGAGAGGATTGTTGCAACAAGGTTATTATGCAGATATAGTTATTTTTGATCCCAAGAAAATTCAGGATCATAGCACATTTCAGGAACCGCATCAATACTCAACCGGAGTATCTCATGTACTTGTTAATGGCACTCAGGTATTAAAAGACGGTGAGCATACGGGCTTAAAACCAGGGAGGGTAGTAAGAGGACCTGGCTGGAAAGGGAATCGTTGAGATACTTATTTGATGCTATTATACCAGCTAAGGTATTCATTTGTTAGCTCCACCACTTTTTCAGGGTGATCGTTAGCAAGATTTAACTTTTCTCCTAGATCATCCTTGATGTTTACTAGATAAACAGAATCTAATTTTTCATGTCCAGGTTTCAGGGTATGGTCAACCGGATTTATTAGAAGTTTCCAATTTCCTTTCCTTACAGCCCAATGATTTGTGCTTTTGTACCAATAAAATGCTTCATGAGGAGTTTCCTCATTGGAATCATAAATAATCTTTTTTATACTCTTCCCTTCAAATTGTTTTTCATCATAGGATATTCCACATAAGTCCAGAATGGTTGGGAACCAATCGACATTAATTGCCATTTGAGTTCTTATTTCATCAACCGGGATCTGACCTGGCCAGCTAATTATAGCAGGTATTCTGATTCCTCCCTCAAAATTGGAAAATTTGCTTCCTCTATAAGGGCCGGAATTCCCTCCTCCTCCAAAAGTCCTAAGTTCGACGGAATGACCATGATCTGATTGAAAAATGATTATTGTGTTATCTCGCAATTGGAGTTCCTCTAATTTCGATAATAATATACCAATTCGTTCATCTACAGTTGAAACACATGCAGCATATTTATTTCGTGGACTTTCAAGGTCTTTATAATATTCCCTCCATTTATCTGTTCCTTGTAGTGGATAGTGAGGCAGATTCAGGGCATAATACAGGAAGAAAGATTCATCCTTGTTATCGACGAGGAATTCATTCACTTTTTGGGCCATAATATCCTGGAAGTACTCCCCATCTAACCAGGTTTCAATACCATTTTCCCAGAGGTCATGTCTGTTGGGCCCATTCCAGTAAAAGAAGTGCGAGTAATTATCAATACAACCACCCATGTGCCCAAAAGAATAATCGAAGCCCTGTGCATTTGGCATTGTGGGCTCACTGTATCCCAAATGCCATTTTCCTATATGGCCTGTTCTGTAATCGTTTTCCTTTAAAACCTCAGCAATTGTTACTTGTTCAGTTGGCATTCCGGCATGACCCTTAAAGGATGAAGTATTACCCGGAAGTCCGGCTGCAAGTGGTGTTTTTCCTGTTAAAAGGGCTGCTCTTGATGGAGAACAAACAGATGCTGCAGTATAAAACTGGGTGAAACGAATTCCAGTTTTTGCCAGTTTGTCCATATTGGGTGTATGCAAATCATTGGCTCCATAACAGTTAACATCGATTGAGCCCTGATCATCAGTATAAATAATTATAACATTGGGTTTTTTAATTTCGATAATGTCTTTTGGGCTATTGTTACAAGAAGTAAAAACCAACACTAATGGAATCAGACCAGTAAATAACCAAAAGAGAAAATTTTTATATGACATTTTAGAAGTTTTTGTTCATATCTGGGCATTCACAACAAAATTATAACAGGTCTATTTCATTAAATCCATTATCATTTTTACAAAATCATTCGATTTGGAAGGGTCCAGCCATCTTACAACTATTACCAGGTCATGATCCGGTTCAATAATTATATAGTTTCCACCAAATCCGGAAGCGTAAAAGGCATTTTTCGAAATATTACTCATTCCAGGGTTGTCACCATCTGGATTAAGCCACCACATGAATCCATAATTTTTGTTAGCCTTGGATGGAGTAATAGCCTGTTTAATCCATTCATTGCTGACCAGTTGTTTATCTTTCCATTTCCCACTGTTTAGAAAGAGCAGTCCAAACCTGGCATGATCTTCTGTACTAATAAATATCCCGCCTCCAGAATGGCCTCCCCCGCTTACAGATTGCATCTTTGTTCCATCCAAAGTCACCCAGGAGTTTTCATATCCATACCACCGCCACGTGGACGAAGCACCGATGGGTGTCATTATTCTTTCATTAAGCACCTGAGGTAGTGGTTGTCTCCATACCTGAAGCAGACAATAAGAAAGTACATTTACTCTTACATCATTGTACTTAAAGTAAGTTCCTGGTTCGTTTAATTTTCTGTACCGCCAGGAATCCAGATTTCCATCCCTTGGGGGTCTATCAGCCCAATCATACATACTCCATAATTGACCTGACCAGTCGGATGATTGATTAAGCAGGTCACTCCATAGGATTTTTGAATTATGATCCCCGTCAAATGCCCCATCCCAAACATAATTTTTAACTGAATCAAAAGGGGATTTTATTAAATTTTCATCCAAAGCCAAACCTGCTATAGTTGACAAGTAGCTTTTTGTTACACTAAAAGTCATATCAACCCTTTTAATATCTCCCCAGCTGGCAATTAGATAGCCATTTTTTAAAATCATTCCAGAGGGCCCACCTCGTTTTTTTGTTGGTCCCGAAATTTTATGAAATGGTTCCCTTTCAAAACCCTTTAAAATAGCCTGCCGCAAATCTTTTGATCCCTTGTATTCATTATTTATAGCAAATTGTATTGCCTCTGATAACTTATCTTCGCTTATTTTAAATTCGGAAGGGCTTTTCTCTTGCCATTCTGCACCTTTTTCCGGAAAGTAGTATCCATTCTGCGCAAAAATACTGACACTCAACAATAGGAATGAGATACTAAACAGGATTTTTTTAGATTTCATTTTTTTCTGATTGGATTTATTTAAGTTGAAATATACATTAAAATCGATGCTAAAACAAAATCACTTATTTATCGATGTTCTTTTTTCTAAAGGATGATGGGACAATTGTAAAATTAATTCCAAACTTTCTGGCCAACAGTTCCAGTCCAATAAGAGAGAAAACTCCACCTGGTAATATTACGGCTGTTATGAATACTGAGAATCTCCCAACATCTTTTAATTGTTCAATAGCTGCTCTAACTTCTTCCTTTGTAGGAGGTTCAGATCGATTTTCCAGATTTAACTTTTCTTCAAGGAGCCTAAAGAATAACTCTGCCATCTCACGGGTTTCCACCGCTTCCTTCCCTAATCCATTCATTGCTTTATCAATCGCTTTTTTCCCCTTTCGAGCATAAGTCCTGGCAAATAACTTATGCTCTTCGCTCCAACCATTCTTTATTATATCAAGGAGGTCAAATTTATATTTCCAATTGAATTTCATACTCCTGATTTAAGGATTTGGATATTAAATTGTTTAAAAACGCAGAGATAAACAACTTAGACCTCCGTCTAATTTTTGAAATTCTGAGACATCCAATACAACAGGTTCATATCCTTGTTCCCTAATTTTCTCTAGAACAACGGGAAAGCCTTTAGGAATCAGAACTTTATCATTTATCCAAACACTATTTGAAGCATAAGTTTCTTCCTCAGGTAAATGAATTTGCACGAATTCTTTAAATATTTCCATCTTAAGAAACTCTCCACTAATAAGAAGCTTATTCTCTTCGAGGTATGAAAGACCAGATTTTAGGTGCAGGAATTCTTTTAAAGTAACTGTTTTTCCATCCATGCCATATGCACGTAAAATCTCAATCATTTGTCTGGCTCCCTGCGCATTAGTCCGTTCTGAAAGTCCAATGTAAAAAAGCGATCCAACCATCATAATGTCTCCTGCTTCAATTGTCCCTGGATCATGGATGGTTTCTATATTTTTGAAATGCAATTCAATCGCGTTTCTGATATCTTTTGTTTCACCTTTTCGGGATTTAGCACCAGGATTAGTAATGATGGCAACTTTGGAGGTAAGAAGTGCAGTGTCTTCAACGAAAGTTGAGTCTGGGAAACGCTCGTCTTCGGGAAGGATGGTAACTTCTAAGTCGCAATAATTCAGCGCTTTGATATATTCTTCATGTTGATACAGTGCTTTATTAAAATCTGGTATGCCAAGGTTAGCATTTGTGAGCCCATGTACAATGTTTTTACAGGGTTTTTTAACTATAGCTTTTGTGAAAAAAGTTTTCATATTATACTACTGGGTTTAACTTAAAAAATGAGAGAGCCAAGAATTCTTATAGTCCAATTTATATATTCAAGCAATAATTAATCTTTTAGGCAAATTATAAACAAAGCGTACACATACATATAAACCGCTGTTGAAATTAACATTTTTTTTGAACCCTATTATCTCCAAAACTTATAATGCTTAAGCCGAAAGGTACTTCCTGATCCGCTTCGAATTGTGCACATTTTCTACCCAAAGCTAAAAATATATCAAAACATTTCAGCGGTATGGTTTCGTTGCCGATTTCGACGTTTTATGCTATTAAGTTACCTGAGCTTTATTAAAAAGCAATAACCTTTAAATTGGCAATTCAACGGAAATTAACTATACTGACTGTTGTGTCCAGTTGTTTTTATTATCCACAATCCATCACATTTGCTTTTTATTGCGGATTTTATATTTGTATATTTTTTCACTTAAGATAGTGATCAAATATAATTTTGGTCCATGTTTCCACTTCTTCATAAAATTCAGCTAAATTTTGTCTATCAATCCAATCTGCTGTCATTTTATCCGGTTCATTTATATAAACACTTTTATTTGATACTTGGATATGATACAAAAGTCCAATATGAACCCTGCCAACCGAAATTGTATCATCATTTATAAATCCAATAAATTCGATATCCTCAATAAGACAAGCATTTAATAATTTGACTTCTTCAAAAAATTCTCTTTTTAATTCATCAATTAAATACTGTTTTTTGGAATCCATAAAGTTGCCTGGATTCATATGACCTCCCACACCTAAGGTCATTTGATTGTGCAGCCTTTTTTCTGTCTGCTTAGAAGTCCTCTTAAACAAATAAAAGGATTCTTTACATGAAATTATCGCATATGGTATAATTTGTTTAAAAGAAGGATCCTCTTCTAATTCGTTCCTTTTTCGAAACAGACCATTTTGAACAATCCTATTCAATACATCACTATTGCCATGTATTAAACCTTGTTCTTTATAGGTTAATAAGTTCCAAAGCTCAACTGTTGGTATTGCAAAAACTAATTCATCCAAAATATATATTGCTTATATAAGCTAGTTGCTTAAACAGCCATACTCCTTCTTATTGGAGGATGAGAGTCATAGTTTTCTACAACAAAATCATCAATCGTTAATTGATCAAATGGTTTTTTTGCAATTTGTAATGTAGGCATCAGTTTTGGTTCTCTAGACATTTGCTCAAGTATTGCAGTGACATGATCATATTTTTCTTCAGTTCCGTCGCTTGGAGCATTTTTATTAATCCATTCAACAACACCTAAATATTCTTCTCTCTGAGAAACACTTCTTATTCTTTTTTGTAATTCCTTGAAATTTTCTTTGTGCCATTGTGTTCTTTTTCCAATACCTGCATAAAAATGTGAATCTCCAAAAGTGTGGATAAATGTTTTTGGAATCATCTCTGCTTCTTGAGCAATTACATGGGTAAGAGCGGCATAACTAGCAATATTAAAAGGAACACCTAAAAATTGATCACAACTTCTTTGGTAAAGTTGTAATTCTAGTTCACCTTCTTCATTAGCGGTTGCTTGATAAAGAACATGACATGGAGGTAAAGACATTTTTGGAGTGTCTCCAGGATTCCATGAATCAACAATGTGTTTTTTTCCGGTTGGTTTCTTTTTTAGACCATTTATCATTTTTCCTAGTTGATCTATTTCGACAAACATATTTTTGTCATGATCAAAATATTCCCATCTTCTCCATTGTTTTCCATAAATTGGTCCTGCATTTCCCCATCTTTCTGCAAAATCAGCATCTTCTTTTATTCTCTGACCATATTCTTTCATAGCCGTGTCCCAATCCGGAGAATATTTCACAATACTTTCGGGAAAAATTCCTTCTTTTTGCATTCCGGGAAGATTGTCTTGAAAGGCATCAGGTCTCCACACAGGGCATTTATTGTCTTCAAGATATTTAATATTTGTATCACCTCTTAAGAACCATATTGTTTCATGAAACACAGATCTTGTAAACATTTTTTTAGTAGTCAATAATGGATAACCTTCTCTAAGATCATATTCGTTTTGATACCCAAATAAAGAAATAATCCCGGAACCCTTACTGCCTCCTTTAAAATTTGAACGATTAGAAGTTAAGATTGCTTTTGAATGATCTAAATATTGTTGCGACATTTCAGTTCAGTTAAAAGTTAATACTATTTTTCATTGATAACTATTGCCTAATTAATTATATGCTATATATTAATCCAAAAGTAGATTTAATTTTTTCTAATTATTATGTTTCAAAGTTGAAGTTATAGGTAAAATATCAACAAACACCATTAGGCCATCCGAATCATTTCTTTGTATGATGAAGCAATTTGTTGAACAGTTTTGTTGTAGCCACTGCATCACCTAATGCCGTATGTCTTCCTTCTACTTTAATGTCAAAAAGCTCAAAGGCTTCATCAGATGAAATGGCCCTTTGCTTTATATGGCCTGCCAGATATAGATAATGCAGGATGGAAGAAGTGTCAATGATTCTATGAGAAAAGAATTTACTGAAATCTTTCTTATTTTGTGAGAAGAGGATTTTTAGAAAACTAAGATCAAACTGAACATTATGACCAGCTAATGTAATTTTTCTTTGTTGAGGAAAGTGTTTATTGATAAAAATAAGTATTTTCTCCATAGCCTGGGAAGGGGAAATTGCGGATTTCTTATGCTTTTCTATATCAATCTTGTTAATAGCTAATGCCTCGTCGGTAACAAAAAGTTTCCCATCATTGATCAACAGCTCTTGTGAATCAATAATTTCCATATTCATCCAAATAACCATGGCAACTGATAATAGCGAATGCTTATCTGGATCCAGACCTCCTGTCTCAATATCAACAAATAATAATTTGTATTCCATCTTTGTAATTTTTCTTCATTTATTAAAACAAAGATACTAAAGTCTCATTTCCATATAAGGTCCCTGATAGGAGGTATTTTTTATCCTTGATTTTTCAGTTCATTTTTTATCAAGACAAAAGAACAGAAACCTTTACCCACAAACATTTGAAATTATGTTTTTAAAATTGGACACAACAATCCAATGTCCAAACTTTTACTTAATAGTTCATTTAAAACATATAAGTGTTGATTAACGTATATTAGTTATAGGTTCTTCAAACAATTTATGTTACAAAAGTTTTCGTTCAGAAATATTTTAGCATTTTTGCATAATTGATTACCAGACCTAACCTTTATTTTCTACAATGGCTTTAAATTATATCTGGGTATTCTTTTTTCTGGTAGCATTCATTATTGGATTTATTAAGCTGATTTTTTTTGGTGATGTAGAAGTTTTCCCGGCCATGATTAATTCAACTTTTGATATGGCCAAAACAGGATTTGAAATTTCACTGGGACTAACAGGAGTATTAACTCTTTGGATGGGGATAATGAAAATCGGAGAAAAAGGTGGTGTAGTGAAGTTGTTTAGTAGAGTAATTGGACCATTTTTTAATAAGTTATTTCCAGAATTAGGTAAGGATCATCCAGCACATGGTCCTATAATGCTTAATATCGCTGCAAATATGCTAAACCTTGATAATGCTGCAACTCCTGTAGGCCTTCAGGCTATGAAAGAAATGCAGGCGACTAACAAAAATAAGGATACGGCTACGAATGCAATGATTATGTTTCTTGTGTTAAACACTTCAGGTCTAACCCTTCTGCCAATAAGCATTATGGTATATAGAGCTCAGCTGGGTGCAGTTAATCCATCCGATATATTTATCCCGATATTGCTGGCTACTTATTTTTCAACTATAGCTGGACTAATTTCTGTAGCTATCTATCAGAAGATTAATTTATTAAATAAAGTTGTTTTATCTTATTTGGGTGGCATTTCAATATTCATTGCTGCGATTATATGGTATTTCTCTACATTGGATAAGGATTCAATTACTCAGGTCTCCAAAGTGACCAGTAATTTTATTCTTTTTTCTGTTATCACTAGCTTCATTGTAATGGCGTTGCTGCGTAAGATTAATGTATATGAAGCATTTATTGAGGGAGCAAAAGATGGATTTACAACAGCTGTAAAAATTATTCCCTACCTGGTGGCAATACTAGTTGCAATTGGTGTATTCAGAGCATCAGGAGCAATGGATTGGTTTATTTCAGGAATTGACTGGGTATTTCAGAAAATTGGTGTGAATTCTGATTTTACACCTGCCTTACCAACTGCATTAATGAAGCCTCTGAGTGGCAGTGGAGCCAGGGGAATGATGGTTGATGCAATGACTACTTATGGAGCTGATTCTTTTGTTGGCCGGGTTGCCAGCACGGTACAGGGAGCCACCGATACAACCTTTTATATTTTGGCAGTATATTTTGGGGCGGTTGGGATAAAAAATACAAGGTATGCAGTTATCTGCGGTTTAATTGCTGACTTCACTGGGATTATTGCCTCAATTCTTTTAGCTTACCTATTCTTTCATTAATATTTTATAAGGTCAGTGAGTAATTATTTCCCAACAGGAATCAAAATCTAAAATCTTATTTGGGTTCAAAAAAAAAGAGTGCTGGTTCGAGCACTCTTTCTATATTAATATTATCATGAAAAAATTACTTCATTTGGTCTACTTTAATTGAAGAATAATTCAGTTTCAAGGCACTTGCCCTTCTTAAAGCCTGTTTCACATCAGTAACGACACCCATTTTGGTTTCTTCGTCAACTTTAAGTGATACGGACATTTTAGCCTGATCTGATTCATTCATAGCATCTCTTTCCTGTGCAATAAAATCCTGGATATCAATTACCGCTTTAAATTGATCATTTAACTGAATTCTGGGTTCAGTTCCAAAAAGTTTCTGGAAATGAATACTGGGTTTCCCAATATATATAAAAGATACCAAATCTTTCTTTTCCAGTTTTTTTGCTTCAGTAGTACTTGGAAGTCGAATGTTTACTTTTAAATCAACCTCTTTCATAACAGTTGTAGTCATGAAAAAGAATAAAAGCATAAACACAATGTCAGGAAGAGAAGCCGTATTAATAGCCCCAATTCCTTTTTTTCCTTTTCTTTTAAATCTTGACATTATTAGTTTCCTCCTCCAATGTTTTTAGGTTCAGCTTCAGATAACACAGAAGTATAATACTGTTGCACTGCATCCTGATGTTCTTCATCAAGATCATCATACTTTTTCCCAAAGGTTTGCATAGAGATTTCGTCCCTCAATTCGTTTTTGGCAGCAAGTAGCTCATTTTGAACCATGAGGTACGTACCATATTCAGTACCCCTATCATTTCGCAATGAAATGACGGGATTTTTTGGCACATACACATTGCCGAAGAATTGAATATCTTTATAATCTTTTTCAGGAAGGTCTTCCCTGTCATCAGGGTTTGCAATAAATTCCCTTGCTCTTTCTCGTAGATCATAAATACTCATTTCTTCATTCTCAACAAGAAGGTCGTTGTTTTTATTGATCAGTACAACAAAAACATTACGCTCCTTAATCTTATCATCTGTATCTTGTTGATCTTTATCAGGAATTGGTGGCAACCTTCTCATCAAACCAGTGTCCACATCCATAGTTGTGGTAACTAGGAAAAAGATAAGCAGGAGAAAGGCAATATCAGCCATCGAGCCTGCATTAATTGGTTGTACTTCCCTTTTAGCCATTAGTTGATCTAAATTTTATGATTAATTGCCCGGGTTAGGACATTCCCTAACCTGGGTAAACTAAATATTTTACTTAAAATACTTTGCTACTTCGCTGTAAAGAATTGATATTACAGCCAAGCCAGCTAATATATATGCCAGCCATAAAAAAGTACCCGCAAATTTCAATGTTCCAGGAATATTTTGGGTCCCTTCGTACCCAGGCATATTGAGTATCTGATCATCCGCCAGAAAGTATGCTGCAACCACAAGAACGGCACCTATACCAACCATAATTAATGATTGCTTAAGGGCTTTTGGGTTCGAAATTAGATTTACTATGGAAAAACCCAATGCCACAATAGTTGCACCAATGGCCATTATATATGCCCATCTCAGCAAAGTTTCTGTAATTACAGGTTCTTCCATATTGCTTCCTTCAGTTCCGGGCACAACGCTTCCAAAGTAGAATAGGACTACTAATATAACGGAAACTCCCATAAGGACCCAAAGGATGATATTGATAATTTTAGTTAATTTACTTGACATGGTCAGGAAATTTATTTCTTAACATTATATTTTACTAATAGATCGATGAGTGAGATGGATGAATCTTCCATTGAGTTGACAAGACCATCGATTTTTGATAAAATGTAATTGTAAAATATCTGTAATATTACAGCAACAATCAGACCAGAAACAGTCGTGATCAAAGCAATTTGAATACCACCAGCAACCAGCTGTGCTGATACTGTACCAGCAATACGAATCTTATCAAACGCATCGATCATACCAATAACAGTACCCATAAACCCTAACATAGGGGCGATAGCAATAAACAAGGCAATCCATGACAGGTTCTTCTCGAGAAGACCCATCTGCACACTACCATATGCGAGAACTGCTTTTTCAGCTTGGTCAATGCCTTCATCATAACGGTCAAGGCCTTGATAGAAAATACTAGCAACAGGTCCACGAGTGTTTCTGCAAACTTCTTTTGCTGCTTCCACTCCGCCCTCTTCAAGGGCATCCTCAACTTTCTTTAATAATTTATCGGTGTTGGTAGTAGCAAGATTCAGGTAAATTATCCTTTCAATTGCCAGTGCCAAACCAAATATCAATGTTAAAAGAACAGCACCCATAAACTGTGCTCCACCTTCAATAAATTTGGCCTTAATTTGTTTGTGAATTTCTTGGCCTTCTTCTGGTTGAGAGGAAACATCTCCAGTATCCTGCGTGGGTGAAACAATTTCAAAATTTGATGTTCCCCCTGACTCTCCCAGAGCAAATGCATTTTGGTATGCCCCGAAACCGAGCATAGCAATAACCGCTACTAAAGCAAATAATTTTTTCATGGTTAGTGATCTGTTTAGTTATTAAAGTATTTAAATTTTAATTATAAAATAATAATTTGTGTTTAATATTTTCTATTGTGGCGGAGAGGAAGGGATTCGAACCCCCGGTACTGTTTTACACAGCACACACGCTTTCCAGGCGCGCACCTTCGACCACTCGGTCACCTCTCCAGACAACAATTTTTTCAAAGAATTAGGCTGCACAAAATACAAATTTTTTTTTATTTGCTAACTAATTTCACCACTTATTGAACTTTTAAGAAGAAAAATTAACTTTTCTTTTTGAAGTTCTTGCCCTAATAGAAACATTAACTTTGTAACGGCAGCCTCTGTTGTTATGTCTGAACCCCCTATAACACCTATCTTCTGTAAATTTAAACTGGTTTCGTATTTCCCCTGTTCAACCATTCCTGCAGCACATTGTGTTACATTGAGAATTATACCTCCATCAGAAATAAATTTCTCGAGGGATTTAATGAACCACACTTCAGTAGGGGCGTTCCCTGAACCAAATGTTTCAAGTATAATTCCTTTTAACCCCGAAGTGCCAAGTATACTTCCAACGAAATTTTCAGACATCCCAGGGAAAATTTTCAAAATTGCAATATTTCTGTCAAGAGAAGTATGCAGAATCAGCCTTTTGTAGGAGTCCGTAGACTTAATAGATTTCTGGCTAAATTTTAAATGAACACCTGACTCTGCCAGTACCGGATAGTTTGGGGAAATAAAAGCATTGAAATTCTCTGCACTTAATTTTGTGGTTCGGTTTCCCTGATATAGTTTATTTTCGAAATATATACTTACACCAGGAGCCATTGGACCCACATCAGATTGGGTTGAAGCAATCTCAATAGCAGAAATTAAATTTTCCCTTGCATCGGTACGTATCAAACCTATGGGCAGTTGAGAGCCGGTGAATATTACCGGCTTTCGTAAATTTTCCAATAAATAGCTTAGTGCAGATGCCGAATAAGCCATTGTATCTGTACCATGCAAAATAACAAATCCATCATAATCGTTGTATGCTTCATAGATCAAGGTTGCTATTTTAACCCAATTCTCAGGTTTTACATTTGAAGAATCAATAATTGGATCAAGATTCCTGCAATGGAGATTATGTCTGAATTTCTTTAATTCGGGAACTTCATTTTTAATATGCTTAAAATCAAGCGATTTTAAAGAATTGTTATCCGGATCTTCAACCATACCAATGGTTCCTCCAGTATAAATAATTAATATGGATTGTTTCTTGGGTTCCATTTAATCAATTTTATATACTTCCATAGCATTTTTTGAAGTTACTTTTTTTACAATATCCAGGTCACATGAAAAAACATCTGCTATTTTTTCTGCGATATAGATTAGATTAGCCGATTCATTTCTTTTACCTCGTCTGGGCGCAGGAGCCAGGTAGGGGGAATCTGTTTCAAGAACAAGGTTTTCTAACCCAATTTCATATACAGTTTTGTCAAGACCTGAGTTTTTGAAAGTGACTATCCCATTAATGCCAATCTTAAAACCCATTTCAACTGCTTTAATCGCCTGGGAAATTGTTCCTGTAAAACTATGAAAAATTCCTGTTAATCTTGTCCCTTTAAAATCTTCCAGAACAGAGAATATTTCATAAAAGGACTCCCTTGAATGAATGATAACAGGCAAGCTTTTTTCAACGCTAAAGCCTATTTGTTGACGGAAAGCATCCATTTGCTCCTCTCTAAATGTTTTATCCCAATACAGGTCAATTCCCACTTCCCCAATACCCCAAAATTTATTCCTGTTTAGCCATTTTTTTACCAAATTCAGTTCTTCCTGGTAATTTTCTTTTACGGAGGTCGGATGCAAGCCAATCAGTGGATAAAAAGTCTCCGGAGAATCCTCAACAAGCTTAAGCATTGATTGAATTGAAGAAGAGTCTATATTTGGAAGAAATATTTTTGTAATACTATTATCAAGAGCATTTTTAATCACTGAATCTATGTCTGCATCAAATTCAGGAAGATATAAATGTGCATGGGTGTCAATGAGGTCCATAATTTGCTAAAAGGAGTGGGGAACAAAAATATAAAAAAAGGGCATATTTAAATATGCCCTTGTAAATTGTTCAATTAGTTTTTGTATTAAACTATTCCCTGTGCCAACATAGAATCAGCAACTTTTACAAAACCACCAATATTGGCTCCTTTTACATAATCAATGTATCCATTTTCTTCCTTTCCATACTTTACACAGGTCTCGTGGATGTCTTTCATAATTGTAAAAAGTCTGCTGTCTACCTCTTCTCTTGTCCAGCTAAGGCGCAATGAATTTTGACTCATTTCGAGGCCAGAAACAGCTACACCACCTGCATTAGCAGCTTTACCAAGTCCATAAAGGATTTTATTTTTCTGGTAAACTTCAATTGCATCAGGTTCTGAAGGCATATTCGCTCCCTCAGCAACTACAAAACAACCATTTTTCATAAGTGTTTCAGCTTCCTCTTTATTCACTTCATTTTGAGTTGCACATGGAAGAGCAACATCACATTTAATAACCCATGGCCTTTTCCCTTCGTAATATTCAACTCCAAACTTGTCGGCATATTCTTTAATACGACCACGTTTAACATTTTTAAGTTCCATAATATAGGCAAGCCTCTCAGCATCGATACCATTTGGGTCATAAATAAAACCTGCTGAATCGGATAGAGTTACAACTTTACCACCTAAATCATTTACTTTTTCTGTTGCATATTGTGCAACATTTCCAGAACCTGAAATAGTTACTACTTTATCTTTTAATGAATCTCCACGGGCTTTCAGCATTTCTTCAGCAAAATAAACAGTACCATAACCGGTGGCTTCAGGGCGAATCAAGCTACCTCCCCATTCAATACCTTTTCCGGTAAGTACCCCAGTAAATTCATTTCTAAGTCGCTTGTATTGTCCATAGAGGAACCCAATTTCACGTCCACCAACACCAATATCACCTGCCGGAACATCAGTATTTGGTCCTATATGACGGGATAGTTCAGTCATGAAACTCTGACAAAACTTCATTACTTCATTATCGGATTTTCCTTTTGGATCAAAATCAGATCCTCCTTTTCCTCCACCCATAGGAAGAGTTGTAAGACTATTCTTAAAGACTTGTTCATAGGCGAGGAACTTTAAGATTCCTAAATTTACAGTTGGATGAAAGCGTAAGCCTCCCTTATAAGGGCCTATGGCACTGCTCATTTCAATCCTGTAGCCTTTATTTATCTGAACTTCTCCTTTATCGTCAACCCATGGAACTCTAAAGAGAATAACTCTTTCTGGTTCAGTCATTCTTTCCAGAACTTTTGCATGTTTATACTTAGGATTTTCTTCGATAAATGGAATCAATGATTCAGCAACTTCCATTACAGCCTGGTGAAATTCACTTTCCCCGGGATTTTTGGCTTTAACTTCGGCCATAAATTTGTTTACTCTAGGATCCATATTTTACAATTTTTGATTAATAAAAGTGGTTGAATGAATGGAAGCAAACATAATTTTTTTTTTACAATATCCAAATGATAAAAGTCCTCTATGATTTTTGTCCAATAGTCTGTAATACACAGATATATAGCCAAGTAAGAGTAATCTTGTGGGTTGCAATTGTGCTATGTTAAAACCTGTTTAACAACATAAAAATTAAAAGTATACCTTAAAATTATTGAAATCTAGGCATTAACGTCTTACACCGGACAATAATAGTTTGGAAATTCAAGAATAGAGTTTGTACAATTTACCAGGCAAACTTTTTACCAGTCCCTTGAACTCAAGGCCCAAAAGCTGGGATGATACCTGACTTACAGGACTATTTAACTTCAGAGATATCTGGTCAAGGGTGAGGTCTTTATGCTGGCTTAACAAATCTACTATTTCCTTTTCATTTTCTTCCAGATCGATAAAAAGTTCTTTTTGAACTCCTGTAGATTTTTGTTTCTTCGCTTCCCATCCCATTATATACTCAAGGTCTTCTACACTTTCAATTAATGCTGCTTTATGCGATATGATCAATCTATTGCATCCCTTTGAATAAGGATCATGAATTCTACCTGGAAATGCAAATACATCTCTGTTGTAGGAGTTTGCTATATCTGCAGTAATCAGCGCACCACCTTTCAGGCCTGATTCAACAACAATAGTAGCATCGGAGAGTCCTGCTATGATGCGATTTCGTTTTACAAAGTTGTTTCTTTCAGGTAGTTCCTGACTCAGAAAATCAGTTACTAAAGCGCCTTGTTCGATTATTTTTTTGGCAACAGGCCTATGGGCGGATGGGTAAAGAGTTTTAAGACCATGCCCCAAAACAGCAACCGTTTTCAATCCATTCTTTAAAGCTGCTTTATGCGCTGTAATATCTATTCCATATGCCAATCCACTAATTATAATTGTATCAGGATGCTTTTTACTTATATCTTCAACAAACCTATTACATATTTCTTTCCCTGTTTGGGTAGCATTCCTGGTACCAACTATGCTTATTGCTTTTAAACTATTTAAATCTCCTTTCCCTTTCTGAAAGATCATTACAGGAGCATCTTCACAATGTTTTAGTCTTTCAGGGTAATCCTTATCGAGATAGAAAAAGCTTTTTATTTTAAATTCTTTTATAAATTCTTTTTCCTTTTCAGCCTTATCCAAGATAGATTTTTCCAAAATATTCTTTGAAAGCTGTTCCCCAATTCCTGGAATTTTAAGGAGACTTTTTCGTGTTTGCTTAAATACACCTTCGATACTACCAGAATATGCGATTAGTTTCTTAGCAGTGACCGGGCCAATCCCGGGGATCAAGCTTATACCAATTTTATATGTTAACTCTTCATTATTCACGAAACACAAAAATATAAAACTTTAATAAGCTTGGTTTTAAAATTTGATCATCTTAATAGAAAAAGAAGCCAAAAAATGGCTTCCTCATTATAAAAATATTTTTTTAATTAAGGTTTACATTCCAGGAATGAAGTACGTTCTTAGATTACTCCCTGGTCTAGCATTGCATTCGCAACTTTCAGAAAACCTGCAACATTGGCTCCTTTTACATAATCAACATAGCCATCGTCTAATTTTCCGTGTATAACACATGACTCATGGATTTCTTTCATGATTTGGTGCAATTTGTCGTCTACTTCTTTTCTTGTCCAACTCAATTTAAGTGAGTTCTGCGACATCTCCAGTCCTGAGGTAGCGACACCTCCTGCATTGGCAGCTTTTCCAGGGGCAAACAATATTTTATTTTTATGGAATATCTCAATTGCCTCTGGTGTTGATGGCATATTTGCTCCCTCGCTTACACAAAAACAGCCATTATCTATTAGCGCTTGTGCATCATTGCCATCTAATTCATTTTGGGTAGCACAGGGGAGGGCAATATCCACTTTTACTTCCCATGGTCTTTTGCCAGCATGGAACTCTGCTCCGGGGAAACGCTCAGCATAGGGTTGCACAATATCTTCATTGCTGGCTCTCAGTTCTAGCATATATTCGATCTTTTCACCAGTAACTCCATCCGGATCATATATATAGCCATCGGGTCCGGAAAGTGTAACAACCTTGCCGCCCAGCTCATTTATTTTTATAACAGCTCCCCAGGCAACATTTCCAAAACCTGATACAGCAACGATTTTATCCTTAATACTTTTGCCATTTGCCTCCAACATTTCTTTGGCAAAATAGACATTTCCAAAACCTGTAGCCTCTGGCCTAATTAGGCTTCCTCCCCAATCCCTTCCCTTTCCGGTAAGAACACCTGAATTTTCATGTGCCAGTTTTTTATACATACCATACAAATATCCTATTTCACGTCCACCAACCCCGATATCGCCGGCTGGCACATCGGTTTGTGGCCCTATAATTCTCCAGAGTTCTAGCATGAATGATTGGCTAAACCTCATAATCTCAGAATTTGATTTTCCTTTTGGATCGAAGTCACTTCCTCCTTTGCCTCCACCCATAGGAAGAGTTGTAAGGCTATTCTTAAATATTTGTTCAAATCCCAGGAATTTAAGAATACTCAATGTTACACTGGGGTGAAACCTCAATCCACCCTTGTATGGTCCTATTGCATTGTTGAATTGTACCCTGTAGCCAAGATTTACATGAGTTCTTCCTTCATCGTCCAGCCACGGAACCTTAAAAGTTAAAATTCTGTCGGGTTCAACAAGTCTTTCAAGTATACCAGCAGATTCAAATTGAGGGTTGTCGTTGTAAACATCTTCAATTGATTCAAGAACTTCTCTAACAGCCTGTAAATACTCTTGTTCTCCTGGATGTTTCCTCTCCAAATTATTCATGAAATTATTAACATTCATGGCTTCTTAAATTAATTTGACAATATTTTTTTTTAAAAGAAATTGGTTACAAATGTGAGATGGTAAAAAAGAATAATTAATGATTTTGCTCATGTATATGCATGTTATAAAATACATATTATTTATTAGGGAAATTACCTTTTATTGAGGCTAGTTAGCATTTGTATGGCCTTTTTTCGCTTGGCTGGTTTGAATCCCATTAATGAAATGGGAGGATATTTAACTATTCCTTTTTGCATCTTCCTGTAAATAACCAGGTTTTCTCTAAGATTGAAAACAGATTTAGTTACTTCAAAATGATCAAACTCACTTAGGTCAAATACAATAGCTTTTTTCTTTCCAGGAATAAAAGAAATATTATAATATCTAATGGTGAATTTCTCGTCGTCATCCGAGATATAAATGAATTGATAATTAAGAATAATCGGAATGAGGATATAAACCAAATAGATAATTAATAAAATTATTACAGTTTGAATCTTACTTAAACCCCATGGTGGATTATTAAATGATGGAATAGTAAATAATAACGAAATCAGAATACCCAAAATAATTGTGGATGCCAGACTCCGGAACCATTGTTTATAAGAAGCATTGATATTTTCAATTACCATAGTTATAAAATTAATATTTCAGCCCGTGATTATATAATTCCAAATTTTTCTATTCCTTTAAATCGTTGTAATAATTAATCAGTTTAATAAGATCTTCATCATTCTTAACTTTCAGCCCTTCATTTGTTATATACTTTTTTAAATTTGATTCCTCCTCTGCAAGAGCTTTAAGAACACTTTTTTTTGATTTTATGACTTTTTTTGCAGGTTCCGCACCTAAAAGAAGGTAATATTCTTCGGTGGTTCTGAAATAATCTCTATAGTTTCCGCCTGATGTTTCAGATGGAGATAACTGTTCTCTTTTGATAATAGATTCTCTGCGAAATAACAATTTGCAATAGCCAGATGCCAGGACTTCGAAGTAACCTGATTGGATTTTTTTACCAATATAGTATCTATTATAAATAAAACTTCTGTTTCCAAAGCTTGCAAGTTCAAGATCTCCAGGTTTAGAAAATCCACGAATTTCATCTCCTTCCTTAAACTCAATCTGATCGGTGTTATGGTTATACCGCAAAAATACTTCTGAAATTTTAGATGAATCTTTAAATACAATTACACCTTCCATAAATTCTTCCTTGACATAGGGATTTCCTTCAACTTCTTCATACGGATTATCAACATAAAGTGAAGTTTTTGTAGTCATAGAATTTATTCTTGCATTTACCTGCGAGTAAGAAATTAAATTTGAAAATAGCATTATAAA
Source organism: uncultured Bacteroidales bacterium (assembly GCA_963750735.1). Taxonomy (GTDB): domain Bacteria; phylum Bacteroidota; class Bacteroidia; order Bacteroidales; family VadinHA17; genus JANTGF01. Next base: position 169,965 of record CAVVRY010000008.1, on the reverse strand, counting down.
TGCGAGAATATATGTTCCTTTAGTCATGCTTGACGGGTATCTATGTATTCAAATATAGCTAAAATTAAAAAGGATGCAATTAGCATAATTATCTTTTTGTCTTAAAGAAAGACTTAAGCATGGCACTGCACTCAGAATCAAGTACCTCTTCTTTTATTTTAGTTGATGGGTGTAAAATTTTTAACTGTGAACTTTTAAACCCCCTTTTAGGATCTGAAGCTCCATAAACCAGTCTGCCCAACTGGGTCCAGAAAAGTGCTCCGGCACACATTATACATGGTTCCAAAGTGACATATAAAGTGCATTCTTGTAAATATTTTCCATTGATATAGTTTTGAGCTGAGGTTAAAGATTGCATTTCAGCATGAGCAGTCGCATCATTCAGTGTCTCAACCAGATTATGTGACCTGGCTATTATTTTGTTTGATATTACTATAATGGCCCCAACTGGAACTTCGTCTTTTTCAAGAGCAACTTTTGCCTCCTTAATGGCCTCTTTCATAAAGTATTCATCCGAATAAAGCTGATTGCTAATATTATTTAAGTGATTGGATAAAAGCACGAAAGTTAGAATTAATCAAGGTTTATTAGGTGCAACTAAGATAGTGATTTTTAAGGAATTTCTCTATTTTTGCAGGATCATATCAAAATTAAAAGCATGTATAGAACACACAACTGTGGAGAGTTAAGTATTCAGAATGTCAACCAGGAGGTCATTTTAAGTGGATGGATACAGAAATCAAGAGATCTTGGAGGTATGACATTCATAGATCTGAGGGATAGGTATGGGATTACCCAGTTGGTTTTTAACATGGATACAGATCCTGAGTTGTGTGAAAAAGCAAGGAAGTTAGGTAGGGAATTTGTTATTCAGGTATTTGGGAAAGTCACTGAAAGAAGCAATAAGAATAAAAACATTCCAACCGGTGAAATTGAAATAATTGTTGATAAAATTTTGATATTAAGTAAATCTGAACTCCCACCCTTTACAATTGAAACCAATACAGATGGAGGAGAAGAGATTCGAATGAAGTATCGATATTTGGATTTAAGACGGGAGCCTCTCAAAGCAAATCTATTGCTCAGACATCAGATGGCAAAAGAGGTAAGAAATTATCTTGATTTACAGAAATTCATTGAAATTGAAACCCCCTATCTTATAAAATCAACACCAGAAGGAGCCCGTGATTTTGTTGTCCCCTCAAGGATGAACGAGGGGCAGTTTTACGCCTTACCTCAATCACCACAAACATTTAAACAATTGCTAATGATCTCGGGGTTTGATAAATATTTCCAGATTGTTAAATGTTTCAGAGATGAGGATTTAAGAGCTGACCGTCAACCTGAGTTCACTCAAATAGATTGTGAGATGTCATTTGTTGAGCAAGAGGATGTTCTATTGACATTTGAGGGCCTTGTTAAATATCTGTTCAACAGGATCAAAAATATTGACCTGGATTTCTTATTTCCGAGAATGCCTTATAATGAGGCAATGAGTAAGTATGGTACCGATAAACCAGATTTAAGATTTGGAATGGAAATTTCGGAGATCACCACAGTTGTTCAGGGTAAGGGTTTTAGAGTATTCGATCAGGTCGATTTTGTTGGGGCCATATCTGCTCCGGGCTGTTCAGATTTCTCCAGAAAACAAATTGATCAACTTACCAATTTTGTTACCCAGCCGCAGGTTGGTGCTAAAGGCCTGGTTTATGTTAAAGTAAATAAGGATGGAACTTTTAAATCATCAGTTGATAAATTCTTCGATGAGAATGCTTTAAGAGGTTGGAAAGAAGCTATGGGTGCATCAAAAGATGACCTGTTGCTTATTCTTGCAGGTGAAAAGGGGAGAACCCTTGCGGCCTTATCTGCTTTGCGCTTAGAAATGGCTTCTATACTAAATTTAAAAGACAATAATGTTTTTAAACCTGTTTGGGTTGTTGATTTTCCTTTATTTGAATGGGATGATGAAACTGAAAGATATCATGCGATGCACCATCCATTTACTTCACCAAAAGAGGAGGATGTAGATTTACTTGAAAAAGATCCGGGGAGTGTTCGCGCCAATGCATATGACCTCGTAATAAACGGGGTAGAAATTGGTGGTGGGTCAATCAGAATTCATGACCGGCAAAAACAGCAGCAAATGTTTGAACATCTTGGCTTTACTGAAAAGGAGGCTGAAAACCAATTTGGGTTTTTAATGAATGCTTTTAAATATGGTGCACCGCCACATGGAGGTATAGCTTTTGGTTTTGACCGTCTGGTAGCACTCTTCGGTGGATCTGAATCAATTCGAGACTATATAGCTTTTCCTAAGAATAATTCCGGCAGAGATATAATGATTGAAAGTCCTTCGGCCATTTCTGAGGATCAGCTAAAGGAGTTAAAAATCAAGTTAGCAGAATGATTCAACAATTCGATTTGTTAAAATTGAAAAAACTTTTCTATTCCTTTTTCTTTTGTTGATTTTGCATTGGATTTGGCCTGGCTGACCTGTTCCATTTATAAAGCTGAAACCGGGTTAACTCAGGTTTTGGAGGCCAGTTGTTGTTTGAGGTATTTACATCAGCTGTTTCCAGGTGAGGATCAAGTTTGATGCTTTTTACTTCCTTCTCAAAATAAAATACTTTACTGACTTCATCATTATTTTTTCGCCATATTTCAACCGGGATTCTTACCTCTTCTTTGCTTCCATCTTCAAATTTGAATTCAAGGATCAATGGCATTACCAAACCACCTACATTTTTGAAATCTAACTGGTAGAAATCTCCTTTCATAGAGAGCAACTTTTTGTCCATCTCATCCATTGATTCCTGGTATTTCTTATATTGTGTCTTATCTTTTTCAGTGACCTCAAATTTATTATATGAGTTATAAAAATCCTTTAGTCCTTCATCTAATTCTACAGCTGTTTTAAGCGCTTCCTTATTCCTGGTAATACTAATATGTTCTGGGATTATTTCTTCTTCTTCTTTCTCTTTTGATTTCTCAATTGTAGGATCATGAGTATATGGTTCGAAAACAGCAACTTTTTCAAGTGAAATATCTACATTATCGGTTGTGTAAAACCAACCTCTCCAGAACCAATCCAGGTCAACGGCAGAGGCATCTTCCATGGTTCTGAAAAAATCATCGGGAGTAGGATGCTTAAACATCCAACGCTGCGAATATTGCTTAAAAGCGAAGTCAAATAGCTCACGTCCCATAATAGTTTCACGTAAAATATTTAAACCTGTTGCAGGCTTGGCATAGGCATTGTTGTAAAACTGCAAGAGTGATTCAGAATTGGTCATTATTGGAGTAATTAATTCCTTATCTCCATCCATATAATCAACAATTTCAGCAGGATTTCCACTCCAACCAGGATAGTTGTGATCCCACTCCCTTTCTGAAACACCCTGTAAGAAAGTATTTAATCCTTCATCCATCCAGCTCCATTGCCGTTCATCTGAATTAACAATCATTGGGAAATAATTATGACCCACCTCGTGAATTATTACTGAGATCATACTATATTTTGTTCTTTCTGAATAAGTTCCATCGGGTTCAGGTCGCCCTCCATTAAAACAAATCATCGGATATTCCATGCCAATATTTTTGGTATGGATTGACTGGGCTACGGGATATGGATAGTCAAATGTATATTTTGAATAAGTTTTGATTGTATGAACCACTGCTTTAGTAGAATATTGCTCCCATAGAGGATTTCCCTCTTTTGGATAGAACGACATGGCCAGAACTGTTCTGTTTCCAAATTTTACACCCATTGCATCCCAGATAAATTTCCGGGAGGATGCAAACCCAAAATCTCGTACATTTTCTGCTTTAAAATGCCAGGTTTTTGTTTTGGATGATTTATCTTTTTCATTTTCGGTTGCTTCTTCCTGTGTAACAATCATTATAGGTTCAGGAGAATTTTTAGCTTTCTCAAGTCTTGATCTCTGGGTTGAGCTAAGTACCTCTTTTGAATTTTGAAGAATCCCGGTAGATGAAACGATATGATCTTCTGGAACAGTAATATTTACGTCAAAATTTCCAAATGTCAACGTAAACTCACCATTGCCTAAAAATTGTTTATGTTGCCAACCTTGAAAATCACTATATACAGCAAGTCGGGGATAAAATTGGGCAATAGTATAAAGGTAATTATCATCCTCTTCAAAATATTCCATTCCTGATCTTCCTCCAACTTTATCTCTGTCGTTTATATTGTACCACCATTTAATATTAAAAGTAAAACTGCCTCCTGGCTGAAGAGACTGAGGCAGGTCAATTCGCATCATAGTGTAATTTATGGTGTTCTTTAAGTCATTTCCCTTACTATCTGTAACATATTCCAGCTTAAATCCCCCGTCAAAATCACTAAATAAATATCTAAGGTAATAAGGACTTAGTCTTTCTGATAATTTCATTGTGGCAGTCTCGGCTGAAATAGAGCCTTGTTCTCGCACATTTTGATCAAGCTGAATCCAGAGGTAATCCAACACATCCGGTGAATTATTGAAATAAGTGATTGTTTCAACTCCGCTAATTCTTTGCTTTTCATCGTCGAGTGTAATATCTATTTTATAATCAGCTTTTTGTTGCCAGTACTTATATCCTGGTGCTCCTGAGGCAGTTCGATAAGCATTAGGTGTTGCTAACTTATCCTGGAGCTGCCTGAATTTACTTCGATTAGTGTTTTCCTGAGCAAAGATTAAAGTGGTAAAAAATAGAAAACCAACGAATAAAAATAAAACTTGTTTTTTCACTGGAATATGCTTTAGTTTGTTTTGAGATGATTGAAACTTTTTTGCCAAATTATCTATCAAAAGTTAAAGCCTCTATAATAGTAATAAGATGTGCAATTTTAATAAATTATTGTTTAATAAGCGAATCCAAATATTTTTTAAACTTTAAATATGCATCAGAAAATCTTGCGCTCACTTGTATTTGCTCTATTGATAATTATCATTTCAGGATTCAGTCATAAGTTTTATGTTAGTTTGGTTCAGGTTGAATTCAACCAGGAAACTGAGGCAGTTGAGATAACCATGAAGATTTTTACGGACGATCTTGAATATGCAATTTCAGGATCACAAATGCCATATGGTCTAGGTGCTAAAAATGAACCTCTTGAGGCTGACTCAGTTCTGTATGTTTATATAAGGAATAACTTCAGTATCGCTATAAATGGACAGTCGTACACCCCAATTTATATCGGAAAAGAAGTTGAAATGGATGTTACCTGGATTTATACTGAAATTTTGGGGATTGAATCAGTTCGTACGGTTGAAGTTTCTAATCTGATGTTAACAGAATTGTTTGACGATCAGGTAAACCTTGTCAATGTAAAATACCTTGGGCAAAAAAAAGGAATGCTTCTCAATAAAAATAATAGATCCGGTACCATTAAACTAAATCACTAACATTTATTGAAATAACGGATATTTAAAAATTGCAATATTTCTTTTGTTTGATCGCTAAACAAATTCATTCATTATTTGTATTTTTGAGGAGCTGCAAAATATAAATACTAGAAACAAAAAACATGTCAGGGCATAGTAAATGGTCAACGATTAAAAGAAAAAAAGGAGCTGCTGATGCCAAGCGCTCTAAAATATTTTCAAAAATTGTAAAGGAAATTCAAGTTGCAGTTAAAGAGGGGGGACCCGACGAAGAATCAAATCCTAGACTCAGGGTGGCTTTACAAAATGCTAAAGGAGCCAATATGCCTAAGGACAATATTTCAAGGGCCATTAGCAAAGCTAGTAGTGATGGGGCAAATTTCCAGGAGGTGACTTTTGAAGGGTATGGTCCGGGAGGTGTAGCTGTATTTATTGACTGCCTTACAGATAACAATAATCGTACTGTTGGTGTTATCAGATCTATTTTTACTAAAAAGGGAGGCACACTTGGAACCAATGGGTCTTTGAGCTTTTTATTTGACAGAAAAGGGGTTTTTACTATCCCAAAAGGAGACCTGGATCCGGAAGAATTTGAACTTGAAATTATTGACGCTGGCGTTGAAGATATTGAAGAAGAAAGTGATGTTTTTATCGTTACTACAGCACTTGAGGATTTTGGTAGTGTACAAAAAAAACTTGATGAACTTGGCGTGGAGCCTGAGAATTCGGTATTACAACGTATTCCCAATGATACCAAAGAATTAGATACTGAATCGGCAGTTAAGTTCTTGAGAATGGTTGAAGACTTTGAGGAGGATGACGATGTGCAAAATGTATTTCATAACCTCGAAATGACCAATGACTTGATGAATGTTCTTGAGAATGAGTAGCTTATAGGCAGTAAGTTAGTGTGGCCAATCGGAATTTAATGATTGGCTTTTTTAATTAGCAGACTTTTCAGGTATAATAAAGGTATTATATTACCGTTTAACCTCAAATGAGAAATTCTATAAGATTAATTGTATTAATTCTTTTTTCTTCAGTTCTGTTGGGAGGATCTGGTTGTTCAGGATATAAAAACCTGGTCGTAGGTGAGGTGCAGGAAGTCAGATTTTCAACCTTTGAGAAAGGAAACCTGGGATTGGAGCTGGACATTCCTGTCGAGAACCCTTCAGGAATGAATTTCAAAGTAACAGAGGTTAATATTTTAGTTTTGTTGAATGACATGCAAGTAGGAATCATTACGAGCAGCGAAAAAATTCTAATAGAAAAGCACTCAGAAAAAATATATACTTTTCCTTTGGATGTTAATATTTCTGGTTTATCAGGGGGTGCTAAAATATTATTGTCGGTTGTGGGTAAAGGAAAGGCCAGTATTGAGGCAAATGGGTACCTAAAAGTACGAAAGTGTATGATTGGAACTAAAATACCAATTCATTCCAAAGACAATTTAAATTTGTATTAGATAAAACTCGCAGTAAAATTTACGTATTGTTTTTTTTTCTAATTTTAGCCATTGATCAAAACATCTTTCAAACACTATTATTATGAAAAACATTCTTGTTCCGGTTGATTTTTCAAAAGATTCTATTAATGCACTTAAACATGCAATAAGCATTGCTAATAAGCTTAAAGCAAGTATTAGAATTTTACATGTTCGGAAAAGTAAAAATTACGACTCCCCATTTGTAATTGATGGTAAGGAGAATGAATATGCCAAAACGGTGATCGAATTCTGTGACGACCTGATAAAAAAATTCAAGCCAAAATATAAAGGCAAAGGAACTTTTGATTATTTAATCCGGGTAGGAAAGGTTTATAAAGTAATCACCGAACAGGCCGAACTTGATAATGCTTCACTAATTGTTATGGGAACTCATGGGGTTTCTGGATTTGAAGAGTTTTGGCTCGGAAGTAATTCATATAAAGTTGTCTGCAAAGCTTTGTGTCCTGTCATTACAGTTCGAAATGGCTTCAAGGAAAATAAAATTTCAAAAATTGTTTTGCCTATTGATGCAAACAGGGAAACAAGAGTAAAAATTCCATATACAGCAGAGCTTGCTTCTGCATTTAATGCTGAAGTACATGTTATTTCAGTGCGAACCACCGAAAGGTCTGACATTGTAAAACGACTAAAAAACTATGCTGAACAAGCTAGTGAATATCTAAAGAAAAGAAACATTGATGTTGTGAGAAAGGATATCAAAGGTAGTAACCTGGCAGAAATAGCCTATACCTATGGGGTGCATCAAGGAGCTCAATTGATTTCTATTGTAAGTAATCAGCGTGGTACTCCTGTTAATATGCCAATAAGTAGTACTGCACAACATATGGTTAATCATTCACCTATTCCAATTCTAAGTATACATCCTGATTATAAGATTTAACAAATGTTTCGAATAATTATAACGTTATTTATTCTGTTATTGTTTGAACTCTCAGGCATATCTCAGAGTAATAGAACAACTAGATCAAATAATCAGCAGAACAATAAGCCTGTTACAACCCAGACCGGGTCTCTCAATATTCACCAGGATGAATCTTTTGATGAGGTTCTTGAAAGATATAAAAATCAAAACCTTGAGAATAATGACATGCCTGGTTACCGCATCCAGATCTTTTTTGGATCCGGCAGGGAAGCACGGGACAAGGCATATGAAGCCAAGGCTCTCTTCATTTCTGATTTTCCTCTGGTTCCAGCATATGTTCTATATGAAGCTCCATATTTTAAGGTAAGGGTTGGCGATTATCGGACAAAGCGTGAAGCAACATCCCTTTTTAATCAGCTGAATCGTAAATTTCCTGATGCATATATAACACCTTTAAGTAGGATTAACCTACCCCCCCTGGAAGGAGATTCATAATTCAATTTTAGTTTAGTTTTGTTAATCGTAATGACTATTTTTGCACGGCAAGAATTCTAATTTTATTATAGCCTCATGAGTGATGCGATTAAGCATGAATGTGGAATAGCCTTAGTGAGGCTGAGAAAACCACTGGAGTATTATAAGGTAAAGTATGGTACCTGGATGTATGGGCTTCAGAAACTTTACCTTCTCATTGAGAAGCAGCATAACAGAGGGCAGGATGGCGCAGGTGCTCTTTGTCTGAAACTGAATGTTGACCCTGGCAATAAATATATGCATAGGCAACGCTCTAATAAGCCAAATCCAATTCAGGATATATTCAGCAAGATCAATAAAGAATTTTCCACTAAATCGAGAAAGCATAAGGACCTTATTGGTGATCCGCATTGGGCCAAAGGAAACCTTTCATTTGCCGGAGAACTATATTTAGGGCATTTGCGATATGGTACATTTGGAAAAAATAATATTGAATTAGTACATCCGGTAATAAGAGAAAATAACTGGAGATCCAGAAATTTAGTACTTGCAGGTAATTTCAACCTTACCAATGTAGATGAATTATTTCAGGTATTAATTGATGTTGGACAAAATCCTAAAGATTTTTCAGATACTGTTACAGTTCTTGAGAATATTGGACATTTTCTTGATGTTGAAAATCAGGAATTATTCAGTAAATATAAAAGTGAGGGGTTTACGAATAGAGAAATTTCACCTTTAATTGAGGAGAACTTAGATGTTTCCAGGGTACTAAATCGTGCAAGCGAAAAGTGGGACGGAGGTTATGCCATTGGCGGCATCATTGGACATGGTGATTCATTTGTAGTTAGAGATCCATGGGGAATACGACCCGCATTTTACTATTATGATGATGAAATTGTGGTTGTTGCCTCTGAACGGCCTGTGATTCAAACAGTAATGAATCTGTCTTGCGAAGATGTAAAGGAATTGCCCCACGGACATGCCATTGTTACTAAAGCAAATGGCAAAGTTTCTATTGAAAAGGTTCGAACACCCAGGGAAAAGAAAGCTTGTTCATTTGAAAGGATTTATTTTTCTCGTGGAAGTGATAGGGATATTTATAAAGAAAGAAAAAAACTAGGTAATCTATTAACACAGGATATACTTAAAGTTGTTGATCACGATCTTAGGAATACGGTTTTCTCATTTATTCCCAATACTGCTGAAACGGCTTTTTACGGTATGGTTAAAGGGATGGAAGACTACCTAAATGAGGTGAAGGTCAGGAAAGTTCTTGATCTAAAAAATCAGAAATCAGAGGATGAGCTTACAAAGATTATGAATCTAAGGCCCAGGGTTGAGAAAATTGCGATTAAGGATGTAAAACTAAGAACCTTTATCGCTGCTGACCAGGGAAGAGATGACCTGGTAGGCCATGTATACGATATTACCTACGATACTATTCGCAGAGATGTTGACAACCTTGTAGTTATTGATGATTCTATTGTGAGAGGAACCACTCTTAAAATGAGTATCATTAAAATTCTCGACAGACTAGGTCCTCAGAAAATTGTCATAGTATCTTCTTCTCCCCAAATAAGATACCCCGATTGTTATGGCATTGATATGGCCAAATTGAATGATTTTATAGCCTTTAAAGCAGCCATAAGTTTATTGAAAAAAACCGGTCGAGAGGAACTTATAAATAAAGTTTATCTTAAATCTAAAGCCCAGGAAAATCTTCCAAAGGAGGAAATTGTAAATTATGTGAAAGAAATTTATGAACCTTTTTCAGTTGAGGATATTTCAAAAGAAATTGCAATCCTTCTAAAGACCAAGGATATAAATGCCGAGGTTGAAATTGTTTACCAATCAGTTGAAAATTTGCATATTGCATGTCCGGAAAATTTAGGTGACTGGTATTTTACAGGTAATTATCCTACTCCGGGAGGGAATAAGGTTGTGAATAAATCATTCATTAACTTTATCGAAGGAAGAAATCGAAGAGCCTATTAATTAAATTGTCCTATCAAGTAGGTAATTCATAGTCTTCTCTGTAGGAAGCCAGGTGCCTGTTTATCTTTGAAACGTACATATCTTTTAGTGTTATCATCATACCTGTTTCCTCTACGTTACCAAAACTCTTATTGATTACTGTTCCAAAGGTTTTCATGGTAGGTGAAAGGTTCATGTAGGCATTGATAAGCGGTGGTATGTTCTCTCCATATGCTCTCACTTCCTGAGAAAGGAATTTATAATCGCCATTTATTGATTTTCCTGGAAAAATGGATTCCAGTTTTTCCCGGTTAAGGTTTAGTTGTAGCGGCTGATAAGGAATCAGGAGATTTTCATGATCCCCAAAATGTTTATGTAAAAAATATAAAATTAGATCCCGTGCGTCTCTATTAAAATGAGGGTACATGGTAACTTTCCCAAAGAAAAATCGAATGCTTGGGTTATTAATAACCAATGCACCCAGTCCATCCCACAGATTATCAAGTGCATAAAGACTTTTACGCCCACCTTCTCTGGACTGATATGATGGAACCACAAATGAACGTCCCAATTCCATTAAGTGAGGTAGGTATCGGTGTATAAACTTATCAGAAAACTTAAAGAGATTTGAAGTTGCAAGCTTTTCAGGCTCAACACAATCCTCAGCCATACTATTGCATTTATAAAACCTGTAACCGCCAATTATTTCTTTGTCCTTCGGGTTCCATACAAACAATTGTTCATATGGAGTATTCGATATATCATATGAGTCTAAATCACAATCTTTGCCAGTGCCTCCACCTGCATTTCTAAAAGTCAATTCCCGGAGCCTGCCAATCTCCCTGAGCAGCAGCGGAGTTTCCTTATTTGTTGTAAGGTAAACCAAATTCCCTCCATAATTTGTCTTCCTAAGCAGCGTTGCCTTTTCTAACTCTTCTTCAAGCTTATTTATGGGAATAGGAGGGATTATTTCTTTCATAAAGTGCAATACTCTTAAGATATCAAAAGTACAAATTAATTCTGAAATAGGGAATAATTTGATCTGTCTACAATTGGTATACTAAAGCTCTCAATCGGTTGGTCCATTCCTGGACAGAGAGCCCGGATTCTTTTATTACTAGATAAGAAATTGGTTTCCCAAAAGTCATGGAAAGCTTTTTACCTGATTGCTTAAACATTTCATCAGGGAGATAGACCATTTCAAAATTAGATTTAATCCCAAGAGAAGTTCTAATATTGGCCAGATTATAAAAGAAGTTTGAATTTCTCCCGGAAAAATGAACCGGGATTATGTCTCGCTTATGTTTAATTGCCTTGCTAATAAAATTTTTTTTCCACTCCAGGTCTACAATTCTTCTTCCTTGCTTCCTTGAGCAGAGCCCGGCAGGAAAATATAAAATCTGGTCGTCAGAAGCATATGCATCTTCAACCAGTTTGGCTGTTTCCTTTGGCTGCCTTCCATGTTTGTTTATAGGAAGAAATAAACTATTAAGGGCAGTAACATTAAGCAGTAAATCATTCACAGGAAATTTTAAATTAGGGTATATTTTTCCAACTTCAAGTGTAAAAATTATACCATCAAGGCCTCCAAGCGGGTGATTTGCTGCAAAAACAAATCTACCTTTTTTAGGTACATTCTCAACTCCCTTTACCTCATATGTGATATTCATGTAATCCAGTGAATGTCTAATAAAGTCAAAGCCTTCTTTGCCTTTGGCAGTTAAAATAATGTCGTTTAAATCATCCTGATGAACTATTTTCTTGATGTAAGAAATTACAAATTTTGGGATTCCTTTTGCGAGTCCCGGGTTTTTACTTCTTAAAGTATTTTCAATATCAATAAAAGCCATTTTCGAAGTAGATATGCTCAATTAAAATATTCAATTATTCCTTCTAACAAAACCGACCTTAAATTTAGTAAAAAGCTCCATTATTTCTGACTGAAGCTTTTAAAATCTAAAAGACTGGAGATTATCTTCTTAGTTAGTGTATTAAAAGTTAATAAAAAAAGTGGGAAAAAATGGGTAAAAGTGGTTTATTGTGGGAATTTTTCTATATTTTTACCCATCAAAATTTCAAAATATGAGTGCGTTTATTGGTGATTATAGCTGCAAAGTTGATGTAAAGGGAAGGGTGCTTCTTCCTTCGGCATTTATCAAGCAGTTGCCGGTAAAGAGCCAGGGGAGGTTTGTGATCAAGAAAGATATTTTTGAGAAATGTCTGGTTTTATATCCAATGAACGAATGGGAATATCAGACAAAGTTGATCAGAAGCAAGATAAATCCCTACAAAAAGGAACATAACATTTTCCTTAGAAACTTCTACAAAGGGACAGCTGAACTGGTACTTGATAGTAGTAATAGGCTATTGATTCCAAAACGACTACTTGAAGAGACTGGAATAATCAGGGATTTAATTATGGCAGGTCAGGACTCGAAAATTGAAATCTGGTTGAAAGAGAATTATGAAGCTCAAAGTTTTGTTGATGACGAATTTGCTAGGTTGGCTGAGAAAATAATGGATGAACCATATCAGAATTCAGGTGAATGAGCGGGTATCATATACCGGTATTGTTAAAAGAAAGTATTGATGGGTTAAATATTGATCCAGGCGGGATATATGTAGATGTAACATTTGGAGGAGGAGGTCATTCCAGGGAGATTCTGAATAGACTAAAAAAGGGAAAGCTAGTTGCCTTTGATCAGGATCTTGACTCAAAAGAAAATATCTTGGATGATACTCGCCTTTTATTTGTTCGTCAAAATTTCAAATTCCTAAAAAACAACCTTAGATATTTAGGAATTGAAAAAATAAACGGATTGATTGCAGATCTGGGGGTTTCATCACATCAATTTGACTTGGCAGAAAGAGGGTTTTCTTTTAGAGGAGATGGGCCTTTGGATATGCGCATGAACCAAAATGCAGAATATTCTGCCAGAGATGTAATTATGGATTTTGCGGAAGAAGATCTTGCATTCTTATTCTGGAGCTATGGAGAAATAAAGAATTCGAGAGCCCTGGCATCATTAATAGTGCAACAAAGGGAGGGGAAGAATATTGATACTATTGAAAAGTTTTTAAATGTAATTGAATCCCGTGTGCCAAAAAAAAATAGTAATAAATATTTAGCAAAGGTATTTCAAGCTATCCGGATAGAAGTGAACAAGGAGCTGGATAGTCTAAAAAGCTTGTTGATGCAAACACAAGAAATCATCATGGAGTCTGGAAGGCTGGTAGTTATAACCTACCATTCATTAGAGGATAGATTGGTTAAGAACTTTATCAAATATGGAGATTTTAAACCCACAGACACAAGCGATCTATACGGAAATGTTTTATGTCCTTTTAAATCGGTAAACCGTCATGTAATTGTACCTGATGAAAATGAAATAAATAGGAATCCCAGAGCCAGGAGTGCAAAACTCAGAATTGCATCCAGGACTAATTATGAAGCTTGAAATGGAAAAGAGAATTGAATTTATAGATCATCAGCTTGAACAAAAGGAGATCCGGAAAGGATTTATTCGAGAACTCCTTGATGGCACTGTTTTGACAAAGGGGTTAATAACCAGGCAGTTGCCTTACTTGATTTTTTTAACCTTACTGGCTGTAATCTATATCGGGAATCGTTACAATGCTGAAAAGATTGTGCGCCAAACCGCAGTCCTACAGAATAAAATTAAAGAATTAAGGGCTGAATCAGTATCAATTTCAGCCAAATTAATGGATATCAGTAAACAATCAGAAGTATCAAAATTGATAAGTGAACGTGGTCTGAATCTTATAGAATCTTTTGAACCGCCTCAGAGGCTAGTTATAACAGAAAAAGAGAATTAACAGGTGTCGTTAAAAAAGGACATATTATGGCGGGTTGGATTGGTATATGCCTTATTTTTTGTTATGGGCCTAACCATTTTAGGAAGGATATTGTATTTGCAAACAGTTGAGCGGGAGAAATGGAGTAGTAAGGAACAAACCCTTACCACGAAGGACTTCCATATTGATCCAAATCGTGGTAACATTTATGATTCTGATAACAGGTTGTTGGCAACTTCAATACCATATTACGAAATTAGAATGGATCTTAAAAGCAGTGCTCTAACTGCTGAGGTATTCAATAGTGGAGTTGATGGCCTTGCAGCTGGTCTGGCAAACACATTTAAGGATAAATCAAAAGAACAGTATAAAAGGGATCTTGTTTCAGCGCGAAGAAGGGGAGAGCGCTACTACTTAATTAAGAGAAAGGTAGGTCACCAGGAATTAAAAGAATTAAAAACCCTTCCAATTTTCAGGCTGGGTCAATACAAAGGTGGCTTTATTTATATACAGGATAATCATCGTGTATTTCCCCATCAGGAACTGGCAAAAAGAACAATTGGATATACCACCAAGGATAATTCAGCTAATGTAGTGGGTATAGAAGGGGCATATGATCAATACCTGAAAGGGAAAGCTGGGCTTAGAATCATGCAGAAATTATCTGGAAATGTTTGGATGCCTATTAACGATAAAAATGAGGTTGAGCCAAGGGATGGTGAGGATATAATAACAACTGTGAACATCAACCTTCAGGATGTAGCACATGAGGCGTTATTGGACCAGCTTACCAAACACAATGCACATCATGGAACTGTCATTCTGATGGAAGTGAAGTCTGGGGAGGTACGTGCCATAGTGAATTTGGAAAAGGATAACAGCGGAAATTACCGTGAATTGTACAATTATGCCATCGGGGAAAGATCAGAGCCCGGATCAACTTTCAAACTACCTGTTCTAATGGCAGCTCTTGAGGATGGCTATGTGAAGCTTGAGGATTCCATCGATACGGGTAAAGGTAAAGTAAGGTTTTATGACAAAACTATCAAAGATTCTCATGAAGGAGGATACGGTATCATTACAGTACAGGAGGTGTTGGAATATTCTTCAAATGTTGGTGTTTCCATGCTAATAGATCGATATTATAAGGGGAAGGAAAAAGAGTTTATAAACAGGCTTTACAGTATGAACCTGAATAAAATGCTCAATATGGAAATTAAAGGAGAGGGGTCTCCAGAAATTAAATACCCAGGAGATCCTTATTGGTCAGGGATCTCCTTACCCATGATGGCTCATGGTTATGAAGTTAGAATGACACCTATGCAGATTTTAACTTTTTATAATGCAGTTGCAAATGATGGTAAAATGGTAAAACCCAAACTGGTAAAAGAAATTCGATATAATGGTGTTTTAAAAGCTAGTTTTCCAACCGAAGTTATAAATCCCTCTATAGCTTCTGCAAGTACAATACGTGATGCCAAAATAATGCTTGAGGGAGTCGTTGAAAAAGGTACAGCAACAAATCTAAAAAATGACTTGTTTAAAATCGCCGGTAAAACGGGCACTGCACAGATTGCAAACATGAACAAAGGATATGGTAACTACAAAGATGTTCAATACCAGGCATCTTTTGTCGGTTATTTTCCGGCGGATTCTCCAAAATACTCATGTATTGTGGTCGTTAATGCTCCTTCCAGTTCAGTTTATTATGGGAACCTGGTAGCTGGACCAGTTTTTAAGGAAATAGCTGATAGGGTTTATGCAACTGATCTGGAAATGCAAGATAATACATACTATGCTTCGTCGGAGAAGGTGTCGGTTCCATATTCAAAAAATGGATATTATAACGATTTATCATCGGTATTAACCAGGTTGAATATGGAATCAACAGCGAATAGCGCCCTAAATGAATGGGTTGCAACTACCAGTAAGGATTCAATTGTTCAGGTAACAGATTTGAATTTTAAGGAAGAATTGGTTCCAAATGTTGTTCAGATGGGACTTAAAGATGCAGTTTACCTTCTTGAAAATGCCGGATTAGTGGTGGTTGTTAGAGGCAAAGGAAGTGTTAAATCTCAATCTTTAGCACCAGGATCGCGAATTGCTCCTGGCAAAAGAATCATTCTTGAGATGAGTCAGAGTTAATGAAATTGAACAGATGAAGTTACTCAGAGAAATATTGCAACATTATGATACTGTAAAAGTAACAGGCTCATTGGATATTCCTGTCGAGGGCATTTCAATAAATTCTTCAAAAGTTAGGTCTGGTGATTTATTCGCAGCAGTCAAGGGTACAAGGGTTGATGGTCATGATTTTATTCCCGAAGCAATTAAATATGGGGCCTCTGCGGTATTATGTGAGAGAATCCCTAATAACTTGGAAAGCAAAATTACCTGGGTCCAGGTTAAAAATGTTTCTTTAGCATTAGGGCATATAGCATCGGCATTTTTCGATAAGCCTTCCAGTCAGATAAGATTGATTGGAATAACAGGTACAAATGGAAAGACATCTATCGCCACTTTCCTGTATCGAATTTACGAGGAACTGGGTTATCCAGCCGGATTAATTTCAACAATAAGCACACGCATTCACAAAAACTCTATTGATGCCACACATACCACTCCTGATGTTATAAAAATTAATGAGCTATTGGATCAGATGGTAAAAGCTGGTTGCATAGATGTGTTTATGGAGGTTAGTTCACATGGAATTGATCAGGAGAGAATAGCTGGCTTGGTTTATAAAGGTGCTGTATTTACAAATTTAACACATGATCACCTTGATTATCACAAAACATTTGATAATTACTTGAAAACAAAAAAGAAATTTTTTGATTCTCTTACTGAAGATTCATTTGCCCTAATTAACGTAGATGATAAAAATGGTAAGGTTATGGTGCAAAATACCAGAGCCAACACTTTTTCATATGGAATTAAACAAATAGCTGATTTCAACGCTAAAGTAATTGAGAGAACGCTGGAAGGAACTCTGATCAGGATCAACAATAGCGAGATATGGATCCCATTTATTGGAGATTTTAATATATACAATTTATTAGCAGCTTACGCCACAGCAGTAACAGGTGGTATGAAAAGTGAGGAGGTTCTTACAGTTATTTCTAAAATGAAACCTGTTCCGGGGAGGTTTGAAGCAGTCAGGTCTGCCAATGGTAAAATTGCAATTATAGACTATGCCCATACACCTGATGCAATAAAAAATGTCCTTCAGTCCATACAGCAAATCAGAAAAACGCATGGCAAAATTATAACTGTTATTGGAGCTGGTGGTGATAGGGATAAAGATAAGAGGCCAATAATGGCAAAAATAGGTGCTGAGAAAAGTGATAAGCTCATTCTTACATCTGATAATCCAAGAAGTGAACCTCCTCAGGATATTATAAAAGAAATGGAAGCGGGCGTCCCGCTGGAGATGCAGAAGAAAGTTCTATCGATTGTCGATAGGAAAGAAGCAATAAAAGCTGCTTGCATGATGGCAGAGAGATTTGATATAATTCTTATTGCCGGAAAAGGACATGAAACATATCAGGAGATTGAAGGAAAAAGGCATCATTTCGATGACAGAGAAATTGTAAGGAAAGTATTTACTCAAATGGAAGCGGAATAATAAAAAGTAATTGATTATGCTATATTATTTATTCAAATACCTCGATGCTTTCAATATTCCTGGCGCTGGAATGTTCCAGTATATTTCGTTTCGTGCTGCAATGAGCGTCATATTTAGCTTATTTATTTCAATGCTAATTGGAAAAAGAATAATTAAATATTTGCAGAAGAAACAAATAGGTGAGGTTGTCAGAGACCTGGGTCTTGAAGGACAATATCAGAAAGCAGGTACTCCCTCCATGGGTGGAATCATTATACTTGCCTCCATTCTCGTTCCGGTTCTTCTCTTTGGTGATTTATCAAATGTGTATGTTCTGTTAATGTTAATCACTACTGTATGGCTTGGTGTCATAGGATTTATTGATGATTACATTAAAATATTCAAAAAGAATAAAGAGGGCCTGGCTGGCAGATTTAAGATTGCGGGACAGGTAGTGTTGGGTTTGATTGTAGGATTAACTCTGTATATAAATGACGATGTTGTTATTCGTGAGTTTACCTCTCTTGAAACTGCCGAAGTAAATTATTCGGCAAGTCTAAATGAATTATCAAAAGTTCAGGATCTGAAATCAACTAAAACTACTATTCCCTTTGTTAAGAATCATGAATTCGATTATAGCTACCTGGTCGGCTTCCTTGGTGAGAAGAAACAAAGCTGGGCATGGCTTGTTTTTGTAATTGCTGTAATCTTTATTATTACCGCTGTCTCCAATGGTGTTAATCTTACTGATGGTCTTGATGGTCTTGCTGCAGGAACAACAGCTATTACAGGTACAACTTTGGGAGTACTTGCATATCTGTCAGGTAATGCAATATATGCAACTTACCTGAACATCATGTATATTCCAAATACCGGTGAACTAGTAATAGTTGCCAGTGCTTTGATAGGAGCCACTATTGGCTTCTTATGGTACAACTCTTACCCCGCCCAGGTATTTATGGGCGATACAGGAAGTCTTGCTTTAGGAGGTATTCTTGCAGTATTTGCTATTATCATAAGGAAAGAGCTTTTAATTCCCATCCTGTGTGGAATTTTCCTTATAGAAAGCCTCTCGGTAATGATTCAGGTATCGTACTTTAAGTACACAAAAAAGAAAACGGGGACTGGTAAGAGGGTTTTTCTAATGTCTCCCTTGCATCACCATTATCAAAAAAGAGGATATACAGAACCCAAAATAGTTACCCGGTTCTGGATTATAGGAATAATGTTAGCAGTAATAACCATTGCAACCTTAAAGATTAGATAATAATGCAGGAAGGCCAAAAAAAAATAGTTGTACTTGGTGGAGGTGAAAGTGGCACAGGGAGTGCTGTTCTTGCTTTAAAAATGGGTTATGAAATTTTGTTGTCTGACAGCGGTGAAATAAAGAAAAACTATAAGGATATTTTGGCGAGTAAGGGTATCAATTGGGAAGAGAATGGGCATTCATTAGAGGCGATCTTACAGGCTAATGAGGTAATAAAGAGCCCTGGAATTCCAGATACTACAAGCATAATTAAAGCGATTAAAAAAGTAGGGATTCCAGTGATCTCAGAAATTGAGTTTGCGGCAAGGTTTACAAAAGCAAAAATGATTTGTGTTACAGGAAGTAATGGCAAAACAACCACGACAAACTTAATCTGGCATATGATGAAAAAGGCTGGAATGAATGTGGGTATGGCAGGAAATGTTGGTCATAGTTTTGCCATGCAGGTAGCAGAACATGATTTTGATTTTTACGTGTTGGAACTAAGTAGCTTTCAGCTTGATAATATGTATGACTTTAAGTCTGATGTTGCCATTCTTCTAAATATTACACCTGATCATCTTGACCGGTATAATTATGAGATGAAGAATTATGTGAACTCAAAGTTTAAGATAATTCAAAATCAGAAAGAAGATGATAGTTTTATCTATTGCTCTGATGATCAGTTGATAATAGATGGTTTGCATAGCAGGGATACCACAATGATGAAATTTCCATTTTCATTAGGAAAAGACCTGGAAAAAGCAGCTTATGTAAATAATGATAGAATAATTTTTAAATCACAAAATAAAAAATTTGATATGTCAATTCAAGATCTTGCATTAAAAGGGAAACACAATACTTATAATTCGATGGCAGCAGGGATTGCAGGGCAGGTATTACGTATACGGAAAGAAGTTATTCGTGAAAGCCTGTCAGACTTTCAGGGCGTGGAACATAGACTTGAGCCGGTAATTAAGGTACATGGCATAATGTTTATAAATGATTCAAAAGCTACTAATGTAAATTCCACATGGTATGCACTTGAGAGCATGTCAAACAATGTTATACTTATAATTGGAGGAATAGATAAGGGAAATGACTATACCCCCTTACTGGAACTTGCTAAAAATAAAGTTAAAGGGATAATCTGCCTGGGCAAGGACAACGCAAAAATAAAGGAAAGCTTTGAGAATACTGTAGAAAATATAGTAGAGGTAACCTCAATGGAGAAAGCAGTACGCAAAGCCTACTTTATGGGAGAAAAAGGTGACACAGTTCTCCTTTCACCAGCATGTGCAAGTTTTGATCTTTTTGATAATTATGAGGACCGTGGACGCCAGTTTAAGCAGGCCGTCCGAAATCTCTAATTTTAATTTTAAAATTTGTTTTAAATCTGTTAATGGAAGAAAGAATAAATAAATTATTTAGGGGCGATAGAGTAATCTGGGGTGTCATAGTATTGCTTACAATTTTCTCATTGCTGGCAGTGTATAGTTCAACAGGAACTTTAGCATATGCAAAAATGGGGGGTAATACTACCTATTATCTGATGAGGCATGGAGTAATTCTGGCAATTGGTATTTTCATCATTTTTGTTACACACCTTATCCCTTATAGATATTTCTCCAGGTTATCTCAAATGTTTTTATACCTGTCAATTCCATTACTGTTATTAACGCTTTTAATGGGTACTAGCCTGAACCAGGCGTCGCGTTGGTTGACACTGCCTGGATTGGGTCTTACAATACAGATTTCTGACTTTGCAAAACTAGCTCTGGTAATGTACATTGCACGTCTACTTTCACTAAAGCAAGGCAATATCAGTAGTTTAAAGGAGTCGTTTCAACCTTTAATAATTCCTATTGTTCTGGTATGTGTTTTGATCCTTCCGGCAAATTTGTCAACTGCCCTAATTGTATTTGCCACATCAATGATATTATTATTTATAGGAAGAGTGCCTGTGAAATTTCTGGTGGCGTTTAGTGCTATTGGATTACTGGTTCTGGTTTTATTTATTGGTGGAGCTTATCTTATAAACAAAGAAGGAAGAATCAGTACATGGAAAAGTAGAATTGAGAATTTCTTTCAGGAAAATTCTGAAGATAGTTACCAGGTGGAACAGGCAAAAATTGCTGTGGCCACAGGTGGATTTTTTGGCAAAAAACCAGGAAAAAGTGTGCAACGTAATTTCTTGCCACATCCGTATTCTGACTTTATTTTTGCCATTATAATTGAAGAATATGGTTTATTTCTGGGGGCAATACCATTGGTTTTTGCCTACCTGTTAATATTATATCGTGGAGGTTCTATGATGCAGCGGGCAAATAGAACTTTTCCAGCTTTTTTAGCCATTGGTCTCACTTTGTTAATAGTTTTTCAGGCATTTGTAAATATGGCAGTGGCTGTGAATTTGTTTCCTGTAACAGGCCAAACATTACCTTTTGTAAGTATGGGAGGATCATCCTTATTATTTACAAGTGTTGCCTTTGGAATGATTCTAAGTGTAAGCAGGGGAATTCAAAAAGATTTATTAGATGAAGAGCAAGCAGCAAAGTAAAAAAATAATAATTAGTGGAGGAGGTACAGGAGGTCATATCTTCCCTGCTATTGCTATTGCCCGCGCTCTATTAAAAATTGATTCAAAAATCAACATTTTGTTTGTGGGTGCTAACGGAAGAATGGAGATGGAAAAAGTACCCGCTGCTGGATTTGAAATTAAAGGATTACCCGTAAGTGGATTCAACCGCAAATTGACTATAAACAATATTAAAGTTCTAATAAATCTTCTTAAAAGTTTACAGCGTGCAAAAAATATAATATCCAGGTTTAAACCTGATGCTGTAGTTGGCACCGGTGGCTACGTCAGTGGCCCGGTTCTTTATGCTGCAAATAAAAAGAATATCCCCACACTGATTCAGGAGCAGAATTCATACCCGGGAATAACAAATAAACTACTGGCTAAAGGCGCAAATAAAATATGTGTTGCATACAAGGGTCTTGAAAAGTATTTTCCAAATGAGAAAATACTTTTAACCGGGAATCCAATCAGAGGGGATCTGGAAATGACTCAGGAGAAAAGAAATGAGGGATTTGTTGAATTTGGACTCGATCCTAATAAGAAAACTATTTTAGTATTGGGAGGAAGTCTTGGTGCAAGGACAATTAATCAAGCTGTTGAGGCAAATATACCTGGTTTAAAAAGTAGCAATATTCAGGTATTATGGCAGTGTGGAAAATTATACCATGAATCTGCTAAAGAATCGATGAGTAATAATGACCAGCCCGAAAATATTGTTTTGCGCGATTTTATTTTCAGAATGGATTTAGCCTATGCTGTTTCTGACCTGGTTATTTCCAGAGCTGGTGCAGGTACCATTTCTGAATTGTGTGTAACAGCCAGACCTTCAATACTGGTTCCTTCTCCGAATGTTGCTGAAGATCATCAGACTAAAAATGCAATGGCTTTGGTTGAAAATGATGCAGCCCTTCTTATTGAGGATGTGGAAGCTGAGATAAAACTCATACCTGTCGCCTTGGAACTCATTGAAAATGATAATAAGCTCAAAATATATTCAGGGAATATTAAAAAATTAGCTATTCATAACTCAGCTGAGTTAATTGCGAATGAAGTTATTAAATTGTGTGCTATTTGAATGGATTTTAAAAAGATACATAAGGTATATTTTGTTGGGATTGGCGGCATTGGTATGAGCGCATTAGCCAGGTATTTTTTATCTGCAGGATACTCTGTAGGCGGATATGATCGAACACCAACTCCTTTAACTGATCATTTGATTGAGGAAGGTTGTGCAATTCATTTTGAAGACAATATCGATTTAATACCAGAAAGATTTAAGGTGGTTAATGAGATTGATCAAATTCTTGTGATATATACACCTGCTATTCCTGAAGGCCATTCTGAGCTTAATTATTTTAAGGAGAATAAATTTTGGATTAAGAAGAGGTCTCAGGTTCTGGGTGAAATTACCAGAGGAACTAAGCTGGTGGCAGTAGCAGGAACTCATGGAAAAACAACGATTTCAAGCTTTATAGCATATATTCTAAATACATCACGCTTAGGGTGTACGGCATTTCTTGGTGGAATTTCAAAGAATTTTTCCTCAAATTATATTTCAGGTAATCCAAAGATTTCAGTAGCAGAAGCCGATGAATTTGATAGGTCCTTTCTATGGCTGCATCCACATATAGCCATAATTACTTCGATTGATTCTGACCACCTCGATATTTATAAAAATAGTACCAATCTGAGAAAATCATTCAGTGATTTTGTAAATAACATTGATGATAATGGAATATTGTTCTTGAACAAAAGAGCTGAACTATTTGAGATGGATTCAGGCGGTTTAACCGTTTTCTCGTACTCAATTGACAAGAAAGCTGATTTCTACGCTGAAAATATAAGTATTAAGGAGGGTTTATATTCTTTCGATTTTATAGGCCCGGGAATTGAGATACCTGGTTTGCTGATGAAATTTCCTGGGAGAATTAATATTGAAAATGCTGTTGCTGCTATTGGGGTTTCTTTGCAGCTTGGAGTTACAGAAAAAATTATTCGTATAGCTGTAGAATCATTTAAAGGTATCCAAAGAAGATTTGATATTCGTTTTCGGTCGGATAGGCTCGTTTATATTGATGATTATGCTCACCATCCGGTTGAAATAAAATCTACAATAACATCGGTGAAGGAATTATTCCAGGATCAGGAGTTAACGGGAATATTTCAGCCACATTTATACTCAAGGACCAGAGATTTATATGAAGATTTTGCAGAAAGTTTAGAAGGACTCGATAAGTTGATATTACTAGATATTTATCCTGCCCGTGAAGAACCAGTTCCAGGTGTTACTTCTGAATTGATTCTAAATATGGTTTCTCTAAAAGATAAGGAGATACATTCAATTGATGAAGTGATTGATTATGTTAAGAGTATGGATTCAGGAGTTTTACTAACACTGGGGGCCGGAGATATTGATAAATTGGCTGAACCTA
Source organism: uncultured Bacteroidales bacterium (assembly GCA_963750735.1). Classification (GTDB taxonomy): domain Bacteria; phylum Bacteroidota; class Bacteroidia; order Bacteroidales; family VadinHA17; genus JANTGF01. The sequence goes on along the minus strand of CAVVRY010000008.1, from coordinate 146,079 downwards.
TTGAAAGAATTTTTAAAGAAAAGAATAACATAAGTTTTGTAGAAAGTTGAAAAAGGGAAAAGAAATAATATTGTGGGTGGCTATTGGTTTATACATGATAGTTGTATTGGGCATGGTGGATGACAGACTTGATAAAATTCCATGTCAGTCCATCCTGGTAAATATTTTAGATTCAACTGATAATAAATTTGTTTCATCACACGATATATACATAAGGATAATAAACTCTAATGATAAAATTTTGGGGAATCCTCTTAGCCTTGTTGATGTTAAAAATATTGAGATTGAAACAGCAAAGTATCCTTTCATCAGATCGGCAGAAGTTTTTACTAGTTCTAACGGTAATTTAAATGTTAATATCTATCAGCGCGAACCGGTAGTCAGGGTGCTAAACTATAAGGATGAGGGGTATTATATTGATAAACAAGGGTTTATTATGCCTGTGAACGAATTTTATACTGCCCGAGTAGTCGTTGCCAATGGTTGGAACCTGGGTGATATGAAAACAGGGGTAGGATTAGAAGAAGAGCATGATAGTAAAAATTATAAGATTGTTGAGGGAGTATACAATCTTGCTAACTATATATATCATGATGATTTTTGGAAAGCTCAAATCGAACAAATTTATGTTACAAGAAATGGGGAATATGAACTTATACCAAGAGTAGGAAGTCATGTGATAAAGTTTGGAGATTCAAAAAACTATCAGAATAAATTTGACAATCTCTATGCTTTATATGAGCAGGGTTTAAATAAAGAAGGATGGAACAAGTATACTGTAATTAACTTAAAATACAAGGACCAGGTAATTTGTACTAAAAGATGAATTAATAATTATATATAACCGGTTAAATATTTCAATATGAGTAAAAAAGATCAAATCGTTGCGGCCATCGATATTGGAACAACAAAAATTGTTTCAATTGTTGGCAAAAAAAATGGCAATGGAAAACTGGAAGTATTGGCTATCTGCAAAGCTGCATCAAAAGGGGTGAAAAGAGGGGTTGTTCAGAATATTGAGGAAACAGTAAATGCCATTAGAACAACTGTAAATGAAGTAAAAGAAAATTCAGGTCAGAAATTCTCCGAAGTGTTTGTTGGCATAGCAGGTCAGCATATAAAAAGCATTCGAAATCGAGGTTATATCAACAGAGAATCTGATAGTGATGAAATAACCAGGGAAGATATTCAGCGCTTGATTGAGGATATGGCAAGGATCCCCATTGATGTAGGCGAAGACATTATTCATGTATTGCCTCAAAGCTTTATTGTTGACCATGAAACGGGTGTAAAAAATCCTGTTGGAATGTCAGGAAGAAGGTTGGAGGGGAACTTCCATATTGTAATAGGAAGAGTCGCTTCAGCAAAAAATATTGAAAAATGTGTAAACAGAGTAGGCCTGCAAATAAATGAGTTAATTCTGGAACCTTTAGCTTCTTCCGAAGCAGTTCTTACTGATGATGAAAAGGAAGCAGGTGTTGCATTAGTCGATATTGGTGGAGGAACAACAGATGTAGCGGTTTATTACGACAATGTGATTCGTCATACTGCAGTAATTCCATTTGGTGGTAATGTGGTTACCAATGATATAAAAGAGGGTTGTTCAATCCTTAACAGGCAAGCGGAATCTTTAAAAATTCAATATGGATCAGCTTTGGGTGATATAGCCCCGGATGATAAGGTAGTTACTATTCCAGGAATTAGCGGCAGGGAACCCAAGGAAATATCTTTTAAAAACCTTGCATATATTATTCAGTCCAGAATGGAAGAAATTATCGACGCTGTAACTTTTGAAATTCAAAATTCAGGGTATAGTGATAAACTGGCTGCAGGAATTGTATTAACGGGTGGAGGAGCATTGTTAAAACATTTGCCTCAATTGGTGAAATTCCGAACCGGGTTTGATGTAAGAATTGGTTTACCAAACCTTCACTTAGCTGGTGAAATTGACGAGTCAATAAATCAACCTATGTTTTCAACCAGTATAGGTCTTGTTTTGAAGGGCTTTGAATATATGAAGAACAACCACGTACCCACTCAAATTAAGGGTGAAGAAGTTTTTGAACAAATTGAAGAGGAGGTAGATTCAAATGATCCGACAGAACCACGAAAAAACCTATTTGAGAAATTTAAGAGTACATTAAATGAGATTTTTGCTGAAAACGATATGAAATTAGAATAACCCCCTAATAAACCAATTCATTATTAACCAACTAAAATTAAGAATATGTCTGAAGAACTTATGAACTTTGATTTACCGGTTGATAACTCATCAATTATCAAGGTCTTAGGGATAGGTGGAGGTGGAAGTAATGCTGTGAACCATATGTTTGGTCAGGGCATAGCAGGTGTCAACTTTTTGGTTTGCAATACAGATGCACAGGCCCTAGAGAATAGCCCGGTAACAGTAAAAATTCAAATTGGAGAATCTATTACAGAAGGAAGAGGGGCCGGAAATAAACCTGAAGTTGGGCGACAGGCAGCAATGGAAAATCTAGATGATGTAATGGAAACCATTTCCAAGAACACAAAAATGGTATTTTTAACTGCTGGAATGGGTGGTGGTACTGGTACAGGTGCTGCTCCTGTTATTGCGAAAGCCTGTAAGGAAGAAGGAATACTAACTGTTGCCATTGTAACCATACCATTTCGTTTTGAAGGCCACAAAAGAATCCAGCAAGCTGTCGAGGGAATTGAAGAACTTCGTAAAAATGTTGATTCACTTCTTGTAATTAACAATGAGAAGCTCCGCGAAGTATATGGAGATTTAAAACTATCGGAGGCTTTTGCTATTGCTGATAACGTTTTAACCTATGCTGCAAGAGGTATTGCTGAGATTATTACTGTCCATGGTTATATAAATGTTGATTTTGCTGATGTTCAGACAGTTATGATGAATTCTGGTGTAGCAATGATGGGAACAGGTGAAGCTGAGGGCGAAGAAAGGGCCATGAAAGCTGTTGAAGCTGCTATTACATCTCCATTATTGAATTCAAACGAGATCACTGGAGCGAAAAGCATATTACTTAATATATCTTCTGGAGAAAATGAAATTAGTATGGATGAGGTTGGTGAAATTACAGATTTTATTAATTCTGCAGCGTATGAAGATGTAATGATCATCTGGGGAACTACCGTGGATAAGAATCTAAAGGACAAAGTTTCTGTTACTGTAATTGCTACAGGTTTCGAGGCCAGTTCAATACCTGAATTATATGCTACACGGCGATCTCTTGAAAAAGTAATTCTAAAGGAAGAGTCCCAAATTGTTACTTCAACTAATGTTGGGTTTGAAATTAAAGATAAAGATATTGGAACATATACGATGAATGAATATGATAATTCACAGAGGACAATTGAATTTAGTCAACTATCAGATGAATCTGATAATGAGAGTTATCAAAATAGATCGGTAGATGAAGAAAAAACTACCGAAAGAATTAAAAAACTTAAAGAGCACCAGAATTATTTAAAAAACCAAGGTTATCTTGAAAGTGATGATAAAGATGAGATAGAGGAACTGGAGGATCAACCCGCGTACATTCGGAAGAATAGACAAATTACCAAGCCTCATCATTCAGTAAAGAGAAAGGTGTCAAAATATTCATTGTACGACGATGATGAAAATGAAACCAAGCTAAGTTCGGATAATACCTTTTTACATGATAACGTCGATTAAATAACCTAATGTGTGAAGTAAAAAAACCAGCTTTTGGCTGGTTTTTTTATTATTTCGTGATGGTATTGATTAACAATCGATTATTAATAAAATTTTGATCTTTTATCTTTTACGTTTGCAAGCTTTAAAAGTGAATTATAGGTTTCAAAATTCACCCTGTTCTGATACTTAGTGGTTAAGGTGGTTTTTTCGTTTTCAGCTGTAAGTTCAGTATTCTGGTTTTTTGCAGTTAATTCAAGAACATAAACTCCATTCAATCCCTCAATTGGCTGAGAAATGGTGTTTTCCTCCATGCTAACAACATGACCAATTACATTTGGCTCTATCCCAGCACCTGGAATTGAGAAGGAGTTGAAGCCAATATCACTTGCCTCGAGTATACTGGTATTTATATTATCAGCAAGATCTTCGATATTCTCAACAGCTTCTATTTCTGTTGTCAAGGTCTTAATAAGGGCTTCAGCTTTTTTCTTTTTCCTGGCATTCAATTCCACATCTTCCCTAACCTGATCTAGAGGTGCTGTTCCTTCTTCTTTTACTTCTGTAACGTAGGCAATAACATTTTTGTCTTCAAGTTCAAAAACTGCCTGTCCTCCCTGATCAAGAACAATTTCACTTTTGTCAGTTTTAAATACCGACATAATTAATAAACGTGGGGATTCTAAACCTGGGATTTGCCTGTCAGCCTCTTTGATATCATTTGCAACCCTCTTATTTAGACCCTCTTCCTCAATCGCTGCAATAAACTTATCATAGGAATTATTTATTCCAGCAAATCGACTTGCTTCTGAATAAACATTCTGATAGGTTGTAGAACTGGGCTGAATAGTTCTTGCTAAAACACCAACCTGTGCTTTCTTTGATTTGGGACCCTGGTCAAGGATTTCAATTATATGAAAACCGAATTGCGATTCAACAACAACTTTATCACCTTTATTACCAAAAAAACATGCATCATTAAATGGCTTAACCATGGCACCTTCATTAAACCAGCCTAAATCTCCACCCAATTGAGCACTTCCCTGGTCGTCAGAATTTAAAGTAGCAAGCAAGGCGAAGTCGGTTCCTGAATTTATAAGTCCCAGGAGACTATCAGCCACTTCTTTTGCACGTTGCAGGGTTCTCTGAGGACCGGGTGAAATTAAAATATGTCTGGCATGTACTGAATCTGACAAACTGCGAATCTCTACAAGCCGTGCTAGCTTATATGTTTCATTTTCGAGGTAAGGTCCATAGGATGTGTCTGGTTGCTCTTTGAAAAACAGGTCATTATATATAGATGGAAGCTCTCCATCTTTATAAAAGCGGAAATCAAAAAGAAAATCAGATTCAGAATTAGCATTCACGAATTGTGGAATATTACTGGTAGCATCAAATTCTGATTTAATATCAGTGATCCATTCTTCAGTAGCAGTAATATCCTCATTTGATGGGTTTACATCAAAAGTAACGTACTCAATGCTTCTTGATGCAGTTTGTTTGTAGTTATCTTTATTCTCGTTATAGTACTTTTTAATATCCTCCTCAGAAACAGTAACAGATGAGTCAGCTACATTGGCATATCGCTGAATAATGTATTTGAAATCAACAGATTCCGAGTTTTCAGCCAATGCATTGTCAACCTGCTGATTTGAAATGTACAATCCTTTACGAACCAATGAAAGGTATTTTGTAAACATTCTTTCATCATGAATCTGGTTCTCAATAAACAACCAGTATGCTTGCTGATTGCCAGTTTCATCACTTTCCATATTCTTTAGAAACCTAATAAGTGCCCCTCTGTCAAAATAACCAGTGCTGGGATCAGAAAAAATCTGCCGAACAAATGCATGCGGATTCTCGCCCTGAACCATTTCAAATATTTCATCGGAACTTACGGCTAGTCCAAGATTCTTATATTGAACAGACATTACATTATCACGAACCATTTGATCCCAGGTCTCTTGCTGAATACGGGTTACAGTGGCTTCATCCATTATGTTTTGACCTGATAATTTATAAATATCAGTGAGGTTATTCACTTTCTTGTCAAAATCAAGATAGGAGATGGATTTTCCTGAAATTTCACCAATTTCTAACTTCTTCTTCATCCCTAGTCTAGAACTTCCCTGTCCTCCCAGGAAGTCTCCCAATACAAATGCTAAAATAGCTAGGCCAATAATGATTGCTATTAATACACCTGCTCTGTCCCTTATGGATTGTAATGTTGCCATGAATGTTTATTTAATATCTGTTTTAATTTTCAGGCTGCAAATATATAAAAATATGCTGCATGAATGTAATTGATTCCTTATTTTTTTGGTATGATCTAAGTTAAATAAGCAGATTGAGGTGGATATCCAGAAATTAGCCTTCAATAACTTTTAAATGAACCAGTTCAAGACGGGTTTCACTAACTTTTATTATCTTAAATTCAAACTGGTTAATTGTAATTATCTCGTTTAATTTTGGGATGCTTTCATGTTGAAAAAAAATAAGACCCGCCAGCGTTTCATAATTATCTTGCTCATGAAGTCCAAGTTTATATTTTTCGTTTATAAAATCAATTTCTAGTCTCGCTGAAAATAAATATTCATTTTCACTAATTTGTTTATCAATCAGTTCAGAAATGTCATGCTCATCTTCAATCTCTCCAAAAATTTCTTCCAGGATATCCTCAATTGTTACAATGCCAGAGGTGCCGCCAAACTCATCAACAACCAGGGCAATATTTTTCTTTTCTTCAACAAACAACTTCAATAACTTGTTGGCAGGCATAGATTCAGGTACAATAGGCAAAGGCATAATAAGCGGTGATATGTTATCAACCTCACCTAGAAGGTCTTTCATGTTCAGGTAACCAACAATATTATCAATTGATTCTTTAAATATTAATACTTTGGAAAGACCCGTTTCAATGAATACCTGTCTTAGTTCATCAATCTTGGCACCTTCTTCCAGGGCAACAATTTCTGTCCGGGGGATCATACATTCACGCAGCTTTACATTGGAAAAGTCTAGGGCATTTTGAAACATTTTTATACCAGCATCCTCTTCCTTTTGAGAATCGACATTGTCATTATCCTGGCTGACTAGAAAATCCAGGTCTAGTTTTCCAAATACTTTATCTTCAGGGTTTTTTGAAATTTTTGTCTTCAAAAATACACGAAGAAATATATTTGAAAGTGCAATAGTGAATTTACTGATTGGATAGAAAATTAGGTAAAACAAGAAAATGGGGATACTAAATACTTTAAGAAACCCATGAGAATTTATTCTGAAAATAACTTTTGGAAGAAATTCTGCTGCAAATAATATTATTAATGTAGAAATAATAGTCTGAATGATTAGAATCGTAGAGTCTGATTCAGTAAAGATTAGTATGAAAGGTTCAAGTACCATTGCCATAACAATACTGTATATTACAAGTGCAATATTATTTCCAATCAGCATGGTAACAATATATTGACCAGGGTTTTGAGTGAATATTGATATTACCTGGGAAGAAAATGATCCCTGCTTTTTATCGATTTCAAGGCGTAATTTATTCGATGAAACAAATGCAATCTCCATTCCTGAAAAAAAAGCAGAGAAAAGTAGAGTAATCAAAATGGCAATTAAATAATTCATAGGAAAACAGATAGAGCTCTTAGCCTGATAAACAAGGAAATGTTAAGTTATACTATTAAATTGAATGATTCAAATATAATTATTTTGAGTGATTAGAATCTCCTGAAAGCTGCATGAAAAATCACATTACTTATTTGAATTTTCATATCTCCTTGGATTTTTTCTCAGGTATTTACGAAACAGAAACATAAGAAATGAAATTCCAGAAATAACTAAAAGCATAAAATTATCCTTAAATCCATCCATTATTACTGAATAAATCCATATAGCAAGTGCGGCAATGGAAATTACCAACCAAACCTGCTCCATTAATTTTTGAAAACGAGACGGACTATTGTTTGTTTTTTCTGTGGGTTTCAAGATTATAAATGAATTTGATTTCTTAAAGATACTTAAACTTTAAGGATTGCTATTGACCTCTGTCATTATATAAAGTACCCTTCACCTTAGTAATGGTCCAAAAATTGAAAGACTGATCTGCTTCAAAGCCGGTGCCAAAAATAACTTCTTTTGCGGTAGTAATTTTTACAAATTTCGGGGAATAAATTATTTGTTTTTCTTCATCCCAAAAAAGAAGTTCAGTATTTAAAACCTCTCCTTCCTCATTTACGGCCACAACACTATCAGATGCCTCCCATAATCGATTATCTTCATGGTATATGGCATATTTAGCGCTGAGCCAGGAGTTAATATTTCCTTCATCATCGTAAAAGTTTACTTCCATACCCTCCGGGAAATATGTTTTGTTCTTCTCATCTGCTGAAAAACGTTCAACAAGTGGAGCAACCACAATTAATTTCACTTTTCCGGAATCTGTATACACAGTTTCAAGGTTTATAACCGATTGAGTAGGTAAGGTGTCAGACTTACTGAAAGAATTTACAACCTCGATATCATTTTTCTCTACATGAAAAAAACATCATGACCCCAATAAATAAGATCATGATGTTTTTTAAAAATGTTCTTGATAAGTATGTAGCTTTGTTGCTTATTTTAGTCTTATCTTGTTCTGACTTTTGTACTTTCATTTATCCAACCTTCAAGCTTATAGGTATCCCCCACTTTAAATCCATAGAAGAAAACCATCTCTGTATCAGGAAAATATTGTGAGTAGGTATTAATTTTTCCGTTTGCAACCTCTGCAAGATCAGAATTCCTTTTAACCGCAAGTTTATATTGGTCAACGGCAACCCAGTAAACTGATAAGTGAGCCAAATCATCTTCTCCAAAATTCTTAACAGAGGCGTAAACATTTCCTAATAAGAGATTAGGTTGTCCTGATGTAGGATCAGCATTCATCGCTTCCAGAGCATATTTTTTTGCAAGTGATAAATCATTTTTAACACTATGAATAATATAACCTAATTCAACCAGATACTTTGATTTAGCAACTAAATCTGTTTCACCTTCAATTGCCTGCTCATAATATTTTATGGCGTCACTATACTGGCCTCTACTATTATAAAGCTTTGCAATATGATAAGCAAGGTTTGCAGTAGGTTCAACTTCATTCAAGGCCATGGTTGCCTTAAGGTATAAATCTGATTCAGTACATCCGGTACTATTTAACCAATAAGAGATTTTTTTCAATACATCAATATCATCTGATGCAGCTTCAAATTGAGGAGTAAATAATTTGATTAATGATTCACATGATGCAGCACCACTATTTGCGAAATACGATTGGATGGATTCCTGGAGGACAACCAATTCCTCATCATCGGGATCTTTTTCAATTTGGGCATCCATTATTTCCATTATTTTGGCATAATTTTGAACTACATCTTCTTCACCAATTTCTTTATTGTCAAACAATGTAAAAGTTGTAGTCATGTAGGTTTGAATAACAGATTTTGCAGCCTTGGTTTTTGAAACATCAATTGACTGGCCACTAAAATCATAGGCCTTTTTCACACAAACCATATCATTCTTTTTAAATCTTAATATGTCATTGGCTTTGTAACCCAAAACTGTTGCGTTATCTTTTGGATAATACTTTATTCTTTGATCATATACTTGCATTAAGGTATCGACAAGGGCATTTTTTAATTCATTGTCATCATTTTTCTGTGCTTGAAAGATATAGAACTTATACATGCTTGCTCCATGCTGATATATACTTTTTGATATTTTGGGGCATTCCTTGATAATGATCCTCCAATAAGGCAATGCATCGTCATAATTTTTTTGTTTGTAATATTCCCGGTATAAAGAATAATTTCTTACACACTTAATAGAATCTTCTCCATGACCATAGCGAGAACCATCATCTACGCCCTTCTGGGAGAAACCAGCTGTAGATATCAGTGTTAACATTACGATTGCAAGAGTAAATTTTAAAGCTTTCATTTTTATTAGGTTTTTAATTAGTCAAATTTACGTTTCATAAACCAAATATCATACACTAAAAGGCTAAAAGTTATCGCCCCATGTTTTTCAAGTATACCATTATTTTGTTTTGATCCTCTTCTTCCTAAGTCAAATGCAAAATTAAATGATGACCTTGAACGTCCTATTGGTAGACCTACCCCAAAAGTTATGCCAAAGTCTGTTAATTGGTTTCCCTGCACTTCCAGATAGGAATTCGTATAGTAACCACCAGCTCTATAATGAATGCGTTTTAAATAGGACCGCAATTCTCTTGGGCTAGGTGTAAATTCTACACCCATTAAAATAGATTGGCTATTTTTTATAGACTCTAAATTCATTATATTTGAATTTGCCCATAAGGTTTTTTTGTAATCGATACCAAAAATAATTTGATCTGCCTTGTTAAAAACAACCCCTACTCCATAAGAACCTGGAAATTCTTGCTTGTTTTTATCTGTTATATCAAATTTAAGGGTATCAATTGAAGTGCCATTCTCCAGAAATAAATTATTCGTGGCAAGAAGTTCTGTTTTTTTATTAATTTTACTTTTCGGAGTGTAAAAACCTCCTGCAACTACCTCCCAGTCTTTTCCAAAATGACCTTCATATTGCAATCCAAAGGAAATATTTAAACCTCCAAAAATATCCTGTTCTTCAATTTTTGTATGGTATGCATCAGGGTTCTCAACTAATGTTACAGATTGAATTTTTGTAATATTCCCAAAAATATATCTTCCATTTATCCCAAAGGAAAAATTCTTTGTAATTTCATAAGCACCGCCAAAAAAAACTTCGTTCAAGCCTCCTTCGCCCTTAAATAGGTATTCAAGTCTTCCCACCTCAGGATTGTATAATTCATCTCCGTAATTTACCTCATAAAGGAAATTATAATTCGATAAGGTATATGGAACTATTCCAGCTCCAAATGAAAGCTTTCTTGTTATAGGAAAACTAAAAGCCATGTGGCTGAAATTAATATCCCATGGAACATTCGAGCCATCGCCGGTAGAGACATGTGATATCTGCCCAACGCCTCCAAATTCAAATAATAATGATAAGCTGTCTCTGGCAGCGTACGAGGCAGGATTTAAGTAATCTATATATCGTCCGTTCTTCATTGCTATTGAAATTCCTCCCATAGCCCTGTTGCGCCCAAACCCTTTAAAAGTTAAGTCTCCTAAACCAAAACTTGAATATGGAGAATTAAATGATTGCCCAACACCCAGAAATGTATTTAGGCCAATAAGAGAGAGCAAGATAAACCTTCTAAAAATTTTCAGCATTAAATTCCAATATTCGATTTAGTCCTTTGAGAACAAGATTTGAGTCCACAAAGATGCTATTTTTTAATTTTTTATCAAAAAAAACAGCATCTCCACCAGTAAAAACAACTTTTAAATCAGAATATTGCTTTTTACAATCATTTATAATGCTTTCAATCTCTTTAATTATTCCATTTTGAACTCCACCTTGAATGGCCTCAGTTGTAGTAGATGCAGGGAAAGTGAATTTCTCTGCAGGATAAAGCAACGGCAATTTATCCGTGAAAGCATTTAAGGCTTTAAATCTCATAGCTAATCCAGGGGAAATGCCACCACCCAAATATTGGGCCTTTTTATTAATTACTTCATAAGTTAGGGCTGTTCCAGCATCAATGACCAAAATATTTCTTTCCGGATAGATATAATTTGCAGCCACAGCCGCTGCCAGTCTGTCTTTGCCTAAAGTATCTTTTGTGCTATATAAATTTTCAATCGGCAAAGGAGTATATTCATCAAGAATTATAAAAAGTTTTAATTTTTTTGAAAGAGTATTAATAATATCTCGATTTGACTTTCCAGTAATGGATATAATTCCCTTTACAATAAAAGGCTGCTCCTTAAAAACAGTATGAATAAAGTCTTTATCATCCAGTCTATATTGATCAGTTATAATAATCTCATTGTTGTCAAAAATTGCCAACTTAATGAAACTGTTACCTATATCTATAATGAGATTCATTCTTGTAAATTACGAACTGTTTGCTGCAATTAGTTCTTGTAAATGTATAAAATGTTATGTTTTAAATGACTTAAACTATCAACTTAAATTAATGAATATATCAAGTACATCAGTTAAATTATTTATACCCTCAACCTTTAGAATAAGTTTTCCATTTTTTTCTTTCATCTGAAATTTCCTGGAGTCTTTTTGAATGGAATTCAGAATATTAGCAAATGTTGGTGATTTAAAATATGGGGATTCCTGGTTTGAAACAAAAAATAAAATCAACTGGTCTCGTTTTAAAATAATTTTTTCAAATCCAAGTTTTTTGGCATAGCTTCTCAATCGGACAACATTCATTAATTCTTTTGTTGGTTCCGGTATTTCACCAAACCGATCCTCAAGGTTTTTTCTGAATTGTTCTAATTCTTCTTCGGTATTCAGGTTGTCCAGGTTTCGATAAAGTCTAATTCTCTCAGAAATACTATCTATATATTCATCTGGGAATAGCAGCTCCAGATCTGTGTCGATATATACATCTTTTACAAAGCTGCCTTCAGCTATACTGGCACTTTCAACTGAGTCTGGTTCTGAAAAATGTTCTTTAAATTCAGATTCTTTCAACTCCAGTACTGCCTCCTCAAGTATTTTCTGGTAGGTTTCATAACCAATTTCGGTAATAAATCCACTTTGCTCTGATCCTAAAAGGTTACCGGCTCCTCGAATATCCAGATCTTGCATGGCAATATTCAAGCCACTTCCCAAATCAGAAAATTCCACTATGGCCTTAAGCCTACGGCGAGCTTCAGAAGGGACTAAATCTATTGGAGGAGCAAGTAAAAAGCAAAAGGCCTTTTTATTAGACCTTCCAACCCTACCTCTAAGCTGGTGTAGATCGCTCAGTCCGAAATTTTGAGCGTTATTTATAAAAATAGTATTGGCATTTGGAATATCTATACCTGATTCAATTATTGTTGTGGAAATTAAAACATCAAAAAATCCATTTATAAAATCCAATATTATACCTTCCAGTTTTTTTCCCTCCATTCGTCCATGTGCCACAACAGATTTTATTTTTGGAACTGATTTATCAATAATTTTCTTTACCTCTTCAATGTTTTCGATTTTATTATGAATGAAAAAAACTTGTCCTCCCCTGCTAACTTCATACTCAATACCCTCTTTAATTATTTGTTCATTGAATTTGTGTAACTCTGTAATTATTGGATGTCTATTTGGAGGTGGAGTTTTAATAATAGAAAGATCTCGGGCTCCCATTAGTGAAAATTGCAAGGTTCTTGGAATTGGAGTTGCGGTTAAGGTTAAGGTATCCACATTTACCTTAAGATGCCTTATTTTTTCTTTAATAGCCACACCAAATTTTTGTTCTTCATCAACTATCAATAAACCAAGGTTTTTAAAGTTTACATCTTTGCTGGTAAGCCGATGAGTCCCAATAATTATATCAGTTTTTCCTTCAACCACAGATTTTAATGTTAGTTTTTGTTCTGAAGGACTTCTAAATCGACTTATATAATCAATGTTACATGGAAAATCTTTGAGCCTTGATTTAAAAGTATTGAAATGCTGAAAAGCCAAAACCGTAGTTGGAACCAGGATGGCAACCTGCTTACTATCAGCTACAGCTTTAAAAGCAGCTCGGATAGCTACCTCTGTTTTTCCAAATCCAACATCACCACACACCAATCGATCCATAGGGAAGGATGCTTCCATGCTTTCTTTTACCGCCTTAGTAGCATTTAATTGATCAGGAGTATCTTCATAAATAAACGAAGCTTCCAACTCTGTCTGCAAATAAGAATCGGCTGAATAGGCAAATCCCTTTTTTGTTGTTCTTTTAGCATATAATTTTATTAGCTCACGTGCAATGTCTTTAACTTTATTCTTGGCCTTTAGCTTTAAATTTTTCCAGGCAGCTGATCCCAGCTTATGAATTTTCGGAGGCTCAGAATCTTTCCCTTTGTATTTTGAGATTCTGTGTAAGGCATGAATACTAATGTAAACGGTATCATTGTCTTTATAAACCAGCTTAATAGTTTCCTGCATTTTGCCGTTTACCTCTATTTTCTCCAACCCGCCAAATCTTCCCACCCCATAGTCAATATGTACAACATAATCCCCAGGATGCAATCCGGTTAGCTCATTCAGGGTAATTGAGTCTCTTTTAGAAAAATTGCCTCTAAGTTGAAACTTATGATATCGTTCAAATATCTGGTGATCGGTATACCAGCAAATTTTTAAATCATGATCAATAAATCCTTCGTGAAGAGTTGTATTAACTGGAATGAAATCAACCTCCTGCATAATGTCTGAAAAAATAGTTTTTAATCGTTCAAACTGTTTTTTGTTTTCAGACAAAATATAATTTGTATATCCTAAATCCAGGTTTTCCCTTAGATTAGAGGCAAGCATTTCGAAATTCTTATTAAAAACGGGCTGGGGAGCAGTATTGAATGATAAAGTTTTAAAATCGGGAAATAAAACAGTTTTACCAAATTCCAGCAAACTGAATTCAAGAATATCCTTTTGAATTAGGTTACCGGTTCCCAGCCAATTGCCTTTATCCTCTTTTGGTAAGTTAAACCCAGAATCGTTTTCCTCTGAACCAAAATGAGTATTGTTATAAAGTTCATTAATCCTGCTAATTGAAAAAGATAAATCATAGCTCCATACCAGGAAATTATTGTTCAGTAGCTTAAAAATAGTATTTGTATTGTTTGAATCAGAGATGTCTTTTAAGTTGGGTAGGATAGAGATGCTTTTACAGGAGTCGAGTGAAAGCTGGTTTTCAACATCAAATGTCCGAATAGACTCAACCTCATTTCCAAAAAAGTCGATTCTGAACGGATGATCATTTGAAAATGAAAAAACATCTAAAATACTTCCACGAAGGGAATACTGACCTGGTTCATACACAAAATCAGCTCTCTGGAAATTATACTCTACCAATACCTCTTCAATGAAACTCATCGAGACTTTCTCTCCGGCATTAAGCTGCAATGTGTTACTTTTAAGCTCCTTGCGTGATACTACTTTTTCAATTAAGGCTTCAGGGTAGGTAACAATTATTATTTTGCGAGAACTGCTTATTAGAAGATTGAGAACTTCAGTTCGCAATACAATATTTGAAGTATCGGGCTGCTGGTATTGAACAGATCTTTTATATGAAGACGGAAAAAAATATACCTGATCTTCTTTCAGGAATTTTTTAAGGTCATTTAAGAAATAAGCTGCAGATTCCTTATCATTGAGTATAACTAACTGTGGTTTTTTAGAATGATTAAAATATTCTGCGCAGAATACAGCTGCAGAAGAACCTGCTAATCCTTTTAAGAATATTCTATTTTCTCCATTTTCAAGCTTTTCATCCAACTGGATAAGGTTTGGATGATTATAATGCAGCCTATTTTTACTTGTTAGCATATTCAAAACCAATAAATCCAATGATATATCCAAAAATTGTGATAATTGGCCTCAAAAGTAAGTATTTGATTTAAACCGTGAGGTTTTCTCTTATATTATAATAGCTCCTCAACTTTTCTTACAAGCCTGATGGAACCGGTATAAAAAGGAATTCGTTGGTGCAAAGATTCGGGTTGAATTTCCAATATTCTATTTTTGCCGTCACTGGCCAATCCTTTTGCCTGTTCAGCGATGAAACCTATTGGGTTGCATTCATAAAGCAACCTTAACTTCCCGGAAGGATCCTTAGCAGTTTGAGGATATAAATAAATTCCGCCTTTTAAAAGGTTGCGATGAAAATCGGCAACCAATGAACCAATATACCGGGATGTATATGGGCGATTATCACTTGGATCTTTCTCCTGGCAATATTTGAGAAATTTTTTTACTCCTTCAGGAAAATTAACATAATTTCCCTCATTGATTGAGTACATGAATCCTTGTTCAGGGGTGGTTATGTTAGGATGTGACAGGCAAAATTCCCCAATGGATGGATCAAGGGTAAATCCATTTACACCTTTTCCAGTGGTGTAAACCATCATTGTTGAGGAACCATAAATGACATAGCCTGCAGCTATTTGCTCAGATCCTTTTTGAAGGAAGTCTACTAACTCTGATTTTGTGCCTCGTGAGGTTTTTCTTCGATAAATCGAAAAGATTGTCCCCACAGAAACATTTACATCAATATTGGAAGATCCATCTAGTGGATCGATACAAACAATATATTTTCCATCTCTCGACAAATCGGTATCAAAAGCTAGCAGCTCATTGTTTTCTTCCGTAGCTATACCGCAACATTCACCACTTGCTTTAAGGGCACCAATAAACTGGTTATCAGCAAAAACATCTAACTTTTTCTGGTCTTCACCCTGGATATTTACTGTGCCTGATTCACCTAATATATCTACCAGTCCGGCTTTATTTATTTTCTTGTTTACAATTTTAGCAGCTACCCCAATTGAATATAAGAGCCTTGAAAGTTCACCCTTTGCATAATCAAAATCAGCTTGCCGTTCAATAATGAATTCATTCAAAGTAGTCACATGATAACCTTTCATTTCCCAATAATTTTTTAATTGTTAAAAGTGCATAATAAAATTTAAACCAAATAAATGCGGAAAATTCATCTAATATTTTTAACAGCCTACTAATTTAGTATTTTTAAGCTTTATTTAATGAAATATGGTAGTTTTTAAATTTGGAGGCTCTTCAATTGAAGATTCAGGCGGAATAAGAAATTTAGCCGAAATTGTTAAGAAGTATCAAGGAAATCTAGTCGTAGTAGTTTCTGCTCTCGGGAAAACTACTAATGCACTAGAAGAGCTGGTTAAAAAAGCATGGGAGAGAGATGATGGATACCTTGAAAACTTCAATGAAATAAAATCATTCCATTTTAATATTTTGGGTGAATTGGTTAACCAGAACAAGGAGGAAATTGAAAGAAAACTTCATTCTCTATTTCATGAAATGGAGTTTTTTTTGAAAGGAAAACCCGGGAACGATTATGATCGGTTCTATGATCAGGTGGTTTCCAGAGGCGAGTTATGGTCTAGCCTTATTCTTGAATCGTATTTTAAAAGTGCAGGTTTAAAAACACAATGGCATGACGCAAGAGAGTTGATTATTACTGATGAGTCCTTCAGGTCTGCAAATATAAATTGGGAGGAAACATCAAAAAGAGTTTCACAGGCAATTCAAAAGCAAAGTCAATTTATTTTTCTTACACAAGGGTTTATCGGAGGAACAAAGAATAACCTATCCACAACCCTGGGAAGAGAGGGATCTGACTATTCTGCTGCAATATTAGCCAATATCCTTGAAGCAGAAAAAGTTGTAATATGGAAAGATGTTCCTGGTGTTTTAAATGCCGATCCTAAAATAATTGAGAAACCAATTCTCCTTCCTGAAATTTCATACCAGGAGGCTATTGAATTAGCGTACTTTGGCGCACAGGTAATTCATCCAAAAACAATAAAGCCACTACAAAATAAAAATATTCCACTAATAGTTAAATCTTTTCTCTTTCCTGAAAATGCTGGAACAATAATAAGAATCAATAAACTTCCTGAAAATAAAACACCTTCAATAATTTTTAAGAAGAACCAGCTATTAATATCCATCTCTCCACGCGATTTTTCATTTGTGATTGATCAAAGCCTTGGCGACATCTTCAGCATTTTTGAAGAACATAGATTAAAGATTAATCTTATTCAAAATTCTGCAATTAGTATTTCAATTTGCCTTGATAACAGTGAAAGAAAACTTCCAGGATTACTTAAAAGTCTTAAAAAGAAATATGAGGTGTATTATAACTCAGGCGTAGAGCTGATTACTATAAGGCATTACAATGATGAAACCATTCGGGAAATATTGTTTAACCTCAAAGTACTTATTGAACAGAAAACCAGGGCTACAGTGCACTATGTAGTGGAAAGGAATTGATTTATAAGAAATAGATTTATTCTACTTTCGATCAAAGAAAATATTTTTAGAGCTGGCGCTTAATGGAACACCAAAAGCAAGCTTTACATCATTCCCCAACAAATTAAGTTCAAGTGTAGCCATCCCAACCGTATACATTATACGATTATCCACTCTATGATCCATAGCTATACCAACAGCTGAACCAATAGCAATACCTAAATCAAGCGGATTGTAGGCACATGGAACTTCTGGGTGCTTTTCTTTTTCAGTACAATTTTCATATCCACATAACCCACAATTTGGCAATTGCATGGTTTGAATTCCTGAACCAAATAAAACAACTAGTTCTGAGTCAAGTAAATTTTGAGCATCCCTCTTAAAAAAATGGGCACCGGTTCGTTCTCCAATCTCCCGCATTTTGATTGCAATTTGTTCTTTTTCACTTTCTAATGATACAATTTTCATTGAAAGAGTTTCTCTGCCTCTTGTTTTTGGGGCAGTCCTGGCAGCTACAATCATCTTTCCTGCAATATCCAGTAAGGCTTTTCTCTTAATTTCTTTTTCAGATAAATCTGTCATTTTATGGCAATCTTAATTATTATTCGTTTAAATCAATTTTAAAGGCAGCCTTATATCCTCGTATCTTCCCAAATTGATCATAAACTTCATAAGCCAGCATTATTGATTTAACTTTTTTTTGCATTGTAAAAGACTTATCATCGAAATACCAGTCTTCAACAAACTGTACTTTTGCGATTTTAGACTTTTCGAATTCCTCTGTTTTTTCTAACTTTTTAATATCCTTCAAGCTCATCGTTTCCCCTGTATGGTAATTAAACGCAGTTGCCTGACCATCTTCAATTGCTCCAAATATGAGTTCAATTAATTTATCCAGGTTCAAATCCTCCAATCGTTCCTCAGCCCAGGTGTCATCAGGGTCAGGATTCTTAACAACCACATCGTAAGTAATCGGATTGGCCAAAAGTTCTCCTGTCTCAGCCCCAATTGTTTTTGATTTCTCAGTTGCATAGATTAGTTACTTCTTTCTTAACATCTTTGCATCCTACAAAAAGAAAAAAAGAAGATAATATGAATACAAATAATCTCATTATTGAAAGTTTTTAAAACGAAACTTATTTACAAAAATATTATTTCAAGATAATAGATACTTGAAGAATATAATAAATTAAACATGCTGAAACTTTAATGGCAATCCTCTATGAGATTCATCAATCTTATTGTTATGATAAACAAGATGCCCATTAATGATTGTGGAGAAAACTTTCGAATGGAATACCTGTCCGTCGAAAGGAGACCATCCGCACTTATATAATATATTATCAGTATTAACTTCCCATGCACTGTCAGGCTCAATTAATACCAGGTCGGCCCAGTAACCTTTTCTAATATATCCTCGGTTTTTTATATGAAACAGATCAGCCGGGGCATGGCACATTTTCTCAACAATCTTTTCTAAACTTATTTTACCTTTCCGGTTTAATTCAAGCATGGCAACCAGTGAGTGTTGCACCAAAGGGCCACCTGATGGAGCTTTTAAGTATGGGTTATTTTTCTCCTCAAGAGTATGCGGTGCGTGGTCAGTAGCTATTATGTCAATTTTATCTTCATTGACTGCATTTAACAAAGCTTCTCTGTCAGTTGGTTTTTTAATGGCTGGATTCCATTTTATGTAGGTCCCCTTTTCCTCATAATCATTCTCATCAAACCACAAATGATGAACACAAACTTCAGCTGTTATTCGTTTTTCCGAGGACGGAATATCTGATTGAAGTAATTCTAATTCCTTCGCTGTCGATAGATGCAAAATATGTAATCGGGTATTATGCCTTTTGGCCAACTTTACGGCCAGAGATGAGGACAAATAACATGCTTCTTCACTGCGGATTTCAGGATGGGATTTAATGGGTATGGCTTCACCATATTTTTGTTTAAATAACTCTGTATTTCTTCTTATGGTGCCCTCGTCTTCACAATGAACTGCTACCAGACCTTTAAATGAGGAAAATATTTTTTCAAGACTTGTCGGGTCATCAACCAGCATATTCCCAGTAGATGAACCCATAAATACCTTTAATCCACAAATTTTACTCTCATCAATATTCAAAATTTCATTAATGTTGTCATTCGTAGCACCAAAATAGAACGAATAATTTGTAAAAGACTTTTCAGAAGCCATTTTTAACTTTTCGTCAAGTTGTTTTTTTGTGGTTGTTTGAGGATTCGTATTGGGCATTTCCATAACAGAAGTTATGCCTCCTGCAACAGCAGCTCTTGACTCTGAGTAAAAATCACCTTTATGGGTGAGCCCGGGATCTCTAAAATGAACCTGATCGTCTATGATACCTGGCAGTAACAATTTACCGCTAGCATCAATTTCTTTATCGACTTTAGCTATATCTAACGAATCTGAAGATTTAAAAATTTCAGAGATTTTACCATTTTCTATTAACAGACTTCCATTGAACTGGCTGCCTTCATTTACTATTAAAGCGTTTTTTATAAGTATTCGCATTATAAGAAAGTATTAAATAGATGGTTTTAATTATTGATCCCTTTTGTAGGAGATGAAAAGACTTCTCCACTTAAGGCTAACAATCCCCCATAAAGCTTCATGGAATATACCTCCTGACATTTTTGAAGCTCCTTTAACCCTGTTTGTAAAAATTATGGGAATTTCAACAATTTTAAAACCATATTTAAAAGTATGAAATTTCATTTCAATCTGAAACCCATATCCTTTAAGTTTAATTTTGTCGAGATTCAAAGTTTTCAGAACTTCTTTCCTGTAACCCTTAAAGCCAGCAGTAGTATCCATAATTTTCATGCCGGTAATTACCCGGACATAAACAGAAGCAAGGTAAGACAGTAATACCCTGCCCAAAGGCCAGTTAATTACATTTACACCAGACACATACCTGGACCCAATAGCCAAATCAGCTCCATCTTTTTCTAATGCTTCAAAAAGTCTAATTAAATCCGAAGGGTTGTGAGAGAGGTCAGCATCCATTTCAAATATATAAGGATAGTCCTTTTTAAGAGCCCATTTAAAACCAACTAAATACGCAGTTCCTAGTCCAAGTTTACCTTCCCGTTCAAGCAGGAAAATGTTTGGTTTTGATTTTTGAGCTTCACGGATCAAGTCAGCAGTTCCATCTGGTGAATTATCATCAATAAATAAGACATCAAATTCAATAGGTAATGAACTTACTTTTTGCAGCAAGTCACCAATATTTTCTTTTTCATTATAGGTGGGTATGATTACCAGGGGGTTGCCCATTGTTAATAATCCTGAGTATTAAATGATTTTATAGGAGTCCCAAAGATTCAATAAAGAATGGCTTAAAGATACACAATATTTATAGAAAAAATTGTTAATAAACTTTCAGAAGGCTTGTTTATGGCATGTTTAATCTCATTACCGGGAATGAAGACTTGTCACCGGATTAAAAGGTCTTCGAACACAATATTATAGAACCTTCTATTCAAAATTACGTTATTAGAAGAAAATACTATTATTTGTTTAAAAGATCAATATACATATTATCCTTCCTAATTATTAATACCTTCCTTTTTACCGGATGTCAATTTACCAGTAAAATTCTGGGTGGTGGTGAGATTAAGAAATTTGAAAAGAGATCCTTCAACCCGAATCGGAAAATGAGTGCTGAAGATCGCCTCATTGCGATCAAAAATGAACGCAAAAACAGGAAACAAGATCAATTAGTAGTCGAGGAGAGTGGAGGAATCATGACCATGCCAGGTGTTAAAACAGTTGAAAACAAAGATGTTAAAAAGGGTGCCAAAAAATAATTCAAAAAAACATCTTTAATTTTTGGTTAATTGAAAACAATGTTTTTATCTTTGCAGCCGCTTTTAAGGAAAATGTTCTTTAAAATTTATTAAAAAAAGCTTGCAGAGAAATAATATTGATTGTATCTTTGCATCCCCAATAAAGTTTCAGGGAATATAGTTTGAGACAAATTGGTTAAGTTCTTTGAAAAGATTAAGAGAATAAGGAAGGTAAAATGAAGCGTATTTTCGTCAATTTTGATGAAATGAGTAATAAATCTTGAGTAATATTTAACTTTTTATACAACGAAGAGTTTGATCCTGGCTCAGGATGAACGCTAGCGGCAGGCTTAACACATGCAAGTCGAGGGGTAACAGGAGTAGCAATACTTGCTGACGACCGGCGCACGGGTGAGTAACGCGTATGCAACCTACCTCTAACTGAGGAATAGCCCGGAGAAATCCGGATTAATACTTCATAATATTTCGAATTCGCATGTTTTCGAAATTAAAGCTTTGGCGGTTAGAGATGGGCATGCGTGACATTAGTTAGTTGGTGAGGTAACGGCTCACCAAGACTGCGATGTCTAGGGGGTCTGAGAGGATGGTCCCCCACACTGGTACTGAGACACGGACCAGACTCCTACGGGAGGCAGCAGTGAGGAATATTGGGCAATGGACGCAAGTCTGACCCAGCCATGCCGCGTGCAGGATGACTGCCCTATGGGTTGTAAACTGCTTTTATTTGGGAAGAAACCCCTGCTCGTGAGCGGGGCTGACGGTACCAAAAGAATAAGCATCGGCTAACTCCGTGCCAGCAGCCGCGGTAATACGGAGGATGCAAGCGTTATCCGGATTTATTGGGTTTAAAGGGTGCGCAGGCGGGAAATTAAGTCAGTGGTGAAATCCTGCAGCTTAACTGTAGAATTGCCATTGAAACTGATTTTCTTGAGTACAGTTGAGGTGGGCGGAATGTGTAATGTAGCGGTGAAATGCTTAGATATTACACAGAACACCGATTGCGTAGGCAGCTCACTAAACTGTTACTGACGCTCAGGCACGAAAGCGTGGGGAGCGAACAGGATTAGATACCCTGGTAGTCCACGCCGTAAACTATGATCACTCGTTGTTGGCAATAAACAGTCAGCGACTAAGCTAAAGCAATAAGTGATCCACCTGGGGAGTACGGTCGCAAGATTGAAACTCAAAGGAATTGACGGGGGCCCGCACAAGCGGAGGAACATGTGGTTTAATTCGATGATACGCGAGGAACCTTACCTGGGCTTAAATGCAGAACGATTTCCGCCGAAAGGTGGTTTCCTTCGGGCGTTTTGCAAGGTGCTGCATGGTTGTCGTCAGCTCGTGCCGTGAGGTGTCGGGTTAAGTCCCATAACGAGCGCAACCCCCATCGTTAGTTGCCATCGGGTAATGCCGGGGACTCTAACGAAACTGCCGGTGTAAACCGTGAGGAAGGTGGGGATGACGTCAAATCAGCACGGCCCTTATGTCCAGGGCTACACACGTGTTACAATGGCCAGTACAAAGGGCAGCTACCTGGTGACAGGATGCTAATCTCTAAAACTGGTCTCAGTTCGGATCGAAGTCTGCAACTCGACTTCGTGAAGGTGGATTCGCTAGTAATCGCGCATCAGCAATGGCGTGGTGAATACGTTCCCGGGCCTTGTACACACCGCCCGTCAAGCCATGGAAGCTGGGGGTGCCTGAAGTCCGTAACCGTAAGGAGCGGCCTAGGGTAAAACTAGTGACTGGGGCTAAGTCGTAACAAGGTAGCCGTACCGGAAGGTGTGGCTGGAATACCTCCTTTCTAGAGTAGGTTTGTTACTTATCTTCTATTCGTTTGTACCGAATAGAGGAATCGCTTCTTTCCTTATTCTCTTATTTTTTTATATATAACCCGGTGCGAGTGATTAAATAATCCTGAATTGATTTATTTACTGTGATTATCCCGGTATGCTTGCCGCTGTAAAACGGGTGTTTTATTTAGTCCCGTAGCTCAGTTGGTTAGAGCACTACACTGATAATGTAGGGGTCAGCAGTTCAAATCTGCTCGGGACTACAAGCACTTGGGGGATTAGCTCAGTTGGCTAGAGCGCTAGATTTGCATTCTAGAGGTCAAGGGTTCGACTCCCTTATTCTCCACAATTCGCTTTTTGCGAAAGGTTCTTTGACGTATTGAAAGAAAGTAGAAAATTTTTGTTGACACAACAGAAGAAAGTAAATAAGAGCGTATGGTGGATGCCTTGGCTCTCAGAGGCGATGAAGGACGTGATAAGCTGCGATAAGCTGCGGGGAGGCGCAAACAACTCTCGATCCGCAGATTTCCGAATGGGGCAACCCATCCAGTTGAAGACTGGATATCCGAAAGGAAGCAAACCCGGAGAATTGAAACATCTTAGTACCCGGAGGAAAAGAAAACAATAGTGATTCCCTTAGTAGTGGCGATCGAACGGGGAATAGCCCAAACCGATATTGTTTAGGCAATATCGGGGTTGTAGGACTGTAACATGAATATTAACTTTAAGTGGAATTTTTCTGGAAAGCTGAACCATAGAGGGTGAAAGTCCTGTACACGTAAAAAGTTAATAGTCTAGCAGTATCCTGAGTAGCGCGGGACACGTGAAATCCTGTGTGAATCTGCCAGGACCATCTGGTAAGGCTAAATACTCCTGAGAGACCGATAGTGAACTAGTACCGTGAGGGAAAGGTGAAAAGCACCCTGAACAAGGGAGTGAAATAGTACCTGAAACCATACGCTTACAAACGGTTGGAGTCATGCTTCGGCGTGATGACAGCGTGCCTTTTGCATAATGAGCCTACGAGTTACTCCTCACTAGCAAGGTTAATCCGTTCAGCGGAGAAGCCGAAGCGAAAGCAAGTCTGAATAGGGCGATAAAGTTAGTGGGGGTAGACGCGAAACTTGGTGATCTACCCATGGCCAGGCTGAAGTACCGGTAACACGGTATGGAGGGCCGAACCAGTAGACGTTGAAAAGTCTTTGGATGAGCTGTGGGTAGGGGTGAAAGGCCAATCAAACTGAGAAATAGCTCGTACTCCCCGAAATGCATTTAGGTGCAGCCTCGTGGTGAGTCTTGTAGAGGTAGAGCTACTGATAAGGCTAGAGGGCTTCATCGCCTATCAAACCTTGACAAACTCCGAATGCTACAAGATATACACGGGAGTGAGGCGTTGGGTGCTAAGGTCCAATGCCGAGAGGGAAACAACCCAGACCATCAGCTAAGGTCCCTAAATATATGTTAAGTTGATCTAACGTGGTGCGATTGCTTTGACAGCTAGGATGTTGGCTTGGAAGCAGCCATTCATTTAAAGAGTGCGTAACAGCTCACTAGTCGAGCGATCGTGCGTGGATGATAATCGGGCATTAAACATATTACCGAAGCTATGGACTCACGCTTTAGGGCGTGATTGGTAGGGGAGCATTCCAGTTGTGCTGAAGCTGTGTTGTAAGACATGGTGGAACGGCTGGAAAAGAAAATGTAGGCATAAGTA
Source organism: uncultured Bacteroidales bacterium (assembly GCA_963750735.1). Taxonomy (GTDB): domain Bacteria; phylum Bacteroidota; class Bacteroidia; order Bacteroidales; family VadinHA17; genus JANTGF01. The sequence continues at coordinate 121,193 of CAVVRY010000008.1, read as the reverse complement.
ACGATAATGCGGGTGAGAAACCCGCACACCGATAGACTAAGGTTTCCTGATCAACGCTAATCGGATCAGGGTTAGTCGGGTCCTAAGGTGTAGCCGAACGGCGAAGCCGATGGATAACAGGTCAATATTCCTGTACCAGCGCATATTGCGATGGGGTGACGAAAGAGTGAAAGGTCTGCGTACTGACGGAATAGTACGTTAAAGGGTGTAGGTATACGTTTGGGTTAATAGCTCAGATGTGCTGAACCTGATAGTACCGTGAGTCTTCGGACAAGCGGATAATGGCCCTAATCTTATTTCCAAGAAAAACCTCTAAGCTTCAGATATGTGCTGCCCGTACCTCAAACCGACACAGGTAGTCAAGGAGAGAATCCTGAGGTGCTCGAGTGATTCATGGCCAAGGAACTAGGCAAAATAGTCCTGTAACTTCGGGAGAAAGGACGCCCTGATGTAAGAATCAGGGCCGCAGAGAAATGGCCCAGGCGACTGTTTATCAAAAACACAAGGCTTTGCTAAATCGAAAGATGATGTATAAGGCCTGACACCTGCCCGGTGCCGGAAGGTTAAGAGGGGGGGTTATCGCACTTCGGTGTGAGAAGCTCTGAATTGAAGCCCCGGTAAACGGCGGCCGTAACTATAACGGTCCTAAGGTAGCGAAATTCCTTGTCGGGTAAGTTCCGACCTGCACGAATGGTGTAACGATCTGGGCACTGTCTCAGCCATGAGCTCGGTGAAATTGTAGTTCCGGTGAAGATGCCGGATACCCGCAACGGGACGGAAAGACCCCGTGAACCTTTACTATAGCTTAACATTGATTTTGGGTAAGTGATGTGTAGGATAGGTGGGAGACTTTGAAGCGGCTTCGCCAGGAGTCGTGGAGTCAACCTTGAAATACCACCCTTTATTTATCTGGAATCTAATCCCGGTTTCGGGAGACAGTGTTTGGTGGGTAGTTTGACTGGGGTGGTCGCCTCCAAAAGAGTAACGGAGGCTTCTAAAGGTACCCTCAGCATGAATGGTAACCATGCGCAGAGTGTAATGGCACAAGGGTGCTTGACTGTGAGACTGACAAGTCGAGCAGGTACGAAAGTAGAGCATAGTGATCCGGTGGTTCCGTATGGAAGGGCCATCGCTCAAAGGATAAAAGGTACTCCGGGGATAACAGGCTGATCGCTCCCAAGAGCTCATATCGACGGAGCGGTTTGGCACCTCGATGTCGGCTCGTCACATCCTGGGGCTGGAGAAGGTCCCAAGGGTTGGGCTGTTCGCCCATTAAAGTGGCACGCGAGCTGGGTTCAGAACGTCGTGAGACAGTTCGGTCCCTATCTGTTGTGGGCGTTGGAGATTTGAGAGGGCCTGACACTAGTACGAGAGGACCGTGTTGGACAGACCTCTAGTGTACCTGTTGTGGCGCCAGCTGCATCGCAGGGTAGCTACGTTTGGAAGAGATAAGTACTGAAAGCATCTAAGTACGAAGCTCGCCTCAAGATGAGATCTCCCTTAAGGGTCGTTAAAGACGATGACGTTGATAGGCTGTAGGTGTAAAGGCAGTAATGTCAAAGCCGAGCAGTACTAATTACCCTAGAACTTTTTCTGGTCAGATAATTTTTCTTTCTTTCAATATGTCAATCTTATTATCTCCTTAAAATAGGAGCAAAGGTTTTAGGTGACTATAGCATTGGGGAACCACCTCTTCCCATTCCGAACAGAGAAGTTAAGCCCATTAGCGCCGATGGTACTGTGAAAACGGGAGAGTAGGTCGTCGCCAACTTTATATAAAATCCTGATCATTTTTGGTCAGGATTTTTTTTTGGTAGTATACCATTCCATCCTTTACCTGCGTTATATCCAATACGACTTTAAGCAAATGCATTCCTGGTGAGTGAGCTTATTTTCTATATCTTTACATGGATGAAAAAACCGATACTAATATCCCTTCTTATTTTGATATTTACCACTGTTTCTTCTCAGGAACCAGAAAAGGATAGTACAGAACTTACAATTAGGACATGGCAACTTACCAATGATTTTACACAAACCAAAATAGTGGATCTTGACACAATGCTTACCGGTTTCCAGACCTATAATCAAATGTACAATGTAGATATCTATCCTGCTTATTTAGGGAATTTGGGGACCGCCGGATTATCTAACCATTATTTCTTTAGGAAAAAAACAGACTTATTCTTTCTACAGCATTACATGCCCTATTTGAACATGCCTGAAGATCAAATTTATTTTAATACCAGGAAACCCTATTCCCAAATATATTATACAACCGGGGGTGGAAGACAAAAACAGGAACAAACAATTGGGCTCATATTTACACAAAATATCACACCCAATGTAAATGTTGGATTTAAAGTTGATGTAGAAGTATCAGAAGGCCAATACCCCTATCAACGGGCTTCAGATAATTCATTGATATTCTTTACCAGCTATAATGGAAAACGGTATTCTATTTATGGGCATTTCGGTATGAATAACATAAAACTGGAGGAAAATGGTGGAATAATAAATGACAGTATCTTGGGAGTAGGCAATACCGAAGATATTCCAACTCGATTGGATGGTTTTAACAATGCGTTTACAAGAATGAAAAACCGGAATATCCATGTTATGCAACAATTTTCATTGGGTAGGTTCCGATCTGCAAAAATTGCGGATACATTAAAAACCAATGTAGCAAAAGCGCCCACACATGAAATAAAGGACTGGGCTAGGCTTATTCATGTTTTCCAGTATAGGAAAAATCATAAATCATATCGTGATGATGATCCTCTAAGTGGTTTTTATAGAGATGTTTATATCGACTCCTTATCAACATATGATTCTGTCCATTACAGATCTATTTACAATACCTTATCATTGGATTTCCAGAGTAATCCGGAACGCAAATTTCAATTTGGGGCCACTGTTGGAATTGAGAATGAATTGAATAAATATAACTATGATATACCTCCCATTATTAACCAATATAAATACAGACCCAATCGCTAATCATACATTCCCGGGAGGTGATTTTACTTTGTATAGAAATGATACTTCCTATAAGGTCCGTGAAAATGAGAATATAAGCAATACTGCTCTTCGGGGAAGGATTTTTAATAGTGTTGGTACATTATTTGGTTGGGATGCCGGAGCCAGGTTCTACCTACTTGGTTACAAAGCAGGAAATATCCAGTTTTGGGGCAAAGTGTTCAAAAGTTTCAATACTAAAAAGGGGGTTTCTACAATTTCTGCTCATGGGCTATTCAGGAATGAAAGACCCAATTATTGGCTCAATACTTTCTCTTCAAATAATTTTGCTTGGGAAAATGACTTGAAATATGAGAATGAAACAAAAATCTGGGCTAAGTATGATGATCCGGGCCGGAAATTCTCAGTAAGTGCGAATTTTTCAATTCTTGGTAATCTTGTTTATTTCGATAGTCTGGCACAACCTGCCCAGGAGGAAAGTGCTATTACTATATTTTCCTTAAATGTAATGAAGGACTTCTCATTGTGGAAGTTTAAATTTAGGAATTCCTTGAATCTGCAGCAGTCTGGAAATCAGGAAGTGCTTCCCTTGCCATTTGTAAGTTTTCGTAACTCCACATACTTCGAGCACCTGTTTAATTTTGAATGGACAGGCGGAAGACTGGAACTCCAGGTTGGTTTTGATTTTTATTACCACACTGCTTATTATGGATATGCCTATATGCCTTCAACAGGTAGATTTTATATCCAGGATGAGAAAAAGATTGGAAATTATCCATTTTTTGATGCTTTTGTAAACTTCAAAGTGAAAAGAACTCGTTTTTTTGCAAAATTTACGCATGTTAATTCCGGTTGGACAGGTGATAATTACTTTACTATTCTTCATAACCCCATGAGCCGCAGGGTGTTCATATTTGGTTTGTCATGGTCATTCTACGATTAGTTAGTCTTTTCTTAATAAGTTTCTCTCTAATTTTCTGTTGAATTTTAAAAAAATACCTTCTTTTATCCTGAAACTTTTTACTTAAGACGATCGTTTAACATAATGGGATAATATTTTTTGTTAAATTCGTTATAGTAGTTATAAACGAAAAATAATTGTTTTGATTTTATTCAAAACCCGCATTCTGATACTATTTGCCGCTTTTGGCCTGATAATTTCATGTTCAGGCCCTGGTAAACCTTTTACTAAAGTCAACCAGGAGAAATCAGCAAAAGTTGATTTACCCGAAATCAGGGAAAGAAATAAGCTCATTGTTTTAACCAACTTTAATGCTACTGACTATTTTATATATCGTGGCAAACCAATGGGATATCAGTATGACTTGATACATGAACTGGCTGATGCCCTTGGAATCGATTTTGAAATAGTAGTTGTAAATGACCTGGAAAAAAGCTTTGATTATCTGGAGTCAGGAAGGGTTGATCTGCTTGCTTTAAACCTAACCATTACAAAGGAGCGAAGTAAGTTTTTGCGATTTACAACACCCCACACAAAAACCCGTCAGATACTTGTTCAGAGAAGGCCAGAGGACTGGGAAGGTCTTCGGGAAGATTATATTGAACCATCAGTGATCAGGAATCAGCTTGATCTTGCAGGAAAAACCATTCATGTACAAAGAAATTCCTCATTTTCGTCAAGATTATATAATCTCTCAGAGGAAATAGGGGACAGCATACATATTATTGAATCAGATGAAACCTTTGAGACCTTAATAGCAAAAGTAGTGACTGGAGAAATCGATTATACTGTATGTGACGAGAATATGGCTAAAGTAAATCAAACCTTTTACCCTAATATTGATATTCAAACGGCCATTAGCTTTCCTCAAAGACATGCCTGGGCCTTGCGAATGGAAGATACCAATCAATTGTTTGATACTATAAATGCCTGGCTTAAGGACTTTAAAACTACCCTAAGGTACACCTATATCTATAACAAGTACTTTAGAAATCCAAAAACGGGTTTAATGGCTGAAAGTGGAATGATGTTATATGTTGGTGAGGGTGTACTTTCTCCTTATGATTCCCTAATTCGGCAATATAGTGATAGCCTTAACTGGGATTGGAGACTGCTTGCATCAATGATCTACCAGGAGTCAGGCTTCTTACCCGATGCTGTTTCCTGGGTGGGGGCCTTTGGCCTGATGCAATTAATGCCATCAACAGCCGATTACTATAGTGTTACCAGGCATTCCGTTCCTGAAAGGAACATTGAAGCCGGAGTCAAATATCTGCAATGGCTTGACGAAATTTTTCAAGATAAAGTTACCTTACGTGAGGAGCGCCTTAAATTTGTACTTGGTTCCTATAATGTAGGATTGGGTCACGTTCTTGATGCCAGAGCTTTGGCAAGGAAATATGATAAAGATCCTGAAATTTGGGACGACAATGTTGAAATATTCCTGTTAAAAAAATCAGACCCAAAATATTACCTCGATCCTGTTGTTAGATTTGGATATTGTCGTGGACAGGAAACATATGATTATGTGCGAAAAATTTTGGCCAGGTACGATGATTATAAGAACATTATTGCGCTGAATTAATTCCCGCTTTTTTTACCACTTCAAGAAATTCTCTTAACATCATTGCTGTTGCACCCCAAATTTTGAATCCCTGAACGTTATAGCAGGGCGCAAGAATAGATCTGGTTTCAGTTTTTATCTCTAATTCCCCAATTATAGCAGGGTCCTGAAGTGTTGGTATTATTTCAGTTATTGCAAATTGGACCTCCTCCTTTTCAACCACAAATTCAGTTGCAACAGGCATAATTCCTACATAAGGAAAAACCTCAAAGTTGCTGACAGAAATATACAATGGTGTTAACTTCCCAATAATTTTAATGTTATTAGTGCTAATTCCTAATTCTTCTCCAGTTTCCCTTAGAGCTGTATATGCCAAATCTCCATCTGAGTCTTCATATCTGCCTCCTGGAAAGCTAATCTGCCCTCTGTGTGCACCGGGATGATCTGTTCGTTGGATAAATACAGTACTAATCGAGCCATTTTGAGGATATAACAAAACCAATACAGCGGCCTTTTCTGGAAGTAGAGGGTTTGTTTTTTCATTGTATGAATGAGCTCTTTCCCTGGGAGCCATTTCATACTGTATTTCACGGCCAGGCAACTCATTTCTTAATTCACTTTCAATCGCACTTATATAGTGAGCAGCCTTCATAGAAATTGTTTTTGAGACGAATTAATTAAAACGGATGGTTTTAACCGGACTAATTCTTGAGATCAGATAGGAGGGCACAAGTAACATTACTATAGTGAGAATTAGTGTTCCAACATTTAAACCAAGAACAATAAATAAATTAAGGTTTATAGGTACTTCCGAGAGATAATAAGACGCCTGATCGAGTTTAATAATGCCAAAATGGAATTGGATTAAACAAAATCCTATGCCTATCAGGTTGCCCCAAAATAAACCTTTTAGGATAAGGTAAGCCGATTGATATAAAAATACTTTTCTAATACTCCAGTTTCTTGTGCCAAGGGCTTTTAAAATACCAATCATATTGGTTCTCTCAAGTATAAGTATTAGCAAACTTGAAACCATATTAAACCCGGCAACAAGAAATATAAGAGTCAATATAATCCATACATTCAAATCTTGTAAGTTAAGCCAATCGAAAATTTGCGGATATTTATCAATAATGCTAAGAACACGCAGCCTTTTACCACTTTCATTTAGTTCAAACCCAACAATGTTTTGGGCCTCCCATTTCTTTACCTGTATATCCTTAAAATCATCGATGGTGATCTCGAAACCACTTACCTGATTATCATCCCAATTATTTAATTTCTGAATATGACCAATATCGGCCAGAATGAAGATCTTATCAAAATCCTCAAGACTGGTTTCGTACACTCCTGAAACAGTGAACTTCCTTACTCTGGGTGGGTCCTGAACAAAATACATGGTAAAAGAGTCATCAACTTTCAGCTTGAGTAAATCGCTGATATATTTGGAAATCAGAACCTTATTTGTTTTAATGCTATCTAAAACTGTAAACAATTCACCCTCTATGAGAGATTTTTCAAAGAAGTCCCAGCTAAAATCTGAGCCAATACCCTTCAGCACAACTCCCTGAATTTCTGTATCGGTCTTAATAATTCCAGCTTTTGTTCCAAATACCTGTATGTGCTTTACACCTGGAAGAGAACTCAAGTTTGGTAGAAACTCCTGGTTTTTATTAACCGGCGTTGTTTCATAAGAGTCATTTGAATCCAGGTTTAGGATTTGAATATGGGAGCCAAATCCTATTACTTTATCCCTGATTTGATTTTTGAATCCGGTAACTGTAGCTGTTGAAATAATCATAGCTGCTACTCCGAGTGCAATACCAATCACTGCAATTGTAACAATTGGCCGGGATATCCGGTTTTCTTGCTGTCTTTCTGATACTATTCGCTTCGCTATGAAAAATTCAATATTCATGTTATTCTACCGGTACTTATAAGCCAACAAATTTAATAATAATTCATTGTAACCGGCTGCTAATTGAAGCGAGAATAAATATGTGCTATTTTTTCAGGAGATTAAACAAAATTGTGCGTGCAATTAAAAAAATGTTTACGACTTTTATAAATAATTTGTTTCAACTCTATTTTCTTTAATTATGATTTCAAAAATTATGTTTATTGGTTTTAATAAGGCTCTTGAAGTAAGTTCTAAACTTACATTGTTTATATTAATTGTGATTGTATCTTGTGGAACTTTGTTTGCCCAGGTTAAAACCGGAGCGGAAAGAACTGATGATTACTTGCCTTTGCTAGAAGGTAAAAGAGTTGGATTGGTTGCAAATCATACCTCCCTTATTGGCAATACTCATTTAGTTGACAGTCTTTTAGCACTTAAAGTTAATCTTGTAAAAATTTTTGGACCAGAGCATGGCTTCAGAGGCAATATGGCTGATGGCGCTGTTATTGAAAATGGAATTGACCAGAGAACGGGCTTGCCGGTTATTTCTCTTTATGGATCAACTAAAAAACCTTCACCTGAGGATATGAAGGATCTTGATCTGGTTATTTTTGATATTCAGGATGTAGGCTTGCGTTTTTATACTTTTATCTCAACCATGCAATATGTAATGGAAGCCTGTGCAGAGAATAATGTCGACTTCCTGGTCCTTGACCGGCCAAATCCGAATGGTTTCTATATTGACGGCCCGGTTCTGGAATCCAAGTTATAAGTCATTTGTAGGTATGCAGTCTATCCCGGTTGTACATGGTATGACCATAGCTGAATATGCCCGAATGATTAATGATGAAGGCTGGCTTGAGAATGGGGTAAAATGTAATCTGGACTATATAACCTGTTTGAACTGGGATCATAGGAAATATTATGAGTTACCTGTTAAGCCCTCTCCCAATTTGCCAAATATGACATCGGTTTATTTGTATCCTTCACTTTGCTTTTTTGAGGGGACTATAATGAGTATTGGTAGAGGTACTGATAAGCCTTTCCAGGTATATGGACATCCTGGATACGAAGAATCTGGTTTTTCCTTTACTCCTCGAAGTATTGCAGGCGCCTCAGTAAATCCACCACTGAAGGGCGAAAAGTGTGTTGGAGTTGATTTGAGCTCCCTTCCTAATAGTTTTTTCAGGGATAATAGTGGAATTATTCTGCATTGGTTAATAGATGCCTATGATCAACTAAAGGAAAAAGGCGACTTTTTTAATGCATATTTTGTAAAACTTGCAGGTACTGAAAAACTGCAGGAACAGATCGAAAAGGGAATCTCCGCAAATGCAATACGTGCAAGTTGGAAAAATGATCTTCAAAATTTCCAGGAAATTCGAAAGAAATATTTATTATACAAGGACTTCTAAGAACAAATCCAGATTTGGCTATTTTTTCTCTCCTATTATTTTATTCGATTTTTTCAATTCACCTATATTCCTGTTAATTAGGCGTATAATGGCAGTCAACTATTTTCTTAGTAAAAAAACTATAAAAATAGTTGGATAACTATAAAAATAGTTATATGTTTGCTTTATGAAAACATTGACTAAGGCCGAAGAGCAAATAATGCATATTCTCTGGGAACTCGAAACAGCCCTTGTCCGGGATATTCTTGAAAAACTGCCTGATCCAAAACCTGCGTACAATACAGTTTCAACAGTTATACGTGTATTGGAAAAGAAAGGCTTTGTGAATCATAAGTCATATGGTTCTACCCATGAGTACTATCCTATCATAACTAAAAAGGAATATACAAAATTTCATTTTGGTGAGTTTATGGAGAAGTACTTTAATAATTCATTTTCACAGTTGGCCTCATTCTTTTCCCAGGAACAGAAGATTAGTTTAAGTGAATTGGAAGATATGATGAAGGAAATTCGGAAGGAAGTTGTTAAGAAGGAGGATAGAATATGAATCCTTTCATAAGTTACTTAGGCCAGACTGCATTATCAATAAGTATTTTTTATTTATTGTACTGGTTATTTCTTAGACAGGAGACCTTTTTCAGGTTTAATCGATATTACTTTCTTGCAAGCATTGTATTTGCATTTATTATCCCGTTTCTTGATCTGGGCAATCTGGTCTTCTTTAAAGATAACTTCCCAGATAAAACAATTTCTTATGGGTTTGCTTCTTTGCAAGATCCGATTCCGGATACAAGTACAGTTTATTTAAATGCAGATTCAAGTAAACACTCCCTGGCGGAATATATGTTAATCTTTTATCTTATTGGAATAGGATTCCTGATATCTAGACTCCTTTATCAGATGGTAAAATTATTCCTGAAGATTTGGAAAGCCAGAATTATAAGGATGTTTGAGACAAAAATAGTTCTTGATAAAAAAGTCAATAGCCCTTTTTCCTTTTTCTTCTGGATATTTTTAAATCCTGCCCAAATTAAGGAACCAAAAATATCGGATATTATCCTGCATGAAAAGGAGCACATCTATCAAAGGCATAGCTTTGACCTGTTTCTGGTTGAACTTATGTGTTCAATACAATGGGCAAATCCTTTTATCTGGATGCTACGGAAATCCATTAAGGAAACACACGAATATCTTGCCGACCGTGCCGTTTTAAATCATGGTATTCAGGTCCACGATTATCAGAAATTGTTGTTAAGTCAGTCAATGGGTGTTGGTTATCCTGCACTTATTGCCCCACTAAATTATTCAATTAATAAAAAAAGAATGATCATGATGCAAAAAATTAAATCTCCCAATATCCGGAAATGGCGCAGTTTGTTAATTATTCCGGTGGTTTTATTCCTAAGCCTGGCGTTTTCAAATCCATTTTCAACTCAGAAAGTGCCTGAGACAAATTTAAATTCTAAACAGACCTTTTCTGATTCAACAATAATCTCGGATAATGTATCGGTGGACTTGTATATATTAGATGGAAAAGAGATATCTAAAAATGAATTAAAATCAATTCAGTATGAAATGATATCATCAGTTACAGTTTTGAAGGCGGAAGAAGCAGTAAAAGAATACGGAGCGAAAGCAAAAAATGGAGTGGTTATTTTGAAATCCAGGGATTTATCGAATGATCAGGATACAGAAAAAAATATCGTCAGCGGAAGGATTTTTGATGCTCAATCAGGTGAACCAATACCTGCTGCAAATATTGTAATAATGAATACAAAATCTGGAACCATATCTGATGAAAAGGGTAATTTTATGTTGGAGCTGTCCAATGAAAGTGCACAACTTTTTTTTCAATGCTTGGTTATGAAAAAGTAATACGAGAAGTAAAAGATGGAGATAATATAGAGATAAGACTTAATAAATTTGTTATTGGGAGCCCTGCGGTGTCAGAAGAGAAATTTACTAGTCCTTATCTTCAAAAGTATGAGGTCTCCGGGAAAGTTATACTAAATGAGTCAAATGAACCCATCCCAGGTGTAAGTATTGTCATATCTAATACACATACAGGTACAGTATCTGATATGCAGGGTAATTTTAAATTGCAATTACCGGAAGAAACAGTTCAATTAGTTTTCTCCTATGTAGGCCTGGGGACAGTAAAGAGAGAAGTGAAAGATGGTGATAAGCTAGTAATTAAGCTTAAAAAAACGGTAGCAACTCTAAATTTGGATGCACCAGAAGTGATTCATGTTGAGGAAGTTGTGGAAGAGGAATCTGTGGCTGAAGAAAAATCTTCAACTGAAGTATTTTATGTTGTGGAAGAAATGCCTCATTTCCCGGGAGGTAAAGGGAAGTTGAGTGAATATATCTCTTCTAATATTAAGTATCCAAAAAATGCCAGGAAAAGCAAAGTAACGGGAACTGTTCCAGTAAACTTCACTGTAGATGCAAAAGGTAATATTAAGAATGTATTTATAGCCAAAGGAAAAGGTATTGATCCCGACCTGGATAAAGAGGCAATTCGGGTTATTTCTGCAATGCCCAATTGGGAACCAGGATCTCAAAGAGGTAAGAATGTAGCTGTGGATCTATCCGTACCAGTAAAATTTAGTCTTTAATGGATAAATGAAGTATTGATTCGCAGTATTTAATTGGAAATAACAAAAAAGGGGGTCAAACCCCCTTTTCATTTTAATCGTAGGTTTCACAAAGTCCTACCAGGATATTCTTTCAAAGCAACTTCCAGGCATTTCATAGCTCCTTTCAAGTCTTCAATTTTCAGGACATAAGCAATACGGACTTCTTGTTTTCCTAGTCCGGGAGTTGCATAAAATCCAGATGCAGGGGCAAACATTACAGTTGCATTGTTGTATTCGAAATCGCTAAGAATCCATTGTGAAAACTTATCAGCATCGTCAACTGGCAAACTTGCAATGGTGTAAAATGCACCTCCTGGAGTTGGACAATTAACTCCTGGTATTCTATTCAGTGCTTCGACCATATAATTCCTTCTCTCAATATATTCATCATATACTTCCTTAAAATACTCTGGAGGAGTGTCAAGGGAAGCCTCCCCTGCAATTTGCCCAAGGCCGGGAGGACTTAGGCGTGCCTGAGCAAATTTTAAGGCAGTACCAATAATATCTTTATTTCTCGTGACCAATGCTCCGATTCTTGTTCCGCATGAACTGTAGCGCTTTGAGACAGAATCCATCATAACTACATTTTGCTCGATTCCCTCAAGGTTTAAACAAGAGAAATGGGTTTTACCGTCATAGCAAAATTCCCTGTATACTTCATCAGAGAAAAGATACAAGTCATATTTTTTCACAATATCTTTAAGTTTTTCCAACTCTTCTTTTGAATACAGATAACCGGTTGGATTATTTGGATTACATATCAGTATTCCCTTTGTCTTATCCGTAATCTTTTTTTCGAACTCATCGATAGATGGGAGTGCAAATCCATCAGTTATATATGAAGTTATAGGGGTTATCGTAAGACCGGCAGCAATAGCAAAACCGAGATAATTTGCATAAAAAGGCTCAGGTACAATAATTTCATCACCCGGGTTGAAGCAGGACATCATGCTAAAAAGAATGGCTTCTGAACCACCTGTTGTTATTAAAAGCTGGGTATAATCAATGTCAATTCCAATTCCCTGGTAATATTCTGCGAGTTTTCTTCGGTATGACTCATTACCAGCAGAATGACTGTACTCTATTACTTTCTGTTTAAGGTTTCGAATGGCTTCCAGAGCTACTTCGGGGGTTTCGATATCAGGTTGGCCAATATTTAAATGATATACTTTTCTGCCTTTTCGTTTGGCTTCTTCTGCATAAGGCACTAATTTCCTAATGGGTGACTCAGGCATTAAAATGCCCTTTTTTGAGATTGATGGCATGCTCTTGATTTTATTTAATAAAAACTCTCATCCTCCTTCAACGATTCACAAATTTAATGAAGAATACTCAAATTTAATATGTTTAAGATCATATTAACTTATTTTGGGATACAAAAAACCTGACATTTAGCTTTATGTATTAATTGTCTGGTTTATAATGTGCAAACGACCTTTTATTTTTATATTTTTGCACGATTATTTTTTTTGAAAAATTGATAAGAGTTATGGATATTCCTTCAAAATATGACCCTTCAAAAACTGAAGATTTTTGGTATCAATACTGGATGAAGAATGGCTTCTTCAAGTCACAGCCGGATGACAGAGAGCCCTTTACAATTGTAATTCCCCCACCCAACGTTACAGGAGTTCTTCATATGGGACATATGCTTAATAATACCATTCAGGATATTTTAGTCAGACGAGCCAGGATGCTGGGTAAGAATGCCTTATGGGTTCCGGGAACAGATCATGCTTCCATTGCCACCGAGGCAAGAGTGGTTGCGAAATTGAAGGATGAGGGAATAAGTAAGTCTGATCTTAGCCGGGAGAAGTTCCTTGAATATGCCTGGGAATGGAGAGAGAAACATGGAGGTATAATTCTTGAACAGCTTAAAAAGTTGGGTGCCTCATGTGATTGGGAACGTACAAAGTTTACCATGGATGATGATATGTCTGAAAGTGTGATTAAGGTATTTGTTGATCTTTTTAAGAAAGGCTTAATCTACCGTGGAGTTAGAATGGTAAACTGGGATCCTAGTGCGAAAACTGCAGTTTCTGATGAGGAGGTAATGTATAAAGAATTGCAGTCAAAGCTTTACTACGTAAAGTATCAAATCGAGGGGGAAAATGATTATGTAACAATTGCAACAACCCGTCCTGAAACCATTCTGGGAGATACGGCTGTATGTGTGCATCCTGAGGATGAAAGATTTAAGCACCTGCATGGTAAAAAGGTAATTATTCCAATAGTCAATAGGTCTGTTCCGTTAATCACTGATGAATATGTTGACAGGGAATTTGGTACAGGAGCCCTAAAAATTACTCCGGCACACGATGAGAACGATTATGAAATTGGAATCCGTCATCAACTTGAATCTATAAATATTTTTAATGATGATGGCACTTTGAGTGAAAATGCTGAAGCATTTATTGGAACAGATAGATTTGAAGCCAGAGAGCTGATTGCAAAGGAGCTTGAAAATATCGGCCTATTGGTTAAAGTTGAAGATTATGTAAATAAAGTTGGATTCTCTGAACGGACAGATGCTATAATTGAACCCAAACTTTCCATGCAGTGGTTTTTGAAAATGAAAGAACTTTCTGATCCTGCATTGAAGAACGTGATGAATGATACCATTAAACTGGTTCCGGCAAAATTCAAAAATACCTATAGGCACTGGATGGAAAATGTTCGGGATTGGTGTATATCCCGCCAATTATGGTGGGGACAACGTATACCAGCATGGTATCTTCCTGGTTCATCGGAATTTGTTGTTGCGGATAATGAAACAGAAGCATTAAAAGTTGCAAGAGAAAAAACCGGAAATCAGAGTCTTTCAATTGAAGAACTGAGACAAGATGAGGATGTTTTGGATACCTGGTTTTCCTCCTGGTTATGGCCAATTTCAGTTTTTGATGGAATTAGAAACCCTGAGAATCCTGATTTTAAATATTATTATCCTACCAATGATTTGGTAACAGCTCCCGAAATTTTATTTTTCTGGGTGGCAAGGATGATAATTGCCGGGTATGAATACATTGGGAAAAAACCTTTTGAGAATGTTTATTTAACAGGTATTGTTCGAGATAAGCAGGGCAGGAAAATGTCAAAATCACTCGGTAATTCGCCAGACCCAATAGACCTTATGGAGAAATATGGTGCTGATGGTGTACGTGTTGGAATGCTCCTTTGTTCTCCGGCAGGAGGGGATTTGTTGTTTGATGAAAGTCTTACAGAGCAAGGACAGGAATTTTGGAAATAAAATTTGGAATGCTTTCAGGTTAGTAAATAGCTGGGAGATAGATAAATCACTTGAACAACCTGATGAAGCCAAGGTGGCAAATAAATGGTTTAATGAAAAGTTTAATGAGTCTGTAACATTGCTTGAAGATCAATTCAGCAAATACAGGCTTTCAGAAGCACTGATGAATGTTTATAAGCTATTTTGGGACGAGTTTTCAGGTTGGTATCTGGAAATAATAAAACCTGCCTACAAACATTCCATTGATGAAACTACAAAGAATGAGGCTTTTTATTTCCTAGAGAAACTTCTTAAGATACTACATCCTTTTATGCCCTTTATTACTGAAGAAATATGGCAAAAATTAGAAGCAAGAAAGGATGGAGATAGTATAATGATTGCAGAATTGCCTGTTTCAGAACCTTTTGAAAAAGCTTGTGTTGAAAGATTTGAAAAAGCTAAGGAAACCATAAGTTCAATAAGGACAATCAGAAAAGAAAAAAATATCCCCAATAAAGAAATTCTAAACCTTCTTGTTTTGGAGGATGAACAAAGATTTGATAATCGCTTTGGAGAAGTCGTGAAAAAGCTTTGTAATTTATCAGATATTCAGTTTATAGACAGTAAACCTGAGAAGGCAGTTTCCTTCATTGTGAAAACTACTCAATTTTATATACCGCTGGGAGATAAGGTAAATGTTGAAGCAGAACTAATAAAACTAAATAAAGAATTGGAATACAATAAGGGATTTCTTTTATCAGTTATGAAAAAGTTAAGCAATGAAAGATTTGCACAAAATGCTCCGGAAAGTGTTCTAAGCAAAGAAAAAGAAAAGAAAGAGGATGCCGAGGCCAGGATACAAACTATTGAAAAGAGAATTAATGAGTTGACAGGAGCTTAGGTTAGGAACTAAAAATCCTTTTGAAAAGAAAAACCACTAAACGATTAGTATTTGAACAAAATCATTTAGTGGTTTAAATTAATAGTTTTTATCTTTTTTCGAATGGCTCGTGTTCTGGTTTTACATAAGGATTTTCCTTTAGTTGCTTATTGATCCATTCAATGGCTTTTTCAAGTTGAGGATCATTGCCTTTAGCCAGTTCAGTGTGGTTTTCATCCACTTTAATATCCGGATCAACCCCATGGCCTTCTTTAAACCATTTTCCATCAGGATCATAGAATCTGAATGAAGGAACCGTCACATAACCACCATCAATCAAGGGAGGCACTCCCGAATAGCCTATAAGTCCACCCCATGTTCTTGAACCAATTAGTGGGCCCAGTCCTTTCTTCCTGAAGAAATCAGGGAAAGCATCTCCACCTGAACCACTCCAGCCATTTATAAGCATAGCCTTCGGTCCATAATTCCCCACAGAAGGAATCCGCATATCTTCAATTCCACGAACTGCTCCATAGGCTAAAGGTGTCCTGTTTAGAAGCTCAATAAAACGGTCAGGGATTTGTCCGCCACTGTTGAATCGTTCATCAATAATTAAACCTTCCTTATGCCATTGGCCGGCAAACTGGCGCATTAATTCATTCTGCCCATCAACACCAGTACTTCTAACATAAATATATCCAATTTTCCCATCGGTTGCTTTTTCAACCTTTTTCCGGTTGTTTTCAATCCATTCGAGGTGACGTAATCTGGATTCATCTTCTAGCGTTTTCACAATTACTTCCCGGGCATTTGTCGTTGAGGGTTCATTATTTACCTTAAGAACCACAGTTTTTCCGGCAAGACCTTGAAAAGAAGCATATGGTTCTGTTTTAGTGGTAATTGGAATTCCATTCACAGATAAGATGTATTCCCCTTCTTTCACATTAACACCAGGTTGAGCCAGGGGAGATCTTACTTCAGCATCCCAGGGTGCTCCTTTTACAATTTTTTTAATCTTATAGTACCCGTTATCAGCTGCAAAATCAACACCCAGGTAACCAGTATTATTTCTTAAGGATTTTTCAGAGTCCCCACCGCCTTTATACGTATGAGAAGCATTCATTTCGCCAATTAATTCTCCAATTACATAATTTACATCCCATCTTGTAACGGCGTCTTCAAGTAGTTTTTCATAATGATTTCTCATTCCCGTCCAATCAACTCCGTGCATATTTTCATCATAGAAATAATCTCTTTCAAGTCTCCAGGCATCCACAAATATCTGCTTCCATTCAGCCTTTGGGTTTATGGTTGCTTCCATCTCATTTAACCTCAGAGGTTTTTCAAGTTTTTGTTCAGGTTTAATATCAATTATTCCTGCATTACCATTGCTTGAAACCAAAAGTTTTTTACCATCTGCCGACAGATCGTAGAAATTTGCATTCGCAAAAACAGTTTTTTCCTCTCGCTCTTTCAGGTCATAATATTTTATAGGAGTACTGGGCCTGGGGGAACCTTCAATTACAGTCTGGTACAATATTTTTCCTGAAACTGCATTGAGACCAAAATAATCGCCTGCTTTTGGAGGGAGTATAACAGATCTTTCTTCAAGTCCATCCAGGTCAATTTCTATACTTTTATCCTTTTCTTCATTTTCCTTATCGGATTTATCGTCTTTCTTTTTGCTCTTTTTCTTATCTTTTTCTGCCTCTTTTTCTTCTTCTTTTATTTCAACTTTATCGTTCCGGGCTTCTAATGGTGATGGAACATCTTTTCGAAGTGTTAAAGCTGCAATTACCGTTGATTTTGGATAAATAAAAGCCCAGTCCATGTCACTATAAACAGGCCGCATAT
Organism: uncultured Bacteroidales bacterium; assembly: GCA_963750735.1. Taxonomy (GTDB): domain Bacteria; phylum Bacteroidota; class Bacteroidia; order Bacteroidales; family VadinHA17; genus JANTGF01. The sequence continues at coordinate 103,775 of CAVVRY010000008.1, read as the reverse complement.
TACGGTTGGTTAAAAAGTACAGGTACTTTCCATCAGGATCAAAGGTAGGGTTGGCATCACTGTAAAAACCGCTGGTAACCTTATGAGAAATATTGTTTTCGGTATCAAAAAGGTATATCACAGCTGTATTATTTGTTTGTGATGTACTGTAGGCCATCCAACGACTGTCTGAAGACCAGCTTACTGAGAAATTCATCAGACCACCCTGGCCCATCCATTGTTCCCTGTCAACGTCTATCGTTGTATTCTTCTCAAGATCAAATATTTTTATTTGGCTAAGTTGATCAATAAAGGAAAGCTTTTTACTATCAGGAGACCAATACAGGTTATATCTAAATCCGGTACCATAAGATGTAAGCTTTTTCTCCTCGCTGTTTTCCAGGTTTAGGAGAGTTAGTTCATATTCTCCTGATTCATCACTCCAAAAAGCAATGTGTTTTCCATCAGGTGACCAGGCCGGAAATCTTTCTGCTACACCGCTTGTATTTGTAAGGTTTGTAACATATCCATATTCAGCGGGAACTGAAAAGATTTCTCCACGAGCTTCAATAATAGCTCTTTTCCCATCAGGTGATATTCCTCCACCTTGCATTAAATCTTTGACTTTTTTTGTAGTTGGAATGAGAGCCAGTTGATCGGTTATAACTTTTATATTGACTTTTTTCTGTTCAAGTGATGATAGATTTAAAAGATAAAGATCTCCCCCGGCCTCAAAAACTAAATTATCCGGGCCGATTGATGGAAAATGAACATCAAAGTCCTTAAAATGAGTTAACTGCTTACTCTGTTTAGCATTCAGGTCGTACACCCAGATATTGTTTCTTAAATTGGGTCCCTGATCTGAAAGGTAAAAAATGTTATTACCATGCCACATAGGAATTTCATCATTGGCCAGGTTGTTGGTAATGTTGATAGTAGAATAATCCTCGAGGTTAAAAGTAAAAATATCCGGGGCCATACCACCTCTATACCTTTTCCATGTTCTGGAAACCCTGGACTTATCAGTAAAAGCAATATTTTTACCATCAGGAGATATAGATCCGAATTCAGCAAAAGCCATTGGTAATTTTTCAGCCAATCCACCTTGCTCAGAAATCAGGTAAAGCTGACGGAAGCGCTGCCTCCCACTTTCTCTAAAAGAAGAGAATAACAATCTATCTCCATCGGGGTGCCAATCAACCATGTTATCCGGTCCGTTGTGGTATGTAATCCTGTTTGGAATACCACCGGTTGCAGGCATCACATAAATATCAGGATTTCCATTGTAATTCCCATTAAAAGCTATCTTTGAGCCATCTGGCGAAAATTTTGGATATGATTCCTCACCATTTGGTGAGCTCAGCTTGAATGCAGTTCCTCCCTCAATGGGTACAATCCAGATATCGCCTGCATAGGAGAATGTTATTTGGTTTTTGGAAACATCAGGGTAACGAAACATTCGAGCATCAATCTGGCTGAAAACACTCAACGCGCTAAAACCTGCAATTAAGGAAACAAAAAAAAGTTTTAATTTCATAAAGTTTTAAATTTTATATAATTACATATTATTTTTTAGGGCGATCAAGTTATAAAAAATTATTAGTTTGGTAATTCTAAATTATAATTATTGTTTTTTTATCTGAAGTAGCTGTTTTATCAGCAATTTTAACAGTCTTTTATTAATCCTTTTAAAACTAGTAATATGCCTCTTTGCTTTTTTGTATCTGACTTACATGGGAAAATTGACAGATATGAAAAATTGTTTAAACTTATTGAAGATGAAAAACCAGAGGCGGTATTTTTTGGTGGGGATCTGCTTCCCTCTGGGATATATGACCTAACAGCCTGGGCAAACGCATCGAGTGGTTTTTTCCAGGATATTTTAGTTTCAGGTTTTAATGGTTTAAAGAAAAGGCTAGGGTCAGAATACCCAGAAGTGTTTATGATTCTTGGAAATGATGATGGCAAAGGGCTGGAGAATGAATTTATTGAAGTCTCAAATCTGGGTCTTTGGAATTATGTTCATAATACTAAAGAAACGTTCCAGGGATACAGTATCTATGGATATTCCTATATTCCGCCTACCCCATTTTTGTTTAAGGACTGGGAAAAGTATGATGTTTCAAGGTTTGTTGATCCGGGATGCGTTGCTCCCGAAGAAGGATACCATTCATCAAAGGTTAAGTTAGACGATGTTATATATGGTACGATTGAGAAGGACATACATCAATTAACAGATCAGGATGATTTGTCCAAATCAATTTTTCTTTTCCATTCCCCCCCTTATCAAACTAAATTAGACCGAGCAGCTCTGGATGGGAAAATGTTTGAGCATGTGCCTCTGGATGTTCATATTGGTAGTATTGCAATTAAGCGGTTTATAGAGGAGAGAAACCCCTTTATTACCTTACATGGTCACGTGCATGAATCAACTACTATTACTGGCAGCTGGAAAGACCAAATTGGGAAAACTGTGGCTTTCAATGCTGCCCACGAGGGTCCTGAACTGGCTTTAATTCGGTTTGATCCTGAAAAAATAAAGGAAAGTTCAAGGGACCTTATTTGATAATTATTTTATCTCTGATCCTATTGGTAGAGGCCTGGCTGCATCAGTTGTTGCTCCAATCTTAATAGCAAAACTTGTTCTCTTCTTAATGTCATCATCTGTAACATAATGCATATCCAGCAGTCCTTCCGATTTGAATCCAGTACGGAGGAAGTTCATATTATCAAGGCTGAGACTCCAGCCCTCGAACCATGCTTTCAGCTCATTAAGTTGATCCTTGTTTCCTATTACATGTACCAGCAGATCAATATCACTTGCCGGACCAGCAGTTCCATTCTTTGTGCTTCCAAAAATGTAAATTGCTTTTACTCCAAATCTGTCTTTATTCAGATTTGCAGCAATATTTTCTGCTGCCCGTAACCTCCATTTCCAATGAAAGTCATCAGGTCTAGGATTCGTAATTTCTTCTCTTCTTTTAAGTTTCTTTTTCGAAATTTCAGATGGATCAGAAATAATAGCCAGGGCCTGTTCTTCTTCCGCATTCATTAATACTTTTAAAACATGCCCCTTGGTGGTTGTGGCAACATCAATTATTTTAATAACATCTGTAAGTGTTTCAAGATCTGGAAAAAGATCTGATAATATATTATTTGAATTATTGATGAAGTCAAAGTTGAAATCAGTTTTAGGATCATCCGGATAGAGGGGGAGGTAGCGGATATCAGACTCAACCAAATCTTGGAAAAAATGTGTACCAAAGGAAAGATCAGGTGCATAATTCTTTTGCTTTCTGGCAATTTCAATTAGCATAGCTGTGTTGTTAATTTCGGAATAACTTACAGGTACTCCTAATTTAATATCACCCCGGCTTCCCCATCGCCCTGGACCCAATAAAATAAATTGCCTTTTTGGGAGAATTGCATTTATTCTTCCAATTGCCTTTCCTACAGAAACCAACTCTTCATATTCTGTCAATTCACTGTACTTATCAGGATCTACATATACTATATGAGAAATATTATTTACGACTCCGTTTGAAATGTATTTATTTGCCGAAAAAATTATGTCATTATCAGGAATATTAAGTGGAATTTCAGCCGGGCTGCTTGCTTCACGATAACTTTGTGAACGGCATTGCAATAAATAAAAGTCAGTCCCATCGTGAGCAAATTCAATATCAACAGGGTAGCCATATTCTTCTTCCAAAATTTTAAGAATTGAATTAACCTGATTAATAAAATCGGCTTTTTTTATTAATCCATCAAAAGTTACAACAAAGTTGTCCCTTTCGAAATCCATTGCTAATTTTTTAACCTGTTGAATATGGTTTTCTGCAAGAACAGAGACTATATTATCTATTCCCTTGTATTTTCTTCCATGATCTTTCAATAGATCTTGAAGGCTAATCGTTTCAAATTGACGAGTTTTAAGATTTATAACATCCAGGTTTTTTGGTGAGTATCGAATGATTTCATCAAGTGTGATATTTACCTGCAAGTTTGGCTGACCCGGGGAAATTAAAATTGGATAGTCATTGCTTAATCGATCTACAGCCCGGGTACCCAGTCCCGGTACTATTCTTAAAAGTCCATCCTCCGGTTTGATTCGACTTGACCATCTATAGTCATTTTGGCTGAATGCAACGCCAGCAAAGGCTGGCAAAAAGTAGTCGCCAATCTTATTTCCAACTACTTCCTGAATTAGGATCCCCATTTCTTCATGATAGTCCAGGAGGCCTCTCTCTGCCCGGTATTCTATCGGGTCAGGTCCAAATGTTGAAGCATAAACTTCAGCGATTGCATCAAGTAATTGTTCAAGTCTTTCTTCTTTTGAACCCTGATTGGCAATAAATAAACTTTTATATTTTCCGGCAAAGACTGTACTTAATCTATCTTCCAATAAGCTTGAGCTGCGAATTATTAGAGGAACCTCGTCAAAATCATCAAGGGCCTGCGATAGTCCTTTTAAAATCTCAGGTGGGAATGTTGAATTTTTAAAAACGTGAACAACATAAGGATATTCCTTCCTAACCTGGTCAATGTCTTTATATTTTTGCTCGATAATATCTTCGAGGTTATTATATTTCATAAATTTTAAGACGCTATCAGATGTCAGGTACCAGGTTTTCGGAATTTTAACATTGCGGATAAACTCATTGTTAGATGTTGACTTTTTCAAGATCAGATCTGAAATAAAAAGACCTGAACCCTTGCCTCCAAGTTTACCATGGCTTTCAGTAGGATAAACAATTCTTTGTATCAGCTCATTAAAATCATCAATTTCAATAAAACGTTTGGCAATATCAATAAAGCTTGGCTGATCACTTAATATTCTTCTAATAAGAGCAACCCTGAAGTTCTTTTCCCGAGAGTTCGTTAGTTCAAGGCCCTGAGGTGAAAGATGATGAAACCTTTCAATGGCACTGCTAATCTCAACAAGTGAAGATCCGGAGTCTTCCAGTATATTTACCAGGAATCCTGATTGATCTTGCTTAATCCATTTATGGATACTGTTTAGAATTTCCTGTTCACTCAGAAAATTTTCTGCAACATCAAATATTTCATTGCTAATTGCAGTGTAATCACTACTGGGATGCAACTGATATGGTCGATTCTCATCCTGAGGAATCCCATCTTTTGATATTAATTCAGGACTAAATCGTTCAAAAAGATTTTCAGCTTCTTTGATACCACTCCAGCAAAGATAATTTACCATCTTTTTCGAAACGCGAACCAATAACTTCGGGTCAGTTTTTTTTAACATTTCAAGAATAACCCACCATTCAGGTTTTTGCCCGGGTTCCTTGATTTCATTATTGGTAAAAACCGATTTTAAATGCTGATGTAATATATATGACCCAACCTGTTCAGAAATTGTATTAATGAGCTTTCTTTCTTCCTTTAAGAATGGACCTTCTGCGGCATTAGGTCTTTTCTCAGTGTAATAGACCTGTATTTTGCCAACTTTTTCATCACGAACCTTTATTTCTGCTTCTAATACCCACTTCGACTTCTTAAAATTTTCCGACTGAAAAACCTGATCTCTATATTGAATTTGAACCTGGCAAATATCAGGGAATTGCCATCCCGGAGGAATTATTTTTACAATTCCAATAAACATCTCCTGAATACTTTTATCCTGGCTACTCAGGATCTCCTGTACTTCATATAAACAATTTAACTCTTTTGCTCTTTCTTTAAGATCGTCAATGAGTTTTGTTACAGATCGTTTTTCTTTCATTTTGAAGATTAGGATTTAATAATTACTCCCATGCTTCGACGCCCATCTACTTTAATTTTTAATGGCTTCTCCAGCCTAATATGTTTTACAAACCTTGTTTCTTCTATCAACTTTTGTTCTTCCAGCCAATCCCAGTCAACTTTGTGTATGCCGGCAAAGGGTAATGAAAAGTAACATACCTTGAACCCAGTAACATTATGAAAAAAATGGGAACCCTGGCTCATTTCAACATGAATGTTCTCTAATGTGGCCTCAATTATAACTTTTGCACCCGAAACCTGACTCCATTTAACCGGGACTCCAGCTGAATGGTCAGAAGTTCCCCATCTACCATACCCAATGAGTAAATACGGTTCTTCATTTTCAATTAGTTTTTTATTCAATGCTCCAATTTCATCGGCAATTTGTTGAGTTGATCTGGTTTCAAAGGTTTCAGGATTAAGGTAGATTATATTTTTAATTGAATTAATGATTCCATTACCTAAAACGGTATTGGATGCGGCCAAAATATTTTCATCATTCATATCATCATCCGAAATTTCGACCTCCTCCATGGATACAACCATAGGGCGGACCTGAAGGAAACCAAAGCGATATGGTTTATCACCATCGCCTGTAAGTGTAGCTGCAAATTCTATCTCTACAGGAGTTTTCATAGATTCTTCGCAAACAAGTAGTAATTTTTTTACTAAATTATTTAGAGGAATAGTATCCAGAACCAGTATAGGAGAAAATGTAAGGATTTTTGGCCCATCACTGCTGGCTCCAGGCCAGATTCTGTCAGCATTCAGGTCGTATGTGGATGAAATGTGCTTTAATATACCATCAGATTCAGCTTCCTTTAAAGATTCCTGCTTCAGGAATTCAGTTTCCATAATCGGGTTGTATTCTGGTGGTTTTCCCATATTTACCGCCCAGAATCGGGTTTGAGTCTCGTTCAGCATTGCACGGGGGGATCCAAATGGAGGACTTACGGAAGGATAAGATGGAGAATATGACCATGATATTCCACCATCAACTATTGTTTTACCTAAGCCGAGGGCTAGATTTACAACGGCATCTTCAGGCTTAGCATGTCCTACGGGGTAGAAATTAAAAGAACGGGCTACACCTGATATTTCGGGGTAAAATCTTTCGCCATGTCGATTCCCAACCACTTCCTGAATAATAACAGCCATTTTCTCAGACTCATTTTTATGTGTTGTAGCTTGAATATAATCCCGGGATACTTTAAAGAAAGTTGAAGCATATACATATTTAATGCCTTCAATAAGTTTTCTAAATCTGGTGTCTGTATCCAGCTGGTTGTTTGGTGTCATTTTAGTTCCATAAACTCCTGCAAAAGGCTCGTATATAGCATCTTCAAGCATACTTGAGGATCGGATAGCCAGTGGATTATTTATTTTTGAACTTAAAGTTCTTAAATCTCCGAGAATTTCAAATGGAAGATCTGCTTTCTGAAATTTAAGTGCGATTCGCTCATCTGAAGCTCCCGAACTGGCAAATTCGAGGAGCTCATTCTGCTCCATGAAAGCATCAAAAACGTCAGTTCGAATGACGACCATTTTAGGAATGTTGATAACAAATCCCGGGAAATCATCTGGATTAACTTCGTTTTTGAGAATAGAATTTATCCTAGCAAGTCCTTTTGCTTTCCCACCAAATGACCCTGAACCAATAAAACCTATCTGATTCTCGGATTCTAAAAATGAAGTGTCAAAAGGAACAGGCTCCAACTCATTTAATTTATTCATTTCGATATAGTGTTTACACTTAAAGAAAAATTAAACCCAGCCCCTATCATGGCAGGCTTGTGCTACCTTACTAACAGAGATTACATAAGCTGCATCCCGCATATTCAAGTCGTTAGATTTAGCAAAATCACTTACATTGGTATAAGCAGCTGTCATTTTTACATCAATTTTGCTAAGCACTTCATCTTTTTCCCAATAATAGTTCATATTATTCTGCACCTGTTCAAAATAACTACATATTACCCCTCCGGCATTGGCTAGAAAATCAGGAATTGTAAGCAGATCGTTTTTTTCAAGAATTTTATCTGCTTCAGGAGTTGTAGGTCCATTGGCTCCCTCAGCCAATATTTTTACTCGTTTGTTCACTTTATCGGCATTATCCCTATTAATTTGATTTTCTAGGGCTGCCGGTACAAGGATATCAACTTCCTGGTCAATCCATGCGTCACCAGATAATACTTCATATCCCAGATCCTGGGCCTTGCTCCTTTCTATTCCTCCAAAAATGTCTGTGATAGAGGATAATTCTTTGAGGTTAATCCCATCTTTTTTCCTAAAGGAATAGCTTTTTTGTTCATCATTATCCCAAGAGGAAACACAAATTACTTTCCCTCCCATTTTCTCATACAATTCGATTGCATACCTGGATACTTTCCCAAAACCCTGAAAACTAGCAACCGTATTAGAAGGTTTGATATTCATTTCTTTCAAGGCTTCTCGAACAGTAATCATTACTCCATAACCTGTGGACTCTTTTCTTCCCTGCGAACCACCTAAATTCAAAGGTTTTCCAGTAATGAAACCTGGGTGTTTTTCACCTACAATTGTCTCGTATTCATCAAGCATCCAAAGCATATGCTGTGCACTTGTCATTACATCAGGTGCCGGGATATCTGAATATGGACCAACATTTTTTACAATCTGACGTACCCAGCCTCTACATAGTTGTTCAACCTCGAGCTGACTTAGGTGATGAGGATCGCAAATAACTCCACCTTTTCCTCCTCCAAGAGGAATATCAGCAACTGCAGTTTTCCATGTCATCCACATTGAAAGCGCTCTCACAGTATCAATTGTTTCCAATGGATGAAATCGGATACCGCCTTTAGCCGGACCACGGGCATCATTATGTTGAATTCTGAATCCACGAAATACCTTTCTGCTGCCATCGTCCATATGAATAGGAATACTAAAATGGAATTCTCTCAAAGGTACTCTCAAAAGTTCACGAGTTGCCTGATCCAACTCCAATAAGTCTGCTGCGTGATCAAATCGTTCCTGTGCTTCAATATAAGGATTGTATTTTGTACTATTCATGGTTGAAAACTTGAAAATATAATAATAATTCTCTCGTAAAGATTTATGGTAAAATTATGCATTTAAAATCTTGTAAAGTTAGAAAATGTTATCAAACATATTCATATATTGCATCTAGACTTGCAAATCGTAAGTAATTGAAGATCAAAATGTAGTATCTGAAAAAAATATAATAAAATTTTATCTTTTGTTGAATCGGTTTTTTGATCTTAGGCAATTTCCTATTTTTGTTTGAATTAAAACTGACTTTAGAGATTTTTCATATTATCATTGACTTTGTTTAGGTAGAAAAAGCAGAACATAAAAAGATGAATAAACAAGAAATTAGTCTTAATCCCAATGAGCTTGTTAAATACTTGAAAAAACCAGCAAACGAGTTTACCAGGGATGATATAGTAAGGTTTGTTGAAAATTGTGGAATAAAGGTAATTAACTTCCGGTACATTGCTGAAGATGGCAGATTGAAGGTGCTCAATTTTATTATTACCAGTAAGAAGCACTTAATATCCATCCTATCGTCAGGAGAAAGAGTAGATGGTTCAAGCCTATTTTCATACATCGAAGCAGGTATGAGCGATCTCTATGTTATTCCGCGGTACCGCACTGCTTTTGTAAATCCATTTAATGAGATCCCAACTTTGGAAATTTTGTGCTCGTTTTACAGGGCAAATGGAAAGCCATTTGAAGGGGCCTCTGAGTATGTGCTAAAAAAGGCACATTCAGTTTTCAAAGCGCAAACAGGTTATACATTTAAAGCACTTACTGAACTTGAATATTATGTGAATTCGAAGTCAGAATCATTGTATCCATTACTAGATCAAAAAGGATACCATCAATCGAAACCATTTGCTAAATTTGAAAACTTACGCCTTGAAGCACTTGATCTGTTGGCCAGAGCTGGCTGTAAAATTAAGTATGGACATTCTGAAGTTGGCAGCTTTACCAAAAATGGTGAAGATTTTGAGCAACATGAAATTGAATTCCTACCTGTTGACGCAGAAGACGCTGCAGATCAGCTTGTGGTAGCAAAATGGATTTTGCGAATGCTAAGTTTCAAGTATGGTGTTGAGGTTAGCTTTGCACCCAAAATTATTGTAGGCAGTGCTGGGAGTGGTTTACATATTCACCTGATGCTCGAAAAAGATGGAGCAAATGCTATGGTAAGTAAAGGTGAACTAAGTGAAGTCGCATTGAAAGTTATGGCTGGTATATTAAAACTTTCACCTGCCTTGACAGCATTTGGGAATACGATCCCTACTTCGTATTTGAGGTTGGTTCCGCACCAGGAAGCACCAACCAGTATATGTTGGGGCGATAGAAATCGCTCAGCACTGATTAGAGTCCCCTTAGGCTGGCGAGGTGGAACACACATGACAATTGATGCAAACCCGGCAGAAAAAGCCGAGTCTGAAATGGGAGAATGCAGGCAAACTGTAGAGTTTAGAGCACCTGATGGATCTGCTGATATATATAAATTATTGGCTGGACTTGTAATTGGAGCAAAACTTGGTTTACATGATGCTGGATACTTAGAAATGGCAAAGAAACTATATGTTGATGGTAACATTTTTGATGAGGAAAACGCAGAAAAACTGAAAAAGCTTGACCAGCTTCCATCTTCCTGTTGGGAGTCTGCAGAATCATTGAAATCACTCAGAGCATACTTTGAAAACGATAATATCTTTCCTCCCTCTGTTATCAATCATGTTATTTCAACTCTGAAATCGTATAAGGATAAGGATTTAAGTGAAGAATTATTTGGAAAGGATGAGGAAATCAGAAAGTTGGTACAAAAATATATTCATGTAATGTAAATCATATTCTCATATCATGGAGCAAGTCGTTGTTTTTTCCAGACTCCACTTTCCTTTGAATAATAGATTCTGTCATTAAGCCTGTGTGGTCGACCCTGCCAAAACTCCATATTATCAGGTACCAGGAAAAATCCTCCCCAGTATGCCGGGCGTTTAATTTTCTTTTCTGAAAATTCCTTCAGCTTTTTTGAAAATAGATCTTCTAGATAGTCTCTTGAGGAAATGGGTTTGCTCTGGTCAGAAATTAAAGCACTTATCTGGCTTTTTAAAGGACGACTTTTAAAATAAGCATCCGATTCGTCTTTACTTGTTTTGGTAATTTTCCCATTAATAATTATTTGTCTGTCCTGTTCGGGCCAGAAAAAATTCATTGTCGCCAATGGGTTTTGTAAAATCTCATCAGCTTTTCTGCTTTTATAGTTTGTGTAAAAAACAAAACCTCTCTCAGAATAATGTCGCAATAATACAATCCTGGACGATGGTTTCCCTGAAAGATTGGCAGTAGAAAGGGCCATTGCCAATGGTTCATCCACATCTCCAGAAATGGCATTACTCATCCAATCTTCAAATAATTTTAAAGGATTTTCGGGTAAATCCGATCTATTTAGACTATGGTCCGAATATTCTCTTCGAAACTTTGAATTGTCCTTATTTGGCATGTGAATTATTAGATTGTTTCTTTTATTCCCTGGGCTAAAAGACCTTTCTTTTTATTGGCAGTTATAATACTGGCATTCAATTCAAAACCTATTAAAAGTGATATTGAATTGAAATACATCCAAAGAAGAATTACTATTAATGTCCCGATTGAACCAAATAGCTTATTATACTGACCAAAATTATTTACATAGAAGGAAAAGCCAAGGGAGGAGATTACAAATAAAAAAGTTGCTACCATCGAACCTGGTGTTAAAAACCTCCATTCCTTCTTGTCGGCCGGGATCTGATAATAGAGTACTGAAATAGAAAAGAATATAAGGCTGATAAAGACTATCCATTTGGCAATTGAAAGTAAATAAAAAGTAAAATTCATCTCAATAATATTCAAATATACTAGCTCGTTGAGGACTATTTTTCCCAATAGGATGATAAGAATTGCTGAGAATAATAGTACAAATATTACAAAAAGGAGCAGAAAAGAGGTAATTCTTTGAGAAAACCAGGACCGGATCTTAAAATCATGTGTGGAAACATTAAAAGCATTTATGACTGCGTGGATTCCATTTGTTGAAAAAATAGCTGTGGTTATAAACATAAAAAACAGCAATCCTCCACTTTTCTTAGTAATTACCTCAATCAGAGTTGATTCAATTAGTATAAAAACATTTGATGGAAATACGTTTTCAAAGATTGTTAATAACTCAGTCTGGAAATTTGGTATAGGAATGAAGGGAATGAGAGTAAACAAAAATATCATGCTTGGCAATGTGGCAAGAAGAAAGTTGAAAGCAATTGAAGAAGCACGCGTAACCAGTGTTCCAGTTTGAAAACCACGGATAAAAAACATTATAACATAAAATACAGAGATCTTATGAAAACCTGGCAGGGAGAAGCTTTCTAATAAAACACGGACTTTTTGAACTAGTATATCAATAGAGGTTTTTATATTCTCAAGTCTGGAAGATAACATTAAGTTATACTTGTTTAAGTTAGAGTATATACTAACTCATTAATGATTTTTTGACTAGCTCGGCTATCCTTTTTCCATCCGCTTTTCCGGATAATTCTTTTCCAGCAATTCCCATTACTTTTCCCATTTCGGCCATTGATGAAGCACCAGTACTTTTAATGATAATTTCAATGGCCTCCTTAAGCTCCTCATCAGAAAGTTGCTTTGGCAAATATATGCTGATAATTTCAGCCTCAGAGATTTCTTTGCTGTATAAATCTGGTCTGTTTTGTTGCTTAAATATTTCAGCTGAGTCTTTTCTTTGTTTTACAAGCTTCTGGAGGAGGGTGATTTCTGCTTTTTCATCCATTTCCTGACTACCTTTCTCTGTTTTGGCTAGTAAAAGAGCTGATTTAACTGCACGAAGGGCCTCAAGTTTTTCTTTGTCTTTTGCTTTCATGGCTGACTTAATGTCCTCCATTATTTTGCTCTCCAGATTCATAATTGTTTTAAGTTTAGATATTATTAAGCTTTAGAGTATGACTTTCAGACTCATGTCCAGGCTTTGGATTTGGTGGGTAAGTGCACCCACGGAAATGTAATCGACTCCACAAAGAGCATATTCTTTAATATTTTTAAGAGTAATCCCCCCAGAAGATTCTGTTTCGACTTTCCCTTGAATTATTTCAACTGCTTTCCTTGTATTTTCAATTGAAAAGTTATCCAGCATGATCCTATCTACTCCATTGTGTTTAAGAACTTGTTTAACATCGTTCATTGAACGCACCTCAATTTCAATCGGCATAATCATGTTTCCCTTTTTGAGATAATCCAATGCCTGGTCAATGGCATTTTCAATACCTCCAGCCATATCAACATGATTATCTTTAATCAAAATCATATCAAACAGGCCAATCCTATGATTGGTTCCACCACCGATTCTTACTGCTGATTTTTCAAAGTATCTTAGGCCGGGAGTGGTTTTTCTGGTATCAAGAACCCTGGTCTTTAATCCTTCCAACTTCTTTACATATATATTTGTCTGGGTAGCTATTCCACTCATCCGTTGCATGAAATTCAGAACCAGGCGTTCAGCTTGCAAAATTGAGTGGGCATTGCCTTCAACTGTAAAGGCCACATCGCCAGGAGCAATAATCTCGCCATCCTGCATGTTAACTTCTAAATGAAGGGAAGGATTAATAATCTTGAATATTTCGATTGCAATATCTAAACCTGCAAGAATACCATGATCTTTTATTAGAAGTCTGGCTTTACCCTTGGTATTGCCTGGAATACAGGCAAGGGATGTATGATCTCCATCGCCAATATCCTCATTAATAGCGAGTTGAATAAGTGTTTTCTCAAATTTATTAATCATTCTCCGTTTCAATACGAAATTGATGAATGAGCGGCTTTCCGTTTGTTGTTTTTAAAAGGAAATATACACGGTATGTATTCTCTGATGTAACCAGATTACCAATACCGTATTTTGATTCAGCTTTTCCTCCCTGATGCAATAGAGAAAATTTTCTGGGTGGGTTTTTTGAAAAGAAATCTTTTAAGATCATTTCAGCCTGAACCTTATTATATATTCCTTCCTTATCAACAATGACCATTTCTACATTACTATTCATATAATTGCAGAGGTCCTTTGCATTTCCTTCTTTTAATGCCAGATTAATTCCGCTTGGAATATCTCCTATGTTTTGTGAAAAGGAAGATAATTGTACCAGGCAAAATAATATTAAAATAGTAGTTTTTCTCATCCTGAATTTATTAGTATTTAATAAATTGACTCAATTAACAGACTCAAAAACCAAACCAATTTGAGTGCAATTTAGTAAATTTCGTCAATATGATTAACGAATTATAACTATCATAGTTCTGATTTTGATGTTAAATTCTCCATTTTTTATTATTCTAATCCTTTACATAGCAGTTAAAATTTATAGCAAAGTGTTAGCAATTTGCTTAATTTTGGGGTGATTTACGAATATATTGTACTTGAAAAAATATTTTACCTCTACCAAAGATATAAATCAGTTGTTATTAATGATGGCCAGATGAAATTCACTTTGTTACTTTCTGGGAAAACAAATAAAAATCACCTTTCAGAGGGGATTCAGATCTATAAGAAAAGAATTGAGAGATATGTTCCTTTTGGCATTGAAATTGCGCCTGAAATAAAAAAGAAAGGGAACTTAACCGAGCAGGAAATTAAGAACAGAGAAGGGAAAGAATTATTAAAAAGGATTCCATCGGATGCATTATTGTTTTTATTGGATGAGAGAGGAAAGGAATATACTTCTCTGGAATTTTCAAATTTTTTAAATATTCAGTTAACCCAAGCACGAAAAGATATCATTTTCACTATTGGTGGTCCTTATGGTTTTTCCGATGAAATAATTGAGAGAAGTAATTTGAAATTATCCTTATCAAAAATGACCTATTCCCATCAAATTATTCGACTAATTTTTTTAGAGCAATTATACCGTGCATTTACAATTCTAAAAGGTGAGCCTTATCATCATGGTTGATTGTGAGATATAATTTTTATACTTTCGACTATTTATTACCAGCAAAACAACATTGAGAAATAGAACCTTCATACTGCCAGTTTTTACAATTTGTATCTTATTGTTTTTATCAGGGTTTATCCTGAAAAATATGCAGGACCATTTTATCAATCCTGAAAAGAAGCTTAACCATTTTAAAAAAGTTCTATCAGGGAAGGAAAAAAGAATGAATCAGGTCCTGGATTTGGCAGCAAAAGGGCTTGGAAATTCACCAATAGAATTTGACTGCATTGAATCTGGTAAAATTGAAAGAAAGTTAAAAAAGAATGATTTTGTCTTACTTCATTTTGTTAACGATACCCTAAAAGTTTGGTCAGACAAAAGTATTCAAACCAGCAGACTTTACTCAAAATCTCAACTGGATAAGCAGGTTGTTTTTCTTGGAAATGCATGGTATAAAACTGTAAATAGGGATATTGGTGATGGGCACCTTTTTACAGGTCTGATCCTGATTAAGCACCAATATGTTTACGAGAATAAATTCTTGCATTCAGGTTTTCAGGAAGATTTCCGAATACCTACATGTGTAGGACTGTTACTGAACCCAGTAGAGGGGGGTGAAGCGGTTTTAGATAATAATGGGGAATTCCTTCTTTCTCTTATTTTTAATAATCCTCCGGAATGTTTAAAAGCTGATTTCAATTTACCTGCATACTTATACTTATCAGGTATTTTTTTAGTGTTACTCCTTGTTCGATTGTTATATAAAAAGCTTAAAAAGAAAGTTGGCTCCAACTGGTTGTTTCCTTTTACCATTATTATACTGATTGGGATTAATTTTTTTATTTTCTACTTTAAATTCCCGGGCCAGTTATTTGAACTCGATTTATTCTCGCCTTATTATTTTGCTTTTTCTAGCAGATTCTCTTCTATTGGACACCTACTGGTTTCTGCTCTCTTTATTTTCGTGATTTCTTATATTTTCTATAAGGATATAAACCTCAAATCAATTTTAAAGAACCATAAAAGATATATTAATTTATTCAATGTCCTTTCAATGATTTGGGGGGCTCTTTTCTTTATCCTAATTGTTTATTTATTTAAAAACCTGATTCTTAACTCAAATGTAAATTACGAGCCATATAGAATACTGAAAATAAGCTACTTGAGTCTGTCCGGGTACTTTGCAATTGTTCTTTTATTTATTTCTCTTGGCTTGTATTTATTTAAGGTAATCCGTGAAATTAAAGATCAGGGCATGGGTAAACCGCTTTTACTGCCCCTGGCATTGGTTATTGTTGTATTCTTTTTGACCTGGTTGTTGATTTATCCGCAATTTGAGGTTTACAGTGTTGTTTTCTATTTTTTTCTTGTTTTTGCCATCTATCGTTTAGTTCCGGGTTTACCTTATGTGTCTCTTGTACTTTTTGCTATATTGTTTGGTCTTTATTCAACCTATGTTATCATAGATAATTCAGAAAGGAAGGAACTCAACACCAGGAAAGTTCTAGCCTTAAATCTAAGTTCTGATGTAGATCCGGTAGCCGAACACCTCCTGGATATCCCAGGGAATGAGATGGTGAATGATGAGGGCTTGAAAAAGTTGATGGAGGTTAATGAGTTTACGGATCAGGATGAGCAAAAAATATACAATTACCTCAAGATCGCCTATTTCGATGGGTTCTGGGAGAAATATGATTTAGAAATCACCCTTTGCAATTCATATTCGACTCTATTAATAGATGGGACAAGAGAAGAACATTGTTTTACTTTCTTTGAATTTATGGCTGCAGATGAATCTCTTTCCCCCCTTGGAAATGGTTTCTATTTCATGGCAAATCCGGGAGGAAAGTCAAGTTTTTTTGGATCTTTCTTTTTCGCAGGTGAATATGAAGGACAGTCAAATGGACTTTTTATCAGGCTTGATTCAAAATTGATTTATCACCAACTTGGATATCCGGAACTGCTGCTTGACAATGAACTATTTCGGCCATCAGTCCTTGATGAATATTCCCATGCTAAATATCAGATGGGGAAGTTAATAACTCAATCGGGGGAGTTTAAATACAGTCTTAGCGACAAGGTTTTTACAAGTTCACGTGATGAATTTTATAGAATAAATAATGCAGGTTACAATCATTTAATTTATCAAATGCCTGATAATTCGAAAATTGTTATCAGCCAGAAGCAGGTTACCCCAATAAATCTTCTAATTTCATTTTCATATTTATTCGTATTTCTGTTCATTGTTTCAAATCTTTTGTACTTACTGGCATCTTTGCCCTATTTTGATTATAAGCAGCCTCCACTTCTGAAATACAAGATACAGCTTTGGATGATTTCTTTTCTCTTTGTCTCTTTGATATTAATTGGAGCCGGAATAATTTATTTTAGTATTAACCAATATCGGGCCAACCAATATCTAAACTTAAGTGAGAAGATACAATCAGTGTATATTGAGCTTGACCATAAGCTAGGGTTGGAACCTGAACTCTCTAAAGACTGGTCATCAGATCAATATGCCAGTCTTGATGAACTCTTGATTAAATTCTCAAATGTTTTCTATTCTGATATAAATCTGTATGATGCTGAGGGAAATCTATTGGCAACCTCCAGACCTGAAGTTTTCACAAATGGCTTATCCGGGTATAAAATTGACTACACAGCTTTTAGAGAATTGGTAATTCGCAAGCAGGCTGAATTTGTTCATGAAGAAAGAATTGGTGATCAGACCTTTTTATCGGCCTATTTACCATTTACTAATCAGAATAAACAATTGCTGGCCTATTTAAATCTGCCTTATTTCACCAAGCAAAATACAATTACACGAGAAATTTCAAACCTTGTTGTGGGTATTGTGAACTTTTCGATGGTTTTGATATTAATTTCTATAATCCTTGCTGTAATTATCTCAAACCAGATTACCAATCCATTGGGCCTGATCCAGAAAAAAATTGGAGAAGTTAAATTGGGTAAAAAAAATGAACCAATTTATTATAAAGGCCGGGATGAAATTGGAAGTTTGATCTCTGAATACAACAGGATGATTGATGAGTTAGCTGAAAGTGCAGGCGCTCTGGCAAAATCAGAGCGAGAAAGCGCCTGGCGGGAAATGGCCAGACAAATTGCTCATGAAATTAAGAACCCATTGACCCCAATGAAACTCAGCATCCAGCATTTACACCGCTCATGGAAAGATAGATCCCCTGACTGGGAGTCCAAGCTTGATAAAATTAGTCAAACCCTAATTGAGCAAATCGATCATCTTTCATCCATTGCATCAGCTTTTTCAAATTTTGCTGAAATGCCAGGTACAAATAATACCAGCGTTGATATTATTTCGATAATCAGAAATACTATTTCTCTGTTTTCTAACAATGAAAGAATTAGTTTTATTTTTGAATTGAATAATCATGAAAAGGCTTTTATTTATGCGGATGAAAGTCAATTTGTAAGGGTGTTCAATAACCTGGTGAAGAATGCAATTCAATCAATCCCCGAGAGTAGTGAAGGTGTCATTCAAATTGATCTTACCATTGTTGACGAAATGGTCATAATACGGATTGAAGACAACGGACAAGGAGTACCTGATGAACTTGAAGATAAATTGTTTCAACCAAACTTCACAACAAAATCCAGTGGGATGGGACTGGGACTAGCTATTGTTAAGAAGATTATAGAAGATGCAAAGGGAAGTATTAGGTATGAAACAAGATTGGGTGAAGGCACCGCTTTTATTATCGAATTACCCAGAACATACCTTATAGACTTTTTTAACCCGGATATCTTAAATATACCTACATTGATGCATTTAATTTGGAATTTGGACTTCTGTTTGTGTTCTAAAAAATCCCTTAATTTTTAAATCAATTGGAACTTCTTTTATCAATTTACGTATTTATATAATATATTTGTGCAAGCAGAAGAATTGTAAACCCAAATACCTTGTTAAATAGATTTCTCTATTATATCTCCTTTTGTCTCTTTTTTCTGGCAGTTTCATTGCCGGGAAGAGCTGATTCTACTGTGCCTGGCGGAGTAATTAACAAGTATACTAAAGTATTATCGGTTGATGGGGCAGATAGAGTTACCGTCAATAATGCAGCTGATTTCTCTCCAGGAGACACAGTATTGATCATTCAAATGAAGGGAATTGAAATAAATGTTCCCAACGATGTGAATTTTGGAAGCAGACAGGATGTTCATTCAGCTGGTAAATATGAATTCATAATCATCTCAGGCGTTTCCGGTAACCAGATTATTTTTTCAGCAAATTTGGATAATACCTATGATGCAAATGGTGCAGTTCAATTAATTCGTGTGCCAAGTTTTGGCAATAATGTTACAGTGAATGGACTTCTTACTTCAGATCCCTGGAATACAGTTAGCGAAACAGGTGGTGTTGTAGCAATGATTGTTGGCAATACGCTAACCTTGAATGCAGATATTGATGTTAGCAATATGGGTTTTAATGGCGGGCTTCCGGTGAATGATGATGGAAGTTGCGGTAATACGGACTATTTCTATGATATTGCCTCTCTTAAAGCTGGTTTTAAAGGGGAAGGTGCCGTAAGTTATAGTTTCCCAGGAACAGTACCTATTGGTAATAATTTTTCTAAGGGTCGTGGTTCTATGTTTCAGGGCGGTGGTGGTGGAAATGCAAAACACTCCGGTGGTGGAGGAGGTGCTAATTATGGAGGTGGCGGAAATGGGGGTTTTGAATCAGGAGACTGTGCCCCATATGTTGGTGTTGGTGGACAACCTGGACGAAGCATTAAATCTCTATCTTTTGAAGCAGAGAGAAGAATTTTCCTGGGTGGCGGCGGTGGTTCTGGAACCCAATCAGGTGGTTTAACTTCCACGGCTGGAATGAAAGGAGGCGGAATTGTTATTCTCCTTACTAATACTCTGAATGGGAATGGACATTTTATTAAAGCAAATGGAGAATCATTGGTTGCGACTGCTGAAGCTGCTGGAGGAGGAGGAGGAGCTGGAGGAAGCATTCTACTGAGTGTTAGTAATTATACAAGTAATGTAAAGGTTGAAGCGATTGGTGGTGATGGGGGGAGTGTGATTGGAACTGTCTGTTCTGGAGCTGGTGGTGGCGGCGGTGGTGGATTGTTCTGGTATTCTGAACCACTACCAGTTGGAATTGTTGATACAACTTTTACAAAAGGTAATGGAGGATTTAGTTTTAATGCCTGCACTTTCTTACAGCATGGATTAGACGGAGAAAGTGGAAGGTCTCTGGTAGGTTTACAGCTCCCTTTGACGGGTTTCCTTTTTAATTCAATTTATTCAACAGCAACCGGCCAGAATACTGAAGAAATTTGTGAGGGGGATATTCCTGCCCCTATGCTAGGCACCAGCCCACAGGGCGGACAACCACCCTATGTTTTTCAATGGCAAAGTCGCACTGATGTAACTGCCTGGGGAAATATTGGCGGAGCAAATGCGAAAGATTATACTCCTTCAACTCCCTTATTGGTAACCACCTATTACAGGAGAGTTGTTAGAGATAGTGGAGTGCCTGTTATTACCGACATTAGTAAAGAAGTTACAATACTTGTCCAACCGAAAATTCAGGACAATGATCTTTCTGCCTACAATGAAGATATTTGCTCAGGAATTCAACCCAATGAAATTTTTGCTACTCCACCCATTCCAACAGGTGGGACTGGGACTTATACCTATTATTGGGAGGAAAGTGTTGACAATGGAACTACATGGACACTTATACCTACTGAAACAAATAATTCCTATTTACCACCACCTTTAGCCGTAGGAAGTATTACCAATGTCCAATTCCGTAGAATTGTTAGCTCAGGAATTGGTTGCCCTGACACCAGTACAGTAGCAAGATTGAGGTATTTGCCACCAGTACAAAATGTTATTGTTTCTGATCAGGAAATTTGTAGTGGAGGCCAACCTTTAGAATTAACTTCTGGTGTTCCAGTTGGTGGAGGCTCTGGTTCATATACATATGTCTGGCTGCAAAGCGATGATAATGTAGTTTATTCCAGTATACCGTCATCCAATAGCCCTGACTATCAACCCCCAGTACTGGTAAATGCAACAGCCAATGTGGTTTATAAGTATTATAAACGCGAAATTACTTCAAGTACCTGTACGGATGTTTCAGGCGAAGTGGCAATTTCAATATTGCCATCTATTAGTGGCAATACAATAGGAGCTGACCAAAGTATATGTATTAATTCTACACCAAATACATTGACAGGTGGCACTTTATCAGGTGGTGATGGTTCTTATAATTATAGGTGGTTTATAAGCACGGATGATGTAACCTATAATGAAATAGTGGGAGAAACAGCATCTAATTATAGCCCGAGTATTTTATCTCAGCCAACCTACTATAAACGGGAGGTTACCTCGAAGGCATGTATGGATATGTCATCGAATCCTGTGTTTATAGACATTCACCCTGTTTTTAATGCTAATATTGCTGATCTTGGAGCAGGACAGGATATAGTGTGCAATGGTAGTCAGGGAAAAGTTACAATTACACTTACTTCACCTGCTAATTCCCCATGGGATGTTACAGTCCAGGATGATCAGGGAAACCCATCACAACTCATAAGTGTTAATGTATCGCCATTTGATGCCGATGTTGATGTAAATTATGCATCATTTTCAGGTAATACAGCAAATGGTTCAGTAAAATATACAATTACTATGGTTACTGACCAATGGGGATGCCCGGCACAGAATATTTCTGGCGAAGGAGAGATCTTAGCCATCCGTGCACCTTTGGCTACTGCTGGATCTGATGCTGATGTTTGTGGAATGGATGGAACACTTTCTGCCGTGCTCGATTACGGTACAGGTGTATGGTCTGGTCCGGCTGGTGTCAACTTTGCTGATGCAACCGATCCGGTAACTGCTATTACTGCAGCCGCCCAGGGAAGTTATCTATTAACCTGGACCAGCAGTAACGGTGTTTGTGCCGATGATACTGATGAAACAACTTTCAATTTCTGGGATGCACCCTCAGCAGCTAATATAATTCCAAGGAATGACACAACTCTTGCTGCTTTTAAAAGTGAGGTTGATTTACAGGCTGAGTTAATTGGGCCATTAGTTGGGCAGCTTGAATGGAGCTCACCAGGAGATGCAATCTTCAATCCTACTGATGGCCAGTTTACAAGGGCTACGGGTCTCAATTGGGGAGAGAATAAAATTATTCTCAGCGTAATCAATGGAACTTGTCCAGCTGAAACCGATGAAATAAAAGTTACAGTATTGGAAGATCTGAAAATACCCAAGGGAATTTCTCCAAGAACTTCCATTGGACAAAATGATTACTTTAAGATTGAGAATATTGAGAATATCGACAACGAATTGACTATATTCAGCAGGTCAGGAAATGTTGTATTTAAAACTGAGAATTTTATGCGGGCTGAAAACTTCCCAATGGGTTGGGATGGGACAGACCGAAGTGGAAATCCATTGCCTGATGACACTTATTATTATGTGCTCAATATTTTTGGTGAAAAACCACAGTCATTTTCAGGCTATGTTATTATAAAAGGGAATAAATAAGAGTGAGAAAATTATTGAACATATCACTTGTGATTTTATTACTTTCCGGGTCATTTGCCTTCGGACAGCAGGAAGATGCTTATTTCAGTCAGTACTGGGTGAATGGCCTGGCAATAAATCCTGCTTACGCAGGAAGTCGTGAGGTTTTCAATGTTTCAGCTTTGTATCAGAAAAAATGGGCCGGAGTTGAGGGTAGTCCCACAAATTATACTTTTAGCGCACATACACCCCTGAAAAATGAGAAAATAGGACTTGGTTTATTCTTTATTAGCCAAAATTATGGTGTACAGAAAAATACACAGGTAAACTTTAACTATGCATACCGGTTTCAGGTGGGAAGAGGAAAGCTAGCGCTTGGTTTAAAGGGTGGTGTCACTTTTGTTAATGAGGATCTCGCATCAATATTATCAAGCCTTGACGATCCTACCGACCCAGCATTTACAAACCCTGACCAGAACTACATTCAACCAAATATTGGATTTGGAGCTTATTATTATGACTCAAGGTTATTTGTTGGTTTTTCTATGCCCAATATGATGAACTACAGGCTGGATACAATTTCGTTTAAGTATAAACCATCATTCCTTCCAAAACATTATTCATATGCACTAACAGCAGGTGTACTGGTTGGGAAGCCCGGTTCATTCATTAAATGGAAACCTTCTGTATTATTTCTTTACAGGATGGATTATGAAGCAATGAGAATTGATATCAACAATAGTATAATATTATTTAATGATTTACTCTGGGTAGGAGCTTCATATCGTTTTGGTGGCTCATATCAGAGTTCTGTAATAGTAGCAAATATTCAACTTCAGATAACTAAACAATTAATGCTTGGTTATTCCTATGATTACGCTCTAGGCGGGCTTAACAATGCTTTGAACGGAGTACATGAAATTATTTTACGATATGAATTTGGATTTAAAGTTAATGCAGCCAATCCAAGATATTTTTAAATAAGAATGGTCAGATGGAGTACATATAAAATTTTCATAGTTGGTATAATGCTATGTTGCACTATTTCAACCTATGCGCAGGAAGACTTGTACAGCGTTGAGCTAATGCCTTTTAGTTCAAGGTACTACGATGACTATGGCCCTCTGATAATGGACAATGGGGTTCTGTTTAGTTCAAATAGAAAGCTTAATATTTTTATTGATTATAAAAATCTTGATGATTCCAGGCTTTATAATATGCTATTGGTGGATAAGAAAGATAGTGTAAAGTGGAATCCTCCCAGAATTTTTTCAAAGGACTTAACAACCCCATTTAATGAAGGACCGGCTTCCTACTGTAAATTAACTCAAACTCTTTTCTTTACAAGGAATTTGTCAACTGATAAAAAGAACCTAAAGGGTGAAAACTCCTATGGAATATTTTACACAATGTTGAGTCAAAGTATCCAGGTAAACATTCGTGAATTCCCTTTTAATAGCAATGAGTACAAGGTAGCGCATCCAAGTATTAGTGAGGATGGAAATACATTGTATTTTTCCTCTGATATGCCTGATGGATTAGGTAACTCTGATATATGGGTCAGCTATTTTAGTCGTGGTGTCTGGAGTGAGCCAGAGAACCTTGGGCCAAATGTGAATTCTTCGGCCTCTGAATTGTATCCGTATTTATTTAAGGATAATCGCCTTTATTTCTCTTCTGATAACAATTCTTCGATGGGTGGACTGGATATTTTTTATACCATGAAAATCGATGATGAGTGGACAAAGCCAATAAGGATGGAAAGTCCGATTAATAGTCCTTCAGATGATTTTAGTTTTACTGCTGATTCTGCTCTTGCGAGCGGCTATTTTGCTTCGAACAGGGGAGGTACAAAAGATAATATATACCACTTTTCCAACACTTTACCTTCTCTGATTGGATGTGGTGAACAGATTGAAAATAAATACTGTTACCTGTTTAGCGATGAAGGGATTCTTGACCTTGATACAGTCCCTAACGTGATTTACCAATGGGATTTAGGAGATGGGACAAAGAAAAATGGACTGAAAGTTAAGCATTGCTATGTGCAGGAGGGTTCTTACCCGGTTAATTTAAGTATTGTGGATACCTTAGGTGGAGATATTTATTTTGTTCAGGCATCCTATATGCATGAAGCTCTACCTGAAAATCAAGTTTATATCCATTCACCTGATACCTGTTTTATGGGTGAACCGGTGGAGTTTGAGGATCGTTCATATTTACCTGGCTTCGTACCAGAAGATTTTTATTGGGATTTTGATAATGGAAGCTTATCCAGAGAGCAACGTCCTGGAAATATTTTTGATACTCCTGGCACCTATAATGTACGATTGGTAATTAAAGGTCGTGATGAAGAAGAAGATTTACCTCAGGAGTTTTGTAGCTTTAAAAGAATAATCGTTGTTGATAAGAAGATTGATTAGTAATACTTTAATTATAAAGCTGATCTGTTTAAAACAGATTGAAGTTTTTTGCGTATACAATCTTACTGCACTTTTTTGGTATAAAAGTTGATAATATAAATATAATATGCTTTTTCGGTTTGAAAATATAATTATTAAGCCTGCCTTAATGGTAGGATTCTTGCTTTTGAGCTTTCAGTCTTTAATTATGGCTCAACCAGTTCCGGCTGAGGACGAAAACATACCACACCTGGTTACCTTTGGAAATAAAGCAGCCACTTCATGGGGAGATGATGATTTTACCCAGATATTCTTTTTTCTAATTCCTGAGGATTTCAATGATCCTGTATATGTAAGAATATTTGATCCTGATTGTGGGGGGAAGGTGGATGAAATAAATATAAATTACAATACAAGGACAGAGTTTTCAATTTTTGGAGGTAGGGGTTGCTGGTCGGATCCTGATGCACAGGGTACTCAACCCGAGGGGAATTATCGGAGTGGTAATTTACTTGCATCTAAAACTTTTGGATTTGATCCGGAATATGATGGTCAATGGTATTCTTTTGGACCATTTAATCCAAAAGATGGAGAATATTCGGAAAAGGATCTGGGATATATTTTTAAAATTATAACAGAGGGCATTGATGGTGATGATGGTAATTTGTATAAATATTACCTGAGTACAGAAGACAACAGAAATGTAAGAGTTGAGGGAGGAAATGCCTTTACGTATGAGTATACTTTCCGGATGTGGAATGACAATGTTAATATTTCACATATTTATCCTTATATCGAAAAAGGTACGGTAAAGGTTAAGCAAAAAAACTTCGATTGGGATGACGATGGAAACGTAAATACTTATTCAGTAGTTAGGATATATAATAAGGATGAAAACAAAGTTTCCGGACAGGATAATTGGTCTGAGAGTGAATTTCAAATCCTGGATGGAGAAATTGGAAAATCTCTTGATTTCCAGTTTGTAAAAAAGAGATATCCACTCGTTACCAATAATAATGTAGTTATATCAACGCAAAATCAATACGAAGAGAACTTGCGATTCTTTACAAACCCCATTGGTGGTGTACCTAAATACAAGCCACAAATCAAAGTTCAAAAGATTGACGATTAGTCACAAATAACCTTCATTATATGTTCCTTCAAAAATATTTCGGTAGAATAAACCTACTTTTATTTGTTTTGTTGGTTTCATATATCGCTGAAGCTCAGGACTTTCATTTTAGAGGTTATACAACTTCTACCGAGCCAGCAATTAGTAGCCGGTTTGTAAATACTATAAATCAGGATGACAAAGGATTTCTTTGGATAGGAACCGGATCTGGCTTAAATCGTTTTGATGGGAAGGTTTTTCGTACGAATTTCCTGCCTGATTCGCTTGGTGAAATTAATTTGAAAAGTAGTTTAAAAGCCAGCAATGGTGACCTTTGGTTTGGAACCAACGATGGCTTGCTTCTGAGATTTGACGGAGTTGATTTCTCAATTCTTTCAATGCGGGAATATAGTTCTAATGCCATTACAGGCATGGTTGAAACGATAGAGAATGAAATTCTTATTGCCACACAGAACAGGGGGATATTGAAAATTAATCCAAAAAACACCAGGGATGTTTCTCAATTTCCAATTGAACCTGATCTTATTCATTGTATAAATATAATTGCTGATAGAAAATTATTGGTGGGTACGAATGATGGATTATTTTTATATACATTACCTATAGGAAATCAGCCCATGCAGCTGATTCGGAAACTTGATGAAGTTCCTTCAACAACCATACAAACAATCAAATTTGGTCCTATTAGTGGCCATTTTTATATTGGAACAGCTGATAAAGGTTTATTTATTCTAAAACCCGGTTCAACTGCTGATACATATGAAGTAGTCAAATTAAATGGGGGTGTTGAATTAGACCAATTAAGTGTAAAATCGGTTGTGGAGGATAATGAAAAAAATGTGTGGCTAAGTACCCAAAGAAATGGAGTAATCAAAGTATTCTATCCTTTTGAAGGTGATGAGAACATAAAGTATCAAATATATGAAAGGGAAAATGGGCTTTTGAGCGATAATACCAATGCAATCTTTCAGGATGATGAAGGAAATATCTGGATTGGTACTTACGGAGGCGGATTATCAATGCTTGTAGATGAGGCTTTTACATTCTTTAGTTTTAATCAGCCTGCTCCTGGTGCAAGTATTAATTCAATTGCAGCTGATGAAAATAATTATTATGCTTTAGGGGATAAGGGTATTCAGGTAATTGAAAAAATCTCAGGCCAAAAGAAAGAAATCTATACTGCGGCTAATGGACTTCCTAATGACAATCTTAACTCAATTTATTTTAGTGAGGAAACCAAGGATTTGTGGATAGGTACGAATGAAAACGGATTATATCGACTGTCACTTCTAAATGGAAAAGTACGGCCATATTTTGTATCAGATGATATGAATGAAAATTCAATAAGTTCAATTGCAGGAGAAGGAAACCGGATTTGGACCTCAACCAAAAATGGCATTTTCATGTTTGACATTGAGTCAAATAGTCGGAAACATTATACGGTATCAAATGGAGCTCTTCCCCACAATGATATAAAACAAGTATTTCTGGATGATGAAGGTAAACTTTGGTTCTGTACTTTAAGCGATGATTTGTACTATTTAACAGAATCAGTTGGTAAAGAAGCTAAACTGATTGATATGGGTACCGGATTTGAGTTCCAGGCTATTGCAAAGGGAGCAAATGGCGATATCTGGGCGGCAACGTATGGAAATGGTATCATGCATATAACTTCTGATTCGATTTATTTTGTTACAACTGAAACAGGATTGCTTTCTAAGTATTGTTATAGTATCCTGCTTGATTCTGAAGAAAATGTATGGGTAGGTCATCGGCAGGGCTTCAGTAGAATAAGGATGGAGGGAGATAATCATTTAGTTCGTACCTACGGGGAAAGTGAAGGAATTCCAGGTGAGGCAAATACAAATGCTGTCTATCTTGACAATGAAGGGAGAGTAATTCTTGGTACAACAAAAGGAATGGTGGTGTACGACCATAGAATGGATAAAAAAAATCTATCGGCTCCAAAAGTAAATATTACAGCCATAACCTTTATTGATGAAATTGATGAAGGGGAAATTATTCCCTACTCTGAGAAGATAATTATGCCATATTCCAATTATAAGCTGAGAGTTGATTTCGTTGGGATAAGCTTTAAGGATCCTGCTGGGGTGTCATTTAGTTACAAGCTTGATAACTACGACAATGAATGGTCTGATCTTAGTAAACAGAGCTTTGCTGAATTCCCGAAATTGGATGATGGTGAATACAAATTTTGGTTAAATGCATACAATGCTGATTTCAAATCAAATAATGAGCCATTTAGCTTTAGCATTATTATTAAGAAACCTTTTTGGAAAACCTGGTGGTTTATTTCTCTGATAATTTTATTTTTTGTAGCAATTGTAGTAGTAATTATAAAGGTGAGGGAAAGGAACCTTAGAATACAGGAGGCCTATCTTAAAGAAGAACTCGACATTCGAACAAAAGAGGTTGTATTACAAAAAGAAGAAATTGAATTGAAAAATAGGGATATTACAGATAGTATTAATTATGCACAAAGGATTCAGGCTAGCATTTTACCTCCTCTACAGAAACTGAAGGATAACTTTAGCGGCACATTTGTTTTTTATAGGCCCAGGGATATTGTAAGTGGTGATTTTTATTGGTGGGATAGAATAGATGATGAGAGATTTATAGTGGTTTGTGCTGATTCGACAGGACATGGTGTACCTGGCGCTTTCATGTCGATGATTGGATCTACTTTAATAAAAGATATTGTAAACCGAAACCCCAGGATTTCGCCTTCAGAATTGTTAACAATTCTAAATCAGGAGGTAGTGGAATCGCTTAACCAAAGGGTTGATCTGGAAAATGTATCAGACGAGGAGGAACGATATGCTACCACAGATGGTATGGATATTGTTGTTTGCGAGTTTAATACCAAAACATACTTTCTTCGGTTTGCATCTGCTATGCGACCCATTATAATGTATCATAAAGGCGAACAATATTATATCAGGGGTCATAGAAGCTCAGTCGGTGGTAGTTTATTAAAGGGTAAAGAGTTTGAAAATCAGGAATATCAACTTGCCAAAGGAGACATAGTATATTTATTCTCAGATGGATATCCTGACCAATTTGGAGGTCCGCAAGGTAAGAAATTTAAAATGGTTGCCTTAAAAGATAAACTTGAAGAAATTCATACAAAGGATGTGGATGAACAATACCGTGAAATTGAAGAAACCTTTGATTCATGGAAAGGCGATCAGGATCAGGTTGATGATGTGTTGTTTATGGGGATTCAGGTTTGATCTTACCTATTTGGAGATTTCCTCCATTGTAATAATGTTGTTCAGTATAGCATAAACTGTTAAACCCGATACTGTTTTAATCCCTAATTTTTGAGTGATATTTTTTCGGTGTGTTATTACCGTATGAGTACTTATAAATAGTTTTTCTCCAATCTCCTTGTTTGTATTCCCGAGCGCAATATGCCTGACTATATTTTTTTCCCGCTCACTTAATTCTGAACTTTTCTTTTCATTCTTATTGCCAGGGAAATAAGTCTTAAAAACTTGTTTTAACTTATTAGTAATTTCAATTTGTGTAAAATCAAGTTGAATACTTTCAATAGTAAACTCCGACAAAGAGTTGGTAGTCATGCCATCACTAATTGAAATTAACTTAGGGTAAGTGCCTTTATTAAAGATTTTTAGAAATTCATGGAGATCTTCATCCTTGATAACCTCATGCGAAAGAATTACAAAATGTGCTTCTGAATTCTGAAGATAATGCAAAAGATTAGGTTTTTCATTATTTATCCAGATTAGATCAAAGTCACCAAGCTCTTTTAATATGAAATCGAGTCCTTTCTGGATTACATAAGAATTAGTCGCTATAATGATTTTAATCTTCTCCATTCCTTGTTTCTTTTCCCTGCCTTAACCTTTGACTCTTCTTTTCAGTTCATTTTCCATCATTGTCACCTTAGGAATAAGTACTTTGTCCTCTATTCGACTATGGTCATTCATATCTTTTTCAAGATTAAAAAGCTCCGTGAGAACCTTAAGACACAAAGCCTGATTTTTGGGTGATGGGAGATATTTAATTATTATATTTTTTAAATCATACAGTTTTTCTTCAATATCATTGTGCTCTGATCGGTATTCGTTAATTGAATAACCGGATGATTCATTTTTAACCAAATCGTTGGATGAATCAGAAAACAGATCTTCAATAATTAGTGCATGAGGGAATACAACCTCATCTTCCCTTAATATGTGGGCAATTAGTTCATTCTTATACTCTTTAAAAAACGAAATTAAAAGCTGGGCATGATTGTTATCAGGGTAGCATTCAACAAGCATTTGCTCCATTAATGCTTCAATTTCTGGAATCTTTTCTTCAAGATAATATCTATGTGTTTTGCCCAGGTAGTCAACGATAAACTGAATGGAAAAGTCTTGCAAATTCCTTTCCGGAAAATAATTAGGATCATGGAAGGAATTTACAATTGTAATGAAAAAATCAACATTTACATTGTGTTTTTCACAGACCTCACGTACAGTGCTTTCACCAAATCCTAAGCTAATATCAAATCGATTAATGACTGAAACCAATAAATAGTTCATATGAGCCAGGTCAGCCATTTTATTCGCACCAGTTATCATAGGAGTATTTTTAATTTGAAACAGAGTTCACGATTTTTTTAACAGTAGTTTTTAATAAGCAAAATTCTGAATTATATAGGATATAGTAACCCTGGATTCAATTATTTACCTCGGGTAGAATCATGAGCGGAGTAGATTCAACATTGCTTTCGTTAAGAGCCCTGTCTTTAATGTAAAATTCGTATTGGATTGTATCGTATTCGAAAAGGAGGTATAAAAACTCAACTTTTATCTCACCCTTTAAACTTGGATCCTGTCCTTCCGGCTCCAAATAAGGTATTCGGTAGTTTAGCGGAAACTGTAAATCATTCTCATCTAGTTCGGTTAAGATCCCGTTCTCCATTACATACATGGTAAAAAACAGGTCTGTATATTCCGGGTCCTCAGGATCGATAGAATCCCCGGGTTGTCGCAGACCAATATCTCCATCTCCATCAACAAAGGTAAATGACAATTCACCAACAAGCCCTTTATTGCCCAATAAGTCGGTGGTATCCCTAATTGTGAAAGATTTATATCCAATCTCAGGAATTTCAGAGTAATATTCAGGTTTACGGCAGGAAACTATAAATAAAGAGGCAATAAATCCCCAGATTGTTATTTTTAAAGCCAATTTCATCAGCACAAATTTACAATTAATGTTTTATAAGCCTCAAAAACCGTACCTACTTTTTTCTAAAGAAAATCTGGATTGGAACTCCAGTAAAATCAAAATTCTCTCTCAAACGGTTTTCAATGTATCGTTTGTAGGGCTCCTTTACATGTTCGGGATAATTACAAAACAATGCAAATGATGGTGCATGTGTGGGCAATTGGGTAACATATTTTACTTTAATTTCTTTTCCTCTGTATGAGGGTGGATGATGTACCTTTGTGGCCTCAAGTAAAATTTTGTTCAATTTTGAAGTAGGAATTTTTTGCTTACGGTTAGTGTATACTTTCACTGCCACATCTAGTACTTTCTGAAGCCGAAGTTTTGTAATAGCCGATGTGAAAATAATTGGAACATCCTGAAACGGAGCCATTTTTTCCCGAATGATCTTTTCAATTTTTACAGTGGTATTAGTTTCTTTTTCAACAAGATCCCATTTATTAACAAGCAACACGACTCCTTTTCGATTTCGATGAATGAGATTCATAATATTCAAATCCTGGGCTTCAAATCCCTGTTGAGCATCTATCAACAATAAACAAACATCTGAATTTTCAATGGCTCTAATCGACCTCAAAATGGAATAGAACTCAAGATCTTCGTGGACTTTACCTTTTTTTCTTAAACCTGCTGTATCAACAAGAAAAAAGTCGTGATTGAATTTGTTATACCGTGAGTGAATTGTATCCCTGGTTGTTCCTGAGATAGGAGTTACAATATTTCTTTCCTCTCCAAGCAAGGCATTTACCAACGATGATTTACCTACATTTGGCCGACCTACAATAGCAAAACGGGGAATTTGAAGCTCTTCTTCAGGAGGAGCTTCACCCAGCTCATCCACCACAACATCCAATAAATCACCTGTTCCACTGCCATTTATAGATGATATAGTATAGATTTCGCCTAATCCCAGGCCATAAAATACATTGGCATCATATTGGCGGTTGTGCGTATCAACCTTATTTACAACCACTAAAACTTTCTTGTCAGATTTTCTCAGAATTTTTGCAAGTGCTTCATCAGGACCTGTTATCCCCGTTTCCACGTCAACAAGAAACAAAACAACGTCCGCCTCCTCCATGGCAATCAAGACCTGCTTTTTTATCTCCTCCTCGAAAATATCTTCAGATTTGCTGAGGTATCCTCCTGTGTCAATAACTGTGAATTTTTTACCATTCCACTCTGTAATTCCATAGTGACGATCACGTGTAACACCACTGATTTCATCAACTATAGCCTTGCGACTTTCTGTTAAACGATTAAAAAGTGTTGATTTGCCTACGTTTGGCCTGCCAATTATTGATACTATATTACCCATTACTTCAAATCTGTTTTCTGATCAAACTCCCTTGTTTTCAAAATAAATATCTGCTGGCATCCTGCAGGGAATTAGTGGCGTTCGATTTGGTTTAACTTCAAAAGCCAAGGAGAGTTATGAGAGAAACATAAAACCATTTTTCTTTAAATTAATATCCCCATTGTTTTAAATACCTTTCATTATCCTTCCAGTCCTTTTTTACCTTAACAAATAGTTCAAGAAACACTTTTTTCCCAAAAAAGTTCTCGATATCCATCCTGGCTTCTGTCCCAATTTGCTTAAGTGAACTTCCTTTGTGGCCAATCATGATTCCTTTTTGAGAATCACGAATCACATATATGTTGGCTGTAATACGAATAATTTTTTCCTCGTCTTTAAAACTTTCTATTTCTATTTCAACTGAATAGGGAATCTCTTGTTTGTAAAACAAAATTATTTTTTCCCTTATGATTTCCGAAACGAAAAATCTCTCAGATTTATCAGTAAACTGATCTTTAGGATAATAGGGTGGGGCCTCAGGAAGAAGCTCAAGCAGTTTTTCAAAAACAACTTCAATATTTATCTTTTTTAAAGCGGAGGTAGGTATTACTTCGGCATTTGGCAAAAGTGACATCCACTTTTCAACTAC
Organism: uncultured Bacteroidales bacterium; assembly: GCA_963750735.1. Taxonomy (GTDB): domain Bacteria; phylum Bacteroidota; class Bacteroidia; order Bacteroidales; family VadinHA17; genus JANTGF01. The sequence continues at coordinate 70,756 of CAVVRY010000008.1, read as the reverse complement.
ATCCTTTAATAATTCTCCTGAATCAAGGTCAATCTTATTTACTATTAACAGAACAGGGATTTTTACTTTTGCAACTTTTTCAATAAATTTCTTATTTTTTTCCGGATCATCTTTGAAATCAGTTACATAAAGTAAAACATCAGCATCTGACAAAGCTCCCGAAGCTGATTTTAGCATCTTCTCCTGGAGCTTGTATTTCGGATTTAATATTCCAGGTGTATCAGAATAGACAATTTGATAATCATCCCCGTTAACTATTCCCTGAATCCGATGACGGGTTGTTTGCGCTTTAGAAGTAATTATGGAAATTTTGTCTCCAACAAGAGCATTCATTAAAGTGGACTTCCCTACATTCGGGTTGCCAATGATATTTACAAAACCTGACTTGTGTTTCATGTATAGGTGAAAATTACTGCCGCAAAGATAACAATTATACTGATGCTTAGAGGTTAAGCTATTGATTACTTAGAGTTTGAAGTTTATAGTAAACTTGAAAGCAAAATTGTCAATAGTTTTGCCCATGGAATAGGGCCCATATCTGTAATATACCCCAAGACCATAACCTATGAATAATTGGTTTAGCATATTATTTATTAATATTCCTGATTCATAATAACCCTTTTCCAGGGTATTAAACACAATGTTTTGGTGGTTCTCAGTATTTGATAGGGTTCCAATACCGAAATTGGTTACGAAAACAATATCGGGTTGAAATCTTCCGATTTTTAATAACAATTTGCCAAAATCCTGCTTGAAAAATACTGAAAGAAACCTATCTGATATAAACTCATTCATCCTCATGGTACCAAAACTATTATCTGTTTCAATAGTAAAGGGTTTGTAGCTTCCACGGCCATTGTAAAGCTTTGTATAAGGTATATTACCTATAACCAGGCCCCCATCAATGGTAAAACGTGACTTTCCAATAGTTCTTGTTTGGAAAACTTTGGTAATTCTGGCCTCCAGTTTTGTATAGTTGAAGTCACCATTTAACCAATTTACTCCCTGAATAATATTTCCATAGAGAATTGGATAATTTGTACCCAGAGAAAGTTTTTCATTAAATGATTGGATGAATTTTTCATTATAGGCAAATCTAAATCTTACACCAAGCTCAGTAAAGCTTCCCTGGTTAATATACACTTCAGGCTGACCATCGGAGATTTTAAAAAGATAATTATCAGCATATATTATATAAGAATGGTTGATAAATAATCTTGGCCTCACATACTTAAGGACTCGAAAGCCGTATGATGCCTCTACTTCCTGAACAATATCCATTTGTTCATACAAAAATTTCCTGAACATATCTGAATTAAACATTCTGCTTATCTCGTAAAAATGGTAAGAGGCCGGTTCTTTTACATCATCTAAATAGCTCACTTTAAGATCCATATCATAAGGCCTTGAAATCACCCATTTTGCATTTAATCCATACTTAAATGCTTTGTCTTTAAAACCATATGCAAAATGACCACCCAGGTAAATTTTATCTGATAGTTTCTCATTTGTAATACCACCAATACCGAGTCTGAGCCCTTCATAACTATTATAATCAATAATGGATGCAATGTCAAGATTGAAAAAGCCAATGGGTATATACCCATTGATAAGAGTTCTTGAAACCTTTAATATCCTGTCAAAGTTTTCCTCCCTTCCAATACTGTCTAGAACTTGGTATGTAGTTGTATCTTTAGAGGTTAAGGGTTTGTTTCTGTATTGTTCCCAATATGCTTCAGTTTGTTTGTGTGCATCTTTTTCAACGTTTATTTCGATATTCCCGAATTTTTCAAGATGTAAATCAGGATATAATAAAATATCGGTTATATATGATTTCCCAACACCATGGAGATTCAATGAACTAATAACATTCCCCTGATTATTGAAGTTAGAAATTATAACGTCGGTATTTAACTGAACTGGAAACCATTGTTCATTATCGATAAATTCATATTTCTGCTGAATTTTAATATGAAAAATGTTTTTTTTCTCAGTAGCTTCTGCTACTACGTCCTGAATGGCATATCTATTTGAATTTATATGCATAAAACCTTTAAGGCCTTCAAAGTTCCTGCCTTTTTTAGGCTCAAAAGAAATTACAAATAAAGTATCTTCCTTTTCTGTGAATAAGGTATCTTCAAGTATGAAAAGATACTTTTGCTTGCTGCCCTTACTTATCGGGTTCAAATATTCCTGATTTAAAATTGTAATAAATTCAGGATAGAATGAAAAGGATTGAAGCTGTGTGGCCAGCAATGAAAATGAAGGATCCTGAAATCCTGAAACCCTCGAGGCCATTATTTCTTCATAATTCTTATCGGGGTAAATAAAATCACGTGCACTAACTGATTCCATTAGAAAAAGGTGCTGAGTGTCAGTAAGCTCCTTGATGGCCAGCAAGGAGGAGTCAATAGCAAGATTATTTGGAATCTGAAAGGAATCTTTTAGAATTTGAGGTATATCAGCAGTGATATATAGCTTATTGTATGAAGAGTATGAAAATGATCGGATTTTTTTTGGGTTGTTAAAATCGCGGAACTTATACACCAGATCAATTATGCGGTGGGCCGGGTTGATACCAGGCACTACCTTAACCTCATCAATATCATATAATTGTGGCTCCAGGCTTATAACAATGTCCTTATTTGCCCTGTTTTGATCAAGATTTAAAGAAAAAGACTTATATCCTACATATGTAAAGCGGAGGCTATAAATATTCTTTGAAGATTTAATTGAAAAATCTCCATTCACATCAGTAGTTGTACCTTTTCCTGAATTGTTGTAAGAAATATTAACAAAGGCCAGAGATTTTCCGGTTTCTTTATCAAGTACTGTTCCTGTTATAGGTATTTCCTGACCAAACAAAAACGAGGTAGAAAAAAGAAGAAATAACGGTATATATCTAAGAAATGTCAATTTATTACAACTTGATCTGGATTGGCAAAAATAAGACTAACTTGGTTAAGATCTAATAAATCTATTTGTAAGATCCTTTTTTAAGAGTTGCAATTTCACTATTTGTAAGATATCTCCAATGACCCCTTGACAGTCCTTTCTTGGTAAGGCCGGCAAAATATACCCGGTCCAGCTTAGCTACTGAATAGCCTAGATGTTCAAAAACCCTTCTAATAACGCGGTTCTGTCCGGAGTGTATTTCTATTCCAATCTGCTTCTTGTCTTCTGAATCAATAAAACTAATTGCATCTGCCTTAATAAAACCATCCTCCAGCGTAACGCCTTTGGCAATTTGCTCAAGGTCATTATTCGTAAGTGCTTTATTTAGTGTCACCTGATAAATTTTCCTCTTCTGGAATTTTGGATGCGTAAGCTTTTTGGTAAGGTCTCCGTCATTGGTAAGTAATAAAACTCCTGTTGTCATACGATCAAGTCTGCCTACAGGGTAAATTCTTTCGCCAGGACGACTTTTAATTATTGAAAAAACGGTTCTTCTGCCCTGGGGATCATCGGTGGTTGTAATTACATCTTTGGGTTTGTTCATCAAAATATAAACTTTTTTTTCAGCCGTTAATTTTTTCCCTTTGAAAGTTACTACATCTTTAGGTGTAATTTTTGTTCCAAACTCAGATACTTTTTTACCATTCACCTGTATCTGACCCGATAAAATATATTCATCTGCTTCCCTTCTTGAACACAATCCTGTATTAGCAATGTATTTATTCAATCGGATTTCATATTTCTCAGTTGGGGATAGAACTGGCTTTTTACTTTTTAGAATTGGCTTTGCGGATTTACTTATTTTTTGAGTAAACTTTTGCTTTTTATTTGTTGAACTGAAGCTTCTTTTTTTTTCCATTTCTAAAAAGATTTTTTTTTATAGTAAATTTGGGGGCTAAAATTAGGAATTCGGTTTTTCTAATTATACAAAAATTTACTTGAATTATTACAATTAAATGAATTATTAATAACCAAATGACTTTAATAAAATCAATTTCAGGAATTCGTGGTACCATCGGGGGTGGATTAGGAGACAACTTGACTCCGGTTGATATTGTGAAATTCGTATCAGCTTACGGGCAATGGCTTAAGAATCGAACTGCAAAAGATGCTTATACTGTGATTGTTGGGCGCGATGCAAGAACTTCAGGTCCCATGGTTAATCATCTTGTTTCAGGCACCCTGATAGGGATGGGCATTGATACCCTCGAGCTTGGACTGGCCACCACACCTACTGTGGAATTAGCTGTTGTGAATGAAAAAGCCGATGGTGGTATAATAATTACGGCCAGCCATAACCCGGGAGAATGGAATGCCTTAAAACTTTTAAATGAGAAGGGTGAGTTTCTTTCAGCATCTGATGGCCAGATAATTGTGGACCTGGCTGAAGCTGAAAATTTAAGCTATCCTGAGGTTGGAGAGCTTGGAATAGCAAAGCATCATGGACCATATCATCAAAATCATATAGATGATATTATAAATTTGGCCCTGGTTAATACGGAGAGTATTCGTAAAGCCAATCTTACAGTAGTAGTTGACTGTGTGAATTCAGTTGGTGGTTTAATTATTCCTGATCTGTTGAAAGCTTTAGGTGTTTCAAAGGTAATCGAATTGTATTGCGATCCTTCAGGAATTTTTCCACATAACCCTGAACCCCTTCCAGAAAACCTTACCGATTTGTTTGAAAAAGTTAAAAAATCAGGCGCAGATCTAGGATTTGTTGTGGATCCCGACGTTGACAGGCTGGCTATAGTAAATGAAGATGGTACATTTTTTGGAGAGGAATACACATTGGTAGCAGTAGCCGATTTTATACTGAAGAATAATCCGGGTAATACAGTTTCAAATCTGTCATCTACCAGAGCATTAAAAGATGTTACTGAACAATATAGAGCAAATTATTTTTCATCTGCCGTAGGTGAGGTAAATGTTGTAGAGGAGATGAAAAAACAGAATGCTGTTATCGGTGGTGAAGGGAATGGTGGTGTTATATACCCTGGACTGCATTATGGAAGAGATGCTCTTGTCGGTATAGCGTTTTTCTTAACTCATCTGGCAGAATCGGGGAAAAAATGTTCGGAGTTAAGAGCTCAATATCCTGACTATTTCATTGTTAAATCAAAATTTGGTTTGAATCCTGAATTGAATTTTGAGAAGGTAATATCTGAAGTGAAAGAAAAATTTAGTGGTTATCCCAACACTACAATTGATGGTATCAGAGTCGATCTTGATAAAGAGTGGATACATATTCGAAAATCAAATACAGAACCAATTGTTCGGATAATAGCAGAAAGTAGCTCAGTAAAGCGGTCGGAGGAGCTAATAAAGGTGGTAGGCGAGATCTTAAATAGATTAAATGGATAAAATTTATTTTCGTACGGGAATATTTAGCTTATTAGATTTGTCTAATAACAGAATGGAATGTTAAATTCTGTTAAAATTATGATTTTAGGTTAAAAAAGCGATACTTTTGGTTACGCAAATGTGATTTTATTTATTCTTTCTTGCATGAAAATATATAATTAATTAATATCAAAGATGAAAAGAACAATTATTATATCGTGGTTGTGGTTGTGACTGGCAATTATTAGCCTTATTGTATTTAGCCAGGTTACAGGTACTGAAGACCTAACACAATTGGAAGTTGAAGTTGGTAGTGGGGAATTTGAAGTACTTGTTACAGTCACTGGGGAACTTCAGGCTGAACGTTCAGAACAAATCACTGGACCTACTGAACTAAGGACAAGCCGTGGTCATAGATTCTCTCAGATCAAGATACAGGATCTTATTCCAGAGGGTACAGTAGTTGATTCAGGGGACTATGTCGCTCTTCTCGATCGTTCAGATGTCACAAACCGACTGAAAGATATTGAAGATGAACTGGAAAAAATGGAAACTGCTTTAATGACTACTCGGCTTGATACAACAATGCAACTTCGCAATTTAAGAGATGAACTGGTTAATTTAAATTACAATATGGAAGAAGCAGAAATAACATTGGACCAGTCCAGGTATGAATCTCCAGCGGTAATCAGGCAGGCACAAATTAGTTTGGATAAATCGGAAAGGGCTTACGAACAGGCTAAAAAGAACTATATTCTAAGGGTTAGACAAGCTAAGGCAGATATGCGGAATGCTGAAATTAATTTGGCAAAGGAAAGGAGAAGTTATGAGGATATTACGGAAATTATTAGTAAATTCCAAATTCATGCACCTTCAGCAGGAATGGTAATATATCAAAAAGAATGGGGAGGCCAAAAAAGAAAAGTTGGTTCTATGATAAGTCCCTGGGACCTTACTGTTGCCACTTTACCTGATTTATCCTCAATGATTTCGAAAACCTATGTAAATGAAATTGATGTTAGTAAATTAAAACCAGGTCAGGAAGTCAGAATAGGTGTAGATGCCTTTCCTGAAAAAAAATATAATGGTCGTGTTTTTGAAGTAGCAAACATTGGAGAGCAACTTCCCAACACCGATGCAAAAGTTTTTGAGGTTACCATATAAGTTGAGGGAACCGATCCCATCCTCCGTCCTGCTATGACTACAAGTAACCAAATTATTACCTCCACTTTTGCAGATGCTGATATTTGTTCCCCTTGAAACTATTCATGTTGTAGATAGTATCCCAGTGGTCTACCTGAAAAATGGATCGAAACAGGTTGTTATACTTAGTGAATCAAATGAAAATGAAGTAATCGTTGAGCAAGGATTAGAACCCGGTGAGAAAATATTCTTTCTGCTCCTGATGAACCAGAAAAGTATAAGCTACTCGGTGAGGATCTTATTCCAATTATAAAAGAACGTGAAAGACAAAAAAAACTTGAAGAAGAAAGGATGAAAGAAGAAGCCATAAAAGCTAGCCTCGCAAAGGTAATATGCAGTTCAGGGGAAAGCCTAGGGTGACTTCAAGATGATGAAGGCTGGTGATGGAAAGAAAACAGAAGGAGTAAGTGTACAGGTAAAGCAGGAAGTGAAGAAATAGTTTTATTAAATAATATGAAAAGATACTTCCATGATATTGTTATTGCTTTCGAGAGCATCCTCGCTAATAAATTAAAGTCCAGTATTAACAGCACTTGGAATAATTTTTGGTGTTGCTGCAGTAATTAGCATGCTGGCCATTGGAAAAGGGGCACAGGAAGAAATACTTGAACAAATTAAAATGGTTGGGGTGAATAATATAGTTATATCTCCTATTGTTGAGGAAGATATGGAGGGAGATAGCGGGGAAGAAAGTGAAGAGGGGAATAGGCAACAATCCAAATTTTCACGTGGATTGACAGTCCTTGATGCAGAATCTATTTTAAATATTTTACCAACTGTAAGCAAGATAAGTCCAGAGGTTTCATTGAATTCTTTCGTTATGCAGAGTGGAAAACGGTCTCCGGCAAAGATAATTGGTGTAACAGAAGATTACTTTGGAATGTATAACCTTGAACTTGAATCTGGTACTTTCTTTAATGATTATCAGGAAGAACATGGCATTCAGGTTTGCATTATTGGATCCAATATAAAATCAAAGTTTTTTAGTCAGGTTGATCCAATTGGTCAGTATCTGAAATTCGGAAGTATCTGGTTAAAAGTTATTGGTGTATTAAAAAAGGGAAACTTTTCACTTACTGCCTTTGAGAATACCGGAGTAAATGTATACAATGATAATATCTACATCCCTGTAAAGACCATGCTTATGCGCTTTCAGAACCGCGCATTGATAAATACCAGAAATGCATCGGAAACTTCTGTTATCATGGGAAGAGGTTTTATGTCTGTAAGAAGTTCCACACCTTCGCAGAATACAAACTCTAATTATCACCAACTCGATAAAATTACCATTCAGGTTGAAGAAACAGAGCAATTGACACCAACAACAGAAGTTTTGAGTAGAATGATATTACGGCGACATTCAGATGTTAAAGGATTTTGAATTAACTGTTCCTGAACTGCTTTTGAAACAACAACAACGTACAAAGGATATTTTTAATATTGTTTTAGGGGCTATTGCAAGTATATCGCTTGTAGTAGGTGGTATCGGCATTATGAATATTATGTTTGCATCAGTAATGGAGCGTATAAAGGAAATTGGAACACGTATGGCAATTGGAGCAAAAAAGACCGATATTGTTGTTCAATTTCTGTCAGAAGCTATACTGATAAGTGTTACCGGAGGATTTATAGGGGTCTTTTTCGGTATTATTATATCAAAACTTATAACAAAACTTGCTGATATATCAACTATTGTTTCACCTTTTTCTGTGTTGGTGGCATTTGGTGTTTCAGCAGCAGTTGGAGTAATATTTGGCTATTCACCCGCAAAACGTGCCGCAGAGAAAGATCCAATTGAATCTCTGCGCTACGAATAATTCATAGTACAATAATGAGAAAACAAACTTTTTTACTCGCGTTAACCTTTATTTTATTATTTGGTACTACAATAGGGGCTTTTCCCCAGGATATTAAACGATTAAATCTGGATGATGTACTAAAACTAGCAGAAGAGCAATCCCCTCAAGCCATTATGGCAAAGAACAGGTTCCTTGGTAAATATTGGGAGTATAGAACATTCAAAGCAAAATACAGGCCGGCTTTGACTATGGATGCAACGCTTGCCGATTTTAACCGATCACTGGAGAAGGAATATAACTTTGATACCGGGGAAGAATACTATGTTCAGAAATACTCGAATAACTCCTCTGTTGGTCTTGGAATTACTCAAAATATTGGTGTAACAGGTGGTACTGTTTTTGCCAACTCAAGTCTCAGGAGATATGATAATTTTGGTGAAAATGGAACGACACAATATATTACTGTTCCAGCTTCTATTGGAATTAGTCAGCCAATTCTTGCGTTTAATCCCTTGAAATGGGAAAAGAAAATTGAACCCATTAAATATGAAGAGGCGAAGAAAACATTTTTAGATGAAATTGAGCAGGTACATGGAAGGGCTGTCAACTTATTCTTTAATCTTGCTCTTGCTCAGTTAAATATGGCAATTGCTGAATTCAATTATTCCAATTCTGATACTTTATATTTAATTGCGCAGGGCCGATACAATATTGGTACAATTGCTGAGGATGAGCTTTTACAAATGCAACTGAGATTTCTCAATGCTGGAGCTGACTTGAATCAGAGGCAAATTGACCTACAGGTGCAGGAATTTCAGTTACGCTCCTTCCTTGGATACAATGATAATATTAATCTTGAATTAATTGTACCCAATGAAACCCCCAAGCTTACAGTAAATATTGATACTGCACGGGTACTGGCGTATGAAAACAATCCGGAAATACAACAGTTTGAAAGACAGCTCATTGAGGCGAAACGGGATGTGGCAATGGCAAAAGGTGAGAAAGGACTAAGTGCGAATATTTTCGGTTCCTTTGGGTATACCGGCACAGATGTTACGCCTGGAGCAGCTTATACGGATTTGTTGGATGAACAGAGACTTAGAATAGGATTAACTTTACCCATAGTTGACTGGGGTTTGGGGAAAGGCCAATTGAGGATGGCTCAATCTAATGAAGAAGTAGTTAAAACTAATGTGCTACAAGCACAAATTGACTTCCAACAAAATGTTTTTCTTACAGTTGCTCAATTTAATTTACAGCATGATCAGCTGGCAATTGCTGCCAAAACAGATACAATCGCCCAAAAAAGATATGAAGTCACTAAGCAGCGATTTCTTATAGGTAAGATCGATGTTCTGGACCTGAATGTTGCCGACTCTGATAAAGATGTTGCCCAAAGGAACTATTTAACAGTACTTAGAAACTTTTGGTCAGATTTCTATGCGGTGAGAAGACTTACCCTATTTGATTTCCTTAGAAACCAGAAACTCGATGCTGATTTTGATGCATTGATAAAATAGTCGGTTTATTTTTCAATATTCATTTTCAAATATGTGTTTTACGACATATTAATTCAATACTTTTTTCCTTAACTTAGTACATTGAAAATCATATTTATTAATTATCCTGTTTCAGTAATTCTGGAAACAGGAAGTAGATAGTATGATTTTCCTTAAGTAAATAGTGGATAATAAATCTTTTCTAGGAATTATAAAAATCTAATTATTAATCAATTACCAAATTAAAGTCTTAGCTTATGAAAATATCTGTAATTGGCGCAGGAAATGTTGGAGCAACTTGCGCAGATGTAATTGCTCACAAGGAACTATGTAAGGAAGTTGTTCTTCTTGATATTAAAGAAGGATTGGCAGAGGGAAAAGCTCTGGATTTATGGCAGTCTTCTTCAGTTGAAAACTATGACACAATTTTAACTGGTGTAACTAACGATTATGCTGCTACTGCTGATTCCAAAATAGTAATAATTACATCTGGCCTGCCAAGAAAACCAGGTATGTCACGTGATGATCTTATCTCAACCAATGCAAAAATCGTAAAAGAGGTTACAGAAAATGTGGTTAAGCATTCACCAGATGCTATTCTGATTATTGTATCCAACCCCTTAGATGTAATGACTTATACAGCTCAGTTAGCTTCAGGTAAGGATAGGACAAAAGTGATTGGAATGGCCGGAATACTTGATACAGCAAGATTTAAAGCATTTATTGCAACTGCTTTGAAATGCTCACCCAAAGATATTCAAACATTGCTGCTTGGAGGTCATGGAGATACTATGGTTCCATTACCAAGGTATACTACAGTAAGTGGAATACCTGTTAAGCAGTTAATTGATAATGATACGCTGGAGGCTATCGTTGATAGAACACGTAAGGGTGGAGGTGAATTGGTTAAGCTAATGGGTACCTCAGCATGGTATGCACCGGGTGCAGCAGCAGCCCAAATGGCAGAGGCCATTGTTAAGGATCAGAACCGTATTTTTCCATGTTGTATTGAATTAACAGGAGAGTATGGAGTAAAAGGTACCTATCTTGGTGTTCCAGTTAAGCTTGGTTGTGGAGGTGTTAAGGAAATAATTGAAATTGAATTGGATAATGAGGAGCAAAAACTCGTCGATGAATCAGCATCAGCTGTTAAAGGTGTAATGGATGTCCTTGATGGAATGAAATTCTTCTAAATCCTTTTGAAATAAATCATATAGTGTCGCAAAATAAAATGCTCCTAGACAGGAGCATTTTATTATTTAGGGTTTATTCTAATTCCCGAATGATATTCATGTAACTCCGAAGAAATGTAAATTTTTTTAATATCTTTGCGCGACATTTAAAAATACCTATTTTTTACTGCATATAATGCAAGAATTTAATTAATTAGAGAAATGCGAAACAAAGGAGCAATTTTATTTTTGATCATTACGGTTGCAATTGTTATTACATATCATTTATCATTTACAGTAGCAACTTCTCGGGTAAAGAAAGCTGCAGCTGAATATGCCCAGGGAGACCTTGTAAAAGAATCAAATTACCTTGATTCTATTTCCAGCCTGCAAAAGGATGAGTGGAGCTTTTTAGGCAATACGTATAGAGAGTGCCAGGAAAAGGAAATAAATCTTGGACTTGACCTAAAGGGTGGAATGAATGTTATTCTTGAAATATCAGTTGTTGATATAATTCAATCATTATCAAATTATAGTACTGATACGACATTTGTTCAGGCAATTGTTTTGGCAAAGGAAAACCAGAAAAATAGTCAGGATGATTTTGTTACACTTTTCGGGAATGCTTTTGAACAAACTGATCCAAATGCTCGCCTGGCAGCCATCTTTAATACCATTGAATTGAAAAGTCAAATTGATTTTAATTCTACAAATCAGGATGTTTTAAGGGTAATAAGGACAGAAACTGAAAGTGCTGTAAACAATTCATTCAATATTCTTGAAAGTAGAATAAATCGATTCGGTGTTGCTCAGCCAAGCATTCAACAGCTTGGAAATCAAGGCCGTATAATGGTTGAGCTACCAGGTGTTAGGGATCCTGAAAGAGTACGGAAATTGCTCCAGGGAACTGCTAACCTTGAGTTTTGGGAAACCTATGAAAATGGTGAAGTTGCTCAATATTTAATGGAAGCAAACGATAGGTTGAGAGTTGTTCTTGGATTGGATCTGCCTCAAAATGATAGTGTAGGAATTGAATCCACTCTAGCAGAAGGAGAGCAGATAGCAGCAGATGACACCTCTAAATCATTGTTGGATTTAATGGAGGAAGATACTGTACAAACCATTGATGAATCTCAATCGCTCGACCAGTTCAAGAATGAGAATCCTCTCTTTGCAGTTCTTTATCCGAATACATCCAGAGATGGGCAATTTGCTCCTGGTTCTGTTATTGGATATAGCCATTATAGGGATACTTCCAAAGTGAATTCCTACCTAAATATGGAACAAATAGCTTCTATTTTTCCAAGAGATTTAAAATTTGTATGGCATTGGAAACCATATAAATATGATGATGCTCAAAGTTTGTTTGAGCTTCATGCAATTAAAATTACAACTCGTGATGGAAGGCCACCATTAGCAGGGGATGTTATTACAGGCGCCAGAGACGAGTATAATCAGACATCTGGAGACGCCCAGGTTTCAATGAATATGAATACAGAAGGCTCAAAAGTATGGGCCAGGATGACGAGGGAAAATATTGGAAAATGTATTGCGATTGTTTTAGATGATTATGTAAGGTCAGCACCCAGGGTAAGTGTAGAGATTAAGGGTGGAAGTTCAGAAATCACAGGTGACTTTACAATAGATGAGGCGAAGGACCTGGCAAATATTCTTAAATCAGGTAAACTTCCGGCACCGGCCAGGATTGAGCAGGAAACTATTGTTGGGCCCAGCCTGGGTCAGGAGGCAATTGATGCCGGCCTAAATTCCTTTATGATAGCTTTTGTGATTGTATTGCTCTACATGATGTTCTATTACAGTTATAGGGCAGGTTCAGTTGCAGATATTGCTCTTATAGTAAATATGTTCTTCTTAATGGGTGTTCTGGCCTCCCTGGGCGCAGTGTTGACATTACCTGGTATAGCTGGTATTGTGCTTACAATTGGTATGTCGGTGGATGCGAACGTGCTTATATACGAACGAATAAAAGAGGAACTTCGAGCAGGAAAGGGGATTAAGCTGGCTATTAAGGAAGGATACAAAAATGCTTATTCTGCAATTATTGATGCAAACGTAACAACATTATTAACAGCAGGTATTCTATTCTTTTTCGGAACGGGTCCAATCAAAGGATTTGCTACCACACTTGGGATTGGTATAATAACTTCATTGTTTTCAGCAATTTTCATTACGCGGATCATTTTTGAGAAAATGCTTGACAAGAATATGAAGCTTACATTTGCAACTAAACTAACAGAGAATGCTTTTAAAGAAATGAATATTAAGTTCATTTCACGAAGAAAAGTTTTTTATGTTGTTTCAACTGTACTTGTTTTAGTTTCAATCGGCTCATTATTAACCAGGGGGTTAAACCCAAGTGTGGACTTTACAGGTGGGCGAACATATATCGTACGCTTTCAGGAAACGCATTCAACAGTAGATGTTCAAAACTATCTCAAAGATGTATTTGAAGAAGCACCTGAGGTAAAAATATTTGGTAATGACCAACAAATGAAAATTACCACACAGTTTATGATTGATGATTCAGAAGCCGATGACATTGTTGAAGAAAAATTGTATGAAGGTTTATTGCCCATTATTGGGGAGGATGTAAGTAAGGAGGAGTTTCTATCTGAGTATCGTGAAAGTTCACAAATGGTTGGTCCTACAATTGCGGATGATATTAAAGTACGAGCAGTGTGGGTAATTTTGCTTTCTTTACTGGTAATGTTTATCTATATAGTAATACGTTTCCGCAACTGGCAGTTTGGAATGGGGGCTGTTGTAGCCATTGCACATGATAGTCTGATTGTTCTGGGCATTTTCTCACTATTCTATGGTATTTTGCCATTTTCTTTGGAAATTGACCAGGCATTCGTTGCAGCTATACTTACAGTTATTGGGTATTCAGTAAACGATACAGTGGTTGTTTATGACCGGATTAGGGAATATGTAGGTTTGTATCGCAAACGTGAAAGGTCTGAAATTATAAACATAGCCTTAAATAGTACCCTGAGTCGTACATTAAGTACTTCTTTGAGTACATTCCTTGTGCTTCTAACAATTTTTATTTTCGGAGGTGAGGTAATTAGAGGATTTACATTTGCTTTAATGGTAGGTGTTATAGTAGGAACCTATTCCTCACTATTTGTAGCAACTCCAATTGTTTATGACACTATAAGAAAGTCTGAAACTACTCGCGTTTTAAAAGCTAAGAAGCGTAGTTAACTATAAAATTTTAATTAAACCCTGCTGACTTAAAAAGGCAGGGTTTTTTTATTATACACAACTTTCGTAAATTCGCAGTATATCATTCATTAAAATTATTAGAAGTAACCACTGAAATTTCTAAAAGTGAATAGTTTATTATTTATCAGCGGCGGAGAGATATTTATAGTCTTAGTAGTAGTATTATTGCTTTTTGGTGCCAATAAGATTCCTGAAATTGCTCGTGGACTGGGTAAAGGAATGAAAGAATTCAAAAAGGCGACCGATGATATAAAAAAGGAAATTAACGACAGCTCAAACGATGTTGTTGAAGATATCAAGGATTTGAAAGACACTTTTAAGGACATTAAATAGCTTTTTAAGGATTTTAACATATTCTTGCTAATATATCTTAAGCATCTTTATATAAATTCTCAACTTGAATATACCTTACTACCTTGAAATTATAATAGGTTTTGTCATCCTTCTTGCCAGTGGGCATTTTTTGGTAAAGGGTGGTGTCTGCTTGGCCAAAAGATTCAAGATTTCAACCCTGGTTGTTGGGTTAACTATTGTTTCACTTGGAACATCAGCTCCAGAACTATTTGTAAGTTTAAGTGCTGCGCTTAAAGGCCATCCTGATATAGCTTTAGGGAATGTTGTTGGTTCAAATATTTCAAATATCGGTCTCGTCCTCGGATTGTCTGCACTCATTTTACCCATACCCGTTCGATCCAGATCAGTGAAGTTTGATTGGCCTGTCATGATGTTTTCCGGGGTATTATTGTTTTTATTTGGTCTGGATGGATACTTGAATCGTTTCGAAGGGATTATCTTAACTACACTCCTTAGTGCATTTATTGTATTTCTCGTAATGAGATCAAGACAGGCAAATATGAAATCTCGTACGGTTCGTGAAATTTATAAGCTCTCATTGCCTGGGGCAATAACAATAGTTATAGTCTCTTCAGTTGGATTAATGCTTGGTGCAAATTTCTTAGTTGAAGGAGCTACCGAAATGGCAATGAGTTTTAATGTAAGCGAAAGAGCTATTTCCATTTCAATGATAGCAGTAGGAACCAGTCTTCCTGAGTTGGTTACCTCCTTGATTGCCGCCACGAAAAATGAAACAGATATTTCAATTGGTAATATCATTGGATCAAATGTTTATAATACTTTTGGTATACTTGGGATAACTGGTATTGTTGAGCCTTTGAGTATTAGCAAGGAAATTATGAGTTACGATATAATATGGATGTTTGCTTTTTATGTTCTACTGTTTATCTTCATACTGCCTCTTAAGGGTGGGATAATTCATAGATATAAGGGTTTTCTTTTTTTAATATTGTATTTAATATTTATTTACTTTGTATTTATTCAGTAAAAGGAAAACCAGTTGATTATTTCTCAAAATATTAAGAAATCCTTTGGAAACTTGCATGTGCTGAAAGGCATAGATGTTGAGATTAACGAAGGCGAGATTGTTTGTATTATTGGTTCCAGTGGAGCTGGCAAAACAACTTTCCTGCAGATTCTTGGAACATTAGATAGACCTGATTCAGGAGAAGTACTTTATCAGAATGTAAATGCATTCGACTTGAAAGAGAAACAGCTATCGAAGTTTAGAAATAAAAATATTGGGTTCGTTTTTCAGTTTCATCATCTCCTGCCTGAATTTACTGCACTTGAGAATGTTTGTATACCAGCATTTATTGCAAAAGAATCCAGGACTGTTGCAGAGAAGAAGGCCACAAAACTCCTACATTATTTCAAACTGGGGGAACGGCTAGATCATAAACCATCAGAACTTTCGGGTGGTGAGCAGCAGAGAGTAGCTGTGGCGAGGGCACTTATAAATGATCCAAAAGTTATTCTGGCTGATGAACCTTCAGGAAACCTTGATAGCAAAAATAAAAGGGAGCTTCATAAGCTATTACAATCCTTACGGGATGAGTTTAATCAAACCATTGTTATTGTATCACACGATAAGTTGGTTGAAAATATTTCAGACAGGGTTCTAACCATGAAAGATGGAGTTATAATCCGATAAGCGGAACAATGCTATCTGCCCTTAGCCTTTCGGAAATTAAGGATTTTCTTGAAGAGAAATACTCCTTATACAATCAACTAAAATTTATTGAGTCAGATCCAATTCAGGTTCCTCATATGTTTTCATTAAAGGAGGACATTGAAATTTCAGCCTTTCTAACAGCCACAATAGCATGGGGGCAAAGAAAATTAATTATTAGAAAAGCCATGGAAATTGTAGGTATGATGGACCATAGTCCTTTTGATTTCCTTGTAAATGCAAGTCAACGAGAGTTTAAAGAATTTGAAAAATTTCAATACAGAACTTTTAAAGGAGAAGACACAGCTTATTTCGTTCGATCCCTCAAGAATATATATTTAAATTTTGGAGGACTTCAGGGATTATTTGAATCTTCATATTCAATGGGTGGTAATATCCATTATGTTTTAGATCGATTTAGAGAGATCTTTATGAACCAGAATCCGGCCTCTAGAACTTTAAAACATGTGGCAAATGTAAGTAAGGGAGCATCGGCCAAAAGATTAAATATGTTTCTACGCTGGATGGTAAGGCATGATAACCATGGAGTTGATTTTGGCCTTTGGAAAAATATTCCAACTTCATCATTGATGATGCCATTGGATGTACATACCGGAAATGTTTCAAGAAAATTGGGATTGTTGAAACGCACACAAAATGATTGGAAGGCAGTGGAAGAGCTGACAGAAAATCTTAGAAAATTTGATTCCGTTGATCCGGTGAAATATGATTTTGCCCTGTTTGGATTAGGTGTATTTGAAAATTTTAATACAATTTAAATTGGGAAACAATTGGTTTAATTTCAAACAATTTACAATAAGGCAGGAAGGGGCTGCAATGAAGGTAGGTACCGATAGTATTATTTTGGGTTCCTGGGTAAACATTAAAAATGCTGGTAAATTTCTCGACATAGGAACCGGTACTGGAATTCTTGCTCTTATGATGGCACAGAGGTCTGAGGCTGAAATTATTGCAATTGAAAGTAATAAAAGTGCATTTTTAGAGGCGGTTAATAATGTGAAATCATCTCCATGGAACAATAGAATCAGGCTTGTTGAATCCTCATTCCAGGATTTTGCAAAAGCTGAGATATATGCAAAGACTGAATATGATTTGGTGATTTCCAATCCTCCATATTTTAATAAATCTATCCAGGCACGGACATTGGATAGAACAATTGCAAGACATACAATTAATTTAACATCTAATGATTTATTGGAAGGTGTTTTAAAGCTTTTAAACGCAAAAGGGAGATTCTGTCTTATCCTCCCATGATATAGAAGGGAAGCAATTCATTAAGGATGCTGAAGAAAGAGGATTACACTGTATAAGAATACTGCATCTTAGAACTACTCAAAATCAAGCTGTTAAAAGACTGGTTATGGAGTTTAGTCCAGAATTTCGAAAATTAAAAAAACAAGAATTGACCATTTTGGATGCGGATCAAAACTATACCATTGAATATAAAAATCTCACCAAAGAATTTTATCAGTTTCTTTGATTGGATCAACTTTCAGCCTTTTTATGATCCAACTCCTCTGATAGAATTTCCCATTCATAAATCAGATGATCTAGCTGGCGTTTAAGTTTATTATATTCCGAGTAAAATATGGACCCATCCTCTCCTTGAGGTATAGAATCTGGATTACTAAGTTGCTCATCCATAGCAAGGATTTGTTTTTCCAGGTTTTCAATATCAGATTCATACCTTGCAACTTGCCCCTCTAACTTTCGGACCTGACGAACCTGATCCTTTCTCTCAAAATATTCTTTTTTTCGGTACGATTTGGATTTTGTTTCTGCAGAAACATCTTTTTCAGCGACTTTCTGGTTTAGTTCCTGGAATGAATTAAGGTTACGTTTTTCAAGGAAATCAAAAACACCTCCCAAATATTCTTTTACCGTATTGTTTCTGAACTCAAATATCTTTTCAACCAGGCCATTCAGAAAATATCGATCGTGCGAAACAAGTATTAGTGTACCATCAAAGTTTTGAAGTGCTTTTTTTAAGATGTCTTTTGATGCAATATCCAAATGATTGGTCGGTTCATCGAGGACAAGGAGAGAGACAGGTTTAAGGAGTAATTTTATCATAGATAATCTGGATCTTTCACCACCTGAGAGGACTTTTACTTTTTTATCAATATCTTCCTTTCCAAACATAAAGGCACCTAAAATACCACGTATCTTTGTCCGAACATCACCTACAGCAATGTCATCTATTGTCTGAAAAACTGTTTTGGATTCATTCAGAAGTTCGTCTTGGTTTTGAGCATAATATCCAATGGAAACATTATGACCGATCTTTAATTTCCCCTCATATTTCAACTCTCCAACTATAGTTTTGGCTAAAGTAGTTTTACCTTCGCCATTCCTTCCAACAAAAGCCACTTTTTCACCTCTATTAATGGTCAAATTCACATCTTTGAGTACATCTTTCTCCTCAAAGCTCTTACTTACTTTAGATGCCTCAATAACTATATCACCTGCTCTTGGTGCTGGAGGAAATTTGAAATGAATATTTGATTCATTTTCCTCAATCTCAATCCTTTCCAGTTTTTCTAATTGTTTAATCCTTGACTGTACCTGGACTGCTTTTGTGGCTTTGTATCGAAATCGTTCAATAAATTCTTCTGTTTTTTCAATCAATTTTTGTTGATTTCGGTAGGCTGCCATCATTTGAATCTGGCGCTCTTCTCTTAACCCCTGGAACGTAGTAAATGGAACATTATAATCGTTGATTTTACCGAGGGTAATTTCAATTGTTCGCGAGGTAACTCTATCCAGAAAGGTACGATCGTGAGAGATAAGAAGAATTGAGCCGCGATAGCTTTTCAAAAAATCCTCAAGCCATAAGATAGACTCAATATCCAGGTGATTCGTTGGCTCATCGAGGAGGAGAACTTCAGGTTTAATTAGCAGGATCTTGGCCAATTCTATCCTCATTTTCCAACCTCCACTAAAAGTAGATGTTGGCTTATCCAGGTCGTCCTTTCTAAATCCCAAACCCATTAATAATTTTTCTGCATCACCAACAATGGATGCGCCACCAAGGGCATCATACTCTTCGTTTAGATTAGAAAGTTTATCAATTAATTTTAAATATTGATTTGATTCAAAATCGTCTCTTTCTGATAACTCAATATTTAGAATTCTAATCTCATTCTCCAGGTCTTGAATCTGGCTAAAAGCAGTTAAAGTTTCCTTTAGAACAGAGTGTTGGCTTTTCAATACCATTTGTTGGGGGAGATATCCTACTCTCTGTCCTTTCGGTATTACAATTGTTCCTTCTTCAGCTTCATCAATCCGGGCTACCAGTTTAAGTAGAGTAGATTTTCCAGCTCCATTCCTCCCTACAAGGGCAGCTTTTTCATTATCTCCAATCATGAAAGAGATATTGCTGAAAAGCTCAAAACCGCCAAACCTAACTGTTATGTTATCAATTGAAATCATCCACAATTTTTGAAGCTGCAAAGATAGGGAAATATGAGAAAGTAATAAGACTATATAACCATGCTAAATTATTAAGTAACTTTGACGAAATTTTTGCAAAGTGGGAAGAAAGAGAAAAAAATTACCAGTTATTGAGAGGCTTGAAATAATTGATGTTGGTGCTGAAGGAAAATCAATTGCAAAGCACAACGATGTTGTTGTTTTTGTCGCAATGGTTATTCCCGGTGATATTGTTGATGTACAGCTCACCCGGAAAAGAAAAAATTATATGGAGGCTTTTCCGGTTAAGTTTCATAAATATTCTGAGGGTAGAGAAAAACCCTTTTGTGAGCACTTTGGTGTTTGTGGAGGTTGCAAGTGGCAGAATTTACCTTACGAAAAACAACTTTTTTACAAGCAGAAACAGGTGGTTGACCAACTTAAAAGAATTGGAAACTTGTCAGATAGTGAATTGAATTGCCTGAATCCAATTATGTCTTCACCAAAAACCACTCACTACCGCAATAAGCTTGAATTTACTTTTTCAAATAACAAGTGGATTACCAGAGAAGAATTGGAATCAGGCATAGATATAATAGATAGAAACGCCTTGGGTTTTCACATCCCAAAAATGTTCGATAAAATATTAGACATATCAAATTGTTACCTGCAACCTGACCCTTCTAATGGTATAAGGGAATGGTTTAGAAAATATACCGAGGAGAAGAATCTGGCCTATTTTGATTTAAGAAACAAAACTGGACTTTTACGCAACCTGATTATTCGAACATCGAATACAGGAGAAGTTATGGTAATAGTTGCGTTTTATGATAATGACCAGAATGCAAGAGAAGATATGCTAGATTCATTCCTTGAAGCTTTTCCAGTAGTTACATCATTGTATTTTGTTGTGAATCAAAAAGCAAATGATACTATTTTGGATCAGGAACTTATACTATTTAAGGGGAAAGAGGATATCCTCGAAGAAATGGAGAATCTTAGTTTCAACCTTGGACCAAAATCATTTTATCAGACAAACTCTGATCAGGCATATAATCTGTATAAAGTAGCCAGAGATTTCGCTGGTTTGAATGGGAACGAGATAGTATATGACTTGTATACCGGAACTGGGACAATCGCCAATTTTGTAGCATCAAAGACCCTTAAAACTATTGGAATAGAAGTAGTTCCTGAAGCTATTGATGATGCAGTGGAAAACTCCAAAAGAAATGGTATTCAAAATACACAATACATTTCAGGGGATATAAAGGATATTTTTAATATCGAGTTTATGGAGGAAAATGGAAGGCCTGATGTGGTAATTATGGATCCTCCCAGAGCTGGAGTACATAAAAATGTTATAAATGCCTTGAATGCTGTCCTTCCTCAAAAAATTGTTTATGTAAGCTGTAATCCAGCTACCCAGGCAAGAGATATTTCTTTACTTGGAAACAACTATCAGGTAAAGAGAATTCAACCAGTTGATATGTTCCCCCACACACACCATGTTGAAAATGTAATTCTACTGGAGAAGAAATAAATAATATATCTAAAACACCTATAAATCTATTCTGTTATTTGGAAGGATTTGCTTTTCTGAAATCATGCCAATACTCTTTAATTGAAATTTTCATATCCTTATGCAGAATCAGCAATCCTATAAGGTTTGGAATGGCCATCACAACTATAGTAATATATGATAGTGACCAGATAACAGTAGTATCTGTAAATGAAGCAAAGAAAAAAGCAACTATATAAAAAAGACGGTAGTAGATAACATACTTCGTACCTATTAGGTAAGTAATAGCTCTATCGCCATAGTACGACCAGGATATAGCGGTTGAAAATGCAAACAATAGCAAGCCGATTGAAACAATGTACTGTCCCCAATCACCAAGGAAGCTCCTCTTAAAGGCAACAGTCGTTAGAGGAGCACTGTGCATTAATGATTTTCCTCTGACAATAATTTTGTCCTTTGATTGACTGGTTCCCTTAATATTTTCCCAGAATGATTTTTCTTCATCTTCGTTTGCAATCAATTTGCCATCCTTCAAAGTAATTGGACCCGAGTATTTTTCATCATTAAAATAAAAAACAACATCTTCAGCAACAGACCTTGCATTTATTAGTGTGATTTCATCAATAATCTTTCCATTCTGAATTTCAATTGTACCTGAAAATGAGGGGAGGTTTTCTTTATCAAACAGGTGATCATACAGAATTTTCTGATGTTCAGTATTTTTATCAGAATAATTACCCTCAATGAAAACCATATCAGTTGGTTGAAACTGATTCTCAATTTTTTCGTTCCATACTCCCGATGATAATAATACAAGTCCTGTTAGGGTGCAAATTATAATGGTGTCAATAAACGGTTCAAGGATTGCAACCATCCCCTCGGAAACCGGTTCATGCGCTTTTGCAGCAGCATGTGCTATAGGCGCAGATCCCTGTCCAGCTTCATTAGAAAAGAGGCCTCTGTTGGCACCCCGGTTAAAGACAAAGGCAAAACCAGCGCCAAGAAATCCTCCAACGGCAGCCTGTCCGGTAAAGGCATACTGAAAAATAGATCCAAGCGAGGGAAGAATGTTTTCATAATTGGTTCCAATAACAAAAAAAGCTCCAATAAAATATAAAATAGCCATTCCTGGCACCAATCTGGACGTAACTTTTGCAATTCTCTTTATTCCGCCAATAATTACCATTGCCAAAAGTATTGCCAGAACTGCTCCTGTGATAATGTGATTTAAACCAAAAGTTTCAAACATTGAATTTGAAATGCTGTTTATTTGGGGAAGGCTCCCGGTTCCAAACGAAGACAGAATTGTGGCTATAGCAAAGAATCCACCAAGCCATTTACCGGTTTGTATAATTTTATTATTTTTTAATTTAATATTCAAGCGCTTCTTCATATAATACATAGGACCACCAGATATAGACCCATCTGGCAAAATATCACGGTATTTATGTGAAATTGTGACCTCGACAAACTTTGTAGTCATTCCAAAAAAGGCTGTAATAAGCATCCAGAATAAAGCAGCAGGTCCTCCCAGGTGAATAGCCAGAGCTACACCTGCAATGTTTCCAGTACCAACCGTGCCTGAAAGGGCAGTGGTCAAGGCCTGGAAGTGGGATGTGTCACCAACATCACTCTTCTTGTCAAATTTCCCCTTTACAATATCAATGGCGTGCTGGAAATATCGGAATTGTGGAAAACCCAGGTATACTGTAAAAAATATTCCTGTTCCCAACAGAAGGAACACAAACCAAACATGACCACCCAGGTATCCGTCAAGGGTAGTAAGGAACTCATTAATTCTCTGGATCATAAATCTTGGGTTTAGAAAATTGAAAACAAATGTAAGAAATATGCCTAAACTGAGGTGAGAATGTGCTGAATAAAAAAAGAGTTTCCGAAATTCGGAAACTCTTAACCCCTAACTTTATCCCTAACGGATAAATTAAAACAACCAATTAATCCATTAAAAAACTGGCTTTTATTATTTAACCCTACTAAAATTAATCAATCATTATGCCAAAAATTTAAATAACAAGATAATCAGTAAGTTGTGTAGTTTTTTCATGCTTATTGTCAATTGAATTATGTTCGATTTTGATACATAGCGAGTTCGATTTCGTACGAAATTATCAACCAATATATACCAGAGAGCTAAATCAGGTTCTTTTAAAGCTTTGGGGAATCTAATTTTGATTAAAAGATATCCCATTGATATCGATATGTGTGTTTACAAGGGATTTTATCGAATTTCCCAAACAATTTTAATTCTTTCTCGTAAAAAGATTAAAATAGGGTGCCTCTTATGAAATATTTATGGAAAATATTGTTTTCTATTGCCATATTGATATTGATATCTGGGTGTTCTAGTACTCAGCATTATGGAAAAAGTAAGAAATCTGTTATCCATGTTGAAACAACTCACTTGGGTAAGAACAAATATTACTTCTCAAAAGGGTATCAAAAAAAGTTGAATAATCGCGCAAAGAAAAATCGGAAAACCAATAAGCGTAGATAGAGATATATTCAATTTTCTGGATATAGATATTTCATTTTTCAAAAATTCAAACTACTTAAGATTTATACCTAATATATTCTCACTTAGTTAATACTTCTATCCCTCAAAAATGTGTTTTTAAATGAGATATTTAAGTTGTCTATTATTTTGTTTTTATTAATAGATATACCAATGTTGTGAAAGACACCATGTATCTGATCTATTTCTTTGTTTCCTTCACTAAAAGATTTAGCTTTGTAACAAATATTTAATGTTATGGAATACGATTATAATGCCAGAAGGAAAAGGCTTATGTTGCCAGAGTATGGCAGGAACGTTCAAAAAATGGTTAATCACATAAAAACCATTGAGGATCGTGATGAAAGAAATAAGGCAGCAAATACAGTAATTGCTGTAATGCAAAACATGGTTCCTCATGGTCGCGATATGGAAGAACTAAAGCATAAACTCTGGGATCACCTGGCCTTAATATCTAATTTTGAGTTAGATATTGATGCACCATATGAATTACCCACTAAAGAAAAATATACGGCTAAACCTTCTCCTATTCCATACAATTCAAACCCTATCCGCTTCAAGCATTATGGCAGGGGCATTGAACTTTTAATTGTAAAGGCCACTGAATTGCAGGAGGGTGAGGAGAAAGATAGATTGATAAAACTTATTGCAAATCATATGAAGCGCTCATATATAACCTGGAACAAAAATGTGGTCAATGACGAGGTGATTTTAAAGGACATTGAAAAAATATCAAAAGGTAAATTAATTCCAGATAAAGAACTTGTGCTAACCGACTCCAGAAATATTTTTACTAAACCCAGGAAGAAAAAGCAGCTGCAAAGGAAGAAATAATAGATTTAGGCTGCTAATTATTTAGTTGTTGCAGGAAGGCACCAAAAGTTGAAATATTTTAGTTCAGGTAAATAATTATTTAATTTGTAGTTATTACAAGATCGAATTTTCAATTTTAAAAATTAAGTTTATTTTATGGGTGCGTTTGAAATTCAGGGAGGCATTAAATTAAATGGTGAAATTATCCCACAAGGTGCCAAAAATGAATCATTACAAATAATTTGTGCTACTCTCCTAACTTCTGATGAAGTTATTGTCAGAAATATTCCAGATATAAAAGATGTAAATAATCTTATTAGTCTACTTAAGATTATAGGAGTAAAAATTAAAAAACTTAATGAGAACGATTATAGCTTTTGTGCCCATGATTTAGATACAGAAGCTTTAAGATCAGAAGAATATTTGAAAATGGCCAGCAGTATACGGGGATCTGTTATGATTCTGGGTCCTATGCTGGCTCGAAAGGGAATAGGTTTTTTACCTAAACCAGGTGGAGACAAAATTGGAAGAAGAAGATTGGATACCCATTTTAACGGATTGGTGAAACTGGGAGCAGAGTTTGATTATAAGCCACTAGAGAACCTCTATTACATATCTGCAAAATCGCTTAAGGGAACATATATCCTGCTGGAAGAAGCTTCAGTTACCGGTACAGCAAATGTAATTATGGCAGCAGTACTGGCTAAGGGAGTTACAACAATTTACAATGCAGCCTGTGAGCCATATATCCAACAACTGTGTAATATGTTGAACCGAATGGGTGCTTCAATTTCTGGAATTGGTTCCAATTTGCTCTCAATTGAAGGTGTTACAGAACTGTGTGGATGCGAACATACCCTTTTGCCTGACATGATTGAAATAGGCAGTTTTATTGGAATGGCTGCAATGACAAGATCGAACCTGACCATAAAAAATGTATCATTTGAAAAGCTGGCTATGATTCCTGATCATTTTAGGAAACTTGGGATTCAGCTAGAAAATCGCGGAGATGATATATATGTATATGGCAATGAACATTATGAAATTGAAAGCTTTATTGATGGTTCTATTCTTACCATCTCGGATGGAATTTGGCCTGCTTTAACGCCTGACCTGCTTAGTGTATTCCTTGTTGTGGCTACCCAGGCCAAAGGAAGTGTCCTAATCCATCAAAAGATGTTTGAAAGCCGATTATTTTTTGTGGATAAACTAATTGATATGGGAGCTCAAATAATTCTTTGCGATCCGCACAGGGCTAATGTAATCGGATTGGATAGGCAATTTCCCTTAAGAGCTACCACAATGACCTCTCCTGATATTAGAGCGGGTGTTGCCTTGCTAATAGCAGCGCTTTCTGCTGAAGGTACAAGTATTATACATAATATTGAGCAGATTGACAGGGGGTATCAAAAGATTGATAAAAGATTGCAAGACCTGGGAGCTCATATAACCAGGCTTGATTAAGACCCAAATTTTGCCACCTGGGCTGTATTATTCCAAAAATTTTAAAAAACAAAGATTTTTTTAACTTTGCAAAAATTATAAAAAATGAAGAAGAAATTATTTTTAGTAAACATACTAGTAATTAGCATCTTATCACAATCATTTATTTTCAGCAATAATAACAATGATGTGAAGGATGAAACTGGGGCAGTAGTTGGCGTTAATGTTGGAAATAAGGCCCCTGAGCTTGCTTTTAACAATCCGGACGGAGAAGTAATTAAGCTCTCGTCATTGAAAGGGCAAATAGTTCTTATTGATTTCTGGGCCTCCTGGTGTCCTCCATGTAGGAAAGAGAATCCCAGCCTTGTTGAGGCATACAGCATTTATAAAGATTTAAACTTTAAGAATGGGGAAGGATTTACAATTTACAGTATCTCACTGGATAAGAATGAGAAAGACTGGGTAAAAGCCATCTCCGATGACGAATTGACCTGGGAATACCACGTAAGTGATTTAAAGTACTGGTATTCTGAAGCAGCGTCAATTTATGGTATTCAGTCGATTCCTTCCAACTTTTTAATCGATGGTGATGGAATTATTGTAGCCAAGAATTTACGGGGTCCATATTTGAAACAGGCCCTTGAGAATTTGAAAAAGTGAAATTGAAAAGTATATATATTTAAAGGGACTGGGAACAGTCCCTTTAATATTTAGCTAAAATTCTATTTACCTGTCTTTTCAGCCTCTTTTAGTTTTCGGATTACAGCATATTTAGCTGCAGCAATGGTTTCTCGATTTGTTTTTTCAGTAATCTTTCCTCGGGTGAGATCTTCGATAGATATATACCCATTTAACAATAAAAGCTGTAGCACCATATTATTTATAATTGTTTCTCTACTATAGCCCTCGGCTATATACAATTCATCACAATCTCCATATAATTCTTCAGCAAATTCCTTATTATTCGGAAGCCACATCAATTGTTCATATGTCTCACTGAAGCCACTTAACTCAATATTTATATTGGGAGTAACAAGCAGCGGACAAAACTTTTTATTTGATGGTAATGGCTCAAAATCCCCCATTATATCCAGCTTTACCTTTTGCGTAGTATCATCTACTCTAACAAAATCAGCCTTCCTCATTTGTTCGAGCTGGAAAAGTAAATAGTTATACCTCCATACTTCCTGACTGTGCTTACTATGTTTAAACAGATGCTGGTATTTTTCATCTATTAATTGTTTAACATAGTTTCTATTTTTATACATCTCTGGATGAAGCATTCTAACTTCCTGGAGCATCTTTTTCATATCCTCGGCAGCTCTCTGAGGCCCGGTAATTTCTTTTCCTTTTTTACCTAGGTCAGTGGATAGGATTCCCAGTTGAATATTTTTCCCTTTTCCCTTTCCACTTTTGGTACCTTTCAGGTGCTCAATCAAATGTTCTTTCATCTCAATTTCACCATATTCTGAGATAAACGGATTCCCGCCAGGTGTACTTGCCAGAGTCTGAAATAGTTGGCTGAAAAACTCTCTGTCTAAAAGGAACTTGGATTCAATTCCACCTTCACCAGTTTCCTGAGCTGTAATGTTAAAGCGATTTTTAATTATGTCAAATTTTACATTTTTAACAATAAACTCTTTTCCTTTGAATTGGTACTTTTTATGGACAAAAATTTGGTTTACAATATCTTCCAGGTCAATCTTATCCATCATTTTATAGGAAGAGGAAAGGTAAAATTTGCCCGTGAATAAATCTTTTTCCCAATCCAGGATATGATCAAGGTAATTTCCATGATTATCAATAACATCCACAATATTTTTATCGGCAGTATACCTTGATAGGGTTCTTTGAAAGTTTGGATTATCAGAACTTGTTGCCTTTTCCTTCCTTTCTCCGTGTGAATCGCGATAGAGAATAAAGTTTTCAGGATTTGAATACCTTTTTATGCCAGCCTCTTCCTTACCAAAATTATAGGCAGTAAGCATAATATTGATTTTGTATGGAATAGAAATGTCACAAAACCCACTTATGGTACTTCTTGAGTTTAAGTCATCCACATTGCTGTCAGCGCTACTTTCAAATAAGGAACTATACTGAAAAATAAAATCCGGGTCAAAATCTGTTACTCTTGAAAAATCACCGGTTTCAGTACCTATTCCATAAAGATTGCCTTCCTTATCAGCAAAAATATGGAACATATCACCTGCAATAAGCTTTATTGATCGGACTCCTGTGAGATCTTTTTTCATCCACTTCAACATCATTGCAGCCAGCATTTCTGATTTTCCAACACCACTGTCACCACTTATTTGGATTACAAACAGGCTGCCATCTTCCTCCTCAATTGCATACAGGGAGCCATGAATCGGAACCCCTCCCATTTCTTTTACCTTCTCATTGATCATAGTTAGCCTTGGCTTCTTTATGTTTCCAAAATAATCGGCTGATTTTTTAAGTGGAGTAATAATGGTTTTTATATTTCCTTCAGGTCCTTTTAAGTCGAAATAACCTATTTGAGGATATGAAATAACCTTTTCAGGTGCTCCCAGGAACATAATAACATCTGGAACAAAGTTTTGAGCTTCTTCAAGGCTTATAAATTCCTCCTTTAAAAGTCGATGGTTATCTGTTAAATATTTGAGATATGACTTTTGGAAAATATATAATTCTTTTATTAAGCCTTGCTTTTGAATCTTACACCGATAATCTTCCTCATCAAGATTTGCTGCAAAATGTGCCAGCCTTTTCATAAAAAAGGAAGATGATGGCCTGGTGGACATATTCTTTATGAACTCATTTGGCGAATCCGTTTTTACCGATAATTTCTTTGTGTCGCTATCTGGCCTGTCAATCTTGTGAAATGGGAATTCTCTTTTTTTGGCATCAGTCGCTATACGTGTATTGGTTTGCACTGGTTGCTCCCAGGCAATAACCCCACATCGGCTCATCAGGTTATTGATCCAGCTGAGAGATCCTCCATCCCATTTTTCAAGCACTTTATTCTTCATTTTGAAGTCCTTATGAAGAATTATTCCGTGCTGGATCATCTCATTAGTACTTGATTTCTGTTTTTTAAATTCAGTTTCGATAATTTTTATCAGAATGTGATTATACCTGTTATAATATTCATTGTTTTTCGTATCATTCATTAAATCATTGATAAATAATACAATTTGTCGGACATTCTGGTGAATATTTTCTTCAGTTATTCGATAATTTTTCGTTTGTACAATTTCATTTAGAATGTCATTTATCGAACCAGGAAGTATTCTCGAATAATAATCTTCAGAAATCAATTTAGCCTCAAAATCATCTAATTTCTGTATAGGTTTATTAAAATCACCTAGTTTTTCCTTAACTTTTTTAATAAATCCTTGTTGCTGAATTAAATAAAAATAAAGAAGCTTGTCCTCATTTCTCATTGAATCCTGGATCAGCTTTTCTGAAAGAATTTTTGAGATCAACCCGAAGAACTTTTCTGATAATTTACCATCTCCTTCTGAAAGGGAATATCTAATAGAAGAAAGATAATTGTTTAAGCTTGATTCAAGATCTATTTCATCTGTTTTAATACCTGTGATTTCAGTAAATTTTATAGTAGCTACACCCATTATTTCCTCAATAGTTGGAAACTTAGATTCCAGCTCAAAAGGAAGATTAAAATGCAGGAGAATTTCCCGAATATACTTTTTAAGGATCATGTTATACCCTTCCAATCTTGCTAGATCACCTTGAACATCCTTTTCATTGGCTTGGAGTGCAATTATTTTTACTTTGGCATCTGAAAAAAGGATGTTCTCCAGTTCCACAAGGATCTCACGCATTGTATTTAGTTCATTTGGATCATCTAAAACGTGAGAAGTTGGTTGAAATTCAAGTTTACTTTTTACATACTTCAACAAAGTCGGTTTTCCGTATTTTGCGATTATCTGGTTAATATCAAGACTTTTAATCTGAGGAATCTTTTTATAGATCTGTGGTAACAGATTTTCATAAACTTTTGTAAAAGCTTTGCTGTTAATAAATTCCAGTAAGTTTTTGCATTGTCCAATGTTCTCATAGAATTCAAATACAGCATTATTTGAATCTCCGATGGAATTGATAGTTATCCCACAATCTTTTGGGAAAGCATGATAAAGGGTTTTAATATCATTTATTCTGAGCGACTTATTCTGTTTTTTATGAAGAACACTTACTATGCTAAAGTCATTGAGAATGGTTTTAATAAATTTCTGATCTGATTCTTTCTTAAAGATTTCATCCAGTATATCTTCCGTTCTTATCCCCTTATTATCTATATTCTTTTTCTTCTCGAAGAAAACACCCCAATATTTTAGAAATACTTTTAGAGCATTTTCGAATTCCTTTTCAAAATCGAGGTAGCTTTTGGCATCTCCCGCCAGATAGCCGCCTAAAGAGAATCTTACAAATCCGGTTTGATAAGGGATAAGAGCAATTCCTCTACATTCTGCAAGTTTTTTGGTAAACTTTTCAAGATCCTGGTATGAATAGAAATCTTTTAAATGCAGGTTAAAAAGGAATGAACCATCTGAATTCAATATACCAATAGACTTATTTTTAACTTCTTCTAAGCACTCTGTTGCTTTCTTTTTGGCAATTTCTAATCTTTTATTTGACTCATTGCGGAAAATTTTATTTATTCTGAATCGGTTTAATTCTGAAACCAGATGTTTTTTATAATAACTAAAAAATGGTTCTCCCTTATATTTAAAATCATCTGCAAGTTCCAGAACATCAAGTTTATCTAATGAAGTCAATTCATCAAGCAAGAATAAATGTAATGGGCTGCCTTCAAAAAGTGAGGGGCGTCGGGTTTTCTCTTTGAAACCATTACTTCGATCAGAAGAGTTCTGTTTAATTTCCTCAATAATATATTCCTTTAGATTTTCCTTGATTTTATAACGAGAGGCATCTTTTGGCAGATTTTCTTCCATCCTGTCCTTGATCCTTTTTGCCAGCTGTGCAATTTCCAGGATATTTACCAGCATAAATATGGAATTGGTATTTCCTTTATCAAGGCCAAATCGCTTTTTTGTAAAATCAATAACATCTTTTCTGGTGGGCGTGGCAGCCAGTGATCCCATTCTATCACCTGTTGCTCCCAGATTTTTGGTAGTGGACAAGGATGATACAACACTGATTTTGCTATAAGATCCAATGTTGTTCATAATATATCTTGAAATAGTTCTCCATTTAGGCTCCTCCGGGTCTTCTATTTTTACAGCATCGTTATATGCTTCATCCAGGAAAAGAGTTAATTTGCTATTGCTTAAGAACTTAAGAAACTTAATCAGGTTGATATTATTAAAATCAGTAAATCCTGAAGGATTGGATGGATCATTTACTAAAATGGTGGAATTCTCACAAAATCTATCCCATAAATTACCAGTTTCATCGAATAATTGGAAAGTGCTTTTTATTCTCTCAAGCTTTCGCTGAAGACGTTCCCAGTCAATTCGTCCTTCGTCGTCAAGTTCTACTTCAATATCGAAAGGATTGAGGTCATATCGATCAGCAGGGAAGAGGTCCTTGTACTCCCAGGAAGCCTCCTGGTTAAAGAAAATATAGGGATTTCGTTTACGGCTAGAAGAAAATATTATATCTCTGATGATCATTTGAACATCGTCGGTAATTGAAGTTTTTTCCAGATTACCAAGTGCACTAATGAACTCCTTAATTAGTTTTTGTTCTTCTTCAGTTTTCTTAGAGTATTTATCTTCTATACCCAGGTCAATTAATAAATTCATAAACCGACCATAATTATCGGCTTCATTTTCAGCCTTAATCAGGTATTCTTTGTACTTTTCGAGGAAAATATTAATTCCAAAATTTTTATGAAAATGGTTTTTAAGAGTCCTTTGGTAGGCATTTGGAATAATATCCAGTAGCGTACGACATTTTTCTATAATTTCCTTACTGACCGGTTTTAATGGACGCTGAACCAGATAATCGGCATAGGTACGAATTTGATTTCTTCCTCCTCCCTCATATACTGCTGCAAGATGTAGTTTTTTGTTTTCAGAATAAAAGTAATTTTTGGTTCTGGCTTCAAATTCTTTGATGAGATCCTTGTTCATTTCAAGTTGCTTTTCCTTGTTCCGCACCCCTTCTATAAGGCTAATGAAAGCGCCAAATTTGGATAGAATATACTTATCCTTAATTACTTGTCTTGAAAACTCATCATACTTGTAAAGTATTATATCCTGCTCAGGATTCTCAGGTTCGGCCAGTTGCTCCTGCTTCAATTCTTTTAATTCTTCCTTATAACTATTTATTTTATTTTCAATAGCTTTTCGAAACTTAGACAGATTCTCAGGATTTACTTTCTCAAGGATTAATCTCAGATTTAATTGGCTGTTGGCTAAAGCTCCTAATTTTTTCGTGTGAACCTTATTTAAAGTATTTACTATTCCGTTGTGGAAGCAAAAAATAAGAGAAGTATTAGTAGCCTGAGATTCAGGAGAGTCATCAATAAATACTATCCTCGAAAGGAAAGGAAACCACTTAAATGTATTAAATGGATTTTTCCTCATATTACGGATCTTGACAGCAAAAATGCTGGTATTGTCGTCTTCAATCTGGTTATACAGATCTCCAGGAGATATAAAATCTATTTTTCTTACAACTTCATGTCCAAAAATCTCACTTGCCAATAATTCAATCGCAGTATCTGAAGTTCCTGAAACAATGGTGCGAATAAAACCATTCATGCCCTTAAAATTGACCGTAGATTCGGTTCTGGACAGGAAATTCTGTTTTTCAGCCTGTGTAGTGTAGTGAGTAGATTGATTGACCATCTGGTCAAGTACATCCAGCATATAGTTCCATTGTGCTTCTTCTATATCACCACTAATTCCTATAAGATCACGAAATTTCCTAAGCTCTCTAACATTATCACCAAGTAGGATTTTATACAAAAATCCGATAGTCTGATGACTTACTGGTGGAGTTCCTATGGAAAAATCATGAGAATTTAAAATATTATTTATTTGCCCTTTGGTAGGCTCATCAACTAGTTCATTATCAATTAATCCATTTAGCTTATTAAAGAAACTTTTTCTCTTTGAGCTATATTCAAAAGCTTTTGAATCTTCATGGGGGAACATCATTAAAAAAACATCCACGTAACCAGGAATTGCCTCCTTAAGCTCAAGAACATATTTATGAATCTCAGCCAGCTGTTTTATTGGGTCGTCCGGTTCTTCAAAGCAGAGTCTTACAAAGTTTTTTAAACTCTCGAAGATTCTGTTTGGAAGAAAATTTTCCGCTCTCTCACCCAATTGTGCATAAAGGTCAATTAAATTTTTAACATCCTGGTTTAAAGGAATTTGAGGAGTGCCTTCTATCTGCATATCCGTATGAATAATTAATTATATTATTTTGACAAATTAACAGCTTAATTATTCAATACTATAAAGTATTTAAATTAAAGTTTTAACATTTTATAAAAAAGTTGTTAAATCTTGTAGGTTCGCTATTAAAAAGGAGTATGTCAATTTGTCCTGAAATAATAATTGGCAAGTAATTTGTTAAGTTTTGCTAGGCACAAATTTATTACAAGGAACTAAAAAAATGTAGTGCAATTATGAGTAAGAAAGAAAACAAAGTGGAAAATAAAAATATTATCACTCCCGAGGATAAGGTTGAAAAGAAGACTGAAAAAAAGAAAAGCTCAAAAAAAACAGAAACTAAGGAGCAAAAAAAAGATCAATTGATTCAAGCACTTAACTTGAAGATTAAGGAGCAGGAAGACAGATACTTGAGGCTTTCTGCAGAATTTGATAATTACAGGAAAAGAACCTTGAAAGAAAAGGCTGATCTTACCAAGTTTGGAGAAGAAGAGTTGATGCTTAAATTATTACCGGTGATTGATGACTTCGACAGAGCTATTCAATTGATGGATAAGGTAGAGGATATCGAAGCCATGAAAGATGGATTGAAACTTATATATAATAAATTTTCAGATTTTTTAAATCAGAAAAACGTACAGGAGATTGAAGCTGTACATAAAGAATTTGATACAGATTGCCATGAAGCAATCACAAAGATCCCTGCTCCAGAAAAGAAGTTAAAAGGGAAAGTTGTTGATGTTATTGAAAAGGGATATACCTTAAACGGAAAGGTAATTAGATTTTCAAAAGTAGTTATTGGAGAGTAATATTTTACCGGATAAGTGATCGATAAGACATTATAAAAAAGATATGGCCAAAAGAGATTATTACGAAATATTAGGCGTTGAAAAGAGTGCTTCTACTGAAGAAATTAAAAAGGCTTACAGAAAGCAGGCGATAAAATACCATCCGGATAAGAACCCTGGGGATAAAAGCTCGGAAGAAAAATTTAAGGAAGCAGCTGAAGCATATGAGGTTTTGAGCAATAAAGATAAGCGTTCTCGCTATGATCAATTTGGTCATGCAGGCCTTGGTGGTGCAGCAGGAGGTGGCTTTGGAGGTTTCACTGATATTGAAGATATTTTTTCACAGTTTGGAGATATTTTTGGTGGTCATTTCGGTGGATTTGGTGGATTTGGCGGATTTGGTGGAAGACAGCAGCAAAGAGTAAGGAAAGGATCGAATATCAGGGTAAAAGTCAAACTAACACTTTCAGAGATTTCTCATGGTGTAGAAAAGAAGATTAAAGTACCCAAATATGTAGGATGTAATACATGTAATGGTTCGGGCGCCAGAGGTTCTTCTGGTTATACAACTTGTTCCACATGTCACGGTAACGGACAGGTAACCAGGGTTTCGAATACATTTCTTGGTCAAATGCAAACCTCCTCAGTGTGCCAGGCTTGTGGCGGTGAGGGTAAAACTATAACTGATAAATGTACCACCTGTCATGGTGATGGCATTGTTAAATCCGAAGAGGTAATAAAAATTAATATTCCGGCCGGGGTTGCTGAGGGAATGCAATTAAGTGTTTCAGGCAAAGGAAATGCTGCACGACGAGGCGGGGTAAATGGTGATCTCCTGGTTGTAATTGAGGAAGAGGAGCATCCAGAACTGATAAGGGATGGAAGTGATCTTGTATACTCTCTTTACATAAGTGTGCCTGATGCATCATTGGGTACTCAGGTTGAAATTCCAACAGTGGATAACAAGGTAAAAATTAAAGTTGAAGCAGGAACACAGCCTGGGAAGATTCTACGTTTGAAAGGGAAAGGTTTGCCCGATGTAAATGGTTACGGTAGGGGTGATCTCCTGGTGAATATAAATGTGTGGATTCCCAAGTCTCTTTCAAAAGAGGAAAAACGAATTTTCGAAAAACTAACTGAATCAGAAAGTTTTAAGCCCAATCCCTCTAGGCATGATAAGAACATCTTTGAGAAGATGAGAAATTATTTCTAGAGTTGAAATTAATTCAACTTTTCAGAAAAGAAAAACTTCCATTCTAATTGGATTTTAAAGCCGAATTTATTTGGTTATACCAAGTTTTAATACCTTTTCTGATTATCATTCCAATTATTCCTAAAAGATGATATTCTTTATTGAAAGTTATTTAATATAGCTTCCTTTCCTATATCAGTTTTTAGTAATGAATTTCTATCTTTACGAGCGAAATTTTGAAACAATAAAATCAAATGGGATATTTTGAAGCAACCGACATTGTCAAACAATTTTCAAATCACCTGGCTCTTGATAAGGTAAGTATTTCTGTTCCAAAAGGGAGCATTTATGGACTTTTAGGGCCAAATGGTGCAGGAAAGACAACCTTAATAAGAATTATCAACCAGATTACTGCTCCAGATAGCGGTACTTTGAAGTTCAGTGGAAAAAATTTAAAACCTGATGATGTTTTTAAAATAGGATACCTTCCGGAGGAAAGAGGTCTATATAGAAAAATGAAGATTGGTGAGCAGGCAATATACCTTGCACAATTGAAAGGACTACCAAAAAAGGAGGCTATAAAGAGACTAAAGTATTGGTTTGAAAAATTTGAAATTGAAGCCTGGTGGAACAAAAAGGTTGAAGAGCTCTCTAAAGGTATGCAACAAAAGGTGCAGTTTATAGTAACTATTTTGCATGAGCCAAAGCTTCTAATTTTTGATGAACCATTTAGTGGGTTTGATCCAATAAATGCGAACCTACTCAAAGATGAAATTATTAATCTCAAAAAAAAGGGCACAACCATTATTTTTTCGACCCATGATATGGGCTCTGTAGAGGAATTGTGTGATTATATAACTTTGATTGATAATTCAAAAACGCTTGTAGAAGGGCCAATAGATGAAGTTCGGGAGAGATACTCAACGAATAGGTATGAGATAATATTTGAAGGAGAAGCTAATTTACTGACAGCATCATTGAGTCATGCTTATAAAATTGTTGAAAATCAGGTAGAAAATGGATTTACTAAACTGACTCTTGACCTTCTTAGCAATACATCCACAAACGAGGTATTAAATGTTTTGCTTTCAGCCGGGAAAATAGTTTCGTTTAACAAAATTATTCCCAGTATGAACGATGTTTTTATTAGAGTGGTTGAGGACGCAAAAATTAAAAAATAGTTTTTTTCATATTTCTTACACGATTCAAATACGATAAAAATGAATAAAATATTTCTTGTAATTCAAAGAGAATATCTGACAAGAGTAAAGAAGAAGTCTTTTATTGTAATGACACTACTGGCTCCGGTATTAATTGCTGGTCTGATCATGATTCCTGCATGGATAATGACCAGGGAGGATACTGAAGAGAAAAAGATTGTAGTAGTAGGAGAGGGATCAGAATTGTTTGAAGGTAAAATTCCATCTACAAAGGCGTTTAAATTTGAATTTAAACCAGATGCCGATCCGGAATCATTGAAGACAAGTTTTAAGGACGACGGCTATTACGGCGTTCTATATATTTCACCTAAAATTGCTTATATCCCCAATGCCATTCAGTTCTATTCGCAAAAGCAACCTACTCTTGAAACAACAATGCATATTTCCAATTCAATTGAAAAGGAAATAGAAAGAAAAAAGCTTGAATCCTACAACATCCATGATATTGATAAGATACTGAAGGAGGTAGAATCATCCGTAAAAATTCAAACAATTATTATTAATGATGAGGGTGCAGAAAAAAAGACAAGTGCCGGATTAGCAATGGGAATAGCCTATATTTCAGGTCTTACTGATTTACATGCTAACTTTTATTTTTGGCGCACAGGTAATGAGAGGGGTAATTGAAGAAAAAACGAGCCGGATAGTGGAAGTATTGATCTCATCGGTGAAGCCTTTTCAATTAATGATGGGGAAAATACTTGGGATCGCACTGGTTGGTCTTACTCAATTTGTGCTATGGATAGTTCTTACTCTGGTTATTGTTGGAATTGCTCAAACTGTATTTCTTCCAGATGTAACTTCAGTATCTGGCAATCCAGTTGTTGAAAATATAATGTCGGCAAGTGATTCCCCAATGGAGGAAATTCAAGCCAGTCAGCCGGAATTGAATGAACTTCAGACTATTTTGGAATCAATAAAGTCCATGAATTGGCTATTAATCATTATTTCATTCCTGGTGTATTTTCTGGGGGGCTACCTTTTGTATGCATCACTTTTTGCTGCTGTAGGTTCTGCAGTTGATAATGAAACCGATACACAACAATTTATGATGCCAATAACGATCCCTTTACTATTGGGATTATTTGTTTCAATGGGAGCCTTTCAAAACCCGGACAGTTCTCTGGTATTCTGGTGTTCGTTTATACCCTTTACATCTCCTATGGTAATGATGGCCCGCATACCATTTGGCGTTCCAACTATTCAGATTGTAATTTCGATGATTGTTCTGATTCTAACCTTTTTGGGTACTGCATGGTTGGCTGCAAAAATTTACAGAACAGGGATTTTGATGTATGGGAAAAAACCAACCTATAAAGAAATGATTAAATGGTTACGATACTAGTTTATTATTGAATATACTAAACTTACTTTTGAAAAAGTTAACCGGAATAATTAAATTATGGCTAAAATACTTGTAATCGACGATGAGAAGAGCATACGGAATTCATTAAAGGATGTGCTGGAGTATGAGAAGCATGAAGTCGACCTGGCAGAAGATGGAGCAGAGGGACTGGAGTTGTTTCAGGAAAAAAAGTATGATATTGTTTTAAGTGATATTAAAATGCCAAAAATGGATGGCATGGAGGTTCTTGACGAACTTCTAAAACTTTCAGATGATATATCTATCATTATGATTTCCGGGCATGGCACCATTGATACGGCAGTTGAAGCAATAAAGAAAGGAGCTTTCGATTACATTGAAAAACCATTGGACCTGAATCGCCTCCTAATAACTATTCGGAATGCGCTGGATAAAACAAGCCTGATTACAGAAACCAAAACCCTTAAACGAAAAGTTAGCAAAACTTATGACATTGTTGGAGAATCGGAAGTTATTGTAAAGGTTAAGGAAATGATAGACCGTGTTGCTCCAACAGATGCAAGGGTGCTTATTACTGGTGATAATGGAACTGGTAAAGAGCTGGTTGCCCGTTGGTTGCATGAAAAAAGCAATCGTGCCCCCTTTCCTTTTATTGAAGTAAACTGCGCCGCTATCCCCTCTGAGTTAATTGAGAGTGAATTGTTTGGCCATGAAAAAGGTTCCTTCACTTCGGCCTATAAACAGAGAAAGGGCAAATTTGAACAGGCCCATGGTGGAACTCTATTTCTTGATGAAATTGGGGATATGAGCTTATCGGCTCAGGCCAAGGTGCTTAGAGCCCTTCAGGAAAATAAAATAAACAGGGTTGGTAGCGATAAAGATATTTCAGTTGATGTTAGGATTATAGCAGCAACCAATAAGAATATCAAAAGCGAAATTGAGGCCAATCATTTCAGGGAAGACTTGTATCACAGGATTAGCGTAATTCTAATTCAGGTTCCTCCCTTGAATGAAAGACTGGATGATATCCCACACCTTGCAGAACATTTCAATTCTCAAATAGCTGGTGAGTATGGGAGCATGAAAAAAGAAATTACTGCTGACGCCATTGCAGAGCTTAAAAAAATAAACTGGACAGGTAATATA
This sequence comes from uncultured Bacteroidales bacterium, assembly GCA_963750735.1. Taxonomy (GTDB): domain Bacteria; phylum Bacteroidota; class Bacteroidia; order Bacteroidales; family VadinHA17; genus JANTGF01. The sequence continues at coordinate 31,724 of CAVVRY010000008.1, read as the reverse complement.
AGAGAATTTAGAAATGTACTGGAAAGACTTTTCATTCTCACAGATAAACAGATCACCGGAAAGGATGTTCTGGCTTTTGCTCAACCCATTTCAAAATAACATAGTATTTGATATAGTCCCAGATCCAGTTGACGTTAATTTGATCTTTTTCCTTGCAGCGCACTTTCGTAGTCGGGTGGATCAAGTAATTCCTTCTAATTATCAGGCCAATCTTCATTCAGAAAAACTTCCCAGTATAGCTCTTTAGACATACTGTCCCAATGAATTTGTGAGGTACGGTATTGTCGCGATTGGAAAAGGTTTAGGTATATTAAGAATACCATGGCCAGAAAACCAACTATCTTAACCATCCATGTCTTCCTTGATAATTGGTCAATAACTAATGCCAGCGGGACGGTAAGCAAGGCATATGTCTCTATCAATGGTCTGGCTCCAAAACTACCTCCATACCACCAGCACCACCAACTAAAAACAACAAATAGGTTCAAAATAGAGTATAATAATATTGGAAGGAATAATTCGGGGATTTTTTTCCTGAGAAATATGAAGCCTATTACAGCAAATACCATAACCGGTGTATAAACCAACCAACCTTTACGGTAGCTAAACAAGCCTCTTATTATTTCTGGATGATTGAAATAAAAACCTTCGTTGCCGTATGAGTTATAAATCCATTTACCGGCACTAAATTTCCAATATATGAATTGAAGCGATAAAAGCAGGAAGGCAATAATACCAATTGTTAGAATTTTGATGTTTTGAGACCTAAGCAATTCAATTCTGTCCTTTATTGACTTTTGTCCAAATATTAAAAACAACAATGCAACAACAATATTACTTGGACGGACCAGAATTATCAATCCCAGAAAAATACCCAGCATAATCGAATCAAACCAACTTGGCTTGGAATACCAATTGATGGTGAAATAAAGAAAACCACTAAAAAGAAAGAAACTATATACGTGCGACATTCCAGGCTCAACAACTGAATAATAGTATAAATTGGTACCCAGAACAATAATAAACAGTGTTATTGAAACGACAAGATCACTAAAATATCGGAGCAATGTATTTCGAATAAATAGCATTGCTAAAAACAGATAGAAAATTGCAGCAAATAATATTGATAACTGATATGGGGCTGAATAGCCATTGGGATCAATTTTAAATATCAGTGCAGCAATATGGGCCAGAACGAAAAACGGAAGGTTTAATACAGCTACACCCATTGTCAATTTTAGGGTTTGCTTTCCATTTGGTGAAGTGTGCGTCCAGATATCTCCGGGAAAATCATCTGGAAGCTCAGAGACAAAATTGAAGGAGAGGTCTTTATAAATAAAAACTGCCGGTAAGTATGCATAATAGGAGACTACGTCGTGCCGAATAATATTGATATTCGGGTTGCGTTCAAACTTTAAACCTTGAAAAAGAAGAACAACAGTAACAACCACAATGGTAATGGCAGAATATCTATTATTTTTCAGGCTTTGAATCATTGTATATCCGTCCAATTAATTCCGTTTAAAGATATAGACTTCATAATCATTATCACCAAGAACTTTTAGGGGGTATTCAGGCAAGAATTTTTTAAGCAATGTGAAATTTTCACTATTCAAAAGAATTTCAAGGGGCATACCACCTTCATTTGGGGCATAATGTGCATCCCATTGAACAATACTTCCGGGAGGCATATCTTTTCCCGGACTTTTTCTTTCAGGAACTCTTTCAAAGCATCTGTCAGTATCATATGGATCAATCCCAAGTTTAAATAAAAAGAACAGATCATAATAAAAAATCTTGTTTTCAAAATAGGGAGATTCTTTTACCCAGCTTGCTGCTGCCTCAAGAGTTCTTTCCTGATCACCCAATTTCATCGGATAATGTTGCCATGAAAAAGGAATATATATTAATGCCAGTATTACCAGAGAAGCAAATGTGTATTTGGTAATAGGAGAGCGCTTGAAGGCATTAAAAAGCATGTTGTATCCATCTAATGCAAGAATAGCTGCCAGTGGCACAATACCGGCCATTACCCTTAGTAAGCCAAGAGAACTACCCAGGCCCTTCCACCAAACGAATGAGTGTGCTAAGAAATAGGCGAAAAATGGAATAAAAATAAAAAAGAATTCTTTCCATTGCTGGTCATTAATAGTTCTTGATTTCCTGAGTGAGGATAATAATATAATCAGGCCAATGGTAAATAATAGTAGAAAGGGGAATCCCATAATATGGGGCAAAGCCTTCACAAAATGAAATAATTCTCCACGGCCGTATATTTCACTTGCTCCAGTATAGGGCATTTTATGAATAACCCAGAAAAAATCATCATAGTAGGCCCAACCGACAAAACTAAACAATACATATCCGACTAATAAGAGGGGAATTGATTTGTATTTTCTGTAGAGTAAAAAAACAAAGAAAAAGATGATTAGAATTAAGATTCCTTCAGTTCGAACAAAAGGTAGAAATGATAATATAATAGCAGATGTACTATATTCTTCTTTCAATGCAAAGAAAACAGAGCTAATTAGAATCAGGCTAAAAGTTATTTCAGTTAATCCTGAGAAGAACAATTCGAAGTAAATGGGAGCAAACACAATTAAGAAAAGTGCAAGAATAGCATTATCTTTTTTGAGAAGTTTAGTGGTTAGAAATGATACATAGGCAGTTGTTAAACCAGCTAATATATTGTACAATCGAATGCCGTTGAAACCAATTTGGGAAAAAGGGGCACTTAAAATAGTGAAAACCGGCTTCCCCCAATGGTCAAGGAACAAATGAGGATATTTAAAAGCAAAGCGTGAAATTCTAAAATGAGCAATACTATCTCCTCCACCAGAGAATCCATCTGAAAGGATGACAAGAACCAATAAAAAAGAAAACAATGAAAGGATTAATGTGGGTAAAAAGAATTTTCCTTGAAGAAACTTCATTCTATTTCTTTTGATCTCTCAAAAATAACATAAAAATTTTCCTGTGCTTAATTCAATCAATAATTGAGATCAAAAATCCAAGGATTAAAAAATAAAAAAGGCCAGGAATAATCGAGTTCAGTTTTTGTTTTTATAAAAAAGCTTACTAAACTTGAGAAAAAATACTTCTCAATGGTAAAAAAACTATATTTCTTTCTTGTAATACCTTTCCTGGTTTCAGCCTGGACCATAGATGATTCAAAAATAGATTTATCTGGTGAATGGAGGTTTCAAATAGACTATCAGGAAATTGGGATTTCTCAAAAGTGGTTTAATTCACAGTTCGAGGAGACTATTATTCTACCTGGATCGATGTCAGAAAATGGGAAAGGTGATCCTGTTGGATTCGAAACTAAGTGGCTAGGTGGCATTCAAGAGCAAAAATGGTATAATGATAAAAACTACAAACCATATTTAAATAAAGATAACTTTCTGTTTCCTTTCTGGCTTAGTCCTGAGCTACATTATTATGGAGCAGCATGGTATCAAAAAAATGTTGAGGTACCTTCATCATGGGAAGGAGATAACATTGAGTTGTTTCTTGAGCGCTGTCATTGGGAAACACGGGTTTGGGTAGATGATAACGAAGCGGGAATGAGGAATAGCCTGGGTACTCCTCATCAATATGACCTATCTGAACTTTTAAGCCCTGGAAAACATACAATCACCATTTGTGTAGACAATCGACTGAAAGAAGTAAATGTAGGACCAAACTCTCATAGTGTATCAGATCATACACAGGGCAACTGGAATGGAATAACAGGTAGAATTCAATTGATAAGAAAAGCTCCTGTATTCATTAGAAATATTAAAGTATTCCCAGATATTCTTCGAAAAACAATTGACATTGATATTATAACTGAAAATAATTCAAATAGTTCGTTTCAGGGAACCCTGTTAATTCAGGCAAAAGGGATAAATCAGAGGAATATGCATACTCCCGTTCCACTTAAAATTGATATAAATATTACACAAGGTCAGTCAATTACATCCGTCCCATTTAGAATGGGTGAAGGCACTTTTCTGTGGGATGAATTTGATCCTAATTTGTATAAGCTCTCACTAGAGCTGAGAACAGAAAAGGGGATTGACCAAAAAGAAGTTCAGTTTGGTATGCGTAACTTCTCAGTGAAAGGATCCAGGTTTGAAATAAACGGATGGCCGGTTTTTTTACGCGGAACTCTTGATTGTGCAGCTTTTCCAAAAACAGGGTATCCACCAACTGATATAAATGAATGGGAGAGAATTATAAAGGTTTGTAAAGCTCATGGGCTGAATCATATTCGCTTTCATTCCTGGTGTCCTCCCGAGGCAGCTTTTTTGGCCGCTGACAAGTTGGGTTTTTATTATCAGGTTGAATGTTCCTCCTGGGCGAACCAGGGAAGTACCATCGGCGATGGTTATGCAATTGATGACTGGATATTCGAAGAAAGTGAACGAATGGTAAATGCATACGGAAATCATCCTTCTTTTGTTTTAATGGCTTACGGAAACGAACCAGCCGGAGAAAATCAAAAAGAATTTTTAAATGATTTTGTTAATTTCTGGAAAAATAAAGATTCACGTCGGGTATATACTGGTGGTGCTGGATGGCCTGTAATATCAGCGAATGAATTTCACAATATTCCTCAGCCACGAATTCAAGGTTGGGGGGAACAGCTCAATAGTAAAATAAATGGAGAGCCTCCCCAAACTGCTTATGATTGGACCGATCGAATGACAGAAGATGGAAAACCGGTAGTAAGTCATGAAATAGGACAATGGTGTGTGTATCCCGATTTTAAGGAAATTAAGAAGTACGATGGGATTTTAAAAGCCAAAAATTTTGAACTCTTCAAATTGAGTTTAAGTGCACATAAAATGGATCATCTTGCCGATAGCTTTTTACTTGCCTCTGGTAAACTTCAGGCTCTTTGTTATAAGGCAGAAATTGAAGCGGCTTTAAGAACTAAAAATCAAGCCGGTTTTCAGTTACTCGGACTCAGTGATTTTCCTGGTCAGGGAACAGCCCTGATTGGTGTATTAAATGCATTTTGGGAAGAGAAAGGTTATATCTCGCCAGAAGAATTCCAATATTTTTGTAATGAGGTAGTTCCATTGGCCCGTTTAACAAAGAGAATATTTTTTAGTAATGAGATTATTCGTGCAGATGTTGAGGTAGCAAACTTTGGCAGGAAAAGATTTGAAAATACTGTTTCTACATGGGAAATAGTAGATGACCATGGAAAAATATATACTAGCGGAGAATTTCAAAAATCTGACATTCCTTTAGGAAGTGGAATTAAGCTGGGAACTATTGAAACCCGTATTTTAACCGATAAACCGGTTCAATTAGCATTGAGGGTTAATCTTTCGGGTTATGTAAATACCTGGAATATATGGGTATATCCTTCAGAGCTTACTAATAATGAAGGAGCAGGGGATATTTATTTTACTCAGGAATTTGATAAAAAGGCAAAAGATATCCTGAATAAGGGTGGAAAAGTACTGATTTCTACAAAGAAAGGTAGTATTAAACCAAAAATGGGTGGTAATGTGGGAATAGGTTTTTCTCCAATTTTTTGGAACACAGCCTGGACAGGAGGGCAAAAACCACATACTCTGGGGATTCTTTGTAATCCCTCACACCCGGCTCTGGCAAGTTTTCCAACAAATTACCATTCTGATTGGCAGTGGTGGGATGCGATGAGTCATTCAAATGCCATTTCACTCGAGAATTTTCCAGCTGACATTCAGCCCATTGTAAGGGTTATTGATGACTGGGTAAGCAACCAGAAATTAGCCCTGATCTTTGAAGCAAAAATTGGCAATGGGAAACTTTTGATCAGTGGCATTGATCTTATTAATGATAAAGAAAATAGAGCTGAAGCAAGGCAATTACTCTTTAGTCTGAAAGAATATATGGGAAGCGAGTCTTTTGATCCAAAAATCGAGTTGGATAAAAGTCAAATCGCAAAGCTGTTTAAATAATTACAAATATTCAATTATTTAATCATCGATTCCTGATCACTGGTCATTGAATTCTGTCAATAGCGTCTATCTGGCCTTTATTTTTATTTCCTGACCAGGATGTATATTATCTCGACTGGAGAGGTTATTCAACCTAAGTATATCCGAATCAGTCACACCAGGGAACTTTTTCGCAATTTCCCAAACTGAATCTCCATTTCTAACCTTGTAATACACGTAATTACCATCTTTGCTTGTAGTCGTTTTGGTGGTAGTTTGGGCTGAGGCTGAAACCGATACATTCTTTCCAATTGATCTCTGTTTCTCCGCAAAGCTCATAGAGTTAATTTTTTTGTACTGCTCTGCTTTTGAGGGAGATACATAAACTACCAGCTTTTGTCCCACTCGAATCGTACTTCTGCTAATTCCATTCCAGTATCTAAGACTAGATAATCCAACTTTATACCATTCAGCAATGTACCCAAGATTATCACCTGATTTAACAGTATAGTATAGTTTGACTTTTCCCGAAGGTGCCTGAGCTACATAAGTTGATTTTGTCGGATTTACAGTTACATTCTCTGAGTTAAAAAATATAGAATCTTTATATGCATAGATAGAGTCCTGAAGATCAATAAATTCAGTTGTGTATTGAATAGGAATCATCAGTGTTAAAGGTCTACTTTTACCAGGAATAATATCTCTTTTATATTGAGGATTTAAATCCCTTATTTGCTGAATAGGAATATTAAGAACCTCTGAAACCTGTTTCAGGTGAAGGTCATCTCTCACAAGCAGGGTATCAGTAGTAAGTGGCATTTGTATTGGTTGAGGCTTAAGATTGTGTTTTGAATAATAATTCATCGAGTAAGCTGCTGCAATGAATGCCGGTACATAACCTCTGGTTTCTCGTGGAAGATAGTAATATATTTCCCAGTAATCTCTTTTACCACCAGTTCTTCGAATGGCTTTATTTACATTTCCTGGTCCACAATTATATGCTGCAATAACAAGCGTCCAGTCATGATAAATATTGTACATATCTTTAAGATACCGGGCTGCTGCGTGGGTAGCCTTAATAGGATCCCTACGTTCATCAACCAGAGAGTTGATAGTCAGACCATAAGCACGCCCTGTTCGATACATAAACTGCCACATACCGGTTGCACCAACTCTGGAAACAGCTCTTGGGTTTAGTGCAGACTCAATAACAGCCATGTATTTCAATTCGATCGGAAGATCGTAGTAATCAAGAATCTCTTCAATAAGAGGAAAATAATAATCTGAAAGACCCAACATCGTTTCCAGTTTGTCCTTCTTTTTAACTGTATAAACGTTTATGTAATTTTTAACAATTTTATTATATGATAAAGGAATTACAGTTGGCAGTCGGTCAAGCCTATCAATTATAACTGAATCAGGATATTGGGAGGGTAGAGAATCATTCTCATAGTCACCTACCAATAAAGAGGTGTCATTTCCCAGGGAGGTTTGAACAAACCAGAGATTCATAAGACTTTCCAGATTCTCTGAAAAATTCGAATAATCCATTTCCTCTGCAACCCTTACTGAATCTGGTTTCGAACTATAGGAGCAAATTCCTTGCTTACTCATTAAAGCAAAAGAAACTAATAATAGTATAAAGGAGTATTTCATTATAGGGTTTGTTTTTTTCATGGGTTTAATTAAAAGTTTAAACTAAATTGGAGACCAGCAGTGCTGGGCTTTCCAGGAAACCGAAATAGCTTCGGATCAATCCTCATTGAGAGATCATCAGTAATATCGTAATCAAAGAGATAGGCATCAACAGCGGCATCTATTATATTTAAAACATACCATCCAATTGAAATAATAAATGATAAATCTCTATATCTTTTGTAGTAGTTCATATTATTTTCAAGTTGTGTCTTAAACCACTCTTCATTATCCTGTCTATAAAGTGGTGAACCCAACGAGGGATCAAAAGTTCCCGGGTCTACATTCGGCCCGATTAAATTCAAATAACTATTTGTGTTTGAATCTTCATCAATAAAATCTACCAATGCCTGCTTGTATTCATTGTAGTTTTCGGCATTGAAATATATAAAATATCCAAGAACTCCAAAACCTGCATACACAATTGGTATTTTCCAGTACTTTTTATTGTAAGCCTGGCCTAATCCTGGCAAAACGGCTGAATATAAGGTTGCCTTTCGAGGGGAGTGATCAATCACCACAACACTTTCTGGCTCAACAGTTTTAAAGTCTGCCTCAGTTAATACCGTTTGTCCAAACCCTGTTTTTAGGCTTAAACTTCCAAGTAGCAAACACAACAGGAAAAAGTTCCTCTGTTTTTTGAAATGTTTCAAAACGTCCTGTATTTGCTGCAAATATACAGTATACGGTTGAAACAGAGAATTTGTTGCCTTACTATTAATGTTTTTTAACAAACAGAAAATGGAGGGTGAAAATTAGAAATAAAGAAGTATTTCTACCTTATCGTTTAATTTTATCAAAAATACCCATAATTTTTTCAAGCTCATCGCCTGATTTGAAAGGAATTACAATTTTTCCTTTCCCCTGATCATTCATGCGGAATTGCACATCAGTAGAGAAGAAATTTGATAACTGATTCTGTAAATCTTCAAAATCTTTTAATAGGATTTCTTTCTTTTCCTTGGTTGATGTTTTTTCAGAAGATGTAGTTTCTATGCTAAGCAAACGAACCATTTCTTCTGTTTTTCGAACTGAAAGGTCATCATCAATAATGTGATAATATGCATCAAGCTGCTTTTTGATATCCTCAATATTAACAAGAGCCCGTGCGTGACCCATAGTAATTCTTTTATCTCGAATTCCCAACTGGATTTCAGCTGGCAGCTTAAGCAATCTTAAATAGTTTGAGATGGTAGATCGTTTTTTACCAACTCTTTCACTTAAATTTTCCTGCGTTAGCCGACATTCTTCAATGAGCCGCTGATACGATATAGAAACCTCAATAGCATCAAGATCTTCCCTCTGAATATTTTCAACCAGAGCCATTTCCAGCATTGCCTGGTCGTTTGCAGTACGAATATATGCCGGAATTCTTTTTAGACCAGCAATAAGAGCAGCTCGAAGTCTTCTTTCACCCGTAATTAATTGATATTTATTATCCTTAATTGACCTTATTGTAATGGGTTGAATAATGCCTAATTCTTTTATAGATGAGGCCAGCTCATTTAATTTTTCCTCGTCGAATTTTGACCGGGGTTGATAAGGATTGGTTTCAATTTTGTCAATATCAATTTCGTTAATTGTATCAAGCTTTTCATATCTTTCCCTGTTAGCATCATCAATGAGAGCACCAAGTCCTCTGCCTAAAGCATTTTTTTGAACCATTTTTTAAAACTTAATTTTCAATTGTAACTCAAAATCCCTATAGCAATAGGTAAACCTATTCAATAATTTTCTCTGAAATGGGGATTTTGGTTTTTTCATTTTTTTGCAACAACTCTCGTGCAAGATTCAGGTAGTTAATAGAACCTCTGGAATTGGCATCATATAAAAGTGCAGGTTTCCCGAAACTGGGGGCCTCACTAAGCTTAACGTTTCTTTGTATTATGGTGTCAAAAACCATTTCCTGGAAATGTTTCTTAACTTCTTCAACTACCTGGTTTGAAAGGCGTAACCTTGAATCGTACATGGTCAACAAGAATCCTTCAATTTGTAAATCGGGATTTAACCTGGACTGAATAATTTTTATAGTGCTCAACAACTTACCCAAACCTTCAAGTGCAAAGTATTCACATTGAACAGGTATAATAACTGAATCTGCAGCTGTGAGTGCATTAACGGTAAGTAAGCCCAATGAAGGGGAGCAGTCAACAATGATAAAATCATATTTGTCTTTCACCCTTTTTATAACCTGTTTTAGTTTTGTTTCCCTGTCGGGCAAGTTTAACATCTCAATCTCAGCGCCTACCAGGTCAATATTTGAAGGAATAAGATCCATTCCATCAATATCACTATTTAGTACAATGTCAGCAGGGTTTGTATCATCAACCAAACATTCATAAATACTGGTTTTAATATTTCTAACATCAAAACCGATACCTGATGTTGAGTTGGCCTGCGGGTCAGCATCAACAATAAGTATCTTTGACTCCAGGGCTGCTAAACTGGCGGCTAAATTAATGGTAGTGGTTGTTTTACCAACTCCACCTTTTTGATTGGCAACAGCAATAGTTTTTCCCATTCAGGCTATATTATGATTTATTAATCTTTCACAAAATTTCGAGTTACAAATTTACTATAATATAAATAGGCCGATTTTTCAATAATATTGGAATTGTAAACATTTATTTTGCTTTTATAAACAGATTATTAACATCGAAATGATGATAAAATGTTCTGAAAAGGCCGTAATTTCTGTGATTCAGGAAACTTTTATTTCTCTAAGATGTGTGATTAGCAGAGTATTAACCCAGGTCTAAAATATTGTGTTAGATGTGGTTTTTTCTATTGTCTTACCCCAATCAAAGCTTTTTTTAGGTTCAAAAGATTCAAATGTTAGTACTCATCAATTTTGATCTCAAATAATTTGGGCCAATTCTTTCCGGTAATAAATAGCCTGTCATTTTGCTTATCATAGGCAATACCATTTAATACATCAAGCTCCGGATGTTTATCTTGTTGAGTAAGTAGTCCTTCAAAGTTAATGTATGCCAGCACCTTACCTGTTTCAGGATCAATTATGGCTATTTCATCGCTGGTATATATATTGGCAAATATTACACCATTGATAAATTCCAGTTCATTCAGGCTTTTAACCGGTCCTTTATTGTCGTACACTTCAATACGGGATATCTCACTAAAATATGTTGGGTCAAGGTAGTAAATGATTTGACTTCCATCACTCATAATTAAAGACTTGCCATCGGTTGTAATTCCCCAGCCCTGAGTGTTATAACGAATTCTGTTTAAAAACTTAAATGTATTCTTATCGTAAACAAAACCGATTTTTGAAGTCCATGTCAATTGAATTATTTTGTCATCAAATATGCAAATACCTTCTCCAAAAAGGTCAGGAGGCAGATTTAGACTGGAAAGTAATTCGCCCGTTTCAAGTTCAAGTTTTCGCAAAGAAGACTTACCTCTTTCCCCGGTTCCCTCATAAAGAATACCATCATCTATTACTAGACCCTGAGTATATGCTTTTATATCATGGGGATAAATGTTTAAAATTTCATAGCCTAAGTTTTTTGGAACTATGTCTGACTGAAGAATGAAATTTGTAGAGGTCCGAAATCTTTTACCACTCGAAAGAAATATCTGAGCTGAAAGCTTCCTTTTTCCCGGTTTCAAATCAGTAGTTACTAAAGTATATTCTAACTCATTTATTTTCTTAAGTAATGCATTTTCATTATCAACATTTATTTGAACTGAATCAAATTCAAAATTTTTAGAGGTCTTCTTAAACACAACTTGAATAGGATCACCTATAGTAAAAGTCTCATTTTTTTTAGGGGAATTAATTGTTAAACCTTTTGCAGTGCCTATAGATTTGTTTTTGTTCGGAGGACTTGAAGATTTTGTACCTTCATTCTCCGGAGAACTGTGGCTCAAACAGGAAATAAAAGCTAAAAAGTTAAATACCAGGAAAATAATAATGAACTTTTTAAGATCCATTTTTAATTCGATTTTGGTCTTAAAAATTGGAATAGTTTGTTTAAACCTGAGTTTTGAAAAACACCCTTAGCTTTGAGCTTATTAGCATCATAATTATCAGGATCAAGCATTTGCCAGATAAGGCCCCATTCAGGTAATCCTCCCAAGTTCCTATCATCAATGAAGATATCAGCATTTACTTTTCTGCTGATGGATTCATCATAAACTTCTTCGGGGTAATTTTTATTTACAGCATAAAATTCAAGCCCCCTTGACCTACAAAATTCAACGGCCTCATCAAGTTCTTTTCCACTACGATAGGTCCATAAAATCAATTGACAACCCTTTTCCTGCAGCATTTTTAAGGTCTCTATTGAAAATAGTATTTCTTTTCCAATATCCGGATATCGGTGTTCAACAATTGTACCGTCAAAATCAACAGCAATTTTTAGATTTAGTAAATTCTGCTTCAAGGTGTATAGTTTATTATTGATGCAAAAGTAATGAAATTCAGCTAACCTTTTTAATATTCAGGCCAATATTAAAAGCATTGAGGAATTTAGTAAGTAACGAATTATTTTAGCTAAAAAGTATATTGGGTAATCCCTAAATAATGAATTGAGATATTGCTAACTTTGAGATTGAGTTACATAGCTAATACTATTGGTATGAAAAATATTAATTCTAATTCTTGTTTTCCTAATTTCCTTACTGTCATTTACGAATTGTCAAAAAAAAGTTAAAAAATCAAGTAAACGTACTTGACCTAAAATGTGAGTATGCTATAGCACCAAACAATATTGATAATCCAGAGCCACGATTTAGCTGGATTTTAATTTCTGAGGAGAGAGGCCTTGAGCAGGCTGCTTATCAAATTTTTGTATATGAGAACGAGGATAATACCGGTCTCATATGGGATTCAGGAAAAAAGAATTCATCTTCGACCAATCAAATAATTTATGAGGGCAAAAAACTTAAAAGTAACTCGCAGTATTTCTGGAAAGTTAGTATTTGGGATAACAATAGTGAAATGCATGAAAGTGAACTTTCAGATTTCTGGACAGCCCAGCTTGATAGTCAAGGAGTGGAAAGCTAAGTGGATTGGTGCTGGTCCTAAAGTTGAACCAAGATCACCAAAAGGGTTTTTTCATGGATGTAAAGGAGGAGGATGAACTTGGGGATACTGTAAAGCATGATGGGAGATCAGTCCTTTTGCGAAATGAATTTGAGTGTTCAGAGAAAGTAAAAAGGGCCAGAGTTTTTGTTGTAGGACTAGGATATTATGAACTTTATTTAAATGGGGAGAAAGTTGGCAATCATGTTCTTTCACCTGCAAAAACAAATTATAGGAAAGAGATTTTATATGATACCTATGATATAACTAATGAACTAAAAAAGGGGAATAATGCAGTTGGAATCCATTTAGGCAATGGCTGGTTTAACCCTTATAAGAAATGGTGGAAGGAATATCGTATGCAATGGTTTGGTGCGAAACGAGCATTTCTGCAAATGCATATTGAGTATGAAAATGGGGATAAGAAAGTCATTGTTACTGATGAAAACTGGAAGTTCCAACATGGGCCAGTACTTTATAATTGTATCTACGATGGGGAATTTTATGATGCTACAAAAGAAATTCCGGGTTGGGCAGATGAGAATTTTGATGATTCTGGCTGGGAAATGGTAAACACTGGTTGAATCCCCAGGTGGTAAATTGCGATCACAGGTAATGCAACCGATTAGAATTAACAAAACCTTTAAACCTGTGGCTGTACATACGCCAAAACCGAATGTACGGGTGTATGATATGGGTCAAAACTTTTCGGGATGGGCCAGGATAAAAATAAAAGGAGAGAAGGGTACTAAACTGCATCTGCAATTTGCTGAAGAAATTTTCGAGGATGGATCAATAAATACAACCAGTAATGAGCATGCAAAAGCCGAGGCTACTTACATATTAAAAGGAGGGGACTTTGAAAGCTATGAACCAAGATTTACTTTTTATGGATTTAGATATGTTGAGCTTACAGCTGACCCCACCTTACCAGAAATTGAAAGTGTTGAAGGCTGTGTTGTTTATTCAGATAACAAATTAACTGGCAGTTTTGAATGTGGGAACGAAACCATAAATAAAATTCATCGGGCTACCATCTGGTCAACAAAAAGTAATATGATTGGTTACCCACTTGATTGCCCTCAGCGTGATGAGCGTCTTGGCTGGTTTGGCGATGTGCAGGTAACAGCTGAGGAAGCTATGTTTAATTTTGATATGCCTCTTTTTTATACCAACTGGATAACAGGAATTAGAGAAAACCAGCATCCGAAAACAGGAGATATTCCAATAATTTCACCACGCCCTTACATATGGGATGTGGGAGTAGAATGGAGCAGTACTTACCTGATTTTAGTATGGAAACAATACACTTATTACGGTGATATACGAATCCTTCAGGATAATTATAATGCGATGAAACGATATTTGAGCTTCCTGGATTCAATATCAACCAATAATATTATACCAAAAGGCTGGATTGGTGATTGGGGTAGTCTTGTTGAAGGTTGGAAAGAGGGTGAGCCAGAGTCTGTGGCTACAGCATTTTATTATTGGAATTCGAAAATCCTTGCAAAGGTTGCCAAAGTATTAGGCAAAAATCAGGATGTGGAATATTTTTCGCTGAAAGCAAATGAAATTAAAGATACCTACAATAGAGCTTATTTCAATTCAGAGAATAAAGAATACAATGATGGAAGCCAGATGGCAAATGCATTTCCTCTGTTTTTAGGTCTTGTACCAGAGGAGTATATCATCGGTGTTTTGAATAATCTGGTTAAAGATATTGTTGAAGATAATGATGGACATCTTACCACAGGGGTCCTTGGATCAAAGTATATGATAGACGCCTTAGTTATGTCGGGCAGACCTGATGTTGCATATCTATTAGCGACTCAAACCGGATACCCAAGCTGGAGCGACATGGTTGAAAAATACACCACCATGTCTGAATTCTGGACACTTAAGCAATCTCACAATCATGTTATGACCGGGAGTATTGACGCTTTTTTTTATAATACTCTTGCCGGAATTAATCTCAATGAGGATTATCCAGGTTGTGAGAGGGTAATAATTAAGCCCTATATTCCTGAATCTTTACCATTTGTTAAAGCCTCTATTGAAACAATTAGGGGAAGGGTGGGTGTCCAATGGGAAAATTCTTCATCAGAGTTAAAACTTCACATTGAGATTCCGGCAAATGTACGTGCAGATGTGTTTATTCCCTCAGGGAGTGAGTCTAATATTTTTGAGGGAAAAGGATTGGCTAGTGATAGTGACAATATTTCTTTAATTGGTTTTGATAATGGTATTGCACATTATCTGGTACAATCAGGAAAATATAATTTTATAAGTAAATATTAAATTGAAGAAGACTTTTTAGCCGGTTTTCTTAAATATATAGTAAGTGTAATCGAACGGATTATTGGAGTCAGCAGAATGGGCTACCTTCGAAATTACCTTCCATGATTTTGGGTCTAATTCAGGAAAAAACACCTCTCCGTCAATTTTAGCATCAATAATGGTAAGATATATTTTGTCTGTAATGCTTAAACTAGCCTCATATATTTGCCCACCTCCAACTATAAAAACCTCGGCTTCACCATTTGATTCTGAATATTTAAGAGCCTGTTGAATACTTTCTACAACTATGCAACCTGGTGCATTGTAATTTGGGTTTCTGGTGACAACTAAATTTACCCTGTTGGGAAGAGCTTTTCCATTGGCTTCAAAATTTTTTCTCCCCATAATTATGTGATGCCCTCGGGTAATCTTAAAGAAATATGCCAAATCATTGGGCATATTCCAGGGAAGTTTATTATCCTTCCCTATAACCCGATTTCGAGACATGGCTGCAATTTGAGAAACTATCATAATTTCACAGGATAAAAGTATAAATATAGGTTTATTTATCCTTCAGTATAAAGCGATCGTAAAGTATTAGAGCCAGTGCTGAACCCAAGGCTATACCTGAATATAGCATCCAGATTCGGGTAGGATTATATTGCTGAAACAAAAAATTGGTTATTTCGGATTGGCTCATGCCCATGAGTTCTCCTGCCCTTGCAAAATAATCATTTCGAGTAAATTGCTCTGAAATTTCAGGGATATCCAGTCCCCTGGCCAGGACTTCTTTCTGTAAAAGGGTGAATTTTTCAGCAACTTTGGCATAAATATCTCCAGAAAGTATTCCGGCAGCCCAATGCCCTGCGGCAATGGGCAAGTATGATGTGCCTATATACAAGGCCTTTTTGTCGGCGGGTGCAATCCTACCTACGTACTCAGTAAATTTTGGAGAACTGGCCATTTCTCCCACTGCAAAAACCAGGATGCCAAATATTACAATCCAACTATTCTGGCTGGTAAACATCAGGAAGAGTCCAAATGCAAGGATAAGAATACCAGTAATCATAGCTCGCAATGGTTTGTATCGCATCGCGATTGTCGAAATCCAAAGCTGGAGTAAGATTATGAAAAATGCATCCATACTGGTAACTGTTACAGCTGTAATTGTTCCAGCCTCCAGGCCTAAGCTTGTCGACAATTTATCCAGGTCAACCCAGTCATCAAGAAAAATCGGGAATGAATAGTATAGCTGATTAAATGCTGTCCAGAATCCCGCCATTATAACTAGAAACAATACATATTTAAAGTCAGCCAATGTTGTACCAATATTTTTTAAGGCTTTCCACATATTGCTTAGAAGAGATTCTGTGGACTTTTCCCTACCTGGTTCCTTAAAAAAGAATAAAACCAATATGAAGTTAATACCTATAGTAATTATTGACATGTAAAATACCAGATCCCAGCTTGTTTTATAAATAAGTCCAGAGATAAAAGGGCCCAGGAATCCACCAATATTTATCATCATGTAAAAAACACCAAACCCAATAGAAGAAGATTTTTCATCTGTTGTTTTGGCTACCATTGCAGCGATTATGGGCTTGAATAGTGCGCCTGCAAAAGCCAGGAAAATATATGCTAGGAAGATGGCCTGGAAAGACTCAAAGTTTCCTACCATAAAGTATCCTGCAACATAGGCAATAAAGGAGAGTACCAATATCTTTTTGTATCCTATTCGATCTGCCAGCGCTCCTGTTAATAATGGAAGAAAATACAGAAGCATGGTTCCTGTTCCCATTATCATTCCTTTTTCCGCCTGTGTGAAACCCAGCGCCCCTGTATCTTTTGAAAGTGTTAGGTATAAGGCAAAAGCATTATAGAAGCCATACCAGGCCCAGCGCTCGAATAACTCCATTAGATTTGATACCCAGAATACCTTGGGGAAACCTTTTATAACAGTTTTAAATGAACTCATAAATAAATGCTTAGAAAATTAAATTTTGAAGCCGTAAAGATAAAATTTGATGTGGACTTTTGCTAAATACCAACTGACATTGCTATTTTATGGGCTCAGCGTCAACCCAGCAGCATTGTTTTGTAGTCCTTGTGAACTTGTTTACAGTATTAAACGGATTTGATTATTCAGCTATAGATTTGTAAAAATATGCTTTTTTTTCATCAACCATATCAAAGGTGATCATGTCTTTAAAGCCATTATCAAAAAAGAAGCTAAGCACCGCAAAGTCTCCTATACACATCGTCCCATGTGCGATCAAGGTTAAAATTAAACTAAAGGAAAAAGTCCCATTAAGTGATTGTGCCCCAAATATTAAAATAAAACTTATAAGAATAAATGGGGTCATTGCAACTACCAGCATTTCCTTGAAATTAATGGCGTAATTATCAGCTGCAACATAAAATATATACTGTGAAAAATCAGCGCCAAATCTTATTTTGGGAGCGCCTATAAGTTTATACATTAAAGCATGTATCAACTCGTGGAGAGGGACCAGAAGCAAGGGAATAACAATAAAACCAAGTGCTATATTCAGGAAAAGATGATTCCAGGAAAATATATCAGAAGATATATAATCCCCAAGCTTTACAATTCCAATAACAATGTAAATTAAGTTAAAAAGAAAGAATAAAAGGGAGGCAAGATTTCGTTTCTTAATATAGGAAAAAACAAATGGAGCAACATTTTCGTACGATAACACATGGATCAAACGAAACTGCTTACCAGTTTTTATTTCATGAGGTTTTATTTTCATTGTAAAAGAAACAAAGTTATAAAGCTCAGGCAGAAATAAGTGTAAATTTTACTTTGTTTACAAAGTGAAGATTTAAATAATTTGCTTTTTTTCAACAAATGAATAAATTCGTTTCACTAACTTTACAATAAGTTGGTATATATGTTTTACTATTCCATTCGTTTAATACCATATGAATAGGCTTTTTTACATATTCATAATAGGGTGGTTTTTTTCTTTCCATTTGGGTGCCCAGGTGGTTGATCCCCCAGATACTTTAAATCCCAAGGATATAAACATCCTGGAATCTGTTACAGTGGATGGAGATACTATGCCAAATGTGAATATTGAGGAGGTGGAGATATATGCTATTCCCAAGTTTGAAACAAAGAAACAGGCAAGAAAATATAGCCGATTAGTTAAAAATGTTAAAAAGGTCTATCCCTATGCAAAGTACATTAAATATAAGCTGGAAGAGGTAAATACTCAACTATTAACCTTCGAAACTGAGAAAGAGAAACGAAAGTATGTTCGCTCAGTACAAAAGGAAATGATGAATCAGTTTGAAGATGATGTGAAACACATGACCTTTACCCAGGGAAAAATACTGATAAAATTAGTTGATAGAGAAACTGGAGAAACCTCATACCAGTGGTTAAAAGAACTTAAGGGTGACCTTTTTGCAGGTTTTTGGCAGACTGTTGCACGAATATTTTCATCTAATCTAAAGGCTGAATTCAATCCAAATAGCGAGGATGTTTTGATTGACCAGATTGTAAAAATGATAGATGCGGGTCTGATATAATCAGCTAAAAACTCATATTTTCTATAAATTTTTTCTTCCTGATTCTGAATTACTTCCATATTGGAGTGGAAAGAAATCGAATTCAAAATAAAACCTAGCAATAATTTCTATCGTAAAACATGGTTAAAGTTCGCAGATAACCCCTGCGGCTTACCTTACTAACCTAATTTTCGATGATTGTGAAGAAATTTACAAAAGAGGAAATAATCCACGGTTTTAAATCCAAAAACAGTTCTATTATTAATTCAGTTTATCAGGATATATATCCCACTGTTGAATCATATATAAGTTCCAATAATGGTGGAGCTGAGGATGCATCCGATATTTTTCAGGATGCGATGAAGTATATATTTGAGAAGGCGAGAATCAATAAATTATTTATTAGGGAAAATGTAAATGCATTTATTATTTCAGTATGCAAATACCAGTGGTTAAGTAAACTCAATGAGAAAAAGAAGAAATGAGGAGATTATTAGGGAATTTGCCATTCAATATTACCAGGAAATAGAGTGGGAAGATGAAGCTCAAAGAAGAGAATTACTTTTTGATATTGTAAATGAGCATTTGGGCCAGATGAAATCCAGGAAATGTAAGAATGTGCTGAAACTATTCTTTAATGGGTTTTCATACAGTAAAATGGTAGCTGTTCTTGGGATTGGAAGTGAATTATATGCAAAGAGTTTAAAATACCGCTGTATTAAAAGATTAATAGAGACTGTATTAAATGATTCCAGGTTAAGGTCCCTGTTTAATTAGAACCCCCTGATTTAGATATAAAATATTAAAAGGGAAGGTCGTCTTCCGGGCCGTCAACCTCAGCTGGTAAATCGCTTTCATCTGGAAAAGGCACATCTGTATCTTTCTTAAATTCAACGGATTCTTTTTCAATTCTCCAGGCAGCCAGATTAATGAAGTAATTTACATTTCCATCACGCTCCCATCTATTTCCTCGAATGTTAAAACTTACTTTTACCTGATCATTTAGATTAAAGGAATCGATGATATCGCACCTGTCATTTAAAAGTTGAAACTTTACTGGATCTGAATATTCAGTTCCACCAACTGTTTCCTTTTTTTCAACAACAAATTCACGTTTTCTGAAATTATCTTTTACTTGTATTGTTTGGAAAATTTCAATCAACTTGCCACTTAATTCAAAAGCCATAATAATATAGATATTAATAGATTATAATTTAACAATAAAGAATATTTAATTATTCGCCCTGCCTGGGTTTTATGTCTACAAGTTCAATCTCAAAAATAAGAGTTGAAAATGGTTCAATAGGGCTGTTGGGATTAAACTCGGTACCATATGCAAGGTCATATGGCAAAAATAGTTTCCATTTCGCCCCGGTTCTCATCAACTGCAGTGCCTCTGTCCACCCAGGAAGAACCCGGTTTACACCATAAATTACCGGATCACCCTCTGTATGTTTGTCAAATAAAGTGCCATTAAGCATCCAGCTCTGGTAATAAACACCAATGACATCATCAATTTTTGGCTGTGGGCCCGTTCCTTCTTTTAGAACCGTATATTGCAAACCACTGGGTAGAGTTACAACATCTTTCTTTTTGCTGTTTTTTTTCAGAAACTCTTCACCCTCAAGTTTTACGTCCTCAAACTGGGAAAGCAGTCTACCTCTTTTTATATCAGCATAATGTTCAAGTAATATATTTTTTGCCTCTTCTTTTCCTATAAGAAGATCTTCTTCATTTTCCTCAAGCAAATCACTAAAACCCTGAGCTATTACCCAAGGATTTATTGTGTCAAATCCATCACCATGAAGATTCTGACCATAAACTATTCCAATACAATAGCTAATTGAATCAAGCTTTGAGCGTACACCAACATCCACAGTTTTCTTATTATTACAGGATGTATCCAAAACCAATATAATAATTATGCTTAGTACCATGTATGCTATTTTTTTTATCATAACTAAATAGGATTCTGATTTAGTGATGCGAAATTAAAATAATTCTTAAAAATTCATGCAGAAAATAGTGTTTTTGCACTGATTACACTTTAATTCGTTTAATTTAGAGCACACTAGCCCGTGTTATTTCTATTTTACCTGGCGGACCAGGAAGCTTTTCTACCTTAAATCCAGCACTTTGAATTGCTTTTCTTACACTTGACTTTGAACTATAGGTAGTAAGTATCCCTCCCGGGTTCAATGTATTCTTAATCTTTGCGAAGTTTTTTTCACTCCACATTTTAGGTTGAACATCTGGAGCAAAAGCATCAAAATATATCAAATCATAGTTGGTTTGAAATGTATACTCATTAAAGTCTGCCTCGATTTTTTTGAATAGAAAGGATTCAGATAATTCAAATTCAAGATTCCATCTACATGAGTGAATAGTGTTATAAATAGATCTATATTTTTTCCCTAAAATTTCAGGATAGTTTAATTTCGATACTAATTTGTTATCAAGTGGAAATTTTTCAATTGAATGATATGTAATTGAAAGGTCCTTTTTAAGGGCTTCAATAAATGTCAACAACACATTTAACCCGGTTCCAAAGCCTATCTCAAAAATTTTAAACTCTTTTTTATTTAAGCTATTAAGGCCACAATTAATAAAAACATGCACTGATTCCTGTATTGCTCCATTAATTGAATGGTAATTCTCCTTCAATTCGGGGATATAAAGGGTGTCAGACCCGTCCGAAGTTCTAATTATTTCCGGTTTCATTTTCCAACGCTCTTTCATTTTCGGGAATCTGAAAAACACAAAGCTGAGCCCGATTTCTAATTTAAATTATCAATTTCTTCGGGACTATCCATTGAATAGTTGCTTTGATTTTTAAAAGGATATTACATTCGCAAATAATTATTTGAGATACGTGTCAAGCCATGCAAAAAACTCACGCTGCCACAATATGCTGTTCTGTGGTTTTGTAACAAAATGTGATTCTTCCGGAAAGAACAATAGTTTGGCAGGGACACCTCTTAATTTTGCTGCGTTAAAAGCTTGCATACTCTCTGTATAAGGAATTCTAAAATCATATCCTCCAGTTACTATTAGGATAGGAGTATCCCAGTTACCAACAAATTTATGCGGTGAATTCTGGTAAGATTTTTGAGCAACTTTATTGTTTTTATCCCAATAGGGCCCTCCCAGGTCATGTTCAACAAAGAACATTTCTTCAGTGGCAGTATACATGCTTTCAAAGTTGAATATGCCGCAATGTGAGATAAAAGCCTTAAATCGTTTGTTGTGATTTCCGGCCAACCAGAACACAGAAAAACCACCATAACTTGCTCCTACAGCTCCCAGCCTATTCTTCATCAATGAAAGGTTCTTTTTTAATTTCATCAATGGCAGAAAGATAATCTTTCATGTTC
Source organism: uncultured Bacteroidales bacterium (assembly GCA_963750735.1). GTDB lineage: Bacteria > Bacteroidota > Bacteroidia > Bacteroidales > VadinHA17 > JANTGF01. Next base: position 9,873 of record CAVVRY010000008.1, on the reverse strand, counting down.
TGTCCACCATAATCGCCTGATATTTGCGCATTCCATTCCTGTCCAAAAGTGGGTAAACCTCTACGGTTTGGAGCAACAATAATATAATCATTAGCGGCCATCATCTGGAAATTCCACCTGTAGCTGAAAAATTGACTTACAGCACTTTGAGGACCTCCCTGACAATAAAGGAGAGCGGGATATTCCTTATTTGGATCAAATTTTGGTGGATAAATAACCCATACCAACATATCCTTCTGGTCGGTAGTTTTTATCCAGCGCTTTTCAACCTTTCCCATTTCTATTTTATCGTAGATATTTTTATTTACAAAGCTGAGTTGTGTTTCGGTTCCATTTTCCTCTTCTACTCTGAATATTTCCTGGGCCATTGACATGCTCATTTTTGTTCCAACTAAAAATCCATTTCCAGGTATCAACTGAGTATAGTCATGATCACCTTCAGTGATTTGCTTAATTTCCTGATTAGCTATATTGATCTTGTAAAGTTGATGAGTGGCATGGATTCCACTAATGAAATAAATGGATTCTCCATCATCCGACCAATTTAGAGAAGCTGCATTCTGATCAAAATCTGAAGTTAGATATGATTTTTCACCTGTTTGTAGATCCAAAATGAATAACCTGTCTTTGTCAGCCTCATAGCCAGGAGTTTCCATGCTTTGAAAGGCAATTTTTTTACTGTTGGGTGAGAATACAGGATATTTTTCGTATCCCAACATTCCTTCAGTGAGGTTTTTAGTTTTCCCATCTTCAATACTATACAGATAAATATCAGAATTTGTACTTCTGGCATAATCAACTCCTTTTAATTTTTTACAGGTATAGGCAATGAATTTACCATCGGGACTCCAGCTTACTTCCGAATCGTCAAAATAGGCTGAAAGTGGAGAATCAAAAGGTTCTCCTTCCATTATATCTTTGCCTTCGCCTATAAAACCACTTGAATAATCAGCGACAAAAATATGGCTATAGGAATAGTCTTCCCAATGATTCCAATGTCTATACATCAGGTCGTCAATAATTTTTACCTCAACATCAGGAAGGTCAGGGTAAATTTCAGAAGGAGTAGTTTCCATTTTTACATCTTTCATGTAATAGATCTTACTTCCTTCAGGGGAATACTCAAAACTATTTATTCCTCCTTCGATAGAAGTAATCTGAACAGGATTCCTGGTTTCAAGATCCATTTCCCAAAATTGAACGGTCCCTGATTCAGTTGATAGAAATCCGATTTTCTCCCCATCAGCGGAAAATCGAGGATGAAAAGCTTTCATCTTACTAAATACTTCAATATCACCACCTTCTACTGAAAGGAAAATAAGATTTGTAGAACTTTTATTTGTTTTAGAATCATACCTTGTCACACTCGATGCAATGGTTTTATTATCAGGGGACAGTTGTATTCCGCCAATACGGCCAAATTTCCATAAAATTTCAGGAGTCATTCTTCCTCCCTCAATTTCCTTGTCGGTCAATTGATTTGAGAAATCTGATACAGGTTCATCAGTTTTCTTTACAGTTTCAGTTGTACACGATACAACCAGAAAGACGAATACGAAAAAAATAAATAGGTTTTTCATAGGATCAGTAATTTGATTTATAATTTCGAAAGCATAGTTTTTAATTTAACAATTAGGGATAAAAAAACCGGTTGGCATGAATTGCGTCCCGGTTATAATTTTAATTCAAAATTTTTATCTCAGAATTCATTACTTATTTTTTCTGAGGCTGTGAAGCTTCCATTATCTTATTTTGAAGCTCATCAAGCAATTCAGGATTATCCTCCAGAATGAGTTTTACACCCTCCCTTCCCTGGCCAAGTTTCGTTTCACCATAACTAAACCAGGAGCCACTTTTCTTTATTAAACCCAGATCGACACCGAGGTCAATAACTTCACCAGTTTTAGAAATCCCCTGGCCGTATACAATATCAAATTCAGCTTTTCTAAATGGCGGGGCAAGCTTGTTCTTTACAACTTTAACTCGGGTACGATTTCCTTTGATTTCATCCCCTTCTTTTATCTGACCTATTCTTCTAATATCTAAACGTACAGAGCAATAAAATTTTAGTGCATTCCCACCAGTTGTGGTTTCGGGATTTCCAAACATAATTCCAATTTTCTCCCTTAACTGATTTATGAAAATACAGGTAGTATGCGTTTTGCTAATATTGGCTGTTAGTTTTCTTAGTGCTTTTGACATAAGTCTTGCCTGAAGGCCTACACTTGAGTCACCCATTTCCCCCTCGATTTCAGAGCGAGGTGTTAATGCTGCGACAGAATCAATTACAACAATATCAATCGCTCCTGAACGAATCAGATGATCGGTAATTTCAAGTGCTTGTTCACCATTATCAGGTTGTGATATCAGCAGGTTTTCGATATCAACACCCAGTTGTTCCGCATAAAACCTGTCAAAAGCATGCTCTGCATCAATAAAAGCTGCTATTCCTCCACTTTTTTGTGCTTCAGCAATGGCATGAATGGCCAATGTGGTTTTTCCAGAAGATTCTGGTCCGTATATTTCAACCACCCTACCCCTGGGAAATCCACCAATACCCAATGCTAAGTTAAGTGATATGGATCCTGAAGAAATGGAAGGAACATCATAAATTGGTTGATCTCCAAGTTTCATTATGGCTCCTCGCCCAAAATCTTTTTCAATTTTATCCTTTGTAAGCTGCAAGGCTTTTAATTTTTCTTTACTAATTTCTCTCTTTTCCTGGCTCATATATTATGTATTTACTTGGTTGTACTAATTAATTTTTGTGAATTTTATAACTCTGCAAGGATCTGGGCAGCATGATCGTTGGTCTTTACTTTAGAAAATATCTTTGTTATTGATCCTTTCTCATCTATTACAAAAGTTGTTCTGAAAACACCCATATATGATTTTCCATACATGCTCTTTTGTCCCCAAACTCCATAATCATTTAATATCTTTTTTTCCTCATCTGCAATGAGCGGGAATGGCAATTCATATTTTTCAATGAATTTTTGGTGTCTGCTAATACTGTCGGGGCTAATTCCTATAATTTCAAATCCTAATTTCCTCAATTCTTTATAGTTGTCCCTAAGATTACATGCCTCAGCTGTACAACCCGGAGTCATATCTTTTGGATAAAAAAATAAAATCAATTTTTTACCAGAAAAATCTGACAAACTAACACTTTTGCCATCCTGGTCTATACCTTTAAATACTGGAGCTTTATCTCCTTCTTTCAGTTTTGTCATGATAGTAGTGCTTTTTGAAATATCGGGTAAAATTACGAAGTTTGTCCAAATAATCTGGGATTAAGATAATATCTTTTTATAAGTTTATGAACAAATTTTATAGCAAAGAAGTTTGTTATGAATCCTATAAAAACTACTCAGATTTCAACATGTCAAGTTAATGATTAGCATACTTCACAAGCCGGTTATACATATACTTCCTAAATGGGGAGCTTTTGTTTCTATGCTTATTCTTTGTTTCAGTTCACTATCCGGCCAGGTGGCTAACTATGATGAAATATCAATAGAAAAATTCAAGGCGCTTGTAGATTCTTCAAAGTACTATCAGAAAAGGGCTGATCAGGTTGAAGAATCGACTATTTATTTGAGGAAGGAATTGGCAGGTAAAAAAGATCCAACTGCGAAATCTTCATTGGAAAATGAGATTCTTTCCATGGAGGAATTATATATGAGTTATTTGCAATTGGCGAGGGAATATTATCAAAAAGCGAAGGCAACAGGAATACCATTTTCAGAAGCAATGGAGCCTGTAAAAGAGGAAGAAATTGTCGACCATAAAAAGAACATTATTGCCATACCGGTTCTATCTGAGGAGATAGAGCTTGAAGAAGATAAGCTGGATGAAAGTGATGTTGATAGCTTGCAAGTAGTTGAGGTAGAGGAATTGGATGAGGAAATTGCTATAAGTAACACATCCTCAATTATATTTATGAATTTCAAATACTCAGCTCCGAACAGGATAAACTTAGCCTTTCATTAAATGAGCCTTTACCTTCAGGAGTAATTTACAGGATCCAAATTGGGATATTTAAAAAACTGGACTCAGGTAAGTTTTTTAAAGGTATTGAGCCCGTAATGGCTGAGTCGATTGAAGGGAAAGATGTTATTCGATATTCTGTTGGCTTGTTTAGTCAATACAAGGATGCGGAGGAAGCTCTTGTAAAGGTTAAGGAAAAGGGATTCACAGATGCTTTCGTGGTTGCTTTTTATAATCAGGTTAGAGTACAACTTAATTATGCCAGAACAATTGAATCAGGTAAAAATCCAGAGGAATTAAATCCCTAGGTAGTGGTTTTTAAGCTTTCTTGAAGGTTATTTTTGGATTATTGTGAATTATAGAACTTTTCATGTTTTTCAAATTATAAATTTTGTTAACTTTGAAAATGCCAGTTCACCTTAACTGGATGAAACCAGATCAATAGGCTAAGCTTTTATTTGATTAGGAAAAGTAGTCTGTTGCTGCAGAATATAATAAGTTGGATTTTTAAGTTTTATTTAAATGCAGGAAAAATCGAAATTTAGCGAAGACTTTCTTCTCGAAAGTGATGAGGAAAAGTTTCTTATCCTTCACAACGACAATCTTAATACATTTGATTATGTAATTGATACCTTAGTTGAGGTTTGTAAGCATAATTCAATTCAGGCTGAGCAATGTACCATGATTGTTCACTTCAAGGGCAAATGTGCTGTGAAAGAAGGACCCATGGAGGTATTAAGGTCTTATAAGAGTGAACTTATAAAGAAAGGTCTCAGTGCAACAATTAATTAATTGCAAAATGTAATATGTCAGTAACCTTAATTATTATTCTTATTCTTCTTGGAATAGTATTGTTTCTCATTGAGTTTTTGCTTGTTCCCGGTATTACTGTTGCTGGTATTGGTGGAGCAATTTTGATGATTAGCGGAGTGGTCCTTGGATATTATTTTCACGGCGCCACAACAGGGAACTTGATTCTACTTGGAACCGTCGTAATTTCAGTTCTAACCATATATTTTGTTTTAAAATCAAGAACCTGGAAAAAAGTAATGCTTGATACAAAAATTGATGGTAAGGTGAATTTATTGGATCGCGACACAGGTAAAATTAATATTGGTGATACCGGGGTATCCATTACCAGGTTAAATCCAATGGGGAAAATTAAAGTTAATGGTGAATATTATGAGGCTCAGGCGGTTAATCAATTAGTTGACGAAAATACGCCTGTAATTGTATCTAAAATTTCTGGAAATAAAATAATTGTTGAACCAAATAATTAAATAATATGGAAGGCTTTGGAATTTATATAGTAATAATAGTTGCAGTTCTTATTTTTCTATGGATAGTATTCTATTTTATCCCGGTAGGATTATGGTTTAGGGCACTGGTATCAGGTGTGAAAATTTCCCTTTTACAACTTGTATTTATGAGGTGGAGAAAAGTTCCCCCCTCAATTATAGTTGGAGCATTAATCGAGGGAACAAAAGCTGGCTTAGTTTTACAAAGAAATGACCTGGAGGCGCATTATCTGGCCGGTGGTCATGTATCACAGGTGGTGCATGCCCTTGTTTCTGCTGAGAAAGCAAATATTGAGCTATCTTTTAATATGGCAACGGCCATTGATCTTGCTGGTAGAGATGTACTTGAGGCGGTTCAGATGTCGGTTGTACCAAAGGTGATTGATACACCAAATGTAACTGCTGTTTCAAAAGACGGAATTCAGCTTATAGCAAAAGCCAGGGTTACCGTACGTGCCAACATCAAGCAATTGGTTGGTGGGGCTGGTGAAGAAACTGTCCTAGCCAGGGTTGGAGAGGGAATTGTTTCCTCAATTGGTTCTTCGTTTTCACATAAGGAAGTGCTAGAAAATCCTGATTCAATTTCAAAAACTGTACTTGGGAAAGGTCTAGATTCTGGTACTGCATTTGAAATACTATCAATTGATATTGCAGATATAGATATTGGAAAAAATATTGGTGCTGTTCTTCAAATGGACCAGGCGAATGCAGATAAGAATATTGCCCAGGCAAAGGCGGAGGAAAGACGGGCTATGGCAGTTGCCCTTGAACAAGAAATGGTAGCCAAGGCTCAGGAATCCAGAGCCAAGGTAATTGAAGCAGAAGTGCAAGTTCCTCTTGCTATGGCCGAGGCATTCAAATCAGGTAATCTTGGAATAATGGATTACTATAGAATGAAAAATATTGATGCCGATACTTCTATGCGAGATTCAATTTCCAAGTCAGGGCCAGATGATAAGAAAAAGTAATTTCAAATTTTGAATAGGAAGGTGCCTTTTCGGCACCTTTTTTAGTATCTGGAAAATAATTTTTGAGGTTGTAATTGATTTTTTTATTTTTGCGAGCCGGAATTTAGATTTTAACATATTTTTAGGAGAGGTGGGAGAGTGGCTTAATCCACCAGTTTGCTAAACTGACGTACTCTTTTTGGGTACCGGGGGTTCGAATCCCCCCCTCTCCGCAAAGCCCAAACAACACCACGCAATTGCGTGGTGTTTTGTTTTTCAAAGGAGCATAGAAAATTTATTTTCGCATGTATATTGAAGAAAAACAAATACCCTATCAGGGTTGTTTGGGCTTTGCAGGCCCCCCACAGGGATAACCGCAGGTAATCCCTATTCAATAATTTATTGTATGTTTAGCAAACAACTACCCTATTCGGGTTGTTTGGGCTTTGCAGGCCCCCCACAGGGATCACCGCAGGTAATCCCTGATTCAATAATCTATTGTATGTGAATAGCAAACAAATACCCTATCGGGTTGTTTGGGCTTTGCAGGCCCCCCACTCAGGGATAACCGCAGGTAATCCCTGATTCAATAATCTATTGTATGTGAATTGCAAACAAATACCCTATCAGGGTTGTTTGGGCTTTGAAGACCCCCAACCGGGATCACCGCAGGTAATCCCAGATTCAATAATCTATTGTATGTGAAAAGCAAACAAATACCCTATCAGGGTTGTTTGGGCTTTGCAGGCCCCCAACAGGGATCACCGCAGGTAATCCTTATGAGAAAGCTTCGGACCTATTACCTAGTAATAATATTATTTAGCTTTTCCTTATCTTCTTGAGGTAGAGATTTTGAATTTATATGCCTCAGGCGGCTCCGCACCCAGAAGATGTTTTACGAAATAATCCCAACGCCGCCGCATCATATAAGGTTCATTACCAAATCCATGCCCACGATTGGGGAAAAGAATAAGGTCAAAATCTTTATTGGCAGCGATCAATTCGTTTACTACAAGAAGAGTATTGTACATTGGAACATTTGTATCCATAGTTCCATGAGCCAAAAGCAACTTACCTTTAAGGTTCTTTGCCAGACTCTGATTGGCCTGGTTGTCATAATTTGTAGTCCCATCTTCATTAGTCTTCAACAAGCCCTGCCATTTTTCACCCCAGTCATCCTCATAATTGCGGTTATCGTGGTTACCTGCTCCACTTACGGCCACCTTGAAAAAATCCGGGTATCTGAGAATGGCATCAGTAGAGGCAAAACCTCCTCCGGAATGTCCATAAATGCCAACCCTTTCCAGGTCAATCCATGGATATTTATTAGCAAGTTGTTTCATACCTGCAATCTGATCTGGCAAACCATTGTCACCCATGTTTCCATAATAGGCATCATGAAAAGATTTTGAGCGCCCTGGTGTACCCATTCCATCAATAGCAACTACTATAAATCCCAACTCAGCAATCGATTGATTATCACCCCTGGAGGCAGAAAAGCTGCGACCTCTCACACTACCTGTTTGAGGACCCGGGTAAATATAGTTTATGATTGGGTATTTGTTCTTGGGATCAAAATTGGAAGGTTTATGCATCAGGCCATACAAATCAGTTACTCCATCCCGGGCTTTAACAATTATTGGGATAGGAGGGACCCATCCTGTCTCAAGCAATTTTGAAATATCGGTTTTTTCAAGGACCAGGATAGAAGATCCTTTCATATCTCTCAACTTTATGACTGGTGGTACACTGGTGTCGAGTAACTGTCAATAAATAAATCTCCAAGAGGGGAAAGTGTGATGCTATGGTTTGCACTATCAGGAGTAAGTAGCGATAAACCATTTCCATCCTTTTTTACACTGTAGAAATATTGAAAGTAAGGATCACCAGGTTCTTTCCCTGCTCCAATAAAGAAGATTTTATCTTCATTAATTTTCAAAACCTGCAAGACGTTCCAGTCCCCTTTTGTGATCTGGTGCTTTTGCTTACCCGATTTCAAATCATAAAGATATAGGTGGCCCCAATTGTCCCGCTGTGAAAACCACAGGATCTCATTGGATTCGGGAAGATAATGCCAGTTAGTCATATTGAATCCCGATTCGAAGAAAGTTTTCACATTTTCCTCCAAAACATCCCTTACCTCACCGGTTTCAGCATCAGCCACTCTCAAGGTTGCATTCTTATGATCTCTTGAACTTGAAACAAATGCAAGGCTTGAGGCATCATTACTCCACTCTACATCGGCAAATGTTCCTCCCCTTGTGGCAATATGATCCGTTATAGTGGATCGGTGCTGGTCGGGGTTCATTTTAAGTCTAACTACCCTGGGTTCACCTACATGAATGACTACTCTATGTATCCTGAAAATTACGGTATCCTCGGGAAGTGGATATTTCCAGGCTTCCAACTCTGGATGACCAATATTTGTGGTTGCCATATACATTTCCCCAACTCCACGTCCATCATGTTGAAAAGTGGCAATTTTCTTTGAGTCAGGCGACCAGAGTAATATAGGTCGGTTGCTTTTAGTCCAACCGGCATTGTTCGTAGCATAACCAAAATCTTGAATACCATCTTTTGTAAGTTGTTTTTCATCCCCTGATTCCAAATTTCGGACCCATAGATTATGGTCTTTTATAAATGCTTGCATGGTCCCATCAGGTGAATTAGCAGCGCTGGGGAATGTTCTTATTCCTTCGCCTAATTCTTCACATGTTTGCTTTTCGGAATCGTAACTGTACTTTTTACCCTGGGCTGAAAAACCGGTCAGTTTTCCTTTGGAGTCAAAATCTAATGCAGAAAAGGGCAATTTATTCGGGTCGATAGTTTTACCTGTTTTATTTCCAAATGCATTGGCAAGCTTTTGGTGATCAAAGGCCTTAAGACGTTTTTTCTTTTTAACATCAACTAAAATAAATTCATTGCCTTCCTGGGTGGTGTTTCGATACCAAAACAGATTTTTATCAACCCAATTAGGCCTCACGCTGGCATAATAAATTAAAGGATTTGTAGCTGCGGAAAGGAAACTTTCGGCTCTGGAGTAATCTTCGGTTGTAACCTTGGCCGGTTGGTATTTTTCCTGCCCTGTTATTAAAATGCCGCCAAAAAAGAATAACACTATTGTTATTATGGCAGACGAGAAATGTTTTTTATTCATTATGAGGTTTTTATGAATTAGATTTGAATTACAAAGCTGAAATTACAACATTTTTAACTTAAATGAGTATAAAAATAGTCGCTTCTTACTATTAGAAAAGCAAAATATTCAGGGGGATATAATTTATTTTATAGATAAAAAAGATAATGGGAGTATCCTTTGTTTCTTTTATAAAAATTTCTACATTTGCACTCCCAAATTAACAAGAATATCGGGGTATAGCGCAGCCCGGTCCCGATTTTGTCCAAATCTATGATTTGGCAACCAAATCGAGGATCCACGAAAAATGACAAATCAGTAGATTTGATTTTTCGGGACTAGTGCACCTGCTGATGGGAAAAATTGTTCTTAAAAATTACGGTTCTAAAGCATAATTGTTATCAACTTTATTGCTGACATTTAGCAAATGAGAAATTATTATCGGGGTATAGCGCAGCCCGGCTAGCGCACCTGCTTTGGGAGCAGGGGGTCGCAGGTTCGA
>CAVVRY010000007.1:0-520036 GCA_963750735.1 uncultured Bacteroidales bacterium | reverse complement strand
TGTGGGAAGCATTGGAAAGGAACAATGTGAGTTTTTACAATTTTGGTCAGGCAAATGAAACAGCTCATGTAAGAGAGGAATGGTACGACACCAATACCGGGGCTGCCCACGGAGTGATGGTACCCATGCAGAATGCACTTTTTAAAAGAACCAGCCACAATTATGCCGGTTACAATATGAATATTCCTGATCAATACAGGATGGACCAGTTTGAAAGTGAGTTTACTGAAAAATGGATTGATGGGGATGAGGAAATGCCCTCACTCATTACTATGATGATACCCAATGATCATGGAGCTGGAGTGCGGCCGGAAGATGGATATTTTTACCCACAATCATTTATGGTTGACAATGACCTGGCTGTGGGAAGGGTTCTACATTTTTTATCCAGGACCAAATACTGGAAAGAAATGCTGGTTATCATCACTGAAGATGACCCGCAGGGTGGTGTTGACCATGTTGATGGACATCGGTCTATTCTGATGATGGCCGGACCCTATGTAAAGAAAGGCTACGTATCACATACGCATGCAAACTTTGGTTCTATCCTTAAAGTTTTGTATAATATCCTGAATGTACCCTATGTGAATCATTTCGATATCACTGCATCCTTGTTGCAGGATTTCTTTACTTCTGAACCGGATTATACTCCCTATACTTTGGAACGCCATGATGAGCGAATGTACAATGCAGAATTATCGATGAAAAAATACGGTAAAACCATTGATTGGCGGAAAATAGAACAGGGACCGCCCCTTGATAATGAAGAAGACTTGCGGAAAAAGCATTATAAGGATAAGGGAGTAGAATAAATATATACTCCTTTGTTTCTTAGTGGCTTAGTAATTTTTGAAAAATATTTAACTTATTTTATTCTGCTTTTGCCAGCCTTGACTGGGAGAACCACCAATTTTTTTCGATGGCAACAATAGCCTTGTGGATTTCATACTGGCAAAGTAATGAGTCGTGTTTTCCATAACAGGTTTCTCCTTTGGGATCATCTTTATTCAGACCATTGAGAATCGGCAGGGCTTTTTCTGACCGGATTTGACCCAAGGTCCAGATGGCCTGATGAGTTCTATCCTTAGCAGGTTTTTGATCATCCAGCAGATATGCAATCAAAGCATCTTCTGCATTGCCCGGATATTGGTTTCTGGCAATCTTAATATTATCCTTTACACTGTGTCCAATCCAAATATGTATTGCCAGTACCGAACCCGAGATTAGAATAACCGCCACCATTCCGGAAATTAGTAGGATTCGTTTCATTTAATAAGTTAATGTTATAATAGTCTATATATCGTTCTTACCTCTCGTAAGCAGCAATAATTTCATCCACCTTTGCATTTATTGTTTCATCGACCACCTGCCATTCTTCATTGTTCTTATACCAGGAAATAATTTCTTTTGCTCCCTGGGAAAAAGGTATTTTGCAATAAAATTCAGGAACCAGCTTCTTTATTTTTGAATTATCGAAAATCACAGAATGAGCCTTGTCTCCCAATAGTCCGGCACCCATTTCCGGATCGTATTTTGCAATAAAATCTGAAGGAATGTGTACAAAATTAAGTGGAACTCCAAGTTCATCTGCCAGCATCTGGTAAATCTGATTCCAGTTCAGCAGCTCATCTGAGGTAATATGATAAGCCTCTCCAAGTGCTCCCTTTTTTCCAAATAAGCCAATAAATCCTACTGCAAAGTCACTGTTGTGAGTAAGTACCCAGAGGGATGTACCATCGCCCTGGATAATGATTTTTTCACCCCTGATCATCCTGTCAAGAATTGTATAGCCCCAATCGGTAGGGATTAGGGTATTGTCATAAGTATGCGAAGGTCGAACAATAGTAACCGGGAATTTCTTTGTATTCCATGCCTCAATCAGGATCTTCTCGCACTCTGCTTTATCACGGGAATATTGCCAGTATGGATTAATAAGTGGAGTTTCCTCGGTGATGGGCAATTTTGAGACAGGTTTTTCGTATGCTGAGGCAGAACTAATGAAGATGTATTGTTTGGTTACTGCCACTAAAAATTTCAATATCCGCCAGAACCTGATCTGGTATGAAACTTATCCAGTTGACCACCACATCAAAAGAATAGTCCTTTAGAATTGTTTTAGTTTCTTCAATATTCCGAATATCACCCTGAATAGTCTGACAACTCCATCAATGTTTCGATGGCTCTTTCCCTCTGTTGAAGTGGTACAGGTCAATTCCCTTCTTTACTGCCAACCTTGAAACAGCAGAACTGATTATTCCAGTGCCTCCAATAAATAATACTTTCATAATGTAATTTATAAACTCAAAAAAATTGATTTCTATTATTTCATCCCAAATAGCAAAGGAAAAGCAAAAACAACAAACAAAATCCAAATTAAATATACTGGTAAATATCTTGCAATGGTATATTCTACTCGATCAATTTTTGATTTTCCGAAATTTATTTTCAACAGATCGATCATTATTAGAATAAGGTTTCCAAAAATTAAAATATTTGATCCCAGAACGGCAAGCCTGTTTGGAGTTAATCCAAACTCTGAAAGTCGATAAAAAATTGCAGAGAGGGCTATCAAATCGATTAAGTAGTAGTAACCACAGTCAGAGAAAATAAAATTATCTTATTGAATTTCTGTTTCTTATCTATCAGACGATTCAGAAATTGAAAATACAATAATTGCCATTACTCCCAGCAACATTAAGTTGAAAATAAGTAGGAAATCTCTGTCGTTGTAGGGATCTTTACCCGAAATAGGAATTGAAATAAGGTATACCACCAGGGTTATTAGTACTAACTGGACTAAAGATATTTGCAATTATCTGGAGCAATTTTATCGGTAAAAGTGGGATAATTTTGAATTATGAATGTTGTAACAATTGGGGCTGAAACCACTCCTATTATACCACAATTTTCCGGATATAAAACTCCTCAATTTCGATTTCAATTGCTGAAAATAATCCTATAGTAATGCCGGTTAATATCATCCCGGCAATTGCAATAATAGCACCTAGATACAGCCAAATCTCCATTGTGTCTAATATATTCTATCCTTTTTCATTATTCCTGAAAGTCAAGGTTAATATATATCAATCCATAAATACACCATACTAACAATGGCAAATGAAGGTAAACCAAATTTATGGAATTACTCTCACTGACAGATGGTAATAGGTTTACATATATTACCAGGAATTGATAATGCCAATAGACTGAAAATAATTTTCTTCTTTAGGAATATCCGCCTATTAGATTAGAAGGAATATAGATTGTAAGCCTAAAAAGACAATCATCCCCGCGTTTTTCTCATAAAAGAAAAAGTTGTCTAAATCAATACTGAAAATTGCGGGAATTTTAATCAAGAAACCGCTTATAATACATGCAACAATCATGACAATAAAATCTGTTTTTAAAATAGGATTTAATCCTTTCTTAGTAGGCTTATCGTATTCTAATCCGTATTTTCCAGAACTTCGCTGTTTCAGTATTTTTAATTTCCGAATAAATGCCTCATTAAATTCTGATTCAAATAATTCCCTGTTTTTCCGAAATAAATTTTCTAAAACTTCAGGTTGATTGATATTCTCCTTTACTTGATTTACCATTGTTTTTCTTTGTAATATGGATACTAATCGATTTTTGATCTCTTTCTTATGAAGATATGGTGTTATCTCTGATTTTTGAGATAATCAAGCCCACTGAAGCACCAATAAAAGACCAGAACAATAGCACAAAGGCCAGATTTGCAATTTGACTATTTGAAAATGCATAAAAACTGGTTTCAAAAAGCTGTTCAAAGAGTATTGAGGGTAGAATAATCCAAAAAAGCATGTTTATCTGACCTGCACTAATTAGGAATAAGGCTACACCAATGAGTGCAACTACCGGGATGATGATCAATGCTGAAATGAGCCAGGTTGGCAGTTTTCTTAGGAACGAGATATATTTTTCCTGATTTTGTTTTGAATTTTTTTCCATAACAATTGTATTTTGATAGTTAAATAAAGCATCTCATAATTCAACCTGTGTCTGTAATAGATCTTATCCATTTTTAATCAGGTTTTCAAGTGCTTGAAGGTGTTGAATAAATTCCAGTCTCCCTTGTTTTGTAATTAAGTATGTAGTGTTTGGTTTACGACCTACAAATTTCTTTTTGAAAGCAATGAATTTATTTTTCTCAAGCGCTTTCAGGTGACTGGCAAGGTTACCATCGGTGACTTCCAATAAGCTTTTTAAAGCATTAAAATCTATGCCTTCGCTAACAACAAGTGCTGACATAATACCCAGTCTTACCCGGCTATCGAAAACCTTATTTAAATCCTTTATGGGATTTTTGTTAGCCATTATCTTATCAGATTTAATCTTGCTTCTTATCGTATTTATAATACATGACTACCCCATAAATGATATGAAAAATGCCGAAACCCAAAATCCAGAAGTAAATTCCGTATTTCAAGAAGAACAGGGCTAAAATACCGGCCGCAATTTCTGCCATACCCAAATAACGAACTTCACTTAGGGTGTAATTTCCTGCATTTAGCAGACCAAGTCCGTAGAAAAGTAAGGAAACAGGAACCAGGAAATAAAGCAGACTATAGTACATTAGCACAATAATGAAAATTCCACCAGCTATGAGCGGAATGCATAGGTTTATAAGTACCCTTTTTGTTGTTGGATCCCATAAGGGTACACCTCGTTTTTTAGCTTCAACCCAGGAGAAAAAGATTGCTGATATCAATGCAAGCAATAGAACAATGCCACCATCAATGATCAGGAACCACCTTATCTTTTCAGCAAGTTGACCTGTTAAGTGCGGTACTTCTCCGCCCAATAGAAACTCTGAGTGATAAAAATACCAGTATGCTACGACACCTCCCAGAATGCCAAATATCCCTGCAAATATTCCGGAATATCCGCTCAGTGAAATGAATCGAGAGCTTCGCTCCATAATTGATCTGATTTCGGTCAGGTCATCCAGATAATTTTTATTATTCTCCATAGGAAATTAAATTTTATAGTATTTCTTTTCTCTTAGCTAAAAGTCGAAATAATAGATATTAATTTGTTCATTATTTTTGAAAGTAAAAGTACTTTGTAATACAAAGTTAAATATATATTTTAAATTTCCAAATTTTAATTCACTCTACAGGATAATGTTTATTGATTTAAGTACTTAGTAAGAGATCAATATATGTTAGATGTGTTTATAAATTCATAATCTTAGTAATTAATAAATGCTGTTATACTGATTTCTTAAACTTATTACTTTGCCTTACTTTGTATCTACTTTATGTAACTTTGTGCAGCAGTTTTTATAATTGGTGATAATTCATGAATTAACGTGCAGGATCAAAGCATTTGAATGGATAATTAAAAAATGATTTACCCGGATAATTTTGAACGAAAAATTGGATTTGATCGAATTCGATCAATTCTTAAGGATTCATGTCTTGGCGAACTCGGTATGCTTCAGGTAGACACAATGGTTTTTGAAACCATTCATGCTCAAATAGTCAAATTTCATGATCTGGTATCCGAGTTTATGTCCCTGCTCAATTCTGATAAAGAATTTCCGGTGGATCATTACCACAACTTAATGCCTGTATTGGATAAGGTTAGAGTAGAAGGAACCTTCATGGAGGTTCATGAGTTGTTTCAATTTAAGTTATCACTTGAAGCAATAAACTCCATACAGAATTATTTTAAATCTGACCAGGAAGAGCTTTACCCAAATTTGAGGGAACTCACTAATTCAGTAGATATTTTTCCTTTTGTAATAGCCAGCATAAATAAAATCATTACCGGTAAAGGGAAAATTAAGGACAATGCCTCCTCTGATCTGGGTCGCATTAGAAGGTCATTGAAAGATAAATCAAGCCGGGTATCCAGCCGGATGCATTCTATTTTGAAGAAAGCCCGAATGGATGGACTTGTGGCTGAAGATACCGAATTGTCAGTTCGCAATGGAAGGATGGTAATTCCGCTTAGATCATCAGATAAAAGAAGGATAAGCGGCCTGGTTCATGATGAATCTGCTACCGGGAAAACCACATTTGTTGAACCGGCAGAAATTGTTGAATTAAACAACGAGATTAAAGAATTAGAATATGCGGAGAAAAGGGAGATCATCCGAGTTTTAATTCAGTTTACAGATTCTATTCGTCCCTATTTGGAAGATTTGAAGGAATCTTATAACTTCCTTGGTGAAATTGATTTTATTCGGGCCAAATCCTTATTTGCCAGGCGTTTAAATGCTATAAAACCAGGTATTGTTGAACAACCCGAAATCCTTTGGGAAGGTGCGGTGCATCCATTATTATTAATAAACTTTAGAGCCCTTGGAAAAGAGGTTGTACCTCTGGATATTACTTTAAGTAAGGAAAAGCATATTTTACTTATTTCAGGTCCAAATGCTGGAGGGAAATCTGTTTGCCTGCAAACTGTGGGTTTGTTGCAATATATGTTTCAGTGTGGAATACCCGTTCCAGTAAAAGAAAGTTCGCGGTTTGGAATTTTTAGGAAGATCTTTTTAGATTTTGGTGATGAACAATCTATTGAGAACGATTTAAGTACTTATAGCTCCCATCTTCTCAATATGAAGTATTTTGTAAAAAATGCTGACACGGAATCATTGGTTCTAATTGATGAATTTGGAACAGGTACTGAACCCCTGTTGGGAGGTGCAATTGCTCAGTCGATCCTTGGAAAACTAAATGAAAATGGAACTTTTGGAGTTATTACTACCCATTATACCAACCTGAAACATTTTGCTTCATCAGAAGATGGGATTGAGAATGGAGCTATGCTTTTCGATCATCAGAAAATACAACCCCTGTTTCGTTTACAGATGGGTAAGCCAGGAAGCTCCTTTGCCTTTGAAATTGCTCGAAGCATTGGCCTCCCGGAAGATATTTTGAAGGTCGCTACCGGGACTATAGGAGAAGACCATATTTATTTCGATAAACATCTGAGAGAAATTGCTAGGGATAAGCGGTATTGGGAGAATAAGCGATCCAAAATCCGACAATCGGAGAAAAAACTTGAGGAAACGCTTAATAAATATTCAGAGGAGCTTGGTACTATAAAACAGGAGAAAAAAGCCATTTTAGATAAAGCAAAAAGAGAAGCAGAAGAATTACTAAATGGGGTAAACCGAAAAATTGAAAATACAATACGGGTTATTAAGGAAACCCAGGCTGAAAAGGAGAAGACCAGAAAAGCGAGGGAAGAACTTAGTTCTGCTAGAGTAAAGCTTGAAAAGAAAACCGATATTGAAGAGGAGAAGATTGAACGGAAAATTAAGCAGCTAAAGGAAAGAGAACAACATATTAAGAGCAGAAAGATTGAAGAAAAGGATGAAATTGAAAAGATTACTCCAAAGGAAAAGGACGTTACTATTAGGGTTGGTGATAAGGTAAGATTGAAAGGCCAGGATACGGTTGGTGAAGTACTTGAAATCTCCGGTACCCGACATGTGGTTGCTTTTGGTAGTATGATTACCAATTTGAAACTTGAAAAAATTGAAAAAATAAGTCGTTCGGAATTCAGGAATCAGAATCGACAAAGCAGCTCCTCATCAGGCTCTTATTTGGAGGGTTTGCAAAAGCGGAAGCTCATGTTTAAACCCAATCTTGATCTTCGGGGGAGTAGGGCAGAGGAGGCTATCCGATTGGTTCAGGACCTGATTGATGAAGCTGTGATGGTGGAATCAAAAGAGCTTAGCATTCTTCATGGCAAGGGGAATGGTATTTTACGCCAGATGATTCGGGAATACCTTGCTACCGTTGACGTTGTGGATAAGTTCCAAGATGAGCATCCCGACAGGGGAGGCTACGGTATTACCCTGGTAAAATTGGATTTTTAAAAATTCGCGAAAAGAGAATCCCAGCTAAATCAAAATCATTTTTATCATTTTCATCGAAGTTTTAAGTATTATGTTTTCTGGCTGAATTGATTCCTTTTCTTATTTTTGAAAAACAATGCCTGATCTTATTATGATATGCTTCTGATATTTACCCCGGAAATTACACCGAGAATTCAATACACCTTTGAATTTGTCTGTAATGATTTGCTTAGGATGCCATTTAAGCTTACGAATCAAAAAAGCTATTTTTATAGATATGAAGGCCCCGTTTTAAATTATTCCCCTCAACCTCTGAATAAAGGTATATGGATTCAGAGTAATGGCTTATTAACCCAGAAGGGAATTAGTTACCCGGATCCCAAACCTGGCCAATGGAATAAGCTCCCTATCCTTTTTAAAACCGGTCCCGAACCTGATTTACCTTTTGACATTTTTGCAGGAAGCTTTTATCTTATTTCAAGATATGAAGAGTACCTTGACTTTAAGCCCGATCATGTAGGTAGATTTCCATCGGAGCTAAGTGTTGCTGTCAAAAATGATTTTCTTGAAATGCCTGTTGTAGATCTCTGGGCGGCCAGACTCAAAAAAATGTTGAAAATCCGATATCCTGAACTGCAATTTAATGGAAAGGAGCTACAGTTTTATTTCAACAATTGATATTGACCAGGCCTGGGCATACCTTCATAAAGGAATTGCGCGGCATCTTGCAGGAGGACTAAAAAATTCCATTAAGGGAGATATTAGAGATATAAAAAGAAGAACCCAAACCCTGTCCCGGTTAAAAAAAGACCCTTTTGATAACTACGAATATCTTTTTGAAATATTACAGGGCATAGATAACAGATATTTTATTCAGGTTGGTAAGTACAGCAAGTTTGATAAAAACCATAGTGGCAGGAATCCTGCTATGCGAAAGTTGATCCATAAACTAGCCAAACATAGTGAAATAGGGATTCATCCATCCGTTCGCTCTGGCCAAAGAAGAGAATTGGACCAGGAAATAGCCCTTCTTAGCAATATTGTCGGGAAAGAGATTGTGAAAAGCCGGCAACACTATTTATACCTTCGATTTCCGAAAACCTATAGAAATCTAATACAAAATGGTATAAAAGAAGACTATTCCATGGGATATCCATATAAACCGGGTTTCAGGGCAGGTACTGCAACTCCATTTAAATTTTATGATCTACTTGAGGAGAAGGTGACAGATCTGAAAATTATTCCTTTCCAGGTTATGGATAGTTGTTTGAATTATAATATGGGTTTGTCAACTCAGACAGCAAAAGAATTAATTGATGAGTATATAAAGAAAGTAAAGAAAGTGAATGGAACTTTTGTGTCTATCTGGCACAATTCTTCCCTGGGTGATGAGGCCGAGTGGGAAGGTTGGAGAGCGGTTTTTGAAAATATGTTAAGCCAGGCCAAATAAATCTAATCTTTGAACTTTGATTCAATACATTAAAAACAGGGATATTGACAGAGGTAAATGGGATAGCTGCATTCAGCAAAGCCCTAATCCTCTTGTGTATGCCATGTCATGGTACCTGGATATTATGTGCCCTGGCTGGGCTGCTCTGGTTGAAGATGATTATAAACTGGTTTTTCCATTAACATGGGGAAGCAAGTTTGGGATATCTTACTTGTACCAGCCAATGTTCACTCAGCAGCTTGGTTTTTTTTCTGCTAAATCTTTGTCCCCTGAAAAAGTAAATCAAATAATTCAATCCCTTCCTGGCAGATATTTATTGGCGGATATTAATTTATGGAATGAATTAGAATTAAAGCTTAGTGGCGCAAAAATTCATGAGCGCAATAATTTTCAATTGAACCTGGATCAGGATTATGAAAAAATTCAGGATGGGTATACATCAAATACTCAAAGAAACATTGCCAGGGCACAAAACGGCAGCTTATCTATCCGGGAACTTGAATCAGATGAACCTATTTTGAAATTGAAAAAGGAAAACCTGAAAGTAGGTCTTAAAGGAAAGCATTTTCAGAAACTTAAGAATTTGATTTCATATGCAAGAGAACATAATTATGGAAAAGTATATGGGGTGTTGGATTTGAATTCTAAATTGCTGGCATCTGCTTTTTTCATATCTTATAAAAACAGACTAATTTACCTTCTTTCCGCTTCCTCAAAAAAGGGCAAAGAAACCCGGGCTATGTTTTTTTTGGTGGATGAAATTATTCGAATGAATTCAGGTACGGATATTCTCCTTGACTTCGAAGGTTCAGAAATTGCAGGCTTAGCCAGGTTTTTTTCAGGATTTGGAGCTGAGGCTGTAACTTATCAACATTTATCATATAATAATTTACCCTTTCCACTAAAGTCTATTTATAAAATGTTGCGGTCTTAAACCCGATACGAAATGGTAAATCCAATTCTAAAATTCTTATCAAGTATTACAAAACAGGGGCTTATAATTCCAGTTTACCATGCAATATCGAATAGTTCACCTGCCCATTTAAAACATTTATACGGGGTACGTACAGTTAAAGAATTTGAAAATGACCTGGATTATTTATTGATGCATTATAAACCACTGGATATCAATGATTTTTTAAATCATTTAAAAGAAGGTAAGGAATTCAGAAAGAAGGGTTTTCTTCTTACATTTGATGATGGATTACGAGAAGTTTTTGAAGTAGTTCGACCCATATTATTGTCAAAAGGAATACCTGCCATTGTATTCCTGAATTCAGGTTTTGTTGATAATAGGGACATTTTTTTCCGTTATAAGGCAAGTATTTTGCTTGAGAATTTAAAACTCATGGGAGATTCATCATCTACCCGTAAAGAGATAAAAAAAGTACTCAATCTGGATGGTTCAGATTATGAGAGTATTAGAAAGTCAATTCTTGGACTGGGATATGAAGACTCTGGTAAGTTTGAGATACTGGCCCGTTTACTTGAAGTGGACTTTATTAAATATCTTAAGGATACAAAGCCATACCTGGATTCTGACCAGATTAAAACAATGATCAAGGAAGGTTTCATATTTGGGGGTCATAGTATAGATCACCCATTTTACAATAACCTGACCCATGATTTACAGTTAAAGCAAACTTTTGAAAGTGTAAAAACGGTAGAAGAAAGATTTGCCATGGATTCTGGCCTATTTGCCTTTCCATTTACTGATTTTGGCATAACAAAGACCTTTTTTGAAGATATTTACTCCTGTAAAACACCAAAAATATATGCTAGCTTTGGGACAGCTGGATTAAAGAAAGATACTTATGCGCAACATTTTCAGAGGATACCTGTGGAGAATTATTCAAGGTCTTTATCCTCTACTGTCTTGTTTGAATATTTATATTATTTGTTAAAAGTTCTCTTTGGAAAAAATAAAATAGTAAGAAAATAGGTGATACGCATTAGAAGCATAAGGCTTGGTGAAATTCAGGAATTTATTGATTCTGAGGCATATAAATTGCTGGATAATATTCCTGTTAGTCTTCATCGAGTTGCATCTTACCTACATAATCCAAATGCAACTGAAAATGATTTGGTATTATTTCTTGCCTATGAAAACGAGCAATTAGTTGGATACAGAACAGTATTGCCTGATAAACTATTGGATGGCCAAAGAATTATCCCTTTTGCCTGGTTAAGTGGTTGTTGGGTTTTGCCTGAAAAAAGAAGGCAGGGAATAGCAACTCTTTTATTGAATCAGGTACTTGTTGCATGGGATTATAGGCTTATGTTTACCAACTATGCCCCTGAATCGAAAGAAGTGTATGACAAAACAGGTGAGTTTGAAAAATATGTTAGTCTTGTAGGAATTCGAGCGTATTTACGTTTTCCTTTTTCGGATGTTTTACCATCAAAAAATAAACTGTTTTGCAATTTAAAACCTATGCTAAAAGTGACAGATTACTTTCTAAATGCTTTTGGTGATATCCGTTTCGGCAACCTCAAGAAGAATCCAGTAAGTGAGCAGTTTGAAATTGAGGAAATTGCAGAATTGGATGAGGAATCCATAAACTTTCTAAGAGGTTTTGGAAAAGAAAGCCTGGCTTATGATATTATTGAGAAACTTAAATGGATTGCAGAGTGGCCATGGATCCTGGAAGCAGATAAGGCTGAAGGATTGGATAAAAAGTACTTCTTTTCTTCAATATCACCCAGGTATAAAAACATTCAATTAAAAATATATTTACCTGACAAGAAATTGGTTGGGTATTTGATGCTGCTTGTAATTGGAAATAAGTTAACAGTGCCATACTGTTTTTATTCCGATGGAGCTACTGGCCTTATCCATGACATAATTTCCGCACATATGAAACAGTTTAAGTTGAATTATGTTACAGTTTATCATCCAGAGCTTGTTGAATTGATTCAACAACAGAATAAAGGATATTTATATAAAAAATCTATAGTTAGAAATATTTTTTGTTCAATTGGATTAAAGAACAATCTTCCTGAACCTGAGGATATTAATTGGCAGGATGGTATTGGAGATACGGCATTCACCTGACTTCTGCAGGGTTTAATACGCCATCTTTCCCAATATGGTAAATTGTAGTAACCAGAAACTAGCCTGAAACAATTTGGAACAACTTGAAACTACCTGCAACTACATATTTACATAGTAGTAAAATCAAAGGCGTGATTCTGACTAACTTCCTTCAATTTACCATCTTCACATTTCAGTGTTCGGGCATTGAATTTCTTTAATAAGGCATAATTGTGAGTGCCCATAATTACGGTTCTGCCGTTTGCGCTAATTTGCATTAAGATTCTTACGATATCTTCCGAAGTATCCGGATCCAGGTTTCCTGTGGGCTCATCCGCAACTATTATCTCAGGATCATTCAACAAAGCCCTGGCTATAACAATCCGCTGCTGTTCTCCTCCGGATAGCTGATACAGCATTTTATATCCTTTGTACTCCAGCCTTACTTTTTCAAGCACTTCTTGAATTCTGGCATCTATCTCCTTTTTATTTTTCCAGCCTGTAGCCCTCAAAACAAATTCAAGGTTTTTGAATACATTTCTATCAGTTAGTAACTGGAAATCCTGGAAGACTATTCCCAATTTACGGCGCAAATAGGGAATTTCCTTTGTTTTCAGGCGTGAAAGATTAAAGCCGGCAACTTTCGCTTTCCCATCTTTCAGCGGTATTTGTGCATAAATGGTTTTTATTAAACTGGTTTTTCCACTTCCTACTTTACCAATCAAGTAAACAAATTCACCTTTTTTTATGCTAAATGAGACATGCGAAAGGATCAGGTTGTCTTTTTGAAAAATTGGACAATCGGTAAATTCTATGATGGTATCGGAATCCATAAAACCATTATTTTCAGCTAGATGTTAATTGCACCAAAAATACACCTTTTTAGATTAATACCAATTTTAAATCGAATTCAGAAATTAACATTGAATTGTTGATTACTTAGATAATAAATTCCAATTGTATAACGTTTTTTAAGTTAATTTAGCGACAATTTAAGCACGACTGTATGCGGGTTGGAAAAATATTTCTCTTATTTCTTGTATTCATTTCCCTAAGCTTTGCGGCAAATTCCCAACGCAATTATTCAGTACTCATTTTGGACTATAAGTACCACGATGCGTATGAGTTGTTCCAAAAGAAAAAGTATGGTTCTGCTCAACCCATATTTATTGAAATAATTGAAGAACTGAAGGGTTTTGATACAGAAATTTTGGTTAATTCTGAGTACTATTCTGCCTTGTGTTCTGTATACCTTTTCAATGAGGATGCTGAGCATCGCCTGTATCAATTCATAAATAACCATCCCGAGAGCATGAAAACCCGGAATGCCATCTGGGAATTGGCCAAATTCTTATATAAATCAAAAGATTATAAAACTGCCATAATATATTTTGAGAAGGTTGATCGTATTATTCTGACTCCTGAAGAAAAAGGTGAGTATTTTTTTAAGCGAGGCTACAGTTATTTCATGCGAAAAGATTATGAAAAGGCCAGTCAATCTTTTTATGAGATTAAAGATCTGGACAATGATTATTCCGGTCCGGCAACCTATTATTATGCCTATATCGCTTATATCCAGGAGAATTATGAAACAGCCCTAAAAGCTTTCAAGAAACTCGAAAACGATGAGAATTTTAAAGCCATTGTACCCTACTATATTCTACAGATCTTATACGGGCAGGAGAAATACGATGAAATTGTGCAAATGGGACCTGGGTTACTTGAAAATGCAATACCAGGTCGGAAAACTGAGGTAACAAAGTTTGTAGGTGATGCTTTTTACCAGTTAGATGATTTTGCAGGAGCAAAACCTTATCTCGAACAATATAAAGAAAGCTCCAAATCAATTTCAAGGGAAGATAAATACCAGATGGGCTTCATGTATTATAAACTTGGAGAGTATCAGAGTGCCATTCCTTTATTTGAGGGAATGGGTGGGAAAAAGGACGAGCTCGGACAGAATGCATATTATTTGCTGGCAGATTGCTATTTGCGAACAGGTGATAAAGCAAAAGCAGGGGTTGCCTTTTTTACAGCATCAGACATGGAATTTGATGATGCAATAAGAGAAGATGCAATGTTTAATTATGCCAAAATTACCTATGAGTTATCTTTTTCACCATTTAATGAAACCATTCAGGCCTTTGAGAAATATATCGAGTTATATCCGCATTCTCCCAAGATAGATGAGGCTTACCAGTATTTGGTTATGGCTTTTCAAAATACCAAAAATTATGGTTTGGCTCTTGAATCGCTTGAGAAAATACTGAATAAAAATGATAAGGTAATGGAAGCTTACCAGCGAATCGCTTTTTACCGTGGACTTGAACTTTATAGTGATTCCAAATTTGATGAAGCCCTGGAACTTTTTGATATCGGTATTGCCCAGGGTGAATTTGAACCTGTTATTTATGCCAGATGTTTTTATTGGAAGGCTGAGACTCTTTATCGAATGAAGGAGTATCAGGCAGCTTTGGAAAGCTACAATGAATTTTTAATTTCTCCGGGAGCCTATTCCCTTGGTGAGTATAAGCTGGCCCATTACAATTTAGGATACTGTTATTTCGACCTCAAAAGGTTTAGCGATGCTTCACGCTGGTTCAGAAAATACATCGATCAGATCAAAGGAGGGACAGGGAAAATTGTAGCAGACACCTATAACAGGCTGGGTGATTGCGCTTTTGTTGAATCGGACTATCCTTTGTCAGTTACGTATTACCAGAAATCCATTGAAATTAGTACTTCTGACCCTGAATACGCACTGTTCCAAAAATCATTTGCCCAGGGACTTTTAAAACAGCATATGGCAAAGATAAATGGATTATCAGACCTCCTCCGGGACTATCCGAAATCTAATTTTATTGATGATGCTCTTTTTGAAAGAGGGCGATCATATGTGAAAATTGAAAAACCTGAGAAGGCACTGGAGGACTTTTATAGCATCCTTGAAAGATTCCCGAACAGCAGTTATTATTCTAAATCATTGCTTGAAATCGGGCTTGTTTACTATAATAAGGGTGAAAACCAGGAAGCCATTGAAGCATATAAGGATTGTGTTCAGAAATTCCCTGGCTCTCCGGAAGCAAGAAGTGCCCTCACCGGGATGAAAACCGTTTACGTTGAGATGAATGATGTAGAATCTTATTTCTCTTATGTAAGAACCCTTGGATCATTTGCCAATGTTAGTGTGTCAGAGCAGGATTCCTTAACCTACCTGACAGGTGAAAATCTTTATATGGCAGGTAATTGTGAAAGGGCCTTACAGGTACTTGGGAATTACCTTCAGAAGTTTCCTGATGGAAGTTTTGTATTGAATGCACATTTTTACCGGGCTGAATGTTTGGCTACTTCAGGGCGAATTGATG
Organism: uncultured Bacteroidales bacterium; assembly: GCA_963750735.1. GTDB lineage: Bacteria > Bacteroidota > Bacteroidia > Bacteroidales > VadinHA17 > JANTGF01. The sequence goes on along the minus strand of CAVVRY010000007.1, from coordinate 504,350 downwards.
AAGCACTTGCAGATTATAGTTATGTAGCATCTCAATCAAAAAATGTTTTTTCAGAACCCTCTTTGTTGGCTGCAGGATCAATAAATTTCGATGCTGGAAACTATGCGGATGCCTTAGAGAATTTTGTTTTGTTAGAGAACATTGCGGATGTAGCAAGCAACAAATTGATTGCCCAGATGGGAAAATTCAGATGCTTATATCATCTTAAAGATTACCAGGGTGTTGTGAATACCGGGGAAAGGATTTTAGGAGTGGAGAAAGTTACAGAGGAAGATCAAAGGGAAGTAAACTTTAAAATGGGAAAATCATATCTCATAATTGGTAATCAGGATGCTTCTCTTAATTATCTTAAGAGGGTTTCAGGGGAAATCAAGAGTAAGGAAGGAGCTGAAGCCAAATACAGAGTGGCCGATATATATTTTAGACAGGATAGGATTGAGGCAGCTGAAAAAGAGGTCAGAGAATTTATAGATATGAATACACCTCATCAGGAATGGATGGCCAGGATTTTCATTTTGTCTTCAGACATTAGTGTTCTCAAAAAGGATTATTTCCAGGCGCGTTATACTTTACAAAGCCTCCTGGATTACTATGGGATAGAAAATGACGGAATTAAACAGGAGGCCAGGCAAAAACTGAATCACATTCTGGAACTGGAAGAATCAGATCAAAATCCGGAGGTGAACGGATCAGATACATTATCATATAATTTTAACCAGGGGGCTAAAAGTTTTCTAATTGGAAATGGTATTGTAACCATGAACTATAAACAATTCATTGCACAAATAGGATGAAAAGAGTAAAAACATATCTTGTTGTTGGATTGCTTAGTATGTGTGCTTCCCTCAATTTATTTGCGCAGGAGGAAGGAATAATTAAAAAAGAGGTAAGGGTTGTAAAGCCTTATGAGCCAACATTAACCGATGCTTTCAAGATTAATCTTCTTCCAGTGTTGGATGATACAGTGAAGCTAAGCCCTGACATATCCTACAGCATTCAACCCAATAATTTTCAGCCTGTTTACCAATTCAAACCCTTAAAGCCTGCAAGGCTTGAGGGCGAGCAAATATCCAAATTATATCATAGTTATCTGAAGCTTGGTTTTGGTTCCACATTGACTCCGGTTGGAGAAATTAGCATTAGCAATTTGCGCTCTAAAACATTTTCAATTGGAGCCTATATTCGGCATATTTCTTCATATGGAGATGTGAAATTGGCAAACAACAAAAAAGTCTATGCCAGCTATGGAGATACCGACTTCTTATTCCATACCAAGAAAGTATTTAAAAAAGCTGTTTTATCGGTCGAGGCTGGAGTAAACCAGGATTGGATCAATTATTATGGTTATAATCCCGATCTCGATACCACATTGCTTAGGGAAGATACGAAGCAGGATTTTCTGGATGTTTTTGGTGGATTTAACTTGGAATCAGCCCATTTAGACTCAAATCACCTTAATTATAAAGTTCAGGCAAATTACCATCATTTTAATGACAGGTTTAAGAATACTCAGGATGAAGTAAATTTATATGCCCGGTTTAATAAGGTTTTCCTGAAGAATAAAATGTTTGGGATTGATCTTAGGGGATTATACCTTGGATCAAAAATGGATAGCATAACAAACCCTCTTACAGTTGTTCGTTTTGAACCCTGGTTTTCGCAAAGTACCCGACTGTGGAGGCTAGATCTAGCATTGAACGTTACACTTGAGTTTGAAAATGGGAATTCCGTTTTACATTTATATCCGAATGCCCGATTCCATTTTAATGTAGTACCACAGTATCTGACTGCTTTTGTGGGTGTTGTTGGAGAGCTTGAAAACAATACCTACCGCAGTGCGATTTCCATGAATCCATATCAGATCCCCGGGTTAAATATGAAGAGCACCGATAAGAAAATGAACTTCTTTGGTGGCTTTAACGGTTCTTTCAGTAGAAAATCAGCCTACCATATAAGGGCTAGTTACTCACTGGTAGATCAGATGCCATTCTTTGTGAACGACACACTTGATGTGCTGGGTAATAAATTCCATTTTGAATACGATGACGTACAGATTACCAGGGTTTTTGGTGAGGCTAGTACAAAAATTGGCTCCAATATGGAGATTTTCTTAAAAGCGAACTATTATAACTATGGCTTATCAACTCAGTCCAGGGCATGGAATAAGCCAGGATTTGATGCTACACTTTCTTTTAGGTATAATTTCCGGAATAAAATATTAGGAGGAGTAGATGCTTATTATGTTGGGAAAAGGTATGCAAAATCATATGTGTTTGCCCAGCCGGAAATTCCCCTGGATGGTTTTGTTGATCTTAATCTTACCCTGGAGTACCAGTTTACTAAAATATTATCATTTTATATCAGGCTTAATAATATTTTGGGTTCTGGATATCAAATCTGGAATCAATATCCTGTGCAGAGATTTGCATTCTTTGCTGGCTTTTCTTACCTCTTGTAGCTAAGTCTATAATAGTGTCTTAAATATAATAAATGTAGCGCTTGCTGGCTTAATTTCAGCCATATTATTTTCTATCAGAACCTCTCATATTTTCTCCTGTTCAAAAAAGAGGCAAATTGTTGATAAAACATTTCATTTATAGAGGTTTAGATACCTTAATTTTAATATAATTTGTTATCTTTGTCATGTAAAGATTAATGGCCTGATTTTGGACCATTTTGAAGACAAAAAATTGTTTTGAAGCCAGTGAAAAGGATACGGAGAATTTGACCAGAAAAGAAAATTGTTGAGTAAACTTCCTTCAACGAGTTTTTCCATAAATCAACTTATAGTATGTTGTGTGAAAAGGTTTTTAAGCTGGCTTTTAAGTTTAATTATATAAATAGATTAAAATATAAATATGAGTAAGGAAAAAAATATGAAAACTGGGTACTCAGCTGATAGTATCCAGGTGTTGGAAGGTCTGGAGGCCGTTAGGAAAAGACCAGCTATGTATATTGGTGATATTAGTGTAAAAGGTTTACATCATCTGGTATATGAGGTTGTGGATAATTCAATTGATGAGGCCTTGGCAGGCCATTGCAAGAATATTGAAGTTACAATTAATGAAGATGGTTCTATAACAGTTATTGATGATGGACGAGGTATTCCTATCGATTTTCATGAGAAAGAACAAAAATCTGCACTTGAGGTTGTAATGACTGTATTGCATGCAGGAGGGAAGTTTGATAAAGATAGTTATAAAGTATCTGGAGGACTGCATGGTGTTGGAGTCTCTGTTGTAAATGCTTTATCATCAAAACTCTCCGCAAAAGTTTATCGCGATGGTAAAATATATACCCAGTTGTATGAAGAAGGGAAACCTGTTACAGGAGTTGAATCCAGTGGAGAATCTACCTCTACAGGAACTGAGATTACCTTTATTCCTGATGATACTATTTTTTCAACGGTTGATTATAACTTTGAAATTCTGGCAGCCAGACTGCGGGAATTGTCTTTTTTGAACAAAAAGCTTTCCCTTAAGCTTGTTGATAAAAGAGAGACAATTGGGAACGAGAACGGGAATGGGAATGGGAATGGAAACGGGAATGGCAATGATGAGTTCCGAACAGAATCATATTATTCCGAGGAGGGATTAAAAGAGTTTGTCCAGTTCCTGGATGCAACACGGGAGAAACTAATCCAGACACCCATATACATCGAAACGGAAAAGAATAATATTCCTGTTGAAATTGCCATGCAATATAATACCTCTTTTTCTGAGAATATCCATTCATATGTTAACAATATAAATACCATTGAAGGAGGAACTCACCTGGCTGGTTTCCGTAGGGGCTTAACAAGAACATTAAAAAGCTATGCGGAGAAATCAGGTATGCTTGCAAAACTTAAGTTTGACATAAGCGGTGATGACTTCAGGGAAGGACTCACGGCTATTATTTCCTGTAAGGTTCAGGAACCTCAGTTTGAGGGCCAGACTAAGACAAAACTTGGGAATACTGATGTTATGGGCTCTGTTGATCAGGCAGTTAGCAATTCCCTTGACCAATTATCTTGAGGAAAACCCAAAAGATGCCAAAACTATAGTCAGAAGGTAATCCTTGCTGCTACGGCTCGCCATGCTGCAAGAAAGGCTAGGGAACTGGTTCAGAGAAAGAATGTACTTTCCGGATCAGGGTTGCCAGGAAAATTATCGGATTGTTCGGAACGTGATCCCTCTTTATGCGAAGTCTACCTGGTTGAGGGAGATTCTGCAGGTGGAACAGCAAAACAGGGTCGGGACAGGAGTTTTCAGGCCATATTACCTCTTAGGGGTAAGATCTTGAATGTTGAAAAAGCTATGCAACACAAGATTTTTGAAAATGAAGAGATCAAAAATATTTTTACTGCTCTGGGTGTCTCAATAGGTACAGAGGAAGATAGTAAGGCAATCAACCTCGAAAAACTCAGATATCATAAGGTTGTTATAATGACCGATGCCGACGTGGATGGAAGCCATATTACTACCCTGATTATGACATTTTTCTTCCGTTATATGCAGGATCTTATTAAAAATGGTTATTTGTATATCGCCACACCACCACTTTATTTAGTGAAGAAAGGGAAATCTCAGTTTTATTGTTGGTCTGAGGAAGAAAGGTTGAAATATGTAAAGGAACTCGGTGGAGGAAAAGATAGTTCTGTTGGTATCCAGAGGTATAAAGGTCTGGGTGAAATGAATGCAGAGCAATTATGGAATACAACAATGAACCCCGAAAATCGTACACTTCGCCAGGTAACCATTGATAGTGCTGCTGAAGCAGATCGGATTTTCTCTATGTTAATGGGAGATGAGGTGCCACCCCGACGTGAATTCATTGAGAAACACGCTAAATATGCCAATATCGACGTCTAATCTGATTGATATTTGTCTCTAAAAATCAAAAAAAGCAGTAGGTAATCCTACTGCTTTTTTGTTTTTGATGATCTCCTCTAATTTAAATATTTAAATAGTTGAAAGTACCTCTTTGAAAAAGCCAAATATGGATATCATGATAATTGTTCCTAAGGCCTTTGAAACTTTGGTATTCCTAAAAATGTTATTTTTAAACCCTCGTAATCCTAGAAAGTAATTATTATGAAATATATAATTATACTTATTTTTCCAATTATATTTTTGGCTCAAATTTCTGCCCAGGATGAGCAAGTTGAAAATATTCAAAAAATATATAATGAGGCACTTAGCAATCACGAAGCGTATGAAAATCTAAGATATTTATGTAAAAAAACTAAGGGTAGAATAGCAGGTACTCCGGAAGCAGCCGCTGCAGTTACATTTACCAGGCAAGTTTTAAGTCGTTTGGATATTGACAGTGTCTATTTGCAGGATATTGTGGTTCCACATTGGGAGCGGGGTGAAGTTGAAATAGCAAAAGTTTCATCGACTCTATTTGGTTCTAAAGAAATTCCAGCCTCTGCATTGGGTCTATCAGTTGCTACATCTGAGGATGGGCTGACAGGAAAAGTCATTGAAGTTCAAAGTTTGGATGAGTTAAAGAATTTAGGCACTGAGAAAATTTCAGGAAAGATTGTGTTTTTTAATCGGGCAATGGATCCAACACTTATTCGAACTTTTTCAGCCTATGGAGGGGCTGTTGATCAAAGAACTAGAGGTGCTTCTGAAGCTTCTAAGTTTGGAGCGATTGGAGTAGTAGTTCGTTCACTAACAACTTCTTATGATGATCATCCACATACAGGTGTAATGTATTATGAAGAGGGAGTTAAGGAAATACCTGCAGTAATGATAAGTACAAATGGGGCAAACTTTTTAAGCAAGTGGTTAGAGAATGATGCTGATTTGAATTTTTTCTTTAAAACTTCCTGTGCGAATTTGCCTGATGAACCATCTCATAATGTTATTGGAGAGATTAAGGGGTCCACATACCCTGATGAAATTATTACAATCGGTGGTCATCTTGATGCATGGGATACAGGTGAAGGTGCGCACGACGATGGTGCCGGGTGTATTCAATCTATCGAAGTTTTAAGGTTATTCAAAGTGTTGGGAATTCAACCCAAAAGAACCATCCGGGCCGTAATGTTCATGGACGAAGAAATTTCCCAGGCTGGAGGGAAGAGATATGCTGAACTGGCAAAAGAAAATGGAGAGAAACATTATGCAGCTTTAGAATCAGATAGAGGAGCCCTTACGCCAAGAGGTTTTGGATTTGGAACAGAAGGGAAACGACTTGAGAAATTATTAGATCTGGAAAAATATTTTACAGCATATGAATTGGATAAGTTTGTTAAAGGTGGAGGCGGAGCTGATATTGGACCATTGAGAGAATTTGGTGCTCTGCTGATAAGTTATATTCCTGATGCTCAAAGGTATTTTGATTTCCATCACTCAACAAATGACGTTTTTGAAAATGTAAACGAAAGAGAAATGCAACTGGGCAGTGCAGCTATAGCCTCCCTGATTTATCTGATTGATTTGTACGATCTTTAATTATCCATAACGAATATACTTTGAGGTACCATATAACTTTTAGTGAATCGCAACCATGTAACCGTTGATCTACAATGAAACTGCAAATGAGTTTCAATTTAAGATCAATAGAATAGCTATTGAATATCAATTCATTAGAATCCGTAAGCGGCTTTTTCCAGGTCTTTTACTGATTTAAACTTTGTAGGAGGATCCAGGTACCTACCTATAAATTCATAAATCTCCATTCTAATTTCTCTGGCAATTTTGGTATCCATCCTGTTAAAGGAATGACCTCCCGGGATTTCTTCATAAATCTTGTACTCAAACTTTTTGCCATCCGCTTTCAGACTTTTAATCAAATGCTCCACTTCCAGCACATTTACATCGGCATCATTTGTATTTGTATGAATTAGCAATGGAGTTTGAAGTTTAGAGGTATGCCAGGCTGGCGATCTTTTTCTGTATTCCTCAACATCGGCATATGCCGTTTTCCCAATGTGGTAATCAGCAGAATATAAATCACGGTAGCTCTGGGTTTTGTATCCCATCCTGGCGATCAGATCACTTACAGGAACACCTGCATATCCAACCTTATATTTATCAGGATGATCATATAGGTTAAACAAAGTTATCAAACCACCGTGGCTCCATCCTATCAGGCCTACCCTGTTCTTATCAACTATGTCGTAGTTTTCAACCATGAAAGCCCTGCTGGCATCCACATCTTCCACTTCCAGTCCGCCATAATCAATTTTCCTGTAATGAGCTCCCCCGTATCCGGTACTGCCTCTGTATTCAGCAGCCACTACAATATATTGCTGAGCCATTAGCTCCCGAATAATATGGGTATAATATGTGCCAAAATTACTGTGTACTCCTCCATGTGGAAATACAACCAGAGGATATTTTTTGGAAGGATCAATATTTTTAGGAATAAATATATATGACCAGAATTTTACAGGATTACCAGCTCCCTGGGCGGTTGGATTTTTCTCTTTGCGAAGCGGAGGCCCGGTCATATATACCTTATCAATATAAGCTAAATCACCAACCTTGTTGTACCAATAAACATCATCAATAGCTTTCTCAATTTCATTTAATCTGTGGTTTAAAGATTCAAATCTTTGATTCATGGATTCAAAAAGGTCTTTAAAATCAGGTTCAGACTCCTGGGCATTCAGATTTAATCCTATTGTTAGTATTGCGCAAAGTAAGATGAATTGTCGTAGTCTCATTTTTCCAATTTTAAGTAGATAATTTATTTTAAACTTCGAATTTACCAGAAAAAACAAATGTTGCTGGACCTTCCAACCATACATTTTCAAATATTCCTTTAGACTTCTCAAAAGAAACTTTTAATTTACCGCCAGGAGCCTGTAAATTAAAGCATTGTTCAGTACTGTCATATTCTAAATAAGTAGCTACAGCAGCTGCAACACTTCCGGTACCGCAAGATAGTGTTTCATTCTCCACACCTCGCTCATATGTTCTTATATGTATCAAGCCGTCCATATATTCAACAAAATTTATATTAGCCCCTTCAGGTTTATATTTTTCGCTATATCTGATATTCCTGCCCTCTTTTAATACATCAATTTCCTGAAGGTCAGAATAAAATCCAACATGGTGTGGGGAGCCTGTTTGAATAAAATAATTTTCCCCTATCTTTTTATAATCAACCACGTCAATCATCTTTAATCTGATAGTTTCTTTCAGTATAATTGCCTCATGCAATCCATCAACTGCTTTGAATCGTACCTCATCAGAGGATGTTAATTTTAATTTTTTTGCAAATGCCACTGCACTCCTTCCCCCATTTCCACACATACTTGCTTCTTTTCCATCAGAATTGAAATACCTCATCCTAAAATCTGTTTCAGGATCTACTGAAATTAATATTAATCCGTCTGCACCAACACCAAATTTGCGATCACATAACTTCTGAATGAGCTTTTCATCATTAAAAATCGTGTTCTCAATCCTATTGTCAATCATGACAAAATCATTTCCTGTTGCCTGATATTTATTGAAATCAATGTACATTTTGGCAGTTTAGTTAAAATATGTTAATTTGACAAAGATACACAACATCCCCAATTCTAAGGCGTTAGTATATTTACTTCTAAATTTCATAAATAATTGGGGCACAATATTTGATATTAGAATGTTTCTAAATAACTTAGTATTAATTTTTGAAATTTTGAAAGATGAAAGTTAAAAATTTTATTGTATATTTTATCACTGCTCTAATGGGAGCAGCATTTGCCCTCGCAGGCTATATGATATTTATTAAAAAGGATCAAATTGTAGTTCAACCGGAAATTTTATCGGATTCACATTTTGCTACATATGGAAATCCAATAGCAAAGAGCAATGTTCCTTTCGATTTTACGGCCACGGCAGAACAAACAGTAAAAGGTGTTGTTCACGTTAAGACAATGTCACAGGGAGAATCGAATGTTAATCCTTTTTATGAATTTTTCTATGGAGACAGGCCCCGTCAATCCAGACCTCTTGTTGGTTTTGGCTCAGGTGTAATTATCTCCGACGATGGGTACATTGTAACGAACAATCATGTTATTCAGAGTGCCGAAAAAATTGAGGTAGTTCTGGATGATAAAAGGACTTTTGAAGCAGAATTGATTGGAGCTGATCCGAATACGGATCTTGCATTGTTAAAGGTTAAGGCCAAAAATTTGCCAATCATTCATCTGGGAAGTTCAGAAGATGTTAAGTTGGGACAATGGGTTCTGGCAGTAGGAAACCCCTTTAATCTTACCTCAACCGTTACGGCTGGAATTGTAAGTGCAAAAGGCAGGAATATTGGAATTTTAGGTGGTTCAAGATATAGAATAGAGTCCTTCATTCAAACCGATGCAGCCTTAAACAGAGGAAATAGTGGAGGAGCACTAGTGGATACAGATGGGAGACTCATAGGTATAACAGCCGCAATTGTTTCAACCACAGGGGAGTATTCTGGAAATTCATTTGCCATACCTGTGGATATTGTCAAAAAAATTGTAGGGGATTTAAAAGAATATGGAAGGGTTCAAAGAGCTATACTTGGTGTAACCATTCGAGACGTAACCTCAGAATTGATGGAAGAAGAAGGGACTTGGGTAAAATTGAAGGAGTTTATATTGCGGATATCAGTGAAGGTGGAGCAGCTGAAAGAGCCGGAATAGAAAAAGGTGATGTAGTATTAGATGTAAATGGCCAGGAAGTCAATGCAGTTTCAGAGTTACAGGAGCAATTCAGCAAATATCGTCCTGGTGATGAAGTTACTGTTCTCGTAAAAAGAAATAAAAAAACCAAACAATATGATGTTGTTTTGCGTAATTTGGAGGGTGGAACTGATATAGTTAAAGCCAGTGATTATGTTCTCGGAGCCATGTTTGTTGAAATTACTGATGATGAAAAGGAAGAATTGAAGATAGAAAATGGTATAAAAATCTCTGAGATAAAGGATGGGAAACTGTCAGATCTAGGATTTAAAAAGGATTATATAATTGTCCGTATAAATAATACTCTAATTCGTTCTGTTTCAGATATAAATAGGATTTCTGATACAGGTGAACAAATTAATTCCATCCAGGGTGTAAGACCTGATGGAATGGAATTCAGCTTGCGTATTCGCTAGTAAAATCCTACAAAATGTGCAATGTTATTGAATTGCATTAGTAAAAAGTGTACCTTTGTAAAAAAGTTGAGGAGATATAATGAGGCAGTTAAAGATCACAAAATCAATTACGAACAGGGAAAGTGCTTCGCTTGATAAGTACTTGCAAGAGATTGGAAGGGAAGATTTGATTACTGTAGAGGAAGAAGTTGACTTGGCTCAGAGAATTAAAAAAGGAGATCACGATGCTCTTGAAAAATTGACTCGTGCTAACCTTAGGTTCGTGGTTTCTGTTGCAAAACAGTATCAAAACCAGGGACTTACATTGCCAGATTTAATTAATGAAGGCAATCTCGGGCTTATTAAGGCAGCTGAAAAGTTTGATGAGACCAGGGGCTTTAAGTTTATTTCTTATGCCGTTTGGTGGATTCGTCAATCAATCTTGCAGGCACTTGCAGAACAGTCTCGTATTGTACGCTTACCGTTAAACCAGGTTGGATCGTTAAATAAGATCAACAAGGCTTTTTCACGGTTTGAGCAGGAATATGAGAGAACACCTTCTCCTGAGGAAGTAGCGGAAGCGCTTGATCTTCCAAGGGAGAAAGTATCTGATACCCTTCGAGTATCAGGTCGGCATGTATCTGTTGATGCGCCATTTGTTGATGGTGAAGACAACAGTTTACTTGATGTTCTTCCCAATAATGATTCTCCGAATGCTGATACCACTCTGCTGAATGAATCTCTTATCAAAGAAATTGAAAGGGCCCTTGCTACTCTTACTGAAAGAGAGAGGGATATAATTAGACTTTTCTTTGGTATAGGAATTCAGGAAATGACCTTAGAGGAAATCGGCGAGAAATTCGGATTAACCAGGGAACGTGTTCGTCAGATCAAGGAAAAAGCAATCAGAAGATTGCGACACACATCGCGAAGCAAATTGCTTAAATCGTATTTGGGGTAATTCCCGGAAGACATACTTTTATAGTGAAAGCACGCTGGAAAGCGTGCTTTTTTGCATATAACTATTTCTTATCCAACAGATTCTCCAGCTCATACATTTCATCCCGAAATCTGGCAGCTTCGATAAAATCCAGCTTTTTTGCTGCATTTTCCATAGCCTTTTTTGCTTTCTCAATAGCTTTACCCAGAGCAAGATCATCCATATATTTAACTACTGGGTCTGCTGCAATGTCAATTTTTTCAGGTTCAGTGTAGGCTTTCCTTCCTGTTTTTCCTTGCATTTCTGCCAGGACAGATTTTGTTGATTTTACAATTTGCTTAGGAGTAATACCCATTTTCTCGTTGTATTTCAGTTGCTTCTCTCTACGCCTGTTTGTTTCATCAATCGTTCTTTGCATGGAACCTGTCATCTTATCGGCATACATAATAACCTTTCCGTTCAGATTCCTTGCTGCTCTTCCGGCAGTTTGAGTAAGAGATCGCTCTGAGCGTAAAAAACCCTCCTTATCAGCATCCAGGATGGCAACAAGTGATACTTCCGGTAGATCCAGACCTTCCCTCAATAGGTTTATGCCTACAAGCACGTCTACTTTACCCTTACGCAAGTTTTCAATGATTTCAATCCGGTCAAGTGTGTCAACATCAGAGTGTATATAACTGCATTTTATATCAAGGTTTATAAGATAGGCAGTTAATTCTTCAGCCATTCTTTTTGTAAGTGTTGTAACCAGAACCCGTTCATTTAATTCAATTCGCTTGTGAATCTCTTCCATTAAGTCATCAATCTGATTAAGGCTTGGTTTCACTTTGATAGCTGGATCAACAAGCCCGGTGGGTCGAATAACCTGTTCTACAATAACACCATTTGTTTTTTCCAGTTCATAATCGGCTGGTGTGGCACTAACAAAAATGGTTTGATTAATCATGTTCTCAAATTCATCAAAACGCAAGGGACGGTTATCAAGAGCAGCGGGAAGTCTGAATCCAAATTCAACCAGAGTTTGCTTTCGGGAATGATCTCCACCATACATTGCTCTGACCTGTGGTATACTTACATGACTCTCATCGATAATCATCAGGAAATCATCCGGGAAATAATCCAACAGACAAAATGGTCTCGTTCCGGGAGCTCTGCCATCAAAATACCTTGAGTAATTTTCTATTCCACTGCAATAGCCAAGCTCCTTGATCATCTCCAGATCATATTTTACTTTTTGTTCCAATCTTTTGGCCTCCAAATGTTTCCCTGTATCCTTAAAAAATTGGACCTGACTGAACATATCGTTTTCAATCTGAACCATTGCATTCTCTATTCTGGGCCGGGTAGTAATAAAAATATTTGCAGGAAAGATAACGGCCTGATCCATTGATTCTATGGTCCTTCCCGTTAAGGGATTAAAAGACTCTATCTCTTCAATTTCTTCCCCCCAGAAAATCACTCTTAGGGCACTGTCTGAATAGGCTAGGAAAATATCTACCGTATCACCTCGAACCCGGAAATTACCTCTGGCAAACGTAACTTCATTTCTTGAATACAAACTGTCAACAAGCTTCCTTAAAAATAGGTTTCTGGCAATCGTAAGGCCTTTTTTTATAAGAATGGTATTTTCGTGAAAATCATCGGGATTTCCAATTCCATAGAGACAGGAAACAGAGGATACAACAAGTACATCTTTCCTGCCAGATAAAAGGGCTGAGGTTGTGCTCAAGCGTAATTTTTCTATTTCATCATTTATTGATAAATCTTTTTCAATATATGTGTCTGTCGTTGGCAAATAGGCTTCAGGTTGATAATAATCATAATAAGATACAAAATACTCCACCAGGTTATCTGGGAAAAACTGTTTAAACTCGCCATAGAGCTGGGCTGCGAGAGTTTTATTGTGACTTAATACAAGAACAGGTTTTTGAATCTTCTCGACTACATTGGCCATTGTAAAGGTTTTACCAGAGCCTGTTACGCCAAGAAGCGTCTGGTAACTTGCACCTTCCCGGATTCCTTTTGATAGCTCCTCAATAGCCTCAGGCTGGTCGCCTGTAGGTTGATATTCGGAGATAAGCTTGAATTCCATGGATTATTTTTGTTGAAATTTGAGACTTCAGAAGTACAAGATTGTCTTAATCAGAATTGTAAAAATATGAAAAAAAAGGGTCCGGCTTTTTAATAGCAATTTTATTTTAGATAAAAGCCAAATTTCAATTGTTTGAGAATACCTGGATTTGTAAAATTAAGTATTATCGATCAATGTCTAATTGAATTTTCTGTATTGTAAGAAAACAATAATTCTCGTTTCTGGATTTTTAGTTACCCATTTTTCATATATTTAAATATTCATTTTTAAATAATACAGTTATGCAACAATATACTTGCTTAAGAATTACTGATGTAGAAAACATAAAGATAATTACCATAAACAGACCAGAGGCAATGAATGCATTGAACTCATTTGTTTTCAGGGAATTAAAAACTTGTCTCACGGAAATCCCCTCTGAAACAAGAGCTATAATTATAACTGGTGAAGGTAAGGCCTTTGTGGCGGGTGCTGATATATCTGAGATGGTTTCAATGTCATCAAAGGAAGGTGAAGCTTTCTCCAGAACAGGACAGGAAGTTTTTATGATGATTGAGAATCTGAATATTCCTGTTATTGCTGCAGTAAATGGTTATGCGTTGGGAGGGGGGTGTGAGTTGGCAATGGCATGTGATATACGAATAGCAAGTAACAAAGCAAAATTTGGACAACCTGAAGTAAATCTGGGACTCATCCCCGGTTATGCCGGCACGCAGAGAATGCCAAGATTAATTGGTATGGGGAATGCCTTATATTATTTGATGACAGGAGATCAAATGAATGCTGAACAGGCTGAAAAAATCGGGTTGGTTCAAATAGTAACAGATCCTGAACAATTAATTGATTTGGCTCTGGAGGTTGCAAAAAAAATTACTCAAAAAGGGCCTTCCGCAATTGGAAAAGTTAAGAAAGCCGTACAAAAGGGGTTTGACCTTCCTTTTAACAAAGCCTCTGAATTGGAAACAAAAGAATTTGGTTCCCTTTTTGGGAATGAAGGTACAGAGGGAATGAAAGCCTTTCTTGAGAAAAGAAAACCAGAATGGAAGTAGGAATTATTTAAAATATAACATTATGGAATATTCAAAAAGGATGTCAGAAGTTTCTGTTCTTGGCGCTGCCGGTAAAATGGGAAGTGGTATATTGCTATTATTGGCCAAGGAATTATATGATCTTAGTCAAAAGGATGAAAACAGTGGGATTGAATTTAAACTGAATGCCATTGATTTATCTAAGGAAGCACTGCAGGGAGTTATGAAGTATGTTGAAAAACAAACCAGAAGGGCAGCAGAGAAGAGGCCCGAAAAAATCGAACCTTATTTTAAAGGGCAGAATTTATCTGTTGAGGATATGATTTGTTCCTACGTTAGTGGTGTTCTTTCTCTAATTAGGAGCAGTACTGAACTTTCAGATGTTAAGGAATCAAGCCTGGTATTTGAAGCTGCCAGTGAGGATAAGGATTTGAAAGTGAGGTTACTATCAGAAATTGATAAAATTAATGATAATTCCCCCTGGTTCTTAACCAACACCTCATCCATACCTATTCAATACATTGATGAAAATGCCAAGCTTGGTGGCAGAGTTGTTGGATTCCATTTTTACAACCCCCCTGCGGTACAAAAGCTGGTAGAACTTATCTCAACCGAAAATACAAAACCCGAGGTAGTTGAACTGGCCAATACCCTGGCCGCTCGCTTGAGAAAAGTTATTGTGCCTTCAAATGATATTGCTGGTTTTATTGGAAATGGGCATTTTATGAGAGATGCTTTGTTTGGAATTTCTGAAGTTGAAAGATTAGAAGATGAAATGGGATTTGTTGAGGCTGTTTTGCTTATAAATACTGTAAGTCAAAAGTTTCTTATTCGGCCCATGGGTATTTTTCAGTTGTGTGATTATGTAGGCCTGGATGTTGTACAGTTCATTTTACAAGTAATGCAGTCTTATATGAAAGAGGAAGTACTTTCAAGTCGGATTCTTGATAAAATGGTTAGTCTTGGGGTAAAAGGTGGTCAAAATTCCGATGGTTCACAAAAGGATGGATTTTTGAAATACGAGGAAGGAAGAATTACCGGAGTGTATAATATTCTAACCGGTTTATATGTTGATTTATCGACCATTAAAAATCCGGTTAATGAAAAACTGGGGCCGTTGCCTTCAAATTATAAGCCATGGAAAGAAATATTGAGTGACCCTGATAAAGGGAAAACTTTAGAGAATATTTTTTCAGAGCTTAAAACTATAGAATCATTGGGCTCTGAATTGGCCATTAAATATGGCCTGAATTCAAAGCATATTGGTTTAAAATTGGTAGCTGATAAGGTCGCAAACTCTGAAGATGATGTGAATAAAGTTCTTCTAACAGGCTTCTACCATGCTTATGGTCCAATTAATTCTTATTTCGATTAGTGTTTTTTGTAAATAATTATCATTTAATAGTTTATAAATTAATGAATTATGAATTTTGAATATACTGAAGAACAGGAAATGATCCGGCAGGCTGCGAGGGATTACGCTCAGAGGGAGCTGATAAAGGACGTACTGGAACGGGATGAGAAAGCAATATTTCCAACTGAACATATAAAAAACCTTGCAGAATTGGGATTCCTTGGGATGATGGTTGATCCAAAATATGACGGTGGTGGAATGGATTCAATATCCTATGTTTTGGCAATAGAAGAAATATCAAAAATAGATGCCTCAGTAGGAGTTATTTTATCAGTAAATAACTCCCTTGTAGCATGGGGTTTGGAAAAATATGGAACTGAAGAACAAAAAGAAAAATACCTGAAGCCACTGGCACGAGGAGAACAAATTGGTGCCTTTCTTTTATCTGAACCTGAAGCTGGTTCTGATGCCACAATGCAGCGTACATCTGCAGTTGAGGATGGCGAATTTTATATTCTGAATGGAACCAAAAACTGGATTACTTCTGCTGCTTCAGCCTCTACTTATCTGGTTATTGCTCAGTCAGATCCTGAGAAAAGGCACAAGGGAATTAATGC
This sequence comes from uncultured Bacteroidales bacterium, assembly GCA_963750735.1. GTDB lineage: Bacteria > Bacteroidota > Bacteroidia > Bacteroidales > VadinHA17 > JANTGF01. Next base: position 488,272 of record CAVVRY010000007.1, on the reverse strand, counting down.
TTTTATAGTTGAGAAAGATACGCCTGGTATTTCACTCGGTGTTCATGAAAACAAAATGGGGATGAGAAGCTCCGATACTCATTCGGTTATGTTCACAGACGTGAAGGTGCCAAAAGAGAACAGAATTGGAGAAGAGGGCTTCGGATTTAAATTTGCCATGAATACCTTAAATGGAGGCCGGATTGGAATTGCGTCTCAGGCTGTTGGGATTGCAAGTGGAGCTTTTGAGAGAACATTGCAATATTCAAAGGAGAGGAAAGCCTTTGGTAAATTCCTTTCAGAACATCAGGCAATTGCTTTTAAACTGGCTGATATGGCTGTTAAAATTGAGAATGCTCATAATCTGACATTAAAAGCGGCCTGGCTCAAAGATCAGGGGAAGCCCTATGGACTTGCCAGTGCCATGGCGAAAAGTTATGCTGCCGATAATGCCATGTGGATTACAACGGAAGCGGTTCAGATTCATGGTGGTTATGGATATGTAAAGGAATATCATGTGGAACGGTATATGCGTGAAGCTAAATTGACCCAGATATATGAGGGAACCTCTGAGATACAAAAAATCATAATCTCCAGAGATTTAATACAAAAGTAAATTAGGGAAAGAATAAAGTTCATTTCACGAATGAAATCTGAATCAATAAATGACAAAAATTTATAAACCTAAGAATCATATTCGGATTGTAACTGCAACTTCATTGTTTGATGGGCACGATGCAGCCATAAATATTATGCGTAGAATCCTTCAATCAACCGGTGTTGAGGTAATCCATCTTGGGCACAACAGGTCTGTCACTGAAATTGTGGAGACGGCCATTCAGGAGGATGTTCAGGCAATTGCCATTACTTCTTATCAGGGTGGCCATCTGGAGTTTTTTAAGTATATGTTCGATTTACTTAAGGAAAAAGGATATTCACACATTAAGATCTTTGGTGGTGGTGGTGGTGTAATTCTGCCTGATGAAACAGAAGAATTGGAAAAATATGGAATTACCAAAATTTATTCACCGGACGATGGAAGGAAGATGGGATTGCAGGGAATGATAAATGACCTGGTTGAGAAATCTGATTTTCAATTGACCGGTGAACTGAATTTTGATGTTAACGATCTTCAATCTCACAATCATAATTTACTATCAAGATTAATAACTCTTGCGGATAACAAAGCAAGATCTGCGCAATCAATTTTTAAGAACCTTGAGAAAGATTGCGAGAATAAACCTGCTTTTGTATTGGGTTTTACCGGAACTGGTGGTGCCGGGAAGTCTTCATTATTGGATGAGTTTATTAGAAGATTTAAGGTCGATTTTCCAAATAAAACGGTATCAATTTTATCAGTTGATCCTACGAAAAGAAGGACAGGTGGGGCACTTCTGGGGGATAGGATCAGGATGAATTCTATTTACTCTCCGAATATTTTTATGAGGTCCATTGCAACAAGACAATCCAATCTGGCATTATCAAAATCAATTAAGGATGTAATGTGCATCCTTCGAGCTGCCAGTTTTGATTTGATGATACTGGAAACCTCCGGAATTGGCCAGTCGGACACAGAAATAGTCGATTTCAGTGACCTTTCCATGTACGTAATGACTCCTGAATATGGGTCGGCTACTCAACTTGAGAAAATTGATATGCTTGATTTTGCAGATATTGTTGCCATAAACAAATCTGATAAAAGAGGAGCACTTGACGCTTTGAGGGATGTCAAAAAACAGGTGCAAAGGAATAAAGGTCTATTCCATGTAGATACTGAAATGATGCCTGTATATGGTACTGTTGCATCAAATTCCAGAGATGCTGGTATGGACCAGTTCTACATGGCAGTTATGGAGAAAATTCAGGGATTAACAGGAGTGAATTTTGCCATCAACGCCAATAAGGAGGTTCCTGAACATTCTGAGATCATCACAGTCATCCCAGAGAACAGGATTCGTTACCTTGCAGAAATAGGTGAAGTTGTAAGAAACTACAACCAGAGGGCTGATGACCAGGCAGAGGTAGCAGATCGATTGTATAGCTTAAGACAGAGCATTGAAATGCTTAAGTCTGAAGAAAAAAATGATGCCGTTCGAAACCTTAAAGAGATATACAAGACAGAGGAAAAGAAATTAAATCAGGAAAACATACAGTTTCTAAAAGATTGGCCAGTCTATAAAAAAATCATATAGGAAAAACAAGTTTGTTTATGAGGTCAGAGGGAAAGAAATTAGTGTGGATACTTATGCCGAGTCTTTATCCCATTTAAAAATTCCAAAAATTTCATTCCCATCTTATCGTTCCTGGGGTGATCAGGTATATTGGATGCTCAAAGAAAATTTGCCGGGTAAATTTCCATTTGCAGCAGGTGTTTTTCCTTTTAAAAGAGAAAATGAGGATCCTACCAGGATGTTTGCTGGAGAGGGTGGACCGGAAAGAACCAATAAAAGGTTTCATTATCTTTCTTTTGGCCTTCCAGCCCACAGGCTTTCAACGGCTTTTGACTCCGTTACTTTGTATGGGGCGGACCCCGAGGAAAGACTCGATATATATGGAAAAGTTGGAAATTCAGGAGTTTCAGTTGCCTGCCTCGATGATGCCAAAAAATTATATTCAGGTTTCAATCTTTTAGATCATTCAACTTCCGTTTCAATGACAATTAATGGCCCGGCACCTATCATGGTAGGCTATTTTATGAATACGGCTATTGATCAGCAGTGCGAGATCTATATTAGAAAGGAAGGATTAGAGAAAGAGGTTCAAAAGAAGATTGCAACAATATATAGAAAGGTAAATGCGAAACCACCCAGATATAATGGGAAACTCCCCAGGGGGAATAATGGATTAGGGCTTTTATTACTTGGGGTAACAGGTGATCAGGTTTTACCTGAGGATGTCTATATGAGAATTAAAGCAGATACCATTTCTAAGGTTAGGGGAACTGTACAAGCAGACATATTAAAAGAAGATCAGGCACAAAATACATGTATCTTTTCAACTGATTTTGCATTGAAATTAATGGGCGATATCCAGGAATTTTTTATAAAACATCGGGTAAGGAACTTTTACTCAGTATCTGTTTCCGGATATCATATTGCTGAAGCAGGTGCAAATCCAATAACACAACTAGCTTTTACTTTGGCCAATGGATTTACCTATGTTGAATATTATCTATCGAGGGGAATGAAAGTGGATGATTTTGCCCCGAATTTCTCATTTTTCTTTTCAAATGGCCTTGATCCGGAATATACTGTAATAGGTAGAGTTGCAAGAATTATTTGGGCCAAGGCAATGAAGTATAAATATGGTGGAAATGAAAGATCCCAGAAATTAAAATACCATATACAAACATCTGGGAGATCTTTACATGCACAGGAAATTGAATTCAATGATATTAGGACCACTCTTCAGGCCCTTAGCGCCATTTATGATAACTGTAATTCTTTGCATACCAATGCGTATGATGAAGCTATTACCACACCTACTGAGGAATCAGTTAGAAGAGCTATGGCCATTCAGCTTATTATAAATCATGAGCTTGGACTGGCAAAAAACCAGAATCCATTGCAGGGATCATTCATAATTGAGGAACTTACAGAGCTGGTTGAGGAGGCTGTATTGAGTGAGTTTGATAGAATTACTGTAAGGGGAGGTGTACTTGGAGCTATGGAAGTGATGTACCAGCGAAGCCAGATTCAATCGGAATCATTGTACTATGAGACCCGAAAAAATGATGGAAGTTTACCACTAATGGGAGTAAATACTTTCCTTTCAAGTGAAGGATCACCAACCATAATCCCTGATCAGATTATTCGGGCAACTAATTCCGAAAAGGACTTCCAGGTTAAAATGGTTAAGAATTTGTATAAGCGTTTTTCCAATGAAGCAAAAAATGCCCTGAATGATCTGAAAAAAGCAGCTCTACATAATGGAAATGTTTTTGAAAGTTTAATGGAAGCAACTAAGTTTTGTTCTATTGGACAAATTACGCAGGCCTTGTACGAAGTAGGAGGACAATATCGAAGAAATATGTAAAATATTTTTATAGAATTAGTAACTTTGATCATCTTAAATTATTATATCATGGATGTGAAATCGATTAACCTGGCCAACATTTTATTGCTTGCAATAAATCCAAGAGAAATCTACACCCAGCTGGGTGTTTACAGGCTTGGAAAAGCAATATTTCTGAAAAGAATTGCCCATAAGGAGGAGGACCTGGAAAAATTTGAGAAATTGTCAGACCAGATAAAATATCGCGCTGACTTAATTATGGCTGCTCTAGTTGATAATGAAATCATGTTCGATGAGGTTAGATTGGTTATGGGTAGAGGAGGCCTTATACATCCTGTTGCACCGGGGATTTATGAGGTAAATGAAAAAATGAAAAAGGACCTAATTGAAAGTAAACGGGGTGAGGACGTAATCAATCTGGGTGGCTTAATTGCAGATGAAATTGCTGGTCGATTACCCAATGCTAAGGCATATATTGCAAATCCAGTCGTCGTTGATGAGTTTTCTGATTTGGCGAGGGTTTCTGGGCATCCACTTATTGAGAAGAAATCTATTTACCACGCATTGAACCAAAAATATGTTGCCAGGAAACATGCACAAACGGTTGGGAAAAAATATGATGAAATGAAATTAATTGTTGCCAACCTGGGACGTGCAATTACAGTGGGAATGCATTATCATGGGAAAGTAGTTGATGCAACACAGGGCTTTGATGGTGATGGGCCTTTTTCTCCTATTGCCAGCGGATCATTACCGGTTGGAGATCTTATTAGACTTTGTTATAGCGGAAAATATACCGAAAGTGAAATGATGAAGTTGGTGAGAGGAGAAGGGGGACTTTTTGCATACATTGGGACAGCCAGTGGATATGAAGCTGATAAGAGAATACAAAATGGAGATGAAAAAGCAAGATTTTATTTCGAGGCGATGGCTTATCAGGTGGCAAAAAGTATTGGTGCAATGTGCATGACTCTAACAGAAAAGGTTGATGCCATTTTGATTACAGGAGCTATGGCCAATAGCAAAACACTTGTAGACATGATTGTTGAAAGGATATCTAAAATTGGGGATATTCATATTTATCCTGGTGATGATGATCTTGATGCCCTGGCATGGAACGGCACTATGATGCTTAAAGGAGAACTGGAATCGAAAGTATATTAGTCAGGAAATTTACCTTTTTTAACTATTTAGGTTTCCCGAGCTCCATACCTTCAGGCATTTGAACTGTAATAACTTCTCCCTGTGCACAAATTTCCCCATTTACCATTAAACGGGTACTTACAATTACTTTCCGGCCTTTAATTTCTTTGATATTACCTCTAATTTCAATTTCTTTATCAATTGGAGTAGGCTTGAGGTAATTTACTGTTAGGGAGGCAGTTAAAAATCGAAATGCTGGAAGTGTATTCATTGCCCTTCCTTCTTCTCTATATTTTGCTGCTGCAGCCGTTCCGGTACTATGGCAATCAATCAGACTTGCGATCAATCCGCCATATAAATATCCTGGCACAGCTGTATGATATGATTCGGGTTTGAAAAAACTAACACTTTCTTCTCCATCCCAATGTGTCTTTAGTTGATGACCCCATTCATTTAATTTCCCACAGCCATAGCAATGAGCAAGATCATCCGGATAAAAATCCTGAAAAGCTTTCGTCTTCATTATTGAATTTTTTGATAAAAGTAGACAATTATAAATACTTTATTCAAAATGAATAGAAGCGAAAAAGAGTTTTTTTGATGCCTAAAACCAGTTCAACAAAATATGGTAGCATCAAATTGATATTATAAAATAAATAATCCATGTTAATTCCTATTTTTGTAAATACACACAATTTTCTTACTTAAATGTATTTGGGAATCAAGTTTACTAACTGAATTATTATTTCGTGAAAGAATCTACACTTAAGGTATTGGTACAGTTGTTTGCACTGGTTGCCAATGTAAACAAAGGAAGGATTAGCCATAAAGCTGAAGAAATTCTGTTGGATGCACTAAATAGGATCGCGGCAGAGGAACAGGTTTCAGATTTCCTTCAATTATTCAGAAATTATTTAAAAGAATACCATAAAGTTGATGTTGAGGATGGGGGAAAGGTTGGGGATTTAAAGAAGAGATCTTCACAATCAGTTAAAGCGCTTGTGATATGTGAATACAGCAATAGCATACTGGAACAGCATGAGAAAATTCGTATAATAAGTAGATTGTTGGAATTTGCCAATGAAGATGGCTACATTTCTATGAAAGAGAAAGACTTTTTAAAAACAGTTAAAGACTCTTTCAATATAAGTGATAAAGAATACAGTGACATTTATTTCATGGTTCTTAGTCCATGGATTCAAGGAATTCGAAAAGAAAGGCTAATTCTGGTCGACAAGAATGAATTGGAAAAAGCAGGACAGGTTAAGCATTTGACATGGAATGGATTGGAGGGCCAGCTCATTGCTTTGTATGTGAGAAGTGCTAACTTTTTCATGTTTAAGTACTATGGAAGCCAGGATTTGTTTAAAAATGCATCCATCATCCATCCTGGTGTTGTCGAATTCTTAGATTTAGGTTCTTTTATAAAAAGCCCGAGCTTTACCCCAATTTATTTTAGTACACTAACTTCACGGTATTTTCAGGGTACAATTAAAGGCGATCTGGAATATCTGGCTACTGATGTGGAATATAAGTTCCACAATAGTGAAAATGGTGTTCAGAAATTTACTTTTAAAGCAGATGCAGGTGAATTGATAGGGATTGTAGGTGGAAGTGGAGTTGGAAAATCAACCCTTCTGAATGTTTTAAATGGTTCATTGGTTCCTCAAAAAGGGAGAATTTACATAAATGGTTATGATCTGCATAACTACCATGAAAAATTAGAAGGTGTAATTGGATATATCCCACAGGATGACCTTTTGATAGATGATCTTACTGTATTTCAGAATCTTTACTACAATGCTAAATTGTGTTTTAGCGAGTATTCAGAAATCCGAATTTTAAAATCAGTAATTAGGCTCCTTAAGGACTTGGACCTTTATGAGATACGATACTTAAAAGTTGGTAATCCTCTGGAAAAATATATAAGTGGCGGGCAACGAAAACGCTTAAACATTGGGTTAGAGCTCCTACGTGAACCACTGATTTTATTTGTTGATGAGCCCACATCTGGATTGTCTTCACGAGATGCTGAAAAGGTAATGCGGCTGTTAAAAAGACAAACCTTTGCCGGCAAAATTGTTTTGGTAAATATTCATCAACCATCCTCCGATATTTTTAAGCTTTTCAACCGAATTCTGGTTATGGACAAGGGGGGGCACATGATATTTCAAGGAGACCCACTTGATTCCCTGGTGTATTTTAAAACTGAGAATAATCAGTTGGACGCCAAAGAAAGCCAGTGTACAACTTGTGGTAATGTAAATCCTGAACAGATACTTGGAATTGTTGAATCAACTTTTGTTAACAAGTATGGAAGGTTTACCGATATTAGAAAATTCACTCCAAAGGAATGGTACGATAAATACCAGAAAAAAACAGAATCTCAATCAGTTCAAAAACCAAGCAAAATAAAACTACCTGAAATTCATTTTAAGGTTCCTGATCTTTGGAATCAATTTAAGGTTTTTGTTGCAAGAGATGTTAAAGCAAAGCTCGTCAATAAACAATATTTGCTTATTACTTTCCTTGAATCTCCATTGCTTGCTGTAATTATCGGTTATTTTACAAAGTATTTTAGTGGTTCAGCTGATAATCCTGATGATTATGTATTCATAGGAAATGATAATATGGTGTCGTATCTTTTTATGTCTGTTATAGTTGCATTATTTCTGGGCATGATAGTTAGTGCAGAAGAGATCATAAAAGATGCCCGAATTTTAAAACGGGAATCATTTCTAAACCTAAGTCGCTTCAGCTATATAAACTCAAAAGTTTTTATTGTACTTACCATATCAGCAGTTCAGGTATTGAGTTTTGTAATTATAGGCAACTATATGCTTGAAATAAAAGGGATGACCTTCAAGTACTGGATGATTTTGTTTTCTGCTGCTTCTCTGGCAAATTTGCTAGGATTAAATATTTCTGCTGCACTGAAATCAGTAGCGAGTATATATATTGTTATCCCGCTTCTTTTGGTTCCTCAAATTCTTTTTAGTGGGACTGTGGTCCCCTTCGATAAATTGCGCAGCCTTAAAAAGCACTCGAAGAATGTACCTTTAATTGGAGATATAATGACTTCCAGATGGGCATTTGAGGCATTGGCAGTAAACCAGTTCAAAAATAACAAGTTCGAAAAAAACTTCTTTGATCTTGAAATGCAAATCAGTGTGGCTATGTTTAAAACTGCATTCCTATTTCCAGAAATCCGAGGATTGATGGATGAGGCAAAAAGATTAAAAGCTGAAGGAACAAATAACGCAAGGGTAGAGAACAACTTAAAAGTTGTACGAAACGAATTGAATGATCTTAAAAATGTGACGGGTATACACCCGGGTAATGTAATTAGAAGGATTGATCCTGAGTATTTTACACCAATTGTAAAATCGGAGGTAGAAAATTATCTTGATTCTCTTCAATATCTATACCAGGTTATGAATAACCGGGCTAGCACTAGAAGGGATGAGATTTACAGTGAAGTAGAAGTGCAGGTTGGCGGAAAAAATGCCTTATTACAGTTTCAAAACAATTATACGAATACCAGTATTTCAAACCTGGTATTGAATAAGAATCAGCTACAAAAAATTATTGAAATTGGTGATCATTTGGTTCAAAGAATGGATCCCATATTTGAAAAACCAGATTCCAGAATTGGTCGTGCACATATGTTTGCACCAATAAAAAGGATAGGAAGATTGGAGATAGAAACCTATTGGTTTAATTTGCAGATCATCTGGTTTATGTCTCTGGTTGCATATCTGGTTCTTTATCTCAATCTTCTTCAACGATTTGCAACTGCAGTTAACGCTTTTCGAATACGTAGACTTGACAGGATACAGTCAAGGGTGCAGCTAAGGAGAAAGATGCGAGGAAAACTTCCTGGTCAATAGAAAAAGGTTTATGCAAATAAGACTTAGAACTTATAGGTGAGAGGCAGCTGGAAAAACAAATTTCTTTTGCGGTCGGCGCCAATTTCAACATACATAAAACTACTATAAAACCTCAATCCAAGGCCAAAGTGCTTTTTAAAGGAATATTCAAATCCCAGGTAGAAACCAACATCTACCCGGTTATATGTATCGGTAACATCTTCGGTGTTATCATTACCAGGATACTTTGTTATTTCTTTTGCTTTAAGTAAAAAACCCAATCCTGGGCCAAACTGGAGTGAAAATCGATCATTAAAGAAGTATTCAAGTTGTACAGGTAGGTTGATATAGTTGTTATAGTTCATGAACTTTGTATATGACCCGGGTTCATCCCGAATAGTCATTCCCTGTTGGGAATAAAAAAGCTCGGGTCTTAATGCCCATTTTTCTGAGAACTTAAATTGACCAAAAACTCCTGCATGGAATCCTACCCTGAAGTGTCCTTCAAAGAAATTACTGCTAAGTGTTGAAAAATTTGGACCGACAACAATACCAAATCTTGCATCCTGTCCATGCATTGAATGTGGAGTTAGGTATAAAAGGGTGCAGAATAATGAAATCAGTATTTTCCTCCTTGTTATTGCCTTCATTTTTGAAGCTAATTCTATTGTAAATAATGTCAAAAGTATAGAATATTATAAAATCTGGAACTACTTGATTCCAATCTGATTTAGCGGAATCGGAATTTTTATTTCTTTTTCCTGTATGGGATTTTAAAAAATACTGAATAACTCATTCCTATCGATAGAGTTTTATCAGCTTTGCCAAACCCTGGTATTATATAGGGAGTCATAACCGGATCCTCCTGACCGAATAAATAAATTCTTAAGCGAATAGACCAACCAAGATACCAGTTACGAAATACCTCAACACGCATTCCTCCTTTAAATTCCGCCCAATTACCTGTTAATTTTGTCAATGGTATACTTCCGCTTCCTGATCCCCAATAACCATCATTTATTGTAATCTGATCGGCTTTGTGTTCGTATAACGATAATCCATACAACAATCCAAGAAATATTGCATTGTCATCATTGGGTCTTCGTTTAAGTATATTATATTGAAAACCAAATCGAAAATAAGTTCCGCCGGATTCATAATGATAGGTTTCTTCATCGAAGTTTGTTGTTAAAATCCCAGCTTCACCATTTAGTGAGAATTTTTTTCCAATATCACCCCCCAATGAAACCTCATAATTTCCACGGATAGGATTCCAAATTTGGACGAAAAAGCGAGAAACATCAATTCCAATTGTAATGCCACCGACTCGTATAGTTGAATCAGCTTGTGCATAACTTGACAGGGAACTGCCAAATATTAAACTAACGCACAAAAATCCGTAAATGCTCCTGCGTATTTGCATTAAGTGTATTATCGAGTAACGATAATGAATCTATGAAGTTAGTGGTTCTAAGAATGGTGTGAATATCAAAAAACATTGCAAAACTACACTCAGGGGATACCAGTTCAAGATGCCTGTTATAAATAAATGTAAGGGTGTCAGTTTTTGCAAAACCCATAATCACTATTTTCGTTGAATCTGAAAATGGATCAAGCCTGAAACTTACCTTGTTAGTGTCAATACCCTGATATATTAAACTGTCTTCTTTTCCAATTCCATACAGACTAAGGTTCTCTACAATGGTATCTGAAAGTAAATCATTATTATAATCATAGAAACCAGTCTGGACAGGAAATTTCGTGGGCTCATCACACGGCCTGTTGATATTACAAGCTGATGCCAGGACCAACAAAGTGAATAAAAATAATAATCTCATCCTAAACTCTAATTTTACAATTTTCACAAAAATAGAGATTATTATTTAAGCTGAAAGATAAGTAGGCTCTAATCTATAAACTATTGTAAAACTCAATCAGATCTATCAACTCATCTTTATTGTTGACAGATATCTTATTCTTCTTAATAAACGTTGAAACTTCCTGTTTCTTGTCTGATAAATTTTCCAATAAATCACCTTTGTTGGAAACCCTTTGTGGATAGGCAATTCCTTTTTGAATGTAATACAATGGTTTGCGATCAATAAAAGTTGCTGGTTTAGCATCAACATATGGTTTAGGCGGTTCCGCCTCTTTTAGGTTAATCCCTTTTCGATACAGCAACTTGCATTCGCCCATAACCAAAACCTGGTAATAAAAGCCATTTTTTGAATCAGTCATGTCTTTGTCATAATAGACAAATACCTGACCATCAATTTTGATATACTCCATCAGCTCAGGATTAGCAATCCAGTAAATATCACCGTCGAGTTTGAACTCAATCTCATCGGCGTATAGATCATACCTGAATTCCCCATTGTATTTTTTTCCATTCTTTGTAATTACAGAACCTTCTCTAAAATCTTCAAAAAAATATGGATTTCCCTCAATATCATCATAAGAGTTATTAACTTTTGAACCAGTGTTTATCATTCGATGGTAGTCTCTGATATCATTTACTTCCATTGTCCAGTCTTGAGCATGCAATACTGTTGATGTAAGGATAACTAGGATAACGGATAAGGCTTTTTTAATTGTTTTCATGCAGGTTTTAATCTAAATATAAAAGTTTGGACTATTGAGTACTGTCTAGCAAAAATCGAGCCATGGTAATAGTAATAGGGGGGATAAAATAAATTAGGGCTATTCTTAAGACTTCTTTTTCTCTTTTTTCTTCTTTTGATTATTTTTTGAATTCTTTACATAATCCATTAAATAGAACATTTCTCTGGCAATTTGCCGACAAATTTCATCGTTCCGCAGATAATTATTGGCAGAGGAATCAAAAATATGGATGTCTTCATAAGGCAAGAAAATCGTTTGATTAGAACCATTGGGTTGGAGTTTCATTTCAAATAAATCCTTACTACACAAAATAGATGCAAAGTCCATGTGTGGATTGTTCCAGTAATCATATTTTTTCGAAAAAATAAAGATGTCAGGATATCTTCGTCCCATGCTGAGCAAATAAACCGGGTTTTGAGAATATACTTCTGAAGCAGTTATTTCAAAACCTGCTTTTCTCAGAGCTTCCAGTATTCTGAAATTAATGGCTGTTTCATTATGACCACCTGAAAAAGCCTTAATATTCCTTAACTTGTAATGGTAAGCTGCAGTTTGAGCCCATACCTGGGCAAACTGACTTCTCCTTGCATTCAGAGTACAGATGAACAGCAATTGGACAGTTGATTTCTTATCGTTTTGAGCTGAAATAAAGTCTCCAATCTCTTCAAGAATTTCCTTCCTTTCCCCAGGAATTTTATTAAACTCTGATGATAAGGTAGATGTATACTCTGTAAGTTTAGTATAGAAAGGTTGAGCCGATAAGTTTATTGCAATCCCAAAAAATAAAATTCCAATAACCAGAGGTCCAAATTTGATGTGTATTGTTTTGCTCATCTGAGGCTTGTTTTCATTAACAAAAATACGATATTATTTCAAAAATGAATTATTTGTGAAAATTTAGATTCCTAATTTATATCAAGTTTGTGAAAATCTTTTTGAAAAGGCATTATTACTGATATGGTAATATTATAGTAATTTAGTATAACAGCCTCCAGCTATTCTGTAACATTGTTTTTTCAATCAGAAATACTACTTTTATTTTTTAATGTCACGCTTAAATAAGCTTAACACTTAATGAAATTCAATAATTAATTAAAATACTTTATGATGAAAGATTTGTATCATCCATCGGAAGAGGTAATAAAGAATGCCCATATAAAAGATTATGAAACTTTATATAAAAAGTCAATACAGAACAGGGAGACTTTTTGGGCAGAGGAAGCAGATAAGCTTTTCTGGTATAAAAAATGGGACAAAGTACTTGATGATTCTAATAAGCCATTTTATAAATGGTTTGTGGGAGGCAAAACAAATATTATTTCGAATGCCATTGACAGGCATCTGCAAACATCTGTTAGAAATAAAATGGCACTTATCTGGGAAGGGGAACCGGGGGATGTGAAAACCTATTCTTATCATGCTTTAAACCGGGAAGTCTCAAAATTCACCAATGTTTTATTGGCAATGGGGGTGAAGAAGGGAGAAATTGTGACCATTTACATGCCTCAGATTCCTGAATTAGTTATTGCTATGCTCGCATGCGCAAAGTTGGGAGCAGCACACAGTGTAGTATATGGAGGATTTAGCGTTGAAGCATTGGCAGAACGTATAGCCGATGCACATAGTCGTGTTTTGGTAACAGCCGATGGTGGGTACAGAAGAGGTAAACCCACAAAGCTTAAATGTATTGCAAATGAAGCAATGAAACGATCACCAACCATCGAAGTTTGCATTACAGTAAAACGTACTGGTGAAGAATGTTTTATGGAGAATGATCGTGATTTTTTCTGGCATGATTTGATGGGTATGCCTATCGCAAGCCCCGTTGCTGCCACAGAGGAATTAGATGCTGAAGATCCACTATTTATCCTTTATACATCAGGTACAACTGGCAAGCCAAAAGGACTTGTTCATACTCATGGTGGCTACCAGGTATACACCTCTACAACTTATAATTATGTTTTTGATATTAAACCAGAAGATCGGTGGTGGTGTGCCGCTGACCCGGGTTGGATTACAGGCCACAGCTATATAGTTTATGGCCCACTGATTAATGGTGCAACTATCATCCTTTATGAAGGCGCCCCAAATCATCCATATCCAAACAGGTGGTGGTCTATCATCGAGAAATACGGAGTAAATATATTATATACCTCACCCACAGCTATTCGTGGACTGATGAGATTTGGAGCTTCATGGGTTGATAAGCATGATTTGAGTACATTGAGATTGCTTGGCTCCGTTGGAGAACCGATTAATCCCGAAGCATGGAAGTGGTATTATGAGGTGGTTGGGAAGGAAAAGTGCCCTATAATGGATACCTGGTGGCAAACAGAGACAGGTGGTTTTATGATTACTCCTTTGCCTATTACTCCACTGAAACCTGGATCTGCAACCAAACCATTCTTTGGAAATGAAATATCTGTGGTCGACGATAATGGTAATGATGTAAAGGCTGGTGAAGAAGGAACACTGGTTATTAAAAGCCCGTGGCCGGGCATGGCAAGAACAATAATGAATGACCCTGATCGTTTTATTGAAAAGTATTGGAAGCAGTTTGAAAAGCAGGGTTGGTACCTTACTGGCGATTCTGCAAGAATAGATGAGGACGGTTACTTCTGGATTATTGGGAGAATGGATGATGTTCTCAAGGTGAGTGGTTATCGGCTTGGTTCTGCTGAGATTGAGAGCGCCCTGGTAAGTCATCCAGCTGTAACAGAAGCGGCAGCAGTGGGATTGCCAGATGAGCTGAGAGGTAACGCAATTCATGCATTTGTTATCCTGAAGGAAGGAGTATCTGCCAGTGATTCCCTCGCTGAAGAGCTGAAAGAATATGTAGCCAAGGAAATAGGCCCCATTGCAAAGCCTTCTGAATTAATTTTTTCAGATGGACTGCCAAAAACAAGAAGTGGGAAAATAATGCGAAGGGTCTTGAAGTCTAGAGCTCTTGGGATTGATGAGGGCGATTTGTCAACACTCGAAGATTAGAATGTTATCCTTGGCCTTTCGGTATACTTTTTGTTGTTTGAAGTAAGCTATAAAGGGAACTTTTTTATTGAAATTTTTAACATCTCAAAAGCATAAACTTATGAAAAACAGGCTGGTCGCTCCGGTTCTTTTATTATTATTTTTTAGTCTATTCCTAGTAAATTGTAATAAGGATAAGGAAACAAAATTTGTTATTAAAGTGGATAGCATTCATATTGCTGATACAATAAAACTTAGTGAAACTCTTAGAATTGAGTTTTTCGGTACAATTGGAAATAATGGTTGCTATGACTTTTCACATGATGAAACCAATTTTGAGGGAAATACAATCTCTATTAAATTGTGGGGAAAAAATTCTGGTTCCGATGATTGCCCAGCTGTAATTGTAAAGCTGGACGGTACCTATTACGATATAAACTTTAATGCTTCGGGATCCTATGTAGTAGAAATTATTCAGCCCGATAATTCAAAAATTACGAATACAGTAATAGTTGAAGATCCCTGATCTCTAGCTTCATATGATCAAAGTATTTACAATTAATTTGAGCTTTAGCACCCTTTATCTAATTCAGGAGGATGGTAAGTATTTAGTTGTAGATGCAGGTATCCCGGGGAAAACCATGTCGCTTAAGAGAAAGCTGGACCAATTGAATATCAATCCGCAAGACATTTCATTAATCATATTAAGTCATGTTCATTATGATCATGTTGGTAATGTAAACTGGCTTAAGGAAGAAAGTAATGCCCCTGTAATGGTGCACAAAGATGAGGGAGCTTACCTTGAAAGAGGTTTGAGACTTATTCCAAATGGAGCCACCCTTCCAGGAAAAATTTTATCAAATCTTGGGAAACTGTATAATCCTCTGCCAAAGTTTGTTGCTGTTAAACCAGATATATTGGTTTCTGATATAGTATCACTCAGAGATTTTGGGTTTTCTGCAACAGTGATTCCAACACCGGGTCATACAAGTGGCTCGATAAGTATTGTATTTGGTTCAGGTGAAAGCTTCGTAGGTGATACCTGTTTTTCATTGTATGGAAGCGAGGATGTTTTTCCGATTTTTGCAAACGATGTACCTTCATTGCTAAAAAGTTGGAAGACCTTGATCGATTCTGAGGCGAAAATTTTCTTCCCGGGTCACGGGAAACCCATTAAAAAGGACAAATTGGTGAAGTCGTTTTTGAAAAAGAGGGAGGTGGTTATTTAGAATAATTCAAAATAATTTATATTTTTAGATCGTTATATTTTAATATTGCTCAGCACTAATATTTAATTAATACAAAACAAACACTATGAAAAAGATCTTGATTTATATTTTTGTTGCATTAATGGCAATACCTGCCATAGGACAGAAATCAAAAGAGGATAAAAAAGCTGCAAAAGCAGCAAAAAAGGAACAACAAGCTCAGGCAGATGCAGAGAGAGCAGCTGTACTTAATACTAGCATTGAAGCCAAACAATATGTTTTGGAGGCTAATTTTCTTTCTGATAAATATGGCCAAAGATTGGTTGTTGAGTCATCGTTAAATTTTGTTGGAATTGATGTAGACAAGTGTGCTTTCCAATTTGGCAATGGGAAAGATATTGGATACAATGGTGTTGGTGGAGTTACTGTGGAAGGAAATGTGGCCAACTACAAGATGTCTCAGAACAAAAAGGGAATGTATTCAATTGAATTTAATGTTTCTACTTCTGCAGGTACAATATTTGTCGTGCTGACAGCTTCTCCTACTGGTTCTGCTGATGCAACTATCAGTGGAAGTGGCTCTCAAAAGTTAACCTACTCTGGCACACTGGTTCCTTTAAGTGAATCGAGAGTTTATAAAGGAACCAGAACATTCTAATATATAAGGTATTTACATTAAATATATGAACTTCTTTCGCAATCTGACAAAGTCTTATGCGAATTTGGTTATTGAGATTGATCGATTTTTAATCTTTTAGTAAAACAAAAATATTTAATGATTTCTTACTTTTCCGATTCCTTATAGATTGCATCAAGCAGACCATTTTCTTCATTGGTATCGTTGGTAAGTTGCCAGAACATAATCCCACCAAGCTTATTATCTATACTATACCTTGTTTTGAGCATTACCGAAACGGTATCATCATATGAAATGAATATACTATCAGTTTCGTTATAGAGAAATGGTGCTTTTGCAATTGGGTCCCAATATCTTTTAAATCCATTTTTATTTTCATATGCTCTCCTGATATTTAAATACCCGGCCCATCCGGTGTGAACTCCTTTATTTGGCTGGTAAAGGCCGTTGTTTGGTGGAGGTACACCTTTCCAGGCCCTCCCATAAAATGCAGCACCAATAACAATCTGGCGAGGATCTATTCCCAACTCCATGCAATATGGAATTATAGCATCAGCTCCTCTAGGTGAATATTTATAACCTTTTTCCTCAAATTCTTTAGCTCTTTCCTGGGTAAAATCATAAAAAGGAGTGCCCTCAATATCTTCAAGAGATATTTTACCCAGGTTAGTGTTATGTCCAGTAAATGGTGAATCACCACCAACTAAATCATAAGTCATTACATTTATATAATCTGCATATTTCATGACTTCCTTTTCATCCACAAAGTTATAATAGTTCTCCCATCCTGCTGATGCGAAAGTCAGAGTTAGTTTTTTGCCGGTTGCGTCCATAGCCTCACGCAGCTCTTTCATCAATAAAGTAAAGTTTCCCTCATCTTCATCAGGTCTGAAGGGATTTCCAGCACCAGGTAATCCAGGATATTCCCAATCTATGTCTACTCCATCGAGATTGTACTCATTAATGAAATCAATTGTACTTTCCACAAATGTTTTTCTCGTTTCAGACGTAGCAGCCATATCAGAAAAACCAGCGCAACCGCCCCAGCCACCGCATGCAATCATTACTTTAATATTTGGATTTCTTTCTTTTTGTTTCACGAGGTCGTGAAGTTTTTGAGAGGATGATTCATTCACAAAAGCCATTTTATTGTCAATTACTTCTGTAAATGAAAAAATAATATGTGTTAGTTTCTCAACCTGTAATTCTGAAGGGGGGAATTTGTCTGATGGAACATAATAGGCCATTACAACAATATCCCGATCTTTAGTGTCTTTATTATCAGGCTTTTCATTTGTGCAGGCCATTAAACTGATTAATATACCAGCAATAACCAATAATGCAAAGTGCTTCATATTTTTTATTTTAATAATAGAATAAAGGAATATCATTTAGCGTAAATGCTTCTCAAAGAAAGCATCCATATAATATTGGCAATAGTTATTTACTTTTACGGATAAATCCATTGTATGAGGCCATCCTTTCAATCTATGGTACTCATTTTCAACGCCAGTTTCATCGAGCCATTTATGTAATGAATCAGCCTGGCTAACAGGTACAAGAGAATCGATAGTCCCATGAAATGTCAGAGTTGGAGGATCATCTGTACTAATATAGGTTTTGGGCGAAGCAATAGTATAAATATCTGGGTTCTGCTCGAATGTATAACCTAAGAATGAAGTACTGGCACCTTGTTCCCGAGCATAGGGAGTAGTTAGGTCAATAGCACCATAAATGTTTACGATTGCATTTACCTTGCTACTTACCGAATCATTGCATTCTTTTGCAAATTCGTTATCATCTGTGTAACCAAGCATCAAAGCAAGATGTCCACCTGCCGAACCACCAACAACAGCAATTTTATCTGCATCAATATTATAATCTGATGCATTTGCTCTGATCCATCTCACAGCACATTTAACATCTTCCACAGCAGCAGGAAATTTAGCTACACCCGAAAGTCGGTAGGAAACCGTGGCAGTGATATATTTTTTCTGAGCAAAATCTAGCAGATAAGGCAAATAATCCGATCTTTTACCCTTTGACCAGCTTCCTCCATGAATAAAAATAAGGACAGGTGCAGGTTCTTTCAGCTCTTTATCTTTGTAGATATCCAGTTTCAGATCAATACCATCTATTTGTTTATAAGTCAAATTCTCAAAAACTTCAATGTTTTCAGGAATAGCAGGTTCGGTTTCAATCAGGTCTAAAAATTTCAGACCATAGGCTATTTTTAAGAAGGTTTCATTCTTATATCCTCGGGGAACTTTGGGAGCGTTTGGATCATCACTTTTATTCTGCGCACAACCATTCATAAAAAGTTGTGATATAAAAATAAATACAATCAAAAACCTGGTCATATCGATTAATTATTTGATAAGTTTCATCAGCTGCATTGATGGCATCATTCACGATTACATTTCCAAGATCTTTCCCATAAAAACTAACACTTGCTTCATACCCACTTTTCATATATGCATCTTCGCTCATAATGTAGCTAATCCATTGGTTTGCCAGACCACCAATAACCGGGTACTTTATTCCCTGAGAATTTAATTCCTCCTTAATTTGTAGTCCTAGTTCGGAAGTCAATTCACCTGGTACACCTACAATTAAGAGATCCCCAATTCTGCAACTACCTATTGTAGTTTTTTCCGGAAAAACCTGATTTAGAAGTGTCTGTATATTCTCTTCATTTAGACCATATTCTTCCCCACCAGTTTCCATAAAATCCGGATGTGCCTTGCGGGCAGGGAGTTGTACTATTTGAAGGGTATAATTGAAATTAATGCTCTCGGCAGTAGTTATACTATTATAAATGTCCAACGCTTTAATTGCCAGCTTCCTACCATAGTTTTCAGCTTTTTCATAATGGCTTCCAGATATGCTCTCACCTACTACTGATTGATCACCTTCCGCACCATTAAAGTACATTGCAACAACATCATTTCCAATCCATGCTTCCAATTCCCTCTGCAAATATCCAGGCCATCCACCGGACACCAACATATCGTCATCATCCATAATTGTTGGATGTCCAGTCCAGTTTACCATAACAGTCATCGGATTCCCATCTAAATAATCAACACGTGTAACAGTCAGATACTTATCAACATATGGTTCACCCCTTCTGTTCCTGTTCATTCCCTCTATTTGCTTTCTGTTTGTGCCAATCTTCACAGGTTGTAAATCCTTGTCGGCTAGAACAATCAACTCAGTTAATGTTTGAACCACAAATTCGAGTAACTCAGGTTGAAATATTCCAATTTGAGGCATCCCAAAAATGTTTTTATCATTCAAAGCAAACATTTCGAGACTTGTATGTGAGTGGGAGGGAAGAAACATAATATTCTCTTCGGTCCAATCCTTTTTATTCAATCGTTCAATTACCTGAGGTTTTACATTAGGAGGAAGACCCAGAATATCCAGGGTGATTATTGCATATTTTTTATTATCCTTTTCAACTACCAGTGCTTTGGCTTTAATGTTATCGTGTATACCTGCAGCAGGTTTACTCATACGAGCGCCATAACCCCCGAGGGTATATCCAATTTCTAATGGAGGTGTTAGAATCACTTCAGCTACATTTGCTCGGATTTGTTCAGCAAATCCAGTAACTGAGATTAAGCTTAATATGCAAAAAGTTATACCTAGTTTGAGTTCTTTCATTTACTTGCTTAAATCTTTGTAGTATAGTTCTTTAGCTTCTATTGTCATGCCTGGATTATGACATTGAATTGCAAAATATCCCTTTTTATATTCACTATCATCATAGGTCATCACCAGCTCATCGTTAACCCATATTTGGAGATGAGTACCTACAGCTTTTACTCTCATTGAGAACCATTCATCATCCTTTGTAATCAATTTGTCAGCCTTACCTGTTGGGGTACCAGGTTTCCAGAGCCAACCTGTATAAGCATCCTGGTTATGACAGATTTGTGCCTCATATCCTCGTGGATAACCATCAGGATTATCAGCTGGAGGATTTGAACGGAAATATAATCCGCTATTTGACCCTCCGCCCTGGTCACTCAATCGAAACATACCTTTAACTTCGAGGTCAGTCAACTCGGGAGAAGCATATATATGGCCTGTACCTTTTTTAGATTGGCCAATCAAAATGCCATCCACAACTTTCCAATTGGCTTTTCCCCTGATTGTCCATCCTTCAAGATTTTTTCCATTATACAATGAAACCCATTCAGCTTCCTGTGAATTTTTATTCTTTTGTTACATCTGCATGTTTTGTATTTACTTGAAATCCAGTAATTAATAGGCCCACTAACAAGGCAGCTGTTGAGAGAAAGATTGTTTTCATGATAATCAGTATTAGTTTTTATAATAGCAATTAGGCTTACCTATATGATAGGTAATTATATATTTTTATGCCTATCCATTATTTCAATCCAATTTGTAAAGATGATGTCTTCATCTTCAAAAAACTTGATCAGGTCAGGATCACCGAACATCTCGGACTCCCAAATTCGCTGTTGCCATGAGCCGGTAATACTTTTTAGATTATCGGAACCGACGGAGGGATGAAAAATGATTTCTGTAAGTCCCGGAGGCAATGCTGTGATCAAAGCTTTAAAATTTTCTACTTTTTCCTCGTAAGTTTTTGCATTTGGAGCACTGGTGAAGTTATCCAGTTTTGGCAGGGAATAATCTCCAACAATTCCAATTACATTTTCATCAATGGGGTAACCTTGTTCAATAAACTTGGCCACAACAACTGAATCTGATAGATCTATGGCATTGGCAGGTATGCCGTATTCTTCTGCAACCTTAAAAAAGACTTGAACATAACTAGGATGGCCATAAAGGGTTCCCATATGAGTATCGATATGCGTTGGTTGATGTCCCATTGCAATGGCCTTATCAATTTGTGCCCTTATTTCTTTTTCAACTTCTTCAGCGGAAGCACTCATAACAACCTGTGGCACGTCATGCCAGAGCATTCCTTCCGGATCAATAAGACCAGGAACTTCTTCAGCTGGAGTGATTGGTCCCCACCTGTATTTTTTCCATTCGCTTGTAAGGGTAAGATGCATACCAATATCTTCCTTTGGATTGTCAATTGCCCATTGGATAAAATCATCAGCACTAGGACATGGAGCCATTATTGCTGCAGATTGAATATAATCATTTTCAAGTAAATGAGCTGTGGCAGTATTGGCTTCCTCGCACATACCTGCATCATCAGCATGGAGTATAATTACCTTTTTACCAGCAGGATATCCTAATTTTTCTGCCCAGTTTTTTGGAGCTGATTCCTCCTCCTGTGTTGTTTTATTGTTTGTGCATCCAAATGATAGAAAGATCGCAAGGATAATGACAAAAAGTCCAAAAATTTTATTCGTTTTCATTTCGTATAATTTTTATTAAGTAGTTTATTTGGTAATGATATATTTCCCGGAATTTGTAGTGTTTGATTTAATTATCAATTTATTTTTAATGCTATCAAATGCATAGAGAGTATCTGAAAGCATTCTGTCATCAAGTTCTACTTTTTTTGGCTTCGACTGTAAATGAACCTGTAATATATGCTTTTTCCTAATATTTTCTATACTAATTTCTATTGCATTATCTGATTCAACTGATTCTACAAATCCATTTTCATTTCCATCTGTTTGATGAATGTTGAACTTGCTTTTTCCCTCAGGATAAATTCGCAAAGTTAGATACCCTTTATAGCTTTTGTCCCCAATCTTTGTATAGTCCCTTTCAATCTGCATAGGAATAATTGCTCCTTCTTTGATGTAAACCGGATATTGATCAAGGGCAAATTCATTTTCAAAGCTAACAGGCCCCTCTATAATTTGTTCATCATCAAACCAGTATCTCCAGTTTCCCTCTGGCAATGCAACAGTGTTTTTTAAATCGTCTTTGTAAATTGGAGCAATCAACAAATAATCGCCAAACATATAATGATATTTCCCTTTTACTGGCTGTTGTAATAGTTTACCACCCTTATGTCCCTCAACCACATACGTATACATATATGGAACCAGCTCAGTGTGAAGCCATGAGAATTCTCTTATTATTTCCAGTTCTTCGGTGGTCCTATTCCATAAGGCCCTGTCTCCATGGCCACCATTTAAGAACAAACCACAAAAAGTTGAAAACTGTGCCCACCTGATATAAAGTCTGGGAGGAATGGTACGTCCTGAAAAGCCTGCTACATCGGAACCAATAACATTGTATCCTTTTTCCGCACTTCTTAAAATACTTTGAATTGCTGATTCAAACCCCTGGATTCCTTTTAGGGCAATGTCCTTTTTTTCTTCTTCCTTTCCGTCAGAATTTTCAGTTGTTGTCCAATGATGTTCCTGATCGCCCACCCAGGTAACTGGAGCAGCATCTATCGGGGCAAATCCCTCAGGGTGAAACCTCCTGTCCATGGCACGAGCCAGAGTTATAAAATCAGGATTTTGTTCCTGCCCATGTTGAAATTCATTGCGGTAATAATGATCCATATAGGACCTGGTTGTCATCAGACCCTGGTTTGTTGATTGGAAGAAAAGTGGAATTGGCCCTATTTTACTGGTAAAGGTGGTAGCAGATCCGTCAAGTTTCCACCCATCAATTCCGTATTCATATACTTTGCTTTGCAAGCCTTGCCACCATTTTACTGCATCAGGATTCGAATAATCTATATATCCGCCTTTTCCTTTCCACCATTTTACCTGTGTGCCTTTTCCGGTAAGATATCCATTATCAACAGCTGTATTATACCAATCATCTGATTCCCGGATTTTCGTGTCTTTACTAAAACTATTAACATTTGGGGTCATCCATAGGACCACTCTATAGCCATCATCCTGCAGTTTTTTGAACCATTCCTCTGGCTCAGGATATAGATCTTCATCCACTTCGAAGTCATTGTAGCGTAAACTCCATGGACTATCAAGTAAGATTGTCCTTACCGGAATATCATGTTCTGCATATCCTTTTAATAGTTCATCAACATACTCAGCTGTATTTATGTCATCTTCCCAGAGCCAACACTCCAAAGCCCAGGCTGGAGTTAAGGGAGGGTTCCCATGCCGCTGAGCATTAAAAGGCACTCCCCATAAAGGTAAAGCAAGGTAAAAATAGAATATTAAAAGTAGGATGCCGACAGGAATTACCAGGAATTTTATTATCCAGCTAGAATTCTTTATACGTAACATTTATGGGTGAATAAAAATTATACTAATTTTATCATTCAAAAACATATATTGGATTTGTTATAACCCAGGATGTCCATTTATTGTTAAAATTCAGGCTTGCTACAATGCGGTAATTACCCGGTGTAGAATCGAAATTATATTCATAGGAATATACATTGTCCAAAGAATCAATTATTTGTCCATCCCTCAGAAGAGTATATTGAACAGGGTAGGGGGAGGTTGCCTGTAATTTTGAAATGCTTGAATTTAATACCGAATCACCTAGAATACCATTCACTTCATTGTCCTTATCTGTTGAGAAAAATTGAAAGCCTGAGGCATCTGCAAGATTCTCAAATGCTATAAATGCATGACCTTCCACGAGATGATCTTTTAAGGCAAAATTACTAAGTGTATCGCTGAATATATGTGTATTAACATAATTGAATGATCCATAATAGGTATCAATATCGAAATTAAATGCCCATCCTGCTGAATCAGGTTTTCCCAATAATATTTTTTCCTTCAGGCCCGGATCTTTGATGACTAAAGTCTCAGCATTTGAGCCGACCCATTCTACCTGACCATTATCCAGATACCTGGCACGAATATTCTGGTTGTTGTGAGCATCAACGGCAGCCATCCCAACGATCTTTCTCTTTTTGTTTAGACGGTCCCAATTGGCCATAATTTCAGTTTGTTCATCGTAAAGTTCTCTGAAAGACCAATGTCTGTATTTCTTTCCGTTAACTGCAAAATTGATAATTAATGGTACCAATTTTTCACCATCCAACATATCCGTGTGAATGTTATATATTTCCATAGCCTGATAATCGGGATTATCCCAATCGTGAGGCTTTTCAGTATGCACATAAAGAGCCAATCCTCCCGATTCAACTACTTGTTTTATAATTGAGTCCTGTCCTTCGTTCCAGTCTAGAATCACGCTATCCATAGGGCAAACCATTAAGCCATCACTACTTTCAGTCCCGGCTTCAAAAATAATTCCGTCATAAATGCCATGATAGCTTCTTGGAAATGTATCGAGTTTTCCATGAGCATGATCTGAAAAAAATAAAAAATCGAGATTGGCTTTTTTTGCAGCAGGTAGTATCTCCTTTATTGATCCCCGGCTGTCATGTGACCAAAATGTATGTGCATGAAGTATGCCTTTATATTCCTCAAGCTGAATGTACTTTTCCGGCTTCTGATATTTAGACCATATTTCAGCCCTTTGTTTTTCCATTCTGGGATAGGTAATCCAGTGCCTTATCCAGGAAGAACCTGTTATAACCAGGAATAATATAACCAGAAGGATAAGAAGTCCAAGCAATCCCTTGGAAGTTACTCGTATTATTTTTGATTTTAAAGTCATTAAAGATGTTCATTAAACCATTGAATGGCATCACCATAGGTCTTATCCACTGGAATATTTCTGTGTTTTGATGGATACCAGATAATTTTTTTAGGCTCTTCTGCTTTTTTGAACAATAATTTGCTGGTTATTGGTGGCACTATCTCGTCGTTCTCTGCGTTAATCATCAATAGAGGCCTTGGAGAAATATCTTGAACAAAGTTAATAGGATCAATAATGCTCATATAGTTGGATGTTTCGGCATTAAAAGCGTCCACACCAAACATGATATTTAATCCACCGCCTGCCAAAGCCAGAGCTGGAACTTTTACACGTTTATCCACACCACAGAAAACAGTTCCTATAAATCCTCCAAGACTTATACCTAGAAAACCAATTCTTTCAGTATCAATTTCGTCCCGGGTGGAAAGGAAATCAATAGATCTCCTGAGATCGAATACGGTTTGGGTTAGAATATCCCGTGTCCAGTACTTGTAATCGCCCGTAAAATCCACTTCATAGTCTTGAGTTTTCCTTTCACCATGATTGGCTACATCTATACGAAATACAGCATAACCGGCTTCAGTAAGAAAAGGAATCCCTGCCTCCATATAATCGACAGTTTTTCTGTCACCTACTCCATGTAGCAATAATATAACAGGAACAGGCTCTTTGGCATTCTTGGGGATACTCAATAATCCAGAAACAGTTTTGTCATGAACACTGTTAAAAGAAGCCTTGATTAAGGAATAATTTCCTGAATCAGCCTCAGAAAGTATAGTGTCAAGAAGCGGTAATTTAGAATCGTAATCATAATAAGCTGCAATAGGAAGTTCCTTTTTGCCACTGCATGAGCTAGCCAGCATTACAATGGCTAGGGTAATAAATAAAGCAGATCTGGTCATACTGACTTGATTCTTAAAAAACAAAAAGATTCAGTGATTATAAAATATCTTCCTGGTTCAAAACAAACATTCTGGTACTAATTGTATAATCTCCACCATTGGGATCTTCATATTTCAGGTCAACATAAAAGGCCCTGAAACCACTTTTTGGTAAACCAATTTTTCGGGTAAAATTGGCTTCACCATTTACTTTAAGATCAGCAGATTTCCACTCTTCATCACGAAAATCCCTGTCTTCTGAATCCGCCATCCAGAGATAGGCAGCTACAACTTTTCCTTCTGACCCAGCTACATTAATTGAGACTTTATTATCTTCTTTAACTGCATCCCATTTGCAGGTTGGATACTGGCTATTGGTTAAAGTCTGGCCCCAAAATGCACTTAATGCTTTTATTGCCTGCTCTCCACCTCCAAGATCATGACCGGCATTGGGTACATAATGAATATAATTCTCTCCTGGAATACTATCCAGATAATTTTTAATTGCATCCACAGGCCAATACTCATCATTTGTTCCGATAAAAATCATTTTTGGCATAGTCAATGATTTCCTGTATGAATATGGATCTACCATTGCGGAAATAGCATCACCACTCTCAGTATGCACTTGCTGTGGGATCTCAAGTTTCACATAATCCTCAATCTGTATGCTATATTCATTCCAAACCTGAATTTGATAATCCAGACTTACCGGCATGTTAAGTACATCAATTACCATAGGACCAATTGATTTAACCCTTGGGTCGTTGGCCCCGGTCAACCAGGTTGTCCAACCTCTTTTTGAAGCACCTGTAACAGTAAAATTATTTATTTTATGATTAAGGTTCTCCTCTGAAAATGCCTGAACAGCATCCATTGCACGAACTGCACTTTTTACCATAGGGAATAAAAGGGGCCAGGTATAATCTCCGTCATTTTTAAAATTATGCAATGTGAATGAAATCAGCTCATCTTCAACCAGATCATCATACAATGGTTGATTTGGTGTTTGCCTTAAAATAGAAACAATTGCTTGATTTTTATAAGCCATTTGAGCAAAACTGAGCATCCTTTTATCATTCTTATCACTCCATTTTGGCATCCCGTCTTTTATACTTCCTCCGGTTACGAACAGCAAAGCTCCATCATAAGAATTTTTAGCTGGTACAGCGAGTGTAAGTTGATGCTTCCAAACGTGTTCTCTCCATTGTTGTGAGGTAAGCAAGATTTCATAAATTTTAACTCCTTCAATTTCATATTCATCTTTTAGTTCCCATGCAAAAGAATCATCTCCATTATTTAAATAGCTCTGTAAAGCTGTTTTAGGAGTAACAGGTTTTGGTTCCTCCGCTTTTTTCTCCTGTGTTGTACAAAAAGTAAATAAAAAGGAAAAAGAGATTAGAGAAGCAATTAATAAAACTTTAGTTTTCATTTGATTGTGTTATTTTATGTTTTGATTACTTGTTTATATTTTGAGCTGGTTTTGGGCTCTTATTGATTAAATCGAGTGAAGCATTAACATATATTTCGCCGGTTTTTTCTCCGAGACTGGTTCTGCTTATGTAATTATACCTTTCGAAACTATTGAAATCTTCTTTTGTGAGTATATAACCCATGGCATCATTAGTGAGGCCAAATAGAAACGGGTGTTTTGTCGGCATTTTACGTTTTAGATAAAAGCCTATATTTGGTAATGCCTCCCCCGGTATTGTTAATACCTGGGCAGTACCAATATTTAATAGATTTATTTTTGTTCTGATTGTATTATCTTTTGAAGTTTTAAATTCTAATCCAGAATTATTTAAAATGTAAAGCATCAATTCAGAATCAACGGGAAATTCAACTTCCTCAGAGACACAGAAAAGATCAGGATTCTTTTGAGTTTCAGCAGTGCTGATAATTCGCAATGCTTCATCAGCAAGCAGCTCACCATTTCTAACACATTCTGCCCAATCGCTGGCTTCTTCTCCATTTTCAAGTCGGTTGTCAGCAGTTACCATTCCTCCCTGTGCACTATTCATAAACAAGGCAACACCACCTACTTTTTCTTCAATTCTGCTGTATAATGGTCCACACAAATCAGGTGTTAGAATGCCACGGTCAGAACCAATTATTTCAGGGTGTGTGGCATAATTTACAAGTGTGGCTATGACCTTCCCGGTAGAGGAAATAGTCTGAATTACACCACAACGGGGATCGTATAGTTTAGGTGCATAATAATTGTATGCAATTTTTCCCTTGGCTTCATCCACTGCAATTTTAAGTGATGCATTCTCAAGATTATCAACTGCTTCATTAACCGCATCAGCTATTTGCTTAACACACCAATCCAAATATTCCATATCGGCGCCATTCTGGCCTTTTTCATCCGGAAATGCGTACGCATCAGGTGCACTATGTGTATGGGATACCCCAATCAAAATGTTTTCCGGGGGAATTCCTTTAATAAGTTTTCTTGATTTATCTCCAAGAACAGCCGGCCAGCCAAGATTGTCGATGTTTACAACGGCCACCCTGGTCTCTCCTTTTTCCATAACCAAGGCACGAGCATATAGGTCACCTTTTTTCTGTGTTACAGCTTTTGGTGTTCCAACGCCACCTGAAACAGGTAAAAGTGGGTTAGGAGTAATTATCCGGTAGGCAGCACCCGATCTAAAGGTTTGTGCTGAAAGAGAAGTTGCAAAGATTATTAAAACAGCCAAATATAGAAGTCGCTTCATTTTTATAATATTTAAATTTAAGCAAAGAGAATCATCTTTAAATGATTGATAATGTGAATAATTTGATTTAACATAGTAATTTGCAAAAGTAGTAAAACTAGAGGAATTTATTGGTTAATAATCGTTATTATTTGATAAAATATTAACCTTTTTTTTTAAAGAATTTTAATGAAAACGGAATAGGGTTAAAATTCTATATACTCATGTTAAGAATTAATAAGGGAAACTAGATTGGTTTTTATAAGATTGTCTAATTATTTTACTAATTTTATAAAAGAATCTCAATTAACCTGATTTAACAATAAAAAAACATCCTATATTTAAAACATACTATTGTAAGCAAATTAGTATTATTATATATCATTAACTCTATTATTAACCTAATATTTATATTATGATGAAAATTCGAAATGTAGTCGGTTTTTTCGTCTTTGTTTCATCGATGTTAATTGTATCATCGTGTGCTAAGGAAGAAATCCGAAAAACATTCCCTTTGTCAGCTGATATATTTCATAGCATTGCTGATGAGCAGGTTGCATTTACAGCCCTAACTCACAGTGCTGTTAGCTGGTTGTGGGATTTTGGTGATGGTGAAACCAGTACCGAGCAAAATCCAGTACATGTTTATGCTGGTGGTGGCTATTACGATATTTCATTAACAGCTACTGGTAGCGATGGTAGTACTGTATCAAGTGAAATTAAGATCGCAGTCGCACTTACGCCTTATGTATTGCTTACAGGTGGACCTTCAGAAACAAATGGTAAAACATGGAAATTAACAGCAAATCACCCAGCAACGGACAGATTGGCCAATGCTGATGCTGGCTTTTCCATTGCCGATGGAGCTCCGGAAACCTTACCTCAAGGGGCATTCGATTTATACCTCGGTATGGGAGAAGTCTATAATGATACATATACATTCCATTACGATGGAAGTTATGGTCATGATGTGAAGGAAGATAATGCAGCTTTTTCAGGACTGGTTTACCAATTTGTTACGACTGGTGGGGCTGGTATCGTAAACGCTGGAGGACAAGATTTTGGACTGTGTACTGGTCTATATGCTCCGGAAGCAGGAGCTACTTTCACATATGTTGCTGAAGAGGATTTTGATGTACCCTCAGTTTATGGGCCTGGCGGTGTCCTGACCTACAGCAGTGTATCTACGCTTGACTTTTCAGGAACTGAATTTGTAGGATTTATGGATTTCCAGAGAAAAGTAATCCTTAATGATATTACCAACGAATCAATGCAAATTGTTATGTTCATGGCAGCTTCACCAGATCATCTTCCTATGAATACACATTCACTGGTTCTTACATTCGAAGTTGTTCAATAAACATTTAAAAGTGAATTAATCATTTTTAATAGATTATTTTTTACTAAAACCAAAATAACCTACAATTATGAAATTAAATATATCAATAAGAAAATTGTCAAACCACACTATACCTGTCCTGGTTTTTGCCATGGTGTTCTTAAGTACATCGTGGGTGAATAGCTATGGATTGGATTCCGGTGTGACTGATCAATTAAATGAGGCACCGCAACTGCAAGTATCTGGGAAAGTTACTTCCGCTTCTGATGGATTTGGTCTACCAGGTGTGACCATTAGAATCAAAGGTACGGAAACAGGTACGACAACAGATATTGACGGTGCATATAGTCTTGAAGTGCCTGGTAATGAAGCTATTTTGGTCTTCTCTTATGTGGGATTTGAATCACAGGAGGTAACCGTAAACGGTAGAAGCGAAATAATTATTGAACTCGTTGAGAGTATTGAGTCTCTTGATGAGGTTGTTGTTACAGCTTTGGGTATCAGACGAGAGGAAAAATCCCTTGGCTATTCAGTAGCAAAGGTGGATGGTACGGAACTTACAAGAGTTGCGCAGGAGAATGTGTTAAACTCTATGTCAGGAAAGGTATCCGGTGTTACAATAAATTCTACGGGAGGAACAGGGTCCTCAGTTAGTATGATCATTCGTGGTGCAACCTCTTTGAATTCTGACAACCAGCCGCTATTTGTTGTTGATGGAGTGCCAATGTCAAACTCTTTAAATAATATTGGAGGTTTTGGTAGTGATAACAGGGTCGATTATGGTAATTCCATTTCTGACTTAAATCCGGAAGACATCGAAAGCATTTCGATATTAAAAGGTCCCAGTGCTGCTGCACTTTATGGTACACGAGCCGGTAATGGAGTAGTACTTATCACAACCAAAACTGCAAAAGGAAAGGATGGCGTTAAAGTCTCAATTGTTTCAAATACAGTTTTTGATATACCATCCAAGTTTGTAAATGTTCAATCTCAGTTTGCTTCTGGTTTTTTCTCATTTACACCTGACGATGTAGGTGGCGGAGTATTACCAGATATTAATGCCAGTGACGGAACAGGTTCCGGTCCTGAAAATGACCGTGGATACTGGGCTGTTCAGTGGGATGCTCCACTTGATGCAAATGGAGTTCCAATTCCTACCGAGGTTGTATCTTATCCAAACAATGTTAGGGATTTTGTTCAGACAGGATGGACTACTACCAATGGCGTTTCAGTTGCGAATAGCACTGATGTTATTAACTATCGATTAGGATTTACGAATACCTCAAATAATGGAATTGTTCCAAATTCTGATCTTTTTAAGAATAATTTTTCGATTTCAGCTTCAACAAAAGTATTTGGGAAATTAACAATTAGTACAAATGTAAACTATAATAATACCTGGTCGAATAACAGGCCTGCCAGTAACAGGGGAGCAAATCCACTTCAATGGGCTTATGCGGTACCTGCAAACATTGATATTAATAAGCTGAGTGATTACTGGGTACCTGGTCGTGAAGGACTTGAGGTGCGATCAGTTTCTTCAAATCACGAGAATCCTTATTTCCTTGCATATGAGGTAAACAATAGTTTTAACAGGAACAGGATTTATGGGAATTTAGTAGCTGACTGGGAAGTGGTTCCCAGCTTTAATATCATGGCCAGATATACTATGGACAAAAGTGATGAAATTCGTGAAACCAAAATGGCCCCCGGGTATTCTCAGAGAACCAAACAATGGGGCCTATGGGATTCAAAATATTACAAGGTTTGAAAGGAATATGGATGTGCTTCTGACTTATAAAAAAGATTGGGATAATTTTAATCTATCAGTTTCAGCGGGAGGAAACGCGCTGTATGCCAAAAACAGTAGCATCAGCAACTCTTCAAAATCAGGAACCGGATTAATTGTACCGAATGTATTTACTGTTCAAAATATTAGTTCAGCATCTTTAAATTATTCCTCCTATTTTTCACAGAGAGGTATCTATTCTGTTTATGCGCTTGCCAATATTAGCTGGAGGGGATCCTTTATCTCGATCTTACTGCAAGAAATGATTGGTCAAGTACTTTACCTCCTGAAAACAGATCTTATTTTTATCCATCAGCTTCATTAAGTGTAATGATTAATGAGATTTTTGACATGGGTGAAAGTATGAATATGTTGAAACTGAGAGGTGGTTGGGCGCAGGTTGGAAACGATACATCGCCATATAGTTTAAATTCAGTATATGGTAATTCCGGTCAATGGGGGAATGCCATCCGGTTGAATGTTCCAGGGACCCTATTAACTCCTGATCTAAAACCAGAGAAAGCCACCTCCACTGAATTTGGACTTGATCTTAAGATGTTTAATAACAGATTGAGGTTTGAGGGAACCTATTACATGGTTGATAATGAAAACCAAATTTTAGGTAATATACCACTCGCCGCATCTTCAGGTTTTAGCAGAGTGAAACTGAATGCCGGACTTCTCCAAAGTAAAGGTTGGGAGATAGTTTTAGGTGGTACTCCCGTTAGAACGAGGAATTGGAATTGGGATCTAAGTGTGAATTTCACAAAGAATGAGACCAAAATAATAGAACTTGAAGAGGGTGTTGATGTTATTGAATTTTGGAGTGACAACAAAAGTAAAGCTCTGGGATATGCTGCAAATCCTTCTACTGGTGAAGATGGTTTAGTTGGGAATATATATTCATCTCTAATTATGAGGGTTACAGATCCAAACTCGCCATATTATGGATACCCACTTATTGGGGAAGGATTAGATGCTGAGTGGTTGGCAGAGCCCGAACAAGTAAAAGTTGGTAATTACAATCCAGATTTTATTTTAGGTTTGCAATCACAGTTGACATTCAAAAATTTTACACTTAGTATGACATTTGACTGGAGGTCAGGAGGTCAGTATATGTCACAAACTCAGCGCTACATGTCAGAAAGTGTTATGACACAAACCTGGCTTGATCAACTGGTACACCCGGGTGACCTGGGTCCAGGACAAGAACTGCGTGATTGGGTTGTAGCAAACGCAGATGAATTAATATTCACTGAAGAATTAAGGCCTATTGGAGGACCAACAGAAGAATATGGAGGATTCCCTGAATCATTTAGCGGTATTGAAGTTCACGATGCAACTTTTGCTCCTGGTGTGGTTGGCGTACATGATGAAGATGGAAACTTCATTTTGGATCATGAAAATCTGGGTAACGATGGAACCACCTTCCTACCTTACGTAGTAAGTTTCCCATGGGACTTTGGAACACCTTCTATGTTCGATGCAGATTATATCAAATTACGAGAAATTTCATTGATCTTATATGCTTCCTAATAGTATTGCAAGTAAGGTGAGGATGGAAAATATCACTTTCTCAATTTATAGCCGTAACATTATGTTGTGGACTAAAGATTCAGCCTTTGGGATAGATCCGGAAAGAGCTTACCAGGCTGAATCAAGCTCTGGAAACCGGGGAACACAGTTTAAACAGGGTATAGAAAGGTATAATGTTGATCCTTGGGTAGTTCCTATTGGATTTAAGATAGGCTTTACTTTTTAAGAAATTAAAAACTAACAATCATGTATAAAATAAAAAACACCTTTATAATTGCTTTAACCTTAGTTTTTACTTTGGTTATTTCATGTAAAGATTTGGATGAGTTAAATGTGAATCCAAATGGAGTTGATCCCGAGAAGGCAGATCCTAACTTGTTGATGGCTACTATTATTACAGGAGTAAGTCAAAATGTTGTATCCCTAGGTTATGGAGACATAGCTGGTGCAATGCAACATACACAGAAAGATGGTTGGTCTGGTGGCCACAATGATTATGACTGGGATATTAATAGTAAAAGTTGGCGTGGTTACTATGATATTCTTCGAAATAATGAGGAGTTTCTTAATAAGTCTATTGACGCGGGTTATAATTTTCATACCGGTGTTGGATTGGTTTTAAGGGCTTATACTTTTGGTTTAATTGCTGATTTATATGGAGATGCGCCATATTCTGCTGCCTTAAAAGGAGAATTAGGAGGGGCGGAAAATCTTAAGCCTGTTTATGATCCTCAGGAGAATATTTATATTGGAATTCTTGCAGACCTGGAAAATGCAAATACTATGCTGTCAAAGCCTCAGGATTCCTATATGAATATAGATCCCGTTCAGGATGTATTGTACGGTGGGGATGTATCAAAATGGAGGAAATTTGCAAATTCTCTAGCCCTTAGATATTATATGAGATTATCAGAAAAGGATCCAGTTAGGGCACAGGCAGGAATTGGTAGCATCACATCTGATCCGGATGGACACCCACTGATAACAGATGTTTCCGATGATGCCAATGTTGCTTATATTGGATCTTCACCTCAGGATTCATGGCCGAATAATACCGTTTTTGATAAGAGTACTTCCGGTGGTTATTTGAGGACAAAAATGTGTGCAACTCTTGTAGATGCATTACAGGTATTAAATGATCCCAGGTTACCGGTTTGGGCAAATAAAATTGAGATTCCGCTTGTAATGGATCCTGCCTTACCAGATGATACAGATCAGATAATTGATGGCGTCCGTTACATTGCGCAGAACATTGCCGATGAGTATGAAGCAACATGGGGTACAACATTGGATTATGATCCCGAGTGGGTTGGTATACCGCCATCAACTTCAGCCGCTCCTCAATACAACCTGAATCCTTATCTTGAGCAGGGTGTTTACAATCCACATTGTTCACAACTTAGCGATATATACAAGGAGTCAAGTGGCCCCCTCTTACAGGCAAGATTGATGTCTGCAGCCGAAGTTCATTTTGTTCTGGCCGAAGCAGCACTTTATGGCTGGTATGGTGGAGATGCTGAAACACATTATAATTCTGGTGTTGAACAATCACTTAATGCCTGGGGAGTCGGCTCCTCTTATGGAGATTATATTGCAGGAGCACCATATGCTGGGATTGAGGAAATAATAACACAGAAATGGATAGCCAGCTGGACAGCTGCAGCTGAAGCCTGGTTTGATTATAGAAGGACTGGCTTACCTGTTTTGACTACCGGTGAAACTGCAAAGAGACAGGCTCTACCTCTTAGGTTCTATTATCACTATAACGATGAAATATCACTTAATCCAGTGAACTCAGAAGCTGCCATTGATAAACTGGAACCAACAGCTTTTGCTGCTCCTGATGACAAGAATAGCGCCTGGTCAAAAATGTGGTTATTGCAGGGAACTAATTACCCCTATTAAATAAAAATTATCTGATTGGAAAAATGTGGAGTTAATGCTCCACATTTTTTCTATTAGCTAAAACCGTTATCGAACTTAAAATGAAAAAGATTATTCCTCTATTGATTGTTAGCCTGTTGCTTTCATTTTCATGTAGTAAAAATGGAAAAAAGAAACCCGTCAGTGTCCAGAGTACCATGGATAATGTAGTAACCAGACTATATGCTACACTATCAACAGAGCAGTTGGATACTATTACAGACAAATATATCCTTGACTTTCTAAGTGAGACAGAAAAAGAAATTTTGGCTACTCGATTTTTGTACTTTAATGTGAATGTTCCTGTAACAGTCTCACTCATGAGGCATAAGGATCAGACTAATCTCCCATTTTGGCTTGAAGAAAGTGGTTTTGTAAAAACAAACTCAACCGTAAAGAATCATTACAATACATATGAAGTCTGGCAGAAAAGTTTTGATGCTGGTCAGGTGGAACTTGGTATAAATGGTTTTGATCAGCATAGGCCTGTATATTTTATTTGTGTTGGCCCCAGGAATACTCAGGATGTTCTTGAAATCTCCGAAACATTTCCAGCTAATCAGCATTTTGAAGAAATGAAACCTGGTGCATTTACTTATCATGACTGGGATGAACTCGTTTTAGAGGAGGTTCCGCAAGAATTGAATGGACAAATTCTATTTACAACCATTCGGGGAAGGGCAAGGGAGGCTCATCTGGTTGGGGCATTCCGAAAGACACCCTATCCATCAGGCAATAAACCTGATCAAATTATGTTGACATGGAGTGATGCTCCAAAAAGCACCATTGACATTCAATGGCGGACGAATAGTACTGTTAAGGAGGGAAATGTCAAATATTGGATAGAAGGTACAACTGACACATTGACTAGCGCTGCAAAAGATTCTTTGATGGAGGATCGATTGCTACAGAACGACCGTTATATTTATAGGTTCACAGCGAATTTAAAGAATTTGAAACCTGGTATAAGTTATCACTATAAGGTAGGATCACCAGATGGCCATTGGTCTGAAGTTGCCTCGTTTAAAACTGAGACTCTAAAAAGTGATTCATTTTCATTTATCTGGTTCGGTGATACTCATAAATCCCCAAAGTGGGGGCAGTTACTTCAGGAGTCCTTTAAGGAATACCCTGATGTTGCATTTTATTCTATAGCAGGTGACCTGGTAGGTACCGGACTTTTTCGCGATGAATGGGATATCTTTTTTAAAAACTCAGGCTCTGTATTTAACTTTAAACCATTGATGCCAACCCCTGGAAATCACGATAACCAGGATGGTCTGGGAGCCTGGATGTACAAGGATTTGTTTAGTCTTCCAATGAATGGTCCTGAGAAGGTAACTCAGGAAATGACATATTCATTTACTTACCAGAATGCACTTTTCCTCATGATTGATGCAACAGCACCTTATGCTTTTCAAAGCGAATGGATTGAAGAACAACTTAAAAATGCCAAAGCAGACTGGAAATTTGCCATGTTCCATTTTCCTCCATACAATTATGAAGAAGATTATTCTGAAATCCGTCAAAATTGGTGCTCATTATTTGATAAATACCATGTAGATATGGTTATGAGTGGGCATACTCACTATTATATGCGTTCGAAGCCTTTGTTTAATGAGCAGGTTGTTGATGATCCTTCAAAAGGAACAATTTATACAATATCTGTGGGAATCCCTGGAAATCATGGTAATATTCCGCCACAATATTATGCTGAAATACAGGATGGAAAAGGGTGGTTATATCAGCATATTGAAATTGAAAATGATAAGTTGATCTATAAAAGTATTGATAGTGAAGGAAAGGTACAAGATGAATTTGTTATTGATAAGTAGCTCATTGCAAAGTTATTTAATAGAATCTTAATGCTAATTGTACGGTTTTTTATAAGTTTTTTTGTTGATTTGCAATAAAAATGAATCCCAAAACAATCATTGAAAATGAATAAATTATTATTAATCCTGGTTGCATTCTTATTAGGCAACAACCTATTCGCTCAATCGCAAAACTTTTTTAATTCAGAGGTTGAAACTTCAATAAAACCCTGGACCAATCTCGAATTCTATAACGATCCGGATAATTTTCAATTTGCAATCGTATCTGATCGTAATGGGGGTCATCGCCCACTGATATTTGAGGATGCTGTTGAGAAGTTGAATATAATGTATCCTGAGTTTGTGCTAAGTGTAGGTGATTTAATCAATGGATATACAAAAGATACCGCTCAAATAAAATTTGAATGGGATGAGGTGAATCAGATTATCGATGATTTGAAGATGCCTTTCTTCTATCTGCCAGGTAATCATGACATTACAAATCAGATTATGGCAGTGGAATGGGAAAAACGCTATGGTAGAAGGTATTATAGTTTTACCTATAAAAACACCCTGTTTGTTATTCTTGATAGCAATGATGATGAGGAGTACAATTTGACGCAGGAACAAACAAATTTTGTTCTGGAAACCTTGAAGAAAAATTCAGATGTTAAATGGACATTTGTGTTGATGCATCATCCAATCTGGACATACAATACAGGAGGGAGATTTGAGGAGATAGAAGCAGGCCTCAAAGGGAGAAAATATACTGTAATCGCAGGTCACACGCACAATTATAACCATGAGGTAAAACATGGACAAAACTATTATGTTCTTGCTACTACCGGTGGCGGAAGTAGGTTACGCGGGAATTACTTTGGTGAATTCGATCATATTACCTGGGTAACCATGACCGATGCAGGTCCTTCAATGGCTAATCTTCGATTAGATGGAATTTTGCCTCATGATGTTACCAATCGTGAAACGAAAAGCCTGGCGCATGCTCTGGCGGCAAATGCTGTTTTTGAACACGTTTTGTTGTGCAATGATGGAGACAGGTTTACCGATGGGACATTGTACTTCCATTTTAAAAACAACGGAGCTGAACCAATGAAAATAAACCTCCAGTTTTACCACCAACACCAGCTGCTGGTTCCTAAGCCTATGATGAAGATCAGCCTGGACTCAGGCGAAGAAAAGGTGGTGGAAATTCCATTTAGCTCACAGAAACCGTTAACTTATGATGAGATTGAAAACCTCCAGATCAACTGGATGATGGGATACGACTTGCCTGAATTTCCTGATTTTCACCTTAAAGGACTATACACATTGGAGGTTAAACCTACAGAAACTACATTTTTACACCCCCAGATACCGAAATTTCTTAATGAACTTACTGTAAGTGCAACAAATCCTTATAATAAACTAAATGTGCTATTTGACTTTAACGGGCAAGCTATTGCAGGGGAGAAGCTAATTGAAGGGAATACAATTCAGATAGACCAAAGTGGAAATATTGGTATGAAACTGCGCAATAATTCGGGGCAGGGTACTGCTGAAGAAACAATGGCCTATGAAAAGGTTACCAAGCTTAACAAATCGAAGAATGTTAAGAATCCAAAGGAAGGACTAAAATATGAGTATTTCGAAGGAGAGTGGGGCTTTATGCCAGATTTTAGTAAGCTGAAAGCCAAGTCAAATGGCTACGTGAAAGATTTTTGGGTAGGAGATTATGCTCTAAGAGAGGATAATTTCGCGATGATACTGTCAGGATATATATTGATTCCAGAGGATGGGATGTATACCTTTAGTTCAAGATCTGATGATGCTTGTAGGTTGATTATACACGATGAATTAGTGGTTAGTCAGGGCAAAGTGTATGAAGAAAAAGAAATTGGAGCCATCGCTCTAAAGAAAGGGTATCATCCTGTTACAATACAGTTTCTGGAAGGAATTGGCAGAGAAAGGCTACGAATATATATTAAGAAGATGTATGATGAAAGATGGAAAGAGCTGGATGTAAAAGAAACATTCTTTTATTAAAATTTCTTTTTGATAACAAATGAATATGTTTTTACCAATAAATGAATAAAATGACTAATATTTTAATAGTAAGGGCATTGAGGAAGATATTGCCATTGATAATATTTCTTTCTGCAATTTCATGTAGTAGTGTTCCTGAGGAATTTACCGATATCTCTACATTGCGGATGGCATGGAATGAAGATCCAACTTCAACTGCCACTATTGTCTGGGATGGAATGACCAAAACGGATGCTGTTGTCTACTATGGTGAAGCTGATAAAGGAAGAAAATATAAGAAGTATGCGCATAGTGAAAAACCCTATCGATCTCTTGATTTTTATGAAATGAATACCCAGTATGTAAAATTGAAGACCTTAAAACCTGATCAGAATTATTATTTCGTTATTAAGGATAGTGGGGGATTAAGTGAGAGATTCTGGTTTAAAACGGCACCCGCTGAACCTAAGCCATTTACTTTTGTGGCAGGTGGGGACACAAAAAGTTTTGAGGAAGCTCTCGAAGCTGGAAGGTCTTCAAATCGGGCAGTTTCAAAATTAAGACCACTTTTTGTGCTGTTTAGTGGTGATTTTACAAGTGGCAATGGAACCGATCCTGATAGCTGGAAACTATGGTTGCGGGACTGGCATAGTTTAACTACTACCCAGGATAATAGATTAATACCTATTGTTGCTGTCCAGGGAAATCATGAAGGTGGTAATATGGCAAATCTCAATATCATCTTTGATACTCCATTTCAGCAAAATGATAGTTCAAGTGTTTACTATTCATGGACCTTGGGTGGTGATTTTTTCCACCTTATCGCACTAAATTCCCAAATTAATCAGGGAGGAGATCAACGGAAATGGCTTGAGAATGATCTTGAGAAGCACCAGTCTAATTCATTTAAGGTAGCCGCCTATCACAAACCTTTTTTTCCGCATACTACCAGAAAAAGAGAAAATGAATACCAATATAAACAGTGGGCATTTTTGTTTTACAAATACGGATTGGATATTTCATTTGATGCAGATTCTCATATGCATAAAATTACTTATCCATTAAAGCCTGATACTTTGTCTACGGATAGAATTATGGGATTTGTTCGTGATGATGAAAATGGGACGATGTTTGTTGGGGAAGGAAGCTGGGGTGCACATCCACGGCCTAATGACGATGATAAAGCCTGGACACTAGCCTCGGGTTCATTTAATCAAATTAAGTGGCTCCATGTTTATCCTGAAAACGAAAAAGAAGAGGCATATATTAAAATTTATACAGTTATCACAGCAAGTTATAATGAAAATGAACAGTTAAAACTGTATAATGATGATGTCGAGCCTCTTACAGAAAAAAACAGGTTTAATATACCTGAAGGCTTAAATTTATTTGTTAATAAAGATGGGAAAGAGTTTGTAAGGTTTCCATTCAAATAGAATCCCATTTGATTAGATCGTTTTATTGATTGATTTCTAACCATACTCTTGATCTAGCTGGTATATCCAATGTTATTTGGCCAGCTATTATTTCAAACTTTTCTCCGGCTAGCTTATCTTCAATAATTCCCATATCTATATTAGGTATGCTAAGATTAATACCTACCTTTTCCTGGTTGTAATTATGAATTACATACCCTGAATCACCAATAGGCTGAAATGATATTCGGCTGGGTGCATTCAGATCATAACCAAATGGTGATATAAATATATCCCGAAGCGTATTTGCCCAGTCATCAGGAATTTCAAGTAAGCCCAATGGCCTTGGACAAAGCAGAACCTCGCCTACGGCATCAAAATCTTTTTGGGAAAAGGTATGTGTATTTAATGTAAAGATATTATTATTTGAAACCAGGAAAGGAATATCTATAGAATTCTGGCTGGCTGTCAATTCTGCTTTTCCACTTGCTGGTTGTAAAATGGAGGCGAGCTTTAGACCATATTTTATTGTATCAATTTTTCCTTCTGAAATAATTTTTTCTGCACGAATTGGAGAAGTTTCAACAGGCCAGCTTATACCTGCCAGTTCAGCAAGCTTTTTTCCATCTTTGGCATGAGCCAGGAATCCAGAAGTAAATACCAAAGTTGAATTATTAGTGATAGAACTTTTGATTTTCTCAAAGATCTCATCATCTGATGCTGCCTGGGTAGGTAAAAATATCACTTTCGCATTTTCAGGATATTTGGATACGGGTATCAATGGTATGCCTAACATTCCAATAAAATCCATGATATATAAATCCCCATGAGCATCACTATTTGGAGGCTTATAGGCCATAACTCCCTCTAACCGGTTCTTTCGCTAATTTATTGGCAAGATCAGCTAAGTCTGAGAATTGGGTTCTCAATAGATGATGACCTTTATGACCATTCACGAAACTAAAATAATTGAACAATACTATTTCTCTAGCCCCTGCAAGTACACTTTGCCAGGCTTGTTCTATGAAGTCGTTTTCATCGCAATCGCCATGGTCAAACCAGGCACCTAGCATCTTATTTCCAGCCAGGCTATTCATCCATTTGTAACTAACGAAGCTTTCATAAGGTTGAACAAAGCCAAATCTTTGAGTGTACTGCCCGCGTGACTCGGTTCCCACCATAACCTTATCATATAGGGAATTCTCTCTCGGTACATCGTATCCAAATAGATGAAATCGGTCATACCACTGGGGGTATTTGATTATCATTTTTATATCTGGATTTATTTTTTTCGCAGGATCAATAAAAATACTTTCAGACAGTTCTGTGAGTAAATCCCTACGATATTGAGACCATGATCGATCTCCTTTTGCAGCTTTAGATTCCAGACTAGTATCTGCTGTACACAAAAAATCATCAATAATGAATTCATCAAATACACTGGCTGACATTTCAATAACTTCTTTTAAATCAGCCTGTGTTTTAGGATTTTGCCAGTTAAACCATCCAAGCTGACCTTCCTGCTTCAAGCCAAAACCCTCGCCTGGAACAGTAGCAATACCTCCAACTACCTCTATATGGTTGTTTTCAAAAAGGTCTCTTGCCTCCATTAATAATTCCTTCTCAACAACTAGACCAGAGCGATAAACCTCTATATATGCTTTTGTAATTCCATTGCATCGAAAAATGGAAATAGCCTCTCGTTGGCCAGCCTCACTACTTAAAAGGTTTTTAACCGCATGTGCGGTTATATAAATACTTAATTGAAGATCGTCTTTCCTTTCCTGTGCATAAGAGAATTGATCATTTAGCTTTTCTAATGGAGGGCTGCATGAATCTAAGAAAGTTGAAAACAGTACAAGCCAGGTGAGGTTACTGATGAAAAATTGTATTTTTTTTATGATTTTCAATGTTCCAGTTTTTGATTTTTTAATTGAATTTGCTCCTTTAATTTCTATACTCTCAAAAATATTTTGTTTTTGTAGAGATAATAGAGAAATAACCATTCTGCTATTATAAGACCAATAACTATTATTACAGGCCCAAAAACTTCCATAGGATTGGCCAGCCAACCCAATAAAAATTCAGACATATGTCGGAAATCAATAATTCGCGCACCGAGATAAATGGTTATTGAGTTTAAACCGATAACTCTGAAGAAAAAAGTCCACTTTTTATAACCCTTGACATCAACAATGAAATAAAAAAGTGAGATCAGGATAAAACTTACGCCCGCTGTAAGAATATTAAATGGGACTGTCCAAATCTTCTTAATAATGGGGTAAAAAGGAGAGAGGCTAATAGCCACCAGGACTAATATTGTACCGCTTATGAGAAGCAGGAGACTTTTCTTTTCAGGTGTAAATTTATTATTCCGAAGGATATTCCCTGCAAAGGTACCCAACAGAGTTATAGATGTTGCAGAAACAATACACAAAAGACCTTCAGGGTCGAAGCTTCCATCATTAAGTCGGCCAGGGAGAAAATGCTGATCAATCCATGCATTTATACTTCCTTCCGGGGTTAAAACTCCGGCTCCAAAACCTGGCACAGGGATCAGAAGCTGTAAAATGGCAATTCCAATTAATATACCACCTAACCAAAATATCCTGGTTCTGATTTTCTGAGTGTATATAACTATTAAAGCAGAAAAAAAGTAGGCTATA
The DNA here is from genome assembly GCA_963750735.1 of uncultured Bacteroidales bacterium. Classification (GTDB taxonomy): domain Bacteria; phylum Bacteroidota; class Bacteroidia; order Bacteroidales; family VadinHA17; genus JANTGF01. The sequence continues at coordinate 445,238 of CAVVRY010000007.1, read as the reverse complement.
CCAATTTGCCCCAGTACACTTGCTGCACGCATATCAGAGAATCCATTTCTGAGCGCGCCATTGTAAACAAAACCAAAAACTATTAACAATACCATTCTTCGGAATATTTTCCGAACCAATGAGTTTTTTGCGACACCCTTCTCTATTTTGCTTGTAATAGCAAAAGGAATAGCAATTCCAGAAATGAACATAAATAATGGGAAGATTAGATCGAAGAAATGAAAACCATTCCAGCTAACATGATGCATCTGGTTTTCGATTACCTCTAGCCATCCCCAATTGGTAGCCTCCGTGAGTGTTCCAATTAGCGCACCTCCACCAACAATCCAAAACATATCAAAACCTCTAAGGGCATCTAGTGAATACAATCTTTCAGTAGGTTTGGTTTTGATCAAATTCTCAGTCATTATAGTTATTTATTGGTTTGTAAATTTTATTTTATTCTCAATTTTTATTGCTCTTTGAATTAATTCATCTGCAGTTTCCCTATGAATTTCATCAAATGGGACGCTTGGTTCACGAACGAGCGGAGTAGGATAAATGCCCTGCTTCCATAATAGTCTTTTAAAAAAATGAATAGAAATATCGAGATGCTGATTTGAAAATGCAAGTATGGGTAAAATATCATTAAATAGAGAAGAGGCTTCTGATATCTTTCCATGTTGAAAGTTCCTGAATATTTGAGTATAGATCCAATGCATCCCAGTGGGCATAAATGCATGTACCCCTCTTTTTAGACCTTCAATCATTTGACTTACTGCCCATCCACCACTAACATTTAATTTCCCCTTTGAAAGTTCAAGCATTTTTGAGTATTTAATACCGGCAGGAATGGTCTCAATTTTAAGGCAACGGAAAGCAGGCACCAATTCAAATAACTCCATAATCAGCTGATCCGGCAAACCATAACCGGAAGCATCCCAATCCTGCAACATAATAACCTCTGGTCCACAATCAGCCATTTGGAGGAAGTCATTCTTAAATTGCTTATCATTAATATAAGGAATCTGTATTAGGACATTTGTGCAGCCAAGGATTAAAACCGATTTTATGAAAGACATTGATTCACTGATTGAAGAACCAGCCGTTCCTGCAAAAACCGGAACTCTAGAATCAACAGTTTGAAGAACATTCTCCACCATTGACAAACGTTCATCGAATTCTAATTTCTTTACTTCTGAAGCCATTGCTGGAACAAGGAAACCGGCAACACCTGCACTAATAGCTTCTTCAACATTCCTGTTTAAAGCACTAAAGTCAATATTTCCTGAATTTGTAAATGGTGTATTTAAAACTGTAACAATTCCGTGTAGGGGAAATAAATCCTTCATGAACTATTATTATAATGCTGAATACAAATTAAACAACAGTTTAAGTTTTATTTCCTGATTTTTATCTCCCATTCCTTAAATTCAACCCAGTATTGTTCTTTGTCCGGAGACCCGGCCGCTAATCCAAGGTCTACTAGCTTCCTTTAGTCCCGGGATATCAGATGTCCTTCTTTCTATAATCCAATTCTCCCCATCAAGGCTAACTGAACTCACAAAACTATTCCCATATCGGGCCAATTTAAGCCATATCGGGAATTTTGTATTTTCCGGAAGGTTTTCACTGTTGGCCTTGTGCATACATCCATTACCAAACTCATCATAGTGAATGCCTGCTCGTCCAGGAGTTCCAAACACAAGCACTGAACCTTTGCTACCTGGTTGTGTGTCAAAGCTTTTTGTCATATCGTTCCTGACAAATAATCCAGCTCTAAACCATTCATGAGTACGGTCACCAAACTGGTTAATTTTAACTTTAGCCACAAAATCGCCTTTAATTTCCTTTAGAAATACTGAAGCATAGGAATCCTCAGCGTGGAAGAAGTCTGAACCTCCAGCTTCGATTTTATAAGTGTTGGTTTGCTGATTGGTTTCAATTTTATATGGCTTGGCTTTGGCTGAGCAATATTCAAGAATTGTTATATCATTCAGATTCAACATTTCCCAGTCAGAAACCTCAAGGTCTGCTTCTTTGCTATTGGCCATTCGAACTGAATAATTACCAATTTCAGGACCAATTTCGAATAATACCTCTTTGGTTTCATTTCTATCCAGTACAATTTTTTCTGATTTGTAAACCTTATTATTCAGGTATAGATGGACTTCCTGTTCTTGTTGGATGGCAGTTAGATTTCTGGCTGCTGCCTTAATTTGAACTGATTCACCTTCGAAAATTACTGGATCTGAAATTTGGAGATTTTCAAATACTATTTCAGGCTTTTCACCTTTAACAAAGAATTCTTCATATGGTGTATCTCCAATTGCCAGTTGATGTTTACCCTCATCATAAATACGCAAAACAAATTCTATCTTATTATTATTATTTTTTATAGCTGGAAAAGGTTTTTTCTCAATAATCTTTCCATCAAGGTAAAGTTCGACAGGTAAGATGCCAGAAGAACCGTTGTTAAAGACATTAGCACTTACAACCATTTCAGTTCCAGCAGAAACAGTATTTGAGGAGGATCCACCAGGAATGGAAATTTGCAAATCAGTCATTTTAAAATCAGGCTGGCCTGTTATGATTTGTTCCGGTGCTTGTTCAGGGGCATCAATTACAAAATTATCCTGATATAAATTATCGACGAGATTGGCTGCACATAGCTTCATTTCGCCCTGCTCAAGATTATAGAATATATTGTTTTCAGCTACCCATCCAAGTGACATATTATCAAACCAGAATCCTACATTGTCATTGAAGAAGCCAGCTCTTACATCATGAATCAGATTCTTTCTGACTACTGAATTAAATGTAGTTCCAGCTGTTTTTATAGCACCAGAATCATCAGCATCTTTCTGAACATCATCCAGGTGATTGTATTCAACCAGATAACTACCATCAATAGCTTCCTCAAGATTATGCCAACCACCCACAGAAATCGCATAGCGACCACGGGTTTTTGTTATGTAGTTGTGAGAAATTGTAGTAAACAAAGAAAAAGAAGCATCAATATTTACTCCACCACAATCATTAATTTTGTTATATGAAACTGTAGTTTCCCTTAATATGTCTCTGCCATCTTTGGGCTGTTCAGGCCCATGAATTCGAATCGCCATATTATCAATTGTGTGAAATTCATTGCTCAGAATGCGAGTCTGGTATGAACCGTTACCAATAAATAGACCTGTTCCGCTTAATGATCTAAGCTCTGACCCAATTAATTCGCAGCTATGTGCATATTCAAACTCAATGCCTGCACCTCCCTGTACTGTTCCTTCAAAGGTCAAACCATATATTCTCAAATTACGAACAGGTTTCCCCCTTTCTCCTTTGATTAAAACTATGTTTTCTAAATTTGGAGCTATAGCAGTAATTTCCTCTTCGTCCTTAATCTTATCTGTTGGTATATAGCTTAATTCTTTTTTATTAGAATCAAAGAACCACTCACCTGGAGAATCCATTAATGACTTAATATTTTCAACATAATATCTTGGAGGAACAATCACTACCCCATCCTGCGGCTTTGATAACCAGGCTGTATTAGTTTTTTCATCAATTGATGAAAAAGAGTTAACACCATGATGCCAGCGTAGCAACATAAAAACACGGTTCCCATCCAGATCTTTCCATTGTTTCAATTCACCTTTATTGAAATAGAGTTTGTCCGGAGATTCAGAAATAAGGGGAGGTATATAATATCCTGAGTTCGGAGCTCTTGCCAGGATTTGTTTTTCCCCATTGATTATCAGTATTTTGATATCAGTATCTTCAATTTTGGTTTTCCAGATATTTTTTCCCCTTTTCCCAAGCAGGTAATATTGGGCCACCTGTAATGACAGGCTTTTCATCTGGAAATGCAGCATATGTTACATAGTAATCCTTCAGTTTATGGTATTCAAATGCCCCAGTTGGCAGATTCGTTTCAACACGTTCACCGCCATCTTCGGGTGAAAAGAGGAGTGGTGCTTCAAGGGGGTAATAGCCATCACGAATATAAACCAGAATGTCGCGGCCTTTTCCCAATGGATGAGGGGAGCCTATCCATCGTTTTTCAACCGGCTCTTCTTTTGGAGAAAACACCTTCGATTTTAGGTCAAGAACAGCCTTTTGTGCCCTTTGTATGCTTGCAAAAGGACCATCTGTTTTGGTTTCATTTGGTGAGGGCAGTTTTCCTGACCAGGCATCATTTCCATTTATAGACACATAAAAATCTGCAGTTTTACCTTCTGTAGAAAATTTTTGCCAAATTTCACCTCGTAAAAGCTTCCCTTGAGCGAAAGAAGTGTTTCCGTAAATGAGAAAGGTGAAAAATACTAATATAAATATTTGTCTAACTAGTTTCTTAATCATATTTCAAAAATTTTCAAGCCAGGTTTAAAAAACTTATACATCATTAGGCGTAAGTATCAAATGATAAATATTCAGGTGAGAGAACTTATATTTTTCTTAGTGTATTTATTCCTTAATAAATTTATTGTATTCCCCATCAATGGCATTTTTATCCAATATTCCTGAATAAATCAATGTTCTGTACTTGAAAGTAACAGATTCACCTGGCTCCAGTTTGAAGTTTAGTTCTTCTTTTCCATCAGTAAAATCAACCTGTCCAAGAGGATTTACTGAAAAGAGTCCATAGCCACGAGCATGCCAGTAGGTAGGATGTCCAACATTTTCAGGGTGGTCAAAAATAACAACAGCTACATCCTCATCTTTTACCTTTCCATACAATGAAACCCAAGTTGCACGTTTACCCCAAACATCTGATCCCTCTACTCCCTCACTGTTTAGATAATTCCCTGAAACTCCTGTGTTATCAAGTTTAGCCACTTCCGTTTTATTCCCATGTGCATCACTAAGAACTACAGGGCTATCACTTGGAAGTTCAAGAGCACGGGTAACCCGGATGGCCATCATTCCTTCTTTTGTATCATCAAGTAATATCCTGTCTTTTTGAGCGGTAAGGGTAGTACTTCTGTCAATAATTCGATAATCTTCACCAGCCTTAAAAATAAAACTGGTTTTCTCTTTTAGTAAAACTTCTTCGTCCGCATTCATCCAATCCATTTCAACTTCCAATGAACCTTTTCCTTTTCCACTTTTGGTTTCCCTCAATTTGGTGTGCCGAATGGTGCCCATTCTATATCTTTCTTCCATAGGAATAGCATTGGAATGACCCCAGAAGTCAATCTTATTCACATCCCCATAATTTAACCACATTCCAATATGGTGCGGATGGTCAATGCGTTCACCTGGTATTGGTTGTAAAGGATAGCCACGAGTAATGGTAGATCCCTTTGCAGTAATGATGGGAAATAATACTGGCTTTTTCAAGTCTGGGATGGTGTCTGTATACAGATAAGCAGTAAACAATTCATCATCCACCAGAATGTCAACCCGCTGTTGGTTTTCGTTGGAAACCACCTTAACCTGGGGTTTCCCATTTTCACTATTTGTACTGGAGCATGCAACAACATAAAGCGCTCACAATCACGTAAAATAGAATCTTAATACCTGTTTTCATGATTAATAATTATTACTTAAAAATTTAACACTTTTAACTTTAGATAACTTCTATAAAATTTCTTAGATCTAAAATTTCCGAATCTTGATATTGCGGAACCAAATTTCATCTGAATGATCTTGTAAGACAATATGTCCTGCCCTTTTCTCTGGAAAATCAGGATTCCGAACGTACTTACTATGTTGGAAAAGGGTATCAAACCTGGCAGTTCCGAGATCATAATCAACAACTTTTACTCCATTTACCCAGTGTTCACCATGATTACCATTAAATACAATACGCCCGGTATTGAACTCACCAACAGGTTTTACAGGTGCATTTATTGCAGGTATCATATCATAAAGGGATGCAGTTAAATGGGTAATATTCTGATTATCGGAATGGTTCACATCATCTAATAATTGGTATTCAAATCCTAGTGCAGCATGTGAGGGTCCGCCACGAGTAGACAATTCCTCGGAAACATTGTATTTGATCCCACTATTGCCTCCCAGACTTATCTTCCATTCAAATTTAAATTCAAAATCACGAAAAGCCTCAATGGTCATTAAATCGCCACCCTCTAAAGGCTGACCATCTGCCTGAACAGGAACTTCGCCACTTTCAACTTTGTGTATTGCATCATCTTCAATAACCCAGTGAGCCTCCGGAACAGCATCACGACCCAGACCACGCCAACCGTTAAAAGTTTCACCATCAAATAATAGTATCCAACCCTGTTCTTTTTCAGCCTTAGTAAGTTTGTTAAGAGCTGGTTCAGAGTTGTTTTCCTTTTTAGCAGAAGTAGTGCAGCCTATTAAAATAAATAGGATAGCTATTGGCAGAAGGATTTTAGTGGTTTTAAGCATAATTTCAAAGTTTTTAGTGGATAATATTTTGGAAAAATATAACAATTTAGCTGGAATATCATCGTATTTATTAATAGTTATCACAAAAAACTTAACCTGTCCTATAAGAATAATGTTGATGCGTTGAAATTATCATAAATAGTCATCCCATACGCCCATTTTTCACAATATTTGATATACAGTTAATATTTATCAAGTTAGTAGACAGTTAATTATCGAGTAGAAGCATTGATGGGGGAATTCTTGATTTACTGATTCCCGGACCAGAAACTGATGATTCAAGCAAATAACCCCCTCCTGCTTGAAAGTAATGAATCACAAAAGAATGTTTGCCTTTTGACAATAATGTGGATCCCTGTTTTTCAATAGCACCATGTGGACCATCATTATCAATAATAAGCTTATCGTCAATGTATAGTTTACTCCCATCATTTGAATTCAGAAAGAAAGTATATGATCCTTCTTCCAGAATATTAATTTGGGCTTTTAATAATAGTGCGAATTTATCTTTGTTAAGGTCAAGATAATCCAGGTTTATATCTTGTAGTTTTCCAGTAGCAAATGGAGTAAGTGTTTGCATGTCAGGAATTTCTTCCCATTCTCCCAGATAATATTCATATTGGACACCATTTTCTTCTGGATTAATAAAGGTCAGAGTACTGGATTTTATGGGACTGGGTTTCATTCCTGATTTAAATACCCTGGCTTTTACGGTTGTCGATTTTGAAATAGTAAGCGTTCCCAAATATTCTGTTGAATTAATATCAGGTTCCATTCCATTAAGTGTATATCGTATGATTGCCCCTTCATGATCTGTCCTTATTTCAACCTCCAAAGAGTCAGGCATTTGTAATATAGTATCAGGTGGTATAATCCTGGGTGCAGTTAACATCGATTCCAAAAACAAGTCCCTGGCATTTTTTGCAGTGAATTCATATTTCCCCGATGAAATGCTATAACTTGCTAAATTGTTTTCCAAACCAATGAAAGTGATCTCAGCATGAGTCTTAGAACCTTTTGCAGTGGCTTTAATGTCTTCAGGAGTTTTAGCCGGGATCAATACGGTGGCAGTGGTGTTAGCTGGAATCGAAACATTCAAGATGAATTCATTTCCAACAACTTTCCATGAAGATTCTATTTCACCCTGCATAGATTGATAAACTGCTTTTATATTATATAGATTAACTACTGGTTGAGGTTTTAAAATAATGTGTTTGAAACCAGGTTGATTGGGATCAGGGTTTATACCTGCCACCGAGCTGAAAAACCATTGACATACTCCCCCAAACATTGGATGACTATGTGATGCATCACCGCGCCAGGTTTCCCAGATAGTTGTTGCTCCTTTATCAATCTGATATCCAAATGATGGAAAGTCTCTTTGACTCATGAGTGTAAAGGCAAGATCTGGTCGGTTAAAGTTGCTAAGCACCTTTAAAAGTAAGGGTGTTCCCATCATTCCAGTATCGAAGTGCCCATTTGTTTCGTATTCAATATGCTTGACCAGAGTTTCAAATACCTGCTTTTCATACTCCTCAGGAACCATTTTAAATCCTAAGGGAAAAACGTTGGCCCCTTGCCATCCTATTGAATAGGACATGGTTTCTTTGTTGAAGTACTTTTCATTGAAGGCAAGCTTAGTTTTTTTAGCCAGGGTATTAAAATAATCTGAATCAGTATTATATTTAAGAACAAGTGCTATTTCTGACATAAGCTTTAAACAATGAAAATAGTAAGCTGTACTTACCAGATTAGCAGGAATTTCTGTTTTTACAGGAGGAACCCATTCACCTAGATTTTTTTCTTGTATAATCCCTTCCTTATCAGTCTGATGATTCAAAAAATCTATCCATTTTTTCATTCCCTGATAGTTTTGTTCCAGCACCCTGATGTCACCATAATACAGATACATGTACCATGGAATAATTACATAAGCCGATCCCCAGGGAGTACCGCCACCTCCACCCTGATAGGGAACCGTATTGGGGATATAACCTGTTTTGCTATTTTGTGAATCGGCTATATCGTTAAGCCACTTGGTATAAAATGCTGCCATATCAAAATTGTAAATTGCTGCATCAGCAGCAATCTGGCCATCACCAGTATACCCTCTGCGCTCACGATGTGGACAATCACTGGGCACACCTCCATGCATATTTCCAAGCTGAGTCCGACGAAAATTATCATTGATTCTGTTAAAAAGTGGATATGAACATTGAAATTCCCCAGACGATTCCACATCTGTATTGACCACAATTCCTTCCAATGATTCAAGATCCAATGGAATGGAGGAATTTACATCTACATATCGAAATGCGTGCCATGTAAATCGAGGCTCCCATGTTTCAACCTCACCACCTTTCAATATATAGGTGTCTTTCTGGCTGTAACCGGGTCCCATTTCTTCAATAAAACTCATTTCAATCCTGGTTCCAGCTGGCCCTTGTACTTTTATTTTTGCCCAGCCAGATATCATTTGACCCAGATCGAACCTATATATATTTTTCTTAGGGTTTGTAATTGATTTAGGTTTTATAATTCCAGTTATCCTATCGGGAGAGGACATTTGTGATACAAGCCTGCCTTCAGGAGGTCTGATTATTAAAGCATTTTCCCATTTACTATCATCAAAACCGTTTTTATTCCAGCCCTTCTGTTCCAGCCTGGCATCATAGATTTCACCTGAAAAAACACCGTTATGAATAATTGGGCCAAGGGAAGTTTTCCAGGATTCATCGCTGAGAATGATATTCCTGGTTCCATCCTTAAATTCGATTTCAAGCTGTGAAATAAACCTTGGTGTACCATATGAATAGTTTACATCTTCATTTCGTTCGTTTTGAAAATACCAACCATTTCCTAGAATGACAGCTAAAGTATTGATCACCACTTTGAAGCAAGGATGAAATGTCAAAGGTTTCGTATAGAACTCTTGAAGCCATATTATTAACCCAAGCTTCCTCAAAGTATTCATTATCTCTTAAATCATAATTAGTATGGTTTGGTGAAAGGACATGATCTCCAACTTTCTTTCCATTAATATACAATTCATAATATCCCAGGCCACTTACAAACACTTTGGCTTTTGCAATATTATCAGATATTCGAATTTCTTTCCTAAAATAGTATGCAGGATTCATTTCACCCGGGTTTGTATTATTCTGAGCTGGCATACTAATCCACTTTGCCTGCCAGTCAGATGGTCGAATTCCCATTTCCCATTTTGCCGGCTTACTCCAGGCTGAAGGATTGCCCATGGCATCCCAAATCCGAACTTTCCAGAATACTTGCATCCCTTTGCTCAACTTTGCTCCACTGTATACAATATGTGTAGACTTATCAGACTCAATTTCACCAGAATTCCAAAGATCAGCTTCATCCGGTTCAAGCAATTCTATTTTGGTAGATGCCAGAATTTGGTATGCCGTTTGTTTTTGTCCTGACATTGGAGATGACAGTTTCCAGCTCAAACGGGGATTTGAAATATCAATACCCAATGGATCTACCAGATATTCGCATTTCAGATCAGTGATAACTAATTGATCGTTTTTGCATCCTATGATCAGGACAAGTAAAATAAAAAGGACATAGTTATAATATCTCATGATTTATTTAGTCTGGTAATCCAAAATATAGATATATAGTTCCACTATATACACCAGAAGCTTCAAACTTCTGACCTTGTGGTCCGAATTCTTTGGCTTCCATAAACTTGGTTCCAATAGGAGGAATTGCATGAAGGAAAGAAATATCACCTTCGGGCCAAATCATAGAGGTGTGCCTGGGATCATTTCCGTCGGGTTGACTATATACCCTCAGGAAGATATCTTCCTTATCAGTAGCAATCGTTATAGGCCCATCCGAAGTGTTAAATACCACCCAGTTAAAATTGGCATAATAGCCAGGAAATTCAGGATAATCCCAGGCTAAACCAGGCTGAAAACTATTGTAAGAGTTTTGCCAAACACCTATTGTTGGACCTTTCAAACGATTCTTCCAAACGCGATAAGGGCCTTTTCCCAGCCATTTCATTTCTTTTACTCTATCCTCGGGATATTCAAAACTCACACCCAAATAATCTACAAACCCTTTGTAATAAAAAGTGTAATCTACCTGAAGCCAGCCATTAGAATGAACGGTCCAATGCAGGTTTTTAAAATCGGGGTGATTCTCCACTGAAATAAGAACTGAAGACTCATTTTTATCAATATTTAATCTCAAATTTTTGTATTTGGAGTTCTTTTTTCTCGGTACCAGAAATGGACCATTTTTGAATGGGATGGGAATTTCACCGGAATTAACTTGTATAAGCATTCCTGTCTCATTATCAAATGTATATCTGAAATTTCCGGATTTGATTTCTACATTGTTATTGCGTTCATAAATTGAGGGTGAATTTCCCTTTTCTATTATTATTCTCTTTAAAACTTCTTTGTTGTTTTTTAATTTCCAAACCCAGGTATTAATTTCTTCATTGGATTGGTCAAAAGCAGTTAAGGAAATCGCATCAACATTTACTTTAGATGCTGGTAGATCAATTGTAATATTCCCATTTTCATGAGGTAAGATATTGGGTCCTATTAGTCTCCCTTCTTCTATAATTGTGCTCTTTGTACTCAAATCATTTGGTGTAGGGTAGGATAGTAACTTCCATTCAAAAAGACATTGGTTCAGGTTTGTAAAATCGAATCTGTTTTCCACAGGTATTTTTCCATTAAAATTTGAAAGCAGAGGGTTATTTGTTTCAATATACACCGGTGACCAAATTTCCTTAATGGTAAAAAAACTGGCTTCTTTCTCATGGAAGGGACCTAATATTCCATCTGGTGCGTGATTCCCATCTGTATCTATCCTACCATTTTGATCCGTTCGGACAACACCTTCATCCGCAAATACCCATAGAAACATTCCTCCGTTCAAAGGGTTTCCCCACATTGCCTTCCAATAATCATCAAGTCCTGCACCCAGGCCTCCATCATACAACCCATGTATGCTTTCAGTTGACATGTATATATTAGAACTCTTTAATTTTTTTAGAGTACTGCTATAACTTTCATAATGATCTGTATCAATGCCACCGAAATACTCCCAGGGGTGTAAAACTCTGCGATTTTGAGGGTCGTATTTTGCAAATTCATTATCCAAATCAGTGTTCCAACCACCTTCATTCCCATTATCCCAAAATAGAACTGAGGGATGGTTTACATCCCTTTTTACCAGTTGTTTAACCAGACGTCGACCAGTAGGAGTATCGTATGGTGGTTTTTGCCACCCTGCCAATTCATCAAGTACATATATCCCATACTGGTCACATAACTCAAGAAAATAAGCATCGGGAGGATAATGGGACATGCGAACAGCATTCATATTCATTTCCTTGAGTAGCATTATATCTTCCAGACATTGTTTTCTGCTAACAGCTCTTCCTGAGGAAGCCCTGAAGCTGTGCCTGTCGCATCCTTTTAATATAATCCTATTTTCATTCAAAAATATACCCTTGCCCTCCCTGACTTCTATTGTGCGAAAACCAAATTGTTCGCGAATGATATGAATAATCTTCTCTTCTCGTTTCAATGAAATATCCACAGAATATAAATTCGGAGATTCAGCTGTCCATGTTTCAGGATTTGGTACTTGAGTACTTAATCTGATTATTGTATCCTCGGCATTGAAAGTGGTGGAAAATTTGCTTCCAAATAATGTTCCATTATTTTTAATTATCTGTGCCTCGACCTGCCCAGGTTTTATAATTTCATTTAAGTGAATATCTATGTTAAACTCACCATTCGCTTTTCCATCGATGGCTGTCCATGAGATGTATTCATTGGGTACCACTTTCAGGTAGACAGGTCGATAAATCCCACCAAAAACCCAGTAATCGCTTTTTCGCTCTGCAAGATTTATTCTTTCATTTGATGACATCTTACTAACTATAGCTTCTAGCAAGTTTTCCTGTCCGAACTTCAGAATGTTGGTTATTTCGTATTCAAATTGGTAGAATCCACCCTGGTGAACTGGCCCAGCCAATTGCCCGTTTATTTTCACCTCGGTGTCAGTCATAGCACCTTCGAATACAATAAAAACTCTTTTATCTTTCCAATTATCAGGGGCTTTAAAATTAAACTTGTACAAACCTTTCTCATCTGCCTTATTCTCATCATGGCCATAGTTATAAGTACCAAAACCCTTTAATTCCCAGTTTGAAGGTACCTGGATTTTCGACCATTCGTTTGCTTTCCTGCCACCAGTAACCATGAAATCCCATTCAATGGAATTGTCACTATCTCTGCCAGAAAGGTAAAAGATTTCAGATTCTTGTGAATAATTATTTACTGAAAGAAGAATACTTAAAACTAAAAAAACTAACAGTTTCATTTTTTAATTTTTTCGGAGCCCTGCATAGTATCCCATGAGTCCCTTGGCAGGTAATAGAAGAAACCATCTTCGGCACCAATTAATAAGTCCGGAACGCCATCTTTATTCCAATCAACAGTGGTGGGGGAGGTGCTATGTCCACCCAAAATTACAGATGTAAGATTGCCCTTATCTTTAAAAGCAAAATTGCCGTTCTCACCTATATTACCTAAAAGACCTGTATTGATGGTGTTAATTAAAAGGTCATAGTCCCCGTCATTATCCCAATCGACAAAATCAATTTTCCTTCGGCCACTTTTACCGGCTTTTTTTTCATTGGTATGAAGCAGATTTCCATTTGTGTCGAAAAAAATACTTTTACCAGGTTTAAGGATCAGCTGGTTATTTTTCTTTTTTCTCTCAAAATAGCTAAGATATCCCTCGTGGTCTATAACAATTAGATCATTTAATCCATCCTCATTTAGGTCCAATACAATTGGTCGTGTCCTCCACTGTACAACAAGTTCATCCTCCTCAGGATCCCACCAGTTCCAAGCAGGCTTTGGTGGTTTTCCTGGCCAATCAACTTTAACTTCCTTGGCTTTATCCAGTTTGGGTTTGGTGATACTTCCAATATTCTCTAGCCAGATGATTTTTCCAACAATGCTATTTAAAACTACATCAGGTAGACCATCCATATTCCAATCAGCCACATAGGGAACTGTATATCCCCACTTCGCTTCAGCAGGGCCTTGTATAGAAAGATTTTCTCCAGCCATTATCCGAAAGACTTCACCACCGGCTTTCAGTCTTACAGGTTCAGCCCATTTTGGTGGGTCCCCACCTCCAAGGTTTTCGATCCATTCAATAAATCCAGCGGTATTTCCGGCAATAATATCTTCATCTCCATCGGCATCCCAGTCGTAGCTGCAAGGAGTAGATAAAGCTCCACATTTCACGAATTCAGCTTGCTGCTTGAAGTAGACAGGCTCAGCTAATACTGGTTTCCCATTTGTATCAAGACCAGTATTTTCAATATAGACTACACGGCCATCTTCTTTACCTACAATAAGATCAAAATCTTCATCATTGTCCCAATCATATACAACCACCTCTGGCATTTCCAACTCGAGATGTAAGCGTTTCCCCATTGACCTGAAGGAATTTACCGGATGAGTATTCTGGTTTTGTTCGGGTTCCAATATTTTCAAAAAAACTTATTTTATCAAGAAATTCACCACAGATTATATCCATATCACCATCATTGTCCCAATCTACAAGGTTTGGAGAAGGTCTGCCATACACATCCAGAGGGGAATTATTTGCCAGGATCTGCTCTGATTTGCCATATTTTGGTGCTTCATTGCTACCATGATTCTTCACCCAGTAAACAAATCCATGAAGCGGGCCATTTGTCCATTCGCCTTTTGAATTGTAAGCATCATCCCAACCGTACTCCCTCCAATCACTGGCACCAATAAATAGATCGTTTATACCATCTCCATCGTAATCTGCTATTTTCCATTGATTGGCTCTTCCACTATAGAACTCCTGCTTATACTTAATCTTTTTGACCTTATTGTAAGTCTGGCTCTGGAATTCGGGGTACATCTTTCCAGGAGTACAAACAATTGGTTTGCCTTCGGGATATGAAACAGCTGCATTCTTTTTCCCCTCAGCAATTCGTATTCCGGGAGAGAAGAGATTGTTTCCATCATTTTCAAAAAAATATAGGCCATTCGATGGTTTATCAGGGGTTGATACCAGGAGGTCTGTATCTCCATCGTTGTCCCAGTCTGTTGGAATGGGGTTAGCCCAGAGTCCTACTCCCAGATCTACAACTAATCCCGGGTTATTGTATTTTAAGCGAACGTCAACAGGCTTTTTATCCTCTTTTATAATTGCTGATCCTGTCAGCACTATAATTAAAACCAGTATAATAATATGATATTTCATTACTCAAATTTTAAAGAATATAAATTTGCGTCTTTTAGCTTAAATTTTATTCTAACCGGTACCCCTTGAAGTTCTTTCAATTTATTAGTGGCTTTTCCAGCTAACTAATCTTTTGATCTCATTTCCAATCAAAACTTCAGATTCACTAAATGATAATCCTTCAATAGGACTACCATTGGCTGTTTGAAACTCAACCATTATTTCCCCGGCTGCTGATGTTGAATAGTTTATATAGAGGTTCTCTCCCTTAAAAATAAATGGTTTTGTCAACATTTCGCCACCCTCATAAGAGGCTTTTAATGAGGTGAAGCCATCTAAACGCAATGAATATCTTCTTATGTGTGAAGTGGGTTGTGCATAATTTTGATTCACGTAAACTGACATTTCATCTGATCCGGTTTGTACAACGTTAAGGACGGGGTAATTTGATCGTGAAACCCAGTTTTGAAGTCCAATACCTGGCTTTATGAAAGCTTCCATAAAAGTACGATCATACTTTGAGTTTCCTCTGGAAGTCATAAAAACAACATCTGAACAATCTTTGAAGTATTTTGGATTTACATTTAATATTATAGCCTGTTCCTCAGTTAAAACTTGACGTTTAGGCATAAAGCGTGCAGCAATGGCAATATAGATATGTGGTGCACGGAAGTAGGGATGTGTTTGATTTGTATACAAATGTTCTTTGGGAGTATCTCCAAAGTTCATTTCAACAGGTTTAGTCCATTCAATAAAATCTATTGATGTTGTTCTACTTATTGTTCTTACTCCTGAATAACCATCACCTGTCCATGTTCGGAAATAACACACATAGCAATCCTCTGATTTTGACCAGAATACAACATTTTGTGAATCAAATATTCCTTCAGTAAATATGGGTTCTTCCCTGATTTTCTGCCATTGGATCCCATCTGATGAAATATAACCAAACAATCCGGATTTTTTTGTCCCTGCAACTGCTTTATACTTCTCATTAGCAGGAATTCCGGGTTTGGAATCAAGGAAAGGAGAGAAATTGTGACTAAATGGGGCATCATATGCAAGTACTACATTGTTATTTTGAGTTCCATTAATTTCATAAATTCCCAGACTGGGTTTTGTCCAGTTGATTCCATCTATCTGATTCTGCATAACAGGTAGTTTCATTGTTGCTGCCATCCTTTCCAGCTTCTGGCAGACCTCTGTAATACATCCGGTATTTTCCATTATCATTAATAATTGTTGCATAACCACAAAAAGGTCCTTCCCAGGGTTTATCAAAAAATAGATACCTCACCTTCATCTATAGGCTCGTTCAATACCAGCCTGGTATTAACTAGTTTATCTATTAGGAAATCATCAATAAATAGCTCAAGGCGAGAATCTATATCAATTATTTCATTTTTGCCTTTATCCAGAGTACGCTGAGCAAAAAGGAGTGTGGAAGAGAGTAATAATAATGATATTAAAAGGGTTTTCATCTTTGTTTTCTTAGCTAGGCTTCTTTTCAAAGAGTTTTGTTTTACTTACAGGGGAAATGTTTTCTACAATCCATTTTCGCATTTCTTTACCTTCCTTAGTTTGCTGAGGAAACGAAATGAAATCGAGGTCAATTCCCAATTCATGTTCAAGGCGTAAAGCAATTATGGGCCAGATCTCACCTATATCTCCAACAACCGGCATACTCTTTTTCAATCTGGCAAAGCCTGACATTTCCATTCTAAAAGGAATATCCATTAGTTTTGTTTTGGGTAGTCCTTTGTTAATTGCCTCCTGTACAATTCCTGAGTTTTTTTCAAAATCCCAGGCTTTCTTCAGGTTGGGATCAAAGTCAATGCGGATTAATGACTTTTCTTCGAGGCTAAAAGTTTGTTCTCCTTGCCAGTTAGCCCAGATCCCATGACCGGTATGTGTCTCAAAAGGTCCATCATGAATTTCCTGTGTCAGGGCGACTGCCGATTCAATAATAACATCAGCGCTGGCCAGCATTTCAGCAATTCTCTTTGATCTTTCCGAAATAGATATTGAATCGCCTATAGCCATTCCAACCATACCACCTCCTACCAGTTGGGGAACTGTCACAAGAACTGGTACATTCCTAAGAAAACCAGCACCCAACATTGTTTTTGGATCAGCTCCTGCACCAGCAACAAGCTCAAATGGAATTGCTTCCTTTTTGGACTTTTCAAGAATCTCTTTTGCAAGCAACTCGGTTCTCAATCCCATTGGATAAGCCATGTTTCCGGCAGCCTTGATAATTGTTTCTCCTTCTTCTTTTAGTGTTCTTACAATAAGTTCGGAATCAAGCTTCATTTCTTTACTCAATTCTTTTGAAAATCCACTTTTAATTAAAGAAACTTCAAAGATGTCACCATTTGGTAGAATACTTTTTGAAAAGCCCAGTTTCCTACCATCTACCCTTTTTACTTCATCGAGTACTCCAGCCATTTCGTGTGCTATAACAGCGGAGCTGGTAGTAACACCATCAATAATTCCCTTATGAATCAATTCTGCAATTAAAGTGGTTACTCCCTCATGGAGATTTGGACCACTACCTGTTACTACAACTATTTTTCCGCCTTTTCTTTTGGCTTTGACAATACTGGTAATTGCCTGTTCCAGTTGTGCTTTGGTTGAAGCTGGCAGCTTATTATATAATTGCTGAATTAATTCCCTATCAATATGCATATTGAGGTTTCTTTTTATTAAATATCAAATTTCATGGTATCTTATTTCTTGAAAAGGATTTTAGTCTTTTGAATAAACAATTTTACCGGCAACTATCGTTTTTTGAATAATCATCTCACCGTTTTCAATAGTAAACAGGATCAGGTTAGCCAACTTCCCAGGCTTTATTTCACCAACATTATCAAGATTAAGCAGTTTTGCCGGATTTGTACTGGCCATTTGAATAGTTTCCTTCAAACTACTTCCAGCAACTCGCATCATATTTCCTACACAGATTCGGATAGGGGATGCTGCGCCTGCAAGAACATCCTCAGCAGGAAATTTAATCACATTGGGCGTCAGTAAAACAGTCCTTTCGCCACGAACATATTCTCCGGGTTCCAGTCCTGCTAAATCCAGAGCGTCAGAAACCAAAATTGTATTCTCAACCCCTTTCACTTTATAAGAAGGTTTTAATTTCTTCCTCTGTTAAATGATATCCATCTGCTATTATAGTTATTGAGAGCCTGTCCTCAGCCAATTGCGGCCAAATCGGATTGTGGTGTCGATTTATCATGTTTGCACAGCCGTTCCCAAGGTGAGTAGATAATGATGCTCCTGCATCAACTGCTTCCCTTACGTCTTCTGCTGAACCGTTGTGATGTCCGAGCGATACACAAACGCCTATTTCAGTAAGCTTCTGAATAAAGGGTATGGCATCTTCCATCTCAGGTGCAACAGTGATCAGTTTTATATTATTTCCGGCTGCTTTCTGATACTGTAAAAATTCCTCCCAATCAGGGGTACGGATATATTTTTCCAGGTGTGCCCCTCTAAAACCCTGAACAGGTGATAAGTATGGCCCTTCAAGGTGGAAACCCGGTATGGACCAGCGAATTTCTTCGTTTTCGATAGCCTCTGCAAGTACAGCAAAGTTGGTTAGGAAACGATCATGTTCACAGGTAATAACTGTTGGCAAATAACTGGTTACTCCCTCTTTCCACAGAGCTTTTGTGACTTTATGAACGCCTTCAATATCAAGATCTTCTCCGGTAAAGTCAACTCCCATATAGCCATTTATCTGAATATCAATCAGACCAGGTGCAATATACATTTCAGTTAACTCTGTATTGGAAGAAAGCCGTTCTATATTAGTGATTTTTCCATCATCAATGTTTATTCGAACTGGTTTGTTGTCCAGGTAAAATATGCCATCCAAAGAAGAAATGGTATTTTGAGCAGAGATCAACGGGAAAAGACTAAAAAACAAAAAAAATAGCCTTACTTTAAGATTGTTCATTTTATGTAAATTTTTTTTGTAAAAAGTACAATAAAATATCCAAAAATTCAAGTCAATTGGACAATGGCTTTTCAGTATTCCCTAATGGAAAAAATCCTCATTTAATCGCCAATGTGTGCACAGTAAACTAGTTTTTTCTCCCTTTTTATCAATCTGATAGTATACTGTAAGGATGGAGCCATCATCAAGTTGCAGTGAGGCCGGATATCCCAGGTCAGAATTCATGGCTGGTTGAATCAATATTTCTTTATCAGTTTCCCAGGTTTCCCCACCATCCTTACTGATGCATGCCATCTCTCCATATGGTTCATGACGGACTCCGTATGAAACCAAAAGCCAATTGTTCTTTAGTTGAATCAAGTGGGGGGGATAACCCCAGATATCAGTTTTATGGCTTATTGACCAGGTTTTTCCACCATCATTGCTCTCTGATTGTCTAAGATATGATTGAGACCGGTCCTTGGGTTGGTAACGAATCATCACTAACAGTTTACCATTTTTAAGTTCAACAACATGGGGTTCATGAGCCACCGCAATTTGATCCTCATCTCTCAAAGGAATGGTAGAAATCAGCTGCCATGTCATTCCATCATCGTTTGACTGTTCTACACCGATAATCTTTTCATCATTTATATAACCAGTTCCAACATAAAGGAGTCTGCCATCAGAGAGTTCAATAGGACCATGAGGTGCTGAAACAACCTGTTTTACAGGATCTTCCCAGGATATACCATTGTCTGTGGATCTTCGTGTCCAGTTTCCTATCCAGAGCTTTTTTGTTTCGACACTTAATTTGTCTGCGTGCCGTTTCCATGAAGGATTCCTTTCGTAGTATTTTTCGGCATCAAAGGCCAGAGAAGTAAACCAGTTTACAAGTAAGGTCCCTTTTTTCGTCTCAAGGACCCCTGCGTCACGATCATCCAGAGGAGTATTGTTTATTGTTTCAGGATTGCTCCAGGTTTCACCATTGTCCTTACTTCTGATCATTTGTGTAATCCCGAAGGGGCATACATGGGCATCCCGATTACCGGAAAAAACTACAAGCAATTCCCCTGATCGGGTTTGTGTTATACTTGGCCACCCAATATATCGATCAGGCTGTTTACAAATGACTTTTGTGCTAATTATTTTTGCCGGTAAATCCTGAGAATGGATATTCCCAATAAGGAATGGAGCAAAAATTGCAGTTAAAAATAAGGTTCTTTTTCCAGGCTTCCGGAAGAGGTTAGTAATTCGTTCCATGATGATGCCCTTTTATTAATTAATATTGGAAACTAATTGTTTATTTTTTGCCAGTCCAAATCCATTACAAAAATCTGAGGGAAATCCAATCCTTCCACATCCTTCATTATTGTTCCATTCTGGTTTTTGCTTGCTATCCGAATTGTATATGCCAGTCTGTTACCATCTCTTGAAACTACCAATTGTTCTCTTTCTTGATTATCATTTGAAAGTTGAACAGTTTTGCCCTGAGTATCTCCTTCCCCCACAAATGAGACGAATACATTCCCTTTACTTATGTAAAATACCCAACTATCAGAATTATGCCACCGCACTGCTTCGGCATTTTCTTGAAGGTTCGTTATCTGAGTTGCTGCACTTTGAGATCCATCTGAATTTATTACAAAAACCTGATGAATACCATCTTTGTCTTCCGCAATAAATGCAATTTTGTCACCATTAAACGACCCCCTAACAATGCCATTCAGTTTCATTCCATTTGTTAACCTTCTTATGGTAATCCCTTCAGGGGGAGAAGGATATGTTTCAAATGTTCCAGCCTCCGAAGTAGAGAGATCAATATCCAATGGAATATCTGCAATGAATAAATCATTCAAATAATTTATTCCATCATTGTCTCTGACCTTGCCAATAAAAGCTCTCATTTCACCAGACTTATCCACCCATGAATCCCCATAGGCCTTTTCTAACTCTCCTGGTTCAGATTCACCTATTCTTGCAGGCTTTAAAATGATAGAGAAATAATGTGTATATCCGGCAGGTGCATTTTTATGGGCTTGCATAAACCCGATTGTCCGATCATAATCCTGGACAAGAAAATCGTCATATGTAAATCCTATGCGGCCTCCATCTCTTGTATATTCATGCCGATGTGTCCCTCCCCGTTGAGCCCCAGGAATTGTGATATTATTATTAACATCACGCATATCAACTAAAATCTTATTCCCATCGCCGTTCCCATCAACTTCTACCCCGGTCCGATTCCGAATACCATAGTACCCTCTATCTTCCACTTCATCTAAAAGTGGTCCGTGAATAAAGATAACTTTGTTTTCAAATGGGTGATAGGATACAGCAGCTACTCCAGGCGCAGCATCTTCACCTGTAACAAACAGCGGCTTCCAAAGGACAGTTTCAGAGCCATTGGCAATCTCGACTTTTTCTATTGATTTTGAGTTTGCAAGATCATTGTTAAAAACAGTTCTCCTTGTATCATAACAGAGAAACCTGTCATCCGGCGAAAAATTATCATTGTTATCCAGCGCATGTGTTTTGGGGGAGAATGTTACCTGCTTTTCAGTCATTGGAATAACTTTTAGTTCGTTGTTTACATTGGTACAACTATTAATAGCCAACATTAGACCAATTATAGAAATTAAATATCTGGAAAATATTCTGGTCATAGTTGCTAGACTTTTATACCATTAATGGCTATTCTCCAGGTCCAATTGCATCAACATATCTTCCTAACCAATATGGCAAAAGGTAAACGTATGGTGGGTATTCCCTGCTTCCATTATTTCCTCCATTGTTCTGGTATTCACCATTGTGAAGGTGTAATGGGCGTTCATCTTTAGGCAATACCTCAGTATATTCCTGTCTTCTGAAATTGGGTTCAACCCTGGTTAAATCCTGACGGTGTTTATTTTCAACTCTCCATGAAATAAGATCCATAGGGAATTCTTTTAGCCACCAGACAGATTCTTCAAGGTCATAATCGTCTCCTCCAATCAGTGCATAAAGAAAATTCCAAAGTGGATTTTTTTCGCCTCTTTCTATTTCCCAATGACTTTTTGATGCTTCAAAGAATCTCTTTTTTAGATCATCATTAAAGGCATAATTAACAAAACCCGGAATGGTTAGAAAATACATTTCATCATCAGAATGATTCCATGAATCACTTAGAAACTGACCTTCAACTTTTCCGATAATTGTTGCGGGATAACTTGCATTTTCATCATATCCATAATTATCCATGAGTTCAAATGCTTTTTCCTTATAGATTTCCTCACCAGTGAAGTGATAAGCGGTCTGCAAAAAAGCTATGATTAGAGTAGAATTTAACCGACGGTCACCCACTGTAATAGGAAAGTTGTTTACATAGTCAGGATTCCACCTTCCCCATTGTGTAATTTCTCCATTCCAGGTAACCAGGTACCAATCATTTTCAATTATATGATCCATCTCAATTTTGATCTGGTGAATAGCTCTGTCTCTCCATTCTTTATCAGGTACAATTTCAGCAAAAAGAGCATATACAAAGAAATGGCCACATGATTCATCACTACTGGTGGTAGATTTCCATCTCCACCTTTTATCGGGTGTTAGCCTCCAAATTTTCTCATCTTCAGGCATATTTGGGTCTCTGTCACTGGATTGGTAAGTATCAATTTCATAGGTCCTGGCAGGAAATCCAGGTATACCACTTATTTCGGTAAGTCTTTCCATAGCTTCAAATGCTTCATAAGCATTCTGGAGGGCATCTTCTGATTTAGTGGCACCGTAGCGATATAGCTCACCTGCAAGGTACATCGAGGTCCATAATCCGTCATTGTCAGTATCATGTAAAACTGCTGTTGATAAGTCGCCCGGAGTTTTTAATGTTGTTTCTGATGAAAAGCCAAAACGAACATGACGAAGGCGTTGAATTTCCTGGAAATATTCTGCCTTCTCAGCCAGTGTCATTTTTTTAAATAGGATTTTACTCAATCCTGTTTCACTTAACACTAAAACACTGTTATCAGGGCCTTTTGAAATATCGACTACATTATCATCCACCAGCCAACGTTTGGATGCATAGTAATCGTACTTTCCGTCTTCCCTTGATACAAAAGCACCACGAGATGATCCAAACCAGAGTTTATCATTTATCACCCTGATACAAGAAATATTGGTGACTGGCAATTTCTTATTCAATGGAGATGAAACCTTAAATGAATTTCCATCTAAAAAGTATATTCCATCTGTAGTTCCAACAACGATTTGATTTTTATCTTCCTGAATTGCCAATGCTGTAATATTTTCCCCTTCATGGATTTTAGTCAATTTTTGACTTGCGGGCTCAAATATATGAATACCATTCTCTGAAGTTAGAAGAAACCGTGATTGAGATTCATCATATTGAATTTCCAGTGGGTTTATGTTGTTTACTTTTTTATCCCAGGTTTTCTTTCCATTCTCAAAAAAAGCCAAATTCCCAGCATCAGCAATTAGGATAGAAAAATCTTTTCCAAGGCAAAACTGAGTGCTATTTGGCATGCCATGTTCTATGTATTTTTTTCCAGCCCAGGAGTTGCTAAATACTGCTTTATCGGTAAGATAGAAAAACTGATCCTGATATACATCGACAGCTTTAATACTAAGGTCTGACATGAAGGGATATAGCAAGTCCTTTCTTAGTTCATTTTCCCAGGGATGCAGTAATCCATTTGATGTAAGAATATTTATAATTTTATTTCTATCGCTTCTAACCTGAAGCAATTCACTACCAGGATTCTCACTTCCCAATTCAAATTTTTGTGCAAAATCCTGAATGTATGGTTGATCCTGATATTTCTGGGAAAACAGTGCTTGTGAAAGCACCAAGCCAACAAAGATTAATTTAGTTCTGTTAAAGTATTTCATTATTTTAAAGATTATTGATTCGGTATTTAACCTAATTTAAAAACTTATTCTGTAATTTCTTTTATCCAATTTCCTGAAAAGGCTGCATGTTTTATAGATCGGTCTTTGCCAAGATGATAGGAATAGGTAACATGGATTATGCCCTCTTTTGATTGAATTATAGAAGGATATGCAAATGACCCTTTACCTTCTTCTTTTTGATCAAGAATGCGAGTCCATTTCCATGTTTCACCTTCATCATCAGACAGACTCACAACTAAAATGTGCCTTCCATCTTCAGTATTGTTGTGAACTAATATCCAATTTCCATTTTTAAGAACAATGGCCTCAATACTTGCCCCTGGATTTGGAAGTTCAGTTTTTTGAGCCAGGCTCCAGGTGTAACCATTATCACTTGAAGAACTTATTTGGATTCTTCCAGGTGCATCCCCTCCATCACGCATGTATGCCACCAGTGAGCCATCATTTTTTTGAACCACGCTGGGTTGTACGTTACCACGTCCCACAATTGGTAAACTGGGAGTCCATGTTTTTCCCTGGTCATCAGAGATGCCCACGAGTGAAAAATTATAACCATCGGAATACAATGGCAATAAAATTCTCCCATTTTTAAGAACTGTGGGATGTGTCCTTGTCATCCAACCAGTCTCTCTCTTTTTGGGATCTTTAGCAGCCTCAGCAATCATTTTTTCATACATAGGCGCATATTCAGCCCAGGCAAGTTCTGGTATTTTTGATTCACGAAATCTGGATTCTGTGGTTTCTGCAAACTCATCACCCGGTTTAAGTAAGATAATATCCTGCCATTGCCAGATTGGAGCATCATTTTTATTATAGTCGGTTGTTACCTTATATTTTAAAATTGAATTTTCCCATCTGTTTGCCTGAACCACCAGCCAAAAAAGATATAGTTTTTCACTCTCATCAATAAAAAGAACAGGATTACAATCAGGTTGTCCAGGAGTATCTGCAAGTACAAATGGAGTAGTCCATTTCGATGATCCTTTTTTAAGTCTGGCACCTTTTACCTGCACATCGTTGGCTGTCCGCTCTCCTGATCCCTCAAACCAGCATACAAGCAAATCACCATTGGGTAATTCTACAATGGAGCTGCTATGAACATGCAAGTTTTGGATGGGGAAAATAAGTTCTGAAGTATAGCTTGTTTTTGTTGATTGCGTTGATGGTTTCTCACTGGCCGTACAGTACCCTGAGAAGCTTGCTGAAATAACAACAGCTGCAAGGAGAATAATACTGTTTTTATTTGATCTCATATTAGATAAGATTTCAAAATGATAAAGAATTTTAAGCTAAAATCTATCGTGTGACCCTGGAAGTCCATCATGAATATTTACTGAAATCAGAGCAAGCAAAACGAGTACAACCAAAAAGCCAATTATAATAAATGTCCATCTTTTATTGGTTTCAACTACTCCATTTTCAACAGGCAAATTATTTTCCTTTCGAATCATGAAAAACCAAAGAAAAAACATAATCGCTACGATGAAGATGTAAAGAGTATCGGAATATGCAAAGCTGAACGATCGGTAGAACATACCTTTCTGTAAACCTGAAAAAAGGGTGTAATGCAAGGTTGTCAGAAATAGCATGGCTGGAAGAGTAACCTGCAATATTTTCTCATTATTCTTAAGATAATTTATCCAGATATAAATTGCCATTCCAAAAAAGATAAGTAAAGACAAACCGGCATACACCATCTGGTTATTGCTATATTGCTGTGCCTCGAGAATTTTAAGACTTTCTGCAAGCTTAAGAAATCGCTCCACACTCATTCCATTCAGATAATTTGAAAGTGGCAAGAATAGAAAAACAAAAACTACTCCAATCCAGTTAGCCGTTTTTGAAGGTTTGACAGATTTTGGCCATTCCCTTGTCATTACTGCATATACCATGCCCAGACCACCAAAAAATCCTATCGAGAATTCCATAACATTCCACCAATTATAAGACACTTCCGGAGGTTGCTCCCAAGGTTTGGAGAAAATTGCCAAATGCAAATCCGAATCCGGCTCCCAGAGCTGCATAGCCGGCAACTCGAAGTGAAT
This sequence comes from uncultured Bacteroidales bacterium, assembly GCA_963750735.1. GTDB lineage: Bacteria > Bacteroidota > Bacteroidia > Bacteroidales > VadinHA17 > JANTGF01. The sequence goes on along the minus strand of CAVVRY010000007.1, from coordinate 419,693 downwards.
TTTTGTAATTATGTCGATATAGATACCATGCAAGGGCTATGGCTGCACCCAGACATCCGGCCCAAAGTTCAGAACGCGGGGGTGTCATAAACCATTCCATCTGGTAGATTAAGAGTCCCCATACTAAGAATCCACCAGCAAACATTTGAGCGATAAGATTTGCCCATTTTGGTTTATTTTCATCACTTGATTCAAGTCCAAGCCCGAATAATCCACCTCCAATGAAACCATACAAGCTCCCAAGAACTGCCAGCATAGCATAACCATAAAAAGAATTCCCAAATGATATGGAACGGCAATATCCAATAATAATCCCATAACTCATCATTCCACTTATACCCCAGCCTATGGCTCCAATAGCAATCAAGGCCGGGGCCCTTTTGGCCCAATCCTCTCTTTTGGAAACCAATAAAACAGCCATCACACCCATGGCACCAGCCCAGGCAGCACCCCATTCATGGCCGAAATGCCCACGCATTGCCCATGCCAATCCAAGAGTAATTGCAGCAAATAAATAGCTAATACTTCTTGTCTTCATAGTTTAGCAGGTTAATTGTAAATTGGATTTCAAGTTATTATGATAAATAGATTAAGCACAAAATGACAAGTATTATTCAACCGGCCATTGGCCATTCAGAATAGGTTTTGACTCAATTTTATTTGGATCTACCACAACGTGTTTTATCAATTTGCGATTCCATGTATAGGTAATGTGAATTAAACCATCTTTCGATTGAATAACAGCCGGATAGGAATACTCTCCATCAATGTCGGGATCGTTTTCAAGTAATACTGCAGCCTCCCAGTTTATTCCATCTTTAGATATGGCCAGGTTTAAAATATGCCTGTCTCCCCATCTCTCTCCTTTTTTGCAGGCAACATGATTGTAGATTAAAACATGATGTCCACTTTTTAAGCTTACCGCATCAATTCCTGAATTTGGGTTTGGAAGACCGATAGAGTTAAAATCGCCCCATGTTCTCCCATTGTCATCAGACCATGATGAAATAATATCATCACCACGACTTCTGCATAACATTTGGACTTTTCCATCAGGGTGCAGAAGGATAGTTGGTTGAATTAAGGATATTTTTTTCCCATCGTTTAAAGCTTCAGTCCTGGTCCATGTTTCCCCCATATCAGGTGAAATCTCCATATGAACTCTCCATCCTTTATCTTCTGTACTTGAAGGGCTTAGGAGATCACCATTAGGCAGAAGTACTGGTTTGTTTTTAATAGGGCCAAATATGTTTTCAGGTAACTTTTCAGGTTCTGACCATTCTACAGGGTCCATTCCAGCTGTAATAACTTCTCCCCACCAGTTTCTGGGTGTTGGACCAACTTTGTAAAACAGTTTAATTTCTGAACCTGTACTAAAGAGAACAGGGTTCCAGGTTGGAAAGCGTTTTTTGTCGGATTGAATGCCATTAGCTACTTCAATTGGTTGGGACCACTTTGATCCGGAGAGTGTGCTGACCCAAACACCCACATCCGGGTCTTTTTCTGCAGTTCCTCCAAACCATGAGGCAATAAATCCATCCTTTGTTTCTTCAATTGTTGAGGCATGGCAGCTGGGAAAACTAACATCCTCAGCAAGGTAAATAAATTCTGATTTTACAATAGCATTAATGCCTTTATAAGGATCTTGTGCGAAAATAGCTGTAGAGAAGAGCAAAACGATCAATAAGTTAGTCAGTAATTTCATAAAATTTAATATTATTGGATATTGATAGAGCTATTTGTTTCTTGCTTTCTTGAAAAGAACTTCATAGTTATAAAACCAACAAGGAAAATGACCAAGGTGCCAATAACGATAGTCAGGTTACTGTGGAACGGGCTTTTGAAAGCTAAAAGGTTTTCTCCTGTAAAATAGAGTGGAGATAAACTCATCCAAACAATTACAACAACCCCTATAATAACACCAATAGCAGCATCGATATTCCGTACTTTTTTTGAAAGGAATGCCAGCAGGAAGAGACCAAGCATACCACCACTAAATATTGAAGCGAGTGACCACCAGGCATCCAAAACACTTTCAACGCCTACAAGTGCCAATGAAATAGAAACCCCCAACAACCCAAATATCATCGAAGAAGTGTATAGAACCTTCATTTCGGCTTTTCCGGTGGCATCTTTTTTGAAAAACCGCTTATAATAATCAGTAAGAATAATTGTGGCCGTACTGTTAATGCTGGTAGAAATTGTGCTCATCCCTGCTGCAAATATCGCAGCAATAAGAAATCCGGTAACCCCAGTTGGCAGAGCATTCACAATAAAATAAGGAAATACCTTATCACCGGCTCCTTGTACTTTAAGTTCAGGAGGTAGTAAATCGGGCTGTGCAGTATAATATGAATAGAGAGCTGTACCAATATAAAAGAATAGGATTGAAACCGGAAGATACAATAAGGACCCAAATAAGGTGGATGATTTGGCTTCTTTCACAGAGCCTGTTGTCATATACCGCTGTACAAAGTTTTGATCGATGCCAAAGTTTTGCAGGTTAATAAATAAACTGTAAATGAGGACCACCCAAAATGTCGAATCAACCAAACTGGTTCCAAAACTTCCAAGGCTAAATTTATTATTGGCTGATGCAATTTCAAATATCTGTGATGGACCTTCAGGCATCGAAAATGTTAATACAGCAGCACTTACCAGGGCTCCGGTAATCAAAATGATCCCCTGAATTGCATCAGTCCAGATTACAGCCTGAATACCTCCAAGCATAGAATAAGCTGTTACGGCAATCCCTGTTACAATTATAATTGTCTTGATATCCCAGCCAAACAGGGCATTAAGCGGTAAGGCCAATAATAATAGAATAGCTCCAGTGCGCATTAGCTGTGTGAGCATATAGCAAATTGATGCATAAATACGTGCCCACATTCCAAAACGCACTTCAAGATAATTGTATGCTGATATGCTACCAAGGCTTCTGTATAAGGGGACAAAAAACTTAACGGCAAGAATGGATGCTATAGGAATAGAAAAACTGAATACCAGGGCATTCCAATTCGACATATATGCTTTTCCAGGTAATGCCAAAAAACTAATACTACTAACAAAAGTTGCAAATATTGACATGCCAACTATCCATGCTGGCAATTTCCCGCCGCCGGAAGTAAATTGAGCTGAAGTTTTATTCCTGAAATAGAAACTGGCTCCGAACAAAACATTCCCAAATGTTACTATTATAAAAATGACGAGGTCAAAAACAGGTAGCTTCATACTAATTTTGTGCTAAAAACTAAGCTCGCTTAAATATTTTTCAATTTGTTTTCTTTCTGCACCGTTAAATCTATTTAGTGGTGGAGCCATATAATCGTTGCATATATTCATAACAGACAAAGCACACTTGGTACCCTTTGTAATCCTTGATGCATATTTCCCAACACTATAAATCCCTGAATAAATTATCATCAACTTATTCCGGAGACTGGCGATGGTCTTATGGTCTTTTCTTAAGGAAGCCTCATATAACTGAACAAAAAGATTTGGAAATATATTTGCACCTCCAGCTATGGCTCCATGCCCACCATTCATAATTGTTTCAGGTATAAACAGTTCAGTTCCAGTTATAATTGAGAACTCAGGAGAATTTTTAAATTTGTCAATAAGTGTATATAGGTAAAACAAGTCACCTGAGCTATCCTTAATGCCTAAGGCCCCCAGTTCCTTGGCTAAATTAACTGTCTCAATTGACAGGTGGACTTTGGTGTGGCTTGGCATATTGTACACTAAAAAAGGAAGAGCAAGATTTGGTGCTAAAGCTTCAAAATAATCCATCATTTCAGCCTGGGAAACAGGAAAATAATATGGGGGGGCAACTACAACAGCATCTGCACCTACTTTCTTGGAATATTCTGATAATTCAAATGATCCTTCAATTGAAGTATCAGTTATTCCTACCAAAACTGGTACTCGTTTATCTACCTGGTCGCAGGTTCTTTTTATAATTTCTTTTCTTAATTCATAAGTGAGTGATGGAGCTTCACCATTGGTTCCAAGTATAAACAGCCCATGAATTCCACCTGAAATTAAATGTTCAATTAAATTATGTAGGCCTTGATGATCAAGTTCATTATAATTATTGAGAGGGGTGATCATCGGAGGAATAATTCCCTTTAATGGAGATTTCATAGCACTTAGATAGTTAAAGAAGGTTTATAAGATATATTACCATAACAAAGTAACGTGAAATGAGTAAATAAAACTTCCATTATTTTATTCAAATCGCATTGTTTTTTAACCAATAATCAATATAATATTTATATATTTGCTAAAAAGGTTAAAATTCTTAAAATGGAATATGTATTTGAAAAGATTCATGTCCCAGACAAGCATTCGTTCATTATCCGGGAAATTCAGCTTGCTGAACGAGAACCCAAAATTCATTCTCATAAGAATTTTGAGTTAAATTTTATTGTTTGTGGCTCGGGAAGACGCATAGTAGGCAATAATATTTCAAGTTTTGAAGCAAATGATCTTGTCCTTCTTGGTCCAGAGGTACCCCATAGCTGGGAAATTCTTCAAACAAGAAAAGATTCCCCTCCAACCTGTATCACTACACATTTTTATGAAAATATAATTGGATCTGACTTTTTTAATATTCCTGAACTAAGGGAGGTAGAATCTTTATTGAAGAAAGCAAACTAGAGGTATTTCGTTTAAGGGAAAAAAAGCCAAGAAGATTAAGTGCAACCTTGAACGACTTGTTAATTCAAATGGACTTACCAGTTATATCGAATTGCTTGAGGTATTTAATCAATTACTTCAAATTGAAGATCTAGAGTACCTTTCAGATACTACTACCTATTCTTTTTCTTTTACCAAGGATCTTGGCCAGATTAATAAGGTATATGAATATGTATTTTTAAATATTGAAGAAGGGATTAAGCTTGAGGAGGCTGCAGCCTTACTTCACATGGCTCCTGGATCATTTTGCAGGTATTTCAAGAAAAAGACCAATTCCACATTTATGCAATATGTTAAAAGAGTACGAATTGGTCTGGCTGCTAAGATGCTAACGGAAACAGACAAGTCTATTACACAAATCTGTTATGAAAGCGGATATAACAATTTGGCAAATTTTAATCATTATTTTAAGACAATAATGAAAAAAACACCTTCTGATTATCGTAAGTTGTTCCGATAATTCCACAGCTTTTTTAATGCATTAATTTCCCCTCTTATTCTCCTTATTTATTTCTTAATTAAATTTGCATACAGCTTTGAAGGGCAAATTATATTACTTTTGTCAAATATTTAAATAAAACTAGAAACAAACTATTATGAATCGTTTTCAAATTTTTAATATCATTTTATTATTGGCGCTTGTGCCTTTTTTTACAGAATGTACAACCAAAACAGAGGCACCACCAGTAAAATTATTAGGACCCTATCTTCAGAAAATGTCGCATGAAGAGGTGACCATTTGTTGGTCAACATTTGAAGGAACAACTTTAGTTATGAATGATGACAGTATTTTGCAGGAAGTAAATCAGTATAAGCAGCATAAATCAATTATAACTCACCTTGAACCCAATACAACATATACCTACGATGTATTGAAAGACGGATCAGATCTTGGAAAAGGGACCTTTACAACCTTTCCTGAAACTATAGAACCCTTTCATTTTGCCGTATTGGGTGATACACGTACTCGCCATGATTTTCATCAAAGGATTGTGAATAGAATAGTCAAAGAAGAGCCATTGTTTGTTGTAAATACCGGTGATTTAGTAAGCCGTGGAAATCATATGAACGATTGGGAGCATTTTTTTAGAATCAATGATAAATTAACCCGGGATGTACCATATTACACTGTTTTGGGAAACCACGAGCAAGATTCCGATAATTATTATAATTTCTTCTCGTTGCCCGGAAATGAAAGTTATTATTTCTTTTCTGTTGGCGATGCTTTATTTATAGTGTTAGATATGGAAGGTCCGGATTATGAAGCACCTGCATTTCTGGAGGGTGAGAAAGAAGATGCATTCTGGCAGAATATTAGTAAAAAGTATTTTGAGAAGGAAAAAGAATGGTTGGAAAACATTTTAACTTTAAATGAGGATGCAGGATATATTTTTGTATTTTTTCATCCAACCTATTATAGCATAAAATCCAGCCGTGTTGAAGATGCAGCTTTGAGACGGGAGTTTTGGGGTGATATTTTTGAGCGCCATAGTGTTACTGCAGTTTTGAATGGACACGATCACTACTATCACCATGCTATTAATAACGGCACACACTATATAGTTACTGCCGGCGGTGGTGCTCCTTTATATGATACAGATGCTATACAACCAGAAACTGTAAAATATAAAAAGATAGAACACTTCATGCGGATTGATGTTGGCCTGGAAAGCACAACTATGAAAGCAATTGATATTAACGGAGAGCTTGTTGACGAAATATTGGTGGAAAGAAGGAAATAGTATAGTGAGAAGTAAGAAGTAAGAAGTGAGAAGTGAGAAGTAAGAAGTAAGAAGTAAGAAGTGAGAAGTGAGAAGTAAGAAGTAAGAAGTAAGAGTAAGAGTAAGAAGTAAAGAGTAAAGAGTTAGCAACTACCTTATAAAATATATTTTGGTCAAAACCCAATTCTTCCTATAAATTAAAATTTCAATATGAAATTAGGTTCAGTATCTACAGTATTTATTTTTATTTTACTATTAATTATGGCTAGGCTAGAAAAATCTGATATTAAGATTATTGCCCATAGAGGAGGGTCAAATCTTGCTCCTGAAAATACAATGGCCGCATTTCAAAATGCACTCAACTTAGGCGTAGATATGATCGAAATCGACATAGAGCAAACAATTGACTCAGTTGTAGTTGTAATTCATGATACCAAAGTTGATCGTACAACAAATGGTAAAGGTAAAGTCGATAGTTTGACATATAGTTATATTAAAACGCTTGATGCAGGAAGTTGGTATGACAGTCGTTTTAAGGGAGAAAAGATTTCAACCCTGGAGGAAGTGCTTCAAGCTGTTAATGGAAAAGCTACAGTGCTCATAGAGATAAAGTCAGGTGATGAGCTCTATCCAGGAATTGAGAAGAGAACAGTAGAGACTATTCAACATTTTAATGCTCATTCATGGACCATTGTGCAGTCATTTAATAAGAAAACCGTTGAACGTGTTAAAATTCTGGATAATGAAATAATTACCTACTATTTACTTGGCAGGAACTTTAAGAGTTATTATCATTCCTTACAAACTAAAAACAAGAAGAATGAAATCCAGGAATTTTTATATGATGGCATTGCTGTTCATTATAGTATGCTAAACGCTGCTTCAGTTGATAGCGTAAAACAAATGGGCCTTGGCGTTTTTACCTGGACGGTAGATGAGGAGGATGATATGACTAAAATGATTGAATATGGGGTAGATGGAATCATTACTGATTCTCCTGATAAATTAATTGAGCTTATTGAATCAATGAAGGCCAGATGAAAGTATTTCTGAAAGGGCTAAACTTTATTTTCTTATTTCTCTCTATTACTGTTCTCAATGCACAGAATATTCCGGAAATGCCAATACATGGAATCTGTGCACACAGAGGAGCCATGGATACGCACCCTGAAAACACTATTTCAGCTTTTAAGGAAGCCGTTCGATTGGGAGTTCAAATGATTGAACTTGATGTGCAACTAACATCGGATAATCACCTGGTTGTTTTGCATGATAATACTGTGGACAGAACAACAAATGGACAAGGTAAAATCAGCGATTTTAATCTAGAACAGGCAAGATTATTGGATGCTGGAAGTTGGAAGTCCCCTGAATTTAAAGGAGAAAGAATCCCAACTCTAAGGGAAGCCTTATCCGTAATACCAGGAAATATTTGGATCAATGTACATTTAAAGGGTGGGGCTGAAATGGGTGAGAAAGTAGCTCGTGTTCTTGTTGATGAAAAGAAAACACATCAGGCATTCCTGGCTTGTGAAATTAAAGCTGCGGCTGCGGCAAAAAATGTTGATCCTAACATTCTGATATGCAACATGGATCGCCAGGACAGTATGGATGAATATGTAAAGCTAACCCTTGATCTGGAAAGCGATTTTATTCAGTTATACAAGGTTGAGGTCGATGGCAAAATTAAGGGTTTTACATCTAAGCTAAAAGCTGAGGAGATTGGAGTGAATTATTGTTGTACAGATTCTCCCGAAGACCTTAAGAAATTATTCGATTATGGGGTTGATTTTGTTCTGGTAAACCAGGTGGCCAGGATGATGAATGCTGCCGATTCTTTAAACCTAATTCCATCTCTTAGGTAAGAAAACTTATTTTTTTATTGAGGAGTAAATAGCCTCCAATATAGATGACCGAATATTCAATTTGCTGATTTTATTGTTATCCCTTGTTTTATACACACGGTTTGAAAAGAAAACGTAAACAATGTTTTCATCTGGATCAACCCAGGCAAATGTGCCTGTAAAGCCAGAATGTCCAAAGCTTGACGGGCTGGCACTTTTTGCAGGATAGGCATCACTTTCTGATAGTTCATCATTGTTAAGTAAAGGCTTGTCAAAGCCAAGCCCACGTCTGTTTTCATTTTCCGGATACTGGTATCGGGTAAATTCCCTGAGAGTTGATTCAGGAATAATTTCTTCACCTCCAAACATTCCCATTTGAAGATACATTTGTAGAAGTTTTGCCAGATCGTTTGCGGTTCCAAATAAGCCGGCATTTCCTGAAATCCCACCCATCATTGCTGCACCTTCATCATGAACATATCCATGTATTTGTTTCTTTCTGAAGAAAGTGTCGTTTTCTGTGGGGATAATCCGCTGTATTGGGAATTGTAAATATGGGTTGTAGCCAAGTGTGAATGCTCCAATGGGTTCGTATATATTTTTCTTTATGTAGGTTTCGAATTCTGTTCCGGTCAGGTTTTCAATAATCTGGGGATATATATAAAAACTCAAACCTGAATACAGGTATTTCTTTTCATCAGAAACAGGCGACTTTTTAATAGCCTTATAAATTTTTTTCCTATAATTCTTATGCAGGTAAAAGTCAACATCGACCGGAACATTGTAGTTATTTGATGAATCCCTTTTGAAGGTATGGAACTTAAATCCCCCGTTTTTTTTTACAGTATTTCTCCAGTATGGAATCCAGGCAATCATCCCTGACTGGTGTGCAAGAATCTCTCTAACAGTTAGATCCTTTTTATCAGCACGTTTGAAATCATGCCAGTAGGTGCTAAACTTCTCATCCAGTTTGTATTTTCCTTTCCCATTTAATTGCATTAAAGCCGGAAGTGGTCCTGTTACTTTTGTCACAGATGCAAAGTCAAATAAGTCATCCTCACTGACCGGGGTTCTGTTTTCATAGGTATGGTATCCATAGGTTTTGTGATAAACAACGGCACCATTCCTGGCAACCAATACTTCGCAACCCGGAAATACGCCAACCTCTATACTTTTTAAGGCTATGGAGTCAATTTTTTTTTTCAGAATGGCAGAACTAAGACCCTGCTCTTCAGGAATGGTGTATTTGAGGCGTGAAATAGGAGAGGATATAATACCATCATTAGTTTGAAATAACTATTTACCTCAACCGGTAAGGTTCCTGTAGCACCAATGCCACCAAAAATCAATTGTGCAGCCTGACTCTGTGCAACTCGGTTGCCCTGGTATGCCATAATTAATCCATTTGCATTTTCAATACCTGATAATTTATCCAGACTATAAGGATTTCCAAAAACTGTAACAATGGTAATGTTTTGTGCAATTAAATCTTCAAGAGCTTTTTGAAGTTTGCTGGTAACTCCAAAATTTTTGCCGGGTCGTTGATCCATGTTAACGATTCCTGCAATCACCAGGTCATAAGCTTTAAGCTTTTCCAACACTGCACTTGCATTTTGATAATCAGGATCAAGGTAAAAATGATCCATTTTTGTGTATTTGTCCAATACAAGCTGAAAACTGGTTGATTTTGCAGAACCCAATGCCAAACTTGCAATACGCGTTTGAGCCAATTTTTTTACTGGAAGAATTCCATTGGTATTTCGCAGGATAGTCAGGGCTGATCTTGTTAACTTTTCATTTAAAACTCTGGCTTCTGGAGTATTCAATTCCTTATAGATATTATCTTCTTCAATTGGAGTGAATTGATTTAATCCCGACCAATATTTAGCTGCAAGTACTTTCCGGCACCTATTTTGAATTTCTTCCCATGAAATGGACCCATTATCAGCTGCTTTTTTTATTTCAGAAATGGCTTTCGGTACACTTTGCGAAAACTCCAAAATGTCATTTCCTGCCAACAATGCTTTTAACTCCAAAGCTCCTGGAGGATACGAATCACTAACTCCTCTCATGTTTAAGGCATCGGTAATAACCAATCCTTGAAATTTGAGATTATCTATTAACAGATCTGTAACAATTGGTTTTGACAAGGAGGATATTGAATTTGAGCTTGAGTCAAGGGCAGGAACGTTCAGATGTGCGGTCATAATACCACCAATGCCTGCCTCAATTATTCTTTTAAACGGATAGAGTTCATTTGCCTCAAGATGATCGCGGTTATGCTTAATGATAGGCAGAGCTAAATGTGAATCTGCATCAGTATCACCATGACCGGGAAAATGCTTGCCAGTGGCGATAATGCCTGCATCCTGTAATCCTTGCATATAACTTATTGCCTTTGATGCAACATTATCCTTATCCATTCCAAAGCTGCGATAATTGATAACTGGGTTCAAAGGATTACTGTTTATATCCACAACCGGGGCGAAGTTAATATGTACTCCCAACCGCCTTAGTTCACGACCGATTTCCTGGCCCATTTTAAAAATCAATGAATTATCTTTGATAGCTCCCAGAGTCATCTGAAAAGGGAAATTAATCGTATTCTTGAGGCGGAATCCAAGGCCCCACTCTGCATCCATTGCGATTAACAAAGGAACTTTTGATATTGACTGGTAATAATTTGTTAACCGAATTTGTTGATCAGGAGTCCCTTTTGAAAAAACAAGTCCTCCAATATGATAATCTCTAACCAGATCAGCAATAGCAACTTCATGGGCGATATCCTGATTTGAATAGGCTTCAATGAAAATTAGTTGGGCAATTTGTTCCTCCGGGCTAAGTGTGTAAAGCATTGAATCAACCCAGGGATGGTGGACATCGAATAACTGCTTCTGAAAAGGCTTTGGATCCTGAGCCTGTATAGTATTTAAGTTTATTACAATTAGAAAAGCAAGCAGGCTAAAAAAAATAATAGATCGTTTCACTGGAGTTTTATTAAGATTTTAGTAGTCTCAACTATGTTTAAAATATTTAAGCTTTGTTCAGGGCATCAAGAACTTTCCTGACATTACCATGAAGCAAAAGTAAGTCGTTTGGCTTCTTCTGATTCCAAACCAGTTTCTTCTACAATCATACGAGTACCTCTCTCAATCAGTTTTTGATTTGTTAATTGCATATCGACCATTTTGTTGCCTTTTACTTTGCCCAGTTGTATCATGGTACTTGTTGTGATCATATTCAATATTAATTTCTGAGCGGTCCCCGACTTCATCCTGGTGCTCCCTGTTACAAACTCGGGTCCAACTATTATCTCTATTGGAATTTCAACAGCACTTGCTAGCATTGTGTCTGTGTTACAGGTAATACAAGCGGTGAGTAATCCATTCTCACGAGCCATTTTTACCCCACCGATAACATAGGGAGTACGACCAGAAGCAGCAATTCCGACAATTGTATCCAATTCTGTGGGTTTGAATTGAGCCATATCCTTCCATGCCTGATCAAAGTCATCCTCAGCTGACTCAACTGCCTTTCGAATGGCTGAATCTCCTCCCGCTATTAACCCAATAACCAGGTCAAAAGGGGCTCCAAAGGTGGGGGGGATTTCTGAAGCATCAAGAATACCCAGTCTACCGCTTGTGCCAGCACCGAGGTAGAACAATCTGCCACCTTTACTCACTCTTTGCACAATATTCACAACCAGTTTTTCTATTGTTGGAATGATCTTCTTTACCTTTTTTGGAACCGATTTATCCTCCCTATTTATATTCTTGAGAAGCTCCTTTACCGACATTTTTTCAAGATCGTCGTAATTTGAAGCTCTCTCTGTTTCAGGGTTTTTAGCCATTTTCAATATGAAATTTATTTAATCATCAAAAGTAACAAATAAAGGAAAGGTTTTTAATATGATCCTGAAAATATTGTCAAACACGATTGCTGAAAGATACAGTTAGACTATAAATCTTTTAGTATGATTTTTTTTAAATCATGATTCATTTAAAATTTGCACCTATTTATTCATAGTACTTCATGTAACGACAAAATGTGATCATTAACCATATTTTAAAGCATACTTGTCATTTTTTTTTGGATTTGCTTGACTAATGGAGCTTATTGTATTAACTTGCGTCAATTGATTGGATCGAATTTACCAGAATTATCCATTTTTTTGAGCTTGAATTTATGAGATCTTTTTTTTCAGTTTTAATACTCGTTGTCATTTTTTTCTCCTTATCAAGTAGAATAGAAGCTCAACAAACCCAGACTAAACTTAACCAGATTGAGTTGATGAAGAAGTATATTGGAACCTGGAAGATGGAAAGAAGTAAAGACACAATATCTTTTTTTGAAGTTAAATTTTTAAATGCTGATAGATTGGAAATAAGTTCCAAGACTGTAAGTAAAGGTAAAATAATCTATGAGGGTAAGTCTCTTCAGGGATATGATGAAAAAAGTGATACATTTATTGATATCGGAGCTGATGAGGATTATCCACCTGCTATTCTTTTTACTTCATTTTGGTTTACATCAGAAAATGTATGCGAATTAGGTTATAATGTGGATTCATCCTCTACCGATGAAGTAGCTATAAAATCAAAGATTGAATTTAAATCCCATGATTTATTTATTCAAACAATCACTCAAAAGAATAAGATTACCCGAACAAATACAATTACTCGTGTCGAGAATTGAGTCCAAATTGCTTTCCCAGAATAATATTCCATTTTTTGCTAAGAAGACTCAGATAGCCTTAAAGGATTTGATTCAGAGAAGTTAATATAAGCAATTCAGTATATTAGAATTTAAGAGCATAATCATTAATGCTCTATGTTTACTTTTTAACCATATCTTTTTGAATGTAGGTTTTATTTTCGAGCTTTTTAATTTTAAAAATCTTTATCTTTGGGCTTCCTAAAAATAGTCCAAAAATTATGAAAGTTGCACAACGCCTTGTAGCTCTTGATGTTTTCAGGGGTATGACAATACTGTTGATGATTGTTGTAAATACACCTGGAACCTGGAATCACGTTTTTGCCCCTTTACGTCATTCTGCATGGCATGGATGTACACCTACTGACCTGGTATTTCCTTTCTTTATGTTCATTGTTGGAGTAGCCATGTGGTTCTCTTTTAGAAAATATGGCCATTCTTTGAATTCGGCGGCCTTTTTAAAAATATTGAAAAGAACAGCCCTGATATTCCTAATTGGCTTGTTTTTAAATGCTTATCCCCGCTTTGACTTTGCCCATTTAAGGATTATGGGAGTTTTGCAAAGAATAGCTCTTGCATATGGTTTTGCAGCCATTGCAATTTTACTCCTTAAACCTACCGGAAGGTGGATACTTGCATTTGTAATTCTAATTGGATATTGGGTCCTCATGTGGGCTTTAGGGGGGAGTGATCCTTATAGCCTAGAAGGTAATTTTGCCTCAAAAGTAGACCTTGCAATATTCGGAGCAGATCATGTTTATAAGGGTTTTGGAATACCGTTTGATCCGGAAGGCCTATTTAGTACTCTTCCTGCTATAGTCAGTGTTATTTTTGGGTATATGACAGGAGGGATGATTGGAACAACAGATAATAAAAAGGATGTAACCTATAAGTTGTTGTTATGGGGAGCTTTTAGTGTGGTTATAGCCCTGGTATGGAATATATTTTTCCCAATTAACAAACCTCTATGGACAAGTTCCTATGTTCTTTATACAGTGGGTCTTGGGATGATTTCACTTTCAATTTTGATATGGATAATTGATATAAAAGGCTGGAAAAAATGGGCACATCCATTTTTGGTTTATGGAATGAATCCACTTATACTATTTGTATTGTCCGGGCTATGGGTAAAGACTCTTTTTATTATCCAAATTCCTGTGGATGGAGAAACATTGAATGGCTATGCCTGGTTGTATCAGAAAGTATTTGTGCCCATAGGTGGGCCTGGAAACTTCGGTTCATTCTTGTTTGCTTTCTTTCATGGAGTACTATTCTGGCTTGTAGGTTATATAATGTACAGGAAAAAGATTTTTGTTAAAATTTAACTCAATATAAATCCTAAAACCCTTTTTAATTGAAAACTGATAAGAAACAAATATTAATCACACTTTTTGAAAAGTGGGCAGGAGAAAGCGCAATTCGTTTTCAGGCGCTTCCACCTTCAGGTTCAAACAGGGAGTATTTCAGGATTGAAGGATCACAGAAAGGTGCCATCGGTGTTTTTAATCCTGACCTAAAGGAAAACAGGGCATTTCTTGAATTTTCTAAAGCTTTTTCAGGCAGCCAACTACCAGTTCCCGGGATTTTAGCAGAGGGTTCAATTAAGGAAATATATCTTATTGAGGATCTGGGTGATACAACTCTATATGCGTATCTTACTCAGATAAGATCTCAACTTGGTTTTAATGATGAGCTTAAAAACATTTACAAGGAAGTCGTAAAATCTCTCATTGATTTTCAGGTGACGGGTGGTAAATCAGTCGATTATTCATTTTGTTACCCCCGATCCAGTTTTGATAAGCAGTCAATGATGTGGGATTTGCACTACTTTAAGTACTATTTCTTAAAGTTGGCCGGGATCCCTTTTGATGAGCAGAGTCTTGAAGATGACTTTCAGACTTTTACCGATTACCTTCTGGAAGCAGAAAGAGATTTTTTCTTGTACCGGGATTTCCAATCAAGAAATGTAATGTTGCGCAATGGAAAGCCTTATTTTATTGATTACCAGGGAGGCAGAAAGGGTGCATTGCAATATGACCTGGCATCCCTGCTTTATGATGCAAAGGCTGATATTCCGGACGAATTCAGAGATGAGTTGTTGACGCATTATCTTAATCTCGTAAGTAAGAAGATAGATATCGATAAAAAGAAATTCAAAGAATATTTCTATGGGTACGTCCTTGTAAGGATTATGCAGGCACTTGGTGCATATGGTTTTCGTGGTTTTTATGAACGGAAGGAGCATTTCCTGTTAAGCATTCCTTATGCTATTGAAAACCTGAAAAAACTTTTGGATAAAGACCTTCCGGTTCAAATTCCGGCCTTGCGTGAAGCCTTGTACCAATTGACTCAGTCTGAAAAGCTAAAAGAGATCTCTCAAAAGAAAAGTATTCTAAGAGTCCAGGTAAACAGCTTTTCTTACAAACGAGGAATACCGGTTGATGAATCAGGGCATGGCGGGGGATTTGTTTTTGACTGTCGGGCAGTCCATAATCCGGGCAGATTTGAAGAATATAAGAATCTTACCGGAAAAGACATAGAGGTTATAAAATTCCTTGAGGACCGCACAGACATGAAAGATTTCCTGGACCACTCGAGGGCACTGGTTGACAATGCAGTGGAAAATTATCAGGACAGGAAGTTCACACATTTGATGGTAAGTTTTGGCTGTACCGGAGGAAGACACAGATCAGTATATTCTGCTGAGAAAATTGCCCGGCACCTTCAATCAAAGTATGATGTGCAGGTAGAAGTTAAACACCGGGAACAGGAGTTTCTTTAGTTTCCACATTTTCAGAATTTCCTTAGGGATTCCAATTTTTACTATACCTTTCATTAAGGAATAGGATATCCTTTTAATCTCTTTAAAATCTAAATTTCCTTGATTTCCATACAAGATTCTTTCTTATTAGATACTTGTATAGCTCATTTGTGCTATCTGTTATATTAATTGGGATATATCTGTTAGATTTTCACCTTCTGGGCATAGTACCTTTGATATGAATATCTTAATTAATCAGATACATACGATTATGGAAACAGGAATGATTCTTTTATTACCGGGAATTAGTGAAAATTTCACAATCAACTTTTTTGATCCTGAGACCTTCTTTCATCTGGCTTTGCGATTTTTATTTAGTACTATGGTGATTTTTACGCTTATCAGGTACCTGTACTACCCAATTGCCCGACGAAAAGATTACTTTTTTGCCTATATGATTGTAGGCTCAATTGTATTCATGTTATCCTTTACATTAATAAATGTACCTGATCTGGGAGTTGGAGTAGCGTTGGGTCTTTTTGCCTTGTTTGGCATTCTGCGTTTTCGCACTATTGGGATCCCAATAAAGGAAATGACCTATTTGTTTCTTGTTATTGGTATCTCAGTAATTAATTCAATGGCTGGAGCAGAAACCAGTCTTGTTGAATTATTCTTTATGAATGTTGTTTTTCTAATTATGACCTGGATAGGTGAAAAACTCTGGCTTTTAAAGATTGAGAGGTCCAGGACTATCATTTATGAGGATATGGAACTCATTAAGCCTCAGAATAAGATTCGTTTGCAGGCAGATCTTGAAGAAAAAACGGGATTAAAAATCAGTCGAATTCTTATTGGCCGGATTGACCTGGTGAGGAATTGTGCCCGCTTAAAGATCTACTACAGGGTAGAGGAAAACAATGGTTTCTTTGAAGATGATGAAATAGACAAGGAATTCGAGTAAATTACTACATATGTAACATAATGTGGAACATTTGTGCTAGAATTTGACATTTACAGCTTGTATCTTTATTTAGAATATAAATACAAGCAATAAGGATGTAGGGAATCAATCTTTTCAAAAAGATGGCTTTATGTTAATTAATCCAAATATTGCTTCAATGAATATTCCAGAGATGTGTAACGAGAAAATCGTCTTATGTGATGTTAACCCAGGAGAGGTAAAAGGAGTTAGTTTAATGGACATACAGGGCAGAAAGAAACATATATCCGGCTATTTTTCCGGGAATAAATTGATAGTGGAACGAAATACGCTACCCAAAGGGATTTATTGTGTGCTTATTTATGGTAAGGAAACCAAAAGCAGGGTAGTTGTCCTCCCCGAGTAAGTATTCATCAGGAATAGCAGGTTGTTGACAGTTTTTTTGAGTATGTATACCAAAATAGATGCAGAAAAAGTTGATTTTCAGAAAATTATGTAGTAACTTGATTGATGATCTTTAGGATAAAAACTCAGTTTTATCTTTAGCAAATGCTGAATACCTTTCCTCATAAAGCTTTCCGATTCGAAGAACCCTCAATTCCGTTTTGATTAAATTCTAAGAATGAAAAATAAAATCCTATATCATGAAAAACCCAAAAAAAAATCAAAAAACACCCTTTACCAGACGGCAATTTGTAGGACAGCTGTGCTGCTGGAGCCTCGATGATTGGTCTGGCTCCGTATATTCCTTTATCGGGTTCTAAGTACAAATTCAAGGAACAACAATTGACTCAAATGTGTGTGACAAGGTAACTTTTGAAACTAATTATAGTAAGGGAACAATAAAATCAAATTAACTTTTCCAAACCAAGGAGCTACGAAAAGTCACTTTTAAGTGATGTGATAAGGACAGATAATGAAGATTTGATCTTTTAAGATTTTGTGAATCTGGATTTATTACCTACCCTAAAGGAGGGAGGAAGTGCAGAACTTACCTTACTTCGGTATCCTTATTCATTTACCTGAATGTATGGACTTTGATGAACCAAGACAAATTCGGGAAGATAGTTTTCATGATATTAAGGCTAGGAACTACATTTTTATCCTGCCCAAGTTGATGTTCAAGATAATAGTAAATTATATTGAAATTACCGAAAATTGCACAGTTTGATGCTAAAACCTATCAGCATAAAGGAGTTAAATAGCAAATCTAGATGTTAGTGGTAATCCTCTTGTAAAATCCAACGATAATAGTACATTAATTAGACTTAAATTCTAATCTTAAATTTTAAATGAAAAAAGATCCTTATTATATTGGCAAATCTAAATTTTTCGTACTTGAGTTTTTACCATCTCCAACAGTATGAATTGATTTTTGTCGATCTAGTATTAAAATGTTACTATTAAAATTGAAATATTAGGTTAAAAGATACAATGCCAGCCGATCATTTTCTTGATACTCCTTATTTACCAAAAGAATATGATCGATTACCTAAACATGAAAGAATTATAGATCCCTGGGGAAATATTAAAGACATACAGAAAGGATATTGCCTGGTTTTACAACTTTATAATGCTATTGATTATGAGGAGATCGGGCCTGAATTGATTATTTTCTATTTAGGCAATCCAAAAAAAAAGAAATCTGATTATTTGATTTTACCTGCCAAACGTTTGGCATCTCATAAGAAAAATTATAACTATCCTAATGCTGTGGCTTTTCCTATTTTAAATGAAAGTGATCTGGTAGGAGAGGATAATACCGAGGAAGATTGAAGAGGTAATAAATGAATTTCCTTGTTCATCTCATAATAAGGGGTTTAAAAAAATTTTCCGGTTAAATAGCATTATTTTATTAGGTGATATTCCGAGCATACAGAGCATGGATATTCAACTTACAATGAGTCTTGTAGAAAATTGCTTTAGTGATTATTGTATTTCAACTCACCAGGATAAAACCCAGGAAATTAAATTTCGTTGGCCAGATATCGCAATTGGTAGAATTCCTGCCAGAACCAGTAAAGAGGCGAATCTTATGATTGATAATATTATTGACTTCGATGAAATGAATTACCAAAATGAAATTTTTAGAAACCTAACTCTGGTTAGTTATTTTCAGGATAGTGGGCCTGGTGCTCAGGATCTTGACCATGAAGCATCAAAGGATTATTTACAATGTGTGGAAGAGATTCGTTTAAATCTTGAATCCTATACTAAAGTTGATATGGTCTACAAGACGGAAAACACTGGAATAACAGTGGATGAACACGAGTATAGGGATGGGACAAAGCTGGATAAGAAAGCGATTAATTTTCTTGATGATGATACGGCAAAAGATAAGATAGTTAATGCTTTTAGAGAAGGTGGCCGATTTATTGTACATCGTGATCATGGTTGGATGAATGGATGGGCTTATCCGAATTTTAAAATCCCTGACCTATGGAAGATTAATTGTTCAAGTAATGAACCATCAATTGTATTTAATATAAATTGTCTTTCTGGTCGGTTTACAGGCGAGAATTTTGGTTCCTCTTCAGTAATTGAGAATAGTGAAATTTGCGCCGATTCAATTAAAAATAGATTCAATATGCCAAAATGTTCAAATGACAGTTTTTCTGAAGTACTTCTTAAAGGAACCATACTCCCTAATGGAAACCATCTGAATCTTAAGTGTCCAGCAGTCATTGCATCTACTGAGGTATCTCCATCATTTGAAAATGACTGGTTAATCAAAATTATGTTTGATACTATTTATGGAGGAATCCTTTCGGGAAAACCCAAAAATGAAGAAGATTTTGGGCAACAGCGGATTGGTGATGTATTAAATGTTGCTAAAATTTTATTGAATGCATATCAAGGAGATCGGGAAATGCATATTTATGAAAACGTTGTATTTCATATACTCGGTGATCCGACCTTAAAAGTATAGAGAATATATTAACAATCTGACATGTAAAATACGAAATTATGGGAACAAATGAATATTGTGATTCTAGGATTAATGAAATTGTAGAAATTTTATGCAATCCTTCAAAGATGAAAAGTTGATTGATCTTTGTCTACTTCTTTGTAAAGAATATAGCAAAATTAAGATCTGTAAAGTTGAACAAATTGAGTGGTGGTTCTGATGCTCAATATGATCCAATTAACGAAGAAATTTTTGATCCCGTTAGTGAAGAAATTTTTGATCCTAAAGAACGGTTTTATCCTGCTAGAGGTATACCCTTTCGTGCAATTTGTGAGGGTATTTATGACAGTTATGGCAACAGGATCAATCCCAGTGGCAGCAATAAAATGTTTCTTTCTTTATTAGCATGGATTATTAAATGGGAAAATTTTATTGATGCAGGATTTCAATCTGACTGCGATCAAGCTGAATAGACTATAATTGCGTGATGATTTCTTTTCTCAAATGATATATTGGAAATATCTTAACATTACCATATTGCTTTTCTGTTTATGTGCAGGAAATGCACAAACCAGGCTCGATACTCTAATGTTAGAGTTACCTGGAATGAATGGTGATGCAAATAAGGTATTGCAGTACAAGCATATTTCTGTTGAATACGTAAAAACAAATCTAGACTCCTCTATTTATTATGGCAAGTTAGGACTTAAGTTAGCTAAAGAAATAAATAATGAGAAGCTAATAGCTGATCTCAGTAATAATTTGGGAATTTTTCATAAAAGAATTGGTCAATATAGATTTTCGTTTGACTATTATTTTACTAGTTTAGCGATTAAGGAGAATCTTAATGATAAAAAAGGGATTGCATCAACTCGAAATAATATTGGTGTTGTTTATGCTGACATTAATGAACCTGATTCTGCATTAAGCTACTATCAACAATGCTTGCCTTACTATGAATCTGTTTATGATACCTCCAATGTAACTGTGCTACAGATGAATATCGGGAATACTTATCTGCTAAAGGAGAAAAATGATGATGCACTTAATTGGTATTTTCTAGTGCAAACCAATCTTTGAATTCAAAGTCGATTCTTCAATCATGCACTCATTATACCTAAACATTGGGGAGTGTTATCAGGAAATGAAAAAGCCGGATTCTGCAAGATTCTATTTGAGTGGTGCTATTGATATTGGGATGGCGTTATCCAATGACACGAAATAAATCAAGATCTTATTTTTATATGGGCAGGTTCTTATTGGATAATTATTAGTATGATAAGGCCTACAAATTCCTTGAAGATTCCTATAAGTTGTCTAAAAGATTGAAGGATATATATACTCTAACGGATGTATCCGAATTATTAAGTCAATATTTTGAATTTAAGATTCTTTTCGATAGTTCTCTATATTATTTAAATGAACATCTTGTTTTTAAGGACTCTTTAAATTTGGAGGATATTAATCGAAAACTTGGGTAAATTGGAAGCCGATTATAAGTTATCAAAAAGCTGAATTTTCCTACCAAAATGAAATCAGGGAGAATGAAATTAAAATTTCCAGGCAGAAGTTATTCCGAAATTTCCTAGTACTTTTTACTTTTTTAGTCTTATTATTAGTGGTTTATGGATACCGGGCGTATAGAAATAAACAAAAAGCCAATAAATTGCTGGCTGAGATGGATGAACTGAAATCCACGTTATTTTCAAATATTTCACATGAGTTTCGAACCCCACTGACCCTTATCCTGGGCCCCCTGGAGGAAATGTTGGCAGAGGAAGCCGGTAAAACACCTACCCAGAAAACAGTTAAAATGATGCAGCGGAATGCCAACCGACTGCTGGAACTGGTAAACCAGATGCTGGATCTTTCTAAAGTAGAAGCCGGAAGTATGAAGCTTGAACTCATGGAAGGAGATGTTCTAAAATCTTTACGGATTCTTTTGTCATCCTTTAGCTCTTTGGCCGAGAAAAAGGAAATAAAGTATAACCAGATAGTTCCCGAAGGCAAATTGATCACCTGGTTCGATTTGGATAAGATGGAAAAGATAATCACCAACCTGCTTTCAAATGCTTTTAAATTCACACCTGAATCCGGCATAATTACAACCGAAGTCATTGTCTCAGATAATAAAGATAAGATTCAAATAAGAGTGCAGGATTCTGGCAAAGGTATTTCTACAGAACAGCTTGAAAAAATATTTGACAGGTTTCACCAGGTGGAAGAACAAGGGGAACCAGATCGTATTGGGACCGGAATAGGACTTGCCCTTACAAAAGAGCTGGTTGATCTGATGCATGGAGAAATAAAGGTTGAAAGCAAACTTAGAGGAGGGAACAGTTTTTACGGTTACTCTTCCATTGGGTAAAAATCACCTTAGGGAAGATGAATTTATCATAGTGGAGGGCATAGTTAATAAGACAAGTGAAGGAACATGAAGTAAATGTAGAAGCTGATGATATGCCTTGTGATAATGGCCTGCTGGATGAAGAACTAACAGATTCAAAATATCCGGTTGTACTCACTGTTGAGGATCATTCCGACATACGGGCTCATATTAAGGAGCACCTGGAGGATTGTTGCAGGATGATAGAAGCAAGTGATGGAGAGATGGGCCTGAGTAAAGCCATTGAATGCATTCCTGATCTCGTGATTACAGACCTTATGATGCCCAAAATGGATGGGGTAGAATTGTGCAAAAAGCTTAAAACAGATGAACGCACCAGTCATATCCCGGTTATTATGCTAACTGCTAAAGCTGGTGTGGAAGATAGGATAGAAGGCCTGGAAACCGGGGCTGATGCTTATGTGACGAAACCTTTTAATATAAAAGAGTTGCGGGTTAGAGTGAAAAACCTCATAGAGCAACGAAAGAAGTTGCGGGAAAGATTCTCAAAAGACATCAAACTGGAACCCAAAGATATTGCCATAACATCTGCTGATGAAAGCTTTCTTATCCGCACCATGGAGATCATTGAAAACCACATGGAAGACTCTGAATTTGAGGTGCGGGATTTCCAGGATGAGATTGGGATGAGCCGGATGCAATTGTTCCGAAAAATTAAAGCTCTCACCGACAATACCCCCAGTGAATTTATACGCAATTTACGATTAAAGCGGGCTGCACAATTAATGGAACAAAATTATGGTAATATAGCTCAAATAACCTACAAAGTTGGTTTCAACAATCTTTCCTATTTTGCAAAGTGCTTCAAGGAGCTGTTTGAAATGTCTCCATCAGAATATTTAAAGAAACATTCTCAATAAATATTTCCCAGGATATACCTCAATAATATTCCATTTTTTTCATCTTATCCAATTAGTTTTCTGCTGAATATTTTCATAATTCTCTTCTATTTCCCTGTTTTTGGGTAAAAGGTTACATGAGTGTTAATCATCGGGATATATCTGTTAGATTTCAGGGTATTCAATGCCGTATGTTTATAGTAGAATTTAAATCCAATAATTGTTTAATTAAAAAACGGAGGGCATTGAAATGAAAACACAACTCATAGATAAAAACGGACTTTTAAAGCCGATAGGAATGTTTTTTATACTACTTGGCATGTTCTTGTTAATTCTGTTGCTTTACGTATGTTGCAGCCCGGAGAATTTGTTTGCACAGTCTGGCAATTTTAAAGATCATCATTATACCTATAATTTTTCCGTCCCTGAGGCTACTATTGTTTATGTACGTTATAAGATACCAGGAAGAATTATCAGTACTATCGAACCCAAAGTTGATATAAATCAAGCTTAGCACTCAACTGATAATCAGGAATACCTCTAGCTTTTGAAAACCGGGTTGCACATGCGGAGAGAGAAGAAGTAAAAACAAAAAAGAAGAATAAAAAACAGGAAAAGGGAGAAAACTTTAAAGTTGGATCCTATGAAACGCGGTAAGAAATGATAAGGATTATGAGTACCAGGATTAATGTATCTAACGGTTAAGCTAATAGTTCGTTGAATGAAGCTGCTGATAAGAAATTTGTCAGCAGCTTTTTTATTTTGAGGGTTTTTGTGTTAATGGTCCTCATTTCAACCAAAATGACATTAGTGATGAAAATTGAAAACATTTTCCCAAATTTGCAACAGGCATTTGTAATATTCTGGTTGTATGGTAAAGACAATGTGCAAAAAGGGGGATAAGGGGAAAAAAGGAAAGAATCCTAAATATGTTTGTAAAAGTTGTGATGCTGCTGCATCCAGCAAGAAAAAAGTTTGTAAGCCAAAAAAAATAGCTAAATAAGGAATTTATGAGAGCGATGATATTTGCTGCCGGGATGGGAACCAGATTAGGTGATCGGACAAAAGATGCACCAAAAGCCCTAATTCCGGTGAGTGGTACTCCAGTATTAGAGTATGCAATAAAGAAACTCAGCTACTTTGGCTTTAATCAGATAATTATAAACATTCATCATTTTGGAGATCAGATTCTAAGCTTTTTAAAAGAGAACAACAATTTTGGTATGCAGATTGAAATCTCAGACGAAAGAGAAGAGCTATTGGATACAGGAGGAGGATTGAAAAAAGCAGCCTGGTTTCTTGACAAGGATGAGCCTTTTCTGGTTTATAATGTGGATGTACTTACAGATCTGGATCTCAAATCTGCTTTATGAACACCATATTGCAGGTAATTATCTGGCTACGCTGGCCACCAGGCACAGGGATACAGCCAGATATCTTCTTGTAAACAATGAAAATGATATTTGTGGTTGGCAGAATATCAAGACAGGTGAAATTATAAAGGCCCGGAATGAAATTTCTGATACAGATCGGGTTGCTTTTTCGGGAATTCAGGTAATTCATCCGGAAATTTTTAAGCTAATGCCGAAAAGCAGTGTTTTCCCTATTATGGGATTATATTTGCAGCTTGCAGAAAATCATCGGATAAACAGCTTTACTCATGATTCTACCAAATGGCTTGATATTGGAAAACCAGATTCTATATTGGAAGCAGAAAGCTATTTTAAGGATGGTATTGTAGATCCGGCCTCATAGATCAGATGGAGAAATCGACTTTCTTAATTCGATTAATGTTGAATAACCCAGTTATAGTTCAATGAAAAATCTTTTAGCACTTTTAATAATTACTTTTATTTTGAGTTTGCAGTTTAATAATGGTATGGCACAAAATATTGAAAATATGGAATTGGCAGATGGGATTCATAAAATGGAGCTTCCTATTTCGGATGGGAATAAACTAAGGTGTTCTGCTTCTTTCCCGGTGCTTAATGGAGAAGGAAATGTTCCACTTATTCTGGCATTACATTATGGGGGCGAGGTTGTTCCGTATTTTGGATTTAACTATTTAACATTACTTGCTGAACCAGCATTAAAAGATCTAGGTGCTTTTATCATTGCCCCTGATTGCCCTGGTAATGGCTGGACAGATGAGATTAGCGAAAAGGCGATTACGGAGTTACTACAATATGTAATAGAATTCTGGCCAGTAGATACATCAAAAATTGTAGTAACTGGTTTTAGCATGGGAGGCTTTGGAGCCTGGTATTTTGGATCAAAATACCCTGATATTTTTTGTGCTGCAATACCTGTAGCTGGACGGCCCACAGGAGATTTTGAGATGCAAATTCCAATTTATGCTTTGCATGGTCAATTTGACGAAATAGTAGATATAGAACCTACCAAAAAGGAAATTAAAAAACTTAAGAAAAGTGGGTTAAATGCCAAATTGTATGTAATCCAGGGGCTGAGTCATTATCAGACGGGCGAATATGTTGAGTCGTTGAAAAATACTTCAAAATGGCTAAAAGAAATCTGGAAAGACAGAGAAAAAGAATAAGTGTGGAATGTGATTTATTGGGCTGATATCTAAAGCCTTATTCACTGATGACTCCAGATCCTATCAATTCCTCCCCATCATACCAGGCAGCAAATTGCCCGGGAGTTATCCCTCGCTGAAGGTCCTTGAAAATAATAAATATCCCGGATTCACGGGAATATAGTCTGGCTTCCTGAAGTGGCTGACGATACCTGATCCTTACCAGCATATCTGATTCCTCACCTGGTTTCATTTTCCTATCAGGGCGAATCCAGTGGTCTTCTCCCCAGGGAATAAATAAACCTTTTCTATTCAAACCAGGATGTTCATGTCCCTGTCCAACGTATAGAATATTATCAGATACATCAACGTGAATAACAAATAAAGGCATAGGTTTTCCACCTATATTCAATCCTTTTCTTTGTCCAACAGTAAAAAAATGAGCACCATTGTGCTGCCCTACATTAAAACCATCCACAGGGTCAAACTTATAAGGCGATGCAAGAGTAATTAGTTCCTTTTCTGATAATTTTTCCTGAGGTATTCCTTCAGGAAATGTATTCCATTTCTTATGTTCAACTGGAATTTCAACAATATTTCCTTTTTTGGCTGCAAGTTGTTGTTGTAAGAATACCGGCAGGTCAACTTTCCCTACAAAACAAATACCCTGAGAGTCTTTTCGGGTTGCTGTGGCAAGTCCCTCGTGGCCTGCTATCATTCTGACCTCAGGTTTGTCAATTTCCCCCAATGGAAATAGGGCTTTACTCAGCTGTTCCTGAGACAATTGGCAGAGAAAATAGCTCTGGTCTTTATTTTGATCCTTACCTGAAAGCAGATGGTATAGGGGCTTCCCATTACTTTTGGTTTCTACAATTCTGGAATAGTGCCCTGTCGCAACCTTTTCTGCACCTAGTTTAAATGCTTCCTCTACGAATAAATCGAATTTAACTTCCCTGTTGCAAAGTACGTCGGGATTTGGAGTTCTTCCCTTCTGGTATTCAATAAACATATAATCCACCACCCTTTTTCGATATGGCTCACTTAAATCAACCGTGTGAAATGGAATTTCTAACTTTTTAGCTACCATTTCAGCAAAAAGCACATCTTCATCCCAGGGACAATCACCTTTTAACACACCGGTAGAGTCGTGCCAGTTTTTCATGAATAAGGCAACTACATCGTATCCCTGTTCTTTCAATAACCATGCTGCAACACTACTGTCAACACCGCCGGATAATCCGATTACAACTTTCATCTAAATTTTTATATAAGCTACAAAATTAAGAAAAACTGACCAGACTACTTAAAAATGTTGAATATAGCAGTTCGAACCTACGACATGACGAGTTTAAATTTCCTGGCAATGTTTTCCGGAGTATCACGATTTAATGTGACATTAATTTTCATTGGAAAAGTTTGCCCGACCGGAGAGGGTAAAATTATTCCGTAATCTACAAGCCTGCTTTTCAATCTTACGGGGTGAGAGTCCATAACATGCAACTTAAAAACGTTTGTTCCGTCAGGAATTTTTTCAACATTTAAAGCCGGGATATTATTTAATAATTCAACCAGTTTGTTGAATTGTTTAAGAGCATTCTCATATTCATCAAGAAATGAATCAGCATATTTAAGCGCTATTGCTGCAAAAGGCCAGGACTGGGGCATTCCTCCGCCAAACATCCTTCTGGTATGATACATATCTTTTGTAAAATCTGCAGAACCCACCAGAATTGCCCCGGAGGCAGCATTGAAGTTTTTATACATGGAGATATAGACCGTATCAAATAATTTAGCAAATTCTTTTGGTGATATCCCGCTATGAGCGCAGGCATTGAATAACCTGGCACCATCCAGGTGTAAGCCAATATTATTTGAACGAGCAAAATCTGATATTTTTATAATCTCATCAAAATCAAACATGGCATTATTGTGCCTGCGAACTGGAGATTCAATTGAAATGGCACCTATTTCCGTCTTCACCCTGTTTTTTTCTGTTCTATCTATTACTTCTTTTACATCTTCCAGAGTAAAATCGGTCATTCCTGGTTTTATTGGAATTAGGTTTATACCACTCAATGTTTGGGTACAATCTCCTGAATCCCTGTAAATATGGCTGTCAGCCTGAACAATTACTCTTCGTTTATTACCTGCCAGCTTCCGAATGGCTAAATGATTGGCCAAAGTTCCTGTTGGCATAAAAATCGCACTTTCTTTTCCAAGAAGTTGAGCGAATTTATTCTCAAGCCTTTTCACCACACCATCCCGACTATAATAGTCCACCTCTATTTCTCCAGATTCTGCCATTCTGGATAATTCCCAGGAGTATTCATGAGGGTTCATATCCAATCCATCGCGGTTGAATTTTACCAGTTTCTTCAATCGCCTAACCTCTTCTTCTTGTTTTTTGTCAGCAACCGGAAAACTAAATCCGGTGGATATCCCACCAACCAGGAGGCCAGAACTTTGTAAAAATCCTCTTCTTTTCATATTATTTTTTATAAATCCTTATTTATCTACCATGTGGGTTTAGATTTGGCAAAGGGCTCCCATTCTTTACATACTTGTCCAGCCACAATTTAGCTTCCAGGTTTACTTCTTTCCTAAACTCTGTGAGGCCATGGTCTCCACCTTCCAGCATCAATAGCCTGTAAGGAATTTTTTCCTTAGTAAAGACCTGTGCAAGGTCAAGAGCCATTTTGGGGACTACTCTCCAATCAGATGTTCCATGGAGCATTAAAATAGGAGTTGTTTTACTTATTTTCTCCACATTCTTTATTGCAGATCTGTCATTTAAAAGGGCTTCTTTATTTTCAGCGTATCCGGGGATTAGGTCAAGATATACTTCCTCCATTACCGGCCTTGTTTCTTTCATCATATACAGGTCTGAGAGGCCTCCGCCCACGATGGCTGCTCTGAATACATTTGTTTTCATTAGTGTCAGATATGTCATCATACCTCCTCTGCTCCAGCCATAAATTCCTAATTTGTCAGGATGAACCATATCATGATTTTGCATTATGGGAATCAGGTTAAGCACATCATCAACATCGGCACCACCAAACTCTTCTATGCCTTCACCACCATCAACCCCCCGGTACTGGCTTGCTGAAACTACATATCCCCAGCTTGCCATTTGTGCAAGAATAAATGCAACTTTTTGTGGTGTGATTTTCCCAAACTCCTTATTTCCACCTCGATTATAGATAATCCCAGGATATTTTCCAGCTTGTAATGGAGTTGCCAAATAAGCAATAACTTTTAGGCCATCGCTCAGGTATTTAATTCTCTCAATTCTTACTTTTTCAAGATACCTATATTGTTCTTTTAAAACTTTTGAATCACCCTCTTTTTCAAAGATGATACTTTGTAATTCATCTGATTCAGTGATTTTAATTACTTCCCGATGAACTATTTTTCCATTTTGAGAGTAAAGACACAAGGTAAAAAGAATGCCAACTGATATTAGGAGTATCTTTTTCATTATATTTTAATACTTTTTTTAATCTTGAAGCAGCTTTTCTCTGTCAATTAGTTTTCCATTAAGCAGAATTGCATGAATATTTGTCAGCGCTTCTAAATTGTGAATTGGATTATCATTCAGAATAAGAATATTTGCTGCAAATCCTTTTTCAATCTTCCCGGTTTCCCAGCCGAAGGCATTTTGGAAGTTCGTGGTAGCTGAGGCAATTACTTCCCGGTTTGATAACCCAATTCTGCTTAATTGTTCCAGCTCGGTATGTAATGAGATTCCTGGCATTGTTCCCCACACATCCGTTGCACTGCCAGCAAGGTATTTGGCACCATTTTCTTTATATTTTTTCTCAATCTTAAGAACCTGGTTTGCCAGATTAGTATAATTCTCCTGTACTATAGAATCATATGTATGATTCCCAGTGATTTTATCAGCCGGGCTGTTGATATCAGCTTCATTGAGTATACTTGCTACAGGGTATTCCCATGGATTGTTGTGAAAAGGCTGATCCAAATATAACAAACTGAATGTAGGCATAATAAATATACTGGATTTCCCAAGTACACCTGCATGATCATTCAATTTCGGACTGTCCAAATCCATGGAATACAGATATTTGTAATATTGCCATTTTGGACTCTCAAGATCATCACTGAAAGGCTCATTTGCCACTGCCCGGGCAATATCATCGGGAACTGCATCCAGGGAATACCTGGTGGAATGGACAAACACTTCAATCCCTTTTTCAATCCCTTCTTTATAACTTGTGTGGCCCAGTTCCCCAATGCATCCCATGCCCAGTTCATGAGCTTTGTTTTTTACAGCTTCAACCTGATCAGGTTTTAAGGCATATTTAAGTAAAATTACCCTATACCCTTTATCATATAAGACCTGTACATCGGCGAGGTGTTCGGAAGTTGATTTTGGGTCATCACCCACCGATTCCAACATATAAACATCAGGAGAGGGATTGGCTGCATCGAAAAAGGGACCTCTTCTGCCTCCATCAACTCCAATAACAGAGGTTATACCCATATAAAGGAAGGCATTGGCATAGGACTGATTGTTTATTACTGCAAAACCATCTATTAAACCAGGAATTAAATACTTCCCTGTTGCATCAATTATTTTGGAATCCTTTGGGAACACAAATTCATCTCCAAGCCTGCCGACTTTTTCTATCTTATCTCCTGAAATGAGAACATATATGGAATCAAGGTCTTCAGTACTTTGACCCAATTGGCTAAAGTTAAGAAGGGTGCCTCCTTTGATCAAAAAATAATTTTCGTCTAGATTATTTCGGCAGCCGCTAAGCATCACCATTGCAATTAAACAGAAATATCTAGATTTCATTAAAATTAGATTATTCTGCTAAATTACGAATCTAAATCAATATTTGGGAAGCTAAAACTATTTCAATAATGAAAATTTAATGAACTAGTCTACGAATTTTTTGTTTCAGGGATTACTATTATTCCTCACCATTTTCTTCGAAGAAGTAAAAGGCATTAACTGCATCCAAAACAGTGCCATCAAAACCAGAGTTTAATATTTTCTTAATAAATGAATCGTTGTTCTTAAAGATAATATCCTGCCAATCTTTTTCCCAATAGGCAACATTATAACTACCTAGACTTTCAGGATTTTCTGCTTTTAACCATGGTGGTGGGACTGAATTCCATTCATTATTCCAGTAATAGCAGCTGCTATCAGCTTCTCCAATTTTCATATACGCAACAACTAGCCGCAATCCACCATTCTCTTTAATTCGCAATTGTTCTAAGTCGATATCTGTTAAGGCTGTCTCATTAAAGTAAGGATTTGTAATGAGTAGATCATAATTAGTAGATTTGATTGCATTGATGAAATCGGTTTTAGAACCAAATTGGGTTGGGTCTTTAATAAAAAGGTAATTGGCAATGCTATCAAGTTTGAGTATTGGTTTAGAGTTTTCATTGTATGCATTCGCCGGGTATACAGGTATTTCAGCCAGTTGACGGGTGCTGGCAGCAAAAGATGTAAACTTAGTCCTGTTGTTCCTGGCGTAGGAAGTATCTATTTTATAAGGTGTTGTACAATAGTCATTGATAAGAATGGTATTTTTATTTACCCGGGCTTTTTCAAGATAAAAAGCTACATCATTCTGATAATAATAAGGGGATTCCTGGTCGATAGCAAAAAGTCCATATATAAGGTTCTCCCTTATAAATCCTTCCACTGCATCGAGGTAATCCAAATCAGGTGGGTCCTGAGGCCTTCCTCCATTTGTAATTAGTTCATGCCCATTCATTGGAATTATATAAAAATCAGGATCAATGGTTTTTGCCCATAAACTAATATCGGCAACAAAATCTTTCATCTCCTGACGATAATCCCTTTTGTCTATTTCCGGTTGTTCCTCTTTATCACAGCTAATTGATGCTGATAATAAGACACTTATGACTATAATATATGTTTTTAATTTCATCTTTATAACATTTTCCCATTATACATATACGGATATTATAAAAATTGGTTATAATTTCATTCAAACATGAAAAAGAGAATAATTCTTAATTCATTATTTTATAAATTTCATGAAATATATTTGAATTTTTTTGAGCTTGTTTTTTATGTTGGAATTCAATCATTTATTTGTATTTATCAATATTATTGCCTTATTTTAAATTACTTCTTTTCAATTGTATTTAACCCATATGGACACCGAGAAATTATCAAATATCAAGTTATCACCAGTTATTACTTTTGCTGCAATTATTATAGTAATTGCCGGCATACGATCTGCAGAATCAATTGTAAATCCATTCCTATTAGCGGTTTTTATAAGTATAATAAGTACTCATCCTATTGAATGGATGGAAAAGAAGGGGATTCCTCATACATTGGCAGTTGTATCTATAATTATATTCATATTATTAATAATAATTGGAGTAGGAGGCTTAACGGGCACTTCAGTTGCAAATTTTTCAGCAAACCTGCCAAGCTATGAAAGACGGCTGAGGGACATCGAATTGAATAGTTTAAAATACCTGGATGCCTTTGGAATTGATTTTTCAGAAGAACATATATTCCAGGCCTTTGATTCCAGAAAGATATTGTCATTCACCGCATCTGTTTTGAACAGTCTTGGGGGATTAATGGGTACGTCTTTACTCATATTTATAACAGTATTATTTATGTTATTAGAGTCAAAGAGTTTTATATATAAATTTAGTATTATCTCAAATCAGCCAAGAGAGACAGAGGTTAGGGTGGCTGAAATAATTTCTAATGTGAACAGGTATCTGACCTTAAAAACCTTAACTAGTTTGGTTACAGGAATTCTGATTTCATTGTGGCTTTGGATTATTGGAGTTGACTATCCGGTGTTGTGGGGTTTATTGGCTTTTTTGCTAAATTACATACCGAATATAGGTTCATTGATTGCTGCTATTCCTGCTGTACTGCTTGCAATCATACAACTTAATACAGCTGGTGTTATATTGACAATGGTTGGATATCTGGTTATAAATCTTGTTATGGGAAGTCTAATTGAACCTCGAATTATGGGGCGCGGACTTGGAATATCTACTTTAGTAATTTTCTTGTCCTTGATTTTTTGGGGTTGGGTTCTGGGTCCTATTGGAATGTTTTTATCAACACCATTAACTATGTCTGTCAAAATTGCCTTTGAAACCAATGAGGATACAAGGTGGTTTGCTGTTTTACTAAGCTCAATGAAAAAGACAACTGATCGCCATCTTCCTATAAAACCAGAGAACTATAAAAATCCTTCAGAACAAAGAAAGAAAACATAACTATATTAATTTGGAATATTATATAACAACTTCTTAACCTGATTATTATGTACTTTGTAAAAAAATCTATTCTCTTTGTATTAGCTACAATTATCTTCTTTCCTTCGTTTTCTCAAACTCTAAAAATATATGATTTAACCAGTGAGTATAAAAATAATCCTGTTGGTATTGACATTAATAATCCCAGGTTAGCATGGAAGATCACCTCAGATGTTAGAAATGTTATGCAAACCGCCTATCAGATTAAGGTAGGGATGAATAATGAGGATTTATCGAATGATAGTAAACTGGTCTGGAATTCAGGAAAAGTAGAATCTGACCAATCTGTGCATATTATCTACAATGGGAAGAAACTTGAATCTAAGAAGAGGTATTATTGGCAGGTAAAGATATGGGATAACCATGGAAATAGTTCAGATTGGAGCCAACCAGCATTCTGGGAGATGGGATTGTTGAATCCTGGTGATTGGATTGCAAATTGGATTCAGCCAGATATTATTGAAGATGTGAAAAAGTCAAAACCCAGTCCTTATTTACGAAAGGAATTTAAACTAAAAGGCGAAATCAAAGAAGCCCGTGTATATATTTCATCATTTGGATTATATGAGGCAGAAATCAATGGTGAAAAAGTAGGCGACCAATTGTTTACTCCCGGATGGACAAGTTATGGCAAAAGGCTACAATACCAGACCTACGATGTAACTGATTTGCTTCAGAAAGGCAAAAACGCTATTGGAGTTGTTTTAGGAGATGGATGGTATAGAGGGAATTTAGGCTGGAGTGATCGGAATAATGTCTATGGCGAAAGTCTTGCATTGATTGTTCAGATGGAAATAACCTATACCAATGGAAAAGTTGACAAGATTATAAGTGATGAATCATGGAGTTCTTCCAATACCGGGCCAATCATTTGGTCTGATATTTACAATGGGGAGGTGTTTGATTCCAGACTTGAAATGCCAGGTTGGAGTCAGGTTGGATACAATGATAAAGACTGGTCAAAATCAAAGGAGGTTGAGCGTTCGAAAGATGTCCTGGTTGCTCCAATTGGACCGCCGGTGAGAAAAATATTGGAGATAAAGCCAATATCAATTATTAATACTCCCAATGGTGAAACAGTTGTTGATATGGGGCAAAATATGGTTGGCTGGATGCGCTTGAAAACCCAGGGACCTGCCGGCACTGTAGTTACTTTAAAACATGCTGAAGTACTGGATAAATATGGTAACTTCTATATTGAAAATCTAAGGAGTGCAAAACAAATGATTCAATATACTCTAAAAGGAAGTGGCGAGGAAGTGTACGAGCCTAATTTTACCTTCCAGGGGTTCCGATATGTGATGGTTGAGGGTTTTCCAGGAGAACTTAAGCTTGAGAATCTTACAGGTGTAGTGATTCATTCCGATTTTGATTTGTCAGGATCATTTAGTTGCTCAAATCCCCTTTTAAACCAGCTTCAACACAACATCCAATGGGGCCAAAGAGGAAACTTCCTCGATGTGCCAACCGATTGTCCACAGAGAGATGAGAGAATGGGGTGGACAGGGGATGCTCAGGTTTTTTCAAGAGCTGCAAGTTTTAATGCAGATATAGCTACGTTTTATACAAAATGGCTGAAAGATGTGGAAGCAGACCAATTTGATAATGGTGGGATACCCTGGGTGATTCCAAATGTACTTGGTAAAAATGCCGGTAATTCAGCTGGATGGGCAGATGCTTCAACCATAATCCCATGGAATATGTATCTGGTTTATGGCGATAAACGAATTCTTGAAGAACAATATAACAGTATGGCAAACTGGGTAGGTTTTATGACAACAGTGGCAGGGGAGGATGACCTCTGGAACACAGGTTCCCATTTTGGTGATTGGCTCTTTTACAGGCCAAATGACGACAACAGCGGTATGTCTGCAGTTACCGATAAGTATTTAATAGCCCAGTCATTTTATATTCATTCAACTGAAATATTACTTAAGAGTGCCAAAATTCTAGGGAAGAAAGAGGATGTAGAGAAATATAGTACTCTTCTTCAAAAAATCAAAGAGGCTTATCTTAAGGAGTATGTAACCCCTTCAGGAAGACTGGTTTCTGGAACACAAACTGCATATGTACTTGCACTTGAATTTGATCTATTGCCGGAGGACTTGAGAAAACAGGCAGCTGAAAGACTTGTTAAAAATATTGAATTGTATAATAATCATATAACAACTGGCTTCCTGGGCACTCCATATCTTTGCGATGTTCTTACAGAATATGGCTATGTGGATGTAGCCTATACACTTCTTCTTCAGGAAAGCTATCCGTCATGGCTTTATCCTGTAAAAATGGGTGCTACCACAATTTGGGAACGCTGGGATGGTATAAAGCAAGACAGCACCTTCCAAACGCCCAACATGAACTCCTTTAACCATTATGCTTACGGGGCCATTGGTGATTGGATGTATAAAAATATTGTAGGGATAAACCTGACAGAAAAGGAACCGGGGTATAAAAAGATTTTTATTAAGCCAACACCGGGTGGCAATATAACAAATGCCGAAGGAAAATATGAATCGATTTATGGAAGCATTCAGTCAGTATGGGAAGTAAAGGGAGGTAAAATTGTGATTGATGTAACTATCCCTGTTAATACTGAAGCGAAAATATTACTTCCACAAGCAAATTTAGATGAAGTTACAGAATCAGGTAATAAACTTGAAATAATTAAATATATAAACAGCAAACAGTCAGAAAAGAATGTTCTGATAGAGCTTGGATCAGGGGATTATAAATTTGAATATCCTTTTAGCTTAAAGGAATAAAAACAGGTTATTAAATCTCTTTTAGAATTTTATTAATCTGGCTCAATTCCTCTTTTGAAAAATCTGGAACCCGGAGGCATTTAAGTGAATCCTCGAGTTGGCCTACATTCCTGGCTCCAATAAGTACCGAAGTGACTCTTGGTTCGTTCAATACCCATGCAAGTGCCATTTGGGCGAGTGTTTGACCTCTATTTAAGGCTATGCCATTAAGTTTCTGAAGTTGTTTTACAAGTTCAGGTGTAATTGCTGATTTCTGTAAAAATCCGTGAGGATTAGCAGCCCTTGAGTCTTCAGGAATTCCATTTAAATACTTATTTGACAACATTCCCTGGGCGAGAGGTGAAAATGCTATACAGCCAATTCCTTCCTCCTCCAATTTGTCAAGCAATCCATCCTCAACCCAACGAACAAGCATAGAATACTTTGGCTGGTGAATAAGGCATGGTGTCCCTAATTCTTTGAGAATTCTACTTGCCTGTGCTGTCTCTTCAGCGGAATAGTTGGAGATTCCTGCATACAATGCTTTTCCCTGTCTTACGGCCTGGTCAAGGGCGCCCATGGTTTCTTCGAGAGGAGTATCCGGGTCGGGTCGGTGAGAATAAAAAATATCAACATAATTTAGTCTCATCCTTTTCAAACTTTGATCAAGACTTGAAAGTAAGTATTTTCGAGATCCCCATTCCCCGTATGGACCATCCCACATAAGGTAACCCGCTTTGGTCGATATGATCATTTCATCGCGGTATGATTTCAGATCTTTTCTGAAAATCTTACCGAAGTTTTTTTCTGCACTTCCTGGCAGTGGACCGTAATTATTGGCCAGATCAAAATGTGTAATGCCATTGTCAAAAGCGGAAAAAAGAATTTCTTTGGCATTGTTGAAGTCATCTACCGATCCGAAATTGTGCCATAATCCAAGAGATACCGCAGGGAGTAGCAGACCACTATTGCCACATCGCTTATATTTCATTTCAATATACCTTGTTGGGTCAGGTTTATAAGCCATAATACATAATATTTGTTGTTAGCCTTAAAATTATAATAAATTAAGAGAATTTCCTTAGATGAGTTAAAATTCTTTGCTGTTTAAA
This sequence comes from uncultured Bacteroidales bacterium, assembly GCA_963750735.1. Taxonomy (GTDB): domain Bacteria; phylum Bacteroidota; class Bacteroidia; order Bacteroidales; family VadinHA17; genus JANTGF01. The sequence goes on along the minus strand of CAVVRY010000007.1, from coordinate 383,165 downwards.
ATACCATACTATTGTTTATAAATTTTGTGAGTCCCTTTTCAAAATTTTGATACTTTTATTTACGATTTTATATCATTATGGGACATCTGAAAATATACCAGGCTTCTGCCGGGTCAGGAAAAACATATACTCTTGCTCTTGAATATATTCTACTGCTATTCAGACGTCATGAGGCATATCGGAATATCCTGGCAGTAACCTTTACCAACAAGGCAGCTGGAGAAATGAAGGGAAGGATTATTGAGAAGCTATTCCTGATGGCGATAGATAAAGAAAATGACTATTCTGTTAAAATTCAAAAAGCCTTAAATATCAGTTCCCGTGAGGTTATTGTTCAGAGTAAGGAAATATTAAAGTTCATTCTTCACAATTACTCCAGGTTTTCCATTCAAACTATTGATAGTTTTTTTCAAAAAATAATCCGGTCCTTCGCAATGGAGCTCGGACTTCAATATAGCTATGCCTTGCAATTGAATGATCTGAAAGTGTTGAATGCGGCAGTAGATAGCTTATTGCTTAGATCAAATACCGATGAGGAGCTGAGAAAATGGCTAATACTTTTGGCAGAATCGAAAATGAACGAAGGGAAATCCTGGAACTTCAGGAACGATATATTTAGCCTGGGAAAAGAATTATTTTCTGAAAAGGTAAAAGTACATGGTTCTACTTTATACGAAGTTTTAGGAAAGGGGTCAGCAAGAAAGAAATATTTAGCAGAGTTAAATAAGATTGTCAGATCATTTGAGAAAACAATGGCAGATATTGGGAATACAGGCATGGATTTAATGCAAAAATACTCAGTGTCTGCTTTCGATTTTTTTCATAAGGGATCGGGTCCTGCAGCCCATTTCGAAAAAATTGCTTCAAAAAAAAATTATTTACCAAATTCTTATGTTTATAAAGTTATTGAAGAGCCTGAAAAGTGGGTTTCAAAGTCTGCCTCAAATCGTTCAGAACTTCTTAATATTGCTGTTAATGATCTGCATCCATTGTTGAATGAGGCTGTTGAAATGTATGAATCCTCCTATCTAAATTATAACACAGCAAAAATTCTAATTAGTCAGTTTTATACACTGGGAATTTTGACTGATTTGCAAAGGCACATTCAGGAGTATTCACAAGAACATAATGAGTTCCTAATATCAGATATGGCGAGTTTCTTATACCGAATTATCGATAGTAACGATGCCCCATTTATATATGAAAAGACAGGTTCTCTTTTTACCCATTATTTCTTAGATGAATTTCAGGACACCTCATTTATTCAATGGAAGAATTTCAAACCTCTTATTGATAATAGCCTGTCAACAGGTTATGAAAATCTAGTAGTTGGTGATATCAAGCAATCTATATATCGTTGGAGAAACAGCGATTGGAAAATCCTGAATAAGGTTTTATACTCTGATTTTAAATCATTTAATATTATTGATAAAAATCTGGATGCAAATTATCGAAGTAAAGAGAATATTGTGAAGTTTAACAACACTTTTTTTTCTATTGCACCATCACTTCTACAGAGAGAGTTCAATGCAAAATTTGATTCAACATTATTCGATGAAAACCTCTCATCGGAAATGATGGATAAGATTAATCAGGTATATGGAAATGTCATTCAAAAAGATTCAAGACCTTCCTGCAAGGAGGGAGGAGAGGTGAGGATTAATTTTTTTGATGATGGAAAGGATGATAAATGGAAGGAAAAAGTAGACCAGGAATTTTCAGCTGAAATTTTTAATCTTTTAAGAACAGGTGTTAAACCTGGAAGCATTTCAATTTTGGTAAGGACGCATAAGGAGGGTAAGAGAGCTGTGGATGCTTTAATGGAGTACAGGGAAAAAAATGATCCTGAAGGTAAGTTGGCCTTTTCGATTATGTCCAATGAATCTTTATACCTGAAAAACTCATCTTCCGTAAGATTTCTAATTTGTCTGCTTCGTTATATTGATAATCCTGAGGATAAATTAAATCTGGCTGAACTCTATTTTGAGTATTCAGGCTGTAAAAAACAATTTAACACTTCTGAGAAGAATACTATTCTGACAGATATACTCAGATCAGATATTGTGTCAGCGATATTCACAGAACAAGAAAAAAGAGAACTCTCATTTTTAAAGAAGTTATCACTTGCTGAGATACTTGAGGGAGCTATTCGATTATTTTCTCTTGGAAAGAGTGCTGAAGATGTTCCTTATCTTCAGGCTTTTATAGGAGAGGTAGTAGATTATACAAGGGAAAACCCAAGTGATATTTTAAGCTTTCTAAGTTGGTGGGATGAAGAAGGTATAAATAAATCATTGACAGTGCCAGATGGTAGTGATGCTTTACAGGTTCTAACAATATTTAAATCAAAAGGATTACAGTTTAAGTATGTTTTTATTCCTTATGCGAATTGGTCATTTGATCATTCAGCACAAAATCAGCCTATTTTGTGGTGTGAAACAGATTCAATTCCAGCACCATTTAATGAATTGCCACTTGTTCCCGTGAGATATGGTTCGAAACTAAAAGAGAGTTATTTCAATAAAGAGTATTACCATGAATTTCTTAACTCAATAATCGACAATATAAATTTACTTTATGTGGCTTTTACAAGAGCGGAAGATTCCCTTTATGTATATGGTCCAAAAAGTGATAAAGCTATTTCTACGGTTGCAGGACTGTTGTCACAAGCATTAGATCTCCATGTTGAAGAAGGTAAGAAAGATGATGCTCATATGCTGGATGAGCTTCCAAAGTATTGGGTTTCTGGGAAAGAAAAATGGGAATTTGGCATAGTTTCGGAAGTATGTAATGAAGTTGAGACCAAAGCCAAAGAAAGCCTCCGATTGGATGAGTATTATGGATGGTCAGGATTTTCCCGAATGCGTCTTAAATATCAGGGACTTGAATTCTTCTCTGAAGATCGGGCTGAGAAAATTCGAAAAGGTACAATTTTGCATGAGTTGTTTGAACATATCATGACACCAAACGATATTAAGGATGCAATAAAGTTTTTAAACAGCCAGGGGAAAATTAATTCCAATGAGGTAGAAAATTACTTTAAACAGGTAGTGACCATCATTTCAAATCCTGAAGTATCAGAATGGTTTAGTGGAAATTGGGAAGTAAAACCTGAAGCCGGGATTTTATTAAAATCAGGTAAAACTATTAGACCTGACAGGGTAATGATAAAAGAAGATGAGGTTCAGGTGGTTGATTATAAGTTTGGTGAAATTAAATCGGCAGGTCATAAAAATCAGATGAAAGGATATATGCGGAACCTGAAACAAATGGATTACAGCAGTGTTAGGGGGTTTTTATGGTATGTTGAACTTCAATTTATTGATGAAATTAAACTTGATGAATAGCCTTTTGGCTCAAATACTTCAGGTTTTAAAAAATGATTGGATCAGAGTATAAAATGGAGAAAACGATAAAATATCATTGGGGGCATGATCGTAGGTTTAATGCATACTCTAATTATTTTAAAGATACATTTGGGGAAAGAGTTCAGAAAGTTTCCATTGACGCTGGCTTTACCTGCCCGAATAGAGATGGAAAATTGAGTGTTGGTGGATGTACCTATTGCAACAATAAGGCCTTTAATCCATCCTATTGCCTCCCTGAGAAACCAGTTAATCAACAAATACTTGAAGGAATAGAGTTTCACAAGAAAAGGTACAGAAGGGCAAATAAGTACTTAGCTTATTTTCAGGCATATTCGAATACTTATGCTCCCTTGGAGCATTTAATGAGTCTGTATGAAGAAGCAATGAAAGTTCCAGGAATTATTGGATTGGTTATTGGAACAAGGCCTGACTGCATTGATGAGGAAAAACTGGATTACTTCAATCATATTTCAAAGAAAATGTACCTCATTCTTGAATACGGCATTGAATCATGTTATAATAAAACTCTCGAAAGAATAAACCGACAGCATAATTTTGAGCAGAGTGTTGAGGCTATTGAAGCTACGGCTAAAAAAGGAATTAGAACTGGTGCCCATTTAATATTTGGTCTTCCCGGAGAAAGCAGGGATGAAATGTTGGCTGAGGCAAGTATAATTTCAAATTTGCCCTTAAACAATGTAAAATTTCATCAATTACAGATAATTAAGGGAACTACAATGGCCAGGGAATATGAATTGAATCCAGGTGAGTTTTCTTTATTTTCCTGGGAAGAATATCGGGAATTTATGATCGATTTTCTGGAACGACTAAATCCTGATTTTGTGGTTGAGAGAATAACAGGTGAGGCTCCACCACGATATATCTCAGGGCCTCGCTGGGGATTGAAAAGAACGGATCAAATACTTGGCCTTTTTGAAGAACGACTTTCAGAACGAAATACCTGGCAGGGTAGATTATATAAAGTGTAGAGTGCAAATTAGAAATTGAATATGGAAACATTTCTGGGAAAGCTTGCTGAAGAGATTTACAAGAGGGAAAAAGATAAACTGCATGAATGTGCATTTGTCTTTCCTGGTCGAAGAGCTGCCCTTTTCTTTACCAAGTATCTTTCATCGCACATAGAAAAACCAAGTTGGTCCCCTGATTTCTTTACAATTACTGACCTGATGACAAAAATCTCGGGATATAGGTTGGCAGATTCGTTTCAATTGATTTTTCTCGTTTATAAGCTATATAAGAGTCGGAATGAAAATCCGGAAAGTATTGATACTTTCTATTCTTTAGCAGAAGTATTACTGAATGACTTTAATGATATTGACAAGAACTTGATTAATGCTTCAGATCTCTTTCAAAATTTGAGCAATGTTAAATTTCTTGATGATCACTATGATTACCTGAGTGAAGAACAGGTTGAAGCAATCAAATCGTTCTGGTCACATTTCCAGGTTCAGGATCAATCTACAGAAAAAGAGAGATTTACAGGTGTTTGGGATCAGTTGTTAGATTTATATAATGACCTGCGAAATGAGCTTCAAAAATCAGGATTGGTTTATGAGGGAATGATCTATAGAAAAGTGGTGGAAATGATACAGAATAACCATCACATTGATATACCATACCGCAAAATTTATTTCATTGGATTCAATGCGCTTACCCAAAGCGAAAAGGAAATTCTGGCTCATTTACAGAAACTGGGCATAGCAAAATTTGTTTGGGATTATGACAAATCCTATGTTGATGACAAACAGCATGAGGCGGGCTTTTTTATTCGGGAAAATCTGCAAAAGTTCAAAGAACTGAATATTGAGAGTTCAAATGATTTTATGTTTTCATCTGAGAAAGAGATTGAATATATTGCCTCTCCCAACGATCCCGGCCAGGTTAAAATCATGAGCAAGGTATTATTAGACCTGTTCAGAAAAAAGGAATTTGAAAAAAATAATACAGCTGTTGTCCTTGCCGATGAGCATCTCATTCCCCAGGTACTACATTCTATTCCTTCGGAGTACACCGATATTAATATCACAATGGGATACCCAGTAAAAGACACACCTGTTTTTAGTCTTGTTGAATGCCTTATTGATCTTCAAAAAAATAAAAAGGGTGGGAGCTTTTATTATAAAGATGTAACAAGGGTATTGGATCATCAATATATTTCATTCTTAAGAATCAAGGATTTTGATGACCTTAAGGAAGATGTTTTAACAAGGAACCGGATCTATATAAATCAGAATTCAATTCCTGATGATAAATTGGGAAAGTTGATTTTCAAACCAATCTCTGACCCTGTTGATTTATCTGAATACCTCAAAGAAATATTATATAATATCTACCTTCTAAATTCTGATGATGAGGTCTTAGAGGAAGGGACAATTGACCTGCAAAAAGAGTATTTATATAATGTTTACCTTGCACTTAACAGGCTCAGTGACATTCTTAATGAAAATGAGCCGTCAATTAAGATAGAAACATTTCTAAACATCCTTAAAAAGATTATCCGTGGGATGGTTATCCCGTTTTCTGGAGAGCCATTGAAGGGTCTACAGGTAATGGGTGTCCTGGAGACAAGAGCCCTGGATTTTGAGAATCTGATAATTCTATCAATGAACGAGGGAGTATTCCCCCGGGCAGGGGCCGCTGCATCGTTGATACCTTATAGTTTAAGGAAAGGATTTGGATTGCCCACGGTAGAGCATCAGGATAGGATATATGCCTATTATTTTTACAGGTTAATACAGCGAGCAAAGAATATTGTATTAATCTACAATACAAAAACAGAAGGTATCCGAACAGGGGAGATGAGTCGATTTTTATTTCAGATGAAATATCTCAACTATTTCCGTGTAAAGGAAAAAAATCTATCAGTTATCGTTAATCAACAAAACAGAGGTGAAATTGCTGTTAAAAAATCGAATATTGAATTAGATATTCTAAAAAAATATTATTCTCCGGACAGGTCCTATCTGTCACCATCAGGGTTAAATACCTATTTGAATTGTACGTTGCGATTTTATTTCAGGTATATAGGTGGTATTAAAGTTCCGGACAAGGTTACAGAAGAGGTAGATCACCTGGTTTTTGGTAACCTGCTGCATATGACCATGAAAATCCTTTATGAAGAGTTCAAAAATAGAACTCTTTCACTAGAAGAAATAAAAAAACTTAGTAAAGGTGAGGGTGAAATAAAATCAATCATTGAAGCTTCCATCAAGAATGAATGGCTTAAATCAGAGTCTGATGCTGAGTTAGACGGCAGAAATCTGATTGCAAAAGAAATATTATTAAGGTATGTGAAACAACTCTTAAGGGTTGATGAAAGTATTGCACCTTTTACATTAAGAGGACTCGAAGATGAATTTAAATCAGAAATTGGAATAGGAATTTCAAACAAGACAGTGCAGGTTAAGATAGGAGGGAAGATTGATCGTATCGATGAAGTTGATGGGAACTATAGAATTATTGATTACAAAACCGGGAGTGTTATAAAGACCTTCCCAAGTATTGAGAGTCTTTTTATGAGGGAGGATGATAAACGAAATAATGAGGCCTTTCAGACTTTACTATATTGCTGGTTATATGATAAATCGGATTTGTCTCCATTAATACCCGGACTTTACGATATTAAGGGGATGAACGAAAGAAATTTCAGTCCCAATTTCAGATTGGCACAAAAAGAATTGTTGGATTTCAATGAAGTAAAAAATGAATTTGAAATGCAACTAAAGAAGTTGATCGAAGAAATCTATGATCCCAATATAGCCTTTACACAGACCCAGAACCATAAAATTTGTGAAAATTGCGATTTTATAAATATTTGTAAAAGAGATGCTTGAGGTTTTACAGCGTTTAACTACAGCTTGAGAGAGAATCCGAAATTAAAAACTCCCTTATAACCATATCCTAGCTCTAGAAATCCTCCCACAGATTTGCCAAATCTGAACCCGATTGCATTTATATGAAATGCCATTTTTCCAGGATTCTCAACCTCCTCCTCCCCTTCAATTGGAATATATTGTATGTTTTGAAAAGCATATCCAAATGCCAGGCCTGAATACATTTGGAAGGATGGTTTTCTTACATAATTGAAATTTGCCAGACCAGACATGATATAATATTCTCGGGTAAGTTTTCCAAGAAATTCCTCCTGTGACCATGCTTCCTGGTCGATTTTATGGTACCCACCTTCAATTCCAACAGTTACTTTCGGATCAGGAGTGAATCTATAGCCTACAAAAAATGTACCGCTACCATTCTTGTATACAGTGTTCACATAGCCAACTGATACTATAGTGACTGCAAGATTTACGGTAACCTCTTTTACATCGTAGTGAACTATTGTACCATAGCCTGCAACAATTTCATGTTTTTTTGACTGAGCCTGGATAAGGCTCATCGAGGTAATTATAATGCAAATAAGGAATATTGTTTTTTTCATCTTTCCTTAATATTTAGTTTGTAATAACCGTGTCAATCAGAATTTTTTTATTTATCTGATATATAGAGGTATACGTGCGGGCTCACAAGATGGTTACGAAAATAAACCATCTTAAGGTGTTAAATGAAGCGGAATAATGAAAATTAAGGTTAAAAGAGCAGACGGAATTCACTCTACTGAATCATCGAGAAGTCCTGGTCTGAGATCACGTGTCCTTTCTTTGGATTTCTCAAATCTCCAGTTCTCAATTTCCTTAAAATTCCCGGATAAGAGTACCTTTGGGACTTTCCAGCCCTTAAACTCTTCAGGTCGTGTATATATAGGTGGTGCCAGTAGTCCATCCTGAAAAGAGTCCGTAAGTGCTGACGTTTCATCAGAAATAACACCCGGAATAAGTCGAACAACAGCATCCGTTATTATAGCAGCTGCGAGTTCTCCACCGGAGAGCACATAATCACCAATTGAGATTTCCATTGTTATCAGGTGATCCCTTATCCTTTGGTCAATGCCCTTATAATGTCCGCATAAGATTATCAGGTTTTCATATGTCGAGAGCTCATTGGCAATTTTTTGGTCAAATGAGATACCGTCTGGTGAAGTGTAAATAATCTCATCATATTGCCTCTGTTCCTTTAACATCTCTATAGCCCGATATACAGGTTCTATCTTCATAACCATGCCTGCACCACCACCAAAAGAATAATCATCAACGCTTTTGTATTTGTCTGTAGCATAATCACGTAAGTTGTGTGTATGGATTTCGACCAGGCCCTTCTCTAACTCCTCGTTTTATTATAGAATGATTAAATGGACTTTGAATAAGTTCTGGCAGAACAGTGATAATATCAATGCGCATTATGAAAATTTTTATTTATCAGTAGAAATTTCAATGGGTATTTCTTCTGTTTCAGGGTGCAGTTTCCTGAAGGAATAGTTTTTTAAAAGTCGATATTGAGGAAAATAATCACTCATGAGGATGGCTCTGGTCATTCTTTCAGGGACCTCGTAATTTATTTCGTATTGTATTGTGGAGCTAACTTTAATGTAGGTAGAAACGATTTCATGCAGCTCCCGATAGTATTCCTGGTAATAATATCCTCTACCTCCTGTAATCCATTTATACTCTGCTTCAAGATTATTGCCCTCCATATCAAAAGACACAAATTTGTCACCGTCTTTCACAATAGCAATAGAATCTTCTTTCAATTCATAATTTCTATCAATTAATTTCATGTCCTCATACATATCCAGTTTAATTACTACATGCCATATGCCTTCAATAGGGTCAAGACTATCAGCATGTTCATTGAAATACTTTTCAAATCCTTCATAAGTTCTTATTGATGAGGAATCAGGTACCGGCCTTTCCTGACCATTTATAATATCAACACCATAAAAGTTTAGCCCTCTTTTTGCTTTTTCAATTATATTGATTTTGTATACTTTTTCCCTTAAGGGAGGAAACCAGAGTTGAAACTCCAGGTCATTTGTTAAGGACCCAATTTTCTCCATCTTTGGGCAGGTGGTTATATTTTTCGCCATTACCATATACATCAAATCATTCGATCCATATGGGGATATGTGAAATGAATTTTCAGCGCAAATCCAGGCTTCTCCTGGTGGCCGAAAATAAAAGTCGATAATGGTATATTGATCAGTAAGTTCTACTTTTTTTACATAGAGAAATTCCTCACTTTGTCTATCCACTTCCGGGAAAATTGTGACCTGTGCCTTTGCAAAACCAGAGAGAAGGATGAATATGAGAAGCAGCAGATTATACTTCATGAGATTATCAAAGTTTAAACTTAAAGTTATAAAAATTTGTTGATTAATTAACCTTGATACTCAATAATCGGATTTAATATCTATATGAAATACAATTGAGTTTTCAGTAAAAAAAAAGAACCACCTTAATTTCAGGTAGTTCTTAATTATAGTTTAAGTTGTAGTATTTTTAAAAGGCGACAATTATTCCACCTGTAAAATCACCCTGTACAATAGTAGAACTTGTAGCTACACCACTGCCTCCTGTGCCAACCCAAATGCCATTAAAATAAAGTGGAACAAGCATTCTTGCCTGGAGTCTAAATCCAAGGTGCTCAATTGGGAATATCTTGATACCTCCACCCAGACCAAATGAGAACCTCCAACGGTCGCCATCATTTCCTTCCTGGTCTGAAAAAATTGTTGCTCCCATAGATGCTCCCAGGAATGGTCTGAATACATCATCCATAAACTCTCTTGTACCTCCAACCTGGATATAATTGGTTGCTATTTTTGTATATACATAAGGGTCACTGGCATATTCCCTTAGAGTCAGGTCGGAAACCAATCGGTTGTACATTACCTCAATCATTAACTCAGGAGCCACTTTATATCCTAAAATTATTCCCCAGTTCTGACCATCTTCAATTTTTATTGATCCATCATAAAAATTCACTTTTCCACCCAACATCCAACCTGTATATCCGGTAATTTCTAGTCCTACTTGCGAGAAAGTTTTTTGAGGAGTGATGAGTAGCAATGATATTGATATCAATAATAATGCTTTTTTCATGATGTTTCGGTTATGGTTATATTAAAACACCTGGAATTACCTTTATTAGAACCAGGTGTATTTTTTAAATATTTATCGATTATATTAATTGCCAAACTTAAATCCAACACTAAAAGTAAGGTAGGATTGGCCTTCTACATCTCCTGCAGTAAGTGAGTTATCATACCTTGCATTTACGTACACACCGGTCCCGTAGGAGAAGTTCCAGAATAAGCCAACCTCAGGATAAAATCCAAAGTGCCATTTCTTAGTTTCTGCGTAATAAACACCCATATCCGTTCTCACATTTTGACTATACGCACCAATACCAACACCTACATACGGAGAAATCTCCCTACCGGAATTAAAGTGATAACGAGCACCTGCAGTTATAGGAAATGAATTTATGTACCGGAATTGTTTTCCTGTAATGGTACGGGTATCTTCAGTATATGAATCTGTAGCCCTCTCTTCGTAAAAAGTATGCCATGAAAACCTAAGATTGATATCCAGATTATCGGTTACAAACCTTCCTGCGCTGAAGCTAAACCCACGAAAACTGGTTTTCTGAATGAAATCACGTGTGTTTCCCAACGGAACTGATATATCATAGGAAAGATTTGTATACCATTCCTGTCCAAAACTATTAAAGGATATTGCCAGTGCTGCAATAACTATATAGTACTTAATTTTTTTCATAATTCTTATTTTATAGTTTTTTTCAATTCTTTGGATTATTCAGAAAGATATGGAGATTGTACAAATGCCTGATTTATAGCATTCTCTATCCTTGATAATGTATTCTGTGAGCTAGTACTTAGTAAACCATTAATTGTGGTTTGCCATACAATCGGAATCGTATCGCTGGTAGGAACAATATCATCTTCATTAATCATCTCAATCAATAAAGTACCTGTTGAATAGCTATAGTAAACTGGATATCCACCCCAGGGATATCCAGGATAGTAACCACCCCAGCCCCAGCCAGGATAATAACCACCCCACCAGCCGCCGCCTACCCAGCCAGCGCCAGAATAGGTTGTTGAAAAAGCTACTAAACCTACAACTACATTTGCTGAATCAACCAGAACAGAATCTGGAATACTTGGATTCTCTAATCTCGTATAGCCAGCAGCATCAAGATTCATTGCTACGAGATTTAAAGCTGCTTCATCGTATTGACGATCAACTTCATCTTCTTTACCATCTTCCACTACATGGTGGATGGTATCAGGCATGAAATAGAGTTTACTGGAAGCAAAGTTAAATCCTTCATCGAAGTCAGTTACAACAATGTCTGAATCACTGTAATATTCCAACCCTCCAGGATAACAAGAAAACATGGCCAACGGAATGGAGATAAACAGTGTATAAATAAAATACCTTAAAATTGATTTTTTCATAATCGTTTTTTTAAAATTGAAACACAAAATTAGAATAATTCTAAATAATACAAATTAAATTGATGTTAAATATTTTTTTAGTTAAAAAGGATCGAGGAATCCCTTGGTTAATTTATTTTAAGGATACTAATTAGTTAAAACTAAATCTCAAAGTCAATCATTCATTTTGAGTACAACGAATATTAAACCAAAATATTACTACTTTAAATATGTTTTAATACTCTGCAGTAATTCGTTATAAGATGAATTATAAGGCTTATTAAATAGCTTTTACCCGCAAATATTAAGCCAAATAAAGTAGAAAAGAAAAATTTATAATAATGGAATAAACAGAATCTATTGAGGTCGGAAATTTTATAAAAGCCTGAAATTCTGATTAGACGCAGATTTGCAATTTATGGTGTCCAGATACCTTCTTCTGTAATAAATTTTGTCACCAATTTATTTGGGATGGTTTCGAAATAATAATTTTCAATAATAACCCTTTCAGGAGGGTTTTTCCATATTTCTTTTGGGTTTTTAGGTTTTTCATCCAGTTCTGCACATGAGTTATCAGAGAATATTTTCCTGCTGTCAGACAATAGATAGAATGGTACATTGAATTCCTTTGCTAAAAGAGCAAATGAATAGGAACCTATTTTATTGACAAAATTATTCTTGCAAACCCGGTCGGCTCCCGATATTACCAGATCAATTTCAGGGAAAAAACGGGCCGCTGCACTATCGGTAATAAAGGTTACCTCATAACCAAGTTTTATAAGGTAATCGGCCTGAACTCTACCTTCCATTACAGGCCTGGATTCGGTTAATATGATTTTAATATTTGAATATCCACGTCGCTGTAAACCGAATAATGCCTGAATTGTGCCGCTATGGCTCTGGATAAGAACTGTCTTATCTGAAAAGTCAATTATTTTTGATGCCTGTTCTGCCAATCGGGTTGTTACATTTTGCCATTTTTTTGCGTAGCGAGCAAGAAATATTTTCGTATTATGAGGTGGGTCATCAGAAAGGAATTCTTTAAATTCTTTTAAGAAATGTAAAATAACCGGGAAATTTGCAAACCCAGTATCCAAAAAGTGAATTAATTCTTTTAATTCTGCTTGCCTGTGCTCATTATTTCTACCAGAATAAGATGCAAAAGCTTTTGTTAAATCATCAAGTAATACAACAGAACCCGATTGGCGGTTGGAAAGTATATCCCATACCTCCTGGTATAAAATTTCCATATTTAAATAAAATAATACTCTCTTTGAATATGCATCTTTATTGGTCTAAAAAAACAACAAGTTCCTAATAATTATGGGACTTGTTGTTGATCTCAGCAAATGAAGCTAAGTATACTAATATAAAAGAAATAAAACTTTTGTCAATCCATTATTTCTTGTTCTTTTTTGAACGTGCTTTAAAAATACTTCCAATAATATAACCAGCCTTAATTGCTACATTTGGCTTAGCTACAATGGTTTCTATAAAAGAGTTAAAAATGTTTACTGGTGTAAGGGAGGTAATAATATTTTTATGAGAATCCCTGATAGAGTATTCATTCTTGATTATTTTAACCTCAACCTGCTCCTTGGCAAGTTTAAGATCATGAAAACTATTGATCTTCCTTTTCGTTGTTTTATTCATCCTCACCGTCATCAATTTCTAAAACATCACTCAACTTTCTGGCAAGAGGATCAAGAATCAAAGGTTTCTTTAACAAGAAGAAAACTACTCCAAGTAACAAATATAATCCTGCTGTAATTACGAATCCAAGAGCATAATTATCGAATTTCTCACCATACCAATAAGCAAATGCAAAGCCCAAAAAAATCAACACAATAAGAAAAATAAGCCAGAAGACTATTCCGAATGCCAAACCCGATATTGCCTCAATAAATTTTTCACTAATTGAGATCTTGGTCTTCTTCAATCTCAATTGTATATATTGTTTATAATATCCTACTAGCTCTGATAAATTTTCAGAAAATGACTTGTTCATGGATACAAAGATTTATTGATATGTCAAGCTAGCCAATTACTTAGCTTTTGAACCACCAGCCTTTGAAGTTGTCTCCTTCACAGGTTCGGCAACTACCTCTTTTTTAAGGTCATTGATCATTTCAATGATTTGATCCTTAAGATCTTCAATTTCAGACTTAAAATCTATTGCTTTTTCCTTTAATTTCTCCCTTGTTTCAGAACCTTTTTCAGGAGCATATAATATCCCAATGGCTGCTCCCAAGGCTGCACCTGAAAACAGGCCGACCAAAAAACCTGCACTTGAATTTTTCATGACATTTTTTATTTTGAGTTTATGAATTAATGTAAAGATACTTAAAAGACGTCAAAAATTATACTGGAATAGGTTTTTTTTTGGCACGAAATCACTATTTGGGTGATCATCGATTCAAAATTATAAAAGAGATGGGTTATGAGGTTATTCATAGCTTATTTAGGCCTGATGTAATTTAGAATAATATAAAATTAGCTCTGGATAATAGAAAAACCCAATTTTCTGAATTGAGATTTTCAAATACAATTAAATTTGCATCTTATGACTAGTGAAGAGAATTTAGAGTCAAATCAATATTTCCCTGAATCAACCAGATCCAGGAAGGTTTTCAAGAACCTGATTCTTCATATTCATCCTACCCGTGTAAGAAAGGCTACTCTGAAACTGAACCATACATGGGGATTGGGTGGAATGGTAGTAATTCTGTTCCTGGTACAGGCTTTTACCGGGATTATCCTAAGATTTGCCTATGAACCTTCTCCTGAGAAAGCTTTTAATTCTATATTGATTATACAAAATCAGGTTTTATTTGGGCAATTCGTGCGTAACATGCATCATTTTAGCGGGATGTTGATGGTGGTAGTTTCATTTCTTCATCTATTAAGAGTTTTTTTTACCGAGGCTTATCATGAACCAAGACATTGGAATTGGATTATTGGAATAGGGTTGATGCTGACAGTTGTTTTATCTAATTTTTCAGGTTACCTGTTGCCCTGGGACCAATTATCATTCTGGGCTGTGACAGTGGCAACCAGTATGCTACATTATATACCAGGAGTGGGGGAATGGTTAATGAGATTGGTAAGAGGGGGAAATGAGGTTGGTTCAGTCACCCTTTTAAATTTTTACAATTATCATACATCTTTATTGCCATTAATATTGGTGATTCTGATGTCTTTCCACTTCTGGAAAGTGAGAAAGGCAGGCGGAGTTGTTGTACCGGGCGGCAGTAAGAATGATGATAAGGATTATGTTTCAACTGTTCCACATCTTGTGGCCCGTGAATTTGTAGTTGCTTTAGTTTTACTTGCTGTGATTATGCTGGTAAGTGTTTTTCGGGATGCTCCCTTACTAGAAAAAGCCAATCCTGCATTGAGCCCAAATCCGGCTAAAGCACCCTGGTATTTTCTTGGAATACAAGAACTTTTGATGCATTTTCATCCTTTCTTTGCTTCATTCGTAATGCCTGTAATTTTCCTGACAACAATAATCTGGATTCCTTTTACAAAGTTTGAATCCAAAGATGGGGGAATTTGGTTCGCCTCATCAAGAGGAAAAAAATTGTGTACAAGGACCGCTTTGTTTACCCTGATACTAATTCCTGTTCTGGTGGTGCTAAATAATTTCATTCCGGATATTATTAAATCAGGATCGGGTTTTCAGGCAATTTTAGGTAATGGTATTTTACCTGTACTGACCATTCTTGGTGCTATTGTTGCTTGGATATATTGGTTGAAAAAGAGACAGTATTTTACTAAAAATGAGATATTCCAGGCTGTATTTGTATTTTTTGTGGTTTCCTATTTGATATTGATGTTTATAAGTATCTGGTTTCGAGGTGAAGGCATGGCCCTAATGTGGCCATGGCAAGTTTGATAATGATTATTAATGAATTTGATTACATATTTTTGATTTAACTCATTTTATTACTAATGCCAAAAAAAACCTCTAAAATAGTAAAGGGAAAGATTAGTCGCCGTGGGTTTTTTAACCGTATATGGACCTGGCTTGGCATAATTGCAGGATTAGAGTTTGTTGGACTATCTTTGGCTTTTATTTTTTCAGGAGCAAAGCGTTCAGACAAAAAAGACTTATCACAGGTGAAAATTATCGGGAGAATTGATGATATATCCCCTGGCAGTATTTTTCCATTTAGAAGCGGACAACTTTATCTTGTGAGAATGAAGGATGGCGGATTTCTTGCCCTATCTATTAAATGTACTCATCTTGGATGTTCTATTCGTTGGAATGAGGAGGAAGAGAAATTTATTTGCCCATGTCATTCATCCGCATTTGATAAAAAAGGGAATGTGCTAAGTCCACCAGCTCCAACTGCCCTCGATACTTTCCCGGTTATTATTGAGCAAGGCCTGGTAAAAGTTGATGTTGGAAAAAAAATTAAAAGAAGAAGATTTGAAAGATCAGATCTTACCTACGGGTAATATTTGAGAAATAGTATCAATATATTTTTTAATGAAGGATTGGAGAACAGTGGGATTTGCTGCCACAGTTGTAATTGTAATATCATTACCTCTGTATCTGCTAAAAACATCATTATTCGATACGAGATCGGGTGATACAGTAGCTCCTGTTGATTACGCTGGGGGGCATACATGCACAGAATGCCATAAAATTGAACATGATCTTTGGAAAAAATCTCATCATAGCAAAGCAATGGATACTGCCTCGACGGAGTCTGTTCGTGGTGATTTTAATAATGCTGTTTTTGAATGGAAAGGAGTCGAAAATCGATTTTACAAAAAAGATGATAAGTTTTTTGTTCACACGAGGGGACCTGATGGCAAACTCGGTGACTTTCAGGTTGCCTATACTTTTGGGTACACACCATTACAGCAATATTTAATTCCTTTTGATAATGGTCGATTGCAGTGTTTACCAATTGCATGGGATACTGAAAATGAGAATTGGTACCACCTCTATGATTCGGTCTATGCGGGCCAGGATATCCCTCCACATGATTGGTTATATTGGACGAACAATGGGCAGAATTGGAATGGTATGTGCGCTGACTGCCACTCCACTGACCTAAAAAAAGGTTATAATCCTGTAGACAGAACTTACCAAACTACCTGGGAAGAGATAAATGTTAGTTGTGAGGCATGTCATGGCCCCGGGTCTGCTCACAATGATTGGGCAAAATTGCCTGAATTAGCGCGGACATACGACAGTAATATGGGCTTGGTAGTTAAAACCAGCAACATTGACAATCGACAGTATATTGAGTTATGTGCTCGTTGCCATTCAAGAAGGGGCGTTTTAAGTGATTTTAAAGGAACTCATTCGGATATACTTGATTACATTATTCCTCAGAATATAGGAGAACCCTATTATTATGCTGATGGACAGATCCTGGAAGAGGATTATGTCTATGCTTCTTTTCTTCAAAGTAAGATGTATGACAATGAAGTGAAATGTAATGATTGTCATAATGTTCACAGTGGTGAACGATTACTCGAGGGGAATGCTCTTTGCCTTCAGTGCCATAAGGCCAGTGAATATGAAACCTACGATCATCACTTTCATAAATATGAAGGGGAAACAGGGAAGGATCTGGTCTTTGCTGATACTGTTTTCAATGTAGGTGAGGGAGCACAATGCATAAGTTGTCATATGCCTGGAAGGTTCTATATGGGAGTTGATTTTCGAAATGACCATAGCCTGAGGATACCAAGACCTGACCTGACACTTGAAATTGGAACCCCAAATGCATGTAATGGCTGTCATCGCGCTGAAACAGTTCAATGGTCGAATGATAAGATAAAAGAATGGTATGGCATTAGTCAGAAGCCTCATTACGGTTCTGTTCTTGCTTCAGGGCACGAGGGAAATTTTGATGCCGTTGATGATTTGATTGAGCTGGCAATTGATACACTTTACCCTGTAGTTGCAAGAGCTACTGCCATAACTTTGCTGGCTAATTATCCGGATGAGAGAATTAGTGAAGCAATTGGTGATCTGTTATCGGACAACCAATCAATTATTCGCCATTCAGCTACTCAAAATATGTTCTCAGATGATCCGGAAAAGTATCTGCGGGACATGATATCCATGCTATATGATCCTGTAAAAGCAGTGCGGATGCAGGCTGCCTTTAACCTGTCAGCTTTACCTCCAGAAAGCATAGATACCATTTATTCAAAAGCTTACCGCAATGCTTTGGAGGAATATCGCATAGCAATGGAGTACTCAGCTGATTTTGCTGCAAGTCGCCATAATCTTGGGATAATGTACAGCAACCTGGGTGATGCGAATCTGGCTATTGAGAACTACAAAGAGGCATTAAGAATTGATGATCAGTTTTATCCTGCAAAGCTGAACCTGGCAATGTTATATAATAGCATCGGCGATAATAATAAAGCAGAAATTGTTTTTCGGGATATAATTAAAAATCATCCTGAATTGAGTGAGGCGTTTTATTCGTTTGGATTGCTTCTGGCAGAACAGCAGAAATATGAAGAGGCGCTGAATTATATTAAGCAGGCAGCAGAATTGATGCCCACACGGGGAAGAATATATTACAATCTTGGTTTATTGCAGCAATATTTACAACAAGCAGTGGAAGCTGAAGCATCATTGAAAAAAGCGCTTGAAATAGAACCGGATAAACTGGATTTTTTGTATGCTCTGACTGACTTTTATTTGAAGAGAGGTGAGCTTGGTAAGGCATTGAAATATGCACAGGAAATAAAAGAAAAACATCCTCAGAATGATTTGGGACAAAATCTTATAAATCAAATCAGTTCTATGCAAAAATGACCTTATGATTCATCTTTTTGAATCTCAGTTAGTATAAATCATTAGCTCAACAAAACTCCCCTTTAAACTATTTTAACTCCTTTATTTTTAGATTTCTAAAGTAAATAGGAGCGCCAGCATGTTTCCCCTGGAATCCGATATGGCCGTGAGTAGGTAGCTCAGCCACAGGCTTTGATAGCCAGGATGGAATTTCACTACCATCAGGGTTCTTTTTACTGCTGGTCCATTTCCTCATATCCATTTTATTGACTTGCTGGCCGTTAAGCATAACATAAATCATATGACCTTTACAAGTAATGGTAAATCGATTCCATTCACCTGGCTTTTTTACCATACTTTTGCTTGCACCCTGGTGTCCGAAAAACGCTCCACATTGCCATGATGCCGGGCTGTCTGCCCATTTGTCAGCAAAATCATCAGCTATCTGGATTTCAATGGAATTTGGGATCCAGTCTTTAATATCAGAACAATAGACTATTACACCACTATTGGTACCATCGGCTGTTTTAAACTCAAGGTCAACAATGAAATTATCATAGGATTTATCAGACCAGATAGCTTCATCCTTACTTGCAGTAAGAATACCATCATTAAAAGTCCAAACATCTTTTGGATGAATTGCATTTGAAAGATCTTTATCAAATAAATTATCCCATTTTGTAACATCCGGGTGTGAGGAGGGAGGGATTTGCTGAAGGTATTTTGCTGAAAGTAAAAACAGACCGATCATCGTTAAGGAAACAAATGCTTTATTCATATCAAAATATTTTCGTTGGTTAATTTAAGTTTACTAAGATAACAATTTTCGATATTTAAAAAGTCAAAGGTGGTTTTTTACCAGTGTATAATGCAATCTAATTTTCCATCCTGATAATTAATAAAGCCCGGATCCAAAGGATTAAAACAATAGGAATAAAGCCTTCATTCAAATCCTGGGGCCAAAGCGGCCAAAAAAGCAATAAAAGTGTAAGAACTATAGCTGTTGCAAGAAAGTAATACTTTATAAACCCTGTTTTTTTCTTTCTCAAAAGGAACAATGCTATTGGAAAATGAAATGGAAGAGCCCAGAGAAGGTTGAAGTTATATTCGGAAATATGATTTGTAAAAAACCAGAGATATAATAACAGCCACCCCAGAATGCCAGTCACACTGAACAACAATATATCTACCCAATTTGTACGTTTTCCTTTTATAAAGTCTTTGTAACTTAAGAAGGCAAACAATAAGAAAAGAACCAAAAAGGTCCAGAATGGGGTAATGCTTATTCTTTTTTCAGGAGTTGGATCAGGTTTATGAATAACTCTTGTTTCTAACACTAAGTGCTTTGTGAAGTTGTCAGAGGCTACAGTAGCACTTGAAAATGCTTTCTCAATAAACTCCGGCATATACATATATTGATATCCTGTTGCTACCTTGTCTATACCTATACCAAGGCAAAAATCAATTCCAAGGTCGCCCCAGGGTTGATCCTGCAAATACATATCCATTAAATCTCTAATGGTTAAATTATCAGTGACATATGAATTGTTGTAATCAACCTGAGAAAATAAACTATCAACTACATCCCTTATCCGGGTGGCGCAATTATCGTATACATAGTTATAGAAATAATTTCTGTTTTCAGGTTGGGCATTCCATTGCAAAAAGTCAAAGAGATCCTGCTTTTCAGTTTTGGTAAGATTTAGTACCTGTTGAACAATTCTTCGATTCTCTTCTATGTAGGCTTTAATGAATGGTTCATAATACTGGACACCCAGCATATAATATGGTTTTCCCTTAGCAAAATTCAGATAGAAATTGGGTTGGGCGAAGTCAAAAATACCGTAATTATAGATCAGGTCTAAATTGAGCAGCGGATCATAAACCCGAAAAGCATTGTGTCCAAAAGCTGAATAAAGTTCTCCCTGGTATGGACCCATGGTATAAACACTTATTTCAGACTTATCCGATAATTCTTGTCCAGCACCTGGAAAAGATAATAGTAGGAATATTGTGAACAAGAGTGATGTAATTCTGCTCATAAGAAGAGCAAAAGTAGTTAAAAAATAGATTTATTAGCGTGGGTTCGTTTAGGCACAGAAGTACATGCTTCTTTTAATTGTTTTTTCAATTTCATGAATAGAATGAAGAACCAGAATCTATAATTCTTTCCAAAAAGATACCCAGGAATAAGAAAATTTCTTAAAACTTTCCAAATTTAAGCGTAAGTGTAGCAGTAAAGCCTCTCATTACATCTTTAGGTACCAATGATTCTCCAGTGATATCGTACAATTCAATATCAGGTGTAAACCGGTAATTAACGCCAATGGCAATTCTAAAGAATTTCACAACATTTAACTCAAGTTCAACACCGGGTACAAAAACAAAGAAAGCTGCACCATTATATTCGTAATTCTCCCAATTACCAATATCTTCAAATATAGTAAGACCACCTGCACCAATTAGAATTGGAAAAGAAACATGAACAGGTGATTTGGGTTTAATAATTGGTTCTATCAGGAACCCCCCATATCCACCTGCCAGGCCTACTTTATTAGATGTATAATTTAGGTCCAGGTTATTTACAAATGCATATCCACCAATACCAAGGGCAATACCATGATCAATTATCCAGCCACCTCTAAAGCCTGATATAAAGGTGTTTTTATCATTTATAACTCCAAATCCAAAAGTAATTGAACCATAGCCACCATTGGAGTGTGGTTTCTTAAAGATGGTGTTCACATCGTCTTTTGCATTTAGTGTTTTGTATTCACTTTCTTCCTGAGCTACTGCTATTAAGGTTGTGGCTATCAATATGCCTGCGATTAATGTAATTTTTCTCATTTTTCTAAATTAAAATATTTGTATTCAATTTCCCCTAAAAAATATTGTTTTCTAAGCTTTTATTAACTTTCCGCTTCCATTAATTATAACGTCAATATCTGGGTTTCCTATATATAAAATATTCCCACTTCCATTAATGAGCACTTTTAATGTGTCAGTAGCCCAAATATGTATATTACCGGATCCATTTATCACGCATTCTGAATCTTCCTGTTCCAATAAATTACTCAAGATATTTCCTGAACCGATTATATTCCAGTCTGTCATTTTTGCGAACCCCTGTGCTAAAATATTTCCTGATCCGGAAATGGTACCTTCCATATATTCAGCATTACAATCGATTTTTATATTCCCGGAACCAGAGATAAGGCTAATTATTTCAACTGCTTCAGTGATCACCTCAATATTGCCTGACCCAGAGAGTCTGATCTCCAGTGAATTATATTGATGGTCTTCAGCCAGAATAGCTCCAGAACCCGAAAGCCCCAGATAATTTACTTCTGGTACATGAACCTTGATTTTTACAGGCACTTTGGCATTAATACAATGGTTTGATGAAACTCCAATATTTAACCTACCCTTATTTACTTTTGTTTCTATCAAACTAATCAGGTTGCTTTCAGCCTGAATTTCAACATACCACTCAGTGTCGTGAATTACTTCAACAACAAATGAACCGGATGATACAATTTGATTAAATTCCGGAAAATTTTCTCTTTTTACTTCAACTACATCTCCATTTCCATGGACGCAGGGTAACATTTTTGTACAACCTGAATGCAAAGACATGGTAACTATGAAAAGTATTATTAAAATGCGATTTGTTTTCATTAGTTATTAATTACTTTTTTCTTAAAGACAATTCAAAAACCAAAGGGATGCATCCTGGCAAAAATTATTTGTATAAAATGTTTAGCGACCCTTTAATAGCATTAATAGTCAGCCTTGAATCAGGTGGCAATGAGCCTGTGTTTCCAAAAACATGAAACGACTTATAATCCTCATCGGTGACTTTAATATCCAAATTATCGTATTCAGCAGGGTATTTAAAGGTTGTTTTTTCTATGCTTATATCCATACTGCATGAGAATTCCTTTGGCACGTAAAGGTTTACTTCGGTATACCGTAGGTTTAATTTTAACCTTTTTAATTCTTGATTAATTTCGGTTACATTAAGCGATCCATACTTTACTAGATATTCCATTTCTTTACCAATTGTTTTGATAGAAACTCTTGAGAAATATGATTCTCCTTTCAGCGATTCCACATCTGTGATGAATACTTTATCTCTTCTTGTATCAAGAAACAATACTGCAGCTTTTTCAATATGTATGGTAGATGAACGACTTAGTAACTTCAAATTCTGACAGTTATTTATCGTAAGATCAGTATAGGAAAGATTTATTTCTCCATCAGAGAGTTCATCGATGATGGCATCAGAAAAATTCAGGTTTAGATCACTCCGTGAATGCAGTGATCCCGCATTCAGAACACCATTAGATAAAGTAAGCTTGAGGTTGCCGTTGAAATCATCCATGTAAATTTCCCCATACTTATTTAAGAGAGCCATACTAATATTGTCAGGTGCATAAATGGTGTAATTTATTTCAACATTTTTTCCACCTGGAAGAACAATTTGATTCTGACTTTTTAGATCATTCCAGAATGCATTAAAATCATTCCCAAAGATTGTTTCTACAAAATAATTGGATTCATCGCCGGAAAATTCAAAATCGATATTATTGCCTAGTTTCTCAATCTTAGATTTATTTGTGCCAGATATTATTAACTCTATCTCAAAACGTACGGAATCTTTTTCCCATGTGTTAATACTAATGCTACCGTATTTATTTGTAACATTTATTTTAGTTTCTTCATTTGTTTTAATTGATTTCGAAACATTTCTTATTTCCTTATAGCTCTCAGCCAGGGATAAAGGACCTATTAAAGCCAATACAATTAACAGAATAATGTTTTTATAATTCATTTTGAATGGATTCATTAGTATCTTCAGTAGAAATATAATCAAGTAGTTCTTCCAAAATTTTTACTTTCATTCGATAATTTTGAATAAGAGCTTCTACTACCTCTTTATTATCAACATTATCATTTAGATCATCCAGGAGCTCGTCATATATTTGCTCAAGATTTTCCATATCTTTTTCCAGCTCCGTCATTATTTCCGGCTCATCATAAAGAAGAATCCGCATTTGCTGCATCTGGTCATTAATGTATGAGGAATAATAGGCATCTGCTTCCTGCAGTTCAGGTATCTCTAACGCAATACTACTTCCTATTAAAGGCCGGTTACTATTATTGTTTCTATCATTTAATACCAGGTTATAAAATGGATAAATCATTAGAATTACAAGGATGGCAGCAACTTTCCAGAATATCCCTCTCATTCTGATACTTCTTTTTGATTTATTGATCTCTTCCCAAATTCTGGGATCAGGATCAAGGAAATCAAATTTCCCCCTGTTTGAGCTGACAAATTTCTCTAGATTATCAGTTGGTTTTTTCATCTTTAAGAATGCTTTTCAATCGCATTTTCGCTCTTGAATATTGTGATTTTGAAGTGGATACACTAATTTTTAATATCTGGCTGATTTCAACATGGTCGTAACCTTCAAAAAGGTACAACTCCAGTATAATCCTGTATCCGTCAGGTAGTTTCTGCACTGGCTGTAATAATTTTATCCACCTCATATTTAATATCCTGTTCATTTTCTTCTTCAATATTTTCAGGTAACTCTTTTTCATCAACCAGGACCATCTGAATGTTTCTTTTTTTGAGTTTATTCAGGCATTTATTGATAACTATTCTTTTCATCCAGGCCCCGAAGCTGGCTTCATATTTATAACTTTTCAGTTTTAGGAAAGCTTCAGTAAATGCTTCCTGCAATACATCTTCAGCTTCCACCACGCTGTTCATCATTCTGAAGCTAATATTATACATTGCCTTTGCATATAAGCCATACAGCTTGTATTGGGAACCGGTATCTCCCTTTTTACTCCCTTCAATCAGGTCTTTATGGATAATAAACTCTTGACTTTTCAAAACCGGTTCAAATTCAATATTAATGACAACAAATAGATGCGAGGGTTGCAAGCTCCCTAAATATTTTTAAAAATAGGGGTTTATTTTTAAAGAAACTTTAATTCTATGTCATTTTTATATGCTCTGTATGATGCCTAAATATTTGATTAGTAATATTTATCGAATGGTCATGTAGTATGAAATATTTAAGCCCACATTATCTGATATAAGTTGCCCAAATCCAATTTTGGGAGATTTGATGTTGGCATACTTCGGAGTTCTGGGCTTTATTTGCTTTAATTTATAAAAGTTAGAAAAAGAAAAATCCGCATCCCATTAAAATGGACTGCGGATTCCTAATATCTTAAATATTTGCCCCTTACTTATATAATTTCTGGTTATCTGGTCTTTGTCATCGAATTTGGCACGCACAGAATATAACTCGCAAGGTTTTTGTTTTCTTCTTCCAGTTCGGTTAAGTCGCTCTGTTTTTCATTTGCGATGGTAAGAATTTTAAGATTGGGGTGTGTTTGGCGAATATACCACACAATTCCTTCAAAGTTATTTGAATGGTAACTGCCGTTGTAATGGATTACTAATTTACCATCTGTCCAGTTTTCCATTATGAAATGGGCCATGGTAGCATCCTTAATAGCCTGTGCTTTCGGGAAATTTGATGTAATGTGTGAATCCATATCCTTCATTTTAAGCATTTCTGCATAACAATTCACTGTGCTGTCGTACTTTACTGGAAGAGGAGGAAGGAAACTTTTGGCTTCATCTGATAAACTGTCAAGGATTTCAAATCCACCCTTATTTACAGCTGATGCATACCTCCTGGGGACATTTGAAGCTACAAAAAATAGATTGTTTTTTTTCGCAAATTCAACAAGAGGCTTGTAATCTGTTTTATAATTTGGCCAGATTCGTGCTTCAGATTCAAAGCTTTTTTGCGATATTTTCCCTTCGAGATATTCCGTTAAAATAACCTGATTGTCTGATTCAAACATTTCTGCAGCCAGAACAAGATCTTGCTTCTTAGTTTTAAAGAGGTCTTTTGTGATCTCCAATTCCATCCAGTGACCAATTGGATCGTCATGCAACTCACCAAAAAACACAAGATCAGCATTTTCAAGTTCCTTTACCATATTTTTATAGCTTACCGGCTTTCCATTTGCTGTAAACAAACTGTAGGCAGGTTTATCATTTTTGAAAGCAAGGCTAAAAACAGCAATTATAATTATGATGATTGATGATTTTCTCATTTTTTGGTGCTTTTTATTTTTGTTATTGAAAATTATTTATCTTCAAGTTGGATGAGGAAAATCTTCTTTTCGCCATCACGAATTATATCCACAGTAATGGTTTGTCCAAACTCCAATTTATTCATCCTGGCCATGTAGTCATAAATATTTGTTACCTCTTTTCCTTCGATGGCGGTAATAAGATCCCCTTTCAAAATTCCTCCAAGAGCAGCTGGTCTGCCAGGTGTAACTCCATCCACACCAAGACCATTATTTTCTGTACTGGTAAAGTTTGGCATTATACCGAGAGTTACCCCGGAACGTCTTCGAACGTTGGTGGTTTGCTGCATTGGGCCTGCTTCCTGAAAAGTTAAAGTGCTATCGCTGTTAATCAGGTTCTCACTCAGGGTATAAATAAAATCGTCAAGGAGTTTCAGGCCTTCAAAATTGATGCCTTCTATTCCATCCTTGGGAGTATGGTAATCTTCATGTGCTCCTGTTGAGAAAAAGAACACGGGTAGTTCCTCGATGTAAAATGATGCATGGTCAGATGGGCCAAATCCATTTGGTGACATTGAAAGTTTTAATCCAGTTTCTTCAACCAGATTATTCAGAAGTTCTTCTCCTTCAATTGAAGTGCCTGTTCCACCAACCATCAGTTCATTGGTTTCTTTCAATCTTCCTACCATATCAATATTGATAACTGCAACAATATTTTCAAGATCGATGAGTGGATTGGCTGTAAAATATTTTGAACCCAACAATCCCATCTCTTCAGCAGCAAATGCCATAACCAGCACACTCCTTTTTAGGGAGCTTTTGTTTTCCGCAAGCTTTTCCGCAATTTCAACCACACTGGCAACACCTGAAGCATTATCGTCAGCTCCGTAATGAACGCCTGTTTCTCCTAGAGCCCTTGAACTGGAATTTGGTCCACCAAGTCCTAAATGATCATAGTGGCCTCCAATTAATATAACCTCATCGCTAAATTCCTGGCTTGAACCCTTTAGAAAGGCAACTACATTTTGGGTTTTTACTTTTTGATTTTCCACCTCTGCTGTACCCTTAACTGAAACACCACAATCAAATGGAATGGGGTTTTTAGTTTCTATGATTTTAGATTCCAGTTCCTCAATACTCATACTGCTTGAAGACAGGATTTTATTCGCAAATGAACGGGTAATATGGAATACAGGGAGGCCTGAATTTGTTCCCAGTTGATCGACCTCCAATTTTGCCAATTCATCTTTTTCATTGTATTCAACACCTGAAACAAAAAGAACCCCAGCGGCGCCTTTATCTTTCGCAGTTAAGACTTTATCCCTATCCTTTGCATAGGGTATAAACATGCTTTCATCATTATCCAGTTCGGGATCAGCTCGTAAAAGGAGTACCCATTTTCCATTTACATCTATACCTTCATAATCGAGCCAGGAAAAGTCATCTTTATTAATATCGAATCCATATCCACAAAATGCAACACTGGCATCAAGACTTACATTTGCGGTAAAACTGAGTGGTCTAAAATCTTCATCTGGTATAGCCTTAGTATCACCGATAGACAAAGAATTGTTAGGACCAGTTAAAACACCAGTAATTACATCAAAATATTGAAATCCATTATCTCCTAAAAGCTTGTAGCCGAAATCTGAAAACTGATCCCGGACATAAGCAGCTGCTAATCTTCCTTCCGGAGTTCCCGGTTTACGACCTTTTAAAGAATCTGATGCTAAATATGCAATATGATCATTTAATTCTTCAATACTTATTTCCGGATTATCAATTTTTGTTTGTGAACAGGAAATGGCAAATGCCATAATTCCAATGAGAGAAAAAAGCTTATTCATATTCTGCAATTGTTTTTTAAAAATGTTAATAAAAAAAATTAGTATAAACCATTTTGTTCGTTTACTTATTCAATTAGAGCTTTTCTTGGTATTATTTTAGCTGATACAGGTGTTGTCACACCCTTGTAGGGAATTGAATAATGCAAAGGTGATCCAAGGGCAGGGAATGTTCCCTTAAGCCTGTTTTCTGGTTCTTTTCCTTCGAAACCAAGATACGAATATTTTCCATAATGAGGTAATTTCCTTCCCAAACCAGCAATAGATTCAGGCCGATGACTTCCCATGAAGCCTAGTGTATACTCACTGTTTGCTGGATTTGGAATGGCAAATACAAATGATTCATTTTTCATCAATATGTTCTTTCTCATTTTGTGCCTCGGAACTAAAAGTACTAACATAATCAGCAGGGATCTTTGACTTTTCAAAGAATTTGTTTTCAAATCCAATCACCCAGATATTTTTGTCTTTAGGCAGCTCCTGGATCGAATTATCAGACTCAATTAACAGCTTCTTTCCCTGTATTTCCTGTGTTGATTTCCAGGTATTTGCCAGTTCAGTGTAATTCTCAATATAAGGGCTTTTTGAGGGAAGAATTATAATGGTCTCTTTTGAACCAAATAATTGTGTAAGTGTAGTGGGGGTCTCTCTTCTATCTAGTCGTCGGAATACCTGAAATTCAGGGTCGATTTCAATTCTCAGTGGTTTTTTCTCGAAAGTAAACTGATATCTTTGATCTGTTTGATGAAGGTCAACACTTTTAATTTCAACAGATTCCTCATTCTCAAGATAAAATGCAATTGGAATATTTACTTTAAAAAGCTCCTCGTCCTGCACCTGGTTAAGGTAAAAACTAATTATAAATTTATCTTCTCTCTCAACGACCTTTACATTGGAAAGTAAAATAGATGGGGCTCCCGGTCTGTTTATCCACTGTGTGAAAAATGGTTTTAGATCTGTACCTGTAACCTCCTCAAAGCAATATCGGATGTCATTAAAAGATGCCTTCTTAAATTTAAATTCCTTGAAAAATTTCGCATAAGCATTAAGAAATACTTTATCCCCGTATTCAGCTCTCAGCATATTATTTATCATAAGACATTTTCCATATCCTATGGCCTCTTCCGCAGAATTATTTCTCGAGATAAATTCACTCAAGGGGAAGTCATTTTCAAAATTCACATAATCAGTATATTTCTGTAAGGTATTTTGACGGTATTCTGCTCCCTGGCCCTGTTGTTCCTTCAATAAATGATCGGCCATATATGCTGTAATTCCCTCGCACCAGTTTCCACCGGAATAATCTACATATACACTGTTGCCCCAGTAATTATGAAGAAGTTCATGCGGATAGGATGAATAAAGTATCCATGGAAACCGGATAACTTTTGGTCCTAGTAATGTAAAGGAAGGCATTCCATAACCAGTTTCCCAGAAATTTTCTACCAATGCAAACTTTGAAAAAGGGTAGGGACCAATCATTTTTTCATACATGGATAGAAATCCCTGCGTAGCCCCGAGATATTTCTGGGCAAGTTTTTCATCTGGAGTTCTCAGAAAAGCCTGAAAGAGAACCTGATCAGACTGAATATTGTATTCTGTCCATTTCCCCCCAATAAGATATATTTCATCCATAGGTTCAGGCGACTCATAACTGATTTTACGCATTCCGTTTATTTCCTCATTTTTTGTTCTGGTGCCCTGTGATACAACGAGCCATTCTTGATCAATAGTAGTTTCCAAATTAAAAGACATCAATTCAGCTCCAACAAAATCTGGTATCCAATGAGTGGACCCGGCCAGATAAATGCCTTCTTCATATATAATCCCACTTGTCTCACTAAACCCTCGTGCATACTCTGCTGAACCTTCTTCAATTAAATCGTATATTTTTCCATTGTATTTAAGTTCGATGATCTGAGTTTTTCCTTTTCTGGGTGCCTTGAATCGGTACTTTTTAATGGGTATTCTTTCATTTTCATTTTTCTCGTATGGAATTTCCTGCAAACTGTTTTTACTTCCAGTAACTTCGACAGTTAGATTTCCATTTAGGCTAAAAATAATTTCAGGATTCTTACTTAAAAAACTTTCCGCTAAAGTAATTTCATCTACTACTTCAATAAAGTGATCAGCTATAGATAATGTAACTTTCAGGTTGTGATGAATTGTCTGCGAGTTCAATAATAGCGGCAAAGCAAGTATAAGGAAGATAAGATAAAATTTTTTCATCGATCAAAACACATTATTGGCATGCAAAGTAAACATTTTAATATTTAACATTAAGCAGACAAAATAAAAAGTATTTCTAAATTATTAATTCAATGGGCCATCTAAGAATCAGGTTATCAAGTTTCTTAATACACCTCGAATTTTATTCTTCTGGAATTTATGGTTGGAGGCAACCAACCAGTTTTAACCGAAAAGAATAAATCGTAGGTGCCTTTTTCTACGGGAGGAATTATTTTCTTACTTATCCAGTTATCATTAATTAGTTTATTGTTTATCTGAAAGTTTGTCTTTGTACCATTCATCTTCTCACCATCCTTAAAAAATTCATAGTAAAAAAAGGAGGGGAATCCTGGATTGGAATCTAAATCTATTACATCTTTCTCATCGGCAAGAAATCTGAAAAAGATTTCAATTGGTAACCCGGGTTCTGATTTGAATTCCAGTTTTTTCGTTTCAATTTTTAATTTGCCAAATGACCTGAAGTTCTCAACAAGAACCAGGTAGGTTTTTTTCCATGGTATTGGCAATGAATCTCCACCGGGCATGGGTGATTCTGCACTGACATATACAGTATTTCCCTGGAGTTCATTTTCAGTATTCCTGTAATCAAATAGTGTCTTTCTGTATTCAGGACTATTAATAGAAAATGAAGTTGATTGAGTATAAAACTCATATTTCGAGGGTTTTTGATATGAATTCAAAAAAACCACCGGAATATCCTCTGCTTCAAGCTCAATTTTTTCAGCCCACTTATCCCACTTATGAAATTCAGGATTATGCTCACGCCCATTTGGGAAGAAATCGAATATTAAATATATTCTAAACAATATTATAATAGGCAGGGAAATAATAAAGGAATACCTGAGGATTTTTATTGCTTTTTGATTTGAAATTGAACCATAATAAGCGAGATACACCATGGGAATTATAGCTGCTACTGTCCAGTTTGCCTCAATTCTGGTCATAAAAGACATTATGAAAAAGAATACATAAGTACCCACCAGAATGAACTTCAGACTTTTTTCAAAACTATTGCCGGGAGTATAACGAAAACTATATATGAGCAAGAATATTCCAATAATTGGACCTGGAATAATCAACTGACTATATATATAGTGTATTGTCTGACCAAATGTATAAGCTTCCGGTGATCGTTCAAATAAATGATATTTAATACTGGGCCAGTCATTATTGTATTGCCATAAAACATGAGGAATCAGCAGGAGAATAGAAACAGCTACTATAAACCAAAATGATTTTCTGCTAAGCAATTTTAAATTCGAAAGGACCACCAATCCAATTACTGTTATACCATGATATTTACTTAATAAAAGCAATGCAATGTTCACAGCAATTAACATGGCAAGTAAAAAACTGTCATTCTCATTATACTTTTTGTATAACCATAAAAAGGTTGTACTGAAGAAGATGAGCAGAATATCCGGAACTGCAATGATTGACCCCAGGTGCAGAATGCCCATAGAGGAAATTATCAGATAGAAAAATTTCAGATTGGGGGGTTGAATTATCTTTTCAGCTATGAAAATCGTGGAAATACTAAAAAGAACTATAAACAGGCGTACCCCTAACTCATTATTTAGAAGATAATATCCAAGTTTAATGGCTACCGCAATCATTGGGGGATGATCAAAGTACCCCCATGCGAGCTCTCTGGAATATTCCCAGTAGTAGGCCTCATCATTCCATAAGCCAGTAAACCTGGCTTGAATCAATGAAATAATAAACCAGCTAGTGTAAAAAACAAATCTCAGATTATTGGGATTGTCAAAGAATAAAACCAATTTTTTGGTGAATCCGGAAGCGTTTGAATTCAATGAGTTCATCTAATACTGCGGTTCAATTTTTGAGGGTGTAAAATTAACTAAATAATTCAGTTTACTGATTGTGTTGGAACCTTTCAGAAATTACAATTGGAATAAACTCCCTGTATAACAAGGAGATTTATTCACTAATGGATGACATCTTTTTATTAGAACCTTGATTGAAGGGTGAGAATACTATCTGAAAAAAGGTGTTATAAAACATATTTTTTCATGATCACCTTTTCTCCTTTAACCATACATAAAAATAACAGAGAAGTTCCGGGTTCTGAATTTTAGAGAATCCTGCAAAGATGATTCTATGATAAATTTTAAAACTGCCATTAAAATTTATGGGATACTTATGTTAATATGGTTTCCTTATTTGGTTAATGGACAGGAATTTATTACAGAGAAGTTTTATCATTTTCAAGGGGAGAATTGGAAACAAATTCAGGATATAGCTCTTGGGAGAAACGGGAATATTATTATATGTGGAGATTTTGAAAAGAAGCTTTACTTTGAAGGTCAAACAGCAAGTTTCAAAGGTAAAAGAGGACATTTCATAACCTGTCTGGATTCAGTTGGTACTGTAAAATGGATTAAAACATTTGGTTGTTCTAACTATTCTAATATTACAGGAATGGAAATCGGGCAGGATGGGATGATATATCTTGTTGGCTCCTTCAGGGATACCTTGCATTTTGATGATCATTCTCTAACTCATGAAGGAAAAAAGCACATATACTTCTCAAAACTAAATGCATCAGGTGAGTTTTTGGACCTAAAAATTCTGTTGCCAGATTTCAAAGGAAACCTGAAATCTTTTTATCTGGACTCATCCAATAACTTTATTCTGGCAGGAGATTTCCGTCGAGATATAAAAATTGGAAACAAATTATACGCTAGCAAAGGAAAGAGTGATGTTTTTTTTCTGAAAATAAATGTAGAAGGCAGTATTGATGAGTCTTTTACTTTCGGAGGTAAAGGCTCTGATGAGTTGAATGGGGTAACCCAAACCAAAAACGGATTACTTCTTTTTGGAAACTTTGAACAAAAAATTGATCTGTCGGATACAACCTTAATATCAGCCGGAAAAAATGACATCTTCGTCGTAAATTGGGATCCTTCCGGCCACTTTTCAAAAGTACTTGCAATTGGTGGAAAACATAATGATGCCGTGCAATCTGTGGTTACTGATACACTGCAAAACATGTACATCTCAGGCAGTTTCAAAAATTCCTTAGACATAGGAGAAAATATGCTGTCTTCCAATGGAGAGAATGACATCTTTTTAGCCAAATACAACAATCAATTGGTGCTAAAATCCATTTATAAATGGGGCAGCTTGGGCAATGATAAACCAATGGATTTAATCATAAATGATAAGCAGGATCTGTTTATCTCAGGTGTCTATAATAAGTCAATTCAAATAGGGAATGATACCCTGCAATCTAACAACAGATTCAACAATGGATTTATTGCTATGATTTCAAATCTTAAAGGGGTTGAATGGGTCAAGGATTTTAAAGGTGATTCAGAGGAAAGTCCACAGAAATTATTTGCAAATGGGGATTCAAGGTTGCTGGTAGCAGGTAGCTTTCTAAAAGACTTGAAATTTGACAATAATAGTCTTAAATCTGAAGGTGTAGCAGATGCCTTCTTAATCAATTTTCTGGATCCATGTACTTTATTGAAATTTAGCTTGCCAGCAAATAAAACCATTTGCATGGGTGCAACTGATACTTTACATGCGGGCAATGGTTTCTTAAATTACGATTGGAACAATGGTTTTTCGGAAAGTGAATTTTTAATCATTTCAGATCCTGGGACATACTGGGTTGAAATAAGGGATGAGTATGGATGTGTGGCAAGCGATACAATCCAGGTCAAAGTGGATTCACTGTATCTGAATTATGAAGTTGTAGACGAAAGCCTGCCCGAAGGAAACAATGGAAGGATAGATCTTAAGTTTGGAGGAGGAATAGCTCCATATGAAATCCTTTGGGATAATTACGAACAAACAGAGAGCCTGGAAAATCTTCAGGAAGGTTTTTACCAGGTTAGTATTTCTGATGCTAATGGATGTAAAATAAGTAAGGAGATTGAGGTTGGAAGAACTATTGCATCTGGTATTCTGGATATATATAATTTTCCAAATCCCATGGAAGATTTGACACATATTGTGTATTCACTACCTGAGAATACCAGTTTTGAAATTTCTCTTTTCGATATGAACGGGAAATTGGTATTTGTTTTATATCGTGGGCAAAACCGAAAAGGAAAGTACGAGTTTGACTGGACTTCAGGCAACTTAAAAAATGGAGTGTATTATCTCCGTATCCAAACACCGGATGGCATTGTATCAAAGAAAATAATGATCAGTCGAAATAACTAAAAGCTTTTAATGATCAGGATTCAATATTTAAAAAATATTATTCTTCTTATTTTGGTATTCTCCTCTGGCCTGCATGGACAAGAATCTTTTCAGGCTTTGGATAACACGATTCCACCTTCCCCGACTG
This sequence comes from uncultured Bacteroidales bacterium, assembly GCA_963750735.1. Classification (GTDB taxonomy): domain Bacteria; phylum Bacteroidota; class Bacteroidia; order Bacteroidales; family VadinHA17; genus JANTGF01. The sequence continues at coordinate 349,096 of CAVVRY010000007.1, read as the reverse complement.
CCGGTTCCCTTGTTAAAACTGTTCAGACTCCAGTTAGTTATTATACGGGAATCCCCTCAGTGGTAGTGCCTTTATGGGAAATGAAGGGGAGAAAGCTAAATATCCCAATTACCCTTTCCTATCATGCTTCAGGAATAAAGGTTGAGGAGTTGGCCGGGTGGGTTGGACTCGGTTGGTCATTGAATGCCGGCGGAGTCATTACACGCACTGTTCGGGGAGTTCCTGATGATCATACACTTGGATTTTTAACGACAGGAGGAAATCAAATACCAAAAATCATAAATGATCCAGTTGAATATGGATCATGGTCTCCTCCTGGTGAGGATGAAATTGAACAAATGAGATATTTAGAAAATATTGGCAGAAGCATTAGAGATGGAGAACCGGATCATTTTCAGTTTAATATCAATGGCAGAAGTGGCAATTTCTTTTTTGATGTGGATGGTGAAATTGTAATGCAATCAATTGAAAATCTAAAAATTACTTTTCAAAAGGATGTAAATGGGAAAATTGACTCATGGGAAATAGTGGATGAGGGCGGTATAGTTTATACATTTGGAACAACTCAGGCTACTGAATATACTGCCGCTGTAAGCGCCACTGGAGTAAACGGAGAATTTCATAGTTCAGCCTGGTATCTTATTTCCATTGAAAGTCCAAATAATGAAGATTTATACTGGTTTGAATATCAGGATTATGCCAAAACTGTTAAAAGTTCACTTCCACAAAGAAAGATTTCTGGAAACGATCCGAAATGGGAAGATATGTTTACCTATCAAGCTCACTATATTCAGGGTAAATATCTTCAAAAAATCTCCTATGCCAGAGGAACAATAAATTTTAACGTTAAAAGCTTGTACGTATATCCCGGTGGAGAAATTACAGGCTTAAAAGGCTTCTCAATTCATAGTCATATCAGTGAAGATCCGATAAAATCCTTTGAGTTTTCTTATAGCTTTTTTCCTGGAGTTGGCTGTGGTACACAACAAGATTACTTGCCTCCATGCAGAAGATTAAGGCTTGACAAAGTAACTGAAATACCTGGATTTGGGGAGAAAACAAAACCACCCCATATGTTCTTCTACGATGAAACACCTTTGCCACCTCGAGGATCATTTTCACAGGATCACTGGGGCTATTTCAATGGTGCAGACAATGACCATCTTGTGCCCGGGGCAAATGTTAGAAATTATCATGACTACCTGGATCTGCCACCCTCTTTCAATCATTCAGGAGTACTTAGCTTTGAAAGTCTAACTTCAATAAATCTGAATATTTCCAATCTGGATGAAAACATATGGGAATTAGATGGTGCCAACAGGGAACCTGATGAAGCATACATGCAAGCCGGAATTCTCAAAAAAATCGTATATCCTACAGGGGGAAGTACACTTTTTGATTATGAACCGCATGAAGCTGGGTATTATTCAACCCCAGGTAAGAAGAAAAGAGTTACAATTGAAGCTAAATACGAATCCGGCAGCTTTCAGAGGGAAGAAATCAGTAATTTTCGACTAAATTTTGATCAGGAGGTTAAAATTATGCCTTTGTTTTACATTATTGCTGGAAGCGGGAAAGATCTCCCGGATGGATCAGGAGAACCATCTGATAATTCAAAGGTTTACATTCAGGGTCCAATAAAAATTGATTCCGAGGGAGATACTGTTTTTGCTTTTGACTACCAGATGAACAAAGAGCAGGCTTCCGGGTGGGAAGTAACCAAAAAAGTATGGTTGCCAGCCGGAAATTATAAAATTGGAACGATTGCAGATGAGCTGGGTGATATCTCCAGGGCGATAGTTGAATATAAGCAACAATCAGCCTTTGATACAACTTATAAAATTTATTCCCAGGAGTATTCCAATGAGAGATCAAAGGCAGGTGAAATGTATTTTCCAGATGATAAAAGTGAATACAGGTCTGTAACTCTTGATATTGACAGCCTTGACTATCCACTGGTCAGTTTTAGTTTTCTTTTCAGAAGCAAAGTGCATCCAAACCGAATTTCCTCTGTTGGTTTGGAACATCCATATAGTCTGATTCGAATTACCAGGGTAGGTGGCTCGGGAGAAATATTATATGAAAAGGGATACTTTGATGAGGACCTGATAAAATGGAATCCCGTTCGGAATGAATGGAATTATAGTGCTGAGGAATCAAAGATTCTGGAACCTGGAAGATATCAGGTTGAATTTGTCCCACGCATTGAATCTGAATTTGGGTATGTTGAAGTGAAATGGAAGAAATCAGTGGAGGTTAAAAATTCAAAGATAGTTGGTGGACTCAGGATTAAGCAGTTAACCACAGTTGATCGTGTTGCAGATTCAACAGGAATTACAAGATTTAAATATAATATTACCGATGATAATGAAACCCGCTCCAGTGGTGTATTGATGTCGTGGCCAGTATATTACGATACGCCTGAGGAGATTTATTATCTAAATAACCAAAATACTCTGAATTATAATGCACCTCCACTGACCATATATTCGTTTGGTAAATCAGCCGCAGCAGTTACTTCCGGCTCACACATAGGATACAGTAGGGTAGAAGTTAGCAGACCGGGAGCGGGGAAAACTGTTTATGACTTTAGTTCTGCTATTAATTATCCCGATATAACTTCAAAGGATTTTCCCTATCCTCCAGCTGTATCATACGATTGGAAAAGGGGACTTCTAAAAGAAAAAAAGATTTACCGGGAAGATGGAACTTTACGCCACCACGAAAAGAATTCTTATAACGACATAAACGACACAATTAACAGGACTTATCTGCCCGCTTTAAAAGTTGTTCAAAAATACCCAACTTCCTGAATCTACTTACCTGTATGAAAAATTTTATATACCAACAGGGTGGAATGTTCTAAAAAGAAAAGAAATTATAAGCTATGATCTGGAGGGTCAGAATCCTGTTCAAACTGCTGAGACTTTTGAATTTGATCCAGATCATCTTCAATTGCTTAATAAGAAAACATGGGATAGTGATAGCAGTATTTTAGTAACAAAATATTTCTATCCTGGTGATCCTGAGGCAGAATCAGGTTCGGAAGTTGGTATGCTGTTAGATAAGCATATAATAAATACTCCCCTGATTTTTGAATCATTCAGAGACAGTTTGAAAATTGCCGGTGAGAAAACAAAGTATGCCATTTTCAATGAGGATATGATTTTACCGGCTACAATTGAACAACTGGAGGGAATCAAATACAGGCCTGTTTTGCATTTTGACAGCTATGATTCCAAAGCCAATATATTGCAGTATCATGAGGAGAATGGTGTTTTCAACTCCATAAATTGGGATTCTGATAAATTATTCCCGGCTGCCAGAGTCATAAACTCTGAATATACTACCAATATTCAGGCCTATCCTGATGATGCTTTTGTGACAAAATATACATATCATCCATTCTGGGGAGTAAGTTCAGAAACAAATGCTAATTCAATAACTACCTATTACGAATATGATAATTATGGACGGCTTATTCAGATAAGAAATGATGAGCATAAAATCCTTAAAAGCTATGAATATCATCTAAAGACCTATCAGGGTGATACAACCCGTCAGGGACTTGAGATTATTGAAATTACCCCATCAATAACACCTGTTGCAATTTTGGCTGGTAGCAATACTATAGTACCCTCATGTGGAACTGAGCTTCAGGTATCGGGAGGTAGTTTGGGTACTGGAGCTGAATGGATCTGGTATAAAGATTTTTGTGGAGGAACGAAAATTGGAACGGGATCTTCTATTTATGTAATACCTGATAAAACAACCTTGTATTTTGTTAGAGCCGAAGGGGAGTCCAATAATACAACCTGTGTTAATACCACTATTGATGTATCCTCTCCCTCTTTTCAACCAGATCCTGATATTTTGTATTTTGATGCTATGGGCACCGGTCAAAGTCCAATACAGGTGAGTTTACACTATAATGGCTGTGATCCTCTCTTAATTAATGCGGATGTTAACTGGCTAAACCTGGATCATACTCCCGGAGAATCTTTGATGGTAACTTGTGATCCAAATTCCGAAGGTGGGGAAAGAAATGGAACCATACATTTAATTGGAAACGGTATTAAAGATAGTATACCAGTTTTTCAACTTGGGTCGGCCCCTCTGGAAATAACACTGAATTATTCACCCACTTTCATCCAGGTTGGTGATATGATCAATTTCACTGCAAATGCACAGAATGGTTCTTTTCCATATCATTTTGTATGGGAAAAAAGAGATTCAGACATTTTGAATTGGTCCATTATCAGAGATATAAATGACTCATACTCTAATGTTGACAGTTTTAGTTTAAAAGCTGGGTCTAAAAGAATTCTATGTCCGATGTACTATTTTTTCCCACGATAAATCTGCATCACAAACTGTACTTATCAAAGTAGCAAATTAGTAACCGCTTGATTTATTTTGATTTAATACTTAACAAATATTCCTTATTTTAGCAGCTCTTTTTTCATTCGAATATGCTGAAATGAGCTTTGTAAGCAATTCTTTTATTGGTCAAAACACATTTGTAAGATACCTGGGTGGTGTCCTGATTGTCATCTTTGCTTCTCAGGTAATTGGTGCTATACCTCTGGCTTTGGTAATGGGATTGAAAATGATGTCCGGAGATGGGGAGATCAACTTTGATAATCCTACTGACCTGACAGGTTTTGGCATCGATCAGAATATTAATTTAATTCTTCTTCTTATCCCTTTTATCGTAGGTTTAGCTGCACTTTGGTTCTCTATTAAGGTCTTGCATAAGAGAAGTTTAAAGCAAACCATTACCGGTCGGTCTCGATTTGCCTGGAACCGATTTTTCAGCGCTGCTGGTATTTGGTTGATTTTGTTGTTGCTTATGGGGATAGTTAATTACCTGGTTGATCCGGAAAATTTTGTTTGGAATTTCCAGCCAGATAAATTTATTTTCCTGGTTATTATAGCCCTGCTCATGTTACCACTACAGACTGCATTTGAGGAAATTTTCTTCAGAGGTTACTTAATGCAGGGTATTCTGGTAGGATCACAAAATAGAGCTGTAGCACTGATAACGACAACACTTATTTTTGGATTGCTCCATATATTTAATCCCGAAATCAAAGAATTTGGAATCGCTTTGGCCTTACCTCAGTATATCATATTGGGATTAATTCTTGGGATTTCAACTTTAATGGATGATGGCCTTGAAATGGCTTTGGGTGTGCATGCCATAAACAATGTATTTTTGGCCATTTTCCTTACTTTTGATGCTTCGGCCCTGCAAACACCTGCATTGTTGTCGGTTAAGGAAATCAATCCCTTGGTTGATCTTATTGAGTTAATTATCGCCTCGGTCATTTTTATTTTATGGGCATCACGAAAATACCATTGGAATAAATGGACTGATAGACTATTCGGCAAAGTTTCGAATGAAGAAATGAACACAGAAATTATTGCCTAATCTAAAAGCTTATTCTGTGGAGCTCTTAATTAATTGTAAATAAATAAGTTGATTTTTAAAAATATTTATTTGTAAAGACAGACATGCTAAAGTACCACGATCTTAAGGTGGAAGTTGTTAATCAGGCTAGTGACGACATACAGAATCATATTTCCAGAACGATTCTTGGTACACCCCGCGGTCTTATTTACAGGTTGGTAGACACTGTGAATAAATTGGGTGATATGGGCCTGGTTTACTTTATGACACTGCGCAAATCAACCAGACTTCTGGGAACTGTAGGTTTGGTACACAGAATGGCTAAAAATGGATCTAAATCATTCAGCACCTATTACATCAGGTACTTTTCAATTTTTGCACCCTTACGTGTTAAGTCCTATAAGGAAAGAAAAAAAGAACTTAAAGAAGCTAAAAAACAAGGTAATATCTTTAAAAAGAACAATCTAATAAAGGATAAGGTTATTCCCTTCTTTGATAATATGGCCAGCCTGAACGATCCTTCAATGTCATCTGGTACAAAATCTATCTCCTTTGCATATATTGAAAAGAAGAACTACAGGTCAATGGATTTTAGCAGCATGATGGGTTATATCACAACCCGTGAGTTTGCAACCCTGGTGTTCAGTAGATTTTATCCTAAGAAGAATGAAAATGTAAGTGTTATTTCACCTGAAGAAAAATCCGAAGTTTTAGAAAAACTCAATGAAAAATACTTTGACTACACAACTTTTTATACCGATAACATCTTTTATAAGGATCAGTATTTTGTACATAAGGAAAAGGGTGAAATTGTTGCAGGAGTGCAGGCAAATAGGGTAGAGTGGGAGATCCTGGAATTCCCGGGCCGCAATGGTGCATTATTGATGAAGATGGTCCCAAAGTTGCCCTTAATGTCAAAACTTTTCCAACCCGGTAGTTTTAAATTCGCTGCATTTGAGGGGATTTATTATAAACCAGGACATGAAAAAAAACTTCCTGGTTTGTTTGAGTCTGCTTGTACCATGTTGGGTGTCAATGTTGGCCTAAGCTGGATGGATACTGAAAGTTCTTTGTACAAAGATGTGATTGAAGCAGGAAACCTTGGCTTTTTATGCAAGGTTATGAAATCCCAGCCTGCAAATGTTCGTGTTAAATTTCTTGATGTTCCTGAAAATGAGCAAAAAGAATTCTTTGAAAAGCCTGCTTATATTTCTGTTTTTGATATGACCTAATACAGTCTTGCAACAAACTGTTTCAAAATTGGCTGATCAAGAATCCAGCAAAGACGATAATTTGTTGCTTATCGAATGAACCAGGTTAAGGTCCGTTTCATTAAGCAGGGCAAATCGTTCTATAATTCTGTTAAATTTGGCATCATCCTTTGGAATGCCTATTCTCTCTAATATTACTTCGGCTTTTTTCTTCAACTCTCTATGACTTTTAAAGGAAGGATTGCTTTCATTTATTTGGTTTTCAATACTCAAGTCTGCCAATTGGTAGGCATAAACCATAACTGCCTGAGATAAGTTTAAAGAAGGATATGGCTTAGCCATAGGAACATATGAAATAAGATCACATAAGTCTAATTCTTGATTTGAAAGACCCGATTCTTCTTTGCCAAATACCAATCCCAAAGAACGGATATTATCTTCTTTTTTGGCGATAATGTCTTTTACCTCTGAAATTGGGTAATAGTCAAATTTTACGCTTCTTTTCTTTGCGCTTGTGCCAATAACGAAATCAAGGTCCTTGATCGCTTCGCTGAGGCTAGGAAAGACCAATGCCTTTTCAAGGATTTCCTGAGATCCATGTGCTAACCAGTTGGCTCTTTCATCAGGATAACCTTCTGGCTTTACCATTCTCAGGGAGGTAAAGCCCATGGTTTTAATTGCTCTTGCCGATGCACCAATATTTTCAGGAACCGATGGTTCAACAAGAATAAAGAATGTTTCCATATATGAATGATTTGAATAACAACAATTTTATAATTATACAAAATATTCACATGACTTAATTGTTTCAAACTTGGTTATTTTGCTAAAAACAAATTGTATATTAGTAGTCCGAAATTTGTAATTAGATGACTTTAAATATTGAACAAAAAGGACTTGATAAATTAATTGTAGTGGGTGACCGTGTGCTTGTAAAACCATCAAGTGCACAATCCAAAACAAAATCAGGACTTTATTTGCCACCAGGTGTGCAGGAAAAAGAGAACATGCATAGTGGTTATGTGGTTAAGGTTGGACCTGGATACCCTATTCCTGCTATAACCGATGTTGATGAGCCCTGGAAAGACAAGTCAGAAGATGTAAAATATGTTCCACTTCAGCCAAAAGAAGGGGACCTTGCCATTTATTTGCAAAACAGTGGATTCGAGATATTCTTTAACCAGGAAAAATATGTAATCGTCCCTCACTCTGCCATTCAGCTTTTAGTTCGAGATCCCAGTTTGTTTGATTAAGAGCCAAAATAATTTTCCTGATTTTGAATCTGTTTTTCTTAATTCCACTGCTCAATATCGAGTTTTTGTAGAGTTTTTGCTTTTAATTTCTTCAAAAATACTTCAGAAAGGATGAGTTTTAAGATACCTTCCGTATTAAGCATAGATATAGGCTCCGTTTCGGTTTCGATAGTTCAATTTAGTTATGAAGGAGCTTTGTTACAGAAATCATATCAATTTCATCATGGAAAGGTTAGGGAAACACTTATCGGGATGGAAGCTGATTTCGACTTGTCAGCTGTTCAAACTGTTGTTAGTCCGGCAGCTGGTAGCTGGTTCAATAACAGAGTTATAGCATACGATCCACAGGTAAGTATTATTGCTGCGACAAAACAATACCATTCCTCAGCCCGGGCATTATTATTTGTAGGGGCGGGCCGATTCCAGTTGATTGCTTTCAATGAAGATGGAAGTTATAAGCATTCTGTATCAAATACTTCTTGTGCAGCTGGTACCGGAAGTTTTCTGGATCAGCAGGCAAACAGACTGAACCTTGTTGGAATAGAAGAGCTAGTAGATATAGCTGATAAAAACACAGATGCAATTCCGGATATAGCATCGCGGTGTGCGGTTTTCGCTAAAACTGATCTGATTCATGCACAGCAAGCAGGATACTCCAAAGGGGCCATTTGTGATAGCCTTTGTAAGGGATTGGCTAAGAATTTAGTTGATACACTCTTTTCTGAGTCTATTCCTGAGGGGAGAGTTGTATTTGCTGGTGGAGTAGCCCAAAATTCTGCGGTAAAGCGTCATTTAGAATCAATTCTTGGAATTCAGCTGGTAGTTGACGAGAACCCACATTTGTATGCATCAATTGGTGCAGGATTACTCTTTCTGGACGATAATAAGACTGAGAAAAATTTCACTCAATTAACCGGGTTTAGTGAATTATTGAACATGGAAGAAAAGGATAGGGATTACTTCAATAACCCTCTCTCACTTAAACTATCAAAGTATCCGGACTTTTTTTCTGAGGAATCATATAACTTCAAACCTAAGGTAGTCAAACATAGCAGAGAAATTCAGGTTGAAATTTATAGACCCCTGCAGAAGGGACAATTACTGCAGGTATATATGGGAATCGACATTGGTTCAACAAGTACCAAAGCTATGATAATGGATGAAAACAGTCAGGCTCTTATTGGACTGTATACCTACACAAATGGTGAACCATTGATGGCAACCAGGGCCTTATTTGAGGCCATAGATTCATTGCTAAACAACAGGCGAATTAAATTAAGATTTAAAGGGGTTGGAACAACCGGATCAGGAAGAAAATTTATTGGTGCCCTGATTGGAGCCGACTTAATCATCGATGAAATAACCTCACATGCTCAGGCAGCCTATAAACTAAATCCGAAAACCGATACAATTATTGAAATTGGGGGACAGGATGCCAAATTTACCCTGATGAATGAGGGAAGGGTGAGTTTCTCTCAAATGAATTCAGTATGTGCAGCAGGCACCGGGAGTTTTATTGAAGAACAGGCCCAAAAACTGGGGGTAAAACTAACCGATTTCTCTGATTTAGCGGAAGGAGTTAGATCCCCACTTGCAAGCGATAGGTGTACAGTATTTATGGAACGAGATATAAACCATTATCTTAACCAGGGGTACAAAATGAGGGAAATTCTAGCGAGTACCTTGTATTCGGTTAGAGAAAATTATCTCCAGAAAGTAGCTGTGGAATCTTCCATAGGCAATCAGGTTTGTTTCCAGGGAGCTACAGCAAGGAATAAAGCCCTGGTAGCTGCATTTGAAGAAAAACTGGGTAAGGAAATATTTGTTTCCCGTTATTGTCATCTCACAGGTGCTCTTGGAACCGCTTTATTGATAAAAGATGAGTTCAAAGGGACATCTAATTTTAAAGGGATCAAGCTTTTTAAGAATGATATACCCGTTTCAACAGAGACCTGTAACTTCTGCAATAACAAGTGTCGCATTAGTGTGGCAGATGTGAATGGAGAAAAGGTGGCTTATGGTTTTTTATGCGGAAGGGATTACAACACGGAGAAATTCGTTGATAAAAATACTTCTGGTTTTGATTTGCTTAAGGAAAGAAATAAAATACTTTCTATTCCAAAACTCACTAATAGAAAAAGTACAATTACTATCGGCCTTCCTGCTTCTTTACATCTCTTTGATGAGTTGAGCTTGTGGCAAAACTTTTTTCATAATTTAGGCATACCCACACGTACCAGTGAGAATTATTCAAGTCCCGTGCAGGAAGGAAAACGGTTGGCTGGAGCTGAATTTTGTGCCCCAATGCATGCCATGTATGGACATGTTGCCTGGCTGGCTGAAAGAACGGATTATATCTTTCTGCCTATCTATCTTGAATCAAGAGATAAGCAGAGTGGAAAGGAAACTAATTATTGTTATTATACCCAGTTTAGTCCATCCGTTGTTTCACTCATTAACGATAAGATTAAAGAAAAATGCCTTTTGCCCTATATTAATTATTCAAAAGGGGATGATCATGTTATTAATGTGTTACATTCTGAAATTCAGAAAATTATACCGGGTGAAAAAGGAATTATAGAGGTTAAAAAGGCTTATCGAAAGGCTTTGGATACATATACTGACCAGAAGGCCGGAATGAAGAAGTTGTACGATGATAACCACCTTGACGATGATGAGATAAAAGTTGTGCTTATTGGAAGACCCTACCTGGTTTTGTCGAAATCACTGAATAAAAGAATTCCTGAAATTTTTTCAGGAATGGGAGTGAAAACTTTTTACCAGGATATGATTCCCTATGAGCAAAAAGATGTATTGGATATAGATTACCTGCTTCAAGCCTTTCCTTGGCAATATGCGTCTAAAACTTTAGAGGTTACAAGAGTTATTGCTAAAACAAGGAATGTATATCCTGTATTTATAACTGCTTTTAAATGTGCACCTGATTCTTTTGTACTCGACTACTTTAAGAAAATGTTGGAAGAAGAGGCTAAACCTTATCTTGTAATGCAGGTAGATGAACATGATTCAAATGTTGGTTACGAAACTCGCATTGAGGCTGGAATAAGGGCTTTTAAGAATCACTCAAGATTAAACCCGGATAAAAAGAAAGTTGTGGGTCCAATCTTATCCAGGCCTGAAACTGCCTTGTCAAAAGGGAAAATAGTTCTCTTTCCGAATTGGGATGATATAACGGGCAGGTTTGTGGCAGCTAACCTTCGGCGCACCGGATATGATGCAAGACTATTAGAACATAGTGAGCGGAGCCTTAAAAAAAGTATGGTTCATAATACCGGGCAGTGTTTACCAATAAACATTATTGCTCAGGAATATATGGATTATATCATCAAGTACAATCTGGATCCGGCCAATACTATCCTATGGATGACAGAATCACAGCTTACATGCAATATCAGGATGTACCCACAGTATGTCAAAACTTTGCTTGAGAAGCATGGAAATGGAATGGAAAAGGCTTCTGTATACTCTGGAGAACTTTCTCATCTGGAGATATCGGTGAATACTACATATTATGCCTATTTTGCCTATATGCTGGGTGGTTTACTTCGGAGACTAGCAACCAGACTTCGGCCTTATGAGCTAACTAAGGGCCAGACTGATGCAGCCCTTAAATTCAGTATCCAGGTTATTGAACAGGCTTTTTTGGGGAACGAAACGCTTGATAATGCTTTGCGTTGGTCGATTAAAGAGTTTGATGAAATTGAGCGGCATAACATTAAGAAACCTCAGGTTGCCATTTTCGGTGATTTATTTGTACGTGATAATGATATTATGAACCAAAACCTGATAAAAACCATTGAGAATGCAGGTGGAGAAGTCATAAATACACCTTATAATGATTACACGAAAATTACGATAGAAAATGTAATTAGGAGGAGAATTGCGAAAGGGAAAAACCTGGAGGCTATAGGATTTAGAACTTTGCTTTCAGGCTTAAAATATATTGAGAAGAGATATTACAAGTATTTTGAACCTTATTTAGGTGTAAATAATGAGATTAACGCAAGAGCCCTTGAGAAAAATCTTAAAACATTTAACATAAACCTTTTCCAATCGGGTGAATCATATGATAACATACTTAAGATTTTTCATATTCTTGAAAAATACCCTGATGTTTCCCTGTTTGTGCAGACCAACCCGGCTTTTTGTTGCCCATCATTGATAACAGAAGCTATGAAAAATCAGATCCACAAAGCGACCGGGGTTCCAATAGTAACTATTACCTACGATGGCACCAGTGAGCAAAAGAATGACATTGTTATTCCATATATACATTCATTGCGGAAAAAATTCAATGAGAAGGATACTCAGATAATTCCGGAAGTACCAGGAAGATAACATCCCCTGAAATATTCACAAAAAAAATCCCCCGAACCGGGGGATTTTTTAAATAAACAATTTACTAAATACTTATAATGGATTCTGTACCATGTTTGGATTTGCATCCATTTCATCCTGAGGTATCAGGGAAGTCCACCTGTTATCACCAGCCGGAACCTGCATAAGATTTCCGTTTATTGAAGACTTATGATTTGAACCGGTTCTGTCAAGATCCATGTTCAAACGTTTCAGGTCTAAGAAACGAAATCCTTCACCCCAGAGCTCAATACGGCGCTGAATCAAGATCTCATCTATCAAATCCTGTCCTGTATTGGTTGACAGGGTATAAGATGGATCACGAGTCACTACCATCTCATACAAGGCAGTTGCTGCAGGACCATCATTCCCTTGACGAGCTTCCGCCTCAGCCTCAATGAGATACATTTCTGCAATCCGCATATGAGGCACATCAACCCGGCTATCCGCAGTACTTACAGCAATAAATTTCTGATTGGAGTAAGGATAACGTGCAGCACTGGATACAATTTCAATACCTGGTTGAAGGTTCTCATGATCTCCCGTTACTGAGTACAATGTTTTACGAACGTCAGTTGGTGAAATCATATCGTACAGCAGTGAATTGATAGACCTTGGATTCCTCCTTATGGAAGTAGAACTAAAGTTTCTGGAAACATAAGCTCCATAATTGGCCCATTTGTCAGTTTGGTCTTCAACTATCTGGCTGGCCCACATAAATTCATCATTGCTTTCAGAATTAACTCTGAAACCCAGGTAATGTGTAGCCGAGTCCATTAAGGCATATCCATCTCTGGCCTGAACCGCGTAGCTTGCAGCTGTTGAGTAATTTCCCATTGTCAGTGCAACCCTTGCTTTTAACCCTCTTCCAACACTAACGTCTAAATGTGATTTGTTGGTACGTGGCTTTCCATCCAAAAGAAGAATGGCTGCATCGATATCCTGATTGATCTGGGCATATACCTCCTCAACTGTGGCACGTGCTTGTCCTTCAGGAACATCCTCAGTCATAATAGCTATTCCAAGCTGGGAATTGGTTGCTCCAGGGACATATCGATTAGCCCATTGCTGTACTAAATTGAGATGGCACCATGCCCGGTAAAGCAACGCCTCCCCAACTATTACATCCTTTTCTTCCTGTGTTCCGGCAGTGTTTTCATTAATACCGTTAATAAGGATGTTTGCATTGGCAATCCAGCTGTAAAACATTAAATATGGAGAACTGTTGTAAGAATTAGTTGCCTGTCTGTGAAGCCAGCGCAAATGCGTTGTCCATGTAGCATAATTGAACACATGATCTTCACCCTGTTCATCCATATGGTAATACCATGCACCAATTCCACCTCGCCCCTGGCTTCCATAACGAACATAAAGAGAGCGATGAATACCATTCAAAGCTGCCATAGCCGTACCCGTAGAAGATGTTACTCCAAAGGAAGAAACACTGTCAGTAGGATAGTTGTCTAAGAAATCTTTTGAGCAAGCGGAAAAAATAAAGACCGCAGCTACAATGAAAGCAAAACTATATATTATCTTTCTCATAACTATACAAATTAAAATTTAAGATTTAAGCCTAATGTCAAAATCCTGGATGGTGTAAAACCATTGTAGGTTGTGCCATTAAATTGCTGTTGCACGTTCATACCTTTTCTTGCATTCGCCAAAAACAGGTTTTCACCGCTGAGATATATTTTAAACATTGAAACACCCCAGTTGTTTAAAATTTTTGAAGGCAAGTTATATGAGATAGTCGCATACCTCATATTAAAGTAGGAAGCATCTGTTAACCAGCGGGATGAAGTAGCATTGAAGTTACTTGTCTGGGAAGCATCCATTCTTGGTACGTTTGTCTGGTCACCAGGCTGCTGCCACCGCTGAAGAATATCTGTACTCATTCCGGTACCATAGGTTCCGGAACTCATTGCAGACTGATAGTTATAATCTAAAACAAGTCCACCAATCTGGTAGGTAAACATCAGGTTAAGAGCAAAGCCCTTATAACTTAATGTAGTAGAAAGGCCACCAAACAGATCAGGAATAGCACTTCCGTTATAACCATATTTGGCATTGTTCACATCAGTTGTTAAAGTATCTGAACCTATAATCCTTACAGATGATGCTTCAACATCATCCGCACGGTACAGAGCAGCACCATCATCTGGATCAACACCGTACCATTCTCTTAGCCAATAGTCATATATTGAATGTCCAACCATGAGTTTTTTGGAACCACTAATAATCTCTTCCTGTGGCAAAACGCTAAATTGGTTTTTGAGTGTACTGAAGTTTAAACCAATTGTCCACCTTAGATTTTCATTTTTAATAGCGTCCCAGTTAAGAGTTACCTCGATCCCTTCATTATACATAGATCCAATATTTTCATCCTTTGAGCTTAATCCACTGGATAGTGGCAAAGGAACTGCAAATAGTAAATTCTCTGAGACACGATGGTAAAACTCGATAGTTCCGTATAACTGACTAAAGAGATCAAACTCCAGAGCTACATCATATGCATTACTTGACTCCCAAACTAGGGCATCGGCAGCAAGTTTTGCTTGCCTGATTCCTGGTTCTGCCTGGTTGTTGTAGTCAAGAGCATAAAGTGCCTGGTATGCATAAAAATCGATACCTGCGTCATTACCCACCTGGCCATATGATGCTCTTAATTTTAACATATTTATCCATGTGGCGTTTTCCATAAAACCTTCCTGGTCTATTCTCCAGGCTGCACCTACTGAGAAGAAATCACCCCAACGGTTACTTTCAGCGAATTTTGAGGAACCATCGGCCCTGTAAGATCCTGATATGAAATACCTATTCCGGAAATCATAGTTTACCCGGCCAAAGTATCCCTCTGTGGAATATTGATCGGTATAGGATTCTAAACCGGTTGTTGTAACAAAGTTAATGAGCTCGGTATTGTCATCGGCAATTTGCTGTGTTCTGCGCTCCATTAAGATTATTGTATGTATACTTATAGGATTCATGACCAAGGGTTACATTCAGATTATGATTGCCAAATGATCTGATCCAGCTGAGAAGTTGATTGAAGTTAACCGAATTCCTCTTGCTATAGGTTCGATAAGCCCTACCACCTGGAGCACCATCACCAATAACTTTATTATTATAAAAAGTATTATAATAAAAGCGATTGTCACTACTTATATTGGTAGTGAATCTAAAATCCTTTAGGAAAGTAACTTCAAAATAGGCTTTGGCACCATAGGAAGAAATTTCATTTTTATCCTCATCCCAGTCAATTTCTGCTACAACATGGCGCCCTGAACTGGCACCACCTGCACGGTTGTCGGGAATATCATATTGTTTGTTACCATTATCATCCAAAACATATTTTCCGGTTACCGGGTCAAGCTTATGAACCGGATAAATAGAACCAATACCACGTGTAAAACGTATTGGATTTACAAATGAATTGGATTGGCCGGAGGTAGCCTGAGCCATGTTTGAAACACTGTTGGCACCATTTAGGTTAAAACCGGTTTTAAGCCATTTGGTAGCCTGGTAGTTAACATTGGCACGCCCTGTGAAACGTCTGAGATCAGAGTCCATAATAAAACCTTCTTCATAAAGATATCCAATGGATACATAATAATCGGTTTTTTCGCCTCCACCCGCATAGCTAACATCTATGTTTTGACGTTGGCCTTGCCTTGTAACAGCATCCAGCCAATCTGTGTCTTCTTCATAATCGCCTAACCAGGCTGCGCTTGGATTAATTTTACCATCAGTTCCAACAATTTGATTGTTGGGAACAGTAAATGGATTGTATCCCAGTTCATCATAAATATTGTCTGAAGCATCCTGGCTTGCAGCAGTTACATCAGCAGGGTCATCAACACCTGGTATAGCATCTGCATTTCTCATTGCTTCCCACATTATTGGATAATAATCGAAAGCATTTATAAGCTCATATTCAGGTTGCGCACGATTTACAAGACCAAAAGATGCATCAACTGTGAATTGACCTTTACCTGCCTTTCCTTTCTTGGTTGTGATCAGTACTACACCATTGGAAGCCTTATTTCCGTATAGAGCGGTTGAAGAGGCGTCTTTTAATATAGTCACACTTTCAATGTCTATAGGATTTATAGCATTGATATCACCAGAATACTGCACACCGTCCACAATATATAAAGGAGCGTTTGATGCGCTAACTGAACCATAACCCCTGATTCGAATAGCCTGGGATGATCCGGGCTGACCGCTACCCGCTGTTACCATAACACCTGCAGCTGCTCCTTCTACGGCCTGAGTAACGTTGGAGATGGGCCTGAGTTCAATTTTATTGGCATTGATCTGAGTAGCGGATCCTGTAAAAGCACCTTTTTTTGCGGTACCGTAGGCAGTAACAATGACTTCATCAATACCCAATTCATCGGTTTCCATGGCAATATTAATAATGCTCCTGGAACCAATTTCTACATTCATGGATTTCATCCCCACGAATGAGAAAATTAGCATTGTTGCATTTGAAGGTACATTAATAGTATATTCTCCATTTATATCGGAGACTATACCTACAGTAGTGCCTTCAACAACAATTGTAACTCCCGGAATTGGCATACCATCCTCTGTGCTGGTAACCTTCCCGGAAACTTCATTTGTTTGTGCAAGAAGCTGGGCTCCAAGAAACACAAACAATGCAAATAAAGCGATAGGTTTCTTCATAAGATTAAAATTTAGGTTAAAATTTTTTAGGGGAAATTACTCTTAAAATGAGTAAATGAATAGTTGCCAGTCAGCCCCTACTTTCAGGCAACTAGAAATATATTAAACAATTAATTTTTTTCTTATCTGTTTATATTTCAATGTTAGGTTAATAGTTAAATTTCAGTTGGTTCTTGGTTACAAAATAATAAGATATCCAGTTAGGGGGCAGATACCAGTCTTTTGTTGTTTTAACAGGGTTTTCATTTCATTTTCATAGCTAAAATAAGAATAAATCTTAATTTGAAGCAAAAAAACTTGACATCTGTCATATTTCTACCCATCTTATATATGCTAATATTCGGATTCATAATTTAAATTGCATCGAAGGAGTATCATGTAATGTGCTGAAAATTAATAGTCTAAATAAAATTCAATAAACAGTAAGAAATTGGAAACAACTTACTCTTCAATCAACCAGTGTATAACTAATTTAGAACCATTATTAAAACAAACTAATACAAAATTCAGCACTAAAATGTACAATTGAGTAAAATATTTTTTAAATTTAAGCAGCATATTGACTCTATCTAAAGTTGCTTTTAAGGATATTTCATAAGAAATATATTTCTACTTCTTTTTTAGCTTAATTAAGATCATTACTTATTAATGATTTTCATAAATTCAGAATCAATTATCTTTGATTTGTTAGTTTTATAATCTTAATAGAAATTTATACAAAAAGACTTCAGCATGGAACGAAAAGATTTTTTAAAAAAAGCCGGATGTGGAGCACTTTGCTTTTCTGCTGCTCCAGTGTTTGTTAATAATGCTTCCGCCCAGGAACAGGAAAAAAAGCGTAAGCGTTTCAAGATTGATCTGGAAATCTATGAAGCACGTGAAGACACATGGTGTCATAAAAAAGGAGATAAGTTTGAATATCCTGCCGATATTGGTAAGCTTTGTCCCTGGCTGTTATCGAGCATGCATGATTTTATAAGGTTATTGGAAAACGATGCTACACTGGGCTGGAAGTATGAGGGCACTCCATACGAGAAAGTAATTAATAAAGATGGTGTTACAACCGAATATGTTCGATGCCCTGATCCAACTGCCGATTTGGTAGCCAAAATAACAAGAACAGAAATAAGTGGATAGAAATGCTGCATGCATTTTTATTACTTAAAGAAGTACATCTTGAACCAGGTTTCTTAGAATGACTCTAAGTAACTTAAAACCAATATGTTTTGAATGAAAATTAATAATTAACAAAAGAGAATCATTGTGAACAAAAAGAAAGTGTATCTGATTGTTTTACTGTTCATTCTAGGTGGATTTTCCCTGGTTTCGGCACAAATCACAAATTTTAATCAGGATGAGAAAAATAAATCCTTTAATCCCGAATCTGTCCTATGGTATAATGCACCAGCTACTGCCTGGGAAGAAGCATTGCCGGTAGGAAACGGCCGCCTGGGTGCCATGGTGTTTGGGAAGTATGGAGAGGAGAGGATTCAATTAAATGAGGAAACATATTGGTCGGGTGGACCCTATTCCACAGTTGTCGGGGGAGGGGCAGAAGTATTGCCTCAGGTTCAGAAATTAATCTTCGAGGGGAAGCCATTGGAGGCACATAAACTTTTTGGCCGAAGCTCTAATGGGTTATCCTGTTGAGCAAATGAAATACCAATCCCTTGCCAATCTCCACCTGTTTTTTGAGAATGAAGATGAGGTATCAGATTATAAACGTTGGCTTGATATTGAAACAGCTACATGCGTTGTGGAGTACAAAGCACATGGTGTTAGTTATAAACGTGAAGTTATCGCTTCAGCACCTCACCAGGTAATAATATTGAGATTAACCGCCAGCGAACCTGAGCAAATTTCTTTTCGGGCAGAATTGAGAGGTGTTCGGAATATGGCGCATTCCAATTATGGGACAGATTATTTTCGCATGGATGGAGTAGAGAATGACGGACTGATGTTAAATGGTAAATCAGCAGATTACCTGGGTATTGAAGGCAAATTAAGGTACCGTGGCCAAATAAAGGCTGTTCCGGAAGGAGGCACGATGAAGGTAGATGGGGCTGAGTTATTTGTAAAAGGAGCAGATGCTGTTACATTGTATTTTGTGGCAGCAACAAATTTTGTTGATTACAAGGATATTAGCGCTGATCCGGAAGCAAGGGTAAACCAGTACCTTAAAAATCTGGAAGGAAATGAATTCGAAAGCCTGAAAAAAGCAGCAGTGGTTGATTACCAATCCTATTATAAGAGAGCCAGTTTGCATTTACCAACAAGTCAGAATTCTTTTCTCCCGACAGATCAAAGGATGACATCATTTGAAACCCGGAGTGATCCTAATCTTGCGGCCCTGGCTTATAATTTTGGACGTTACTTAATGATCTCTGCTTCTCGACCGGGTACAGAAGCAGCAAATCTGCAGGGGATATGGAATGATAAACAGAATCCTAGTTGGGACTCAAAATACACCACCAACATCAATCTGGAAATGAATTACTGGCCTGTTGAATCGGGGAATTTATCAGATTGTGCAGAACCTTTGATTACACTCGTCAAAGAACTTACCGATCAGGGCAGTCAGGTTGCAAGTGAACATTATGGAGCCAATGGATGGGTGTTTCATCAAAATACCGACCTCTGGCGTGTAGCTGCACCCATGGATGGCCCTACCTGGGGTACATTCACAGTTGGTGGTGCCTGGCTTACAACTCATTTGTGGGAGCATTATCTCTATACAATGGACAAGAATTACTTAAGTGAGATTTACCCTGTGATTAAAGGTTCAGTTGATTTTTTCATGGACTTTCTTGTGGAACATCCCAATGGAAAATGGCTGGTAACCAATCCTTCCAATTCGCCTGAGAATCCACCCAAGGGACCGGGTTATAAATATTTCTACGATGAAGTAACCGGAATGTATTATTTTACTACTATATGTTATGGGTCATCCATTGACATGCAGATTTTAACCGATTTATTCGACTACTATGCAAAGGCGTGTCAGATTCTTGATCTTGACCTGGAATATGCAAATAAGGTATTGGAAGCTCGTGCCAGGCTTGTTCCACCCCAAATTGGCAAAGATGGAACTTTGCAGGAGTGGACTGAAGATTATGAGCAGTTGGAGGAAAAACATCGTCATTTCTCGCATATGTATGGTTTATACCCTGGGAATGTAATTTCTGCGAAGCGAACTCCCCAATTTGTAGATGCCTGTAAAGCGGTTCTGGAGCAGCGGGGCGATGGAGGTACAGGTTTCTCCAGAGGATGGAAGATGGCATTGTGGGCCAGGCTATATGATGGAGAAAGGGCACATGATATTTTTAAAGGATATATAAAAGAACAGGCTTATCCTCAGCTATTTGCGAAATGCTATACGCCATTACAGGTGGATGGTACATTTGGAGTAACAGCAGGGATAACAGAAATGATAATGCAATCGCATGAGGGAGTTATTGACCTTTTGCCGGCCTTGCCAAAAGAATGGAACACGGGAAAATTTGATGGTCTCTGCGCCCGTGGGGCGTTTGAACTGGATATGGAATGGGAGGATGGTAAACTCGCAAGTGTTGAAGTTTTGTCAAAAATGGGGGAGACTTGCAGAATAAATCCAAAAACAAATGTGAAAGTTACAACTGATGGGAAGCGTGTTAAAACAAGAAGAAGTAAAGACGGTACTTTTGAGTTTGAAACAATGGCCGGTAAGAGATATTTGTTAACTCCTTTTTAGATACTTGTAAACAAAGGAAAACCTGATTCACTGCGTTCATCTTGTTTTTGAAATACACCATAAGCAGGTTTGTTATAAAATATCATGAATGATAATGAACTCATCTGCCAGCATTAAAGAAGATTACAACTCACTCTGTTCGTTGTGATCTTTTTGGGGTTGTTGACAAAGGAAAACCTGATTCACTGCGTTCACCTTGTTTTTTTATTGATTCTCAGACTCCAAATAAATTTGATTCTGATCTCAATAAAAAAACCCAATCCGAAGATTGGGTTTTCATTTGTCGGGATGAGAAGATTCGAACTTCCGACCCCTCGCCCCCCAGACGAGTACTCTAAACCGGACTGAGCTACATCCCGAAAAAAAACCAGTTATGATTTTTCAAACTGATTTTGCATGGCAAATTTAACAACTAATTCTCGTTTTTTTAGTGCTTTAAGTTTTTTTTCTACTGCCAAAGCTTCTGCCCTTGTTTCGTAGGACTTGTGAAAAATAACTTTCCAGGGTTTATACGGATTTGAATACTTATTTTCTCCCTGGTTATGACTCTTTAGTCTAACATCAAGATTATTTGTCTGGCCAATGTAATATTTTCCATGATTGATAGATTCGAGGATATAAACGCAAAACATTTTAGGGAGTTAAACCGGACTGAGTTCCGAAATTTACGAAATTTTCAATTTCGGTAAAATTTCGAGAATCCTCGAATTTTTCTCAGATCGAAGATCTGGGAAATTCGGGACTACATCCCGATGATTTCAATATTCGGGACTACATCCCGAAAAAAAACAGTTATGAATTTTCAAACTGATTTTGCGATGGCAAATTTAACAACTAATTCTCGTTTTTTAAGTGCTTTAAGTTTTTTTTCTACTGCCATTGATTCTGACCTTGTTTCGTAGGACTTGTGAAAAATGACTTTCCAGGGTTTATACGGATTTGAATACTTATTTTCTCCCTGGTTATGACTCTTTAATCTTTGATCAAGATTGTTGGTCTGGCCAATGTAATATTTTCCATGATTGACAGATTCGAGTATATAAACGCAAAACATTTTGGGGGAGTTAAACCGGACTGAGTTCCGAAATTTACGAAATTTTCAATTTCGGTAAAATTTCGAGAATCCTCGAATTTTTCTCAGATCGAAGATCTGGGAAATTCGGGACTACATCCCGATGATTTCAATATTCGGGACTACATCCCGAAAAAAAACAGTTAAGAAACTACAAACTGATTTTCGATGGCAAATTTAACAACTAATTCTCGTTTTTTAAGTGCTTTAAGTTTTTTTTCTACTGCCATTGATTCTGACCTTGTTTCGGAATGACTTGTGAAAAATTACTTTCCAGGGTTTATACGGATTTGTGTACTTATTTTCTCCCTGGTTATGACTATTTAATCTTTGATCAAGATTGTTGGTCTGGCCAATATAATATTTTCCATGATTGACAGATTCGAGTATATAAACGCAAAACATATTGGGGAAGTTAAACCGGACTGAGTTCCGAAATTTACGAAATTTTCAATTTCGGTAAAATTTCGAGAATCCTCGAATTTTTCTCAGATCGAAGATCTGGGAAATTCGGGACTACATCCCGATGATTTCAATATTCGGGACTACATCCCGAAAAAAAACCAGTTATGATTTTTCAAACTGATTTTGTACGGCAAATTTAACAACTAATTCTCGTTTTTTTAGTGCTTTAAGTTTTTTTTCTACTGCCAAAGCTTCTGCCCTTGTTTCGTAGGACTTGTGAAAAATGACTTTCCAGGGTTTATACGGATTTGAATACTTATTTTCTCCCTGGTTATGACTCTTTAAGCCTAACATCAAGATTATTCGTCTGGCCAATGTAATATTTTCCGTAATTGATAGCTTCGAGTATATAAACGCAAAACATATTGGGGAAGTTCAACCGGACTGAGTTCCGAAATTTACGAAATTTTCAATTTCGGTAAAATTTCGAGAATCCTCGAATTTTTCTCAGATCGAAGATCTGGGAAATTCGGGACTACATCCCGATGATTTCAAATTCGGGACTACATCCCGAAAAAAAACCAGTTATAATTTTTCAAACTGATTTTGCGATGGCAAATTTAACAACTAATTCTCGTTTTTTAAGTGCTTTAAGTTTTTTTTCTACTGCCAAAGCTTCTGTCCTTGTTTCGTAGGACTTGTGAAAAATAACTTTCCAGGGTTTATACGGATTTGAATACTTATTTTCTCCCTGGTTATGACTCTTAAGCCTAACATCAAGATTGTTTGTCTGTCCAATGTAATATTTTCCGTGATTGATTGATTTGAGGATGTAAACGGAGAACATTTTAGAAAGGTAGATATTCTAATTTTTTAGAATGAAAAATTATCAAACCTTCTATTTACCTGCAAAAATTTCAGGTTTTTTATTTTGGTACAGATATTGTCATCCTCAGGACAATGAATTCTGAAAAATCGAATTACTTTTGTACAAGAATCAATATAAATCTAAAATATTATGGAATTGTTTAAGTCAATGGACAACCTGAAAGAAGAAAAAAAAGATGGTCAACCATCTGGTGCATCAGAAAAAGTTAAATGTTTAGTAATCGGATCAGGGCCGGCTGGCTATACAGCAGCTATATATGCAGCCAGAGCTAATTTGAGCCCGGTATTGTATGAAGGGCTTCAGCCCGGAGGTCAGTTAACAACAACAACTGAGGTTGAGAATTACCCCGGATACCCTGAAGGTGTTACAGGGCCAGTTATGATGGAGGATCTCAAAAAACAGGCTGAACGCTTTGGTACTGATGTTCGTTGGGGATTGGCAACAGCTGCCGATTTTTCATCTCAACCCCACAAGATTACCATCGATAATAAGACTGTTATTGAAGCCGATACTGTTATAATTGCCACCGGGGCAACTGCAAAATACCTGGGTATTGAGGCCGAAACAAAATATGCCGGAATGGGAGTTTCAGCGTGTGCAACCTGTGATGGCTTTTTCTACAAAGGGAAAGATGTGGCTGTAGTGGGAGGTGGAGATACTGCTGCTGAAGAAGCTATTTACCTGGCCGGACTTTGCAACAAAGTTTATGTTATAGTTAGGAAAGATTATATGAGGGCTTCTAAGGTTATGCTTGACCGTGTTAACAGAACAAAGAATATTGAAGTTTTATATGAACACAATACCAAAGATCTATTTGGCGAGAATGGCGTGGAAGGTGCAAACCTGATTTATAAAATGGGTACACCCGATGAAAAAGAGGTGAAAATTAAAATCGATGGTTTCTTCCTGGCAATAGGACATACTCCAAATTCAGAAATCTTTAAAAAATATCTTAAAACCGATGAGGTAGGTTATATTATTACTGAACCAGGTACATCCAAAACCGATGTGGATGGAGTTTTTGCCTGTGGAGATGTTATGGATTCTGTCTATCGTCAAGCAGTTACAGCTGCGGGTTCAGGTTGTAAAGCCGCCATTGATTCAGAAAGATATTTGAGTGAGAAAAATTAAATAATGCTTGAATATAAATGAAAAAGGGGATCATTGATCCCCTTTTTTTATAGAAATTATTATTTTATTTCAGGGGCTTTATCTTTTGCATATTTACCGGCATCCAGCTTTTTCTTGACCTCTGCAAAAGCTTTTACAGTATATTCAACATCTTCTAGTGAATGTGCTGATGTTGGAATAAGTCGCAGCATAATTACGTCTTTAGGAACAACCGGATAAACAACAATTGAACAGAAGATGTTATAGTTTTCCCTGAGATCCATGGTTATTGCTGTTCCTTCATTCACTCCACCATGAAAATAAACAGGTGTAACAGGAGATTCAGTAACACCCAGATCCAAACCATTTTCTTTTAATCCTTTTTGAAGAGCCTTAACTATCACCCAGAGTTTCTCTTTTAATTCAGGCTGGGTTTGCAATAATTCAAGCCTTTTTAATGCACCCACTACCATAGGCATTGGTAATGATTTTGCAAAAATTTGAGAACGCATATTATATTGCAGGAAGTCTACCACATCCTCGTCACTGGCAACAAAGCCACCAATGCCGGCCATTGCTTTGGCAAAAGTGGCGAAATATATATCAATACCATCCTGAACATCAAAATGTTCACCAGTACCGGCCCCTGTCTTGCCCATCGTTCCAAATCCATGTGCATCATCAACAAGTAAGCGGAAATTGTATTTTTTCTTTAACTCAACTATCTCTCTCAATTTACCCAGATCACCTGCCATACCAAATACACCTTCAGTAATAACCATAATTCCGCCACCGGTTTTCCCAATCATTTTTGTAGCGCGTTCCAATTCTTTATCAAGATTTTGAATGTCATTGTGCGGATATACATACCGTTTACCAATATGGAGCCGAAGCCCATCAAGTATACATGCATGAGAATCTGAATCGTATACCAGAACATCTTTTCTGTCGATGAGAGCATCGATAATGGATACCATACCCATGTAACCATAATTCAATAAATAGGCACGTTCTTTTCCGACAAATTTTGCCAGTTTTTCTTCGAGTTCTTCATGTAAGCTGGTTTGTCCTGACATCATTCTGGCCCCCATAGGGTATGCCAGACCCCAGTCTTTGGAAGCCTCGGCATCAGCCTTTCTTACCTCAGGGTGATTAGCAAGACCAATGTAGTTATTTAAACTCCAGGTCAGTACATCTTTTCCCCTGAACTTCATATGGGGTGCAATTTCACCTTCCAGTTTTGGAAATAAGAAATATCCATGTCCGAAACGTTGATATTTTCCAAGGGCTCCCCTGTTAACTCTTATCTTATTAAATATATCCACGGTATTAAATAATTTAGGTTGTTAGAATATGAATACAAAGGTAGATAATTTTCATGATCAGACAATATCCTTTTAATTGGTATAATATTTGAACATGAAGCCTGCATTACGAAGGCCGGTTTACCTATTAAAGAGCCTATTCATTCTTGTCGAAATTAATTGAAAAGAAACCCTGTAATTCCAATAATAAATTGGCAAATAGGCCGTTTGATGTAAAATGTTTTCATTATTGAATTGAAAACTCTATTTTTGCAAAATGTTTAGAAGAGGATCCATATACTTTCTTTCCATCTTTTTGCTTGCTTTAATCTCCACTTCATGTGGTGAATATGAAAAACTATTGAAAAGTGGTGATATTCAAGCAAAGCAGGAAAAGGCTTTGGAGTATTATGAAGATAAGCAATATGTGAGGGCAGCTACTTTATTTGAGCAGGTTATACCAAGAATTAAAGGGACGGAAAAAGCAGAGGAACTAGAATATACCCAGGCAAAATGTTATTATGAAATGAAAGACTATGTTATGGCAGGTCATTATTATAGAACATTTGTCAGAACTTATTTTAATAGTGACTATGCTGAGGAAGCAGATTTTATGGGAGCCTATTGCTATTATAAATTAATTGCAAGGCCTGAACTTGATCAGACAAATACGATGAACGGTATTAATTCATTTATTCTTTTTAAAACTAGGTTCCCAGGAAGCGATAAGATTGAAGAATGCGATAAACTGATAAAAGAATTGGAAGAGATTCTTGTTGAAAAATCATATATGACAGCCAAATTGTATTTTCATCTAGGGAAATACAAATCTGCCATAATATCTGCCAAGAATAGCATTATTGAATACCCGGAGACAAAATATAGAGAAGAATTACTTTTCCTTATGTTGCAATCAAATTATTTATATGCTGAGGGAAGTATTAGAGATAGACAGAAAGAAAGGTATCAGGATACAGTTGATGAATATTATTCATTTATTGATGAATTTCCAGAAAGCAATTTTAAAAGAGAAGCGGAGAAATTATACAACAAGTCAACTGAATTTTTAACAAAATAATATTCAGCTTTACATTGAAATTTTATTAAAATGGACTATAAAAAAACACAAGCCCCTTTAACTACAGAGACCAGAAAGATTCGTGATTTGGATATGGACACTGGCAACATTTATGAAACTGTTGTTGTATGTTCAAAAAGGGCAAATCAAATTGGAGTAGAAATTAAACAGGAATTAAACAAGAAACTTGAGGAATTTGCCTACTACACTGATAGCCTGGAGGAAGTTTTCGAGAATAGAGAACAAATTGAGGTATCAAAATTCTATGAGAAGCTTCCCAAGCCATCTCTGATTGCTTTACAGGAATTTGGTGAGGGGAAAATTTATTATCGAATGCCTGAAATCGAAGAGGATAAATAATCTTTCTTTTTTAATTTGACCGGTATGCTAAATGGAAAAAAAATAATTCTGGGCATTACCGGGAGTATCGCTGCTTATAAAGCAGCTTTCCTGGTACGATTACTTGTAAAAAATGGTGCTGAGGTAAAGGTAATAATGACTCCTGCAGCGAAGGAGTTTATTGCACCACTTACTCTTTCAACCCTTTCTGGTAATCCGGTCTTAATTGATCTTTTTAAAAAGGATTCAGGTGAATGGACCAATCATGTTGACCTGGGTTTGTGGGCAGATCTGATGCTTATAGCTCCTGCCACAGCCAATACAATTGGAAAGATGACTTCTGGAGCTGCCGATAATCTTCTTTTGACGGTTTATCTATCAGCACGATGTCCGGTAATGCTGGCACCTGCAATGGATATGGACATGTTTATGCATCCGTCCACTCAACGAAACCTTGAAACACTTAAGGAATACAAGAATATCATCATCGATGCTAGTGTAGGAGAATTAGCCAGTGGACTGTCCGGCCAGGGTAGAATGGAGGAACCTGAATTAATACTTGGACAGATAACCGATTTTTTTACGAATAAAAATCAAGTTCTGCCTCTAAAGGGGAAAAAAATATTGGTTACGGCTGGGCCTACTTTTGAAGCCATTGACCCGGTGCGATATATAGGTAACTATTCCTCAGGGAAAATGGGTTTGGCCCTGGCTAAGAGTCTGATGGACAAAGGAGCAATTGTGCACCTGGTGGCAGGACCAATTTCAGTAAAGGAAGATGCATTATCTGGTATTAAAAGATTCGATGTGACTTCCGCTGAAGAAATGTATAATAAATCTATTGAATTATTCCCAAAAATGGATGGTGCCATTTTGTCGGCAGCGGTTAGTGATTTTGCACCGGAGGAATCAAGTGTTAAAAAAATTAAAAGGAAAAAAGAGGATCTCTTGATTCGGCTTAAACCCACAAAGGACATAGCCGCCAAATTGGGCCAGTTGAAGTCAGGAAAACAATGGCTTGTTGGTTTCGCTCTTGAAACGCATGATGAAGTGCAAAATGCCCAGAAAAAACTAAAAAGTAAGAACTTAGATCTTATAGTATTGAACTCTTTGAAAGACAAAGGAGCAGGTTTTGGAGGAGATACAAACAAGGTGTCAATTATTGACAGAGAGGGTAAGATTGAATCATTTGGCTTAAAATCAAAAAAAGAGGTTGCCAATGATATTGTTAAGTCAATTATCCAATTAAAATAGTCATTGCGTGAAAAAATTCTTTTATATATTCCTTTTTGTACTGTTTTTATTGGCCAACAATATGCAGGCACAGGAATTACGTTGCAATGTTCAGTTGGTTACTCAGCAAATTCAAGGTTCAAATAAGCAAATATTCAAAACTCTCCAAACAGCTATTTATGAGTTTATGAATAACCGGTCGTGGACACAAAATGTTTTCGACCCCAACGAACAGATTGAATGCAACATATTAATAAATCTTACTGAGCAGAGCGGCGATCAGTACAGAGGGAGTATCCAGGTCCAGTCAAGGAGACCTGTTTATAACTCAACCTACAGTACAACGGTTTTTAATTTTTTGGATAACAATTTTGATATTAGCTATGTTGAATACCAAGCGCTCGATTTTGATGTCAATCAACATTTATCAAACCTGACATCTATTTTGGCCTTTTATGCTTATATGATTGTAGGCCTTGATTATGATACTTTTGCACCGGAAGGTGGAACGCAATATTTGCAATATGCAGAAGCAATTGTAATGAATGCCCAGAATGCCCCTGAAGCCGGATGGAAAGCTTTTGGTACATCCGGAAACCGAAACAGGTATTGGCTCTCACAAAATATAATGGATGATAATTACAGGCCTGTTAGGAATTACCTTTATACCTATCATAGGCTTGGGATGGACAAAATGGAAAGCAATGTGAACACAGCCCGTGACCAGATTGAGGAAAGTCTTAAATTCCTCCAAAGTGTTTTTCGCAACCAACCTGATTCCTATTTGTTTCTGCTACAGGTAATTTATGATGCAAAATCAGACGAATTTGTGAGTGTATTTAAAGGTGCATACCCCGATCAGCAACGAAGGGTATTCCTAATTCTCAAAGAAATTAATCCTTCCAATATTAAAGTTTACGAACAGATCACCCAATCCAGTGGCTAAAGTTTTGTACTTTTGATATCTGTTTCGATAAAGTAGATTTCTTATGCTTAAATCGCTGTATATTAAAAATTATGCGTTGATCCATGAATTGAATATTGAATTTAATTCAGGATTGGCAATAATTTCAGGTGAGACTGGAGCTGGAAAATCTATACTTCTGGGAGCACTTTCTCTTATCCTGGGTCAAAGAGCTGATACCCAGGTCTTACTTGATAAAACCAGCAAATGCATTGTTGAGGGTAACTTTGAGATTGACGATTATAAATTACAGGACTTTTTTGATAAGAATGATTTGGATTACGAAGCAAGAACAAGCCTGCGAAGAGAAATAAATATTGCTGGAAAATCACGTGCTTTTATAAATGATACCCCGGTTACACTAAATGTTTTGAAGGAGCTAGGGATGCAATTGGTTGATATACATTCCCAACACAATAATATATTGCTTGGAAACAATGTGTTCCAACTGCAGGTAATTGATGCGTTAGCCGGTAATTTTACTTTACTTGATACCTATACGAAGGATTATTTATTCTATAGGAATTTGGAGTCAGATTTTGTCCGCTTAAAGGATGAGAATCAAAAAGCCCAGTCTGACCTCGATTATCTCCAGTTCCAATATGATCAACTTGAGAAAGCGAAATTATCAGAAGGCGAGCAAATCAAGCTTGAAAATGAACAGGATATACTCACCCATTCGGAGGAAATCGGGATGTCTTTAGAAAAAATTTCCTATTTTCTGGAGGGTGAAAATGAAAATATTCTTGACCAGATGAAGTCCATTCGGCAGTTGCTGGAGAGGATAAAGGACTTTTTTGCACCGGCCTCAGATATGTACAATCGTTTTGTAAGTACAGAAATTGAAATGAAGGATCTTGCTTCAGAAATTGAAACCTCTAAGCAAGAGATCATCCCCGAACCAGGACGGTTGGAAATAGTTAGAGAAAGATTAAATCTGCTATATACACTTGAACAAAAACACAATGTCAATACAGTGGAGGATTTGATAAGAATTCATTCAGAATTAAAGAAGTCGATTGACAGCATTGCAAATGGTGACAGGGATATTGAAAAACGCGAAAAGGAATTAAAAATAAAGAAAGAGAATCTCAAAAAACTTGCCCTGACCATTTCAGAAAAACGCAAAGGGAAATTGCCCGTAATTGAAAAAGATATTGCCAGTATGCTGAAAAAGCTTGGCATGCCAAATGCCAGGTTTGCCGTTAACCATATCACCAAAGAAGATTTATCGCCAACAGGCATTGACCAGGTTGATTTCATGTTTTCGGCGAATAAAAATTCACACGTGCAGGATCTCAAAAAAGTAGCATCCGGTGGAGAACTATCCAGGGTAATGCTTAGTCTTAAATCTCTCATAGCCAAGTCAGTTTCAATGCCTACGATTATCTTTGATGAAATTGATTCAGGTGTCTCTGGAGATATTGCTGACAGGGTAGGTGAGATTATATACAAAATGGCTGAAAGTATGCAGGTAATTAATATTACTCACCTCCCTCAAATTGCATCAAAAGGAGGTCAGCATTTTCTGGTGTATAAGACTGATGAAAAAAACATTACACGCACTCATTTAAGATTGCTTAATCCTGAAGAAAGGGTACTTGAAATTGCAAAGATGCTGAGTGGAAAAGATCTATCCAACGCTGCCATTGAAAATGCAAAGAACCTTCTTAATCAGTTGAATAATTGATATATAGGCTTCTGTTTCCTGGCTTTTGAACCCAATAAATTTTATCTGAATTTTTTGATTGAAGTTTTATACTGTATATTTGCTTCCACTCTGGATTATAACATAATTTTGATGTATGGACTACAGTAATTTATTAAAAGGAAAAAAGGGGATTATTTTTGGTGCACTGAATGATAAATCGATTGCCTGGAAAGTAGCTGAAAAAGCTTTTGAAGCAGGAGCCGAGTTCACACTTTCTAACGCTCCGGTTGCCCTTCGCTTTGGTGAAATACACGAACTGGCAAAAAACTGCAAAAGTCATGTTATACCTGCTGATGCAACCAGTCTTGAGGACATTGAGAATGTTTTCGATGAATCCAATGAATTTCTTGGTGGAAAAGTTGATTTTGTTCTACATTCCATTGGGATGTCATTGAATGTTAGGAAGGGAAATGTATACAATGAGTTAAATTATAATTACTTTCAAAAAACTTTGGAGGTATCCGCTCTGAGTTTCCACAAAATTCTTCAAACAGCCTACAAAAAAGATGCGATCAACCAATGGGGTTCTGTATTGGCTTTATCCTATGTAGCTGCCCAAAGAACCCTTTATGGTTACAACGATATGGCCGATGCCAAATCTCTACTTGAATCTATAGCCCGCAGCTTCGGTTATATTTATGGCCGGGAGAAAAAAGTGCGCGTGAACACCATTTCACAATCACCTACACCTACAACTGCTGGAAGCGGTGTGAAGGGATTTGATTCATTGCTGGATTTTACAGAAAGGATGTCTCCACTGGGGAATGCAACTGCTGATGATTGTGCTGATTATTGCATAACACTTTTCTCTGATCTTTCAAAGAAGGTCACCATGCAGAATTTGTTTCACGATGGAGGGTTTTCAAGTATGGGTATGAGTTTACGGGCTATGAAACAATATGATAAGAGTTTTAATGCTCCTTAATTCTTTTGCGTTGATAATGCTATAAGGATGCGCCAAAAGGCGCTTTTTTCTTTATTGAAAGGGATATTATTCTTAATATTTTGATTGATTTTTAACGAATTTCATTTGTATGTATATACCTTCTTTACTGCTTTTCTACCTAATAGTACCTTTCCTTATAATATATATTTCACAAAAATACCCTCTGGTTAATAAATTAGGAGCAGTAGCAATAGCATATTTACTGGGTATGATTCTTGGTAGCATTGGGTTTTTTCCTGTCGCCTCAGAAGCTTACCTTTCAATTCTGGGTAGTGATAAGTTCCTGGACCCTGAGCAGGCAAATCAATTACTGGAAACTGGAAAAATTACTATTAGAGACCTCACTAAAAATAAAATCTCAGTATTACAGTCAAATATCAATGATATTTCTGTTGCCATAGCCATTCCACTCCTTTTATTTTCACTTGATCTCAGAAAGTGGTTTAAAATGGCAGGAAAAGCTTTCTTATCAGTTGTCCTGGCTTTGATATCAGTAGTGGTTGTAATTTTTACCGGTTTTTTCATTTTTGAAGGAAAGATTGAAGACATTGGCGACGTTTCAGGAATGCTTATTGGAATATATTCAGGAGGTACACCAAACCTGGCAGCTATTGCAAGCGCACTGGAGGTTGACCCAAATGTATTTATTGTTACAAATGTGTATGATATGATTGTGGGTGCATTCTGTTTGCTGTTTTTATTAACTATCGCACAAAAAGTATTCTTACTTTTCCTTCCTGCCTATAAAAGTAGCGAAGCTGATGTTGAGATTGATACCAACAGGGAAACCTCTGAAATTGATGATTTTACTGGTATCTTCAAAAAAGATGCAATTATTGATATTTTAAAAGGATTGGGACTTTCCGGTATTGTATTAGGCATTTCATTTCTTTTTAGTTCATTGGTGCCAAAAGAGTATAGCTCAACAGTTATTATTTTATCAATTACAGGTTTAGGCCTTGTTTTTTCTCTTATTCCTGCGGTGAATCGATTGAAAAAAACTTTCCAGGCAGGCATGTATTTGATAGTGATTTTTTGTTTCGTTATTGCTTCAATGGCCGATGTTACCAGTCTGTTTAAAATTGAATACCTGAATTTATTTCTTTACGTAGTCTATGTTGTCTTTGGGTCTCTTGCAGTGCATGTATTATTGTCAATGTTTTTTAAGATTGATGCTGATACGGTGATTATCACATCTACGGCAATGGTTTATTCTCCGCCTTTCGTTCCAGTTGTAGCTGGTGCTTTGAAGAATAAAGATGTTATTATCTCTGGCGTTACAGCAGGGATGTTTGGCTATGTAATAGGAAATTTCCTGGGTGTATTTACCGGCGATTTTCTAGCCGGTTTACTTACTTGAAATCCTTGAACCTCTTTAAATACTGGAGATTTTTAATTTCTAAAACAGGTAGTTCAAGCCTATGTAAAGTCCGGTATTTCCATCATTTCTGTCAAGGGCTTTTCCAAAGTCAACTGCAACTATAAAGTTTTGGTTGAGGGCAAACCGAACACCACCACCAGCACTCAGGTGGAAGTTTTCATTTCCAGGATTAAAATAGTCAGAAATATTTATCTCAGCTGGAA
Source organism: uncultured Bacteroidales bacterium (assembly GCA_963750735.1). Taxonomy (GTDB): domain Bacteria; phylum Bacteroidota; class Bacteroidia; order Bacteroidales; family VadinHA17; genus JANTGF01. The sequence continues at coordinate 315,788 of CAVVRY010000007.1, read as the reverse complement.
CTCCACTCAGGTCAGTTTTGTATTCTCCGAATGTACGACCTGCATCTAAGAATCCATTTAAGGCAATGTAAAGATTTTGCTTAAATAATTTTGTATGAATTATTTTCCACCTGAATTCAAAGTTTCCATATAAAATGGTGCTGCCAACTACCCTGTTTCTTCGGATTCCACGTAGGGTTTTGCCCCCTCCTAATCCTTGAGGTAGAGCTCCCCGGTAAAATGAGAAAAGCATCATGGGTTGGGCGTAAAATGGAGTTTCTCCTGCCAGCGTTGTCTGAAAGCCAATTCTATATGCGAAAGACAGGTTTTTGGGAATGATAGTAAAATATTGACGGTGTGTAATAGCTAACTTCAAATGACCAAAGTCTTTATTTCCCATAAATGAAGGAGCTGCTCTAAGTACCAGCTCTGTCCAAATACCCTTCATTGGATTTGGCTCATTATCCCTGGAATCGTATACAATCCCTCCTGAAATATAATTGGCATTCCCACCCTGGGCTTCTTCAGGTGAAAGGATGCCCCAATCAACATAGTTCTGGTAAATTGATGTATCCTGTAATACCTGATCCTCAGGCTTACCTTCATTTAATCTATCCACATCGACTGAACCCACCTTGAAGTTCATAAAACTGATTCCGGCATACCACAATAGCTTATCATCGTATATATTACCCTGGAAATCAGCAAGAAACCTAAAAATTTTTCTGTCATGACGGTAAAATAAACGAGAGATATAATCTGGATCTTCATCGTCCTCCCATGATTGGTTATAAACTGATTCATATCCATTGAAACCGTAAAAGTCAATGGCTTTATCTGTTATATAGGCAATATCCCCGGTTAATCTTATTCCTTTGATTAAATGCTCCGAATCGTAAGCGAGACGAATAATGCCGCTCCCCTTTGTGGTTTGAGACCACTCTGCATATATGGAATGATCGTAGCTGGGGTAGCGTGTGCTATCATACTTGTATAAGTTAACAAGAGCGCCATATTGAAACCCAATGTCAGTATCGTATGAAACTACTGGCAATGCACCAAAAGTCCATCCTTGCTTCTTTTTTTCACGTTTTTTCTTTTCTACTGCTTGTGCTTCTTCCTGGGTTACAGCATCTGCAGGATTTGTCTGACTGTAAGTAAATGTGCAGATAGTCAGGATGATAAAAGCCAGAGATAGTTTTTTCATAAACAGGAATTATAGAGTTTAGTGTTTGTTTAGGTGATTTAAAAATACAATTTAAATTAAAGTAAAAAATTTTGAAAAAAATAATTGCTTGTTCCTTTTGTACATTTAATTCCTAAGGGCTGACATGTTTTTACTATTTTTATGAATCGGTAAAACAAATAATATGCTTATTCAAAATATAAAATCACTCCTGCAGGTTGAGGAAAATCACAGAACATGGGTGGCAGGGAAAGAAATGGCTAATCTGAAAACCATAGAGAATGCATTTTTGTATATAAAGAATGGAAGAATCATAGATTTTGGCCCCAATCATGAGCTTAAACCGGAGTATGCAAATGGAATTGTAATTGATGCGAATGGTAAGTTAGTTATGCCATCTTATTGTGATTCACACACACACCTTGTCTATGCAGGAAGCAGGGAGCTTGAATATGTTGATAAAATAAATGGCCTTAGCTATGAGGAAATTGCAAAAAGGGGAGGAGGAATTCTTAATTCAGCAAGGCTACTTCACAATACCAGTGAGGATGAATTGTATGAGCAATCGCTTAAAAGAATCTGGGAAATTATTAGCCTGGGAACAGGGGCTGTGGAAATAAAAAGTGGATATGGTTTAACCACCGAGGATGAGTTGAAAATGCTCAGGGTAATCAATCGCCTGAAGGAGTCCACACCCATTACAATTAAATCAACTTTTTTAGGTGCGCATGCAGTTCCTGCGGAATTTACGCAGAACCAATCAAAATATGTTGATCTGGTTATTGATGAAATGTTGCCTGAAGTTGCAAAAGAGAAATTGGCCGATTATGTCGATGTGTTTTGTGATAGAGGTTTTTTTACACCCGATGAAACAGGTCGCATTTTAAAAGCAGCTGCAAAACTGGGTTTGCGACCAAAGATTCATGCAAATGAGCTGGATTATTCCGGAGGAATCCAGGTTGGAGTTGAAAACAATGCATTGTCAGTTGATCATTTGGAATATACTGGGCCTGATGAAATAGAAGCATTGCTCAATTCAAGTACTATGCCTACTTTACTTCCTGGTGCTTCTTTTTTCCTTGGAATGATTAATCCTCCTGCAAGAAAAATGATCGATGCTGGATTACCAATTGCACTTGCCTCAGACTTTAATCCCGGTTCTTCCCCTTCAGGGAATATGAAAATGATAATGTCATTTGGATGTATCGATTTGAGAATGACTCCTGAGGAGGTGATACACGCGGTTACCCTGAATACAGCTTATGCTATGGGTCTTGAGGGTGAAATGGGAAGTATTTGCAGGGGTAAAAAAGCCAATGTTTTTATAACCAAAGAAATTCCCAACTATAGCTATTTGCCCTATGCTTACGGAAGCGACCTTGTTGATACGGTTATTTTGGATGGAGAAATTGTAGAGGTGTAATTCATTGTAAATTAAATTATTAGTTAGCATTTAAACGGTTGATTTGAACAGCTCATTTATTTATCATACCGAAAAGTATAATTTACACTAATGGAGTGAGCCAGTTTCATTGACAATAGCTATTATTTCTATATTTGTGTTTTAAAATTTAACCTGAAATCTTATTTAGTTTATGAAACAACTAATCGAATGCGTCCCCAATTTCAGTGATGGGGTAAATCTGGACATTATAAAGCAAATTACAAATGAAATTGAATCAGTTGAGGGTGTCCGTCTGTTGGATGTGGACCCGGGAAAAGCAACAAATCGCACCGTAGTGACTCTGGTTGGAGAACCCGATCCGGTTATTGAGGCTGCTTTTCGAGCTGTTAAAAAAGCTTCAGAACTTATCGATATGAGTCATCATACAGGAGAGCACCCACGAATGGGGGCCACCGATGTATGCCCACTTGTTCCTGTTTCAAATATTAGCATGGATGAAACAGTGCGATATGCCCATAAACTGGCAAAGAGAATTGGGGAGGAACTAAATATTCCGGTTTACTGTTATGAGAATGCTGCAAAAAAGGATGACAGACACAACCTGGCGGTTGTTAGATCAGGTGAATATGAGGGATTGAAAGAAAAACTTAAAAATCCTGAATGGAAACCGGATTACGGGCCTGCAGAATTCAACAAAGAGGCTGGAGCAACAGCTGTCGGTGCCAGAGATTTTCTCGTCGCTTACAATGTTAATCTAAATACAAGTTCTACCCGTAGAGCGAATTCCATTGCTTTCGATGTCAGGGAGAGAGGCAGAGTTAAACGTGAAGGCGACCCTCTCACCGGAATAATTGTTAAGGATGAAAAAGGGAATCCTGTTTATGTTCCGGGAACTCTGAAAGAGGTTAAGGCAATAGGCTGGTTTATTGAAGAGTACGGGGTAGCACAGATTTCTATGAACCTGACAAATATTACGGTAACTCCCGTTCACATTGCTTTTGATGAGGTTTGCAAGAGTGCTGAATCTCGGGGAATACGGGTAACCGGATCTGAACTGGTGGGCTTAATACCTCTCAATGCAATGTTGGAAGCAGGGCGTTATTTCCTGAAAAAGCAAAAAAGATCGATTGGTGTTTCTGACAAGGAACTCATAAAAATCGCAGTGAAATCAATGGGCCTTGATGAACTCTACCCATTTAAGGCGGAAGAGAAAATTATTGAGTACATGCTCGAAGATAATTCTGAGAAACATCTTATAAGTATGACTATGGAGGAGTTTGTGGAGGAAACTGCATCAGAATCCCCGGCTCCAGGTGGAGGTTCCGTATCAGCCTATATGGGATCAATGGGTGTAGCTCTTGGTACTATGGTTGCCAATCTATCTTCTCACAAACGTGGATGGGATGATCGCTGGGAAGAATTTTCCGATTGGGCGGCAAAAGGGAAAGTCTACCAGACAGAACTACTCAGGCTCGTCGATGAAGACACAAGAGCATTTAATATGATTATGGAAGCTTTTCGTTTGCCAAAAAAGACTGAAGCTGAAAAGAAAATTCAGGCAGAGGCAGTTGATGAGGCAACAAAAAATGCAATCATGGTGCCATTTAAAGTGATGGAAACAGCTCTAAATTCCTTTGAAGTTCTTGAGAAAATGGCTGATATCGGAAATCCAAATTCAATTTCAGATATAGGTGTTGGAGTTCTCGCAGCACGAGCCTGTATAAGAGGTGCCTTCTTAAATGTCAAAATAAATGCATCTGATCTGGAAGATAAAAATTTTGTCGATGATATAATTGAAAGAGGAAATCAGATTGAAGAAAAAGCAGCCAATAAGGAAGTTGAAATCCTGAAAATTGTGGAAAACAAAATTTAAAATACCAGCGTAGCTAACTGACACGACCGAAGGGAGTACAATAACATGAGCGTAGCGAATGACTGACGTGACCGCAGGGAACATTCCCCATGAGCGCAGCGAATGACTGACACGAACAAAGTGAGCAATTAACAGCGAAGCTGATTGACACGACCGCAGGGAGTATTCCCCATGAGCGCAGCGAATGAATGACACGAACAAAGTGAGCAATTTACAGCGAAGCTGAATGACGCGACCAACGGGAGCATTCCATGAGCGCAGCGAATGACTGACACGACCAGAACAATTACATGAGCGAAAGCGAATCACGCGACCGTGGAAGCATTTCCCATGAGCGCAGCGAATGAATGACGCGAACAAAGTGAGCAATTTACAGCGAAGCTGAATGACGTGACCGCACGGGAGCATTCCCCATGAGCGTAGCGAATGACTGACACGACCAACGGGAGCATTCCCCATGAGCGCAGCGAATGACTGACACGACCAACGGGAGTCTTCCCATGAGCGCAGCGAATGAATGACGCGACCAGCGGGAGCATTTCCCCATGAGCGCAGCGAATGACTGACGCGACCGCAGGGAGCATTTCCCCATGAGCGCAGCGAATGACTGACGCGACCAGCGGGAGCATTTCCCATGAGCGCAGCGAATGACTGACGCGACCAGCGGGAGCATTTCCCCATGAGCGCAGCGAATGACTGACGCGACCAGCGGGAGCATTTCCCCATGAGCGCAGCGAATGACTGACGCGACCAGCGGGAGCATTTCCCCATGAGCGCAGCGAATGACTGACGCGACCAGCGGGAGCATTTCCCATGAGCGCAGCGAATGACTGACGCGACCAGCGGGAGCATTTCCCATGAGCGCAGCGAAGCTGACTGACACGACCGCAAGGGAGCATTTCCCATGAGCGCAGCGAATGACTGACGCGACCAGCGGGAGCATTTCCATGAGCGCAGCGAATGACTGACACGACCAGCGGGAGCATTTCCCATGAGCGCAGCGAATGAATGACGCGAACGCAGTGAGCAAATAACAGCGAAGCTGATTGACGCGACCGAAGGGAGTTCCCATGAGCGCAGCGAATGAATAACGCGAGCGCATGAGCGAATGCGAATGAATAACGCAACCTTTTTACTTAAAAATGCATCATATAGCTGTATAATACAGGATTGCTTGTTTAGAATTGTCCTAAATAAGTAAGTCAAACAAACTTCTTACCCTGTTTAATTACCTGTTATACAATTTGTTATAGATTTAATAGTTAAACGAATTAGTAGTCTTTATATTTTAGGACACCTTGCATAATTTGCGTAGTATTTTTTTTTAACTTTATATTGCAAAAAAAATTAACCAAAAAATTGATTTTATTTAACCTAGTCTGAAGCTTCCGTACATATAGGAAGCATTCGATTGAACCCTGAAATAACCTAATCCATTTGCCTATGAGTACATGCTTTTCTGATTCATGTTGGCCTTGTTTTTTGATTGGATCTTACACAAAAACATTAGGCCCAATAATTAATATTTTCAGATAATTTTAACTTAATCAACGCGCCATCCTGTTAGGGTTGGTGATGTTCTATTTATATTAATAAATGCAATCTTCCGCTCTCACTACTGTTTTTAACAGGTATTACTTTGAAAAGAATAATTCTATGAATTCTAATTTAACTCTATTATTTATTAATCATTAAAACTTTTTCTTATGAAGAAACCGTTAGCTTTATTCGCATTGTTTGTGTTTCTGGGAGTCCAGCTTCTGGCGCAAACTAATGTTATTACCGGTACGGTTACCAGTGCCCAGGATGGACAAGGCATTCCTGGTGTTGCTATTGTTGTGCCCGGCACGACAATTGGTACAGTTACCGATGTCGATGGAAATTTCTCCATTTCAGTTCCATCCGATGCTATTGCTCTTGAGGTGAAATTTGTCGGTATGAAAACCGTACAGGTTGCACTCAGTGGGCAATCATCAATCAATGTTCAAATGGAACCCGATGTTCTCGGTCTTGAAGAGGTAGTAGTAACCGGTCTTGGTACATCAAGGGCTAAAAAGGCACTTGGTTATTCAGTTCAGGATATTGGTGGCGATGAGCTGGAAACAGCCAAAGAACCCAATATGATAAACTCCCTTCAGGGTAGAATGGCAGGTGTTCAGATTACTGGTTCTTCCGGTAATGTTAGCTCCAGCTCAAGAATCGTTATTAGGGGTATGAGTACTCTTACAGGTAACAACCAGCCGCTTTTTGTAGTGGATGGAGTTCCTATTAGTAACTCGTACGGCGACATTGGAGCTTATAGTGGAACTGACTACGGTAACGCTGCTATGGACATCAACCCTTCAGATATTGAGAATATCAGTATTCTGAAAGGCGCCAATGCTGCTGCTCTTTATGGCTCCAGGGCTGTAAACGGAGTTGTATTGATTACAACCAAAAGCGGTAGACTCAGATCAGGTTCAAAACAAGGACTGGGCGTTTCATTTGAAACCAACTGGCAATGGAGTAATCCATTGAAACTCCCCAACTACCAGGACAAATATGGCCAGGGTTATGACGGCGAATTTGCATATTATGATGGTAACTGGGGTGGTATCAATGATGGTATTGACGAAAGCTGGGGCCCTGCCCTTGACTATGTTGTTCAATCAGAAGATCTTGCACCGGGCGGAAAACTGGAATGGGCTGTAGATGCAGGCTATCCTCAAACAGCCGGTCAGATTCTTTCACTCCCTCAATTTGACAGTCCTTATGATCCGGTAACAGATGTAAGAACTCCAACTCCTTTTATTTCACATCCTGACAATGTTAAAGATGTGTTTGTAACCGGTTTATCTGCAACCAATACATTAACTCTTTTTGGAGCCAATGAAAAAGCCGATTTCAGGTTGTCATTGGGCAACCAGAATGTAAAGGGTATGGTTCCAAATACCGACCTCAGGAAAACAAACGTTACCCTGCAGGCTGGTTATAACCTGGCCAAAAGGCTGAGAATCGATGGTTCAGGTTCTTACATTCTTAACCAGAGTGATAATATTATGACAAGTGGTTATACCAGTGCCGGTATTCTCCAGAGTTTAAGCCAGTGGTTTGGACGCCAGGTTGATACCCGTGCACTAAAAGATCGCTGGACAGAAGCTGATCCTCAGCACCCTGGTGAAAATTTTAACTGGAATCACAGTTATCACGATAATCCATACTGGACCCTCAACAAGAATACCAACTCCCGTGTACGGAACAGGATCATGGGTAATGTTAATTTAAAATGGGATTTTACCGATTATCTGTCACTTGATGCTATGGCCGGTATTGATTATTATTCACAAAATATTAAGCAGGTTAGGGCCAAAGGCTCGCATGACTGGCGTGATGGGCAGTTCCAGGATTATCTAAGCACCAGGAGTTCAACTATTGCAAGAGCCAGATTAAACTTTAACAAAACATTTGGTGATTTTAGTGTGGTAGCGCTGCTTGGTGGTGAATACAATAATTATAAATACCACAATAACGACACCTATGTTGACCAATTGATTATTCCCGATTTATATGCCGTAAGTAATGCTGCGGTTGCTGCCAGAACAGGTATGTCTAGCACGGAGGTAGAGCTTCAGAGTGTATATGGTCAGGTGAATCTTGGTTTCCGAAACTGGTTATTCCTTGACCTAACCGGAAGAAATGACTGGTCATCAACTTTACCGGTTGAAAACAACTCCTATTTCTATCCATCTGCATCTTTGGGATTTGTATTGACAGAAGCAATTGGTTTGCAATCGAATGCATTATCATACCTGAAATTGCGTGGTAGTTATGCCGAGGTTGGAGGTTCTGCAAATGCTTATATGCTCAATGGTACATTTGCAGCATCAAATCCATTTAACGGGAATCCATCCCTTAGTTATACCAATACCCTGCCTCCTCTTAGCTTATTACCACAAAGGAAATCGTCTATTGAGGCAGGTTTGGATGTTAAATTCATTAATAACAGGCTGCGTTTAGATGTTACCTATTATAATGAGAGTACAACCAACCAGATTTTGAATCTTGATATTTCAAGGATGTCTGGTTTCAGCTCAACTACTATAAATGCTGGTGAAATACAAAACCAGGGTTGGGAAGTTGTACTGGGTGCTACTCCCGTTCAGCAGTCTAAATTCAGGTGGGATATCACTGTAAACTGGGCAAGGAACAGAAATAAAGTGGTTGAACTTTATACCAATCCAATAACATCCGAAGAAATGAACAGTTATTATCTGTACAATGGTTCATGGGGTGTACGTGTTGAAGCTCGCAAAGGTGAACCTTACGGACAAATGTTTGGTAACGATGTTGTTCGTGAAAATGCTATCATTCATTACCAGGATGATGCAGAGACCATTGTTGATTACGTTGAATACACTGGTCGCCCTGTAGTAAGTACAAGTGGAAGGTATATTCAGACCCCAAATAGAACACTTCTTGGAAATGTAATGCCTGACTTTTTTGGCGGTGTGAACAATGCATTTAGCTTTGGAGACTTCAATTTTAGTTTCCTGGTTGACTTCCGTAAAGGCGGTGTTCAATATTCTGTAACTGACTGGTTTGGAAACTATGCAGGAGTTATGGCAGAGTCTGCTGGCACAAATGCAAATGGCATGAACTACAGAGATCCAGTAGCCGACGGTGGTGGTGTTCTGGTTGAAGATGGTATTTATGGTAAAGTAAACAGTGATGGTACTGTTCAATTGACTGATGGCAGCGGAAACGATGTAACCTCTGCAGTTGATAATAGTTCATATGTTTCTGGTCAGACTTTCTTTGAGACTGACTACTGGGGAAAACCAGGGCTATCAGTTTTTGATGCCAGTTTCGTAAAGTTACGCGAGGTTGTACTTGGTTACACTTTTACCGATATTGCACCATGGCTTTCAGCTATAAATGTTTCTCTTGTTGGCCGGAACCTTTGGCTGATACACAGTAACATGCCTCATGTTGATCCTGAAAATGGAATTTCGGCAGGAAATAATTCAGTAGGTATGAACTCAACACCTACTCCAACAGCCAGGACGATAGGTTTTAATGTTAAATTAACCTTTTAGATAATTAATAAGAAATACATATGAAAATGAAATATTTCACAAAATACAATAAGGTATTCCTTGCATTGGCCCTGGTCCTAACAGTTGGATCATGTACCAAAGATTTCGAGGAAATGAATACGAGCCCCAATTCACCGACCGATGTGCCTGCCATTAACATTTTTACAAATGTTCTGGTAAGTCAGTTTGCGACCGAAATGGGTGGCTGGATACAGCATACCTATCTGGGTGGCTGGTCTCAGCAATGGTGTAAAGTTCAGTATATCGATGAAGACAAATACCAGACCCGTGATATGATCGGGATATTCTGAAGGTCGATATAATGGACCTCTGCTGGATTTACAGCTCATTATAAATAAAACAACGGCAGATATTGATGCTGGAAATAATGTTGCTGCCAATAAAGCTCTGCTTGCAGCTGCAAAAATTACCACGGTATGGATTTATAGCTATGTTACCGATTTGGTAGGTGATACACCATATTCTGAAGCCCTACAGGGCCTGATGGCAGATGGTATACTTGCTTCTCCATACGATACACAGGAATCAATATATATGGACTTTTTCACGAAACTGGAAGAGGCCAATACATTGTTAGATCTTACTGAGGTTGTTAACTTTGGTAGTGGTGACCTGATCTATGGCGGTAATCCAGAAGCATGGAAAAGGTTTGGTAACTCTCTGAGATTGAGACTACTGAATAGGACTGCAGGTACTCCATGGAGTTTTACCTATGATATGGCTGGAACCGGCCCGTTTACCACTTCAGCTGGTGCTGCTGCTTATGCAGGTGCTGATGCAGCTATTGCAGCCATTTTGAATGACCCTTCAGGGCATCCAATTATGGAAAGCAATGATGACAATGCCAAGTTGGATTATCCAGGTCTTCCTTACAGGAACCCTATTTACAATACATTGTTTTCCCGTACTGACCAGGGGATATCTGAAACTTTGGTCGATTTCCTGAATGACAGAAATGACCCACGGATTCACATCTATGCACAGCCAACTCCTGAAAGTGTAGCAGCCGGAACACCTGTTTACACAGGATTCCAAAACGGACGTGCAATAGCTTCAGCCGATTTCAACATTACTTCACTTCTTGGAACAGCAATTGCTTATACTGAAACAGCTCCGCTTTATGCATTGTGTGTTGATGAGGTTGAGTTTATCAAGGCCGAGCACTATATGAGGGTAGGTGGTGCTGCACAGGCAGCTTATGAAGCCGGTATTGCATTTTCTATGGAGAGATGGGGTTGTATAGATGGTGGAACAGTTTCACCTACTTACAACGACAATGGTATCCAAACCATGCCTGTTACTCAATCAGTTGATTATGCAGCTTATTTAGCTCAACCATCTGTTGCTTTTGGATCAGCAGCTGATGACGGAGAAAGATACCAGCGTATTATCGAACAACGATGGGCAGCTATGAATGGCCAGGGTGTTCAGGCCTGGAATCTTGTTAGAAGGACAGGTTTTCCTGCCAGGACTTTTGAGTTTATGTTAGAAGGTGCTTTCTACCCGGGCTTAGGTTTACCAATTAGGATTAAATATTCACTGAACGAACAAAGTTACAATCCTGTAAACCTTCAGGCAGCCATCAATAGCCAGAATATTGAAGAGTCTAATGATGGTATGTTCAGTACAAATGGTACAACAAGCCAGATGTGGTGGCATACACGGAAAAATCCAATTCCTACTGTAACTGACGTTAAGTAGTAGCTTCTATTATACTTATATTAAAAGGCTGTCCAATTGGACGGCCTTTTTTTGTTTTTTCTATTCTACGGGAATATTTGTATCTTGCAAATAGAATCGGTTATCAGTTATCAGGGTAAGCAGGTGATCAGGGAACAGCAGAATTAGGCACCATCAGTGCGTAATCCAAGAATGCAGATTTAATCATATGTTTTTTTTCAGTCTCGAAATGCAAATAAAATCAAAGATTTTAAGTATTTCAGGGATGAACAGGAAACAATTAACATTGATCAATTGACAGAAATGTGTTGTCGGTTTTCCAATATTTAAAGGTGAATAAGGAACTGATTATAGAAATTTTGCTCATAAACAAAGTACGTATCATGGATTACGCTTTCCAGTCAGGTCTTTCGATTTACGTCTTACGTTCACGGTTTACATTTTACGTTTCACGCGTTCACGTTTTACGACTTACGTTTCACGACTTACGTTTCACGACATTACATTTTACGAATTACATTTTACGCATTACATTTTACATTCTTAAATTAAAGCCATCATGAAAACATACAAATATATTTTATTCCTGATTTTGGGTTTCTTTATTGTGTTAAACATACAGGGGCAAAATGAATGCCAGGTGTTGAAATCAGAAATATCACTCGAATACAAGGGGGAGTGTAAAAATGGAATGGCGCATGGTAAGGGTGAGGCATTTGGTTTAGATCATTACAAAGGCCAATTTAAAAAGGGATATCCCGATGGGGAAGGGACTTATAACTGGGGAACTGGGGAGGTTTATGAAGGTCATTGGAAAAATGGCTTGAGACATGGTATGGGGGAGTATTCCTATTTTGTAAATAATAAGGATACTACCATTGTTGGCAAATGGGTAAAAGATAAATTTGTTGACACAGGTGCTGAGGGCAAAGCCTATCAGATTACATACAAGAATAATATTGGCAGGGTAACAGTTAACAGGATTGGCCCCGGAGATCGTATCAAAATTAAAATTATGAGGAATGGGAGTGATTTGCCTGTAAGCGAATTAACCCTTGCCGGTGATACCGGAACAACAAATACCAGTCTCCAGTTTATGGGTTTTGAACACATCCAATATCCATTTAGCGGAAGAATTACCTTCTCTGCAAGGAATGACTTCAATACAGCCACCTATAGGTGTGAAATGACTTTTAAAGTTTTTGAACCCGGCTATTATGAAATCCACATTTTCCCTTAAAAGAGACAACTGAATTTAGTGGGTCATTACTCTTCCACCTTCAACCTTCCAACAAAGCAGTCACCCTGAGCCCCGACTTCTCAGGAGGGAAGTCGAAGGGTAGACGGAAACATTATTTTATTATTTAATTATGTAAACTCTCTATTTCAGAGTAAGCCATCAAATTTCACAAAACACCTGGCTCCCTCTTCTAACTTCAACCTTCAACCTTCAACCTTCCAACAGGGCAGTCACCCTGAGCCCCGACGTCTCAGGAGGGAAGTCGAAGGGTAGACGGAAACATTATTTTATTTAATTATGTAAACTCTCTATTCCAGAGTAAGCCATCAATGATTTCACAAGACATCTAGCCTTCCAACTCTTCTAACTTTAACCTTCCAACCTTCAACCTTCCAACAGAGCAGTCACCCTGAGCCCCGACTTCTCAGGAGGGAAGTCGAAGGGTAGACGGAAACATTATTTTAATTATTTAATTATGTAAACTCTCTAATTTCAGAGTAAGCCATCAAATTTCACAAGACACCTGGCATCCCTCTTCTAACTTTAACCTTCAACCTTCAACCTTCCAACAGGGCAGTCACCCTGAGCCCCGACTTCTCAGGAGGGAAGTCGAAGGGTAGACGGAAACATTTTTTGTTTAATTATGCAAACTCTCTATTCCAGAGTAAGTCATCAAATTTCACAAGACACCTGGCTCCCTCTTCAACCTTCAACCTTCAACCTTCAACCTTCAACCTTCCAACAGGGCAGTCACCCTGAGCCCCGACATCTCATGAGGGAAGTCGAAGGGTAGACGGAAACATTTTTATTTAATTATGTAAACACCTTCAACCTTCCAACAGGGCAGTCACCCTGAGCCCCGACGTCTCAGGAGGGAAGTCGAAGGGTAGACGGAAACATTATTTTTATTTAATTATGTAAACTCTCTATTCCAGAGTAAGCCATCAAATTTCACAAGACATCTGGCTTCTCTCTTCAACCTTCAACCTTCAACCTTCCAACAGGGCAGTCACCCTGAGCCCCGACGTCTCAGGAGGGTGGTCGAAGGGTAGACGGAAACATTACTAATAGTTTGTTATATAAAACTCCAAATCCCAGGTCAGGACATTATACTACCCATGACTTCCGCCATCATTTTCCACCTTGAAACCAGAAACTTATGTTGGGTAGGCAACCATTTCCAACATAATTTCATCATATTAATAAGACATAATTATGAACATATATAGAAATATGCAAATGTTACTCGTGATATTATTTATAAATATTCTAAATTAAAGTTTTAATCAGAGTCCAGGATATTTTACTTGAGGTGTATATATCCCTGATAATCAGTAAATAGATGTCTAATTATGACAAAAGTCATTTATTTTACTAGTTTTGACAAGCGTTCTAATATTCTTAAGTGTGAGCATCATATTATTATTTTTTTTATTTTGCACCATTATTTATACTCTTAACCCCTATTTATTAACCTAAAAGATAAAAATTTATGCAAAAAACAGCTGATCCATTTTATTTAACCCCAAATCTTCTGAATTGTATTATTCAGTAAGAAATAATAAGTCTTCAGCTAAAATTTTTTTCCAACTTACTTTTTAAAATGTATGTTTTGGCAGGTTTTAGAAATCTGGTAGAAATATATTTAATTTTTTGGTCATCTATGTTCTCATCACTGCTTGATTGCAGTTAGTTTAGAAAATGAATTTGTAAACTTTTTATTATTAACCTCTAACTTTTATAAACCTAAATTTTTTATCTATGAAAAAAATTTCAGTTTTATTTACGATTCTAATGTTTCTCGGCCTATATGTCGTGCAAGCACAAACCCAGCAGATTACTGGTATAATTACCAGTGCTGAAGATGGGATGCCGGTTCCTGGTGCCAGTATTATTGTTAAAGGAACAACAATGGGTACAGTAACTGACATAGACGGAAAATATGTTCTGGCGATTCCGGAAAGTGTTACTACTAGGCTTGAATACAGCTTTATTGGTCTTAAAACACAGGAAGTAAGTATTGATGGCCGTTCAGTAATTGATATTGTGCTGGAAGCAGACAATTTCAATCTGGATGAAGTAATTGTGTCCGGTGTGGCTTCCGGTACACCTCGTAAAAAATTGACAGTTTCTGTTGCCAAAGTTGGTGCAGAACAACTTGATCAAGCTCCGGCTACCTCTGCTGCCAGTGCATTGCAGGGTAAGCTCGCTGGTGTTACAGTTGTTCAGGCAACTGGTAATCCAGGATCTGCTGCCAATATCAGGCTGAGAGGGGCAACTGCAATTCGCGGTAGCTCTTATCCCTTGATAATTGTTGATGGTGTTCAGATTGAAGGAACACTTGCTGATATTAACGTTGACGATATCGAATCAATGGAAGTTGTTAAAGGTGCTGCCGCATCTGCTCTGTTTGGTTCAAAGGCAGGTAATGGAGTAATTGTAATTGCCACAAGACGTGGTAAAGGCCTGGCAAAAGGCGTAACCACAGTTACATTGCGTGGCGAATATGGTACATCTCAGCTTGCAAATAAAATGCCAGTGGCGCAACATCATGGAAATAAACTGGCTGATGACTGGGCTTCTGAAACACGTTATACAAAATATGATGGTGTTACAACATATGGTGATAATCCTAGTCAGACCAACCCTGATAGTTTAGGTATTATTTTAGGAGGTGGTTTATCTGTTGAGGACGATCATTACCTGGATAACCCTTATGGTCGTTACACTGATCACCTGGATGATTTCTTCTCTGGAGGAGATTATTACACTTTATATGCAAATGTGGTGAGTAGAATGGAAAATACAAACTTTAGTATTTCCTATGAAAATTCACATCAAAAGGGTATTATTTATCAGGTAAATGGATACAAGAGACAGAACTTCCGATTTAACATTGATCATAGTTTCTCCGATAAGTTTTCCGTTTCATTGAGCAACCTATATCTCCAAACCGATACTGACAACAGTAGTTTGGATTTCTTCTCTCTTCTGCATTTGACTCCGGATATGGATCTTTATAAGAACAATGCTGATGGAACTCCTTATTATTTATTGGTTGATCAATTTGGAACCACTGATAATCCACTTTACCCAATATCCCAAACCAGCAATCACAGCTACAGGAACAGGTTTATGGGTGCTTATAGTTTTAAATATACACCGGTAAGCTGGTTGGTACTAGATGGACAATATAGTTTTGAAAAGCAGGATAACAATGGAACATTTTATCAGCCTTATGGATACCTCACTCGTGGTTCATACCCAGGAGGTACTTTGGGCAATATGAGCAAAAGCTATGGTGAGGAACTTTCTCAGGCCGCTCAGTTTACTGCTAATGTTAATAAGCAATGGGGTGATTTTACAACTAAATTCAAAGTAAGTTACCGTTATGAGAACGATGAATGGAGTGGTTTTAATACCGGTTCTAACGATTTTAGAGTTCGTGAAGTACCCGATTTTAGTGCTATTGACCAGACTAAAGCCTACAATGGTTCTTATACTGGACAAACTGTAGCTTATAATATCTTTGGTATAGTCGATGTGGATTATAAAGCAAAATATATTGGTTCATTTCTGTATAGGTACGACGGTGCTTCTCAGTTTGGAGCCAATGAAAGGTGGGCACCTTACTACAGGGTTTCTGGTGCATGGCGGATAAGTGAGGATTTTCAAATTCCAGGTATCTCTGAATTAAAAATCAGGGCTGCTCATGGTACTTCAGGTATACGTCCACCCTGGAATGCACAGTATGAGACCTATTCACTTTCAGGAGGTAACGTTACTAAGAGTACTTTGGGTAATGCTAACCTGAAGCCTTCCAAAGTTATTGAAACAGAGGTAGGATTGAATGTTGAGTTCCTGAAAAGATTTGATTTTGAATTCGTATATTCAAAAACAGATGCAGAAGATCAACATTATCCGGTTCCTTTACCAGCCAGTGCAGGATTTCAATATCAGTGGCAGAATATGGGTACCCTATCCTCCACTGTATTTGAAGCAAGTCTGGGTGCAAGGATAGTTTCAACTCGTCTTGTAAACTGGAACGTGAATGTTACATTTGACAGAATTCGCCAGGAAGTGACTCAACTGAATGTAGCTCCGTTTACCATGGGTGCAAGAGGAAACGCAACATCTCCCGGAGCCTACTATATTGCTGAAGGTTTTGTATTTGGAACACTCTATGGTGAAAGATTCCTTCGTTCATTGGATGAAATGCAAGATCAATTGCAAAGAACAGGTTCAGAAGAAACCATTGATATGTATACCATAAATAGTGATGGATACGTTATACCTGCAGGATCTGAGGGTACCCAATATGAGAAGGTAATTGTTCAGACTGATGACGATGGAAACGCACTTAATCAACAAATTGGCGATGCGAATCCTGATTTCAGATTTGGTTTTGCGAACAATCTAACTATTGCAGGGTTTACTATATATGCTCTGGTTGATTGGAAACAAGGTGGAGATATTTATAACCTGACCAACCAATGGATGTTCAGGGACAATATTGGCGCAGAGATGGATATGTATGGCGTTGAAGATTATAAAAAGAAAACCTATGATTATTTCCAATCAATCTATAACGTAGCCAGTCCTTCTTCTCACTTTGTAGAGGATGGAACCTATGTTAAGTTGAGAGAACTATCAGTGTACTATACATGGAATATGAACAAGAAATTCCTTAAATATTTGCGCGTGGGTGTAATTGGAAGGAATCTGATAACTTGGACAAACTATACTGGATATGATCCTGAAATTGGCTCAAGCGAAGGTTCTGGTGACAGTACTATACAAGCATGGGACGATTTTCAGTATCCTAACTTCAGAACATTCTCAGGTTCTTTAGAAATTAAGTTTTAAATATTTGTAACTAAAAAACATGAAAAATATGAAAACAAATCTGGTTAAATATTTATTGGTGTTTGGTCTGGTAACAGCATCTATTGGTTGTGAAAGCCTCGATGTGAAAAACCTGAACGAGCCCGATACTGACCGAGTACTGGCTACCCCTGGAGACCTCATAGGTCTTGCGGGTGGTGCAATGAGAACCTGGTCGAATGCCATTCAGGAATATTCTGGCCCAGCTCTTACAATGTGTACCATGGCTGATGAGAACACATGTTCATGGGGTAATGTTGGTATGAACGATCTTTCCTCTGAACCAAGAGCAGGTTTTAACAACAACATTACATATGCTTATGCTTATGTGAACAGAAATTTCTGGAATAGTTCTTATACAGCGAATTCATCGGTGAACGATGTATTGATGAAAATTGAAGAAGGAACCATCATTAATACCCAGGCAGAGACAGATATGATTGCAGCTTGGTGCTATTTTATGCAGGGTGTTGTTCACGGATATTTAGGATTGGTATTCGATAAAGCCAACATTATTGATGAGACAACTGATCTTTCTACCTTGGAATTTATTCCTTATCCTGAAGTTGCATCTGCTGGTATTGGCTACCTCGATAAAGCTATTGCAAAAATTAATAGTTCAGCTCCTTTTGTTTTACCTGATGGATTTATCCGCGGGTACAATCTGACAAGCGATGAACTAAAACAATTGGCAAATAGCTTTGCTGCAAGAATTCTGGCTTATTCTTCAAGGAACAAAGCCGACAATGAAGCTGTAGATTGGGGACGAGTATTGAATTATGCCAATGCTGGAATCGACTTTGATTATTCTCCTGATATGGATGACAATACCTGGTGGGATAATTATAAGGGTTATGGTGTTTATCCTGGTTGGGTAAGAGTTGACCACAGGATTATAAACCTGATGCAAGACAACTATCCTTCAAGATGGCCAAATGACAATGCCAGCTGGAATACTATTGATGGAAATAATCCTGGACCTGCTACTCCGGATGATATGCGTATTGCTGATTTTGAATTTCTTTCAACCCAGGCGTTCCGTCCTGAAAGAGGCTACTACCATTTCTCAAACTACAGGTATGCTCGTTATGATGACTGGCTGGTGACCTGGCAAGGACCTGCACCTCAAATGCGTGCCTGGGAAAATGAAATGCTGAAAGCAGAAGCCATGGCTCGTACCGGAAATGTAGCCGGAGCAACAGCTATCCTAAATGATGCTGCCGGTGCTCGTAAAGTGCGAGGTGGATTAGCCGATGTTGCACCTGCTAGCGCCAGTGATGCGCTTGAACTGGTCTTTTATGAAAGGGCTGTTGAATTGATGCTAACACAAGGTGGTACAGGCTTTTTCGATATGAGAAGGAGAGACAATTTGCAGAGTGGTACAATCCTTCATTTCCCAGTACCTGCTGCCGAACTTGAGATTATTGGTGCTGAATGGTACACCATTTCCGGTGCCCCTGATGGTGAAAATATTTCAAACGGAAGCTGGACTGGTAAAGATGGATTAACATCACCTCCGAGCTAAAATTATCATAACCGGGTGCACCTCGGTGCATCCTGGTTTTTGACAATTTTATGATTTTATTGTTCAATGCTATTAATTAAAAAATTAAAAAACATGAAATATAGAATAGTAAGCATTTTCGGATTGTTCGTAGCCTCAGCCTTTCTCTTTTCTGCCTGTACCAAGTCAGATATTGTAAAGTCTCAGGAAAGCTATGACTGGTCCAAAGTTCAGCCAATGATTATGGATTTTGCAGGACCTACCTTAGTTTCTGCTTCTGGCCAGGTTGCCTCAAACTATAGTGTTGCAGGTAGAGGTGGTTCAACTTATGAATTTACAACCCATAATTGGGGTGCTGATATACAGATTGACCCCGATTTCAACTTTAAAGCAAGTGTTACCTGGAACCAGGCAAGTGCCGATACTGTAGCACTTATTACAGTTGTTGAAACTACACATGCTGGATTAAAGTCTGCTCCGGATACCATAGAGGTAACTCTGGAAGCATTCTGTCCTATGACCATAGATGATTTTGTTTCTGCTTCATGGACAGGTACTGAAACTGGTGATTCTGAGGTTGATCCATTAAATATCAGCTTTGAAAAAGGAACAGGTGATGTTATAGTTGCGAAAGCAACTGGTGGAATACCTGCCTTTTTATCTCAGGTATTTACCGGATGGGGTGAAAGTTTCCAGGCTGGTTTTGGCAACGAAGGTGATATTCACCTTACAATTGGTGCCCTTGATGGTTCAATTTCTGGTACTGGTGTGTACTGGGGACAAACTTTACCCGGTCCTTATGACTACTGGCAGGTTGTTGGTGGTAATTGGAACGGTTGTGGAGATTCTCCTCATATTAGTATCTCTTATGGCCTTGACTGGGCAGATGATGGCGGTGCCAACAGGCAAAGCCAGGTTGAAATCGACCAGAACTAGATAAAATATTTATCATACTTAAAGAGAGAAGATTTATCTTCTCTCTTTTTTTTAATCTAAATGGAGTGAAATAATATAGCAAAACAGCACAAGGATTATGAACTTCAGTCGAACGCCTGTCGAAGGGTTGACGGAAGCATTTATAAAAAGCCTCTCAAGTTGTCAAATCGATTAAAACGAAAATAAATTAAGGTTGTGATAGATTTTTTGGATTATTCCAAGCCCCGTAGGTGCGAAATCCAATTTGAATATCTGATCCTAGTTTAAAAACTATTTGGTAAAAATAAAATAAGCCCCATAGGGGCGGAATCATGCTAGCAATGGGCGCAGCCGTTGCGATTATGTATATTAGGTCCACCCAAGCGCCGTAGGTGCGACATACAAATTAGATCTAATTTTTGCCAGATGTAATAGGAAAATATTCCCCAGCGGGGAAAAATATTTTAACAAAGGGCATTGTATATTTTTTGTATTCACCCTGAGTTGAATCCCTGCAGGGAAGGGTAGAAAGGAACTGTAATTAACCCATGGGAATTTAAGTTAACCAATGTAGTCACCCTGAGCCTTCGGCGTGAGCTCAGTCGAACGCCTGTCGAAGGGTTGACGGAAGCATTTATAAAAAGTCTCTCAAGTTGTCAAATCGATTAAAATGAAAATATACTAAGGTTGTGATAGATTTTTTGGATTATTCCAAGCCCCATAGGTGCGAAATCCAATTTGAATATCTGATCCTAGTTTAAAAACTATTTGGTAAAAATAAAATAAGCCCCATAGGGGCGGAATCATGCTAGCAATGGGCGCAGCCCGTTGCGATTATGTAAATAATGTCAACCCAAGCGCCGAAGGTGCGAAATCCAATTTGAATATCTGATCCTAGTTTAAAAACTATTTGGTAAAAATAAAATAAGCCCCATAGGGGCGGGAATCATGCTAGCAATGGGCGCAGCCGTTGCGATTATGTATATTAGGTCCACCAAAGCGCCGTAGGTGCGAAATTAAGCTAGCAATGGAAAGCCCTTTGCTACTACGTAGTAATGTTCCGCCCCAAGCACGATAGTTGCGACATACAAATTATAAACAATTATTGCCAGATGCAATGGGAAATTATTCCTCAGAGGGAAAAAATATCTTTAAAATGGGTATAGCCCGTTGCAATTATTGCCAGATGTAATAGGAAATTATTCCCCAGCGGGGAAAAATATCTTAACAATGGGCATAGCCCATGGCAATCATGTATATAATATCCACCTCAAGCGCCGAAGGTGCGAAATCCAATTTGAATATCTGATCCTAGTTTAAAAACTATTTGGTAAAAATAAAATAAGCCCCATAGGGGCGGAATCATGCTAGCAATGGGCGCAGCCCGTTGCGATTATGTATATTAGGTCCACCCAAGCGCCGTAGGTGCGACATACAAATTAGATCTAATTTTTGCCACATGTAATAGGAAAATATTCCCCAGCGGGGAAAAATATTTTAACAAAGGGCATTGTATATTTTTTGTATTCACCCTGAGTTGAATCCCTGCAGGGAAGGGTAGAAAGGAACTGTAATTAACCCATGGGAATTTAAGTTAACCAATGTAGTCACCCTGAGCCTTCGGCGTGAGCTCAGTCGAACGCCTGTCGAAGGGTTGACGGAAGCATTTATAAAAAGTCTCTCAAGTTGTCAAATCGATTAAAATGAAAATATACTAAGGTTGTGATAGATTTTTTGGATTATTCCAAGCCCCATAGGTGCGAAATCCATTTTGAATATCTGATCCTAGTTTAAAAACTATTTGGTAAAAATAAAATAAGCCCCATAGGGGCGGAATCATGCTAGCAAAGGGCGCAGCCCGTTGCGATTATGTATATTAGGTCCACCCTAAGCGCCGTAGGTGCGAAATTTTCCTTAATATATAATGTTTGTAACTATTTGGCAGTAATTGTATTCCCAAGGTAGGAGTTTACATTAACCAGGGGAAGGTTACTTCCAAACTCTTCGTTAATGGAGTTGATAATTTCATTCACAATAAGCGCATTTCCCCTTGAATTGAAATGCAATCCATCAAGAGAATATATACTATTATAACCAAGAGTACCTTCCAAAGGAAGTCCATTATAAGAGATCACCTCATCACTGGCTGGTCTTCCCCATGAATCGATTTTTCCGGTTTCTGCTATATTATGAACTATTTCCGAAATGGGCACAAAGACCAGGCGCCCTGGATATTTGTTTACCTCCTGCTCTAAAACTTGATTAAAGGCCTCAATTCTTAAATTAATTTCATTAATCTGTGAAACTTTCAGATAATATTCTGAGGTGGTAGGATTAATTGAACCATACCCATACTCCATTTTGTCAACCGGAAAAGTCAACAAAACCATTTCATCCTCAGTTAACTGTCTGAGCTTGGGTAAAGGAGTAGTCCCATCAGGATAAAAAGCATTGGATAGCGAATCATCAACAATTACAATAGGCTGAGGATAAAGGGTACTACCATTGTCGTTAAAAGCAATAAATGGGCGATTTGCATCAGGATACAGGATATTGTGCTCCGATACTGCCTGATTATAGCTTCTATAATAGGTTTGAGTAATTCCGAGAGCTGTGCCATTCAATCGCATAAAATCATATGGATAAGTATAAAAATATGGCAAATCGTCAAACATCGGGAGTTGCACAATGGCTCCTTTACGATCAGGGTCCTCAAGAATTGTTGATAAATAAGAACTGATTTTGGATTCAAATAAGGCTACAGGTGTTAAATCATCTTCGTTAATCATACTGGGATCACCAGGTGGATCAGGATTGCCAATACCTCCTGAAGTTGCATACCCAAGAAAATCATTCATCCCTATCCAGAGGGTGAAAAAGGATGGATCTGCATTCAATATGTCTGTGAGTACACTGGAATTTCCTGGATCACTGGCAAATCGATTGTAATAGACATTTTCTGAAAGATCAGGGTCATCCAGCTCGAAACTTCGGGCAAAAGGAACTGAAAAATTTCCTGGTGAGGACATTTCGCCTGGATATGTTGAAGGATATTCCCCATTTGTAAGCATCCTATCTGGATCTAACTGCGTCTCAGTAGAAAAGGAATAAATCCATTTTCCCACCTGATTTGATTCATCAGATGCCAGCTTATTAAAGCCATTATCTGAAGATATATCTGGTTGCTGAAAATCCTGAAGTCCTATTACAGACATACGGGAAGCAAGGATGGCTGCTATAGAGTTATCCTGACCGTACGTATATAATGAGCCGTCCATAGATCCAGCAGAAAATCCATCACCAATTCCAACATACCGCGAAACATCCATACTGCCATTCGAATAATCAACCCTGGTATCAGGGAAATCATATTTACATGCTGATAACAATGCAAGAAAAACAAATAATATTTTTATTACATATTTCACTTTTTCTTCTTTTTAACATTACTAAGTATATTCTCCACGGTATAGGATATATAATAGAATGATCCAATCTGGGGTCCGCCAAATGAGGTTGTATGCGAGACATTAAAGAAATTAGTTATACCCAGTTTTAAAATCGATTCTGGCTTGTGAAAGCGGTATGATAATTGAAAATCCCAGGTGCTTACAGGGTCTATCCAACCATTCCCAAATGGACTTTGCCAGAATACTTCTGACTGCCACCTCCAGGTCACATTAAAACCCAGATTCTTGAATCCTGGATTATTCTCAAGTTTATCGAGCCTACGGTTGGCAATTGAGATATTGAACTTGTATTTAGGAGTATTGAACCCTGGTATAATGGGATCATCAACTGCAGTTGATATATTTGACCAGGTAAAATTACCTGATATAATAGCGCCAATAGGAGATATGTACTTTATTCCTGCAGATACTCCCTGAATATTTACTGCTTTTTGAGAGTTTGTATATATATATAACTCATCTCTCTGTGTTGAGTTATTTACCTGGTTTGCAGCAGTAAACATATCAACTACAGGGCTTGTTCTTGGCTTTATTACCTCAACAAGCCCAATAAAATCTCTATATGTACTACTGTAAAATACTGCATCGAAGAAAATCTTATTAATAAACTTGGTTTTATAACCTACCTCAAGTGAAAATACCTGTTCCGGGACAAAATTATTTAGATCATCAGTTTGAACCAGGCTATTTTCAAGGATATCGAGATTTTTAATTGTAGCCTGCTCAGAAGCCATGGGATTCTGTTTATCAGTTATATCATTGTAAACAGCTTCATTAAAGTCGTTCACGCCTTGCTTATAAAAGCTATTTTCCTGCAAATCATATTGCTCAATATTTTGATTCAATCCACCTAGAATCCAGGCCTGCCCTAAATCTTTTTTTATGAATTGTTCTTTCGCACTTGGTGTTCGATATCCTGTAAGAACTGATGCACGGAAGTTATGTATTCCATTTAGGATGTATAGAGCAGAAATTCTTGGGGTAAAATTACCTTTAAAGTTCTCACTCTTGTCATATCTTACAGAAGCAGAGACAGTAAGACTGTTTTCAAGAAAATCTTTTGATAGCTGGCCATACATACCATACTCATAAAAAGAAATATCATTACCTGCTGTATCCGGGAAAATGCTACCAAATGATTCCAGGTCATAAAACCGGTAATTTCCACCAACTTCGAGGTCAAATATTGTAATGTCCTCCAGGAAATTATACCGGCCTTCAATATTATATAGGGCCGAATTATTAATCGTTTGTGCCCCTTTTGAAAAATCAGGATTATTAATGATTTTGTTTTTCTCCTCCTCATATTCTTCTGATCCCGGTTCCAGGCGACCGGTATCAGCAAATTTCCTGGCTTCCTGATGGTCACCTGGTTGAACGCCATATTTTGCAAAATTTCCCCGATATGCATTATAATAATCTCGGAACCAATCCTCATCACTCTTCCAGGAAGAATTCAAATGAATAGCAAGGTAACGCGAATCGTATGTATTTCCTGTATTCTGTTTGGTGGCATAACCCCTTACCATGAACCGGTCACTTATTACTTCCAGTTTTCCCTGGTAAATTTGGAACTGGGAGAGGGATGTCCTGTTATCCTCGGTATAAGCTGTAGTTGCTTTGCCATAGGTTCCCTGAGCAATGGCAGTAATCTTATCACTAATCCGATAATGAAGGGCCCCATTAAATTTCAAACTAAAAACACCATTATCTACAAGGTATTTATCGCGATAGCCGGTTCGTGAAACAATAACATTTTCTCCCTGTTGACCAATAGGCATAAAAGAAATAATTTCATCACCATACTTATTTAAAGCATCAAATCCCGGATCATACTCATAATGAATATTTCCGGGGCGAATATTGGTAGTATCATCAGCATACCAGTCTTTGCCTTTCATATATGAGGCATTGATTTTAAAGGCAAACTTATTGTTTATAGCCTTGGCATAGCGGAAACCTGCATCGAATAATCCTTTTCCAGTAAATTGAAATGGAGCATCATTCCCTGATTTTACATCACTAACCCCGGGTTTCACATAAAAACTCAGCCCTTCAAATTTAAAGGGATCCTTGCTATTCATTATTAACAATCCGTTTAGAATGTTCCCACCATGCCTGGCAGAGGATGGACCCGGTAAGAATTCAATTGATTCTACATCCAATTCTGACATTCCGGCAATATTCCCAATAGAAAAATTCATGCCCGGAGCCTGGTTATCCATCCCATCAACAATTTGTACAAAGCGGGTGTTAACTGTAGAGTTAAAACCTCTTGCATTTATGGTCATGAATTGCATGCTCTGGTTTACCACATCTACCCCTTTTAGGTTGCCAATGGCATTATAAAAATTTGGGGAGGGAGTTTCTTTAACTCCAAGTGCATCAAGCATTTCAACTGATACTACATTTCGCATAGTTTTTTGTTCGACCTCGATAACAGGGGCAGAAACAACTATTTCTTCTCCAATGTAGGAAGTGGATTTAAATTTAAGCCGGATTCCTGATGTTATTCTTTTGGAAATTTCCATTTCCTGCGACTGGAACCCAATCATAGAAAATTTGATGGTGAAAGGTAATTCGGTTCCAGTTGCCAGATAAAAATAACCACGGCCATCGGATACAGCGCCGACTTGTTTACCAACAATTAGAATATTTACTCCGGTAACCGGTTCATTGGTTTCTGCATCATTAATTCTTCCTGAAACTTCAACTTTTAACTGTGCATTGAGAATTGTGCCAGAAAAAAAGACAGTAAGAATAAAGTATACAATAAACTTTCTCATTCAGTATTTGAGGGGTGCAAATATTTCTTAATAAGCCTGTAAAAATAGGATAATTCCCTGTATTAGGAAGAATATCCAATGTTATTCTTAAGGTAGAAATGAATATTTTAAGATACCTGGCTGAACAAACAATCTATATATCTGAATTCCTCCAGATTAAAACAAGCTTATCACGATAAAAATCCTTATTTTTGCAAATATTTTGAAATTTCAATGTATGAATGGAAATAACCTGAATCACCTGAGAGAACTCGAATCCGAGTCCATTTTTGTAATCCGTGAGGTTGCCGCGCAATTTGAAAATCCTGTCCTTTTATTTTCTGGCGGTAAAGACTCAATTGTAATGTTTCATCTTGCCAGAAAAGCCTTTTGGCCTGCTAAAGTCCCATTTCCACTGATGCACATTGATACTGGTCATAATTTTCAGGAAACGCTTGATTTTCGTGATCAATTGATGGAAAAAACAGGAGCAGAATGTGTTGTCCGGTTTGTTCAGGATACTATTGATCAGGGAAAGGTTGTAGAGGAGGTGGGCCCTATGGCCAGCAGAAATGTTTTTCAGACCATTACATTACTTGATGCCATTGATGACCTGAAATTTGATGCAGCAATGGGTGGAGGTAGAAGGGATGAAGAAAAAGCGCGTGCTAAAGAACGATTTTTTTCTCATCGTGATGATTTTGGGCAGTGGGATCCAAAAAATCAGAGGCCGGAGCTGTGGAATATATTTAACGGGAAGAAGCATTTGGGTGAGCATTTCAGGGTGTTTCCAATAAGCAATTGGACTGAAATGGATGTGTGGCAATACATCTTTATGGAAAATATTGATATTCCTGACCTTTATTTTACTCACAAAAGAGAAGTTTTTTTGCGTGATGGCGTTTGGCTAGCCAAGGCCCCGTTTATGCAATTAAAAGAAAATGAAAAAGTAGAATTAAAAGATGTTCGCTGTCGGACTATTGGTGATATAACCTGTACCGGAGTAACACTTTCAAAAGCAGATAACCTGGAAGACATTATCGAGGAGGTTGCCGCAACCCGAGAAACAGAAAGAGGTGGCCGTGCTGACGATAAACGTTCTGAAGCTGCCATGGAAGACAGGAAAAAGGAGGGGTATTTTTAACTGAAGGTATAGAGCTATTTTGGCGCAATAAAATAGAGGAACTAGTTGTTATTCAATTGTTTCAGAATTTCAATTACAATTCAATTGTGATTCATTGGTAATTCAATTGTTATTAATTGGGAAGATGATAGTTTAGGAAAATATGTTTATTATCTAAATTAAATTGGAGTTTATAATGTGATAATGAAACTAGAAGATTTGAAAATATATCAGTTATCCATGGACCTTGCTGAAAAAGTTTGGAATAATGTGAGAAAATGGGATGACTTTTCCAAAGATACCATTGGAAAACAATTGATTAAATCAGTAGATTCTGTTGTCTGCAAATATTAGTGAAGGATTTGGAAGATATCATTTTAAGGATGTGAAAAACTTTGGATATTACTCCCGTGGTTCTTTATATGAGGCTAAGACCTGGCTTACAAAAGCTCAAAACCGAGGATTGATTGAAGGAGGGGAATTCGACCAGTTTATGAGAGATATTAATGACCTGGGTGTAAGGTTGAACAACTATATAAAATCAATTGGAAATATAGGTGGTAATCAAGTTGGAGAAGATCTTGGTGGGTATGAGGAAAGACATCTTCCAAATGACAATTGAGTGACAGCGAAGCGAAGGGCACTTGAATTCTAATGAAATTTTCAAGACCTATTTTTAAAAAGAATTATAGAGCATAAAATATTATACTATAAAGCATGAGCGAGACAACTTCTGGATATTTAGATATGGAACTACTGCGGTTTACAACAGCCGGTAGTGTAGACGATGGTAAGAGCACTTTGATAGGAAGGCTTTTATATGATAGCAAAGCAATTTTTGAGGATCAGATGGATGCTATTGAAAAAGCCAGTAAAAAAGTGGGTGATGAAGAAGTGAACCTGGCTCTTTTAACAGATGGATTGCGAGCTGAGCGTGAGCAGGGGATAACAATTGATGTAGCGTACAGGTATTTTGCTACCCCCAAACGCAAGTTTATTATTGCCGATACACCGGGGCATGTACAATATACCAGAAATATGGTTACTGGCGCATCCACTGCGAATGTTGCTTTGATTCTTATCGATGCCAGGAATGGTGTAATTGAACAAACATTGCGACATAGCTATATTGCCTCCTTGCTTCAAATTCCGCATATCATTGTTTGTGTTAATAAAATGGATCTCATGGATTATAGTGAGGACATATTTGATAATATAAAACGCGAGTATAAGAATATCTCTACAAAACTGGATGTAAAAGACATTCGATTTGTACCTATTAGTGCTAAATTAGGGGACAATGTTGTAGATCGTTCTAAAAATATGGACTGGTATGATGGCCCAACTTTAATGTATTTGCTTGAGACAATACATATTAATGCCGATTACAACCATGGAGATGTGCGTTTTCCCGTACAATATGTTGTTCGTCCTCAATCGAAAGAATTCCATGATTACAGAGGATATGCAGGAAGAATTGCCAGCGGCATATTAAAACCAGGGGATAATGTAAAGGTCCTTCCTACAGGGCTAAATACAAAAATTAAGACAATAGATACAATGAATGAGAGTCTTGAAATTGCTTTTGCACCTCAATCTGTAACCCTGACCCTTGAGGATGATATCGACATTAGCAGGGGGGATATGATTGTAGGGGAAAACAAAGCTCCCGAAGTTGGTAAGGAATTTGATATGAATATTTGTTGGCTTGGTGAATCACCCTTGCAGCTTAGGGGAAAATATTTAATGAAACACAATACAAATGATCTCAGATGTATTATCACAGAAGTAAAATATAAAATTGATGTGAATACCCTTGAGAAAAATTATGAAGATAAGTCTGTTAAGTTGAATGAAATTGCCAGAATATCTGTAAAAACGACCAAGCCTGTTTTCTACGATCCCTATAAAGTCAATAGATTTACCGGGAGTGCAGTATTAATTGATGAGGGAAGCAATAATACAGTTTGTGCAGGAATGATCATTTAACAATTAGTTTCTATATTCTTTTTTGTTAGGTATCACCCCCTTTGTTTCTGAATAAATCACGAGGACTTTTGCGATCTCTCTTATATCTTCTTCGTAAGAATAAGAAAACCACAGCAAGAATAATTATTATAATAAACAGCTGTAAATAAGGGTTCCACTCGTACATTAATTACATTTAGAGATCATTACTAAAAGAGGAAAAGTGGCTCAGGTTTCAAAGGATAGCTTTGATTAATCTAAGTTTATGTGAGTATTCATTGGTCTCGGATCTTATAATCCCCTGATAATCAATTCTATCAATTCTGACTCTGCCGGAGGCATGAATAATCTTATCTTCTCCAAGCAAAATACCTACATGAGTGATAGCACCCTGGTCATTGTCAAAAAAGGCAAGATCACCGGGTTTGCTTTCATTTAGGAAAAACACCTGTGTTCCCTCTTCCGCCTGCTGACTCGCATCTCTTTTTATTCTAATGCCGTTTATCAGATAGCTCAGTTGGCTTAGTCCGGAACAATCAATACCTAGAAGGCTTCGTCCACCCCAAATGTAGGGTGCATCTAGAAAATAATGTGCAGTCTTCAAAATAGCTTCCCTGCTAGCAGAAGGTTTTTCAATGACTATATTATCCAGTATATAATTATTTAAGCCAACCTTAATCTTTCTATTTTCAATGTTCTGATTAAGTATTACAGACCCAGGTGGCAAAAAGAGATGATTTGATTTATCTTCACTCACTGCTTTAGTAAGTGATCTTAGAATATATTTTTCAGATGATAGGTATACATTATATTCTTCTTCTGAAATAGCTTGAAAGGTTGAGTCCATTATCCAACCCAGATAACCATCGGTTTCAGATTGTATTTTATGCCAGCCTCCAGTTGTTTGAATAACTTTAAATATTTCGCCAAAAAGAAGCTGACTTGTCATTTCATTTCTTTGATCCGGACCTTTCCTAATTGGGATACAAATATTTGACGTAATACCGAAGTTCATCATTCTGTTAAAATTGTTAGCTACTGCTTCTTCAAAGATAGCAAATTGAATGGATATGCTTTTGCGAACTTCCATTTTTAAACCATACTTAGAAGCATTTCTAATTTATTTTTGTTGAGCTGTTATTTTGAAGTTTTAGTGTTATTTAATACTAAACCTGACATCTGGAATTACTTATATTTTTATCATTATTACTGTGAACCAATGAAATGGAAAAATTAGTTACCTTTGTGGGCATTAAAAAAAAAGCTTCCTCCGGATATTGATATGAAGAGATTTATAGAATTAATTAAGAACTCATACAACGGCATTATCAAGACGATTATGCTGATTGTATCTATAATGATTATAGTATATATATTTCCTCGCGAGGCAAAATTCAGATATGAATTCTCGAAGGGAAAGCCATGGATGTATGAGGATCTTATTGCTGAGTATAATGTGCCAATCTACAAGTCAGAACCAGAGGTGACTGCAGAAAGAGACAGTATACTGAAACAATATAAGCCATTTTTTATTGTAGATACCAATGTATATTACTTGCAGACTCTGAGGTTTAACGATGCCTTCGATAAGCAATGGAAGACATATATAGCAAAGAAATATAACATCGATGAACCTTCATCTGGTCGAGCCAGATTGGTAGCCAACCTCAATCAGACCAAACAGAGGTATTTGCAACATGCATCAGGAATATTAAGTTTTATTTATTCAAAAGGTGTATTGGATGCGGTGGATATACTTCCAACAGATGATGTAGAGGTATTTCCGATTGTTGTTGTGAAAAATAATCTGGCTGAAGAGTTTAATTATAAAGAAGTTTTTACTGAGAAAATGGCATACGAATATGCTGTTGTCCAAACAGGGAATTATGCTCTGGGTGACAAGCGAGAAATCAGTCAGTCAACTGACTTTTTTAAAGGTTTAAACCTAAGTGATTTTATCTATCCGAATCTGTTTTATGATGAGGTTAAGTCTGAGAATGAAAAACAAAGACTAACTGATGAGATTTCACTTACAGCTGGAATGATTCAGCAGGGTGAACGGATTATATCCAGGGGTGAAGTGGTAACTACAGCTAAATATCGTGTTCTTGAGTCACTGAAGAGGGAATACGAGAACAGGTCAGGAACAACTGTAAACAGGATGATGATCCTATTAGGCCAGATAATTCTTATTTCCGCTGTAATGTCAATGCTTTACCTGTTCCTTTATCACTTTAGAAGGGAAACATTCCTGAATAATTTCCATACTTTATTCATATTGCTGCAGATCACACTTTTTGTGGTTCTAATCAGACTGGCGGCTACAACTGAAGGAATTAGTTATTACTTCATTCCATTGGTAATTGTACCCATTGTCATCAGAACATTTTTTGATTCAAGGCTTGCTTTGTTCATTCATATGGTTCTGTTGATGATTGCTGGCTTCCTTGTTCCAGACTCATTTGAATTTGTTTTCCTTAACTTTATTGTAGGAATTGTTGCCATTTTCAGTATGACCAATGTTTATAAAAGGGGCATATTTTTCTTTACTGCTGGGATAATCTTTTTGACATATTCAATTTTATATCTCGGTATGGGAATTATACAGGAAGGCAACCTGAACGATATAAACTGGTATACTTTTGCATGGTTTGGTGGTAATGCAGCATTCATTTTGCTTTCCTATCCTTTAATCTTTGTATATGAAAAAACATTCGGCTTCCTTTCTGATGCAACCTTACTTGAAATTGCTGATACAAACCAGCCATTGTTAAGAGATCTTGCTGAAAAAGCCCCGGGCACATTCCAGCATTCCCTGCAGGTGGCAAACCTCTCGGAGTATGCCTGTAGAACTGTAGGAGGGAATCCTTTGCTTGTTCGCGCTGCCGCTCTTTATCACGATATTGGAAAGATGAAAGACCCTCTTTACTTTATTGAAAATCAAACAGGCGGTTACAATCCGCACGATAGCCTTAATTTTGAGGACAGTGCAGCTATTATTATAGGGCATGTGACCAAGGGTGTAGAGATTGCAAATAAGAATAAAATTCCTGAACCACTAATAGATTTTATAAGAACACATCATGGAACCACCAAGGTGCAATATTTCTACAGATCATTTATTAAAAGCTACCCTGAAGAACTGGTTGATGATAAAAAATTCTCTTATCCGGGCCCAAAACCTTATACAAAAGAAATGGCCATTCTAATGATGGCTGACTCTGTGGAGGCTGCCTCTCGAAGCTTGAAGAAGGTAGATGGAGACACTATAAATGAATTGGTTGATAAAATTATTGACAATCAGTTCGAGGAAGGACAGTTTAATGAGTCACCGATCACGCTTGTTGAAATAACACGAATTAAGCGGATTTTTAAGAAACGTCTTTCAACTATTTATCATGTTAGGATAGAGTATCCTGAAGGCCCAAACCAAAAGATTAACTAATTGCCTTTCTGGAGGATTTATCAAAAAAGTAATTTCTTTATTTATTACCTGAGGTCAATTACTTCTACATTGGGATGTTTTGATACATCAAACTGAAACCATGAATCTGGAAGTATATTTGTTTCATAATCAGTTAGCAGCAATAGGTAATGTATGCCATCTTTCCCGAAATATCGGATGGAATATAACTCAAGCTCATCCTTTTCAATAAATAAACGGATTCTTGAGAATCCCTTGTTCAGGTCTTTTGGGTATAGATCAATGATGTTGTAGATAACTCCATCCACGTTTTTCTCTTCGACCAGTTTGTTATAGAGATCTTTCTTATAGAGTTTAAAGAACAGTGCTGGATTTTCCAGGAAGTCCTGTTCATCGGAGAGTTCAGGAGCACTAATATTTACTTCTCCCTCTTCAGGTAGGAAGTTCCAAAGAGTGGTACCATCATAATAAATCTCCATATTCCCCATCTTCATAACATACTTTTCATCTTTCATAGAGAATTCTCCCTTATAGGTTGATTCAGAATTCTCTTTTAAATCGATTATAGTGAACTGATATTCTGATTTAATTGCCGGAAAGGATTGTATTTTTTTCTGAAAATTTTCCAGAATTTTCATCGCTGCCGGGTCTTTTTGTTGAGCATTTACAGAAAAGCCAATCAGTAAAAACCCTGTTATAAATAATATAGTATATATTTTACCTGTTGTCATCTTTTATTCAGATTCATTAGATTTCTTACCATCTATATCATTCAAGAATCGTTCCAAAGAATATTCATCGCTTATCAAAACTTTCCTTGCTTTACTTCCCTCAAAGGGCCCAACGATACCAGCCGACTCTAGCTGATCAATAATCCTGCCGGCACGGTTGTATCCTATAGAGAGCTTTCTTTGAATTAGAGAAGTGGAGCCCTGTTGATGTAACACTACCAGCCGTGCAGCTTCCTCAAAGGATGAATCTCTCTGGGTATCATCTAAATCATTCCCTCCCATATTTTCTTCCCCGCTATATTCTGGTAACAAAAAAGCAGTAGAATATCCTCTTTGTGAGCCGATGAAATCTGTAATTCTTTCAATTTCCGGCGTATCAATAAAAGCACATTGAATTCTAGCAAGATCGCCACCATTGCTAATAAGCATATCCCCTCTACCAATTAGCTGGTTCGCCCCGGGACTATCAAGAATGGTTCGGGAATCAATCATGGATGTTACCCTGAATGCCAGTCTGGCCGGGAAATTCGCTTTGATTACACCTGTTATAATATTGGTGGTTGGACGCTGAGTGGCAATTACAAGATGAATCCCGATAGCACGCGCAATTTGAGCTATACGTGCGAGTGGACCCTCAATTTCTCTTCCGGCTGTCATTATAAGATCAGCAAACTCATCAATTACCATAACAATGTATGGAAGATAGCGGTGGCCTTTTTCAGGATTTAATCTTCGGTCAATAAATTTTGTGTTGTATTCTTTAATATTTCTAACATGCGCTTTCTTCATCAAATCATACCTCGCATCCATCTCAATAGTAAGTGAATTCAGGGTGTTGATCACTTTTTGGGTATCCGTGATAATAGGTTCATCAACATCAGGAAGTTTTGCAAGGAAATGTCTCTCAATTTTCGAATAAAGAGTAAGCTCAACTTTCTTTGGGTCAATAAAGATGAACTTGAGCTCAGCAGGGTGCTTTTTATATAAAAGAGATGCAATTATTACATTCAAACCTACGGATTTACCTTGTCCGGTTGCACCGGCAACGAGCAGGTGAGGAAGCTTTGTAAGGTCAAGTGCGAAGACTTCATTTGAAATTGTTTTACCGAGAGCAATAGGTAGTTCAAAATTAGTTTCCTGAAATTTCTTTGAGGATAAGAGCGACTTCATTGAAACAATTTCAGGTTTTTGATTTGGCACTTCAATTCCAATTGTTCCTTTTCCGGGGATGGGTGCGATAATCCTAATGCCTAGTGCAGAAAGACTTAATGCAATATCATCTTCAAGGTTTTTTATTTTTGCAATTCTTACTCCCGGTTCTGGAATTATCTCATACAATGTAATAGTAGGTCCAATAGTTGCTTTTATCTTGCTTATCTCAATTTTATAATGTCTGAGTGTTTCAACAATCTTGTTTTTATTGTCAAGAAGCTCCTCTTTACTTACTCTTGAATTCTCAGAATAATGATCCTCAAGAAGCTGTAACGTTGGGCTCTGATAACCAGGTAAATCCAATGTTGGATCGTAATCTTCCTGTGAAATTGAGCGTACGGTATTTCCGTTAATATTTTCTTCCTCTTTCTTTTTTTCCACCGTCAGTTCAATGTCGATATCCTTTTCTGAATTTTTATCATCACCACCTAAAGATTTAGTGGTAAAGGCGAGATGTGGATCTGAATTTTTTGCCTTTTCAGTTTTGCTATTTATAACAGGTTTTTCTTCTGAAACAATCTCATCGTTCATAACTATCTCAAAGTCATCCTTTTCGTCAGGAGCAGTTTTAGGATCAAGGGTGCTACTCACTCCGTCTGTCTTTTTTCTTTTAAACCATGAGAGGGCTGGTTTATAAGCGAATAGGAAGAAGGCAAAGTTGAGGAAAAGGAGTAAAAATCCGGAACCCACTTTCCCTAAAATTGAATTTAACCACAGGCTAGCTATATAACCATGGCCACCGCCAAGTCCACTTCCAAGTATTTCAGAATGATCTCCGGATAAATACCCCAGAGTAACTGAAAATATAATAATTGCAAGGATCCCATTTCTAATGGTCCTACCGAGAGGTAAAAGCTTGAGGTTTAACAAGCGGAGACCTATAAGTAACATAAGGAAAGGAATTATGAAGGAAGCTATACCAAACCACTCCTTAATAAACAATATACCTAGATATGCTCCAGTCTTTCCTGCCCAGTTTTCAACTCTTATTTCCGGACTGGAAAAAATACCAGTCTGACCAAAACTCTGATCAACCTGCCAGGTAAACAGGAATGAAATAAGGGCCAGAAGCAAGTATAATGCAAACAGTATAAAGAAAATACCAAATACCAGTTTTACCCTTTCATCTCTGGTAAACTGTTTAATTTTTGCCGGTTTCCTTCTCGGTTTAGTGGTGCTTCTTTTCTTCTTTTTCACAAATAAAACAGAATTGACAGGTTTTGATTTAAAGAAATTTTTGTCAGTCTCTTATAATCTTAAAAAGAAACAAGATATCTTTCTTTATCATATAAATATTAATCGCAAAAGTAATCCTTTTAGTATTTTATTGCCAACCTATTATTGATAAATTACAGATTTTATCATACATTTCGAGATTAAATGTAGAAAATCGTGATAAACCCTGGTAGAATAGTTATAACAGAGTTTATAATGAGAATGATGAATTAATGTGGTTTAATTAATATTTATAGTTTTGCTTCCGTTTCTGTTTCTGTTTCTGTTTTTTCTTTCTTTGAAGTAATCTAAGAAGAACGGCTTCAAGATATGGTTTCGTAGCTTTTTTGAAACCTTCTTTCCTACCAAATACAGATTTTGGAAGCTTCTTATCATATACGGCATTGGCCGTTAATTTCATTTCAACATTCTGTAAATCAAGATAAAACTCCATTAGTACCCCGTCAATTTCGTGATAAGGAGTTGTTCTGTTTGGGTTTTTTAGTGGTATAGATTGTGTATAATAAACTTCTATAGACTCTTTTTCATTACCGGGGAAGGTTATAATAGCTTTGGAACATGGAATTCCACAAATTTGTTTTGTTTCATCAGTGTATTGGATCTCCATATTGGGCATTTCTCCAAATCCAACTGCAAAAGCATCGAAATTCCCACTATGATAGTATTTTTTATTAAGAACAGTTAGTTGAGTTTCGTTTATCGATTCTTTTGGATTGACAACATTCTTAATGTTAAATAGCCCGAAGAAACCTTCAATTTCAAAACTATAAATATTGTTTTTATATTTAGTTATCATTTTTTTGGGCAATAAATCTGTTGAAATTTTCTCCAGATCATTCTCAAGATAAACAATATCATAGTGAATTTCACCCTCTTTCGAGAAGATTGAATTGAGGCTTTTTTTGCAAGTAATTGAAGCAGCAATAATGATTAATAGGACAATATATAATGATTTGTTTATCAAAATGTTAGGAGGCGTTCTTAAATTTTTATTCCCATAAATTATTACTATTCCTGCAAGTAAAATATTGCAGAATAATGTCGGACATTTCATAGGAGAATGCCCGATTATTCAAGTCCTTATGAGTATTTAAAACGAAATTTACCCAAATAAGTTACGATTTATTCGACTTATCTGAACCCAATTTTGTGATCCTATTTATTGGTTTTTTGCTAAAATATTTTATCCAATTATTTAGTTTTTTTGGCAAAAAATGTGATGAATGAAGACTTGCCTTTCCAAAAGTTAAAATCATAATAGATTTAAAAATTTAATTATAATTTTAAGAAAATATTTTTCAGACTTGAAAAAAAACTGCTGGTTAAAATTTTTAGCAATTTAAAAATTCAACTGAAAGTAATTTATATCATTAGTTATGAGTAAATTAGCTGTAGTTGCTCTAGGTGGAAATGCTATACTAAGAGGTGATCAATTAGGTACCATCGAAGAGCAGGAACAAAACACTACCGATACATTGCGAAATGTAATGTATCTGATAAAGGAAGGATATGACCTTGTACTTTCCCATGGAAATGGGCCACAGGTTGGAAATATTTTAATGCGAAACGATGCCGGGGAACAAATGTATTCAATTGCCCAGATGCCTCTTGACATTTGTGTAGCTGATTCACAGGGAGGAATTGGATATATGATAGAGCGCATGTTAATTAACGTTCTAAAGGAAAATGGCCTAGATAAGAATGTGGTTACTATCGTTACTCAGGTAGTTGTAAATAAGGATGATCCTGCCTTTCAGAATCCTGAAAAACGAATAGGTAAGATTTATACAAAAAAAGAAGCAGACAGTTTACATAAAAACAAAGGATGGGTATTTAAGGAAGAAGTTAAGACTGATAATGGATGGAGAAGGGTGGTACCCTCTCCAAGACCAGTGAGAATAATGAATGAAGATGTGATTAGAGATCTGGCTCTGGCAGGAAATATTGTTATAGCAGCGGGAGGGGGAGGTGTTCCTGTATATATTGATGAAAAAGATAGAGTCAGGCCAGCTGAGGCTGTCATCGATAAAGATCTTGCCTCCTCACTAATGGCTGCGCGAATTGGTGCAGATGAGTTTTATATGCTTACGGATGTTCCTTATGTTTATATTAACTATAAGAAAAAGAACCAGGAAATAAAGGAGTTCCTAGATCGAAAAGATAGCCTTAGGTATTTAGAAGAGGGAATGTTTTCAAAAGGTAGCATGGCGCCAAAAATCAGGGCTGCAATTCAATTTGTTGAACAGGGCGGATTAAAAAGTGTAATTACTGAGGCTACAAAATTAGAGGACAGATCATTTGGAACAAAAATCACTCTTGAATACGATTGACAATTTTAAACTTTGAAAATAAATTTACATTAACTAATAATTTAAAATATGGCTTTTAACTTAAGAAATCGAAGCTTTCTAAAATTACTCGATTTTACACCCAAAGAAATTAACTTTCTACTTGATCTCTCATTATCTTTAAAAAAAGCGAAGTATGCAGGGGTAGAGCAGCAGAAGTTGCAGGGTAAAAATATTGCATTGATATTTGAAAAGTCTTCAACCCGCACCCGCTGTGCTTTTGAAGTGGCAGCTTTGGATCAGGGAGCTCATGTTACCTATCTTGGACCATCTGGTTCGCAGATTGGTAATAAGGAGTCAATGAAAGATACTGCACGGGTCCTTGGCAGGATGTATGATGGGATAGAATATCGGGGGTTTGGGCAGGAAAAAGTTGAGGAATTGGCTGAATTTTCTGGTGTCCCTGTATGGAATGGACTGACCAATGAATTTCATCCAACGCAAGTGCTTGCTGATTTTCTAACCATGATTGAGCACTCTGATATACCACTGCATGAGCTTAGTTATTGCTATCTTGGTGATGCACGAAACAATATGGCAAATTCGTTAATGGTTGGCGCTGCCCTTATGGGAATGGATTATAGAGTTGCGGCACCTAAAAAAGTACAGCCCGATGAGGATCTTGTAAAGCAGTGCCAGGAAATTGCTAAGGAAACCGGAGCTAATATTTTGATCACTGAAGATGTAAAATCTGCAGTAAGTGGTGTCGATTTTCTATATACCGATGTTTGGGTATCTATGGGTGAAGCGGATGAGGTTTGGGATGAAAGGATAAAACTTTTAAAGCCATATCAGGTTAATAAAACCGTTTTAGACTTTACCGGAAATCCAAAGGTTAAATTCCTACATTGCTTACCATCATTCCACAACCGGGATACGAAAATTGGGGAGGATGTATTTCAAAAATTCGGGTTGGATGCGCTGGAAGTTACTGACGATGTTTTTGAATCGGAACATTCAGTAGTATTTGATCAGGCTGAAAACAGGTTGCACACCATAAAGGCGGTTATGGTTGCTACACTCGGAAATTAAAACAGAGCTACAAAATATTAAATCAGGCGATTGCGGTAATTCTGCAATCGTTTTTTTGCTTCAAAAGGATTGTGTCTAAAGTATAGTCAGAGCAATTATCAAAATAGTGCCTTAACAAAATAGTAAGTCATTACAGCGGATGCAATAAGTTTAATTCCTATTCCAAGCATAAAACCTAATAAGGAGCCCATACCGGCACGAAATGATTTCTGGAAATCTTCACCTTGAATAAGCTCGGCAAGGATTGCCCCTACTAGGGGGCCAACAATAAGTCCAATAGGAGGGAAGAAAAATATACCTGCAAAAAGTCCTAAAGCAGCTCCCCATATCCCGGCTTTTGACCCACCCATTTTCTTTGTTCCCCACACAGGTACAACATAATCTGCAGCGCTAACAAGAATTGCTATACCTCCCATAAGAAGCATGAAATTCAGACTATAGTCGGCAAAACGACTGAATTGTAAGAGTAAAAGCCCGATAAAACTAATTGGAGGACCTGGGAGAACTGGCAGAACACAACCTATAAGGCCAATTAGCATTAAAACAATACCCAGTACCAGTAATAAATAATCAACCATTTTGAATCAGCTACTTACTCCTCTTATATAAAAAATTTACTCGACCTTATTCAGAAATCTTTGCACTCTATCCAAAGTTACTAAACTGATTCAAACTTACAATAAGAAATACAGAATGAATAATGGTATGATCAATCCAAGTATAGTTAGCCAGGCACCTCTGCCTTTAATTCCATTCTTCCCTTTCAATATGAATAGTCCGGTAATTGCAAGCAAGATCAACGCTCCGGCATAAATGTCAGAGAACCATTTCCACCAATTTCCGGGATTGTAATGTAAATAATTGGTTTCATAAAAAATTCTTCGTCTTCTAATTTTTTCAATAAATCCTTTACCATCATCCAGGTTAATGATGGCAGAACCTCCAATTAAGAAAACTTTTAGCCTATTTTCAGCAGGGAAATAGTATTTCTTGTAATTTTTCTTATCGTCATATTTATCAATTATCTCAAGCACCCATGATTCAGTAACCATACTTTTCTCAATGGGTTGTGATATTTGAAATTCCGAATAGCTGATTACAAAATTAGGATTCCAATCCTTTATGTGATTGAGAGCGATGCCTGATAAACCATAAATAATGGATGTTGCTACAAAAAAATATCCAAAGTCTCTGTGTAGAACTCTATTGATTTTTCTCCAATTCATAATAGAAAAGAATAAGGCCGGTAAATCCTACCAGCCTTATATTTTTTTCGTTAATATAATTTTACTATTTAACTTCCTCAAGTTTGAAACACTCAACTGAATAAAATGAAAGGTGATCCTCTCCACAAGACTCTAACTGACCTTTCAATTGATCAATTTGTGATTTTTGAGCTTCCATTTCATTTCCACTTTGTTCACCTTCCTTTTCACCCATATGTTTACCTTCATCTGTAACATTTTTTCCAGTTAGACTCTTTTGAAGATCATTTTCCATATTGGCAATGTATTCTTCGTCAATTCGTACCTCCTGAAGTATACCTTCAACAGTTACATCATTGCCTTCCATTTCAACCTCAAAAGTATTCATCTTTTTGCCTGGAGTAATTTTAATTCGGTCTTCAGCAGAATCACCGAAAATAAACATCTTTTTCCCACCTTCCCGACATACATGATCTACAGTTCCACTAATTTTTACTGGTTTACCAACATAAGAGTCTGCATCTGCAAGCAGTTCGTTTATGTTGAGTTCAACTATTGTCTCTTCAGCAACAGCATTATCGGCTTTTCGCTCCTGGCTATTACATGCTGCCATTGCAACAATTACGATAAGGAATAATAAGTTTTTTTTCATGGGTGTAATTTTTATGTTCTAAAGTTAAGTTTACAAGCTTGTATTTTCGAAAGCCAAATATAGAAATTTTAATCAAATATATTTTAAATTATTATGGATTAGTATTGAAATATCCAGGGTCTTTTACTAATTGGTAATATTCAGATTTACAGGTATATATGCTCCTTTCAAAAAGAAATTGTATTAAGCTTTGACTGTTATTTATCATAATTGTTTTCACAAAGACAATTTTCCAGTCATAAATTATAATTTGTATACTGAATTAGATCCCTTTTTGTTGCAGATTTTGTCCCTTTTCTTTTTTGGTGTGAAAAGCTTATAATTTTTGTTTAGTTGAAGGAAGGTGACAGCTGCCACCACAACCATTGCACCCGCCTGGGCTTTTAGAATTCCTTAAAGGAATAAATAATTGGACAAAATTAAAAAGCGCATAGCTTACGGCTGCTGAAAAAACTAATATTGCTAATATCTCTTGAATCATATAATTTATAAAAATAGTAATTTTCCGGTCTGATACACAAAAAAGGACATTATCCAGGCCAGGCTTGTTGTATAAAAAATTGTAAACAAAGCCCATTTCCAGCTCCCTGATTCTTTTTTAATGGCTGAAATAACTGCTACACAGGGAAAATATAGGAGTATGAAAATAATGAAAGAGGCGGCTACCACCTGATTATATACTTTCTCCCCTTTTAGATCTCCATCGGCATATTTTTCTTCCTGGATCATTTTTGTAATCGTACCAGCCCCATTTGATTCAGAATCAGATTGATACAGAACCGCCATTGTGCTCACTACTACTTCTTTAGCGGCAATCCCTGTAAGTAAGCCAACACTCATCTTCCAGTCAAAGCCAAGGGGACTCATAACTGGTTCAATGAATTTACCAACTTTACCAATGTATGAATTTTGTAATCCATAATTTTCTCCGCTATTATTTGTAATTCCGGCTAATTCTTCTCCTGCCGTGGAATGATTTTGAGGATAATAGCTCAGACCCCAGATAATAATTGAGGCCACCAAAATTATTCCACCCATTTTTTTCAAGTACTGACCTCCCTTGCCCCACATATGAGTTATGGTTGACTTTAAGGTGGGGACCCTGTATGGTGGCAATTCCATAACGAAAGGAACTTCCTCCGATTTAAAAATTACTTTTTTAAAGAGAATTGCAATTAGTGCAGCCATAAATATTCCGAAAGCATAAACTAAAAATAAAACTAGTCCTGCATTTGACGGAAAGAAAGCACCAATAATTAAGATATAAACCGGCAACCTTGCACTACATGACATAAAAGGGTTAATCAGAATTGTTACCAGGCGGTTGTTGCGGTTTTTGATAGTGCGGGTGGACATAATTGCTGGCACGTTGCATCCAAAGCCCATAATCAGAGGAATGAATGACCTCCCATGCAGTCCTATTTTATGCATTATTTTGTCCATAATGAAAGC
The DNA here is from genome assembly GCA_963750735.1 of uncultured Bacteroidales bacterium. Lineage (GTDB taxonomy): Bacteria > Bacteroidota > Bacteroidia > Bacteroidales > VadinHA17 > JANTGF01. The sequence goes on along the minus strand of CAVVRY010000007.1, from coordinate 273,408 downwards.
AGCCCTTGACATATAACCAGTATCTTCCATCAATGAGATAAAAAAGAACAATATCAGAATATTAGGTAGAAATACGATTACACTTCCAACCCCACCAAGAATGCCATCAATAAGTAGGTCTGTTAAAGGTCCCTCAGGGAGCACATTTCCTAACTTTGAGGAAGTGAAACCCACAAGTTCTTCTAACCAATGCATTGGATACTTTCCAATTTCAAAAGTGGCGTAAAAAGCAAGAAATAAGACTATAAATAAGAATGGAAACCCAAATATTTTATTCGTAAGAAAGGCATCAATAATTTCCGAATTATTTCGCCTCTGAATTTTGTTCTTAACGTAAGTTTCTTTTAATGCTCCTGAAATAAATCCATACCGGGAATCGGTTATCAATGCTTCGGTATCATCATTTGTAATTTTTTCAATTCTTTCAATTTCAGATTCCGAAACACTTTCAATTTGATCGTAATTTTCCCACCTCGATAGGGAGAATTCAGCTGCGCGGTCTTTCTCAAGTAATTTAATTGCATAATACCTGGAAGATACTTTATCCGTAATCTTCTTATTCTTCCAGATTGTCTCCTGAATCCTCTTAATAGAAATCTCAGGCTCAATTCCATAATTTATATGAATATGCCGATAATCTGGTTCCCGATCTTCGAAAACATCAATAACCTTGTCAAACAGCTCTTTTATTCCTTTTCCTTTTAGAGCGACGGTAGGAACAATGGGTATGCCTATCATTTTTCCCAAGCTTACATAATCAAATTCATCACCGGATTTTTGAAGCTCATCGAACATGTTTAATGCTAAAACCACCTTAACATCCATATCTATTAGCTGGGTGGTTAGATATAAGTTTCTTTCCAGATTTGAGGCATCAACAACATTTATTACAACATCAGGCATTTCACCGAAGATGTATTTTCGAACATAAAGTTCTTCAGGTGTATATGCTGATATTGAATAAGTTCCTGGCAGATCCGTTAATTCAAAAGTATAATCCTTATGCTGAAGAAGAGCCATTCTTGAGTCAATGGTGACGCCTCCATAATTACCAACATGTTCTTTTGAATGAGAGGCATAATTGTACAACGAAGTTTTTCCGGCATTTGGATTACCTACCAGAGCAACATGGATGGTTTTTTGTTTTAGATTGGCTGTTTTAATGTAATCGGTATCAGAAACAACTCCATTAAACTGGTTTGTATTAATTTCCTTTGCTTCCTTCTTTGTAAAGATTTCAATTAACTGTGCTTCACTTCTACGCAATGAAATTTTATATCCCATTACTTCATATTCAATAGGATCTTTTAGAGGAGCATTTTTAATGGAAGTGACTTTCTGCCCCTTCACAAATCCCATTTCGATTATTCTTTTCCGAAACGCACCTCTTCCTTTTACACGCGTTATGTAAGCGCTGTCTGTGGTGGGGAGGTCTGCTAAATTCATAAAAAGAATAAAAGTTCAGGAAGAATCAACAAAAGTATATTAAATCTATGATCGATTCAATACCCATTAATTGGTATTTTTGTCTCTCAAAGTATTAAATTCAAAGGTTTTTAGATATATTCCTCTTATTCGAATATCTAATATTGACGCTTAATTTTAAAATATTTCCAAATGTGCACAAAAGTAAATATTGCTTTCCAGGTAATTCCGCAATCAAAAAGCAGGGAAATTTATGATATTGTTGATGAGGCAATTGATGTTATAAGTAAGTCTGGTATAAAATATACTGTATGTCCTTTCGAGACTGTAATGGAGGGGGAATATGATGAAATAATGAAGGTCGTGAAAGCTGCACAGGAAGTCTGTTTTAATACGGGGGCTGAATCCCTGATTTCAAACTTAAAAATAGAGTGGCACAAAGATAAAGATGCTTCTATGAATGAGAAAACTGAGAAATATACGTAAATCTCATTTCGGTTTACAATTAAAAAAAAGGGGAAAACATATTGTAAACCCCTTGTATAATACTCAATTAATTTTTTACACTTTACTCTGTTTTATCCCCCAGGTCCTCAAAATCAACGTTGGTAAAGTCATTTGTTGCGACTTCTTCCTTTATTTCTGTTGAATTTTCTTCTGGAGCCCTTTCAAGCAAAACAGGATTTGCTTCTTTAATAAAATCGATGACTTCTTTCAAACCATCTGAAAACTTTTCAAAATCCTCTTTGTATAAAAAGATTTTATGTTTCTCGAAAAATGGTTGACCTTCCCGGTTAAATCTTTTTTTACTCTCAGTAAGAGTCAGATAGTAGTCATTGCGTCTTGTTGCTTTTACATCAAAGAAATAAGTACGCTTCCCTGCTCTTACTGCCTTTGAAAAAATCTCTTCACGATTGTTCTTTTCAAATCCTTCCTTTTTTTCCTTTCCTTCTTCCATACTTTTATAGTTTATAATTAGGCTATGTACAGCGGGCAAAAGTAAAAAATAATTTTAATATGCTGATTACATAGTTTTGCAATTTTATTTTTTCCAATTCAGGTATTATTAATAATAATTGTAGTATTTGCCGGAAATCTTTTGTTGGCATGTGAAAAGGTTGTATTTTTGTGATTCACTTAATGCTTCATAAGCGTATGATTAACAGGAGGTTGCTTAGGACTAAGGTCCTGCATGCTTTTTATGCCTTTGAGAAAAGAGGGGGAGAAAAACTTGATTTAGCAGAGAAAGAACTTTTTCATAGTATTGAAAAAATGTTTGAACTTTATTATCTGCTCTTTTTACTTCTAATAGAAATTGCTGATTATTCAAAATCAAGAATAGATCTGGCCCTTCAGAAAAGGAAACCAACTGAAGAAGACCTTAACCCAAATACTAAATTTATTGACAACTGGTTTATTAGGGAATTGAGGGAAAACAAGACTTTTAAGGAAGTTATTGAGAAGAAGAAAATTAGCTGGGTCAATTATCCTGAAGTAGTAAGAAAGCTATTTCAGGTTATTTTAGCATCTGATGATTACCAGGATTATATGAAAAACCCTGCCGGGCCGAATGAGGATAAGAAATTTATTATTAAGATTTATTCAAATTATATAGCAGCGTCTGAGGACCTTTATCAATGCTTGGAGGAGCAGAGTATTTATTGGAACGATGATATTGAATTTACCCTCTCGCGAATAGTGAAATCAATTAAGAATTCTTCTCCAGGTAATATTCCTTTACCAAAAATGGATGAGATAATTACAAATAAGGACGATCGGAATTTTAGTAAAAATCTGCTAAGAAAAGCAATATTAAAACATACAGATAATAAAAAATTAATTGAAAAATATGTTGAAAACTGGGATGTTGACAGAATAGCTTTAATGGATATTCTGATTATGGAGCTGGCTATTACTGAAATGGTTGCTTTTTCAGACATTCCGGTAAAAGTAAGTCTGAACGAGTATATTGAACTTTCAAAAATTTATAGTTCAAATAAGAGTGGAACTTTTATTAATGGAATATTAGATAAGATTACAGAGAACCTGAAAAAGGAAAAGATCATTGTAAAGAAGGGGAAAGGTTTAATTGGCGAATTATAATTATTTGAACTCTAAAGTTGTGCAACTTATTTAAATCTGCTTTCTTTGCAGCCGAAAATAATAACTTTTCTGTGTGTTTGAATAGAAACTATAAGAGTTTATTAATATATTTAGCCGTGCATAAAGTTGCTGTAATATTCTGTATTTCTTTGCTTAGCATGATTTTCTCAATTTCATGTGTTAATAAAGACTTAAAACAGGGTGTAGGCTCAAGTTCTGAAAAGGATACTATTCAGGGAATGCCGCAAATAGAATTTGTTGTTGAGGCTCATGATTTTGGAAAAATTATCCAGGGGGAAGTAGTAAGCTTTACATTCTTCTATGAAAATGTTGGAAGTGGCGGACTCCTTATTACATCGGCTTCAGCCACCTGTGGGTGTACCATTCCCAATTATAGTAAGGAGCCATTGGCATCGGGTAGTCGTGGCAAGCTAGAGGTAGTTTTTGATAGCAAAGGAAAGATGGGTGCACAGAATAAGTCAATTGCCATCCGTACCAATGGTACGCCGGTTCGAAAAGTATTAAATATCCAGGCTGAAGTAATCAGCAATATAAACTGATATAAAAATTAATATTTAAATTAAAATTCATTATGAGTAATTTCTTAACAGTACTATTAATGGCTTCCCCTGCAGAAGGTCAAAGTCCGCTAACAACTTTTTTGCCCCTGATTTTAATTATGGCTGTATTCTATCTTTTTATGATTCGGCCACAAATGAAAAAGCAGAAAGAATTAAGAACCTATCGTGAAAGTTTAAAGAAAGGTGATAAAGTAGTCACTACAGGAGGAATATATGGCAAAGTTGCTGAGATAAGCGACCAGATTGTAACAGTGGAAATTGCTGATAAGATTAGGATTAAGATTGATAAAAGTGCCATCTTAAAAAGCTCTGGCGATATTGCACAGCAGAAATAGTTTTTCTATTCTTCTAATTATAAATCAGTTATTTATACTGATTATCCGGCAGATTAAGCTATATCTTTCCCGGTAATAATGAAGTGCAAACATTTATTTAGGATGGACAGTAAGTTGAAAGTTGTTAAACTAAAATTTTGGTTTGAAGCTAATTTTATATACAGGTTTGTCAGGACTTTGGGTTCGGATTAGGAAGAAGTTTAACAAAAATTCTTTAATTTTTCTTTTTTTCTTATTCATTTCATCTTTGTTCTGGCTTTTAAATGAACTGAATAAAAATGCGGTTTCTGATATTAAATTCCCGGTTCGTTACCAGAATTTAATAGATAATAAAGTTCTTGTAAATGATTTACCTTCAATACTTACTATAAGAATCCAGGCTTCAGGGTACACCTTGCTGAAGTACAAGCTTAGTACAAAATTGGTGCCGTTAACACTGGATATGAAGTCCTATGTTTTTAGACAAAAGAAAAATTCATCTGAATTTTTTTTGTTAACAAGCGATCTTCATGGAAGGTTTGAAAGAAGATTTTCAGATGAAATGAAGATCCTGGAAATATTACCAGATACACTGAATTTCAAGTTTGATGAAATGGAACATAAAAAACTCCCAATTCTTCCAAACATTTCTTATTCTCTGGCCAGACAGTATTTATTAATCGATAAGATAAGCACCTATCCGGATAGTATTGTTGTTTCAGGTCCTGCTTCTATCCTGGATACACTAAAAGGTATTCGTACAGTTTATAAATCTTATACAGATCTAAAAAACTCTGTAAGCGAACAAGTTGACCTAACTACGCCACCCAAAGTTGTATTTTCCCATGAACAGGTGGAGCTTTCCATTCCTGTAGAGCAATTTACGGAAGCAAGCTTTAAAGTCCCAATCAGAGCTGGGAATTTACCAGATTCACTTATTTTGAGGACATTCCCCAACCAGGTAACTCTAACATGTGTTTCTGGCCTGGGAACTTTTGACAATATCTCATCTGACTTGTTTTGGGTTGAAGTGGATTATGAATCGATTCAATCCACAACTGGAAATAAGCTAAAAGTTAATATAGAATCATATCCTGAATTTGTTCAGTCTGTTAGGATTCATCCAACATATGTGGATTTTATTATCGAAAAGAAATAATGCTGAAGGTAGGAATAACAGGAGGGATTGGCAGCGGGAAGTCATATGTATGTGAAATCTTTAAACGAATGGGCATCCCTGTTTTTCATGCTGATGATGTTTCGAAGGAAATTGTAGAAACAGATTCTATTGTTAAAAAGAAGATAATAGATTTGTTTGGTGCCAAAATATACCTGGATGGCAAATTGAACAGAAAGGCTGTTTCGGAAGCAGTTTTTAAAGAAAAAAAATTACTTGAAAAGCTCAATAGGATTATTCATCCGGCTGTTTTTAACCAATTTGAAATCTGGACCAGGAAATATAACAACCTACCTTATATAGTTAAGGAGGCTGCTATAATTTTTGAATCTGGAGGTGAGAAGTTCCTTGATTTTGTCATTACGATTTCTGCACAGGAGGAACTTCGTATTGCCAGAGTTGTTAAGCGCGATCAGGCGGAACGTAATAATGTACTGGCAAGGATTAAAAATCAGTTGAATGATGAGCAAAGAATAAAGAAGTCTGACTATGTTATAATAAATGATGAAAAGACTTTACTTTTGCCGCAGATAATTAATATACATAAAGATCTGATTGAGAAGTCGAGCAACGATTATCTTAATAACAAATAGTCAATAAAAGAATTAAAATTCTGAAGATGGGAAAATTTGGAAAATGGATAGCAGGGGGATTGGGTTGGGCTTTTTTTGGCCCACTGGGAGGAATCCTGGGTTTTGCATTGGGATCAATGTTCGATGGAAAGCCTGACTTTAGGCCAGGATTAGGAGGCAGAACAACAACTGGAGCCTTTGCAATGAGCTTATTGGTGCTTATCGCAGCTGTAATGAAGGCCGATGGTAAAGTGGTTCGTTCTGAACTTGTTTTTGTTAAACAATATCTGGTGAGGGCTTTTGGTGAAGAATCTGCAGTGGAAGCACTGGGTATGCTGAAAGATATCTTAAAACAAGATATACCGCTTGATGATGTTTCAAACCAAATTAGGCAGAATATGAATTATTCATCCCGGCTTGAGCTCCTACATCTTTTATATGGTGTTTCAAATGCAGATGGGCGTGTAAATCAAAATGAACTGGCTGTTATTGAGAGAATTGGAATTAAGATGGGAGTATCAGTTAAAGATAGGGAATCAGTTAAGTATATGTTTATTCCAAGAACTGACTCAGCCTATAAAATCTTAGAGATTAGTCCTGAAGCTTCTAACGAAGAATTGAAAAAGGCCTATAGGAAAATGGCCATGAAATATCATCCTGACAAGGTCAGTCATCTTGGCGCAGATTTTCAGAAAGTGGCCAACGAAAAATTCAAAAAAGTAAATGAGGCATACAATAATATTAAGAAGGAGCGGAATATAGTTTAATCAATTATACCGAGGATTTAATAAATTTGCAAAAAAATACTGTTATGGACTTAAAAGAAATAATGGCAATATCAGGAAAGCCAGGCTTATATAAATTTATTTCTCAGGGTAGAAATGCAATGATAGTCGAAAATATTGAAGATAAAACACGAACGAGCGCATTCGCATCAGAAAAAGTAAGTGCATTGGATGACATTGCTATTTTTACTGAAGATGAAGAAGTTTCCCTGAAGGAAGTGCTCAAGAGTATTTTTGAGAAAGAAAATGGAGAAGAAACAATTTCACATAAATCTAGCTCAGAGGAATTGAAGAAATGGTTTGAAGAGGTACTTCCAAGTTATGACAGGGATAGAGTATATGTGTCAGATATTAAAAAGGTAGCCCTTTGGTATAACTTACTTTCTAAAATGAAGATGCTCGATTTCTCCGAAGAAGAAGAGAACGAAGAGAAAAAGGAAAATGAAACTGCCGCAGAATCAGGTGAGCCTGAAGCAAAGGAGTAAGAGCATTTATGAAACAGGTGCATCCATTGCCGCAGGTTAAGGTCAAACGAAGATTTGTTTCCTCTGATTTAATAATCGACTCCTTTAAAACAATTGAAAAGTATTTTGATAATCTGCTTCAGAGGGATTTCAATACAATATCCGATTTAAAGCAATGGTTGTTAGATCGAAGTGAATTAACCTCTGTTCTGGAGGAAGATTTTGCATGGAGATACATCCGAATGAATTGCGATACAGCAAATGAGGAATTGGCTAAAAACTATGAGGTATTTATTAAGCAAATCGAACCTGAAGTAGCAAAATTCTCAAATCTTTTGGATGAAAAGTTCTATCAGTCTTCATTGAGAGAGGACCTTGATAATGCTGAATTCCTGGTGTTTAATCGGTCTCTAAAAGCTAGAATGGAAATATTCAGGGAGAAGAACCTCGAGTTGATTTCAGAGTTGCAGGTAGAGGAGCAGAAATATGGGAAGCTTTCATCTGAAATGACCATTTCGTATAAAGGCAAGGAGATTACACTTCAGGAGGCCTCAAATTTCATAAAGGATCCCAACCGGGAAATACGAAAAGACTTTTTTAAAAGAATTAATAAAAGACGTTTGCAAGACGCCCAGGTCTTACAAGATCTCCTGACTACACTTTTATCCAAAAGACATATTATTTCGAAAAATGCCGATTTTAGCAATTATCTTGAATACAAATGGACCGACCTTGGAAGGTTTGACTATAATATTGAGGAAAACATTCAGTTTCACAAGTCCATTGCGGCAGAAGTCTGTCCTATTGTGGATGCTCTTCTGATTGAAAGAAAGAAAAGATTAGGCCTTAAATCCATCCGCCCATGGGACCTGGATGTTGACTCTGAGCTGAAATCTCCCTTAAAACCATTTGCGAATGTGGACGAATTGGTGGAGAAAGCAATATTGAGCTTTGAAAATATAAGACCAAAGTACGGTTCTTTTATTCGAGAAATGCAGAAAGGAGGCTTTTTTGATCTCGATTCACGAATTGGTAAAGCACCCGGTGGTTTCAATTATCCACTGTATGAGAGTAATATCCCTTTCATTTTTATGAATGCTACCGGCAATCTCCGTGATTTGGAAACCATGTTTCACGAAGGAGGACACGCTATTCATAGTTTTCTTAGTGCGGGCCAGAAACTTATAGAATATAAGGAGCTACCTGCTGAAGTTGCTGAACTTGCCTCAATGTCAATGGAATTGATATCCATGGACCAGTGGCACAATTTCTTTGATAGCAATGATGATCTGAAGAGGGCCAAAAGAACCCAGTTAGAAGGTGTATTACAAATCCTTCCATGGATAGCGGCTGTGGATCAATTTCAACACTGGTTGTATAAAAATCCTGATCATTCAGATGAGGAAAGAATCACAGCCTGGGTGGATATTTTCAATATCTTCGGAAGCAAAATGGTTGATTGGGAAGATCTTTCAAAAGAAAAAGAATTTATGTGGCAAAAACAACTTCATATTTTTGAAGTTCCACTGTATTATATCGAGTATGGAATAGCTCAATTGGGAGCCATAGCTGTATGGAAGAAGTATAAAGAGAATCCCGAAAAGGCGCTTGATCAATTTGAAGCAGCCTTATCATTGGGATATTCAGTTCCCATTCCTGAAATTTATAAAACTGCAGGAATCCATTTTAATTTTTCTCAAGCTTATGTGAAACAATTGATGGATTTCGTTTCAACTGAATTGAGAAAACTCGAAACAATTTAAAACTATTCTCAAAGTTTATACTTCTGGAGGGAATCAGTTTTATACTCTCAAGAAAAATATTATCAGGATATTTCCTGAATTAGAGCGATTATTTATTTCTTTGCAAATTATTTTAAGCAATAAATTGTTGTCAGAAATATTTGTTTAATCGCCTCAATTTATCGTGTCGCTCTTATTTCAAAATTGATTATTAAGCTATATGTGTGGTATTGTTGGAGTATTTGACTTAAAAACAGATGTTGATAAACTAAGACCTCAGGTTTTGGAAATGTCAAAAAAAATTCGGCATAGGGGGCCTGATTGGTCAGGAATATATTGTGATAGCAAAGCTATACTTGCGCATGAAAGGCTTTCAATTGTCGATCCTGCTTCAGGGAGGCAGCCTTTGTTCAGTAAAGATGGGAACCTGATTCTTGCAGTGAATGGTGAGATCTATAATCATGTTGAGTTGAGAAATAAGCTTAAAATTGATTATGAGTTTCTGACAAAGTCTGATTGTGAGATTATTATGGCACTGTACAGGGAAAAAGGAGTAGATTTCCTGGATGACCTGAATGGGATTTTTGCTTTTGCTTTGTATGATAAGGAAAAAGATGTTTATCTCGTGGGTCGTGATCATATCGGAATAGTTCCTCTTTATATGGGAAGAGATCAGTTTGGAAACTTCTATGTGGCCTCTGAGTTGAAATCACTTGAAGGAGTTTGCAATAAGATAGAAGAATTTCCACCTGCTCATTATTTATATAGCAAAGATGGTAAGATTACCTGCTGGTATAAACGTGATTGGATGGATTATGAAAATGTTAAAAACAATACCACTAATATTGATCAGCTAAGGGAAGCTATGGAACTTTCAGTACACAGGCAGTTGATGTCTGATGTACCCTATGGAGTATTACTTTCAGGTGGGTTGGATTCTTCAGTAACCTCAGCAGTTGCAAAAAAATATGCTGCAAAAAGAATTGAATCAGAAGATACTCAGGATGCATGGTGGCCACAGTTACACTCATTCGTGATTGGTCTGGAAGGCTCCCCAGACCTTACTGCTGCACGAAAAGTGGCAGATCACATTGGCACAATTCATCATGAGATTCACTATACTATACAAGAGGGGTTAGATGCTATCAGAGATGTAATATATCACCTGGAAACTTATGATGTAACCACTGTACGAGCTTCTACACCTATGTATATGCTTGCCAGGGTAATTAAATCGATGGGGATAAAAATGGTCTTAACAGGGGAGGGAGCAGACGAAATTTTTGGTGGTTACTTATATTTTCACAAGGCACCCAATGCAGAAGAGTTTCATAAAGAATTGTTGAGAAAGCTGGATAAACTGCATTTATATGATTGCCTGAGGGCAAATAAATCATTAGCAGCCTGGGGTGTGGAAGGACGTGTACCTTTTCTTGACAAGGAATTTTTGGATGTGGCCATGCGAATTAATCCTGAAGATAAGATGATTAGGAATGGAAGGATGGAAAAATGGGTAATGCGGAAGGCTTTTGAGGATATTCTACCGGAAAGTGTTACCTGGAGACAAAAAGAGCAATTCTCTGATGGTGTTGGATATGGATGGATAGATACTTTGAAAGAAATTGCATCGAAGGAAGTATCAGAAGAGAAAATGGAAAATGCGAAGTATAGGTTTCCTATAAATACACCAAGGTCAAAAGAGGAGTACGTATATCGGTCAATTTTTAGTGAATTCTTCCCCAGTGATCAGGCTGCAGCTTGTGTACCATCGATTCCATCTATTGCCTGCAGTACAGGTGAGGCCCTGGAATGGGATAAGTCATTCAAAAATAATACAGATCCTTCAGGACGGGCAGTGAACACAGTGCATGAAGAGGGAAAAGAATTTAATTAGACAAAAAGTATTCTAAATCATTTTTTGGCTTCTTCCCAGAGGGCATCCATTTCTTCAAGAGTCATTTCTCTTAAAGATTTACCAATTTCGGTAGCTTTCTTTTCAATGTATTGAAACCTGTTAATAAACTTAAGATTGGTTCTTTGTAGTGCAATCTCAGGATCAACACCATACAATCTGGCAGCATTAATTATTGAAAAAAATAAATCTCCAAATTCAGCCTCAATATTTTCCGCCTTATCAGCATCTGATTCATTGGACTTTTTCAGTTCGGTTTTTAGTTCATCAATCTCCTCATTAATTTTTTCCCAGACATCCTCTTTTTCTTTCCAATCGAAACCTACACCATGAACTTTTTCCTGAATCCGGTTTGCTTTTACCATGGCAGGCAAAGACATTGGTACTCCAGAAAGAACACCCTCACGACCCTCCTTAAGTTTTAATTCTTCCCAATTTTGAATCACATCTTCCGCATTTTCCACCTTCACCTCCCCATAAATATGTGGGTGTCTAAATATAAGTTTTTGAATAATTGAGTCGAGTACATCTTTCATGTCAAAAGTACCTGTTTCAGAGCCTATTTTTGCGTAAAAGACAACATGCAGCAGGAGGTCACCCAGTTCCCCTTTAATTTCATTCAAATCTTTTTTAAGAATAGCATCGCCAAGTTCATAAGTCTCTTCTATGGTTAATTTCCTCAGGCTCTCAAAGGTTTGCTTCATGTCCCATGGGCATTGAGCCCGCAAATCATTCATTATTTCCAGCAGCCTGCCAAACTCTTTCTGAGCACTTTTGATTTCGTTGTTCTCCATCTTTATTCTGAGACTTTTAGTTGTATTAAATTGGCTAAATAAAAAAGATCCCATTTAGCAAAAATGAAATCGTATATTTCTTCTGATCTTAATTCTAAGCTTAACTTCTTTTTAAGAGCCTCGCATTTAAGCCAAAAACTTTATCCTCACAACTGAATTGGTACTCAGACCCAGTAAATCTGCAGCATTTCCTCGGTTTATGGCTATTTCAAGTAAATCTATTGAGTTGAAAATTGCAAGCAATTCGCCCATAGTTGTTTCGCCATAATTGGCATTAATTTTTGTCACCCGGTAACGATCGCTCTGGATTAAAATTTCGAACTTCCTACCTTTTCCAATTCTTTCAAATAATTCCCTGGTAATGTTGGAAATGGCATTTCTGTATGAGTCAATAAAAATTACACTACCTGTAATCGTTGAATTCTCAATAGCAGCTCTTAAAGGGATGGTTTTTGTAAATTTAGTGGTAGTTTTACCAATATCTTCCAACTTTTTTCCCTGAATGATTTTAGAGGCTGTTCTTCCAAAGACTGATATTTCCGGAAAAGTAACCTTATCAGTTACCACCAATTTTATTTCAACCACCTCAGTAGGTTCTTCTTTAAACAATAATCCGAAAATACCTGTATCGTAGGCCAGAAAATATTGCTTATCAACTGAAACAGCCAGGAATCTTGAAGATGGGACAGAAGTAGAATTTACTCCAATTATATGAATGGTTCCTTCAGGAAAATGAGCATAGCTGTTCTTAATTAAAAATGCAGCATGACGGATATTAAAAGAAGGAACCTGATGGGAGATATCGACTATTTTCGCATCCGGACACAAGCCCATTAACTGACCTTTTATTGCTGCCAGGTAATAATCGTCTTTGTTCCAGTCAGTAGTTAAAGTTATTATGGACATTAGTAAGAAAAAACCTTCATAAATGATATCAAGCTCGAAAAATGAACTTATTTTTGTACGGAAACAAAAGTAATGATTATTACGAAATCTTTATGGTTGAAAAGCTGATATCTTTAGAGGGCATTGATCCAAAAACTATTTATGGAGTTCATAATAAATTCCTGAATAAAATTTCGTCTGTTTTTCCAAAATTAAAAATTGTTGCCAGAGGGGATGAGTTAAAGGTTCTGGGCGATATAAAGGAGATTGAACCCTTTGAGGAAAAAATGAATGAAATAATAAAATTTGTTGAAGATCACAATGAGATAGAGGAGTCTGATATATCGAGAATACTGGGTAGCTCAAAGGAAGAAACAACATTCTGGAATGGAGGAAAAAGTGATGTTTTGGTATATGGCAATAGCGGAAAACCCATCCAGGCGCGTACAATAAATCAGCAGGTTCTGGTTGAAGAATATGCCACAAATGATTTACTAGTTGCTGTTGGACCCGCTGGAACGGGAAAAACTTACACTTCTATTGCTCTTGCAGTCAGAGCATTAAAAAACAATGAAATAAGACGAATCGTTTTAACCAGGCCCGCTGTTGAAGCTGGTGAGCATCTCGGTTTTTTGCCAGGCGATGTAAAAGATAAACTTGATCCTTATCTCCAGCCACTTTATGATGCCTTAAGGGATATGATTCCCCCTAAAAAACTTGCGAATTATATTGAAGATGAGACCATTCAAATTGCTCCATTGGCGTTTATGCGAGGCAGAACTCTTGAAAATGCCTTTGTAGTTATGGACGAAGCACAAAATGCAACTCTAAACCAGTTGAAAATGTTTCTGACCAGGATGGGTGTTAATTCCAAGTTTATTGTTACAGGCGATATAACTCAGATTGACCTGCCAAATAAAAGAGACTCCGGCCTGATATTGGCAATGGACATACTAATTGGTATATCCGGAATCTCAATTATTGAATTTGATGAAAGAGATATTGTCAGACACAAGCTGGTTAAAGATATAGTTAGGGCATATGGCAGGTTAGACGATTCAAATCTAAAGAACGATGGAATCTGAAATGATGAAATTGAAAATGATACTGAGTTGGAATGAATGATTTAAAAGGATCTATTTCTATTGGGATATATTTGCAAAAATGATTATCTTAAGTAATTAAAAATTTAATTTAAAAATATGAGTTCAGCACTAGTTAAAACCGATTTTTTATTTCCTGGCTTAAAAAATAAATATGAAGGAAAAGTCCGCGATGTATACCATGTTAATGACTATCTGGTAATGGTTGTTTCCGATAGGATTTCTGCATTTGATGTTATTTTGCCGGAAGGAATCCCGTTTAAAGGGCAGGTTCTAAATCAAATAGCTGAGAAATTTCTCGATGCAACCAGCGACATAGTACCTAACTGGAAAATTAGCTGTCCCGATCCGAATGTGACAATTGGCCATTTTGTTGAGCCATTTAAAGTGGAAATGGTTATAAGGGGTTACCTGACAGGACATGCATGGAGAGAATATAAAGCAGGGAAAAGGCAATTGTGTGGAGTGGCTCTTCCTGAAGGTATGAAGGAACATCAGAAGTTTCCAGCACCCATAATTACTCCTACTACAAAAGCCGAATTTGGCCATGATGAGGATATCTCAAAAGAGGAAATAATTTCTTCAGGACTTGTTAGTATTAGCGATTATAATAAACTGGAGGAGTATACATACAGACTTTTCCAGCGGGGAACTCAAATGGCGAAGGATAAAGGCTTAATACTTGTTGATACAAAATATGAATTTGGAAAAAAAGATGGTAAAATTCTCCTGATAGATGAAATTCATACACCCGATTCTTCGCGATATTTCTACCGCAGCGGCTATACCGAACGTTTTGAAAAAGATGAACCACAGAAACAACTTTCAAAAGAATTTGTTAGAGAATGGCTAATTGAAAATGAATTCCAGGGTAAAACCGGGCAAAGTATGCCAGATATGCCTGAGGATTTTGTTAAAAGTGTTTCAGACAGATATATAGAGTTGTATGAAAGTATTACTGGTGAGGAGTTTAATAAATCAGATATTAACAAAATTAATGACCGGATTGAAAGTAATATTTTAGATTTTATTAAAAAAAATTAACCAGACAAAGGTTACAAACAAGTATAAAGTATGTGATATAAGTTCTTTTTTACTTGACGTACTTCTTTATAATTTTATCTATTCTTTTTTCAATTTCAGGTAGCTCTCTAAAGGGCTTTCGATAATACATTTTCTTTTCTCGAAGTTCTTCTATACTTTCCAGGTCACCTGGGAGATAATGCAATTGTCTTTCTGTAACACCCAGAATTCCAGGTAGTTCTTCAAAACAAAAACCGTAAATGTTTTTAATTAATGCTTCCTGTTCATTCTGAAGACCCAATTTTTGAATGGCAGATTTAAAATCTTCGCTGTCCACAAATCCTCTCTCATTTTTGTAATAAAGGTCTTTGCGTTCATGAAAAACTTCAATATGCATAGGATCCAGTACCCTAGACATATCAAGAGCAAACTCAATGAACCTGTGATTCAGGTACTTTATCATACCCATTTCTCCGGGTTTCATTAAATTTAATTTAGCAGAGCTTCTATACCATCTCCGTTCCAGCTTTATTAGCTCAAATCGCTCTATCTTCCCTGAAAGTAATGATTTTGCCTGCTTTAGAATGGACTTGGATTTGGCTATTTTACTGGCTTCTCCTAAAAAGTTAGCCAGGCAAATCTGAATATTAAAGGTGTTTAAATTCACTTTATATTTATCAAGGCACTCAAAAAGATAAATTATTGATTTTTCAAGATCATATGATCTTATAAACTGAGCCATGGTAATGTGCAGATTCAGGAAGTATGGATCTGATTTAGGAGTTTTGGAGATAATACTTTCAAGATACTTCTTGATCTCGTTCGGTTCGTATGCTGAATCCTTCTTCATGTAAGGAATGAGTTTATTCATACAAACAACAAGAGCTGTATTTTTATCATTTATATAATGTTCTGCCAATTCCATAAGGAAATCAATTGCTTCGGGGTAACCTTTAGTTTTCTTTATTTGGGTTGCCTTAATCATCAGCTTATGAACATCAGCTCCGGGGCCCTTCTTCTGTTTCTTTGCTGGGGATTCTCCCCGTGAAAAGAGTAATTCCTGCTTAACATCAAAAGGCAATCTATTATTAATATTTAAATCCTTGGTTTGGGAAGGTTTACTTTTTTTAAAAAATTGAAGCCAGTCTTTAAAAAAATGGACCATTTTTTGAAAAGTATTGAACTGAAAAATAGATAATTATTAAAGGAAATTAAGATACAAATAATTAGAGTCCCTCACAAAATATTTTTGATAAAAGGAATATTTTTACTGATTCATGCAGTAAAAGTTCTTGAATAATTCTTTTTTAGGTCTATTACACAATATTTGACTTGACAAAATGGTTTTGAATTACCGAATGTCTTGTTAAATTTGTCAAAATTTTATGTTCTTCTTTTAACCAACAGAATGATAAGCCATCGTTATTTGCTAGCCATTTCCTTTTTCTTACTTATTAATACTGCTGTTTTTTCACAGGAATCGGAGGTTCAGATAAACCGGTCAACTGAAAAAGTTTTAATTGAAGGAAAAGTATATTTTATTCATGTTGTAAAAAAAGGAGAAACTGTATACTCAATTTGTAAAGCCTATTATGTTTCACCCAAAGTTCTCTCAAAAGAGAACCCGGCAATTATTGTTGGCCTTCAGCCCGGGCAGGTATTGAAAATTCCTGAAAGTACTGAGGAAGAATTTTTTGCTGCAAGTTCGGAAGGTTTTATTTTGCATAAGGTGGAGCCTGGAGAAACATTTTATTCCATTTCCAAACATTATAATATTTCCATTAAGGAAATTGAAGAAATGAATCCTGAACTGGACATGAACAATATACCAACCAATGCTATCATTAAAATACCACGGATAGATTTTCAACCTGATAAACAGGATTTTTCCGTTCAGGATGATAGATATCTGTATTATAGAGTGGAGTATAAGGAAACCTGGTATTCGTTGTCAAAAAAGTTCGATATAAGTATAAGAAAGCTTAAAAAGGCCAATGAAAATTTGAAAAAAGGTCTTCAGGTTGGTGATGTCATCCAAGTACCCAGAACTGTATACACTCAGCAGTTATTTGCAGTTAAGCCTGATACAACTATCATGGAGCTGGAAGAAATGAAAGATACTTTGTGTGAAACTGAACCACAAGTGTTTTTCAACAATTCAGTAAAAGTGGCCATGTTATTGCCTTTATACCTGGATGAAAACAATGAAAGAGAGATTGTTGATTCCAGTAGAACTGATCAGTATGGGAATGCAATAAAAAAGATTACTCCAAGGGATAAAAACTGGATATATAATAAAAGCCTAAGGTTTATAGATTTTTATGAAGGTGCCTTAATGGCAATGGAGGATATCCGAAGCAGAGGCATGAGCATTGATTTATATGTGTTTGATACAGACCAGGATCCCCGGAAAGTTGAGGAACTTGCAAGGAGCAGGGTACTTGAAGATATGGATTTAATAATCGGGCCGGTATATTCAATGAACTTGTCGATTATATCAGATTATTTAAGCACCAGGAATATCCCCATTGTTTCACCTTTTGTTCAAAAGGAAGACTTATTAAGGGCGAATCAATCATTATTTGAGGCCAATCCATCCAATTCAGTTGAAAATGCTGTTTTATCAGGAATTGTTGCTACAGATTATAATAAGAATATAGTACTTGTCCATGCAGGAGACTCAATTGAAAAAGATAAAGTGGAAAGTTTTAAATGGACGCTTATGGATTCATTAAGGCAATATGGTCCACTCGAGGATATAAGCCTGAAAGAAGTGTTTTTTTCTGAAAACCGGGCCCGAAGAGATACAATAAATGAAATTAAGGACGCTCTTTTAAAAACAGAGGCAAATACAATCATAGTTGTTTCCGAAAGAGAAACATTTGTAAGCGAAGTGCTTGCAAAAATATTTGCCCTGTCAAAGAATTACGATCTCAAAGTCTATGGTTTTCCTGAATGGCAACAGTTTCGGAATATTCAGCTTGATTATTATCATAGCATGGATGTATTTATCTTAACTCCATATTTCCTGGATTATTCCCGGAGCAATGTCCAGAGTATATTAAAAAGGTATAGGAAACAGTTCAATACTGAGCCAGCTCCTTATAGTTTTGCATGGATAGGGTATGATGTCATGAATTACTTTCTGACAGGAATAGGTATTTATGGTGACGAATTCATGAGATGTTTTCATAATCATAAAGCAGACTATCTGATTACTGATCTAAGATTTAAGAGAATAAACTTTGGCTATGGGGCTATGAACCAAAAATTATTTTTACTTAGGTATACTCAGGATTTCAGGGAGGAGGAGATTAATTTTCCTTCACGGCCTGAGATTGACAGGTATCACTATTTCTTTGATGAGTATTAGAATTTGTTTTTATTCCCTATTTCGAATTCACTAGCATATCTCTTACATTATCCAGGTTTCCATCAACAGGGGCAGATTTCAATTTTAGAATTTCACAAATTAGTGGATAAATGTCTATGTTATCAAATGTTGGATGACTATATGCTTTTTTAAAAGCTGGACCGTAGGCATAAAATATTGCATGCATATCAGTATTCCTATTATCATAGCCATGACTCCCCCCGGTAAAGGGTGGAGGTGATTTACGCCATGAAATAATCCATGATGAATCTGCACTTAAGGTAAAATCTCCTGTGCGAGGATTTGTTCCATAATGAAAACGTTCTGGTGCTTCTCCTGCCTCCAGGGTCATAGTATGGGGTACACTTTTTAAAGCTTCCCGAGCTTCATTATAGTGCTCGGGATGTGCGAAAAGGTTATAATTTGGATTACCACCAACAATAACTTTAAACCATGAAGTATCAAGATACTCATGCAGATTTACCCACCTTGTGGAGGAAGTTTCTCCCATTCCATGGTCTGATGTTACAATAACATTGATATTCTCTGAAATGTCAAGTTGCTCCAGTTTGTCCATAAATATACCTAGTAAGCTGTCAAGGTAGGTAATAGTCTTACCTAACTCCGGATTCTTTGGACCAAGATAATGACCTTTACTGTCAGGCTCGTTTACATACCAGGTAATTAGATGGGGCCTGTTCTTTCTCTGGCAATTGGAGCCAGGCTATTACAGTATCAATTCGTTGATGAAATGGAAATGAGTGGTCATAGGGTTTCCATATACCCGGGTACATTCCCATTACAGGTGCTTCAGATCCTACCCAGAAAAATGATGCTGATTTAACACCCTGCTTTTCAGCTGTTACCCAAATTGGCTCGCCACCATAAAAATCCGGATTTTCAACTGAAGCTCTGTCTGATATGGAGTATGATTTATCCATTTCCGGATCGTAAAAACTATTGTTTACTATGCCATGATGATCAGGATAAAGCCCTGTAACAATTGTATAGTGATTTGGGAATGTTTTGGTTGGAAAACTGGGCTTCAACGACTTGGCCTTGGTGCCTTTGGAGGCAATTTTGTCAAAGTTGGGTGTATGAAATGCCTCTGTATAATCCCACCTGAATCCATCCATCGATAGCATTATCAGATAGGAGGGCTCCTTTTCAGAATTATAAGATGCTCTTTCCTGGCAACCTGAAATAAAGATGGCCTGAAGAAAAATAATACTTACAATATATATGTTTAAAGATTTCATATTTTTAAATATTAACTTCTATTTAAATTCAATCCATTTAACTTATATAAACCCTCTAGTTAATTGTTTTTTTGTCTTTTGCATTTACAAATAATACATTGCCAATACCATCAAAACCTTTAAATAAGTCGACCTTATCATGTTTCAGGTGCTCACCATTAAATCCAATTAAAGTTAAACCAGCATCCTTCGACTTTTCATTAATTATTTCCCGAATATTTACATTCGGATTTCTAATAATTACTTCAATGTTTTTTGCAGCAATAGGTAAGCGTCCTTCCTTCACAAGATTGATGATATCCTTCTTAGTTTCTTCATGTTCCTCCTCTTTACAAACAAGAAATATTTTTATCAAACCTTTACTCCAGTCTGGATGGTTCAAGATAATATAGCTTAGCAATATCATCAGGTTCATATTCTCCTGATCATAGTTATTGGTCCACAAGTGAATCCCGTTCTTATATACGATTTCCTTTTTTGAGGATCCCAACACACAAACATCATAATTTCCAGATCTAACAAGCGAGTAATTTTCAATTATTCTGTCGAGCTTCCGGGTATCGCTTTTACTGTATTCAAACAGAATCATATTGTTTTCCATCCCTGAGATACCTGGTAGTTGTATTATTTGAGCAATAGCAGATGTGAATGAAGGCGAAATAATAGTATCAATATACAAATGAGAATTTTCCTTTTCAGATTTATCAATTAGTCTGTCCATGACAACCTTGGCTTCCTTGTGTGTTGCTGTGGAATAATAGCCTTCAATTAGATGAATATAGGTTCCAAATCCATATCTGTATGAAATCCAATCGAGCAATCTAAATGCATCATCTCTTATAAAACTGTCTTCAGAAACGCAAACAGCAGCCGGCCTCCATTTTCTTTTGCTTCCAATTTTCTTCGACTTTTGTAGATAAACCTGAATGTTTCGATTTATTTGAAAGATAGCAGACTGGAAAATCACCTCAATTCCTCCGCGGCTTTTATGATAATTGTTTATAAAAAGATAAATAAGAATTATTACCCCAAATGCTAGAAATGCATATAGAGTATCAATCTTAACCATAAGAATCACACTGAACAGAAAACCTGCAAGAGAGATAAACCATCTCGAACGAAATGAAGGTCTGTACGAAGGGTCAGCACCAAAATGATGTAAAAATGAAATAAGGCAAATTGTTCCATAAGTAACCATAAAAAACATAGTTATTATCCCGGCTACAGCATTTACATCTCCTAGAACAACAAAAATTAGAGCAATTGCACTGGTAACGATGGTGCTATTGTAAGGTTCTTTTGTTTCACCTTTACCTGACGATAAGAAATTATTTATTTTGGTTGATGGAAATGATCGGTCCCCACCAAGTGCTTGCAGGGTTCTTGGCGCAACCATAATTGATCCCAAAGCAGACGATATAGTCGATGCAGCAAGTCCTAAAGGAATAATTATTGGTCCATAGAGAGCCACCCTTCTCATTACCAGCTGATCATTAACCAGATCCTCAGGTGAGGCTGAAATATTTAATTTCCAGGATATGAAAAAGTATATTATCATTCCGGAAAATGTGGCTAATAGTGTCCCTATTGGGATTGATTTTGAAGGGTTTTTTAGGTCACCAGAAAGTCCTACTCCGGCTGTCATCCCTGTAAAAGCAGGGAAGATAATGGCGAAAACCAGGAAAAACTGATTCATATTCCTAAAAGATCCGGAAAGAATGCTACGATTAGCTGTTTCCATGAACTCAGTTTTTCCGAGAAAGAAAAAAGTAAGAGAAATAAAAAGTATTGCCACAACAACATAAAGAGCAGTTACACCAATGTTTGCTCCTTTTTTTATCATTACCCATGATAGCAGTATTAAGGCTGGAACACTTATAACCTGCCTTGGAAGGATAAAATCATATTTTTCCTTTACGAAATTAAATAGTGGTTCAAAAGCTTCAGTAAAAGCAATAATGTAAAATGCCACACTTATAGCCTGAGAAAAGAAGAGGGAAATGCCAATTGTAGCTCCGATATTTAAACCAAAGGAACGGGAAATTATAAAATATTCACCACCTCCCTCAACTTTCTCATTGGTAGCAATTTCTGATATGGCCATTGCAGTTGGAATGGCAACTAAATGCCCGACTACAATTATGAGGGCTATACCCATGAAGCCGAGGGTTCCTATACCATATCCAAAACGCAAAAATAAAATGGCACCCAATATCGTTGAAATAGCTGTAAAGAACACCGGAGCTGTTCCAAATGTCTTTTTATGGTTGTCTTGTGGCATATCTAATGTTCGAGGACTTTTAAAATATTCAATCTAATACTTGAGGCTAAAGATATTAAGAATTGTATTGAGGGTAATTTTTTATTCAATTTTTTTAGTCATTTATTTTTAGAGTGGCCTCATGTAGTTTTTGCTAACTTTGTCGACTTAATTCTTGTTAAAATTTTGAAACTTCTACTTACTATACAACTCATTGCTGTTTTGCTGTATTCTGTTGTTCCGAAAGGATTAAGTCAGGAAAACCATACCCTAAGTGGGACTATTCTTGATCAGGAAAGCGGTGAAGTGTTGATTGGAGCAACAGTGTATGTAAAATCTATAGAAAGAGGGGCTGCAGCCAATGCATACGGTTTTTATTCTCTTACACTTCCTTCCGGAAAATATTCTGTGGTATTTGCCTTCCTTGGTTTTGAGACTAAAGAAATAAGCATTGACCTTACCAGCGATCTTAAGCAGGATGTTGAATTGCAAGCCACTACTAAACAAATTGAGGAAGTAGTTGTAAAGGGATCAAGCCCGGATGCAAATGTTCGTTCCCCGGAAATGAGTGTAACAAAATTATCAGTAAAAGAAATAAGATCTATTCCTGTATTATTTGGTGAACAGGATATCTTAAAAACCATCCAACTTCTTCCCGGAGTGCAGGCATCAGGTGAAGGAAGCACCGGTTATTATGTCAGGGGTGGAGATGCTGGCCAAAACCTTCTTTTATTAGATGAGGCAAACGTATACAATCCTTCACATCTTTTGGGTTTTTTCTCTGTCTTTAACTCCGATGCCATTAATGATATTAAACTTTATAAAGGTGGAATTCCAGCTGAATATGGAGGGAGGATTTCATCTGTTCTGGATATTAATATGAAGAATGGGAATAATCGAAAATACCATATATCAGGCGGTATTGGATTAATAGCTTCGCGTTTAATGTTTGAGGGACCAATTGTTAAGGATAAAGGCTCCTTTTTAATCACGGGCAGAAGGACATATGCTGATTTATTTCTAAAGTTCTCCAGAGATACACTCATAAATAACAACACTCTTTTCTTTTATGACTTGAATTTAAAAGCGAATTATAAACTGGGTGAAAACGATAGAATTTATTTATCCGGGTATTTTGGAAGGGACAAGTTTCTCTTCCAGGACAGATTTGGAATTGAATGGGGCAACACCACTGCAACATTTCGTTGGAACCATCTTTTTAGCAATAAGTTGTTCCTGAACAGTACTTTCATCTACAGTAATTATAACTATGTTGTTAAAATATTAGAAGGGGATAATAAACTGGATATTATTTCATCTATAAGAGATTTCAGTCTGAAAGAAGATTTTCAGTATTTTATAAATCCGGAAAATACACTGAAGTTTGGAGGTCAATTAATCCATCATACTTTTATACCGGGCGAGGTTACTGCAGATGAATACTTCCAGGTAAATAACTTGAAATTGCCGGAAAAGTACGCTCTTGAACCGGTGGCCTATATTTCTCATCAGTTTCAGCCTTTTCCATGGTTGAATTTGGATTATGGACTTAGATTTTCGTATTATTTAATGATAGGCCCGGGCGATGCCTATACTTATGATGATGCAGGCAATGTAACGGATAGTATTCATTACGATCCGGGTAAAATAATGACCCGATACCCAGGGTTCGGACCCAGGATTACTGCAAATTTCAGGTTAACCAATACTCAATCGCTGAAATTGTCGTTTAATCGAATCCATCAATACATTCATTTACTTTCAAATACAAGTTCAGAAAGCCCAACAGATATCTGGTTACCCAGCAGTAACATTGTGAAACCACAAATCGGAGACCAGGTGGCTATTGGTTATTTTAGGAATTTTAAGGATAATGAGTGGGAAACTTCTATTGAAGCATATTATAAGAATATGTATAATCAGATTGATTATAAGAACGGCGCAGAAATTATTTTGAATGAAAAGGTTGAGTCACAGCTTGTATTTGGAACTGGATGGGCCTACGGACTTGAATTTCTTGTTAAGAAAAATCTTGGAAAAATTCATGGATGGATAAGTTATACACTGGCAAAGTCAATGAGGAAGTTTGAAAGTGTAAATTCTGGTGAGCCATATCCTGCTAAACAGGACAGAATCCATGATGTTTCAATTGTACTCATGTATGAATTAAATGATAAATGGTCATTCTCTGGCACTTTTGTTTACTATACTGGTAATGCAGTAACTTTTCCAAGTGGAAAATATCAGATTGAAAATAAAACCGTTAATCTGTATACCGAAAGAAATGGGTATAGAATGCCTCCATACAACAGATTGGATATAGGAGCTACAAGAATGGGAAAGAAAAGAGAGAAATTTGAATCAAGCTGGAACTTTTCCATTTATAATGTATATGCTCGTAAAAACGCATGGGCAATTAGTTTCAGAGAAAACGAGAATGATCCTACGAAAACAGAAGCTGTACGATTGTCTTTATTTTCAATAGTACCTTCAGTTACCTGGAATTTTAAGTTTTAGAAAATGCAGAGAGAATGAAGTTGTTAAACTTTAAATATTTAAATTCGGATATAGGATATATCATTCGAAGACTTTGTAAATTAACAATGAATAGAGCCTTTTTATTATCATTGATCCTTGCTGGCTTGTTAATAGCATGTGAGGATGTTATTAATGTTGATTTGAATGATGCCCCTCCTCAACTTGTCATTGAAGGAACCATTACCAATTTGGATGGACCTTATCAGGTGCGACTTAGCAAAAGCACAGACTTTTACAACCCTGGTATTAATCCTCCCGTTACAGATGCGACTGTTGAAATAAGTGATGATGCAGGTAATAGTGAAGTATTAGAGGGGGATAGTAACGGGATATATAAATCTGAAATCATTAAAGGGGAAATAGGTAGACATTACACTCTAAAAGTGAATAGTGAAGGTGAGGATTATTTGGCTGAAAGTTATATGGAACAAGTCGTGAATATTGATTCTCTGAAAGTGGAATATGTGCCTGGAGCCGGATTTATTGACCCTGGCTATTATATTCATTGTTTTTTTAAAGACCCACCAGATACCACAAACTATTACAGGATCAGAGCCTATATAAATGGTGAAATGGATGAGGCGCTTTACCTGGTTGAGGATCAATTTATAGATGGAAATACGATTGATTACTATCTATTCTTTACCACCTTACAATTGGGGGATACAGCTTATATAGAGCTTTTATCCATGGAGTTCAGTGTATATGATTATTACAACACGCTGTCTGATATTATAACCTTTCAGGGCGGTGGAAATCCTGCAAATCCTGCAAATCCGAATTCCAATTTATCTAATGGTGCACTTGGGTATTTTGGTGCACTGGCAATAGACAGAGATACTTTAATTCTGCAAAATTAAACCAATAAGATTTCCAGGTTTTTATTACGGTGCACTGCAATCCAGGCGGTTTGTATACAATTCCCTTTAAAATGTGATAAATGAGTATATCTTTGTCACCATAAATTATTTGAAAAACATGAGTCTACCGCCGAATCAAAAAAAAACTTTCACTACCCGGTTTCTTAATGTAGTTGAAAAAGGTGGGAATGCCTTACCGCACCCGGCCACATTGTTTGCAATATTTGCCCTTATGGCTCTTGTTTTTTCAGCAGTTGCATATTGGGTGGGTTGGACAGCTATACACCCTGCTACGAAGGAGGTAATTGAACCGGTAAATCTTTTATCAAAAGAGGGGTTACACCGAATTCTTCTTGACATGGTTACTAATTTCACAGACTTTGCTCCTCTGGGAATCGTTTTGGTAGCCATGTTGGGTATAGGTATCGCTGAAAGTAGCGGATTAATTGGAGCTGCCATAAAGTTGCTTGTTCAATCTGCTCCAAAAAAAACCATGACCTTCGTACTGGTTTTGGCTGGTATTCTATCGAACGCAGCCAGCGATGTTGGGTATGTTCTTTTGATTCCACTTGCTGGAGTTATTTTCCTATCAATAAAGAGAAATCCAATTATTGGTATGGCGGCTGCTTTTGCAGGTGTATCCGGTGGATTTAGTGCGAATCTTATCCTTGGAACCATTGATCCCCTATTAGCTGGATTATCGACGGAGGCTGCTCAAATAGTCGATTCCAGTTACGAAGTGAATCCCACTGCGAATTATTATTTCATGGCTGCTTCAACTTTTTTAATTGCATTTGCTGGTACATGGGTTACAGAAAAAATAGTTGCGCCAAGGCTGGGGGAATATAAAGGGCAGGAGAAAGTTGAGGAAATTGAAGGGTTGACACCTCTTGAGCGAAAAGGACTAAAGTGGGCAGGAATTACAGGCTTAGCCTTTTTTATCCTGATAGCGGCAGGACTTATTCCTGAAAATGGGATACTTAGAGCATCCGATGATGGCAGCATTTTACGATCTCCGGTTATTAAAGGAGTGGTAGCCCTGTTGTTTCTTTTAGCCGGATCCATGGGAATTGTTTATGGGGTTATTACAAAAAAGTACAAAAGTGATTCTGATGTAATGATAGGCATGGGAGAAACAATGAAAACCCTTGGCCTGTATATTGTCCTTGTATTTTTTGCTGCTCAGTTTGTAGCCTATTTTAAATGGTCGAACCTGGGAATTATTTTTGCTATTAAAGGGGCTAATTTCATTGCAGCCTCTAATATTGGCTTGATTCCTTTGTTAATATTATTTATCCTCCTGTCTGCATCCATTAATATGCTGATGGGGAGTGCTTCTGCCAAATGGGCTATAATGGCTCCGGTGTTCATACCTATGTTTATGTTCCTGGGATACTCTCCGGAACTTTCACAGGTGGTATACAGAATTGGTGATAGTGTTACCAATATCATTTCTCCAATGATGAGTTTTTTCGCCCTTATTATAGCGTTTATACAAAAATATGATAGTAAGGCAGGGATAGGAACCATTATTGCAACTATGTTACCATACTCCATTGCATTCTTTATTGTATGGACAATATTGCTTATTGCATGGGTTTTACTAGGACTTCCTTTAGGACCTGGTGCAACCCTGCATTATGAGATGAGCGAAACAGTTAAGCTGTTTTAATTTTTGTATTATGAGTATTTTGGACACTTTAATTTACAGTAGAAAATTTTTGACCTAAATACTTACTAAACCAGTGAGAAAAGTTATTGCATATCCTTTAACTGTAATCTACTATATAGCCTTTGGTTTAACCCTGGGAGTTTTTCATATTATCCAATGGTTAAGTTTTAATTTGGGAGGTTACCCGGCTCATAAAGTGAGTGTGGATTATTTTAACCTCGTGTTGGTTTGGTGTCTTCGGATTTTGAGTGTTCGCTTTACGTTTATTAATGAACAGGAGATACCAAAGGACAAACCCATTATTTTTGTCTCGAACCATCAAAGTATGTATGATGTTTCTCCACTATATATGTTTTTAAAACCTTATCACATCAAGTTTGTAGCCAAAAAGGAATTGGGAAAATGGATTCCTGGAATTTCATATAATCTTAAGCATGGTGGGTCGGTAGTGATAGATAGAAAAAATCCGCGGCAGGCCATTACCGCACTTAAAAATTTTGCTGAATATATTGAAAAAAATTCTTACTCAGCTGTAATTTTCCCGGAGGGCACCCGCAGTAGGGATGGCAGACCAAAAAAGTTTCAAACTGATGGGTTGAAAGTGCTTTTAAAGTTTTCTCCTTCTGCTATACTGGTTCCACTTACTATTAATAATTCATGGAGGATTGATTCAAACGGGGCATTCCCTCTCAATACCAACATTGATATTACAATAAATGTTCATGAGCCAATTGAACCAGGAAATTTGGATGTTGAATCAAGAATAACCCTTGCGGAGGAAAGGATTAATAGTGCGATTTGATTTAATTTATCCTTACTAAATTATTATAACACTTCTTTTATTCTCCAAATTATATAAATAATAAAAGGATGGCGAGACCATCCTTTTAACCCTAAAATTTAACCTATATGTGCGAAAAAATCTACCTAAAAGATCTTTCTAACAATTAAACAAATATCATGCCAGAAATGTTCAAATGTTTTTAAATAAATTTGCGATTTCTTTGGTATGTTTTGGTAAAGTACTGAAGGTGATACAGATGTAATATGTATTTTACTTGGCTAAAGGTGACTAAATATGAATAATGATAATTGAGCTATTAATTGGTAGCTTATTGAATTAATAGATTATTCCACGGAAATGTTAATTATTGCCTTGTAATTTTTCTCCATAGTTTTCTTTTTACCCGGATTAAATAATAAAGCTGTAGGATGTCTTACAGGGTAGATTCTTATACCTCCAATTCTGACAACATTCCCAAAAAGTGTATGATAATCATTTTTAGAAGGCCTTGGAATATTGTACTTTGTAAATATATATCGGGTGGCATGAAAACCAAGTGGTACGATTAGTTTTGGTTGTAATAAATCAATCTCTTCATCGACGTACTTGGTGCATTCCTTTATTTCATTGTGTGAAGGACGGCGTGAATTTGGTAACATGCATTTTATCAGGTTGGTCATGTAAAAGTTCTGCCTTGAAATACCGGAGGAATCAAGTAGCTTGTCAAAGATTGTTCCGGATGGC
This sequence comes from uncultured Bacteroidales bacterium, assembly GCA_963750735.1. GTDB lineage: Bacteria > Bacteroidota > Bacteroidia > Bacteroidales > VadinHA17 > JANTGF01. The sequence goes on along the minus strand of CAVVRY010000007.1, from coordinate 245,038 downwards.
CCAACAAACATCTTGTTTGCTTCATCTTCAATTTTCCCGGGCGATTGTGCAATAAGCATTATACCTGAGTTAATCGAACCTTCTCCCGGTATCGCATATTTACGAGTTTGTGATAGTATGCAATCTGTGCAAACCCTTATTTGTTGGTTTAGTTTTTGAATATTTTCATTTAAAGGTAAAGACATTTAAATTTCCCAAATGAATTGGATAAATAATAATGTATTAAAATTACAACATGTATTTAATATTTGAATAAATTTGATTTTTATTCTTTTGTTTTTGAGATTTTAGCCTTCAATTGGTAAAGTTTTTTAAATCAATTTTCAGGAAGAAATTCGAATAAAATGGCTTTTTGTTTAATATTGGGAATAAATTAACGCAAACTATTGTCTAATAATTAAAAAGGGGATTTGTGGAGGATTTATCGGGCTTAGAGGACTTAAAACTCGTACAGCTGGTCATGAACGGAAACGATCGGGCGTTTGCCACAATTGTTTCCCGGTATGAAAGGCAAATTGCCCGTACAGTAAAGGGTATGTTGGGGGAAACCGATTTGTCTGAAGATGTTGGGCAAGAAACTTTTATACGTTTCTATCGTTCTATTAAAAAATATAGGGGAGATGCAGCTCTAGGTACATATCTTACAAGAATTGCGATAAATTTATCCTTAAATGAATTGAACAAGCAAAAACGAACTTTATCCCTTTTTTTCAAAAAAAATCAGGATGAAGTAATGTATGATATTCCAGAACCGACTGATAAATTCGAGGAAACTGAGGTTAAGGAAATGGTAAATAAAGCACTTCAACAATTAGATCCTGGTTTTCGCTCAGTAATTGTTTTACGATTGCTTGAAGGATATAGTACTAAAGAAACAGCAGAAATACTGGAATTGCCTCTGGGAACCGTATTGTCACGATTAGCACGTGCTCAGAAAAGTCTGGCGAAAATATTAAAACCTTTAATACAATAAAAAATGGTAAAGAAGGAAATACACAATTTATTAATTAGGTCTTTGGATGAAGAGTTAGTTCCATCTGAAATGGAACGACTTGAAAGATTATTGTCAGAATCCTATGAGCTGAGAGAAGAAAAAAGGAAATTATTGGAAATGCGTGGTCTCATCTCCTCAAAACAGTATTCATTTAGTGATAATTTTCAGGCAAAAGTAATGGATAGGATTGCAGAGGAGAGTGAACCGCTTATTTTGCAGCCTGAATTCAACAGATCTTTGTTTACTGTTTTTAAGCGTGTTGCGCTTACAGGTGTTGCAGCCATTCTAATCTTATTCTTAAGTATTTATTTATCAAATGATTCATTTACTCTGGAGACACTAACAGGTGGAGATTCCTATTCTGATGATAATTTGGTTAGTTATTTATTATATGAAGAAATAAATCAATAGTTATGAAATCGAAATCATTAATAGCTCTTATATTAACACTTGTTATTGGAATAGTAATCGGAATGCTCAGTAGTACGTTTTTGCATGAGCGTAAGATGAAAGAATTCCGTTCCTATTCGTCTTTTGAGGGATTTAAATATCATTTTTTAAAAATTCTGGAACCTACTGAGGAACAGAAGAAAAAGATAATTCCAATAATTGATGATTTTTCGAGGAAAAATCAGGAAATTAAATCGGAATATCGAAAAGATTTTGGTGTTTTGATGAAGGAGTTTAAAGATGAACTTGATCCGCTGTTAACAAAAGAGCAGAAAGAAAGGCTTGAAAACCTGAGAAAAAAGAGAAAACCTCGCGATAGTAAGGGAAATGGAAGACCCGATGGAAGACGCAGGGATGGGTCTGGGCCACCACCTACTCCATTTTTCTATGAATAGTAGTAATATTATTCTATAAGTATTGTTTTAAGAACTTGCGGCTTTGAGTGAGAGAGTTCTTACGGGTTTGCAGGTTTTTTTCATAAGCTCTGTCTTCCACCTCAATGCAAACCGGCCCATCATAACCTGTGTCAGATAATTCTGAAAAGAACATTCCCCAGTTTACATCTCCCAGACCAGGTAATTTTGGAGTATGATACTGCAATGGATAACCTAAATACCCAACTTCATATAATTTATCATAATCCATTCTGACATCCTTGGCGTGAACATGAAAGATTTTTGAGGAAAACTCCCTAATAGCCTTCCTGTAATCTATTCCCAGCCAAACAAGGTGTGATGGATCAAAATTTAATCCAAAATTATCACTGGGAATTTCTTCGAACATTTTATTCCAGATGGAGGGGCTGTGCGCCAGGTTTTTTCCTCCAGGCCATTCATCCTGGGTAAACAACATGGGGCAATTTTCGATGGCAATTTTTACTCCATGATCCTCAGCTAACTTTATTAAAGGAGTCCATATTATTCTGAACAACGCCCAATTTTCCTTTATCGTCTTCTTCCAATCGCGACCAATAAAAGTATTTACTACTTCTACATTTAATAGTTTGGCTGCTTTTATTAAATTCTTCAGGTGCATGATGGCTGTGGTTCTTTCTTCCTTATTGGGAGAAAGTGGGTTTGGGTAATAGCCTAATCCACTAATGCTAATATTATTGCTTCTTAATTCTTCAAGTATTTGGGTAGCTTTTTCCTGATTAATATCTGAAATGTCAATATGAGTAACCCCAGCATACCTTCTTTCAGCTTTTCCTTTAGGCCAGCACATAAATTCAACACATGAAAATTTATTTTTTGAGGCAAAATTTACCACTTCGCTGAAGGACTGATCCGCCAGAATTGCACTTACAAATCCTAATTTCATAATTTTATAATATAAGTTTGTACTTATTCCTCTGAAACCAATGATTCTGATTTGTTCTTCTCTTTGAATATAAAAACAAATAAAATTAATACAACAGCGGCAATAAGAGCAGGTATAAGCCATATCTTATCCCATTGGTGTAAAATTTTATCACCATCCACAACTGAATAATAATCTACCACTTTCCCTGAGAACCAGGTACCAATAAACATTCCAAATCCATAGGTTGCAAAGGTTATCATCCCTTGGGCTGAACTTCGCAGATGTTTTGGAGCTTTATTATCGACATAAATTTGTCCGGTAACAAAAAAGAAGTCATAGCAAATACCATGAAGGATAATTCCGAGGTATATCATCCAAACCAATGCATCTGCATCTCCAAAAGAAAATAAAAGGTAGCGTAGTAGCCAGGCCGACATTCCAACAATGAAAACTTTCTTCACTCCGTATTTCCTCAGGAAAAAAGGAAGTATAAGCATGAAAATAATCTCTGACATCTGTCCCATGCTGATCTTATTGGCAATATACTTCATATCCAGATCTGACATGAATGAGGCTGTAAATCCAAAATAGAATGACAGAGGTATGCATGTAAGAATGGATGCAATGATTATCAGACTAAAAGCCCTATCTTTCAAAAGACTCAATGCATCTAGTCCAAGAATTTCCTTAATTCCACCGGTAAACTCCTTTTTAGGTGGAGTATGGGGAAGAGAGAAAGAATAGAACCCCAACATGATTGAGGCTACTGCGGCAACATATAGCTGATTTACTGAGCTTCCATAATGCATGAAGCCTATCACATTATTCGCTACTATCCAACCAATGGTACCCAGTACTCGGATACCTGGAAATTCCTTCCCCGGATCTTTCATCTGGTGAAAAGAAAGTGAATTGGAAAGGGCCATAGTCGGTGTATAGGTCATGGTATAAATCAAAAGACTGGGGTAAAACAGCCCGAATGTTTTTGCCTGAGCCGTAATCACAAGCATAATTCCTCCAAGGATATGCATTGTGCCGAGCACTTTCTCTGTTGAGAAGAATTTGTCGGCAACCAAACCAACAAAAAAGGGAGATACCATAGCGGCTATTGCAAATGTTCCGTAGCACAGACCAATCTGGGTACCACTAAAATTCAGTGATTCTCCAAGGAAAGTATTTAGTGTTACATACCAGGCACCCCAGATAAAATATTGGAGAAACATCAGGGTGGAAAGCTGCATTCGGGTTTTAATCTTCATAAACAGATTTTGTATGGATTATTTTTTGCTGCTTGTTGGCTTGGAAATTTAAATAAAAATAGAAAATATTTTGAACCTGGGAATAAACTTCAAATTCATTTTGTCAAATAGGGGAATGAGTTTTTAAATGTTTAACAAAAAAATAAAATGATGAAAACTATAGAAATAAGAAAAATTACAATTTTAGTGCTAGCCGGATTTTTGCTGGTTGGGTTGAATCTAAATGCACAAAGAGGTTACGGACAAAGAGGTATGTCTGAAAAACAAAAGGATCATCCTGGCTTAGATCTTTCTGAGGAACAACAAGAACAGGTAAAAGCCTTAAAGATTGATCATATGAAGCAGGTTCAACCTTTAAAGGATCAGTTAATAGAGAACAAAGCACATCAAAAAACGCTTATGAATGCTGACGAACCGGATATAAATTCAGTTTATAAGAATATTGACAAGGCTACTAAGCTGCAGAATGAAATTGCAAAATTGGGTGCTGACTTTCAACTTAAATTTAAAAGCCTTCTTACAGATGAACAAAAAGTGATGTATCAATCAGGAAGAAACAGGTTTGCAAAAGCGGGTTTTAGGCAACATCAAAGGGCAAACTATATGAATCAAAGACCAATGCATAGAGGTATGTATGGAAATAGATGGGACTCTCCAAGAGTAGATCCTGGTAACCGGGATCAAAAATAGGTTAGTGTTAAATTAGGGTTAAGTAGCCGGGCTTTTGCAGCCTGGCTATTTTTTTTAATTTATTTAAATTTCTGAATGTTAATTGGTTGGAAGTTCGCCTATCTTCCTGTCTGATATAAAAGGTGATCGAGCATAATAGGAATATCATCCGCATTAATTCCATGTTGAAGGAGATGAGGTTTATCTTCCTCAAAACTTGAGAAAAAGCTTTCCAGACTACTCCCTGTTGCTTCAATACTTTTTTTATACAAATTTATAGCCTCTTTCTTATTACCCTTGCACCATTCAAGATGCCCCATATTCAAAAAATCATGTTTGTTAGGTGATTGAGCATTTATTTGAGCATAGTATTTTGCTGCCTTATCAAATTTTCCTTCTACAAAGCAACACCAGGCAATCGGTCTCCAAACTCGTGTGTTTTTCGGATTAAGGTATTCAACCTTGAAATAGTATTTTAGGGCTTTTTCGTAATCTTTTAATTCAAGATAGCAATGGCCAATGGAAGCCTGTGTATATAAATTATCAGGTTTTAGTGACTCCGCTCGTAGATAATAATCCAGTGCTTTACGTGGTTTTTTGAGGTTTCGATAACACAAAGCAATTTTTTTGAGAGTCCATTCCTTATTGGTATTAAATATTTCAGCTTGTTTATAATAATTCAGTGCGGTTTTATAATCTCCTAGCATCTGATACGAATACGCAACTTTTTCAAGCATTTCAGGATCTTCATTAATGCCTTCAAAGTCTAAGTAAATCTTAATGGCCACCTCGAAATTCTCATTCTGAAAATGATATTCAGCTATCTTTCTCAAAACAGAGTCATCTTTTACCAGTTCCTTAAAGAATATGCTATTGTAAAAATCCAATTTTGAATCAAAGACATCATAAAACTCATGTTTAAACCGAAATAGTTTATGAAAGCGGTAAAGGTCATGAATATATTGAGTATAGATTGTTTTTGAATTTTTAGTAGCATCCAGTATTTCTTCCTCTTTTTTTAGCTCATCCATACTATTCAGCTCTGCCTGGAAAAGTTTTAAAAGCATTCCTTTTTGAGCTTCTGGCATTAACTTTACATTCAAACAGAATGAGTATTTGTCTGAGTTACACATGTATCCGGTTCGATCCATCCCTTCGAGGAATAACTTCTTATTGAATTCTGCATCTGCAAAGTCAAATGCCTCATCAATAACAGGGTTATCAGGATGGAAAGGCATAAACCAATTGCTCATTTCTGAGAAAAAGGAAAATTGTTTAAGTTGAGAAAAGGCAGACATAAATACATCGGCTCCTTCCAGTTGCATTTTTGAAAACTCCTCAACTTTGGCATATAATCCTTCCGATTCCTCAAATATCTTACCCCAGTCTGGGTTTTTGTCTTCTAGAAAATCATCAGGTATAAGTTTATCGAGATCCAGTTTGTCTTTCAACTTTGGCACTAATTTGGTCATTTCAGGTACTATCTCATCCCTTATTTTCCGACTGATTCTTTCCGTTTCACCTGAGCGTATAAGTTGAATTAGAATTTGCTCAAGGTCTTTTTCTATTCCTTCTGTTTCGCCAAATTCCTTAATAATTTCCATCAACTCCGGGTGTAGAAGAATCCTTGAATTGTATTTATAGAAGCCTATGAGCAAACCAACCAGTGCCCTTTGCCAGACCTCTTTTTCCTTTAGTTTATATAATTCATAAAGAGAAATGAATTTCTGAACATCGAAGTATCTAAGTAAGGAAAGGGTAACAGAGCTTACACCAAGGCTTCTTTCATACCAGTAAAATTTGTCGGTATCCAATAGAGCATTGATAAGACTTTTTTCAGCCTCTTTGTAACTATTGCTTAGCCATAAGTGTGTAAACACCCTCGATATTACTTCTGTATGCTTCTGAGATTCAAATGATTGACGTGGGCTTTCTAAAACTTCGGCTTCTTTAAGAACGTCATCAAGTTGATGTTTAAAACTAAGGTCATCAAGTTTTTCAACAATAATTCTTCCGGTTAATGTTTGTTCCTTTTCCAACTCATTTTTTAATGAGTATGAATGCCAGCCTGAACCAGCTAATAGCAAATTTTCCTTCGTTTGATCGGCAAGTTTTAAAATAGAAAGTTGTAGGCGATCATATACTTGCTTACGCTCAGGATCTTCAATACCTTCAATAGTATACCTAAGCAAATTCTCGTAAGTAGTTTCCATCTGGGCTAGTCTATCGGTGAATTCTCCCAAATGGGTTTCTCCAACTAAGCCTTTAAGTATATCCAGCGCATTTTTTAATCTTTTTTCAACTACTGAAGAGCAAATCTCTTTATATTTTTTATCTATTTCTTTTACATTCATCATGATAATGTTTTAAACCTCCATTTCAAAAAGTGTAAATAATGGACATTTCAAATACAACAAAGCAAGATCAAATATTATTCCAAGTAATAATTGTGGACTTTTTGGCAGATATTGGAATCTTAGTAAAATAATAATCAATGAAGGGAATATATACAATTTTACCATTGTCTAATAGAAAACGTTGTGAATTATGGTAGTTAAAAAAATAACTTCATACATTATTTTTCTAGTTTTCTTTTCCTTTCCAATCTTTGGTAAAAAGCCAATACACAAATCAGTTTATTATGCTGATTCTATCGTGATAAATGCAGTTCTTGATGAATGGCCCGATACACTTATTTATAACAAGGTTGGATTTGATTACTATGTAATGAATGACAGTACACACCTTTTTATATGTATGAGATTAAATGACCAGGAAGTACGTAAAAAGGTGCAGCGTTTAGGGTTAACAATTTGGATTGATCCCGATGGTAAAAAGAAAAAGAGATATGGAATTAACTTATCCTATGAAACAAAATGTTAGGCTAAATCCTATGAAATTGGAACAAGATTTCTCAGCTTATGAAAAAAGAACGGAGAAAAGTGTTTTAAATGAATTATTTGAAAAGAAAATGCTCTTAACTGGCTTTTATGAAAAAGATGAAGAACAGATTGTGAATCCGGAATTTTTTAAAGGTTTAAAAGTTGCTTTCATGAATCTTGGCTTTGCTGGAATTTTTTATGAGTTTAGTATTGAGTTGAGTTTAATAACAGAAGATCCACAATTATACTTTAATGGTGAGAAATTATTAAGTGTTGGATTTGAGACAGGTTTTTTAGACATGAATGCTCAAAGACCCACTGGAAATAGAATGAAAAGTGGTGCTATGAGGGGTGGGGGTGCAGGCCGGTCAGGGGGCGGAGGTATGCCTGGTGGTCAAAGGCCTCCAAGTGGCGGACAAAGAGGACAGGGAGGAGATATGAATAATATGAATCAGCAGACAAAATATTGGATAAAAAGTATTCAACTTTGTTCCAGCGATAATAGCTAGTTGATTTAAATTAAAAATGTGTTAAAACACTAATTAAATAGAATGATGAAAACTAAACTTATTATTACAGTTATTTTCTTGGCCATGGGAGCATATGTGTACGGTCAGGAAAAATTTTGGACTCTTGAGGAATGCATAAATTATGCCCTTGAGAGAAATATATCCATCAATCAGAAAAAACTGTCAAATCAAATTGAAGAAATTAATCTAAAACAGGACAAAGCTCAAAGGGCTCCTTCGGTAAATGCCTCTGGAAGCCAGAGTCTCAATTTTGGACGTTCTGTTGATCCGTATACAAATATTTACACTTCAAGTAATTTTGCCAGTAATAATTTCGCGGTAAATGCAAACTGGAGCATCTTTTCAGGTTTGCAAACTAAAAATACAATAGAAAAAACAAAAATTGACCTGCAATCTGGCAATCTTGATCTACAGGAAACCCAGAACAATATAATAATAAGCATTTCGCAGGCTTATCTTCAGATTCTTTATTCATATGAGCAAGTGGAAAATGCTAAAAACAAACTTATTTCTACCCAGGCCCAGGTACGTAGAACAGAATCCTTATTCAGAGTTGGAGAAGTTCCTGAAGGGACCCTATTTCAGATTAAAGCACAGGAGGCCTCTGATCAATACAGTTTGGTAAATTCTGAAAACCAATTGGATATGGCAAAGATAAGCCTTATGCAATTCATGGAGCTTCCGGTTGAGGATCAATTCGATGTGGTCCAGCCTGAATACAACGATTCTATTCTGGCATTCACCATATTGCAAGATTCTGAAGAAATATTTTCAAATGCGCTAAATACTTTACCTGAAATTGAAAGTGCCAAACTAAAGATAATTAGTGCTGAACAATCCTTGAAAATTGCAAAAGGGGCAAATTATCCCAGGCTTTCTCTTTCGGCGGGATTAAATTCAGGATATTCAAACAACAGGAACTTATTTGATAGAGAAACTACAACTGAAGAGAGGCAGATAGGTTATTTGCAAAGTGATCCGACAGAACTTGTTATGGCACAACAAAATGTTACTTCCATTACCAACTTAAACTATCCTTTTGGCCAACAACTTGCAGATAATTTCAGTCAGTCATTGAGATTGAATCTGACAATTCCAATTTACAGCAATAGGCAGGTAAAGAGTAATGTGGACAGATCGAAAATCAATATCGAAACGGCACGATTAAATGCCCAAAATACTAGTAATCAACTGCGGAAAAAGATAGAGCAGGCTTACAATGATATGATTGCCGCGGCAAAGAATCATGAGGCTGCAAAAGAACAGGTTAAAAATCTTGGCAGATCATTTAAGGATACAAACCGTAAGTTTGAATTGGGAATGATTAGTGCAACAGATTTTATTGTAGAGCAAAATCAATACTTCGATTCAGAATCAAACTTAAACAGGGCCAAATATCAATTTATTTTCACTCAGAAAATACTGGATTTTTATCAAGGCAAGCCTATTAAACTTTAATAGAGTAATTGTAAAATTTAAAACAGAAGCAAAAAACCGTAATAAATCAACAATGAAAAAAGCAATCATAATCCTTGCAGTACTAATTATCGCAGCTGGCACAATAGGCTATTTTCTTTTAAAGAAGGACAAAACATTCAAAATTGAATGGGAGACTAAAAATATTGAGAAAGGTGATATTAATATTGATATTACAGCTACCGGAACCCTGGAGGCGGTGACGAAAGTAGAGGTTGGAACACAAGTGTCCGGAATTGTTTCCTCCCTGTATGTTGATTTTAACTCTAAGGTAAGGAAAGGACAGGTAATAGCCAGGTTAGATACTACTACTTTGGCAGCATCAGCCTTTGATCAAAGAGCCAATTACAACAGGAAAAAGATTTTGCTGAATCAGGCTAAAAGAGATTATGACCGTACGAAAAGCTTATTTGAGGAGAAAGTGGTTGCACAAATTGAATACGATAAGGTTCTTGATGCCTATGAAACAGCAGCATCCAACCTGGTATCAGCAGAGGCTCAGTTAAACAGGGCACTAATAAATTTAAATTATGCAACCATAACAGCACCCATAGATGGAATTGTAATTTCAAAAAATGTTGAGCAGGGACAAACCGTTGCTTCAAGCTTTAATTCTCCTACGCTCTTTACCATTGTGAATGATCTTACTAAAATGCAGGTAGAGGCCAGCGTTGATGAAGCAGATATAGGCCAGATAAAAGAGGGTCAATCTGTGATATTTACTGTTGATGCTTTTCAGGGTGATGAATTTAGTGGAGAGGTAAAGCAAATCCGACTGGAACCAATAATAATATCTAATGTTGTCAATTATGTTGTTATTGTGGATGTTCCAAACCCTGATATGAAACTGATGCCCGGGATGACAGCAAGCATAACGGTATCGATTGATAAAAGGGAAGATGTCTTAAAAGTTCCGACGAAAGCAATGAATTTCAATCCTCCAACGGTTTACCTTGTTAAATTGTATAATGAATTACCAGATTCAGTAAAGCAACAAACAGAGGAAAGGCTGATAACAATGAAAGAAAGAATGGAATCAATGGGAATGTCTGGAGCACAATTAGATCAAATGATGCAACGATTGAGGACGAATGCCATTTTTGGTGGTGGTCAGCAAAGAGGACAAAGAATGGGTGGATCTGGAGCCCCCGGCATGGGAACCCCTGGCCAGGTTGGGCAAAGGCCTCAGGGAGGAACAACCCAAACTGGTCAGCGGATACCTGGTATGAGAAACTTTGGTCAAATCTGGGTCAAAGAAGGTGAAAATGTTAAGCCAGTTAGGGTTCGGACAGGAATAAGCGATGGCAGTTTCATTGAAATAATTGCTGAAAATCTTACCATCGATACCCAGGTTGTTATTTCAGCTTTGTATGATGAGGAAGATACAAAAGCGAATCAACAAACAAATAGTCCTTTTGCACCTCAAATGGGAAGAGGTAGGAGATAATTCCTTTCAAATAGAGCAAAATTAAAAAATAAATTTCAGAGAAAACAGACTGAAAAAAACAAAAAATGAATAAACTTATTGAGACAAGTGGATTGACAAAAGTATATCAAATGGGTGCAGTAAATGTCCATGCATTGCGGGGCATTGATCTTGAAATACACAGTGGCGAATTTACTGCAATCATGGGGCCAAGTGGTTCAGGCAAATCTACTTTTATGAATATCGTAGGCTGCCTGGATATTCCCACAGAAGGTAAGTATATCCTGGATGGGAATGATGTAAGTAGTTTGAATAAAGATCAGCTGGCTAGAACAAGGAACTTGAAAATTGGTTTTGTTTTTCAGACTTTCAATCTATTATCCCGAACCTCCGCACTCGAGAATGTTGAATTACCTTTACTATATAATCCCATGATAAAAGCGAAGGAAAGGAAGGAGAAGGCTCATTATGTACTTGAAATGGTTGGATTGGCTGATTGGTCTCATCATTTCCCAAACCAATTATCTGGAGGACAGCAGCAGCGGGTGGCCATAGCACGTGCTTTGATTAACGACCCGGTAATTGTATTGGCAGACGAACCTACCGGAAACCTGGATACCCGAACTAGTTTCGAGGTGATGGAGATTTTTCAGAAGCTGAATGATGAGGGAATGACTATAGCTCTGGTCACGCATGAACCGGATATCTCACAGTTTGCAAAAAGGAATGTAAGTTTTCGTGATGGCCGGGTTAATAAAGAGTCTCTGGTTCAAAACATTAAAAATGCAAGGCAAGAACTGGAAAGGCTCCCGGTAGAAGACGATTATTAATAGTAAAATAAATCAACAATGAAAATATATAACCTATTTGTAGTGGCATATCGATCTCTTAACAAAAATAAAGTTCGGTCTTTACTCACTATGTTGGGAATTATAATAGGGGTAGCATCTGTAATAGCGATGCTTGCCATAGGACAGGGCTCAAGAGATAGTATTGAGAAACAAATTTCCAGCTTGGGGACAAATGTGATCATGATATTTCCTGGTGCATCTATGCGCGGTGGAGTGGCTTCAGCAGCAGGGGAGGCCCAGAGTTTAAATCTGGATGATATTTTGGCCATCAGGGAGCAATGCCCTTCTGTAAAAAGCATAAGCCCGGTAGGCCGTTCGGGAGGGCAAATAATTGCCGGAAACAACAATTGGAATAGTTCGATATATGGGATTTATGATGAATATCTTGATATAAGAAATATTGAAATAGAATCGGGTGAAAGGTTTACAGATGCAGATGAGAGAAGGAGTGCAAAAGTTTGCATCATTGGCCAAACAGTTGCTGATAATTTATTTGATGAATACACCGATCCGGTAGGTCAGAAAATCAGGATAAGGAATGTGCCTTTTACAATAGTTGGAGTGCAAAAGATGAAGGGAGGAAGCAGCATGGGTGCTGATCAGGATGATATTATATATGCCCCATATTCAACCGTTCAAAAAAGATTGCGTGGTAGTACACAAACCAATGTTCAGCAGATATATATTTCTGCACAGTCGGAGCATTTAATTGATAAAGCTGAAAAGGAGATTGATGAGTTACTTAGAGAAAGAAAGAATTTGAGCAAGTACGAAGATCCACCTTACAACATTCGTACACAATCTGAAATCACGGAGATGTTTACTTCTACTTCTGACACAATGATTGTTTTGTTGGCCAGCATTGCGAGCATTTCACTTATTGTAGGTGGGATAGGAATTATGAACATAATGCTGGTTTCGGTAACTGAAAGAACACGTGAAATTGGATTGAGAATGGCGGTAGGAGCCCGTGGAAGGGATATTTTGAGACAATTCCTATTAGAAGCTATTCTTCTGAGTTTGATTGGTGGATTATTAGGAGTAGGAATGGGAATAGCATCCTCAAAGCTCTTTGTCTCAGTTTTAAATTGGCCAACTACAGTTACCTCTTATTCTATTATATTGGCCTTTGCTTTTTCTTCTGTAATTGGTATCTTCTTTGGATGGTACCCTGCAAGAAAGGCGGCAAGTTTAATACCTATGGATGCTCTGAGATACGAATAGGATAGAAGAAGACATCTTTTTAAAGATGTCTTCAAGTTTAAATATTTTTATTAGGATCTATTTTTTTGGGGGAGTTTTTTTAGACGGAGCTTTTTTCTCAGTTTGTGGCTCCGGAATAGTTGTACTCTTAACTTCTTTTATATAAAGATCGCGCTGTGGGAAAGGAATGGTAATGTTGGCTTCCTTCAGCGCTTTATCAACTGCTAGCCCAACTTCACTTTTTACAGTTAGCCCACCATCAAAATGGGGGAACCAAAAAACAATCCTAAAATTAATAGAACTGTCTCCAAAACCAGTGAACCAGGCAGTGGGTGACGGATCATCCATTACTTCTTTGTGATCACTATGCACATTTTTTTAAGTATTTCTATCACCCTGCTTAGTTCAGTGCCATAAGCAACACCAACATCCAATTCCAGCCTTCTCTTACTATCAGAAATGTCCAGTTGGTTACCTCCTCTGGAAATGAGCATTCCGTTTGGGATAATTACCTCTGAACCAGTAAATGTTCTGATAACACTAGCCCGTATACCAATTCTTTCAACATTACCCCAAAGCTCTCCCACCTGTACAGTATCCCCTACCTGTACAGGTCTTTCAAAAAGAAGAATCAGGCCAGAAATGAAATTATTAATTATATCCTGCAGACCAAATCCAATACCTACACCAAAAGCTGAAATGATAATAGTTAGACTCTGTACTTTAAATCCAGCTGCAGCAACGGCAATTAAAAAGCCAATAGTAATTAAAGCATATTTTACGAGAGTTGAGATTGTCCTTGGAACACCCCTTTTTAGGTGTAGTTTTCTCAGAACATCCTGTTCAAGTATTGCGCTTATAATTCTGGAGAGGAGTATTGCAATCCATAACGTGAAGAAGAAAATGGAGACGTTTCCGACACTGATATTAAGCTCTCCTGAGTCAAATCCAAAATTCCAAAACGATACTATAGCATTGACAATGTTTTCTTTTACCCCAAAAATGAAAAAAAGAGTGTAGAAAAAGAATAATATAGTAATAATATAAAGGAGAGAATTAATCCAGTTATTTATTTGATCATGGTAAGATTTTATAACATGAAAATTTCTTGCCCAGCTAAGTTGTAATGCGAGCTCAAAAAACCCAGCTACGACCTGATAACCAGCGTAAAATAACAAAACTGCATAAAGAGATACAACTACTCTAAGAATTAAAAAAGTTCCCAATATGTAATATCCAATTATAATAGCAATAGTGCCAATAACTAGGAATATCATTAATATGGAAAAAACTATACTAAAGATTACCTGGGTGGATTTTCTCAAGAAGACATCTTGTAAAATTTCTTTCTTATTTACCTTTAGCAAACCATAAAATACAATTACGGCAATTAAAAGTTCTAAGATGTATTCGCCAACGGACTTATACACCGCGAGGTCAATATAATTATATAGTATAAACATTATACCGAGGCCATATATATGGTTTATTAACTTTTTATCCACCAGCTTTGGAATTAATACCATTAAAGGGATTACCAGCAGTAGGTAAATAATTTGTCTTACAATAGGCGGAGCACTTGGGAATATTACCAGCGAGAATAAAAAAGTGATTAGCAAACTGGTAATAATTGGTTTATTAAGAATAATAACTGCATTTCGCACTAATCTTTTATCCTGTTCATTGTATTTTTCTTTATTAAGGTTCTTTTTAACATAAACAAAAAATATAGTAAGTCCCAAAAAGAATAATAGATATATAAGGATGATGTTTAAATTTGCATTTACAAAGTCATTAAGAGGAAGAGCCGATCTTTTAAGGTTATCACCCATATTACCAAATATCCTAATTTCTGATTGAGGTTTCAATATTGCTTTAAAAAGGGAAGGTTCCTTTGTAGTAAGCTGTTTTGAAGTGGTACTTTGTAAGTCTGACTCTTTATCTGAAATATTTTCATCAATTATTATGGTGGTTTCAGTTATAGTTTTAAGCAGATTAAAAACAATAGCATTCTTCTGATTGAGTGTATCGTTTATCAAATTTGCACTTTTTAAAAAATCATTAATAATTGGCATGAGATTTTCAGGTACGTCCGTTTCTTTTTCAATAGCTTTTTTACTTTCCTCCCAGACCGATAAGATCTTAATGAGTGATTCCTTCTGTGAGTTTAAATTGTCCTGAATGGACTGGACTTCATTTTTAATATTTTCTAAAGTTGATTTTTGCTTATTCCATAAATACAATTGATTTTCAAGTTTCACATTTACAGATATTCCTGTATCGCTTATTTGCTGATCATCTTGAAAAGATTTAAAATTTAAGAGAAAAGTATCTAAGCGTACCTTTTGAAAATATAAAATACTGTCTGGAACCAATCCCTTCCTTATAATCTCGAATTTCAGCACTTGCCTTTGGTATCTCATTTGGAATTTCCTCAATGTGGAATGATCTTTATTTCTGGCGCTTTGGTGGTTGTATCGGTCTTAACTGTCTGTTCCTGTCCTTGAGCAATAATAACATTAAACAGTATTCCAATCAGTAGACTAAACCTGAAAAAGATAGAGCTTTTCATCGTACTTTTCTTTTTTAAGAAAAAATTTAAGTCCGCAAAATACAAAAACTTGAGGAAAGAATATAAAAGCAAAAATCACAATTTAGTCGTATACATTTTTATTTTTGTTCTGATAGAAAAGCTTTACAATTGCAAAAACAATTAATCCTTCGCCCAAAATGAAAGAGCCACCATTTAAATTTATCAGGAATATAAGAAGCAATAACATCAATAAAACCTGGATCAAGCAGTGATGGTCCTCCCCTTGAGAAGTATCCCTCGCTAGACAGAAGGGCAGTATAATCATAAATAAAACTTATGAAAATAATTACAGCTCCCAATATTGTGAAAATCCAGGTAAATCGGTCAACCCTAACTATTTTGTTTCTATCAATAGGAACAATAACAACCATGGCAAAAATAATCATGGTTAGAGAACAAATTACTGGGGCCAGAACAGGTCCAATCCATGTGATTGGAATCAGGAATAAGATATCCCAGGTTAATAGTGATTCTGGCCAGTCAAGGAAAATCTTTAAAGCAATGTAGTAGTTGATATCCCATATACCGAAAGTGAATAAAAACCATGAAAATTTTTCAATAGGACTTTTTCCCGCCAATAAACCTATGCTTAGCAGCATTATCAATGTTGTTAATTCCCGGACCAGTTCAATGGAGAATATTTTTTCAGGAATTAGTACCAGAGGAAAAGAAAACCCATTTGGGTAATACAATTCACGCACATATACTACCACAATAGCTTCAAGAAATCCCATCGCAATAGCAAAGAAGGTAATGATAAGAATTTTTCTTTTTAGGCTAGAAGACATGGTACAATCAATCTTTTGGGTATCTTGTGATATCTTTAATTGAACTATATAAGGGTTTTAATCGCTTATACATTTTCATGTAAACATTTTCGAATAATTCACGATAAATCTCTTTATTTACCTTGTCTGGTTGAAAGGTTTGATCTACAGAAGTCATATTATCAACTGCTGTCTGAAAATCGGGGTAAAGGCCAATTCCAACGGCTGCATTAATGGCAGCCCCAAGGGCAGAGGTTTCAGTTACTTTTGGTTTGTCAACAGGTAGATTGAAAATATCCGATGTAATTTGAAGTATATGAGGGCTTTGTGCTCCACCACCTGATACACAGACTTTCCTAATAGTATTACCTGATCGGTGTTGGGTTCGCAAGGCTCCGTCTTTTAAAGCATATGCAAGTCCTTCGATAATAGCACGGTATACATGAGCCCTGGTATGCACATCACCAAATCCAATTACTGCACCTTTAGCTTCACTACCCGGAATTTTTACTCCTGGTGACCAGTACGGTTGAAGAGTTAATCCCATACTACCAGGAGGAACAGAGTCAAGCATTTTGTCAAACAATCCTTCCGGTTCAATATTCAGTTTTTCAGCCTCCTTAACCTCCTTAAATCCAAATTCATTTTTAAACCAACGAATCATCCAAAAGCCTCTATGGATCATCATCTCCGTATTATAAAAGCCGGGTATTGCACTGGGATATGGGGGAATATATGGGATAACCTCAAAATAGTTTCTGTTGACGGTTTGAATTGTTGCTGTTGTCCCATAACTTAAAGCAGCTATATTGGGCTCGATAACCCCTGATCCAAGAGCTTCACATGCTTTGTCACTAGCTGAAGCCATGAGAGGAATTCCAGCCGGAATACCAGTTTTAATTGAAGCATCTTCAGTAATATAGCCCAATATTTCTGAGGGATGAACCAGGTCGGGCAGTTTCTGCCTCTCAATAGGAAACATTTTGTAGTTTTTTTCAAACTTTTTTGCCCACCGTTGTTTTTTATAATTTACAGGTACATATCCTACAATGCTACCTACTGAATCAACATATTTTCCTACTAATCGAGAAATAAAATAACCCGACAGGTAAAGGAATTTATCGGTTTTATTCCAAATTTCAATTTGATTTTGTCTTATCCAGTTTGCTTCAGAATCACGAATTACCTGTTTAACTGTTCCCAACATTCTGACTGCCCAGAACCCGGTAGTCATTACAGGGCCGGGGTATTTTTCAACTTTTGCTTTTCTTTGGTCAAGCCAGACAATGGCCGGCCGCAATGGATCACCATTTTTATCAAGATTAATAACTGTGCCACGCTGGGTGGTAATAGTGGCAGCTTTAATTTGATTTATCTCAGTAAATCTTGAGAGCAAAGACTTTGTTGTATTTATAAGAGTATCCCAATAATAATCAGGATCCTGCTCTGAATAACCAGGTTGTGTAGAAAAGTATGGCTCGATCTGGGTTTTTTCAATGGCCAACAAATCACCTTTTGCATTAAAAATAGTAGCCCTTATAGATTGAGTGCCTGCATCAATGCTTAGGATTAAATCGTCCATGAAATTTAATTTGGTTACCGGCAAACCAAGATAGTGATTTTTTTTGTTTCCTATAATTACAAGAAAATTTGCATTTTGTCAAACTAATTTACCATTAGGGTTCCATTTGAATGCCAAAAGATATCCCATTATACTGGTCAGGGAAAGAACTTGGAGCTATTTGACCTATATATGCATCTGACCGAACAGTATATGTGAAATAGTCCTGGATAGCAGGTCGGCTTAAGATTTTGTTTAAATAAGATAGTTGTGGTGCGATAGTTAATTTGAAAAAATTTAAGCAAAACTGTTTGGATATCCATAGATTCAGATAGTCTAGGTGTTATAGGACTTATCTGCCAGGCATTATACTTAATAGTATGTGTAGTAATAATTTGATAATCTTAGTTAACAGCTCAGAAATACCTCAACTAAAAATCATTTTTTGCTATCTTTAATGCTTTGACTGAAATAAGAATTTAATTCCAGCATTTTGGGCTGAAAACATAGCTGGTAGCACCTCTAACCACATAAATTTATGCATTTTCTTGGATTTGATGTAGGAAGTTCTTCCATTAAAGCTTCGATTGTTGATGGAGATACTGGTTTACTCATAGCATCTGCAAGTTATCCTGAGGAAGAAATGGATATTTCATCACCTCAGGACAACTGGGCAGAGCAACAACCAGAAACCTGGTGGGCAAATTTCATTGCTGTTGCCAGAATTCTTCTTAATTCATCAAAAGCAGAAGCAGAAAAAATTGGAGCAATTGGTATTGCCTATCAAATGCATGGGCTTGTTTTAATCGATAAAGAAATGAATGTTCTCAGGCCCTCGATCATATGGTGTGATAGCAGGGCCGTTGAGCTAGGAGATGAAGCCTTTTCTGCGATTGGCGAAGAAACTTGTCTTGAGCATCTTTTAAATTCCCCTGGTAATTTTACTGCTTCTAAGTTAGCCTGGGTTAAAAAAAATGAACCTCATCTGTTCGAAAAGGTTTATAAATTTATGCTTCCGGGTGATTACATTGCCTTGAAGTTAACAAGTGAAATAAACACAACAATTTCCGGACTTTCAGAAGGCATTTTCTGGGATTTCAAAGAGAACAAAATTTCTGATCTTATATTAGACTATTTTGGATTTGATAATGAAATAATTCCTTCAATTGTTCCAACATTTGGCATTCAAGGATATCTGAGCAAGGAAGCTTCCTCAACACTCGGTTTAAGAAAGGGAATACCAATTACCTATAGATCTGGAGACCAGCCCAATAATGCGTATTCATTAAATGTTCTAAACCCAGGAGAGTTAGCTGCCACTGCTGGCACTTCTGGTGTTGTGTATGGAGTTAGTGATAAGAGAAAATTCGACCCTCTTTCCAGAGTGAATACTTTTGCTCATGTTAATCATAGCTTGGAAAGAAAGAACCTGGGCGTTTTGATGTGCGTTAATGGAACAGGAATTTTGTACTCCTGGCTTAAACGGAATATGGCTCAAAGTGGAGTTGATTATGACGAAATGAATATGATGGCTGGGGAGATTGCAGTTGGCTCAGAAGGGGTTATTGTGTTGCCATTTGGAAATGGAGCAGAAAGAATATTGCATAATCGGAACATTGGTGCTGGATTCTCCAGGATAAATTTCAATGTCCATACTCAAAAACATATTTTTCGGGCAGCTCAGGAGGGAATCGCTTTTGCATTCCGTTACGGTATTGATATTATGAAGACTGTTGGAATTCAACCTGATAAAATTCGGGCTGGAAACACGAATATGTTCCTCAGTAAAACATTTAGGGAAACATTATCAGGATTAACTGGAGCTACCATTGAATTATTAAATACAGATGGGTCTCAGGGCGCAGCCAGAGGGGCAGGTCATGGCCTGGATTATTATGCTTCTGATAAAGAGGCATTTATTGGATTAAATAAAGTTGAGGACGTCCATGTAAATAGTAGTGAGCAATTAGACGAGGCTTATAAGAATTGGTTAACCATGTTGGAAGATTCTCTAAATACTTCTGTATGAAAAATCTAAAATTACATATCAAATTGTTCTTGACTGGGGCTGTTTTGTTTGTTTGTTATATTTCAGCAATAGCTCAAAATAAAATACCCACAGAAAGTTGGAAGGCAAGACCCGGATTGGTTGATACACTTTCTAAAAGAAATTCAGAAGTCAACTATTATGAAAGCAATGTACCTTCATTTAATCTGCCTGACCTGCTTAAACTTCCCGATGGCAACATGGCTAAAAATTCGGAGATATGGCAAAATATACGTCGTCCGGAGATATTAGATCTTTTTAGCGAACAAATTTTTGGTTATGCACCTATTGATCAACCTGCAGATATGAGTTTTAAGGTGTACGATATTACCAGGGATGCCTTAAATGGTTTGGCAATCAGAAAGCAAATTCGAGTGAATTTTACCTCTAAACCGGATGGACCTTTTATGGATATTCTGTTGTACCTGCCAAAAGAATTAAAATCTCCTGTTGCCTTATTCTTAGGATTGAACTTCCAGGGCAATCATACTATCCATAATGATCCTGCAATTACGATAACATCAAGCTGGCTGCCTAATTACAGGGAAGGAGTAGAGAATAATAAAGCCAGCGAGGCATCCAGGGGAGTAGCAGCCTCAAGATGGCCTGTTGAGGAGATTATTTCCAGAGGATATGGATTGGCAACAATTTATTATGGAGATATTGATCCTGATTATGACGATGGCTTTTTAAATGGTGTGCATCCTGCTTTTGATAAATCAGGGCAACGTTCAGGAAGTTCCTGGGGATCTATTGCATCCTGGGCATGGGGACTAAGCAGGGCAATGGATTACCTCGCAACAGATGTGGACATTGACAAAAGTCGAGTGGCTGTAATTGGACATTCAAGACTTGGCAAAACATCATTCTGGGCCGGGGCACAGGATGAACGATTTGCACTAGTGATTTCTAACAATTCAGGGTGTGGAGGAGCCGCATTATCCCGGCGTCGTTATGGCGAAACGGTTGAAAAAATTAACAATAGCTTTCCTCATTGGTTCTGTGATAATTTCAAAAAATTCAATGGCAAGGAAAATGAATTACCAGTTGACCAACATATGTTAATAGCTTTAATTGCACCAAGGCTGGTATATATTGCCAGTGCCGATCGTGATCTCTGGGCCGATCCACATGGAGAGTTCTTATCTGGTGTTAATGCCAATCCAGTATATAAATTGTATGGGAAGAAGGGATTGACTACTGGTGTAATGCCTGCCTTAAACTCCCCAATTCAGGATGGGGAAATAGGATATCATATCCGTACAGGTGGTCATGGATTAACACTTTACGACTGGAATAGATATATGGACTTTGCTGATAAGCATTTAAAATGAAACGGATTTTTTTAAATTATTAATAATTAAGGATTATGGAATATTTAATTGGTAATAAGGAGTTTTTTAAAGGCATTCGAAAAATTAAGTTTGAAGGAAAAGAATCAGATAATCCACTGGCTTTCAAATGGTATGATGAGGATTTAATAATTCGGGGGAAGTCACTTAAAGACCACTTTAGATTCGCAATTGCGTATTGGCATACATTCTGTGGAACGGGAGCCGATCCATTTGGTCCCGGTACTAAAAAATTTCCCTGGGATGAAGGAAATGATGCTGTTTCTAGAGCAAAAGACAAAATGGATGCAGCATTTGAGTTTTTTACGAAACTTGGAACTCCATTCTATTGTTTTCATGACTTTGACCTTATAGAGGAGGGTAATTCTATTGCTGAATCAGAAAGTCGGCTTAAAACTATAGTAGAATTTGCAAAAGCAAAACAAAAAGCAAGTGGGGTTAAATTACTTTGGGGAACGGCCAATGTGTTTTCAAACCCAAGATATATGAATGGGGCTTCAACGAATCCTGATTTTAATGTGGTTGCCTGGGCAGGAACACAGGTAAAGAATGCAATAGATGCCACCATTGAGTTAGGAGGTGAAAATTATGTGTTCTGGGGTGGAAGAGAAGGATATATGTCCCTTCTAAACACTGATATGAAAAGGGAAAAGGAACATCTGGCAAAATTTCTTAGTATGGCTCGTGATTATGGTAGAAAAAATGGATTTAATGGAACATTCCTTATTGAACCAAAACCTATGGAGCCAACTAAACACCAATATGATTTCGATTCAGAAACGGTGATTGGCTTTTTGAGACATTATGGACTTGATAAAGATTTTAAATTAAATATTGAAGTTAATCATGCTACGCTTGCAGGTCATACATTTCAGCATGATTTACAGGTAGCTGCTGATTCCGGATTGCTCGGAAGTATTGATGCAAACCGTGGCGACTACCAGAACGGCTGGGATACCGATCAGTTTGTTATTAATTTGTATGAATCTATTGAGGCTATGTTGGTTATTCTTCAGTCAGGTGGATTTACAACAGGCGGAATTAATTTTGATGCCAAAGCCAGGAGAAACTCCACAGACCTGGAGGATATATTCATTGCTCATATTGCAGCAATGGATGTTTTTGCCAGGTCATTAATAATTGCTGATAAAATTCTCAAAGACTCAGATTTTCTGGCACGAAGGAAGGAAAGATATAGCTCATTTGATTCAGGCCCCGGAATGAATTTTGAGAATGGTGAACTAACACTCGATGATTTGCGTAAGCATGCAATTGAAAATGTAGAACCGGCACAAATAAGTGGGAAACAGGAATTATTCGAGCAGCTATTAAACAGATATATTTAATAAACAGAAGGTCACAAAAGAACTTTTAGATTTATTCAAAGAAAATTTTAATAAGAATTTAACTTATTCTGATGAAAAAAACCAAGTATACAATTGGTGTCGATTTTGGCACCGATTCTGTCCGGGCGTTGATAGTAAATACTAAAAATGGGGCTGAAATGGCTGAATCTGTTTTTCATTATCCAAGATGGAAAGATGGAAAATACTGTGATCCTTCAAAAAATCAGTTTCGGCAACATCCGAATGATTATATTGAGGGAATTCAATCGACAATTATTGGGGCAGTTTCACAATGTAGTCTGGATGTAACCTCCAATGTGGTTGGGATATCGATTGATACTACAGGATCAACTGTGGTCGCTGTTGATAAAGATGGAACTCCTCTATCATTACTTCCAGATTTTAGAGAAAATCCAAATGCCATGTTTGTTTTATGGAAGGACCATACTGCTTTAGTGGAGGCCGATGAAATAAATGAGCTCGCAAGTTCCTGGTCAGGAGTTGATTACACAAAATATGAAGGCGGTATTTATTCTTCTGAGTGGTTCTGGGCAAAGGTACTTCATTTATTGAGAGAAGATAAATCAGTGGCCGATGCTGCATTTTCATGGGTGGAACATTGCGATTGGATTGCAGGGCTCCTCTGTGGAAATACAAATCCAGTGGAACTGAAGAGAAGTCGATGTGCTGCTGGACATAAAGCCATGTGGCATACAGAATGGGAGGGTTTACCCTCGGAGGAATTTCTGGCAAAACTTGATCCATTGTTAAAAGGGCTTAGAGATCGACTATATTCCAATACCTATACCTCAGATGTAAAAGCAGGAATAATTTCCGAAGAATGGGCTGGGAAATTAGGACTACCAAAAGACGTAGCAATTGGTGTTGGGGCCTTTGATGCTCACCTGGGAGCTGTAGGTGGTGAGGTTAAACCTTATTTTATGAGCAAAGTTATGGGAACGTCCACCTGTGATATGATGGTAGCCCCTGAGGAAGCCGTAAAAGGAAATTTAATTAGTGGTATCTGCGGACAGGTGGATGGCTCAATTACGCCTGGGTTGGTTGGGCTTGAAGCTGGTCAATCCGCTTTTGGTGATATTTATGCATGGTTCAAGAATGTATTGCTCTGGCCAATTGAAAATATCCTCCCAAAGTCTTCAATAATTGATGATGTTTCAAAAGATAATTTATTAAATGATATCTCCGATCGTTTGATAGCTGAACTTTCAACTGTAGCAGAGGCTATTCCTATAGAAGAATCAGCAATAGTGGCTCTCGATTGGATGAACGGAAGACGTACCCCGGATGCAAATCATTCATTAAAAGGTGCCATAGCAGGACTAACCCTGGGATCGGATGCACCCAGAATTTTTAAATCTCTGGTTGAGGCTACAGCATTTGGATCAAAAGCCATTGTTGAACGATTTCAGGAAGAAGGAATACGCATTGATGGTATTATAGCCATGGGAGGAGTAGCGAAAAAATCAACCTTTGTAATGCAAACTGTAGCTGATGTTCTGAATATGCCCATATTGGTGGCAAAATCTGATCAGACATCTGCCCTGGGATCTGCTATGGCAGCAGCAGTGGTAGCTGGAGTATATTCTGATTTCGAAGAAGCACAGAAAAATATGGGAGCAGGATATGAAAAGGAGTATTTACCTGACCATGAAAATGCAGAAACTTACAATAAGCTATACCAGAATTATAAAAAGTTGGGTAAATTAATTGAAAATGAATTCTATTCAGGATAACACTCTTGTTTATGAAAACTGAAAAAGATAAGATGCTAGCAGGGGAATTATATGATCCCTACGATGCTGATTTAACTGCAGATCGATTACAAACCAGATTATTACTTCAAAAATTAAACAACTCTGGTCCAGATCAAGAGGAATTGAGACAGGAAATACTCCGAAAGCTTTTCGGAAAAATTGGCAAGACTCTGACTGTTGAACCACCATTCTTCTGCGATTATGGATATAATATATCAGTTGGCGATAATGTTTTTTTTAATGTCAACTGTGTAATACTGGATGTTTCATATGTGACCATTGGAAGTAATGTTTTGTTTGCCCCAAATGTCCAGGTCTACTCAGCAACACACCCTACTGATTGGAGAATAAGAGCACAATGGGTGGAGAATGCAAAACCAATAAGTATTGGATCAGATGTATGGATTGGCGGATCGGCGATAATCTTGCCTGGTGTTTCAATTGGTGATAAAACAGTAATAGGAGCAGGCAGTGTTGTGACCAAAGATATTCCTTCAAATGTATTGGCAGTTGGAAACCCCTGCAGAGTAATTAAAGAACTGAACTAGCATTTCAATACCCATTTCAATTTTCTTTTCAGGAATTGTAAATTGCCAAAGAATTTAAATATTTAAAAGAATTGGCTTAAGTTTTTTTTTTGAGAATTAAAGCCGTATAATTGCAGGAATTTTAACAAAAAAATATAAATTATGTTTAGAAATGTATTGGTACTGCTAGTTGTAGCAGGATTTTTTGTGTCATGTAATGTAAATAAGAAAATGGATAAACCAAATTTGGATAGCGAATTAGAAAGAGTAAGTTATAGCCTGGGTGTTACTGCTGGAGCTTATTACCTTAAGCAAGGATTTGATAGCATTGATATTGATGCTTTCACTGCTGGATTTAGAGGTGCAGTAAAGGAAGCTGACTTGCAGATAAGTCAGGAAGAATGTAATATAGTTTTACAGGAATTCTTCAACAAAGCCAATGAAAGGCAGACCGATGAACTTAAAAAAGTGGGAGAAGAATTTCTTGCTGAGAATTCTAAAAGAGAAGGTGTAATTACTTTGCCAAGTGGATTGCAGTATGAAGTTATTACCGAAGGAACTGGTGCCATTCCAACATTAACTGATAAAGTAAAAACACACTATCATGGTACCCTGATTGATGGTACTGTATTTGATAGTTCCGTTGATCGCGGCGAACCGATATCATTTCCTGTAAATGGTGTAATCTCAGGCTGGACTGAAGCTCTCCAATTGATGAAAGTTGGATCTAAATGGCGTTTATTTGTACCGTACGACCTTGCATATGGGGAAAGAGGTGCTGGTGAACAGATAGGCCCATATTCAGCCCTTATTTTTGATGTTGAGTTATTGGATATTGAAAAATAATCCAACCATAAATAATACTGAAACTCCTGGCAATTGTCAGGAGTTTTTTTTTGCCAATTCCTCATTTTAATAAGAAATATGAATTAGATTCAGTATTTTTAAAACTTACTTCAGCAAATTTTGAAATGAGAATCACTATTCTGATACTTTCTATATTTCTACTGGGATTTATTCTGCTTTCATGCTCAGATAAGCCTGATAATCTAGGTAATAATGTAGTTTTTATATCACCTGAAGAATCTCATAATGAGATAATTGAAAAAGCCGCAAATCTGGCTCCATCAAAACAACAATTAAATTGGCAGCAGTATGAGATGACTGCATTTGTGTGCTTCAATATAAATACTTTTACAGATATGGAGTGGGGTGATGGAACTGAAGACCCAAAGCTGTTCAATCCTGAAATGCTAGATGTCCGTCAGTGGGTTAGGACAACAAAGGAATCAGGAATGAAGATGTTGATCATAACAGCAAAGCACCATGATGGATTCTGTTTATGGCCAAGTGCATATACAGATCATTCTGTTAAAAATAGCCCATGGGAGAATGGAAAAGGTGATGTAATTAAATTAGTAGCAGAAGCCTGTAAGGAGTTTGGAATTAAACTCGGAATTTATTTATCACCCTGGGACAGGCATGAACAGAGCTATGGAACCGATGCTTATAATGCCTTTTTTAAAAGTCAGCTAAGCGAGTTATTAACAAACTATGGAGAGATTGCTGAAGTATGGTTTGATGGCGCGTGTGGGGAAGGCCCAAATGGAAAAAAACAGGTCTATGACTGGGAAGGATATTATGAAGTTGTTAGAAAACTTCAACCAAATGCGGTAATAGCTGTTTCTGGCCCGGATATTCGATGGGTGGGTACGGAAAGTGGCTATGGGCGAGAGACAGAGTGGAGTGTGGTTCCGGCGAATAACCTTAATCAGGATTTTACTATCGGGGATTCGCAGAAAAGCTTGACCATTAAGCCTGAAATTGAAGCAACTGATAATGATCTGGGTAGCCGGCAGAAAATTTTTGAAGCAAAGGCCCTGGTATGGTATCCATCAGAGGTGGATGTGTCTATTAGACCCGGATGGTTTTATCATAGTTCTCAGGATGATCAGGTAAAATCACCTGAAAAGTTGTTGGATATATATTTTAGTTCAGTTGGCAGGAATTCCCTCTTATTGCTAAATGTTCCTCCTGATAAACGTGGTTTGATCCATGAGAATGATTTACAGAATTTAAAATCCTTCCGAAGAATATTGGATCAAACCTTTTCTGAAAATCTGGCATCTGAAGCAAAAATTTTACCTGATGTTTATACTAAAATTCAAAAATCAGTTGATCTTTTTGATCAAGAATTAACTACTTTTTGGACTTCGAAAAAAACTTCAAGAGAAAAAGTCTTAGAATTGATTTTGCCTGGGGAAATAGTCTTTGATGTTTTATTGCTTCAGGAGAATATCAGAATGGGGCAACGGGTTGAGAAGTTTGTATTTGAAATAATGGAAAACCAATCCTGGAAAACAATAGCAGATGGTACAACTATTGGTTACAAACGATTATTGAGGTTCGAGCCGGTTAAGGCAAAACAGGTACGATTAAGAATCACAGAATCGCGGACAAATCCTACGCTGGCAGAATTTGGATTGTATAAACTGCCACCCAGCCTTGAATCAATACTTTCGGATACCAGTGATGTAAATTGAAAATGAGACTTTGATACAGAATTTTTTTAAGAGTATTAACCTAATAAAATTCAATTATGAGTACCACCAGACGAAATTTTGTTAAAAAACTTACTGTTAGCTCCGCAGGGGTAGCAGTGGGTGGCATGGCCATGGGAATGTCTGCGAAGAGCTATAGACGTATAATTGGTGCAAACGACAGATTGAATATTGCAGTAATGGGAACCAAAAGCAGAGGAGGCCACCTCGCGAGTGTATTCCAAAATGCATCAGGTGCATCAGTAAACTATATTTGCGATGTAGATAAACGGGTGCTTGAGGCAACGGTTAAGAAAGTGCATGAACAATCTGGCTCCATCCCAAAATCAAGCAATGACATTCGGAAAGTTCTGGATGATAAAGAGGTGGATGTGCTGGTTGTTGCTGCTCCTGACCATTGGCATGCACCAGCTTCCATCATGGCTCTTAATGCAGGAAAACATGTATATGTGGAAAAACCATGTAGCCAAAATCCACTGGAAGGAGAGATGCTGGTTATCTCTCAGAGAAAACATGGTAAGGTGGTTCAAATGGGAAACCAGCAGAGATCTTCCCCTGAATCAATCGAAATTATCAAGGAGATACATAATGGCATCATTGGGGATGTTTACAGTGCTTATACCTGGTACTCAAATGAGCGAAAATCTATTGGGAATGGAAAAGTGGTGCCTGTACCTGACTGGCTTGACTGGGATCTCTGGCAGGGACCGGCTCCTCGCCAGGATTTTCATGATAACTATGTCCATTATAACTGGCATTGGTTCTGGCATTGGGGGACAGGTGAAACCTGTAACAATGCCACACATGAAGTTGATATAGCACGCTGGGCTCTGGGTGTGAATTTCCCCAGTCAGGTAAAAGTAGTGGGTGCTCGTAACTTCTATAAGGAAGACGATTGGGAAATGTACGATACATTAAATGCCTCTTTTATATTTGAAGGTGGAAAATCGATTACCTGGGATGGCCAGAGCTGCAATTCTATGAGGAAATGGGATAGGAGCAGGGGAACAGTTATTTATGGTACCAAAGGATCGGTGTTGCTTGATAGAAATATCTATATCCTGTATGACCTGGCTGGCAAAGTCATTAAAACTGTAAGTGCCGAATCAAGAAGTGCTACTGTAGATGTAGTTGGGGCAGGAGGTAACGATGACAGACACGTACATAACTTTCTTGAGACTATTCGGGGGAAAGCAACAGTACAGAATTCACCAATAAATGAGGGACACAAAAGCGTTCTTTTATGTCATCTGGCCAATATTGCCTACCGAACAGGAAAAGATTTATCCTGTGATCCTAAAAATGGTCATATTAAAGACAATTCAGCTATGAAATTATGGGGAAGGAAGTATGAGAAGAAATGGGAACCTCTTGTGTAGTTAAATTTCCAATATAGTATTTCAAAGAGAATGAAATTTTCTGAAATGAAATTTTCCCTTGACAATGCTGAAAAGGGAATAGCAACCAGACTTAAACAGCAGGTTCTACATCAGCCTGATTTGCTTGAATCTTTGGTACAACTTGCTGTATCTGATGAAAAACCGGCCAGTTGGAGGGCAGCATGGGTGATGAATCATATTGCAAAAGAAAATAGGGAATTAATAAAACCATACATTAAGGATATTCTATCCGGGTTTTCAAGAGTGACCCATGAGAACCAGAAAGCTAGTTTGATACGAATACTATCGTATTATGAACCAGAACTTGAGGGATATGGAGATATAGTTGATGAATGTTTGCAAATTCTTAGCAAACCTACAGATAGACCTTTTGTGAAGTCATATTCATTGGATTTTCTAAAGAAAATATGTGATGCTGAGCCGGAATTAAAAAGAGAAATTGCTCTTGCAATTGAAGAATATAGCCCTTCCTTTGAGACAGATTATCTTTCAAGGAAAGCCAATAAAATGATAATAGAGTTGAGGAAAGGGATGGTTGATATTGATTATTAAAGTAATATAATTGTTAATTATGATGAAAAAAATCCTACTGATAAGTATTGTTCTTATCCGGTTTGTGATACTTTCCGCACAGGAATCTGAATCTGAGAAGGCTGAACGCATGCAATGGTTTACCGATGCAAAACTTGGCATATTTATTCATTGGGGCATTTATGCTGTAAATGGAATCGATGAGTCATGGTCCTTTTACAACGATTATATTTCATATGACGATTATATGAAACAACTGGATGGCTTTACTGCTTCGAATTATAAACCGGATGATTGGGCAAAATTGATAAAACAGAGTGGAGCCAAATACGCGGTTCTTCACTTCAAAACACCACGATGGGGTGGCACTATGGGATACTAAGTTCAGTGATTTGAATGTGGTTAAAAAAACTCCTGCAGGCAGAGATTTGATAACACCTTATGTAAAAGCTCTAAAAAAGAATAACCTAAAGCTTGGTTTATACTTTTCACAACTTGATTGGTCTCATCCCGACTATCCTCACTTCACAAGAGATGAAAAGAGGTACACAAATGATTCAATTCGCTGGAATACTTTCCTGCAGTTTCATAGGGGACAATTGTTGGAGCTTTGTAAAAAGTTCAAGCCTGATTTGTTGTGGTTCGATGGTGATTGGGATTACAATGCAGAGAAATGGAAAGCCAGGGAAATGAGTGAAGAGGTGAGAAAATGCATTCCTAAAGTAATTCTAAATTCGAGGATCAATGGTTATGGTGATTACAGCACTCCTGAGCAGGGTGTTCCCATTACAAGACCCGCTGATCCATACTGGGAGCTGTGCATGACTATGAATGATTCATGGGGCTATCAGCATAACGATAACAATTACAAAACCCCCAACCAGATCATTCGGATTTTTGCCGATGTAATTGGCCTGGGTGGAAATCTGTTGTTGGATATTGGACCAAAAGCGGATGGAAGTATACCGGAGGAACAGGTTCAAATCCTGAAAGAGATGGGAAGGTGGACTTCAAAGCACAAAGAAGCTATTTATGGATCTGTTGCAGGCCTGCCCGCAGGTCATTTTAACGGACCAACAACTTTGTCAAAAAACCATGAAATACTTTATCTATTCCTTGATAATAAGCCAAATGGACCGATATTGATAAAGGGCCTGAAAAATGAAATAAACCGGATCTGGGTTGTGGGCAATGGTACAAAGTTGGATTGGAAGATCATGATGAAACAATATTGGAGTGAAGTACCGGGTCTGCTATATATTGATGTTCCACAAAAAATTATGGATGAGCAAGTTACGGTAATAGCCGTGCTGTTGGACGGACCTGCTGAGGTTTATCGAAAAGATGGACAGGTTATTGAAAGCAACTAATATGGACAAGAATCAACTTTTAGAAATCGCAAAGGAATTTGGAACGCCGTTATACGTCTATGATGCATCTGTAATTAAAAAACAGGTTTCGGTTTTTAAAAAAGCCTTCTTGTCGTACCCTCTGGAGATTCGTTATGCCATGAAATCCAATTCCAATATCAACATTTTGAAGTTGATGCGGCAGGAAGGTTTGGGTTTGGATACAGTATCTATTCCTGAGATTAATATAGGCTTGCTTGCCGGATTTAGGCCAGAACAAATTGTGTTCACTCCAAATATGGTCGATTTCAAGGAGATTGTTAGAAGCAGTTGATATGGGTGTTTATATAAACATTGAGAACCTTTCAAATCTTGAAAAGTTCGGAAAAAAATATGGCTCCAAAAAATCCTGTTGTATTAGACTTAACCCCGACATAGTAACCGAATCAGAAAGTGAGAAAGTCGAAAAATGGCACAGTCAATCGAAGTTTGGCATTGCACTCTCACAGATAGATGAATTACTTGAAATTGTGAATGAGTACAATATGTCAATCAATGGAATCCATATCCATTCGAGTCATGTGATTATGAGTCCTGAGGTGTTTCTAAAAGGAGCAAAATACTTTTTGAATTGGCAGAAAAATTTCCAGAGCTTGAATATGTTGATTTCGGGGGAGGTATTAAAGTAGCACACCAATCAGATGAGAAAGTGATTGATATTGTCGAGTTAGGATCAGCCATGAAACCTTTATACGATGAATTTTGTGCAAAAATGAAAAGAGAAATTAAGCTCTGGTTTGAACCCGGAAGGTTTCTGGTGGGCGAGAGTGGATATTTACTAGTTGAATCCAAGGTTTTAAAGACCAATGGATCCAAAATCTTTGTTGGTGTGGATTCCGGCTTTAGCCATTTGATTCGACCGATGTTTTACAATGCATACCATGAGATTGAAAACCTTTCGAATCCTTCTGGCGAACTGAAAAAGTATAATGTTGTTGGCAATCTTTGTGAAATTGACAATTTTGCTGTAGATAGAACCCTGAATGAAGTTAGGGAAGGTGATTTTCTGGTCATCCGACACACGGGGGCCTATGGCTTTTGTATGTCTTCACAATACAACTCCAGGTTTAGACCAGCTGAAGTAATGATCTTGGATGGAAAGCCTCAGTTAATTAGGAAAAGAGAAATAATAGACGATTTATTAAAGAACCAGGTGGAAATAGAATTCTAATTTTGTTCACAGTATAAGATAAAATTCAATGTTAATACTTAATTCAAATCATCTTGACACACTGATGTCCTTTAATGAAATGATAGATGCAATGGAGGAAGCCCTAATCCTTCAGGAAAAAGGTGGTTATATTTTACCTCCTCGTATGCACGTAGATGAAGGAGAAAATACACTACTATTAATGCCGGCAAAAGCAGGAGGAAAAATGGCCACCAAGCTGGTGTCGGTTTTTCCAGGAAACCATGAGAAAAATCTACCACCGATCATGGGCACAGTCATTTACAACGATGGCCTAACAGGAGAACCATTGGCTTTGCTCAATGGATCAAAGCTAACATCCCTGAGAACTGCAGCGGTAAGTGGTGTAGGCATGAGACATTTAGCTGCTAAAAATACCAATTCCTTAGGAATCTTTGGTGCCGGAACCCAGGGAACCATGCATGCTCTTTTTGCCTGTTCCCAACTTGATCTCCATTCAATAAATGTCTTTGATCCAGATGGTAATAAGATCATCCAATTGCGTGAAATTATTCAAAAAGAGTTTGCCGGAATCAATGTAAGCGAAGCCTCATGTCCTGGCGACCTGGTAAGGAGCTCTGAGCTGATTGTTACCACAACAACTTCAAATAACCCGGTAATTAAAAACGATAAGGAACTCTTTAAGAATAAGATCTTTATAGGAGTGGGTTCCTATAAACCGGACATGAGAGAGTTTCCAGATGCCTTATTTTCGGGCCTGGATCAGGTATTTATTGATACTCCAATGGCATCAAAAGAATCGGGTGATATTCTTACTCCCTTGAACAATGGTTTAATTGATAAAAGGAACATCTATACCATTGGAAAATTACTGACAGGAGAAGTAAAGCTTTCAGCTGCTCCTTCCCGCTTTTTTAAATCGGTAGGAGTTGCTTTGTTTGACCTATTTGCTGCCGATTTCTTTTACCAAAAAGCTAAAAAGCTTGGTATCGGTCAGGAAGTAGAATATTAAAGACTATCTAAGTTTTAACTGGTCGATTTCCTCAAGCGTATCTGGATTAATAACTAGCATTGAAATATTTTTTCCCTCTACGGTAAATAAACAAACAGCATTTTGAGTTGTAAATCCTGAGGTAAATGGCGTCCAGGGTGTTTCCTGCTGTGCATAATAGGGTGCACCGGCCGCTCCATTATTAATTTGGTAAATAGTTCTTTTTAGCTTTATTTTTTTCGGTGCATAGTTTTTAGGATATATTGAAGTCTCAGGTCCAAGTTCAGTTTTGCAATAATTGTGTTCATCACCGGTTAAGAAGGCAACTACTTTCTCAGAATTGTTAATGGCCAGGTCGAGTAACTGGTCTCTTCTTTCAATGATGCCCTTTTCAACAGCTTGTCCTGCAATCCAGGGTCGGTACTTGTTGTCCCCATTATACCACATATCATCATGTACATGTCCACCATTTGGGAAAAAAGGAGTATGTATTGTGACAAAGATATGATCTATGTTTTCATCCTTTTCAAGTGTTTTAAGAGTGCTTTTAAACCATGCAAGCTGGTTGTCCATTACATAGCCATGCACATTTCCGCCAACAGCAGGAACCACTTCCTTGTAGGGCGTATACCAGTAATCTGAATTCAGGTTTATTACGCCTACATTATCATAGGTATAATAAAATACATTTTCATCATAAGACGGAAAGTCTTTTGTCGATCCATCAGGGTCATATTTAGAACCATCCTCACTTTCCGGACCATTGTGAGGATTAACTACCTGCTCAGCAAATAGGGATTCGGACGAGTTGTTATCATAAGGAAAATTATCCAATACGACAGTATATTTGTTGTCATCATCATTAAAAATGATGTCATAGGATTCATGATTCCCCATTCCTAAAACCACCTGGAAATGCGCCCCAAATGGCCCTACAACGCTTTTCCAGTTATGATATTGTAAATTCATCTCATCGGCAGAGTTGCTGTACCCACTTATTAAATCGCCGGTAAACTGAGAAAAGGCAACATTGTTCTGAGCACTTACTGCCATAATCTTTTTTATAATGTATGCATTCGCTCCAAATAGGTTTCTTTCCCCCCAGCCACTTCCACCACGGGAATCGCTTGAATAGCTAAAAACAAATTTCTCACGAGCTCCGGGAAGAGGACTTGTTCTAAATGAGTATGATTGCTCAAGTTCACCATATTTCAAGGTATATGGATATTCTGTAGCAGGTTGAAGATCTGTTATTTCAATCTCGTGTTGAAACACAGCTTCTTTGTCTTTATAGGATTTACCATTTGTTTCAATCTCGCAAATTGACTTTTCACTGGTTTCAAAAGAAATGGTCACTTGATCCGCTTGCACCAGGTTTATAAATGGGCCTGTAAGTACTGTATTTACAGCTTTGAAGCGGCCTTTCGATGTAAAACTAACTATACCATCATAAACCATCATTCCTTCACTGTCAATCACCCTGTATCCCAAGGTACCCTTTCCTGACTTTTCCCATCCAGTCATATCATAAGCTCCTTTCAGGCTGTTAAAATGAACCAGGACTCTTCCACTCGATATAGTTGCGGGACTTGAACGATATACTGGGAAAGGATGCTTTGAGTCATTGTAGTTTATCAATCCAAAATATAAGGTCCCATTGAATTCTTCATCTTCAAAATCAAAAAAGATACCTGCATTGGTCCCGGATGGATTGCCGCGGAGTTTAGAAAGTTGGTATCTGGGGCGTTCAGGAACTACCTTTAACTTTGTCCCCTCGGAAGTTGGAATGTACATTTCTCCTGTCTCATCAATTAGAATATTTTGCAGAGATTTTGGAATTTTACTTTCTGCAGATTGTTCTTGCGAAATACCCTGTATTGGAGAGAATATGAATGCAATCCAAAAAATAGTTAGCAAAATATATCTGGTATTTGTTTTTCTTTTTTTCATTGTATTGATTTTTTTGAGGTTGAACGAAAATAGAAAAAAAGATTAATAAGTTCATGGCATCATAAGGAATATTATTTTATAATTTTTCGAAATTGGGTTGGATTAAATGAAAATCACCTTAACTTTATTGGAATAATTTGAACGATCAACTATGTTAAACAAACTAAAAATGCAGGCACCCAAGAATGCATCAGTTTTTAAAACCATTGAAATGCATACAGGTGGTGAGCCCCTGCGAATTATTGTGGATGGAATCCCAGAAATAAAAGGAAAAACCATTTTAGAAAAGCGAAGGTTTTTTAGTGAAAATTTCGATTATATCCGTAAAGGATTGATGTGGGAACCACGCGGGCATGCCGATATGTATGGTGCCGTGCTAACTGAGCCAGAAACACCAGATGCGGATTTAGGAGTCATTTTTTTGCACAATGAAGGCTATAGTACTATGTGTGGACACGCTATTATTGCTATTACAAAATTGGTGCTTGAAGCAGGAATTGTGAAGAAAAAGGGGGAACTTCAGGAAGTGAAAATTGATGCCCCTCCTGGCAGGATAACATCCTTTGGGAGAGTTGAAAAGGGAGTAGTTAAAGAAGTGAGTTTTCGAAATGTTCCTTCATTTCTTTATCTGGAGAATGAGGCAGTAAAAGTGCCAGGAATTGGACGCGTTAATTTTGATGCAGCTTTTGGAGGCGCTTTTTATGCCTTTTGTAATGCCGGTGAATTGGGATTGAATATGGACCCAACAGATTATAGCAAACTAATTGATTATGGCCGGAGGATTAAAAAGGTAATAAGTGGAAATTTTAATGTCAGGCATTCAAGGGAACCAGATTTGAGCTTCCTGTACGGTGTTATTTTTACTGGCGATCCATATAATTATAAAAACCATAGCCGCAATGTCTGTATTTTTGCAGATGGAGAAATGGACAGGTCAGCTACCGGAACAGGATTAAGTGCAAGAGCTGCCCTTCATTATTCTAAAGGAGACTTAAAACTTAATGAAAGCATTACAGTTGAAAGTATCCTTGGATCAACCATGGATGTAAAAGTTGTTGAGGAAACAAAAATAGGGGTACGTAAAGCTGTTATCCCGGAAGTTACAGGTAAAGCATGGTATACTGGGCAGAATGAGTTTTGGTTTGATCCTGAAGATCCTTTCAAAGATGGCT
This sequence comes from uncultured Bacteroidales bacterium, assembly GCA_963750735.1. GTDB lineage: Bacteria > Bacteroidota > Bacteroidia > Bacteroidales > VadinHA17 > JANTGF01. The sequence continues at coordinate 208,864 of CAVVRY010000007.1, read as the reverse complement.
TTATATTCAGGTAATAGCTCCCTTTACATGCGAGCCTGGATTGTAATTTTTGTTTTTTTATTTGCATGCACCAGTCCCGGGAGCGATAAAAAACAAGCCACAACTTTTAATATTCAGCCTAATTGGGTATTGCAAGAATCAGGTGTTGAGGCCAGCCTGAGAGGGATTTTTGTGGTTGATAAGGATGTTGTCTGGGCCTCTGGAAGCAATGGGACATTTTTAAAGACTGTGGATGGTGGAATTAATTGGTTTAGTGATACCATTTCAGGATATACTAATTTTGATTTTCGCGATATAGAAGCTTTTGACTCTCTCACTGCCATAGTAATGGGCATCGCAAACCCTGCTGTAATACTGAAAACTACCGATGGCGGAAAAAATTGGAAACAGGTTTATTATAAAAACCAGGAAGGAATTTTCCTCAACTCCATGATATTTAGGGATAAAGACCATGGCTTTGTGGTAGGTGATCCTATTGATGGCAAGTTTTTTCTGTTAGTGACGAGGGATGGTGGAGAAACCTGGCAGGAGCTGCCTGCTGAATCTCGACCACTGGCAGAAGAGGGTGAATATATGTTTGCAGCCAGTGGTACCTGTATTGCTTCCACAAAACCAAATAATCTATGGTTCTGTTCAGGCGGCTCAATAGCTCGAATTTTTCATTCGAAAGATGATGGATACTCATGGGAAGATAGCAATATCCCTGTTATGAGTGGAACACCTTCCTCAGGAATTTTCTCAATTCTCTTTCCGGGAGACAATAATGGCTATTGCATTGGCGGTGATTATGCAAGGCCGGACTCTACCGGCCTGACATTTATGTTTACGAATGACAATGGAGGAACCTGGCACAAACCTAAAAATTCACCTGCAGGATACCGTTCTTGTATTAAGGAGTTGAAAGTAGATGGAATTTCCATGCTTATTGCGGTAGGGCGGGAGGGTACTGGCTATTCTATTGATGGAGGGCAAAACTGGCAAGATTTTGGAGCCAATGGTTTTTATACACTTGATGTTGATGCCACATTTGAGTTTGGCTGGGCAGCAGGAGCGGATGGAAAAGTCGCTCGCCTGTTGATAGAATAAAATCTGTATTTTTGGGAATCCTGCAATCGTTTATTTTTCAAGAGTTGAACTTCTAATAGTTTATTATGAATGTGAATAACAAGCTCAATAACTTAAGGCAAAAAATGTTAGAAAAAGGGTTTGATGCCTATTTAATCCCTATCACTGATCCTCATATGGGTGAATATGTACCCTCCAGATGGAAAACAATAAATTGGTTTTCAGGTTTTACAGGGTCTGCAGGAACCATAATTGTCACCAGTTCGTTTGCTGGTTTATGGACAGATTCCAGATATTTTCTGCAGGCCGAAGAGCAATTAAAAGGTTCAGGAATTGAACTTATGCGTTTGAAAATTCCGCATACACCTGAATACATTGATTGGTTGGCAGAAAATCTAAGTTCAGGAATGAGGCTGGGCTATGATGGTGAAATGGTATCAGTTGGGCTAACCAGAATGCTTATTGAAAAATTGATACCAAAGAATGTATTGGTATTTTCAAATACCAACTTAATTAGTGAGATATGGAAAGATCAGCCTCCGCTGCCGAATAGTACAAATTTTTGATCATTCTGTTGAGTTTTCAGGTATTTCCAGGGCAGAAAAGATCAAAATGATTCAGGATGAGATGAATAAGAAAAAGGTCGATTATCATTTGCTTTCGGCCCTCGATGACATTGCATGGACTTTTAATATCAGGGGAAATGATGTTTTGTATAGCCCGCTTGTTGTATCATATGCCCTTATTTCAAAGGATGAATCTTATTTATTTATTGATAAAAAAAGGTTGCCAAAGTCATTAGAAGAGGATTTAAATTCAGATAATATAACTATTCATAATTATGAGAAAATCTATGAGATTCTATCAATCATTGATTTAACAAAAGTAATCTACCTTTCACCTGGTTCCATTAATACCCGCTTATACAATGCAATCTCTTCTAATTGTGAAAAAATGGAGGGGATTAGTATTCCAACTATGTTGAAGGCCATTAAAAATGAGAGAGAGATTGCTCATATAAGAAATGTAATGGTAAAGGATGGAGTTGCCTTAACAAAATTCTTTTACTGGCTTGAAAAAAATGTTGGGAAGGAAAAAATATCTGAAGTTTCCCTGGCAGCAAAGCTTGAAGACTTCAGAGCTGAACAGGAGAACTTTGTTGGGCCAAGTTTTGCAACAATAGCAGGGTATAAAGGTCATGGTGCTATTATTCATTACGAGGCAACTCCTGAAACCGATGTAGACCTGGAACCTTCTGGTGTTTTTTTGCTGGATTCAGGAGGACAGTATCTTGATGGTACTACTGATACTACAAGAACCATTTCCCTCGGGCATGCAACCCCGGAAGAAAAAAGAGATTTTACGCTGGTCCTAAAAGGGACTATCCAATTGGCAATAACTGAATTTCCGGAAGGTACAAAAGGATACCAGATTGAAGCATTTGCGCGTAGGGCTCTATGGGATAATGGAATGAACTACGGACATGGTACTGGTCATGGTGTTGGATTCTTCCTGAATGTTCATGAAGGCCCCCAGACTATTGGTACAGGAGCATCTGGAAACAGGGATGTGACACTGGAACCAGGAATGTTGATTTCTGATGAACCTGGTTTGTATAGAAAAGGGCAATATGGTATGCGCACCGAAAACCTTGTCCTTATTAAAGAAAGCAGAGAAACGGAGTTTGGTAAATTCAGGAAGTTTGAAACAGTTACACTATGTTATATTGATAAAAACCTGATTGAAGCGAATCTGCTATCTGAAAATGAAAAGAATTGGCTGAATGAGTATCATAGAACAGTTTACAGTCAAATTTCACCCAGGTTGCCAGACGATATAAGAAATTGGTTAAAAGAAAAAACTTCTGAGATTGCTTTCTGAAAATTTAATAAATCACCAATGAGAAAAGTTCTTCAAAAAACAATTATCTCAGGCACTTTCCTGGGAATATTTATATTATTTGTTCTAGTATCATGTACCTCAAAATCGGTTTCATTAGAAAATGCCCTATTAGAGCTGGAAGAGGGAACCTACACTCAGCTGGAAGCTAGAAAGCCATTTAACTCAATCTATGAAATACATTTTCAGCAACCACTGGATCATCATAATCCGGAAGCAGGTTATTTTACACAAAAAGTATATGTCTCTCATATTGATTCAATTCGACCGGTTGTTTTTATTACAGAAGGGTATACAGCAAATCGCGCCTATCAGAGTGAAATAAGCAGATTATTAGATGCAAATCAAATAATAGTTGAGCACAGGTTTTTTGGAGAATCGGTACCCGATCCAAAGGATTGGAAGTACCTTACGGTTGAGCAGGCTGCAAATGATCACCATAGGGTAGTTGAATACTTTAAAAAGGTTTATTCAGGAAAATGGATCAATACAGGGGTTAGCAAAGGTGGTCAAACGACCATGTATCACCGTTATTTTTTCCCTAATGATGTGGACATAAGTGTTCCCTACGTGGCCCCTCTGAACTTTTCATTTGATGACCCCCGAACCTATTTATTTCTTGACACAGTAGGAACTTCAGAATGCAGGCAGAAAGTTTATGATTTTCAGAAGCTTATGCTTATGGAACGCGATGTTTATTTCCCAATGTTTTTAACCTATTCTGAGTCAAAAAATCACAGTTTTACGCGTATGACACCAGAAGAAGCCTATGAATATAGTATTCTTGAATATTCATTTGCATTTTGGCAATGGGGGAGGTGGTCATGTGAGGAAATACCTACAGCGAAATCATCAGTGGATGAAATTTTTGATCATTTCAAAGAAGTGAGCGGATTTCAGTATTTTTCAGATGAAGGTCTTTCTGATCTGGAACCATTTTTTTACCAGGCTCTGACTGAAATTGGCTATTATGGCTATGATTTTTCTGAATTTGATGGATTGTTGGAATATGTTACAAATCCAATTTTTACATTTGCAGCACCTCAGGATGTAGAATTAAATTACAATTTCCAGATTATGAAGGATGTGAACGAGTATTTACAATCAAAAGGAAACAACTTTATCTATATATACGGAGGTTCCGATACCTGGTCTTCTACGTCGGTTGATATTGGAAATAAAACCAATGCCCTGAAAATATATAAGAAGGGAGGTGCCCACAATACCAGAATTGGAAATTTGCCAGATGAACAGAAAGAATTGGTAGTTTCAACGCTTGAGAAATGGTTAGATATGGATCTGGATATCACCAAACTTAATAGAAAACAGAGGTAAAGTCCATATAATGTATGATTTATCTCCTTTTATGACCCCTTAAAATATACCCTTTGAAATTTGCCTTATATCTTAATTCATTAATTGGGAAAACATATTATGATTCTCTACTTTTTAATTTCATAAAGAATATTTCCCTTCTCATCGTAGAAAGTTAAAATAAGCTGTCCTGATTTTTCGACTGAAGAGCTCTTCACTACAAGATAACCGCCTGACTCTGAGCCTTCTCCTTGTACATAAGGTTGAAAAATAGTCTTATCCGGATCAGTGGATTCAGGATCACCAGGAAGCCTGCCTGCTCTGGAATTTGCATCAACAAGTGCACCGCAGGAGAATTCTTGAAAGCCAGATGGATCAATTGAGTGGTATTGCCAGTGCCGGTCTCCACAAAGTATGAGAAAATTATCAGAACTAAATCCATTCTCTGATAACCAGTTAAAAAATAAATCTCTTTCATGTCTGAATCCTATTTGATTTACATGGTTATCAGATTTGTATGCATCATCAGGACCAATTAATGGAGTGGGGGAGACAAGGATTTTATATTTTGCATCACTTTCCAGCAAAGTTGATTTTAACCAATCAAATTGTTCTTTACCCCAGATGGATTTATTGGGGCCATCGGGTATGTCATTTGGGCTCCTGAAATCGCGGTTCTCTGTAAACCATACCTGGATATACTTATTCATTCGATATGTGCGATAGGTAAGGGCATCCTCATCCTCTCGGACAATGATTGGAATTTGCTCAATAAAAATGGATTTACCCAGTTCATGTCCTGGTTCTTCATTCCCTGTCGTGTCACAATCATTAAACCGATAATCATGATCATCTTTTTCCCAGTAGGTTCCTGTATTTCTGAACATCTCAACATAACGGGCTTGTTGAAACTGGTCATGCCATTTTTTTCGCATTTCTTCCTTTGTCTTAGCACTGGGCTCTTTTGGATGATCATAGTAAACATTATCACCAGTTCCAATAAAGTAATCAGGTTTGATTTTTGAAATGCTTGCCAGGGATGGATAACCAAGTGGTTTATCTTCCCCTTGATACATTCCTTCTCCAGGATGCTGAATAGTTCCATTTTTTCCGAAATGAAATTTATCATAATTCATTCCTGTCACTACCACAAAACTTACATCCTTTTCTGATTCTTTCCCTGGCAAGGTTTTAAAACTATTTGTTTCTCCAGACTTTGTATAAGTTCCGGTAATTCCGAACTCAGTTCTATAAAAATATTTTGTACCTGGTTTTAAGTTTTTAACCCTGGTCTTTAACAATGAAATCATTTTCCTCCCTGGCTAATAACCAGGAAGTAATAATTGGATTTTCAAAAGTTTGATCTTCGGCAATTGCAAACCTCGCAATCCCTTCCATACCAGATATTTCTTTTCCAGGAATTAATGGAGCGTCAGTTAATCTTGTTTGTAGGATAACTTCAGTATCTGAAACCTCACCTGCCATTGCCCCATGTGCCTCAAAAATGGCAAGAGAATCGTAAAACGTTCGGGGTGTAAATCTATTTTTATGATACGGATACCGATCAAAAATTTGTCCATCACCATTCATCCTCGGGTCTTCATATCTTAAAAGTTCGTCAAGTAATTGCTTTTTTAATTCATTTTTAACCTGTAAATAATCCTCATTGTATGCCTGGTTATTGAGTTGGTCAGGATCTTTACTGAGGTCATACAATTCTTCTCCGTTACGTTTCCCGTATGCGAGATTATATAAGTTACGATTTACTGGATCATTCAAGCTGTTTAATAAATAGGTTTTTGTTGGAGATCCATCATCATCTCCGTATATTTGATTGGGACTTAAGAACTCAAACCCAGTATCATCTCCAGCAGGCCATCTTTCGGGTTCGAAGTTGATGATAAACAGGTAATCCTCATTTCGGATAGCTCGCATTGGATATCCTTTTCCTCCTTTTCGAACCCAGGCATGTCTTTCTTTTCCGGTAAGGACATGATCTCTTTCTGGATCAACTTTTCCTGATTTTTCAGAAAGAAGTATGGCAAGCAGGCTTTTGCCTGTTACTTCCTCAGGTATTTTAATCCCTACAGTCTCTAAAATTGTTGGAGCGAGATCAGTAAGGCTTACAAAATCTTCAACTATCCGCTTGCCATTAATTTTTTTCCCCCATTTAATTGCAAGTGGCATTCTTGTACCCAGATCATACAAATTACTCTTGCTGCGTGGAAAGGGCATTCCATTATCAGATGTGCAAATTATAATGGTATTTTCAAGTTCACCCCTTTCCTCCAGTAAAGCAATCATTTCTCCGAGATGATGATCAAACCATTCTATTTCTGTGTAATAATCAATTATGTCATTTCTTACCCCAATGTTATCAGGAAAACTGGCAGGAACATCGACATTATCAGGATTTTTGCCTGATTCTTTTCCAATACCCTTTTTATATCCGCGGTGGGGTTCAAATCCTCCATACCAGAAGCAAAAAGGCTCATTGTCAGGTTTTTTGGCTAAAAATTTCTTGAAATTCTCTGTGTAATTAATCCCATTTATATGTTCAGGTGTTTCAGATTTAACATCGTTGAAGGTGTTTCCAGCTGGATTCCTCTTTCTTCCTCCCATTTCTTCCAATCCAGGCCCCCATCCTTTACCTGTATAACCAACGAAATATCCATTTTCCTCCAGAATATCTGGGTAGGTTTTAAATTTTGACTGAAGCGTGCTCCACAAATTTGCCCCCTCCTCCAGCCGCCAATGATATTGACCAGTTAATATTGCACCCCGCGAGGGAGTGCAGGAAGGTGCTGAAGTGTAAGCATTTGTGAATAATACTCCTTCAGTCGCAATTCTATCAAAGGCAGGAGTATTTATTTCTTTTGTTCCTGCAACACTTGCATGCGGCCATGACCAGTCATCTGCAATTGCAAATAAGATGTTTGGAGGTCTCTTTTTATTGCTTGAACATGAACAGAAATGAGCAAATAAAATAAGCCCTACAGCAAGCTGGACAATTAAAATTGTCTTAGATTTTCTAACTCTCATGTATTATTATATTATTCTAGGTTGATGGTATTTATGCCTATCGTCATCCCAGGCTCGGTCATGAACTCAATAGTCTGTTTCAAGCGATCTTCCTCTGTCAGGTTGATTCCGGTTACCTCGAAATTTAAATTTAGAAAAGGATTCTGAATCTTAAACAAACCACCCTTTTCTGAATAAATCTCAATACCCTGAAGCATCCCCTTTTTCATTGTTGCAGATACCAAAAATGCACCATCAGTTCTAAGCTTTGTGAAAGATACATCCTTCCAGGTTTCTGGTAATGAGGGAAATATATTTACAATCCCTGTATGACTTTGCAGCAACATTTCCTGAATTCCGGAAGCAAAGGCAAAATTCCCTTCAAGAGTAAATGGCCGGTATGTAAATTTTGATAATCCTGTACCAGATTGGTCCCCATTTACATGAAAGCTATTTGGTAATGTAAAAGAGGTGGCAAATGTATTTAGTACTTTGGCGGCTTTTTCACCCTCAAAAGCACGGGCATATAGGTTTCCAAGCCAGCTAAAACTGTATCCTACCCACCAATCGCTACCATTTTTTTCAAGATTTGATATTGTTTTCGAAATTATTTCCTGATCAACAATTCCATTCCCCCAATCGATCAGACCAAGAGGGTGGAAGGCCATCAGGTGGGAAAAGTGTCGGTGAGATTCATCATATGGGAATCCCGGTGCAAAATTTAAGCCTTTATCCTCATCAATACTATAAGCGGGCCATTCATTTAAAATACTGTCCCATTTCTGAATATCATCAGGCAGGTCCAGTTCTTTTGCCAGTTCAGAGGCTTTGATATAGGTCCATTTAATTAATGATAGATCAAAATTTGTTGTCTCCTCAAACCAGGCTTCCTTTGAATTATTATATATTTCCGGGCTAGAACTTAGTGGCAATCGTCTGGTACCGTTTTCTATTATTGCCAATTGATCAAGGTAATCTGCAACGGATTTTATCCAAGGATAGGCTTTATCTTTTAGAAACTCACGATCCATTGAGTACCTCCAGTGTAAATAGAAATGCTGGCCTAGCCATGCTCCTACGGTAGGTCCTAATGAATATTGAATCCATCCGCCCATGGCATCCCCTTCCAAAGTAGTTACTCCCGGAACATTTAATCCAGTGGTTCCAAAATATCTGGTAGTGTAATCTTCAAAAGTTGATTTGTATTTCCATAACCAGTCTAAAAAACCTATTTCTTCTTCAAGGTGATTTCCGGCATAAGATGGCCAGTAACTCAATTGTGTATTTAAATCATGATGAAAATCGCCCTTCCAAGGTGGAAGTCTACCATTATCTGCTGTCCAGACAGCCTGCAAAGAAATAGGTGGTGAACCTCTGCGTGCAGCCGATCCAAATTTATACATTTCGAGGTAATATTGTTTTTCAAGTATGCTGTCTGGAATGCTAATAGAAGACTTTCCCCCAATAATCTCTCCACCATGTTTTATGATCCAATAAAGCATTTTCAAAACCAGACTCCATGCTACTTGAAACAATGGTGTTTGCGGGTACTATCTGGGATTTTTCCGGGTCAGGATAATGAGAGCTAATGGACCAACAACCTTCCAAAACATTTTTCCCATACTGCCACTTGACATTTATCTGATATTGAAAACCACCCCAACCTTCCTGTATATAATCAATCGAATTTTCAGTGCTTCTAAAGTTACCCTTGGGGTATCCCAATCTTCTCAAATCCTGGCCAGAAACAGGACTATCGATTCCTGAATCATCAGTAAGGTTGTATGCTGGTTCAATTAAATCTGTTGCTATGAGTTTATGTAGCCCTTCAAAGCGATACCAGCCTACAGATCGGTCTGCCTGGACGAAAGTCAATAACCGGACTCCATTTTCCCAAATGACTTCACAAATACCCGGCCTGGTTAATAATTTTACCGATTTTACATCCCCAAAACTTGAAACATCGAATTCAAGGGCACCTGCGGGAATTTTTGAAGGAGCAGCGTCTCTGTCATAAGGAACGTCAAACATTTCCTGGACATCTTCATACTGATTTTCTTTCCACCTATCATATACCCAATCAAAGTTTAACTCTGGATTCTGAAGATTTTCCTTTGGTCTTAAATCCCATAAATCAGATCGATCAAGTGAAAAACGGAGTTGATTATCCTTTTGCCAGACCAGTGCTCCTAGAAATCCGTTTCCTAAAGGAATAGCTTCATCCCAGGTAGTTGCCAATTTATCGAAGACAAGATCGTGGTCCGATTCTTCTAAATGAATGGAAGGCCTTGAGCAGTTGACCAAGAAGAAAAATATAACAAATAAAAATGTACCTGATCCACGCATAAGTAGAAGTTACTAAAAAATCAATCTAATAATTTTAAACCCTACAAAAAAAATCAATCTGAAAGTTACATCTTTTTGTGCTTTAAAACAATTAATAAATTATCTTGAATTAGGGTAAAGAAATTCCTGCTATTTTGTTTGGTACAATTTTTGAATTACTTTCGTGCAATTATTGTAAAAGCAATAAACAACATGAGAAAGATACTTTTTTCTACTATTATAATTGGTGTTATTGTATTGTTGTCTTCCTGTTTTAAGGAAAAGGAATCAACAATTGCCGGAGTATTATCTGGTGTAGTAATACTTGATCCTATGTGTGCGAATGAACCCTGTGACCTTGGACCAAAAGAACTTGAGGCTCTCTGGGAACCTCGTAAAATTATTGTTTATTCTTCTGATTCATTGGAGGTTATTCAACAACTAGGAATTTCAATCGATGGAAAATTTGCTACCGCACTCCCTGTTGGTGAATATATTATTGACATTAATGGTTATGAGAATGATATATCTCCGGATGTGCCAACTAAAGTAACTATAGTAAACGGCTTAACAGCATACAGAAGCATTCTTATAGCTACTGGTTTATAAGAAATAATTATATTTTTCCCCATTAGTAAAACTTGACTAATGGAAATTGCTCAAGTCTTTTATCCAGATATTCCTGAACTTTAGAGTGTGTCCATGACCTAAAAAGCCTATATGTCCCTTTGGGTTGAATAATCCAGGATGTTTCTTTCCATCAATGGTTCCATTAGCGGCTGCCTCTTTGATATCACCATCAAGTATTACTTCACCATTGAGAACTACTTTTATTTTATTCCCAACGGCTGTTACCTCCTGGTAATTCCATTCGCCAACCGGCTTAAGAAAACCTCTTTTAGCCGGAATAACACCATAAACTGAACCATGATATTGGTATTCTTTAAGGTCCTTGTACATTTCAGCAGTATTATCAAGGATTTGTAGTTCCATAGCTTCATATGCAGCATCACCTTTTAATGGTGCCCGAATCCCAAGGCCATTATTTGCATCAGGAGTAAGCTGGAATTCGAACCGCAATACAAAATCACTATATTCTTTTTCAGTAAATAAATTGCCTTTACCTCCCCTGTCAGGATATAATACTATTGCACCATCTTCAACAACATAATCAGTTTTATTACCTACCCAATTATCCAGATTTTTGCCATTAAAAATTTGTATAAAAGAAGCCTTTTTAGGTTCATTGGTTTTGAGAATTGTTAAAGCAGCATTTCTTGTATGGGAATTTTTTTCATGCGTGCAACTACTAATTATTAAGTTCCCTAATTTTATGAAATCTTCTGTATTTCCAGTCTCACCCAGTCGTTTTAAGAAGAGCAATAAAGAGGCTGTAGCATTTGTATGATTGTAAGTGAATTCTGCTTTTTCAGCTTCCATTAAAATTATATCCTGGGATTTTACATCTGGTATATTTGCCAGGGCATATAAACACACCTTTTTAAGTTCAGGATTATCAGTAACGACAGTTTTCTGATTTTGTCTGCAGATTCCTTTGATTTTATGTAACCAAGTCCTTCAACAACCGATGTCTGTATATTTAAATTATTTGTATTCAGTGCTTTTATCAAGGCTTTTTCAGCATCATCAGTCCCAATATCAACCAGAGCTCTTACAGCTGGATCACACAGTTTCGCATTTTTTAGATATTCAGCTACTATGGGCACAACTTCATTTGTTCCGGCAATCTGAAGTAAGCCTAAATAAAAATCATTTACTTCATCATTACTATTCTTATTTAATGCTCCTGCAATAGTTTTGGCAAATACATTTTGTTCATTTCCAGGTTTTGAATTGGTTAAATAAAATGCCATGCTGCCCAGAGCAAATCTAGCCTGAGAATCATCGCCTTCTCCTGCAGGCTTAATACTCGCAATTATCGCATTCAATCCTGGTTCTCCAAGAGTGACTATTTCCTTCATGAGTGTATTAATCTCAGAATTATCTTGAGCTGGCATTTGTTTAAGAATACCTGATATCTTTTCGTTGGCATGCTGAATCTTGTGCCAAGGTTTATTGGGTTTAAACTTATTAAGGGATTAAAACAAGGAGAATATATATTTTCAAATAGGATGTTTTCATGATTTAGTATTGTTGTTTGGTTTTGCTTTATGATCCATGCAATTTAGATTGTCCAGGGATCCCTCATTGGTTGATCAATTAATTCATTTGCGCCTGCATCATGAATAAACTCCTGATTTGCTGGATCAAACCTTAGTGGTCGTCCCTAGTCTCAAAGCAATTTTTCCCAGGTTAACAATAGTACATGACCTGTGACCATTGGCTTCATTCAGTGCAAATTTCTTTCCTGGTTCTGACAGCTTCATGGAAGTCACCTAGTTGTGGTTCAGGATCAGGAAACTCAGCCAGCTTTTTCTCCAGGTCAGGGATATCAGATTTAAACCCTTTGTATAATTTCCCAAGAGGGCCTTCAATAAATGCTGCATTCTTATCTTTATTCTCACCATCCAGAATAATCTTGCAGCCATCGGCATATTTCATTTCTATTCTTCTCCAGGTTCCTACTGCATCGTAATGTTGTTGTGGTGCATCGGCTTCAACATAAACCGGACTTGTATGATCCTTATCCAGTATATATTGTACCGGATCAAGATAATGTTGCCCCATATCACCCAATCCACCGCCATCATAATCCCAATAGCCTCTAAACTTCGAATGAACTCTCTCTGGATTATAAGGTTTTACAGGAGCTGGTCCCAGCCACATATTGTAATCCAGATTACCTGGGTACTTTTTCAGGATTAAGGTTGGTTTCACCCTTCCAGTAAAATTTCCAATCAAATCCAGTGGTAGCACTTACTGTTACTTTTAATGGCCAGCCCAAAAGCCCACTGCTTACAATTTCTTGATTGGCTGAACTGTAGTTCCAAATCCATAAAACTGATCCTTAAACCTGAACCATGTATTTAGACGGAAGATACGACCATTTTCCTGCACGGCATTGACAACTTTTTTTCCTTCCCCGATTGTACGGGTCATTGGTTTTTCACACCAGATGTCCTTTCCTGCCATAGCTGCTTCAACCGCCATAATACCATGCCAATGTGGGGGTGTAGCAATATGAACTATGTCAATATCAGAGCGTTGAAGAACTTTACGGTAATCAGTATATGTATCAATACCTTTTCCAGTAATCTTAATGGCTTCTTTAATATGTTCTGTATCCACATCACAGACTGCCAGTAGTCGAGCACCTTCATACCCTATGTGGCCGCGTCCCATGCCACCAACTCCGATAATGGCCCGGGTTAATTCATCACTGGGGGCCAGAAATCCTTTTCCTCCCAATACATGTCTGGGTACAATAGTTATAGCTGCACCAATTGACAGAGACTTTTTGATAAAATCTCTTCGGTTGTTTTTAGAAATCATATGCAATTTTATTTCAGGTTGAATGAAGTCAATAAAGATATAATATTTTAAATAAATCAGAACATATTATTCAGTTTGGCTGGGTCAATATCATAGCTGGGTTTGAATTCTTCAGAGTTCATATACTCTATGAGACTGTAATACAATTGCCGGGATACGGGATTATCCTCATTTAAGATTGGGTAGCCGCAAACTATTAATTTTCCATTGCCAATTTTTAATTCAAAAATGCTACCTACTTTATTATTCCTGTGAAAATCATCCACAGGCTGAGCTATTGGCAAATAATCCGCTGGCATATGATTCAAGATGAATCCTTTTGCATCAGAACTTATGGCTTCCCATTGCCAGTTACTATGGTATGAAGTTGGGAAGTGTTTAAAGGCAGGATGATCATCTTGAAGTAATAATCCTATATTGGTTTTCCCTTGACCAGGAAAAAAGGATAGTGACCAGTAAAGAGGATAAAAATTTGCATCCACTGAGTTTATTTCTGAACCCAATTTATTTGAAATCAATAAAACTTTTCCTCCATTTCTTAATTCATTTACTACAGTATCATCATATTTCTCTGCAATAAGAATCTCATTCGTTTCGATAGAAGTAATTTTTTCAGGAAATACCCATATGTTCCATTCATTGGAGAAGGTGGTATTTTCTAAACTAACACGAATGGTTAGTTTTTGAGGAGGATTTATATTAATTAAAGGATATTTTATATTTCCTATTTCTGTAAGGCTGCCCCTAATAAAAGAATTATCAGAAAATCTATCTGTGTAAACAGTTTTACCTGATTCATTTTCTATTGTAATTAAAACATCTTCGTCCAGATCGTTTTCTCCAAAGTGAGATACTTGTAATCCAGCTATGAAAGTTTCATTGGATGTCCAGTTAAATTTTTCTATTTGAAGCAATGGAACAGTTGAATTGAAGTGACTCCGAAACTTTTCGGGAGTAGTAATGTTTTTTGAATCCCAGAAGCAGTCGAGCCATCCTATTAATGCTTCCCCCTGACCCTGGTAATCCTGCATGCTAAGAAGTTGCACACCCGCACAGCTTTTTGTGCGAAGAAATGATTCGGTTTCATATTTGTACATAATCTGGTTCAATGCCCCCGAGGCTGCATGGAAATCCTTGTCCTGTTCAATAACTCCGTTATTTCGGGCCATTTCTCTAAATTCTTTAAGATTTCTTGCTTTAAATACCCCTGTATACTTATCAATTTCAGACCATTCAGGATAGACAGGCCACTGTCCAATTTCATGTGCTATAATTGGGATTTTTGCCTTTCCATATGATTCCTCAAAATTCCAGTTAGTACGCGGACCATTCAATCCTCTTGTTCGACCTAATCCGGGTATATTGTGAGTGGCTGAATAATCATCTGTGGGTGTGATTTCCCTGGCAGTTGACAGAGCATATAATCGTCGAGGATCATTCTCTTTCACTTTTTTTATCCAATTTTCCATTGTATAGAAATCTGAATTTCCCAGTTCATTTCCGATACAAAACATAATAAAGGATGGATGGTTTCCATAAGTATTTATTACTCTGTTTATTTCAGCTACCACAAAACTATCCCTTTTTGTTTCAAATCCGAGGCCAGGAGGGTGCCCTTTTGTATCCATCTCTGGCCTTCCTTCGGCAATCATATCTTTATTCATCCACCAATCGAGCCAGATTACTTCTGCCTGAATATAAATTCCAAGTCGGTCAGCTGCAACAAAAGCAGCCTCTGGCGGACACCAGGAATGAAAACGGACATGATTCAACCCATAGTCTTTGTAAATTCTGAATATTCTCTCCCAATCTTCTACCTCACAAGAAGGATAACCGGTTAGCGGGAAATGAACGCAATCAAGATTTCCACGGAGAAATACCGGCTTGTTGTTCATGAGCACATGTGTCCCATTGTGACTGACTTGTGAATAGCCGAAATCAATAATCTTTTGGTGAATTATTTTATTACCTAATTTCAGATTGCATCTTAATTGATAAAGTTGAGGATTAAATTCATCCCAAGTCTCTAATTTCCCATATAAGGGAATTTCAATCCGGTTTTGATTAATTAATAGTTCAGTTGTTTGCAGTAAACTTTCTTCTGTTTCAATGTCAGAAATTTCAATTTCCACAGAATAATTAGATCGGTTAGCTTCTTGAAAGTCATATTTTATTTCCAACTCCAGTTTATCCTTATCAATATCAGGAAAAGTCCTGATGGTGAGAATCTTTTTTGAGCTTTCTGCCTGAATTTCAATGCGACCCACAATACCGTTCCAAATACTTTGAGTATAAGCAGTATAGATATGTCCTTTGTCTCCGATATTGTGAATCATTTCATTGCTAACACGGATAGTAAGTACATGTTTCCCAGGCTTGAGTTTCCCCAGATTATAAATATGTGGAGTTCCCATTGCATCCACGACACCTTTTTGCACTCCATCAAGGTATATGCGAGATTCCCATAAAACCCTTTCCAGAAAAAGGTGGATTTCTTTATCCTTCCAGGCAGATGGAATATTTACCTCTTTTTGGTACCAGGCAGGTCCAATATAAGAATATTCACGTGTAAGATTGCCATAGTCAGACCCCAGAGTTTTAGTTCCTTTTTTTGCTTCATCGGTGCTGCCAGGTAATCTAATGACATCAGATAATTCAGAATTATACCATTCATTTGCAATGCCTTCATTTAAAGAATCTATTTGAAATTTCCAGATTCCTTCAAGAGAAATAGATTCATCTTGCCAGCTTTGACCACATCCGGTAAAAAGAGCAATGAAAATGCAGATTAAATTGATTCCAGGTCGGTTCATTTAAATATAATTGTCAGATTAATCAGACAGGGTAATATCGTCAGGGTAAGGTACCTGTTTTCCTGATTTCTTAATAACAGGCATCTGTGCTTCAGTTTCTCGTAAGAAGTCGGAAAGTTCCTTTACCAATTCTTTTAATTTATCGGGCTCCTTATTTTCGAGGTTAGTCTGATTCACCAATATCTTCTTTCAAATTAAACAGTTCAAAGCTCTGATCTGAGTGGTAGTATATTAGTTTCCAGTCTCCCTTCCTGATAGTACTTGAGGCCCCTATACCTGGTCCGGTCGGTCCCCAGCTGTTTGGAAAATGCCAGAATAATTTTCTATCTTTGGCTGTCTGGTAAGAATTTTTCAGGAAGGGAACGAAGCTAATCCCGTCTATTTTTTGAACACTTTCATATAATGATATGCCTGCCAATTCCAGGATAGTAGGAAAAAAATCTTCAATAATAAGGTAATCCTTACATACAGAACCACCGGAAACCACATGTGGCCATTTTACAATCATAGGTTCTCGGATTCCTCCTTCATGTGCTGAACCTTTACCGCTTGACAATGGGAGGTTGTGTGTATGAGGTATCCCACCCCTGGCTACGGCACTGAGGCCACCATTATCTGACATAAAAAGAATTATGGTATTTTCAGATATCCCTTTTTCATCCAGGTATTGCATTAAATCACCCAGGCTTTTATCCATAGATTCAACCATGGATGCATATTTGGATTCAACAATTGGCAATGAATCAGAAATATACTTGTTGAAGAAACGTGGATCCTCCTGAATAGGCGTGTGCACTGCATAATGAGCCATATAAAGAAAGAAAGGCTTATCTGAAATTAGTGAGCTATCCATTGCTTTTATAGCTTCCTGTGTTAAGGCCTCAGTCAGATATATATCTTTTCCATAGTATATCTCAAGTCCCGGAACACCCCATGGAAGTGTATATTCATCTGTTTTATTTCCAAAATTCTTATTCGCATAATAACTTCCTGGTGCTCCGGCTGCATGTCCGGCGATATTTATTTCAAATCCAATATTTAAAGGATCAGCAGCAGGTGTACCTATAGCTCCAAGATGTGCTTTTCCACAATGGATGGTAAAGTAACCATTGTCCTTTAGAATTTGAGGCAGTGGAGTTGCATACACTGTATTTTCAATGCCTGGGATTGGACTCATTCCATTTACATTCCATTCAGGGAGTTTGAGTATTTCACTTGCGTGATCGGTACTTGTATTTTTTTTGAGGGTCCAATTTGTAACTCGATGACTTGCTGCATTCATTCCAGTCATCAAGCTAATTCTGGTTGGCGAGCATACAGAACTTGCATAAGCCTGGGTAAATTTCATTCCTTCCGAGGCCAACCTCTCCATTGCCGGAGTATTATATCTATTATTAAAATCGGTTAGGTTTGTGTGGAAAGGGACAGATGTATCCTGCCAACCCATGTCATCTACCAGAAAAAGAATAATATTTGGTTTTTCAGTTTTTTCCTGCTTACAGGATAATGATAAGAGTGTTATAAAAACTACCAGGAAGTATTTGCAGAATCTACTAATAATTTGTGTCATTTTATTTTACAGGTGTAAATTTCAATAAGCGCACTCCATGCCCTGGAACAGAAGACTCCAGTGCATCCTTAAAAAAGCCTGCATTATTGTGTTCCCAGAGATCTCTAATCATATATTGGCCATCCAATCCAATATCGTTGAACGCAATTTCCACCTTTATTTCATTTAACTGACGGTTTAAAATACCTAGGATTACAGAACCATCCGATAATGGCTTACGCCAATATTCTACGCTACTATTTGAATATATTTTAGAAGCCTGTCTGCCAAGAGGATCCTGATTTATGGCAATTGCCTCAGCATTTGTAAGAATAGCTTTTATTTCATGGTCCATTGCTCGAAGATCATTGGAGGCAATCAGAGGAGCATTTATCAAGCACCATAGACTCATCTGTGACTGGTATTCCTCCAAAGTACATCCTTTTGCATCCCCGTGTGAAGACGACTTGCCTTTTCCATTAAGTCCAACTATCAACATATCAGGATCATTCCATTTTCCTGGACCTGAATATTTCTCTAATCCCACTTGTCTATCAAGGATATTTAAAATTCCGGCATGACCGGCATCGTATTTACTACTTTTCCAGGTATCTCTTATATCCCAGGTTGTCCTCCACAGTTGTCCTCCAACCTGAGGTCCCCATTTCCAGGGTTCTCTTTGGCCCCATTCACAAATGGCAAATACAATATCTCGGCCTGTTTTTTGCAAGGCATCTGCCATTTTTTTATACCTCACTATAGCTGAATCTTTATCTTTAGGAGCATTACAATAATCATATTTTAGATAATCTATACCCCATTCTGCATACGTCTGAGCATCAATATCTTCAAAACCATAACTTGCAATAGCACCACCACAGGTTTTATTAGCAGCATCAGAATAGATGCCGAGTTTTAATCCGCGTATGTGTATTGAATCAGCTAAAGCCTTTATTCCTCTGGGAAATTTATTTGGATCAGGCTGTAGTACTCCATTAGAATCTCTTTCTCCTTGCCAGAGATCATCTATTATTAAGTAAGTATAACCGGCAGCAGCCATTCCACTCTTTATCATGGCATCGGCCATCTCAATAATTAGGTCATCACTTATGTCCGGACCAAACTGGTTCCATGTCATCCATCCCATAGGTGGAGTGGGGGATATTTGTCTATTTTGTCCCTTAGTGAGAAGAGTACTTGAAAAAAGAATAAATGCTGTTAAAATCCAACATATGGATTTGCCTTCAATTGAATGTAGTTTTTTCATTAAAAATGTATAAGAACTTGTCAGGAATGGCCCTTAAAAATTATTTCAAATTAATTTAGACTGCCAGTATCTCTATATTTTTCTTGCAATAGTATTAGTTCCTTCTTAAGAGATTCAACTATTTCTTTGTTTTCAGGGAGATCATAAATATTGTCCATTTCATTCGGATCATTCTCAAGATCGTAGAGCTCCCACTGATCTATATCGTTGTAGAAATGGATTAACTTATATCGTTCAGTTCGAATGCCATAATGTTGCTTTACCATATGCCAGCCATGTGGAAATTCGTAGTAATGGTAATACATTGAGTTCCTCCATTCACCGTTATCTTTATTGTTTAACAAATGGCGAAGTGAACTGCCCTGCATTTCTTGTGGTACTTCTGCCTTGGCATAATCAAGGAAGGTAGGTGCGAAGTCCAAATTTAAAACAATATCATTTGATTTTATTCCTTCTTGAATTTCTCCAGGATATCTCATTACCAAAGGCATACCCAGGGACTCTTCATACATAAATCGCTTATCGTACCATCCGTGCTCACCAAGATAAAATCCTTGATCAGAGGTATATACAACAATGGTATTTTCTGCCAGACCTTCCTTGTCAAGATAATCAAGAAGACGTCCTACACTCTCATCAACTGATAATATGCACCGCAAATAATCTTTTATATAGCGCTGGTATTTCCATTCCAGAAGGGCTTTCCCTTTAAGGTTACTATTTTTAAACTCTTCATTTATTGGCATATAATGAGCATCCCATGCTGCTTTCTGCTCTTCATTAAGGCTATTATAGCTATTATACCAACTCTGTTCAATATTTTTGGCAGCATTTTTATTCCCACCAGTCCCAGTTTCTTCCGAATAAAAACCTGGAAGTAGCTTCATATCCAGAGAAAGATACATATCATCAATTCTCATGTCCGCTTCCTCACCAGCTTCTCTTCCTTCATAGGTATCGTAAAAAGATTCAGGTATCGGAAGGTCAACATCCTTATATTCATCAAAGTATTTAGGATTTGGCATCCAATTCCTATGTGGCGCTTTATGATGTACCAGCATACAAAATGGCTTCTCTTTATTCCGTTTTTCCAATGTTTCGATGGCCATATCAGTAATCAGGTCAGTGGTATAACCAGTATATCTTTTTTGTTCACCATTTTCCTTAAACCTGGGATTATAGTATTCTCCCTGGCCAATGAGAATCTTCCAGTCATCAAACCCAGTTGGATCTGTCTTTAGATGCCACTTTCCCATCATATATGTCTGATAACCTGTAGCTTGGAGGATCTTTGGAAAAGTTACCTGACTTCCATCAAATTCATCCCTGTTATCACGTAAACCATTCAAGTGGCTATATTTTCCAGTGAGGAGTACAGCCCGACTTGGTGCACAAATTGAGTTTGTTACAAAACTATTTTTAAATAGAATTCCTTCATTTGCAATTCGATCAATGTTAGGGGTTTTAATTAATTTACTTCCATACGCACTTATGGCTTGTTCAGCATGATCATCACTCATTATAAAAAGAATGTTGGGCTGAATGTCTTGCTTTTGTTCTTTACATGAGATCATGGACAATGAAGCTATCATAATCCCAAATATAATAAGGGACCTGAAAGATATTTTGTTTGACATAATGGAAAAATTAGTATAGTTAATTTTCAATTTTAATTTATTCTTTTTCTGGAAGAACCAACAGTTCAATCTTTCTAAACTCAGTAGAATGACTTTCAGCCTGAAGGGAAATGTAACCCTCGGTAATCGGTGTTCCCTCAGGTAAGGGATAATCAGCTGGAACATTACCTCCTCCTACAATTGGATTTGAATATGAAAGTACAGTATCACCTTCAATTACATGTTGAATGCGTTGGTTTCCATGTACATAGATTTCAACAGTTACCCATTCCTCTCCCCGATAAGTTTTTGAAGATGAATTGGTACAATGACTGGTAAAAAGTTGCCCATCCATATTTACGTGAGTTCCTGGAGTACACAAGTTAGCAGTTGGTCTTTCATTATCGTTATAGCCGCCAAGTAATTGCACCTCAATAGAGACAGGGAAATCTTGATCAATTAGCATACTTTCCGCTGATTGACAATGAAGCATCAAGCCATTGTTCTTAATTGCCCATTCTGGTCCACCTTTAACCTGTTCTCCAACGAACCTGTATTCTACTCGTAAAATATAATTTGAAAACTTCTCTTTACTATAGAATATATGGCCAAACTCTCCATTAAACTCGTCATATTCATCATATGATACCTTTAATATGCCATTTTCAACGTAAAAAGTGTTTTTATAGTTTTCGTTTAATTCAGACCCTGAAAACTTAATTGTCCAATCGGAAAGATCTTTTCCATTGAATAATTTTATCCATTCAGAATCAGCAGAATTCTTTTGTTTCTGATTGCATGATGCAAGAGTAATCAAAATTAAGATCAAAAAATACTTCATAATATTTGTTGTTAAAATGTTGGTTGTTTTCCGTTAAATATATCTAATGCGCGTAACATTGAAATAATATTATTTAGAGGAACATTAGCCTGAAGATTATGGATTGTATTAAAAACATATCCACCATCTTTTGAAAACACCTCACAATGATTCAAAACATGAGCTTCAACCTCCTTCTCAGTTCCAAATGGCAGAACTTTTTGTGTATCTACACCACCACCCCAAAAAACCAGGTCATTTCCATATTTTTCTTTCAGGAGTTTAGGATCCATGCCTGCTGCGTTTGTTTGCACCGGGTTAATAATGTCAAATCCTGCACTTATAAAATGTTTCATGAATGGTTCAACAGCTCCACACGAATGCTTAAAGGTCTTCCATGAAGTGTTTTGATGGATCCAATTGTTTATTTGCCTGTAATACGGAGCATATAGAGAAAGGAAGGTATCTGAGGAGCAAAATTGTGAATCCTGGGTGCCAAAATCGGTACCACATATAAAAGCAACATCAACCTGATTGCCAACCTGTTTGTAGATTTTCTCCAAATTGGAAACTGCGATCTCAGTTTGTTTTGAAAATACATCATGTATGTAGTCTGTTCTCATTATTGTAGACATATACCACTCAGTTACATCCCGTATTCCTTTTGGCTTCTTCAGGTTTAGTCCAGGAACCAATGCTATGTCACCAATAGCGGTTCCACCAAAGTTGGCAACAATAGCTTTCCCTGAATTTGAATGCTTTTCAACTTCCTTCCTGAAATATTCTAAATCCTGGTCAGAAATTTCATTAAATTCCTCAAGATTATCAATCGGATCTAGCTTTTCCTCCTCAATTGGAACCTGACGGATCAATGCATCAAAGAAAAAACCGTTAACAGGCATTTTTGCTGAAGGTTCAACGCTTGTATCACCTTCTGGGTACATCAATACATCTCCAACCTCATTGTGAGTAATGTTAAACATACCCGGAACAAGCACAACCTGTTCCCATGGTGTTTTAAACTCTTTCCAGTTTTCATTAGGAAATCCAAACATTGTATTTCGTGGAGAAATTCCTATAGTATCTATTCCCAGAATTTCTGCCAGGTCTTCTTCAACTTCACCAAGCATCTGATATGGTTCAGTAACCTTAATATCTTTTTCTTGCAGACCAAAAAAATTCCGAAGGTTTTGAATCGCAAGGACGTGTATTCCGGTTACAGGAGTGGCTCCAAAATCAACAGCAATTTGATCGGGTGAGGTATGACTTAATGAAGCTGCAACTCTTTCTTTTGAGGTCATTTTATAAAATAAAATTAAAAATACATTTATTGGTTGATATATTTAAGCCAGATCTCACAATTTTTAGTCCAGATGTTAACATGTGGCTTCCCTATGGCCAATGAAAAACCATGTCCTCCTTCCGGTAGGATAAGTAACTCTGAAAAAACGCCATGTTTTAATAGAGCGTTATAAAAAACTATGCTGTTGGCTGGTAATACTCCTTTGTCGTCGGCAGCATGAAATAGAAAAGCTGGGGGTGTATCGTTGGTAACCTGAAGTTCATTAGAAAATTCAGTCTTAAGTTCTGGAGATAAATAATTGCCCAGGAGATTGGATCTGGACCCCATATGAGCAATAGAATCGGTAAATGAAATTACTGGATATCCTAGGATAATGAAATCTGGTCTGGAACTCATTTGATCAACCGGGTCAGAGGATTTGTCATTACCAAGATCGTAGTGGGTCCCTGCAGTTGAGGCAAGGTGCCCCCCTGCTGAAAATCCCATTATACCGATTTTAGCTGGATCAATATTCCATTTCTCCGCATTGTGGCGGGTCAGGCGCATGGCCCGCTGTGCATCGAGCAAAGGTGATTTATAGGGCACTATGTTGCTACCTTGTTCAGGAAGTCTGTATTTGAGCACAATACCGGCAACACCAATAGAATTTAGCCATTTGGCGATGTCAGAACCCTCCCAGTCATATGCGAGAATTTTGTACCCTCCTCCCGGACAAATTACAACTGCTTGTCCAGTGGAATTTGACTTTGAGGGCAGAAAAACTGAAATATCCGGATCCTGTACATAGCTAATTCGGATAATACCATTGGTATCTCGTTTTTCTTTTAGGTCAGAACTCTTTTGATTTGGAATATCTCCTTTCCAAAGTGGCAAAACATAGTTTTGGCCCATTGCCTTGTGAGAAAATAAAATAAAAATTCCCAGAATGATCATTAATAATTTGTTCATTTTTCAGAATGAAATTAGATGTTATTATTTTACAGAAACTTCCTCACCTTTACCCTGACAGCGAAATTCCAGGCTAATTTCACCATCTTCGCTTCCCGAAAATGTACCATCGAACACAATTGTGTGATTTCCCTTGCTTATATTCAATGCAGGAATTTCAAATTCTTTGATTATATGCCAGAATTTGTCGTACAATACAGCCTTAGTTCCTTCGGTAACTTTCAATATTTCACCATTCTTTAATGAAACTGGTATTTGAATAGTCTGGGTATTGTCAACTTCCAGATACATTTTGCCAACCCTTAGGTCTTTATTATCGCTATTTAATTTCAGAGTGTAGCTTAAGAATTGCTCTGAAAATGGATTTGAGTACTCAAAACTTGAATGGACAGGCTCACCAGGTTGTCGTATTTTATTCTGGTGCTTATTATTGAGGCTTACATGAACCGGAAATAAGAGCCATTTATTAGTTCCTTTGGATGCAAAATGAAACTCTTTGCTCGGGATTCTTCATTTCTTCTTTTTGCTCAGAAGTAAATGCTCCATTTTGTCGTGCAAACTCCCAATTTTTAACCTTATTAAGGATTTCTTTTGTTTGTCCATTTACCTGGAGGACTCGCTGAGAGACCACAAAGGCAAAACCGGCATCAAATCCGGCTGATCGTGCAAGCATCCACTCAATATCTTCAAGGCTTGTGGTTTCTCTCATTGAAAACCAGCCCAGCATACCGGGCATCATATTTCTACTAAAATACTTCTGGTTTTTAAGTCTGTATTCTGTTTGACTTTCCCTGAATCCTGCATACCACGGCTCGCCCCAGTTCATTCTGGTATAGGTGTGCCAGAAATAGTGTGATGTACGACTGGCATCAGCAATATAATGTTCCTTTATTTCATTATTTAGGTTTTCAAACCAGGTATTGGTAAAAAGAATTTCCCCATAATTCCCCATAGCGGTTGAACGGTTGCCTTCCAGTCCATCAAATGAAATTTGACGCAGACCTGTTTTGTTGTATATCTCAGCAATATTTTTCGCAATTTCAATGGAAAGATCAGGATTTGAAAGGAACACCTTATAACCATGATCAGCCAATAAGGAAATCTTATCTCCCTTACTGTGTTGGGATATTTCTGTCTCAAATGCTCCCCGGCGGCAATTGATTAATTTCCATGGTGTCGTATCACTTACGCTAGCATACTGTATTAGCTCTTTGCCAATTTGTATCGTTTTTAGATTATTGTTTTTTGTATTTCTGAAAACATCTATTGATTCTACTGGTATATCAGTCTGATTCAAATCGATATCTTCATTTATAATACTATTCCCAGCTTTGGCCAGCCTGTCATCCGGAACCGGAGTAACATAAGAATCATTTGTTGTTATAAAATTAGATAGGGTATGTAGGCCCATATAAATTCCACTTTCTTTAGCCAGCTCTACACATTTTTTTAAACCCTGTATTCCATTTGGGAATTGATCATTTAACTCGAAATGCCCCCAGGTTTTAAATGGCCCGGGATGATATAGGTATTTCAGACCTGCTTCGAGTGTTATATCTATTGCAGAATTAATATCATGCTCACCAAAACCCATAATTATATAGGATGAAGAGGATTCGATTGATTTTTTTGCCCATTTACCATTCAACATTGGATGAGGAAGATTTTCCTCAATCTCTATTTCTCCAATAGTTTCTAAAGTTTGTTCAACAAGGCTTCCAAATAAAGCGATTTTTGATCCTATTATACCTCCATCATCAAATGCAGGTGCAGGGTAGGAGTCATGATTCCAATTCGAAATAATTCGTTCCTTATCACGGTTCCGGCAATATGCCTGAAGAGTGCTTCCAAAATCAGTTGGTTTGGCTGCTTCAACTCTATAAAGTACATGTCGTTTGCCCTCCTCACTTAAGTCTGTAAGGTCATCATTTTCAAAAATATCTAACTGTGGCATACAGTCATTTTCATTCCATGGATACCCACCCAAAGTTTTAGGGTTAAGAGCCTGAATACCCAGTGCAAATTCATCACCACGAACAACCCCAATTGTTTCACCTATCACTTCATTAATTATGGTAGGGTAGGGCCCCCAAATTACCAACTCTATTTCTTCAGGGTTATTGATTTTAATCAATTCAAAATTCACTGAATGTTTTTTTTGCTCCACACTAATTATTGCTTCTGTACTTTTATAAGGAAATGTCAGATTAATTTGTTGTTTATCAGAATTGTAATTTGCAGATGCTGGAAGAATTATTTCACCATTTCACCCGTATTGATAGTAAGTTTGATTTCTGATTTTGCGCTATAAATTCCTTCTGAAGTTGTTTCGAATAGAGTGAAACTAGTTCAGCCTTTTTATTAATTGAAATTTCTAAATCATTTGATTCAAACATTATTAATGGCTGATCGCAAGAAGTGGTTAAGTATGTAAAAACCAATAATATTGCTAACGATCCAAGTTTAGCTAAGATTTTCATTTTGTTTAAATAAAATTAAATAGTCGATTCAAGTTCTTCAAGGGATTTTTGTTTGGTTTCTGGCACTTTCTTCAGGACAAATATGAACCCTAATATACATATTGCAGCATAAATCCAAAAAGTGGTTGAGCCCTGTAATGTTTCCATCATTATTGGAAAACTTAGAGTAAGTAAATAACAGGCCAACCATAAAAACAAAGTAGCTACTGCCATTGCCATTCCCCTTATCCTGTTTGGAAATATCTCTGAAATTATTACCCATGTTACGGGAGCCAGGGAACTAGCATAAAAAGCAATAGTTAACAGAATAATAATTATAAATCCAATCCCTTTTAGATTATCAAAATAAAAAAGTGCTCCAATAGCTATATAACAGCCTGCCATTCCCAATGAGCCAATTAGTAATAGTAATTTCCTTCCTATTTTATCTACAAGAAACATTGCTAAAATCGTGAAAGTCACATTCACAACACCAATTAATACTGTTTGGCCCAATTGGCTTTCAACTCCTTTGCCTGTTGCAGCAAAAATATCAGGAGCATAAAAAAATATTACGTTTATACCACTCCATTGCTGGAATACTGCCAGGATTATCCCAATCATTAAAACAGGGCGAAGAGGTTTTTTAAGCAATATTCTAAAAGATTCAATTGTTCTTTGAGTAAGTGATTGTTCAATATTTTCAAGAGTTTTTTTTGCATAATTCATATTCCCTACCCGAGAAAGAATATTCAGTGCTTCACTTTTCCGATGCGCCTTTACTAACCACCTTGGACTCTCAGGAACATACATCATTCCGATCAGGAAAAACAGGGAGGGCACTGCCTCGGAAGCAAACATCCATCGCCAATTATTTTCCCCGGTACCAACGAGCAAATAATTTACAAAGTAGGCTAACAGGATTCCTAAAACTATGGTGAATTGATTGATTGATACAAATTGTCCTCTAATTTTGGCAGGCGCCAGCTCGGCAATATACAAGGGCGATAGTAAGGAGGCCATCCCAACACCAAATCCACCAATAAATCTGTACATAAAGAATACCTCAAGGGAATTGGCTAATCCAGAACCAATTGCCGAAATTAAAAAAAGTATGGCTGACGCCAGCAATAATGGCTTTCTACCATATTTATCGGTCAGTTTCCCTGCCAACATGGAACCGATCATACAACCAATGTAGACCGAGCTAACAACAAATCCCTTCCACCATTCATTTAAACCGAAGAATTTTGTAATAAATGGGATAGCTCCTGAAATTACGGAAATATCATACCCGAAAAGTAAGCCTCCCAGTGCTGATATAACTGACAGGCTAAGGATATACTTTAAATTGAATTCGGATGGTTTATGCAAGGGAAATAATCTATTGGGTTGCTTTAATTTCTTTTATTTGGTTCCCAAATCTATTCTACAACAATTTCATCAATGAATATCCATGCCATACCACCGGCCCCTGAATGCCAACTGGGGCATCTTTTCATATTTTTCACATGGATTTTTACAAAACGTGTTTTGGAACCATCTAGCTTAATATTAAAGTCATGACGAAATACACCTTCCTTTTCTGCAGGTATAGAATTTTTATGATTATAAACCTTTGTGAAATCACTGCCATTTGTTGAGGTGGAAATCTCAATTTCCTCTGGAAGAAAAACCCAGTAATCTAAATTCTGCAAGCAGCCTACACCTACTTTTTTTACTGGTTGGTTAACACCCAGATCTATAATTCCTATCATATCTTCACCTTCGAAACCAGTCCATTGAAAGAAATCATCCACCTCAGCATACAAACAATCAGTAAGAAGATGTGAGCTCCCATATTTTGGACTTGGTTTTTCTTCAAGCCCTATATCTTTTTTACATGCAACATGATCAATGGTGTTTAAAACTTCTTTTTCGCATGCTAACCAGACAGCCATTTCTCCCACGCCCCTGTGTGCCCATGCAAAATACGGAACTGCTTTAAAATCCTGTTTTACCCAATTATCTATATTTCCTTTTTCATCCTTTATGTAAGCTTGTCCAGAAACTACACCGATACCCTGCAAGAGATCAGGGAAAAATTCATGATTGAAAACATCATATTTTTCAAGAAGTAGATCCAGAACCTGTCCATTGTTGTCAACTCCTTCAGCTGCAAAGACAATCGGACCTCTTTCAAGAGCCACCTTACCTCTATCCTCCTCCAGTTTGTTATTGGCAATAACCTTGCGTACTGGCATTGGAATCCTAACTTCAATATAATCCCCATCGTGCCATGATCTGTCAATTAGGGCATAACCATTTTCTAAAGTAAATTCAATTTCTTCATCATTTACAAAAATTCTGACTCTTTCATTTCGATGAACCAGATACTTATATAAATCGCTGGGAACAGGCTTATTATCTGCCCAACCAGGGATTCTTATTCTGATAGATGATTTAAATTTTTTTTCGGAGGTTATAGATATTTTCACATTTCCTCCCCAGGGGTAGTTTGTTTCCTGGATGATTTTTACAGGCTTTTTATTAAATTGAATTTCGGTTTCACTATTAATAAAAAGATTTACATAAATATCCTTCTTAGAAATGGCATAAATATACCCGGGAATCGATGGAATTATTCTTACAATATTTACTGGGCAGCATGAGCAATTAAACCAGGGAGAACGGCAAACAGCACCCTGGTTAAATGGATATTCTCCATTGAATTCCAAAGGGTTGGGATAGAAAAAGTTCTTTCCATCGAGTGAAATGCCTGCTAAAAATCCATTGTACAGGGTACGTTCAAAAACATCCATATATTTTGAATCTCCCTCCAACAGGAACATACGATGGTTCCAGAGCATATTGGCAATGGCCGCACAGGTTTCTGTATAAGCCGTAGAATTAGGGAGATCGTAGTTCTCACTAAAAGATTCTCCATGTCGGCTAGCGCCAATTCCGCCTGTTAAGTAAAGTTTCTCAGTAACAACATTTTTCCATATTTTTTTTAAGGCATTAAGGTATTCAACATTACCTGTTAAGGCTGCTACATCAGCCATTCCGGAGTAAAGGTATCCAGCCCGTACACTATGTCCTACTGCCTCATCCTGTTCAATTACAGGCACATGATCCTGAGCATATTCCCCATATAGTTGATGTCCATCAGAGTTTCCACGTTGGTCGATAAAGAATTTTGCCAGATCCAGGTATTTTCTATCACCGGTGACCCTATATAATTTAACAAGGCCAATTTCTATTTCCTCATGACCGGGAACACCCATGTTTTTTCCTGGTCCAAAAACTCTTTCAACAAGGTCTGCATTTTTTATTGCTACGTCCAGAAATGCTGTTTTCCCGGTTGCCTGGTAATGTGCAACTGCTGCTTCATACATATGTCCGACATTGTACAACTCATGATATACGCTCAAGTTGGTCCACCGTTCATTCCCAGCTTTGTCAGCAGCTTTTTCAGGGTCAATAGTACGGTTGGTATAAATGTAACCATCCTCCTCCTGGGCTGCTGAAATTTTCACTATCAAATCATCGAGGTATTTGTCTAACTCTGGATCAGGATGGATTTGTAGGGAATAAGAAGCTCCTTCTATTACTTTAAAAACATCCGAGTCATTGAAATAAATCCCTTCGAATTCACCTTCTTCCAGTCCTCCTGCCTTAGCAAAATTGCTGATTCTCCCAGTTTCTTCGCATTTCTCGAAATTATAGGGAATGGTGACATTTCTATTGATTTCAGATCTGTTGTGCCAAAAACCTTCGGTAAGTTTTACGCTGGTAAAAGGAACGGGCTGGATAGGATAATCCTTTGGGATATTTTCTTTATTGTTACAACCTATTAGTAATATAACCCATGCTAATAAATATATTCTCCTTATTCCCATGTGAATCGGTTTTCAAACAGTTTAGTTAAATGTTGTAGCTCGTTCATTGGTAAAAGCCGGTTTCAGTGTCCAAAGTTGCTTCTTTGTCATTTCTACCAAATTACTCATATCAAGGTCTTCACGGTGTACAGGCCAGAATTTGCAGTTGCGGACTTCAGTAAGAATTACTTCCTCATTATAAACGGGGTATGCCTGAAAATTATTTAGTTGATAAACGTCTTTTTCACTCTTTTTTGTAATGTCAATATACATTTCGCTAAACAGGGCTAGTAAAGAACCTGTTCCAATGGTTTTTCCCTCAATGGCAATTCCAGAGGGTAATTGATTATTCAAATCTATATAGTCACTAACCTCATTGGCAAGGTTTAATCCCTGAACTTTGGAAATCTCCCTGATTTCAGGATCTTCCAGTGGCATATCTATTGGGCCAAATGGCCTTTTAATCATAAATTTATCTGGAACTTCACCTTTTTGATCATAATGTTTTAAGGAGCCTGAAATAGCAGCCAATATTTCAGCTGGTGAATAAAACTGATCCATTATAATTGACTTCGATTCAATTATTTTTATTGCAATTTCCTGGAGCTTCTTATCGGAAATTTCATTTTTCTGATAAGAAAATAAATCTACCAGTTTGCCATAGGTAGTAAGTTCTATATCATCCCTTTTTTTCAAATAATTTACAAGCTTTCTGAAATTCTTTTTAGCATTTTCCATGGATTCAATAGGTCTAAGTTCAGGTGTTTTCCATTCATCAGGCCCCGGATTAGCGCCTTTGTAATAGTTAAAATCCCAAAATTGAATACTCCTGACCTTACTTGGATGATTTGCAAAGAATGAAATAACTTCTATATCTCCTGTTAATTCAGGTATCTTATTGTCAAGTTTTTGAAACAGGGAATCAAATAATTCATCCTTATAATAGGTGTCATCAAAAAAACCAAAGTCTCCTTCACCATGGAAATTTAAGGTATTACAAAACCAAACAGCATTGTGTCCTGGCAGACTAACCGGAGAATAAATATATCCTGCCCCCAATTGTCCAATGGCAGCAACCAACTGTGGGCCATATGACCCTCCATGCCTGGCTAAAGTACGAGGTTGTTTTCCAAATATTTCTTCAAGATCGTTTAGACCTGCAGATTCATTATTTACCATGGTTGTGATACCTTCTGTCCATGAGGTGGATTCAAGGATTTCAGTTACGGTGGGGTGGATCGAACCAAGATTTGTATGGCTGCCTATATCGTGTTTGGCCATAGCTTCGATTACATCCAATCGACCACGCTTCGCCATGGAACGGGCTTTCTCCCCAATTACAAAAAATGATCCAGTTACACCTTCATCAGTCATTATTTCTGCCAGCCATTTTGGAATATCATCCATGCCAACCGATTCAGGTGAGGTATAGTCCTCAACATCAAAACAGATTACCATATATGTTTTCTCTGATTCTTTCACCTTCTTAGTATTGCAGCCAAAAAGTATCAATAAAAGAATCAAGATAATTTGAATACTTGTTCTCATAATTCAATTTATGCAGTGCTTAATATCTTTTCAATAATCTTTTTACTTTCCTTTTCCATGAGAATGAGTTTCACTTTCCCATCAGGCATTTGTTCTTTTTTTACAAGGAAGTGTACCTCATCATAGCTTTCCTTTTCAATATTGTCTGTAATTTTCTTCTTACCCCTCCATTCTTTCAATTCAACTGTTTCCCATTTTTTAGATTTTGCCGAGCGATAGCATGCATCCATAATGGCATTAACAATATATCCATCATAAAAGGATTCCATTGGGGCAGAACCTTCATCAAGCGCATTGAAAATATCGTTAAACATGTCGACATAGCCAAGTTCGTGAACCTCACTACCAACAGGGAACATCCATCCTGTATTGGATTCAGACTTTTCAGCCACATAACCTTTTTTATTGTCAGTAGTAAACATTTCAAATCCTGTTCTCAGGAAATGATTTAACCATATAGTCCCTTCTGTGCCAGACACTTCATCCCTGAGATCCATTCCTCCCCTAAAGGACCAGCTTACCTCAAATTGACCTATGGCCCCATTCTCATACCTGACCAAACCAATTCCATTGTCTTCGGCATCAATAGGGTGGACCAGTGTGTCAGTCCAGCACATAACCTCAAGTGGTTTTATGTCTTTACCAATAAAATTTCTTGCAATTTCGATGCAGTGACAACCCAGGTCAATAATGGCTCCTCCTCCAGCTTGATTGATATCCCAGAACCAGTCACTATGTGGGCCACTATGCGCTTCACGTGAGCGCACCCATAGTATTTTTCCCAGGTCACCTCTATTAACCGAAGCCAGGGATTTTA
Source organism: uncultured Bacteroidales bacterium (assembly GCA_963750735.1). Taxonomy (GTDB): domain Bacteria; phylum Bacteroidota; class Bacteroidia; order Bacteroidales; family VadinHA17; genus JANTGF01. The sequence continues at coordinate 176,787 of CAVVRY010000007.1, read as the reverse complement.
ATGTTTTTGGTGTATATGCCAGGTCCTCCAGGTATGCATGGAAAATACCTGCTTTTTCAACTATGTCAAGTAGTTCTTTTGCTTCATCAGCATTCCTGGCTAAAGGTTTTGTACATAAAATAGCTTTGCCTGCTTTTGCGGAAAGTTCCACGGCTTCCCTATGCAGGTGATTAGGCAAACCAATTACAACAACATCTGTTTCAGGATCGTTAATAGCTTCCGCCATGCTTGTTGAATAGTTAGGAATATTCCAATCTTCTGCAAATTTCTTTACCTTTTCAAGGTTTCTCGAATATACTGAATGTACCCTATCTTTTCCACGTTGGTCATGTAGAGTCATGGTGTAGAACATCCCTATCAGCCCTGTGCCTAACATAGTGATTTTGTGATCTATTGACATTTTTTTTTCTATTAATTGCTTTGTAATTATTCTAAAAATACTACTAATTTCAGAAACAGGAAAAATTTTAGAGTAAGATTTCTATATAAATATCGCTTGTCAAAAATAATTAACATGGGGCTTGGTATAAGCTAGCGATACTTATTAATTTCTATAAATGGACATTTCTTGAAAAAGAATCGCAATTTGTTTTAATTATAAACTGGTTAATGTGAAATTATTTCATCAAAAGTCGTAAGAAAACCTTATTTTAGTTAAAGGACTTTTGAGTTTTTAATGTATTTTTGTAATTCTATTTGCTAAATCGTTTTAACATTGCATTCATTTGTTATTTTCTGCTGATTTTGATTCTTGTTAATTTAATAATTGTTTGAAAAATCAGCCACTTAGATAATTATTTTTTTATAGTCTAAAGATTTAGAATATGTCAGGAAAAAAAACCATTGTAATCGGTATTATAGCCTTAATAGTCATTGTCTCGGCATATTTATTATACAGGAATTTTCAACCCCCCTCATTGCAATCAGGCGGTTTTGAAACAGCGGTAGTGGATAGAGGAAGTGTTATTGAGTTTCTTCCTGCTCAAGGAGTAGTACAACCTGGTAGTGAGGTGCTTATACTAAGTCCTGAGGCATCCATTATTGAGGAAATTATTAGAGAACCCGGGAGTCATGTTGATACTGGCGAACCAATAATTGTTCTTGATCCCAAACCCATCCTTGATCAGATTGATAATTTAAAAGACCAGTTGCAGGTTAAAGAAAACAGTTTGCAAAAGAACCTGTTAAATGCCAGATCCACCAGAGTTGATTTAGAGTATAATGTTGAGGTTAAAAAATTGAGGATAGCCTCTTTAAAATCAGAGCTTGCTGATCAGGAGCAACTTTTACAGGTGGGAGGTATATCTCCAGCCAAATTTGAAAAAACCAAACAAGAATTGGTTTTGGCCGAAAAAGACCTTGAGACAATAATGGAAAAGAATTCCATTCGGCTTGAACAGCTAAATGCTGACTATGAAGGATTGAAATTGCAAATTGAAATCCAGGAAAAAGACCTGGCTGCGAAAAAGGAACTTCTGAATAGAATGATTATCAGAGCACCATCCTCCGGAATTATTCTTCAGGTTTATGGGAAAAAGGGAGAAAGAGTGAGCAACCATAAGCTATTGGTAAAAATGTCAGATTTATCAGCCTATAAAATTGAAGGAACCATTGAGGATGAGCATGCAGGAATAATTGAAACTGGAAAAACAGTTTATGCTTTAATAGACAACGAAAGACTAATTGGGCAAATCGGGAATATTAGCCCCGAGGTTATGGATAACCAGATAGAGTTTGATGTTTTTATTGAGCAAAGCAATCATAGTAAGCTTTTACCTAACATGAGTATAGAATTAATGGTGGTGAACGCTCATGCAGATAGTGTTTTAAGAGTGAAATCAGGTCCGGCTTTAATCAACGATGAGGAAGTTGAAGTATTTCTAATAAAATCAGGAATTGCTAAAAGAAGAAAGATATCCACAGGATTGAAAGGCACGGACTATATTGAAATACTGTCTGGATTGCAGGAAGGAGACCAGATCATTATTTCCGATGTTTCGGTATCCAGAAATATTGATGAAATAGATATTCAATAAATAAATCATTTCTTTACAATGAAAATTACTAGATTTTATTTATTGTCAATAAGCTTAGTTCTTCTGTTGGCTGGTGAAGTTTGTATTGCACAAACTGCCTCAGAGAAAACATCTTTAAGTTTAAAAAATATTATTAGCCTGGCAATAACGCAATCATCAGCAGTTAAATATGCACAAAACAGGGATGTAAATTTCTATTGGCGCTGGAAAAATTTCCAGACAAGATTCAGGCCTCAATTGATATTATCAGGTGATATACCTAATTATCAGCAGACAACAACGCCCATTACCCAGCCAGATGGAAGTATTGAGTTTAAAAACATCTCACAACTTGCCGCATCTACAAATCTGGCCCTTTCACAATTTATACCTCATACCGGGACATCCATTTACGCGGTAACCTCCTTGTATGGAATTCAGGATTTTAACAACAACACTACAAGTTTCTCAGGCAATCCATTTTCGATCGGGTTCACACAACCCGTTTTTGCATATAACTGGGCTAAATGGGCACGTAAAACGGAACCATTGGTATATGAAGAAGCACAAAAGAATTTTATAGAGTCTGTTGAAGAAATATCTTTTTCAGCAACATCCAGATTTTTCAGGTATTTGAGGATTCAAACAAACTTTAGCCTGGCTGAAAGCAATTTAAAAAATAGTAAGGACAACCTTAAGATTGCACAGGTAAAACAAAAACTAGGGGAAATATCAGAAAACGATTTCTCCAGAATTAAACTTTCTGTTTTAAATGCTCAGAAAGCATTAAGCAAGGCTGAAATGGATCTTAAAAATGCTGATTTTGAATTGAAAAGATACACAGGCTTAGGTCAGGAACTAATAATTGATCTTGAAATCCCTCTTGAAATGGTATTGTATGAGGTAGACTCGGAAATAGCATTGTCCCAGGCATTGGAAAACAGAAAAGAAACCCCAGAGTTTGAAAGGAGGCTTATAGATGCTGAAAGAGGGTTGGTTCAGGCAAAGCGGAGCCAGGGCTTGAATGCCACACTCAGAGGCAGTTTTGGACTTTCGAATAGTGCTGAAAATATTCCTGGTGTGTATCAGAATCCTGAACAACAGCAGGCAGTAAGACTTTCATTGAGTATACCCATATTGGACTGGGGGCGATCAAAATCTGGAGTAAAATTAGCCGAGTCACGTCGTGACCTGATTATATATGATGTAGAGCAGGATAGATCTGATTTCGAAAGACAGGTCGTTGTTCAGGTGGAGCAGTTTAATTTATTAAAGGATCAACTAATCACTGCTCAGGAAGCTGATAAGGTAGCTGAAAATGGATATAAAATCGCTTTGAAGAAGTTTCAAAATGGTGAAATTAGTATTACAGATTTGAACATCTCGCTTTCGGAACGTGAATCGGCCAAACGGGATTACATTGCATCCATTGAGAATTATTGGGAATCGTATTATATGATTCGTATCCTAACATTATATGATTTTGAAATTGGACGGAAGATTTTCTATGAAAATCCTATGCTGGAAGAGTAGTTGCTATTTTACCAAATAGTGTTATATAATCTCAAATGATATAAAACCCAGGTTAACAATATTTTACATAAATTCCAGGACATATTCAATTAAGAAAAAAGCAATAATAAAGCTACTTACCTAAATTTATTTTAAATAGTTCCTTGGGATCCATCTTTACAATTTTTCTATCGTAGGTAATCAACCCATTGGTTTCAGTTTCAACATCAGTAATTTGTGTGTAAACCGCAGCACTAAGTCCACTATTATCCCTGAATTTCCAAACTTCAGCATAAAAATCACTGTACTTTTGAAGCAATTCTTCTTTTGTTTGCATATTTCTATACCCCCAGTTTTCATCAACCCAGGTATGTCCGTCAATTCCTAGGCCAAGACCTCCAAATTCTCCCAAAACGATAGCCCTGTTTTCCTGTAGCTCAGGACATATTGGCTCTGGATAATGATGCAAATCTAGCATGTCACTTACACCACGATCAGCCCAGCCACTAACACTATTAACCAAACGGCTTGGATCAATTTCTTTAATAAAATCTACAATCTCGGCAGTTTTATACTGACCCCATCCCTCGTTAAATGGAACCCAGATCACTATACTGGGATGGTTGAATTTTGTTTCTATTAGGCGAGACAGCTCCCATTCAAATTGCTGTGCAGATTCTTCCGTTCTTTCGATGTCAGGTTCGTTGTGGCGGATATAGCGGTCACCACTTGGCATATCCTGCCAAACAAGGATTCCTATTTTATCACACCAGGTGTAAAACCTCCTAGGTTCAATTTTTACATGCTTCCTGAGCATGTTAAATCCCATTGCTTTAATCATGTCCAGATCATATTTCATGGCTTCATCTGAAGGAGGAGTGTAAAGGCCATCGGGCCAGAATCCCTGATCTAAAGGACCATTATGAAAGACAAATGAATTGTTTAGAAAGATTTTGAAAATTCCTGCATCATCTTTTTCCAATGAAATTTTACGCATTCCAAAATAACTATCCACCTGATCCAAAATCTTTTCTTCCCGTAAAAGTTGCACCTTAATCTCGTATAGGCTGGGAGTATCAGGAGACCAGAGCTGCATATCTGGAACTTTAATGGAATATGATTTATCAACATCGAATGATGACTCGTCAACCAGCTTATTTTCAAAATATGTGAAGGTTTTAATCTTATCCTCTTCATTAATATTTATACCACTTACAGAAATATTTAGTGAATTATTATCAATATCCGGAATCATTTGAAGGGATTCGATGTGTGACTCAGGCACCGGTTCCAGCCAGACAGTTTGCCAGATTCCTGAGCTTGGGGTATACCAAATTCCACGAGGATCATTGACCTGTTTACCCCTTGGTTGAGTTCCGACGCTTGTTGGGTCCCAAACAGAAAGCATTAGATCTTGCTTCCCGGATTTATTTAGCATTTCTGTTATGTCATAGGAAAAGGGGTCGTATCCACCTTTGTGCGATCCTACTTTTTTATTGTTTACCCATATTGTAGTCTCCCAATCAACTGCTTCGAAATGCAGTATTATTCGTTTGCCCCTCCATTTTCCAGGCACTGAAAATTGCCTTTTATACCATATGATACTATCCTTACCAACTTGCTTTTTAACTCCTGAAAGCGCTGATTCAATAGGATATGGCACTAGAATATGGCCGTTCCACACTGTGGGATTATCCAAATCGCCTGGTTGAATTGTATATTGCCATAAACCATTGAGATTTTGCCAGTCATTTCTAACTAGCTGTGGTCTTGGGTATTCAGGCCAGGGATTGGCTGGGTCAATATCTTCTGCCCATTGGGTCTTAATTGGTGCTTCAGCCATTTCCCATTCAACATTGTTGCTTTGGCAGGCAGATAAAATTAGGATCATAAATCCTATAAATGATTGATAGATAAAAAATCTTTTTAGCATTTAAATTTGTTGTTTATTGTTACAAGGATCAGTTATTTTTTTCAGGAAGATAATCTTTAGGTAATGATTCAGCAAGTTTCTCAGAGGCCCAGTTACCATATACTATTACATCAGTTGGATTGTTATAGTACCCAAGTATATTAAAATCTGATGGATTCCTGGACAGCTGTATCCATGATTGCTGAAATGGGATACTTTTGTATTCCGGATTTATTGTCCCAATAAAGTAGTATTCTTCACTCTCCTTTGTATATACCACATACAAATAATTTGCAAAACTTATTTTTCTTTCAAAGAAGTAATTACCTGGTAATAAGATTAGTTCTTTGCCAACTGGTTCTTTATAGGGATCAAGTTTTTTTTGGAGTTCATTATAGCTTTTAAGAGGTAACATCGCATTTGTGCTTATTACAAAGTATCCTTCCTCTGTTAACTTATTCATATACAGAGATCGCAAAAAATGTTTAATAGAACCGTAATAAGCTTCCTTTCTCTTAACCAACCACAATTTTTCAATTTCCGCAGTGGATGCCTCCAGTATCTCAAAATTTGCACTACCCATGTATTTAAATGAACCATCTTTTTTCAATTCGAAATTTTCCAAAAGGTACTGGATTTTATAGCCGAGTGCCTTATTTTCAATTATCAACATTTCATTCGACTGAGCTCTCAGAACTTTTTCTTTCCTATCGTAATGAAACCTAAGATGCTGAGGGTTAATGATTTTGCATTGGTTTGAATTTTTACTGGTACCAATGAAGTTTTCTTCAAATTTCTTATAATTATTTTTCCAATTATTTTTTGATTTTTGGGCTCTAACCTCAATTTCTGATAGTTCCACATCTAGCTTTTTTAATTGGAAGTTTTGGTAATATTTTGGCTTATCCAAATGTATTGTAACTTTAATGAATTGGTAACCTATGTAGGAAACAACCATCATATGAGAACCAAATGGAATATTTTCCAAAGAGTATTCTCCCTCTTCATTTGTAATTGTTCCAAAAGTTGTATTGGCTATAAATACTGAAGCAAACTCAAGTCCATTTCCATCTTTGTCAGTAACTTTACCAGAAATGATTGTTTTGTTATTCTGTGGTATCAGATCAAGAGTTTTACATGATGCATGGACATTTTTTTGGCTTAATCCTCCCATCATTAAAAGAAATAAATATGTGCGTAAAATGTATTTTATGTACATTTATCTCATATTATAAAATGATAATATAAAGGAACAAATTTATTAAATGATTGCCATAGCAAATTTGAGGAAAATCTTCCAGGACGTAAATTGAGGCAGCCTGCAGATTTATTATTTTTGATTAATCCAGTCAATAAATTTTATCATATTCTTTAACAACAATATAATACTTATATGAAAAAGGTAATCACTATTGGCTTTTGCTTGCTTTTTCTTTTGAATGCACTGAATTCACAGGAAATTGTAAAAAAGAAAGAAATTATACTAAAGGGATTTTCAGAAAAGATTGCCGGAGCTGATTTTGGATATGCTGCTACCATTCCCGGCTATAAAGAGTGTTTGCTTATTCGTGCTACTACTGGAAAAGAATTTATGGAATGGTATACGGAACCTGTTCCTGCTGAAAATTCGAAGAAAGACCTTGCTTTTATTTGGCTCGCTGGTCTGGGTAGTAACCTGGGAAATGCAAAGATGATAATGACAGTAAATGATACTGAAGAGCTACATTTTTATACTTCCCGTGAAGAGAATTGGGAAGTTAGAAGTGAAGGAGGAGTTAGCCTTTCTTTTGTTATGGATGGCATGGATGGGGCAGGTGATCTGTTTGGTTTTATGTTTCTAAGGGTTCCCCAAAAAATGACAGAAAAGAATAGGCCTGTTAAGATAAAAGTGACCGGAAGTGCATCCAACAGCCAGGCCTGGTATATGGCCTTTAAGCGACCCCTTGAATCTGGAATATCCATGTCGTCGAGTCCGGCAATAATTCATACTGAATCAGGATCCTCTCAAATAGTGGGGATGAATATATACCATTTTGGTTCGCCCGAAAATGGAACAATTTTCCTGGATGGAGAGGTCCTTAAAAATATAGATCTAAAATTCGGGCATCAGTTTTACAGGATTACTGTACCCGAAACATCGATAACAAAGGAACTAAACCTGAAAGTTGAAAGTTCATCAGTTAAATATGAAAAAGAACTAACGATTAAGCCAGTGCGTAAATGGCGGGTTAACTTCGTTCAGCACTCTCATACTGATATAGGATACACCCGGGCACAGGTTGAAATACTTGCAGAACATCTTCGATTTATCGATTATGCTCTGGATTATTGTGATAAAACCGACGGGTATCCTGAAGATGCCAAATTTCGATGGACCTGTGAAGCCGCCTGGCCTGTTGATGAATACCTGAAAGTTAGGCCCAAAGCACAAATTGAAAGGTTGAAGAAAAGAATTGAAGAGGGGAGAATTGAAGTCACAGGAATGTATTTTAATTTTGACGAACTTCCTGATGAACAAACCCTTGCAGCATCCTTACAACCTCTTAAGCGATTTAAGGAATATGGTATACCGGTTACTTCTGCCATGCAGGATGATGTGAATGGTATAGGCTGGTGCTTTGCAGAATTCTTTCCACAAATGGGCATAAAATACCTGAATATGGGCACGCATGGGCATAGAGCTTTGATATGTTTTGACAAACCGACTGCTTTCTGGTGGGAATCTCCATCTGGCAAAAGAATGCTGGCGTTCCGTGCTGAGCATTATATGACCGGCAATAGTTTTGGAATACATGCACAAGATTTCAATCAGTTTGAAAATAAACTTCTTAACTATCTTGAAGAACTTGAGATGCTTGATTATCCATACGATATTATACACATTCAGCATTCGGGGTATTCAACTGATAATTCACCCCCATCAACCCTTTCGAGTGAAATGATAAAAGAATGGAATGAGATCTATGAGTGGCCCAAACTTAAATCGGCGACTGTTAGTGATTTTTTTAAGGTTCTGGAAAAAGAGCATTCAGATAATTTGCCTGTTTATAAAGCTGCCTGGCCTGATTGGTGGACAGATGGTTTTGCATCCGGGGCAAGAGAGCTAACCGCCTCAAGAGATGCGCATGTTGACCTCATAGCCAATACCGGAGGCATGTCTATGGCAATGGCTATGGGGGCAGAGATGCCTGAAGGCTTTGTCGAAAGAACAAATGAAGTAAATCGTGCCTTGCTGTTTTATGATGAGCATACATTCGGATCTTCAGAAAGTGTCAGAGATCCGTATGGTGAAAGTACCATGGAGCAACGCAGGCAGAAAGAATCCTATGCCTGGGAAGCATTTAAAAGAGCCCGGATTATTGGGGAGGAAGTAATGGGGCAGTTACAGAGTAAGATTTTGAAAACAGATGTTCCTACCCTTGCAGTTTTCAATACCTTAAACTGGAAGCGAAGCGGTATGATTACGGTCTATATCGATCATGAAATTATTCATAAAGACCAGGCTTTTAGAATTGTAGATAAAAATGGAGAAGAATGTAAGACTCAGGCATTTTCTCATCGAAGTGATGGGACATATTGGGGTATCTGGGTTAATGATATTCCTGAGTTCGGGTATAAGCAATATCGCATTGAAACATTTGATGAAAATGAACATCAAGCTGAATCTACTGATACAGAAAATCCGGTGCTTGAGAATAAATGGTATCGAATTAGTTTTGATACAAAAAAAGGAGCAATAACAAGTATTTTTGATAAGAATCTAAACATTGAGCTGGTTGACCCTGAGGCTGAATATCCATTGGGAAGCTTTATTTATGAGCGACTGGGTAACAGGAGCCAGATGGAGGCATATAATCTGGTTGATTATGAAAGATCGTTGCTGGATACCGTTTATGTGGAGGCCGTGGTGAAAGGTGAGATGTTTGACCTGGTGCGCTTTGTGGGGGAGAGTCAAGAATGCTGCTATAGTCCGCAGGGTTTTAAATCTGAACTTCGATTATACCATACTGAACCATTCATAGAGATGCATTTTACAATTGAAAAAAAGCCCGTAACAGATCCTGAAGGGGTTTATATAGCTTTTCCTTTCAACGTGGAAGGAGGAAAGATATTTTGCGATGTGCCTGGAGGCGTTATGGAAGCTGGCGTAGATCAGATTCCAGGTTCTTCAAATGATTGGAACACTGTGCAGAACTTTGTTTCAATTAGGAATGATAAAATGCAAGTGCTTTTTGGAAGTCATGAAGTTCCTTTGATGCAATTTGGGGCAATAAATACAGGTCGGTATATTGCCGGTGCCACCCCTGAATCAACCCATATATATTCCTGGCCTATGAATAACTATTGGGTTACCAATTTTAACGCTGACCAGCAGGGTAGTTTTTCATGGAGTTATTTTATTACTACTCGGCCAAATAATTCATTGAAAGAAGCAAACAAGACAGGCTGGGCTAAGAGGATCCCGTTTTTATCCAGGGTTATTCCTGCTGGAAACGGGAAAAATCCTTTAAATTCAGAATCTATACTCGACTTTACATCAGATAATGTTCTGGTAATTAATGTGAAGCCAGTTAATTCCAGTGTATTATTGGTTCAAATGAGGGAAGTGAATGGAACTGAAACCAAGGTTAGCGTATTACATCCTGGAAATTCAGAAAATTATAGTTTACAGCTTTCAGATGTGACTGGTGAACCTATTGCTGATCCTGACATCAAATTGCATTTCAATCCATATGAAACAAAATTCTTCAGAATAGAAATGAAAGACTGAATTAAACCATTATTATATATACTAGAATCGATTTATCAAGCAAAAAGATAGTAAAAATGAAATCCCGACCCTATATTTTAAATGAAACAAGTTGGAAAGCTGTTAAAGATGAAAATTTTCAGGTAGCTGTTTTGCCATGGGGAGCTACTGAGCCCCATAATTATCATTTACCTTACGGTACTGACACCATTCAAACGGATTATATTGCGGCTGAATCCGCCAGGAAAGCCTGGGGAAATAAAGCAAAGGTTATTGTATTACCTACGATTCCTTTTGGTGTTAATACCGGACAACTGGATCTTCTGCTAACAATAAACATGAATCCGGGAACTCAGGAAGCTGTCCTAATTGATGTCTTAGAATCTCTTTCAAATCAGGGAATATTTAAATTGATAATCCTGAATGGGCATGGTGGAAATAATTTTAGACAAATGATCAGGGAACAAAGTCTTAATTATCCTGATATGTTTATTGGAACTCTTGATTGGTATAAGTTAACCAATAACTCAGATTTTTTTAATGAACCGGGTGATCATGCAGGTGAAATGGAAACGAGTAATATGCTTTATATTGCAGAGCATCTGGTTCTTCCTTTATCATTAGCAGGACGGGGTAATACAAAAGGGTTTGCTATCAGAGGCTTGCGAGATGGCTGGGCATGGACACCCAGGAAATGGAGCCGGATTTCAGAAGATACAGGAGTTGGGGATCCCTCCGCTGCCACAAAGGAAAAAGGAAAGAATTTTCTGGATCATATTACTGACATGATAGCCGGCTTTTTGATAGATGTTGCGATGACAGATCCAGACGACATTTACGAGGAATAATATAAATTTTCAAAATAGAAGAAATGCTAAGAATTATAATTTCTATTTCCATTGTCCTTCTGGTTTTTTCATGTAAACCAATTCAGCAACAAAAGGATACAATTGAAAAACCAAATGTTCTTTTGATCATAACAGATGACCAGGGATATGGGGATCTGGGGTATCATGGAAATCCTGATATTCAAACTCCCGGCCTTGACCGATTGGCATCAGAAAGTGTCAGGTTTACGAATTTTTATGTTTGTCCTGTTTGTGCTCCCACACGTTCAACAATTCTTACGGGGAGGTACCATCCCCGCACTGGGGTATATGATACTTATAATGGGGGAGCAACTATGGCTACTGAGGAACAAACAATTGCTGAAATACTAAAGGATAATGGTTATGCTACAGGGATTTTTGGGAAATGGCACCTTGGAGACAATTACCCCTTCCGACCCCAAGATCAAGGTTTTAGCACATCCTTAATTCACCCTGGAGGTGGAATGGGTCAGGTAGCCGATGTGTATAATTTTTTTCAGGGAGATAGGTCATATTTCGATCCGATTCTTCTGGAAAATGGCAAAACCAGTAAGAAGAGGGGTTATTGTTCCGATATATTTACCTATGGTGCTATTGATTTTATAAGGAAGCATAAAGATGATCCATTCTTTGCATATTTATCTTTTAACGCCCCACATACCCCATTGCAGGTTCCGGAGGAATACTATGCTATGTATAAAAACCTGGAATTTGATACATCCAAATATGCGATAAAAGGTTATCCGATTAATGATATGAATAGTTCTCAGCAGGAAGCTGCACGAAAGGTATATGCAATGGTTACAAACATTGATGATAACCTAAATCAGCTTTTTGGTGAATTGGAAAATCTTAATCTTAAGGAGAAAACACTTGTAATTTTCCTCACAGATAACGGTCCACAACAAATTCGTTATGTAGGTGGTTTACGAGGAAGAAAAGGTAGTGTTTATGAAGGCGGAATAAGGGTTCCTTTCTTTATGGATATTCCGGGAGAAGAGTTTCATAATCAGGATATTAAGATAACGGGAGCACATATCGACCTATTGCCTACAATTTTGGAGTACTGTAAGGTAGATATTCCAGTAAACCTGGAGATTGATGGAAAAAGTTTGTGGCCAACCATCAAAGGTAAAAAGCCGGAATGGAAGGACAGACCTCTATTCTTCCACTGGCAAAGGGGAATGCCTGAACCATATAGAAATATTGCCGTGAGAAAAGGTGATTATAAATTGGTGGGACAAGTTGATTACACAGCCTCTGTTGAAGAATTTGAGCTGTATAATATTAAGGAGGATCCATTTGAGCTGGTAAACCTGATGGATCAGAACCTTGCAAAAGGGAATGAACTTAAATCTGATTTCGATTCCTATTATAATAGCATTATTCATAATACAAACCTAAATCCCCAACGTGTCCATCTGGGAAATCCTTATGAAAATCCGGTTATTCTAAATCGAAATGATGCTAAAGGACCTCCTGGAATTTGGGCTCAGGATAGGATTTATGCATATTGGGCAGTAAGGGTAACAGAGCCAGCTTTATACACCATAAAATTTGTGTTCAAGGAAAAAATACCGGGATCGGGCAAAATGTTGATGAAAGTAGGACCGGTGCAAAGAACTGTTGATTATTTCGATACCAGCACGAATAGTATCCAAATGAAAGATGTTGAGCTTGTTGAAGGGGATTTTTTATTTGATGCATGGTTCTCCTATGAAGGGAATACACTTCTTCCATTTTATGTAGAAGTGACAAGGCAGAAATAGTGAATTAATGCAAAGGAATTTCCCCCAGAAATTTTAAGAACATTTTACTTTAAACCATAAATTGTGAACAAAGAAAAAGTTTTAAGTATTGATTATCAGACTATTGTTGAGCTTGAAATATTGAAGCCGTCAGGAATTGGTAAGAATATTTTTGATATTCTTGATCGAACAACCACGATAGGGGGTAAGGACATGCTAAAAAGTAAGTTCAGGAGACCATCAAGTGATTTAAAAGAGATAGTAAGCATCCAGAACGCTGTTAAGTTCATTACTGAAAACCGGATACAATGGGATATAAAAGATTTTAAGCCAATTATTGATCAGGTAGAGTTTTATTATTATTCGAAAGCAGATATTATAAACAGCGAAAGCTCAGTTGGGATATTTTTCGAGGGATTATATTTTCATGTAAAATCAAAACTCTACAGAAAAACCATCAACTCAGGAGCAAAAAATGCCATTCACCTGGTCCTCAAGTTTTACGATTATTATGCGAAGAATAAATCAGGAAAACTTCCAGGCTATATACAAAATATATTCTCTGAACTTGAGAAGATTTTTACTATTGCTCCCATATCAAGGATCTTAAAGAAAGGTAACAACCATTCCTGGAATTTATCTGAATTGTTTCAATTCGACAGAGTTTTCAGAGATTTGAATAAGATGGATACCTTAAGGCTGATAAATTTATTTTATGAGATCGATGTACTACTCTCAAAAGCAGATGCCACCAAGGAAATGGGGCTGGCTTTTCCTGAGTTTGTTGATTCTGAATTGGCCATTCTTGAAATTAATGATGTTTACCATTTGTTTCTTAAGAAACCAGTAGAAAATACGGTGGCGTTTAAAGAAGGAAAGAACTTTCTGTTTTTAACAGGTCCAAATATGGCTGGGAAAACCACATTTTTAAAATCCAGTTCAATTGCAGTTTTTCTTGCACATCAGGGAATGGGAGTTCCGGCTACTTCAATGCGCTTAACTGCCTTTGGTGCTCTATTCAGCAGCCTGAATACAAGCGATAATCTGAGCATTGGATACAGTTATTTTTATAGTGAAGTAATGCGTGTTAAGCAAGCTGCAGAAACACTGAAAGATCATTCAAAAACCTTTATGGTATTTGATGAATTGTTTAAAGGAACCAATGTAAAAGATGCTTTCGATGGTTCAGTGCTGGTAATCGATGGCCTGGTCAACTGGATGTCAAGTGTATTTATTCTTTCATCACACCTACTTGAAATTGAAAAGAAAATTGAGAAGCATCCCAATATTTTTTACCAATATTTTGATTCAAACATTCAGGATGGGAAGCCAGAGTTTAATTTCAAGCTTAAAAAGGGACTTTCAGATGAAAGACTAGGCTTGTTAATTCTAAAGAATGAAAATATCGATAAATTATTGCAAAAAGATTAGATTTTGAGTCGAATTGATTTGACATCAATCCCTTTCTCAAACTTATTTTCTCCCTATACGTATTAATACTCAAGAAATATATAATAGATTTTTGCGTTAGCAATTAACTCTTTCGTCATTAGTCAGTTTTAATAAAATTAAAAAGATGAAAATAAAAGAGATAGCTATTTTTTTTGCTTTTTTTGTAATAATCACCGGTTCAGTAGTTTACGGGCAGGAAGGTGTAAAGAGTCCATCTAAATTTTCTGTTGGGATTATTACAGGGTACAATCGTGGCTTTGGATTCCAGGGTAATTTTATGGTTCAGAATTTTGCAAGTGAGTTTCCATTTGAGATTCGCTTTGGAATAGGATATACATTTCTAAATCCGGGAAATGCTTCAGATGCTCGTCGTATTTTTATTAATAATGCAACCAATGGCGTCCCGGAAAAGAAAGGTGGGTCCTATGATTTTAGATTAGATTTTTTATTGCCTAAGTCGATATTCAGAATTGAACATTCCTATATTGTATTTGGGCCCAGATATTCCACTTTTAAAGGGAACTTCAAATTTATTGGTGGTAACGAAGATTTTGATGTAACCTCACATCAATGGGGGATTGGCGGCGGCATTGAAAATCATTTTAAAATGACTCATAAATTGGATCTGGTGATTGTTCTAGGGCTTGATTATTATTTCCCAAGTACTCTTACGGGTCATGATACCTCATATAGCCCAGATAATGATAATGTAAACCCACGGAATGACAATCAGAATAACGATGTTCCATTTACGTATAAGGATGCTAATAAAGCTATAAATCAACCTGGTTTTATGCCGAGGGTAATGGTGGGTGTGAGTTTTAATTTGTAAGATCTATTGTCTTATTCCAGACCGTAACTTTCGCTGATGTCCAATGGAGGCATTGGACCATCCAGTGGTTTTTTCTCCTTTACATACCAATCAAGCCATTGTATATGTCTGTATAGTACATCGATTTGGCCCACCTGCTTGCGGTTACCATGACCTTCTCCAGGATACTGTACCAATCTAACAGCAGGATGATTGTTCATTTTCAACCGCCGGTACATTTCAAAACTTTGTGATGGATGCACTCTGGTATCAGATGCTCCACCGTAAATAAGGACTGCTGTTTTGCTCTGGTGTGCCCAGTATATTGGACTTCTTTCCAGGTTCATTTTCCATTGTTTTTCAAGTTTTTCACCTGAGTGTACATAAAGTTCCTCATAGGCGATATCTGTCGTCCCTCTTTTACTTATCAGGTCGCTAATTCCAACAAACATACATACTGCCCGCACATATTTTGTATAATAAGTAGCAAACCAGGCAGCAGCATAGCCCCCATATGATCCTCCGGCAAGACCAACCCTGTCTCTGTCCGCCGGGCCATTATTAACAAGATAATCAATACCATCTGCTATATCATCAAATTCTGTACCTGCAGGATCTTCATATCCCGCCAGGGCAAAATCAATTCCATAGCCTGTACTTGCCCGGTAATTTGGATAGAATACCAGGTAACCCTTTCCAGCAAGAACCTGTCCGGCTTCACCGTATCTGCTAACCCATCTGTTTGAATAGTGAGCTTCAGGTCCACCATGCACATATACTATCAGCGGATACTTTTTTGTTTGATCAAAGTTATTGGGGTAGATTAACAAGCCTTCTATCTCAACCCCATCACGAGCTTTATACTTTATTAGTTCCTGTTTACCAAGAATAGATTTATTAACATTTGGATTCACATCAGTTAATTTCTTAATTTCCTTTTTCCCATTCCAGAAATATATATTCCCAGGGTCATAGGCATGAGAACCAATAAATGTAAAGTTT
Source organism: uncultured Bacteroidales bacterium (assembly GCA_963750735.1). Taxonomy (GTDB): domain Bacteria; phylum Bacteroidota; class Bacteroidia; order Bacteroidales; family VadinHA17; genus JANTGF01. The sequence goes on along the minus strand of CAVVRY010000007.1, from coordinate 160,716 downwards.
TTAAAATCAGCTGTGTAGTCAGGAGATCCGAATACCAGGTTTATGTTTTCCCCATTTAATACGATACTTTGCTTCTCGTTTTCTATGTCAACAACTCGCAATGTCGGCCAAACTCCTTCACCTGAATAATAAACAACCTCTTTGTTGGTTTTCCATCCTGCCCAGCTTACATGACCTTTGAAATTGTCAGGAGTAAGGTTTCTTACGTCACCAGAATTAAGCTCAGTTAAAAATACCTGACTAACCTGGTGATCCTTTCTGTTGAAAGCTGCAGTATAACAAAGTTTAGTGCCATCCGGACTAAAGAAATAGTTGCCCAGTTTACCTTCATTTTTTGAGATTTGTTTAATGCTTCCGTCATTTTCATTTACCAGATAAATTTTTCGAAACATATACCTGTAATCGATCAGATTTTTATCAGACATACTCGCAGCAATTTTTTTACCATCCGGACTAAATACAAAATCCCAAATAGTTTTTTCCCCGGGAACCTGTTTTGTTTTCAAGAGTTTCCAATTATTATCAAATGTGGCCAGATGGAGATTCTTGTTTTTGAGATTTTCTTCATAAAAAATAAATCCATATCCCCTTGATTTTAAATCTTTTTCATGCTCTGAATCAGGTGTTGAAGCCAGGTAACCAATTTGATTTGCACCTGGCCTCCATTTATAGGATGAAACACTTGTTTCAGAATTGGTAAGCCTGATTTTTTCTCCTCCAGAAGCTGGAATCATCCAAACCTGGGTTACATCCTTATTTTCTTTAAATAGGAATGAGATCATATCACCTGAAGCAAGCCATTGTGGCGATGAAACATTAACTTTTCCTGAAATTAAATTGGAGATTTTGCCAGTTTCAATATTTAGCTTGAACAACTCAATATAGGATCCTCCAGGATTTTCATTGGCTGTTCGAGGAGTAGAAATAGTATAAAGGATTTCTTTTCCATCCGGACTTATATGAGCATTACCCGTATTTTTTATTTTTAGTAGCTCCTGTGGAGTTAATACTTCCTGGGCCAATGTATTGGATATGGTACATATTAGTAATCCAATAAAAAATACGCTTACGAGTTGGTGCTTTAAATTCATAATTATTCTCATAAAATTAATATTTTGAACCTTAAAAATAATATAGCGGGTTAAACAAATCGTTCTCTTTTTTGTAGATTAAACAATCCATAAAGCATAAATACAATGGATCCAACTGACAGGAAAATTCTGTTTTTAAAGGTAATACTCTGCCAGATAACCTCATTCATATCCCAGGGAGGTTTAAACGGATTTAGAAATATATTCCACATTGATCTGTCGAGTATATCAGCAAGAATAAGAAATACAACACCCAAAATAACCATCACAACTGCAGTACCATTCCCATTTTTTACCAGTGTTGAGAACATAAAAGCCATGAACCCAATAAATAAAAGTGGAAGCATAAGTTGCCCTGCCATTTCAAATACATTAATCGGGATCAGGGCGATTGAACCAATAAATGCAAACACAACCAGGATAACATATACCAGGATGAAAATCATTACCAGCCGTATGAGCCATACCTTGTAACGGTAATTTGGAATTCCAAACAGAATTTCCAAAACTCTGGCATCTTCATCGTTTTGAATTCCAAATACAGTAGGGTAGAATATCAATAAAATGCCGGGGAAAAATAAGGCTCCATACATAAATCCTTCATCAATGGGTTCATTTTCTATAACAAATTGAATAGATATAAAAATGTAAAAACCAAATGCTGCAAGAAGAAACCAAATAAACTTGTTGCCAAAAATGATTTTGAGATTGTATCTACCAACCTTCAATAACCATATTAAGCCATTATAAAACCTATTTGCCAATGATTTCGTCATATACTAATCGCTATTTCCAACTTTAATATCATTTAAAAGGCATAAATATGCATCCTCAAGCAGGGGAGTTGCCATTTCTGCGTTTTCTCTTGGTTTTGTAGCAGAAATCATTCTCACTCTTACTTCATCTCCTTCACGCATATGATGCACAATAAGCTCTTTCCCTAATAATTGCTCAAATTCATTTACTGGTAACCTGAATTGCCATACCACCCCCTTTGCAAAATCAACCATATCCGTTGGGGTTCCGGTATAATTCAGTTTTCCTTTATTGATTACAGCAACCGTTTTACAGGAACTTGAAATATCTTCAATAATATGGGTAGAAAACAGAACTATCCTTTCCCTGCTAAGCTCTACCAGAAGGTTTCTAAACCGAATTCTTTCCCTGGGATCCAATCCGGCTGTGGGTTCATCTACTACCAGAATTCTTGGTAGGTGGAGCAATATCTGGGCAATCCCAATTCGCTGTTTCATTCCCCCTGAAAATGATTCAATTTTTTCATTGGCCCTATGCAGCATATGCACTGAACCCAATACATAATCTAGACGCTCTTTCCGAATCTTATGATCGTTAATGCCTTTTAATATTGCCTGGTAATCAAGAAATTCGAAAGCTGTCATTTTTTCATACGATCCGAATTCCTGTGGTAAATAACCAATAAGTCCCTGCAATTCTTCCCGCTGCTTCTCTGTATCAATGCCATTTATCCAGATTTTGCCATAACTCTGATCAAGAATTCCACAAACAATTCGCATTAGTGTTGATTTGCCTGCTCCATTTGGTCCCAGCAAACCAAACATTCCCGTTCCTATTTCAAGAGAAACACCAGAAAGTGCTTTAAATGGCTGATTTCTTTTACCAATGACCGGAATTCGTTTAACCAATCTCAAAAAGTCCCTACGTATTGTCCCAAATGTACCTGAGATCTGTTCAATTTTTACATCCTTCTGGTAAAGTTCCTGCGCAATTGAATAAATGATGATGGCAAGATACCATAGAATACCTACTGTTATGACAATCCCGAGGGTATCCCAGCTTGTCGAAAAGTAATAGATATTAATCAAAGGAAATCCCCAAAACAAAAGTTTATATAGTACTTTTTCCAACCGGTTTAAAAACCTGGAGGGTAAACTGGCTGCTTTATTTTTAAGGAACATACTAAGTGGGCGAAACAGTAGAAAAACATTCAAATACACTATTATCGAGAGGAATAAAACCCAGAATCCCTTTTGTAAATAGAAATATGTGAAATATATTAGAAATCCAAATAGCAGAATCTGCCAGTATAAGTCATAGAAATCACGAAAACTTTTGTACTGTTTTTGCAATCCAGCTCTTTCCCTGATTTTCTGGCCACCTTTCCATTCTCTTTTAAACCTGCTATCCCGATCATAAATTTTTACCAGGTTCTGAATAACTATTTTCAAAGAATCAGTTGCAGGAATAACTTCTGCTCTGGCCATTTTTAAGCTCGAGGATACAAACCAGGTTATTCCCGGAACCAGCAGGACCAGCAAAACAAACAGCAAAATCTGCCATAGTGTAGCGCTTACTCTCAAATAAATAAGGGCTGTTCCTGTAATGAAAACAACAGCCTGCAGAAGTTTTATTTTCCAGTCGAGGCTCTTAATCCATGCAATTGCATTTTCAAGGCCTAAGTAAAAAGTTGGAATGAATATTAGGGTAAGGATGGTACTTACAGCGAGTCCTCCTATTACAGTAATGGCAAACGGAGCACCAATAATACTTACATATTCAGCTTTACCCATGGCCAGTGGGAACATGGCTACTATGGTTGTAATGGCTGTAATTAAGATTGGGCGAACTCTTGATATACCAGCAACAATAAGGGCTCGGGATCTACGGTATCCTCTCTTAATCAGTAGATTGGAGAAGTCAATTAGAATAATTCCATTATTTACAACAATGCCCAGAAGGATTAAAAAACCGGTAAGAGTGTTTGCACTAAGCAGGCTGTTGCCTGTAATTATAAGTGCAAGCATTGAACCTATGGCTGCCAGGGGGATAGAAAACATCAGAACAAATGGAGTAGATAAGGATTCAAATACCGCAGCAAGAATCATAAAAATGAGGATAAATGATGCCAGAATTAGCCATTTAAAATCTTTTAGCTCATTTTCTTCATGAATAACCTCAACGGCAATTCCGGAAGGTAGATTGTAGCCAGAGATGATCTGGTCTATTTCCAATCGATAGGATTCCAAAAGTTCTTTTGATTCCTCCGCTGCACGGACGAAAGTGTAGTTTAATTCTATTTGTTTTTCCTGGTTAACTCTGTTAATCCAGAATACACCTTTGGAGAATACAATATCTGAAATGGCTTGTAAGTCATGCTGCCCATTGTTTTGATCCCTTATCTGCAGGGTTCGCAGGTCATGGATTGTTTTTTCTTTATTTTTATCTTCATCCTCATCTTCTTCCAATTCTTCTTTGATTATAATATCATATTCTTCATTGTCGAAGTTGAACTTTAATCCTGAAGTAAATTCCTTTGAAAAAGAATTCAATTCAGTAGCTACATTTTGGAGTGTGATACCATATGAAGCCATCAGTAGAGAATTAAAATGCAATTGAACTTCGGGTTGGTTGTCAGACACATTGATAGAAACAGACCGCATAGATTCAAGGTTATCAAAGTAGTAGCGAATATCTTCGGCTACACCAAGCATCGCCTCAAAATCCTGACCTTTTATAATAACTCGCTCTCGACTGGAACCAATGCCGAGTATTCGTTGAAATGCCTCCCCTGGATTATTTGATGACCCTCTGAAACTTCTACTGGCTGGAGGTGGCTCCATGCCAATTTCAGCTCCTGAAATACCTCTTATTTTTTCTTCTACATCATCCTTGATTTCCTCCAGTTTTCGATCTGATCTTTTTTCTAATTCCTCAATTAACTGGATTGTAATAATGGCTTCTTCCTCTTGAATTTTGCAAATCAGGTCCTTTTTTTCATCAAAATCCCCAATCCTGTTTTCCACTTCCTGTACCACCTTATCGGTTGCATCCAGGGTTGACCCTGCAGGCATTGTAACATAAATCTGAAACTGATTGCTTTCAGGTTCTGACAATGAGTTCATGCTAATTGCAAGACTTACGAAAATAGCAACGAAGAAAATAACCAGAGCTCCAACAATTGTCCTGATAGGGTAACGCATACAGGCTTTCAGCAAAAGGATGTAGATCTGTACAATACGGTTACTTATGGTTACCTTTTCAAAGAAGATGGTTTTTTTGTTTTTCCTGTTCAGAAGAAAATGGGTAGCCATTGGTATCAATAGCAGTGCCACAAAAAGTGAGACAACAAGTGTACTTATTATAGATACTCCAATATGTTTACCAAGGAGTTTAATAAGGAAATTGGAAGAGAATACAAAAGGAAGAAAGACTGTTATGGACGTAAGTGTGGCTGCTATTATTGGCCTTTGCACTTCAATAGTTCCTTGTACAACAGATTCATCGCTTGATCGTCCATTTGAGAACAAACGATAGATATTTTCCAGGACCACTACGCTATTGTCCAGGAGCATTCCTATTGCAAGGGCTATTCCCACCAGAGTCAGGGTATTTAAGGTTATATCATTCCAGTAGAAAAAATTAAATGCTGCATAAACTGAGATGGGGATGGAAATGGCAATAAACGAAACAATTCTAATATTTTTTAAAAATATCCATAGTAACAAAACTGCCATTAATCCACCAACTATAGCAAGATTTATTATCTGGTTGATGTTCTTTTCCATTACCTCAGCAGCATCATTCTGGATTACGATTTCAATGTCGGCAGCTTTTAAACTTTTATTTATTTCTTCAATTTCCTCACGGGTACTTTTTGAGAGGTCAATTAAATTTGCCTGGGCATCGTTTACAAGAAGAACAGTAACAGCATCTTTTCCATTTACCCTGCTTAAAGTTGAGGTCTCTTTAACTCCGAAGAAAACCTTGGCTACATCCCGGAGAAGGATAGGACCCGGAGCCAGGACAATATTTTCAATATCACTTATTTTGCTGTATTCTGCAGATACATGTACAAAATGTTTCTTTTCTGATTCATGAAGGAAACCCACAAAAGTCCGGTTCCTTGCATTTTGGTTTATAGCCCCTCTGATCTGCGAGGTTGATATGTTATAGGCCTCCAAAGCATTCATATCAAGCTGGATCTCAATGGTCTTTTGTCTTCCCCCGAAGATATTAACTCCAGCTATTCCATCAATATTCTCAAGTTTGGACTTTATTTTAAGGTCGGCAAAGTTCCTCACCCTATCCACGCCTCCACTTCCTCTTATTTGGAGTTCCATGAATTGGTTTGTAAGCTGCTGTAGGTCAATTTTTGTTACAGTAACAATGAAATTTTCCGGCAGGCTCGATTTTATATTGTCTATTTTTTCTTGTAACCTTAAGTAGGCATACTTAAAATTGACATTTTTCTTGAAAGTAACTAATATGCTGGCTTGTTGAGGATTTATAAAGGATTCAATTCTTTCAACTCCCTCCATTGTCCCTATGGTTCCCTCCAATGGAACTACAACCTGATTTTCCAGATACTTGGGATCCGATTCGGTGAATGAATTTACCTGGACATAAAGAATTGGCAACTCTGCATTTGGGAACAGCTCCACAGAAAGGTTTTTATAAGAAACATAGCCCATAAGGCTAAGTCCTATAAACAACATACTAATCAATACTTTTCTGCGAATTAGAAAATCCATTTCTTTTTTCTATCCTTTACTTTATTCTTTCCCTGTTAAAAGTGCCCTAAAACGATCCAGAATATCATACACACACGGTATTACCACCAGGGTTAGGAGAGTGGAAGTTACCAGTCCTCCAATAACTGCCAGTGCCATGGGTGAACGCAGTGAAGAACTTTCACCAATTCCAAGGGTAAGAGGCATTAAAGCCAAAACCGTTGTCAGACTTGTCATAATAATGGGCCTTATTCGTTGTTTTGCAGCAGTAATTATTGCCTGTGCGCGATCCAATCCTTCCTGTTTAAGCTGATTTATCCTGTCAACCAGAATAATTGAATCGTTTACAGCTATACCAACCAGCATAATTATTCCAATAATGGCCATTATACTAAATGAACGGTTTAAAAAATAAAAGAGTAAAACCGTACCAACAACGGCCAGTGGTATGGTTAATAATATAGTAAATGGGTGTATTAAAGATTCAAACTGTGATGCCATTACCATATACACAAGTACAATGGATAATAACAAAGCAAAGGTGAGGCTTTGCATGGATTGTTTTCGCTTCTTTTCCTCTCCGGTTATTCCAATCTTGTACCCACCAGGAAGAACTAATTCATTCAAAGTTGATTCTAATTTGCCGGAGATTAAACTAAGCGGTATGTCTTTTTCAAGATTTGCCATAACCTTGCTAATTCGACTTTGGTTCCTTCTGGATATCTCTTTTGGAGAAACAGAGGACCTGATATGCGCAATTTCATCGAGTCGGATGACCTGTTCACCATTTTTTATAGTCATATCCATAAAAGAGGCAAGTCCCTCTTCTGGAAGCCTGATGGTTATATCCTGCAGCTCTCCCTGATTTTCCATTTTACCGGCTTCCTGTCCCTCCAGTCGGTTACTAATCTGGTCAACAATGGTATTAATATCCAATTGGTACATGCCTGCCCTCAATCTGTCAATTACCACTTCAACCTCAGGTGAACCTTCTTCAATGGATGTTTTAATATTGTAAAGTTCAGGAAGCTCATTCATTCTTGTTTCAACTTCCTTTGTTAATTGATCCAATACTTCGAGGTTATCACCCTGTATCTCAACGACTATTGGGGCCTGATCGGTACCCAGTATATTTTTAAGTGCCAATTCATCCTGCATGTAATTTACTTCCAGTCCCTGAATTTGTCCAATAAACTCATCAATTGCAGCAATTACCTGACTGGAGGAATACCTGGCATCCTCTATTAGAGTAACCTTTATGGAGCCGGTATTTTCCCCCTTAAATATGGCCTGATCATCCGCCGTTAAATCAGTACTGGGGCCAGTATGGCTATAGAGAGATTTAATTTCATCATCAAATAAATTTTTGATTATAACCTCGATACTGCTCAATGTGGAAGATGTTCTTTCCAGCTTTGTTCCCTCTGGCAGATTAATTTCAATATCGAATTCTCGAACTTCAGTACGTGGCATAAACTCAGTACCTATTATTGGGACCAATCGTGCAGATAAAACAATAAGCACAAGGGCTGCCAGGATAACAATCCATTTAAAATTCAATACTTTTTGAAGGAAATTACCATACCCACTAAATTTAACGGATTTAAAGAATGGTGGTGCCTCTCTGTTTTTGAATATCTGATGATATAGCATTGGAATCAGGAAAATTGCAACCAATAAAGATGAAATTAGTGAGAATGCTACAGTCCAGGCTTCATCTTTAAACAATTCCCCGGATGCTCCATGCAAGTATATAATTGGCAGGAATACTACAATGGTTGTGATGGTAGAGGATGTTATGGCCCCGCCAACCTGGGCAGTTCCATTTATTGCAGCTTCTTTGGCACTCATTCCTGTTTCATGATTTCTGAAAATATTCTCCATCACTATAATAGCATTGTCTACCAGCATACCCGCACCAAGTGCCAATCCTCCGAGTGTCATTATGTTTATGGTGAGATTATTGAAGTACATCAGGTTAAATGTAGCAACAATCGATATTGGAATGGCGATACTAATTATGGCAGTTGTCCCGATTCTTCTGAGAAATATAAATAAGACAAAAACGGCTATTAAGATTCCTGCCAGTGCAGTTTGTTTCACTTCCCGAATAGCACTTGTAATAAAACTCCCCTGGTTCGAAACAATTGTTAATTTGTATCCAGGCAGGGCTTTTTCAATATCCACAAGGGCCTGATTAACCTGCTCAACTGCCTTGACCGTGTTATACTGTGTTTCTTTATAAATGGAGAGTCCTACACAGCGTTTTCCATTCATCCTTACAATATTCAATGGCTTTTTATTCGCAAATTCCACGTTTGCCACTTCCCGTAAAAATATCGGCGCTTTTTCAATTTTGATATCCTGTTCCTGTGGGTTTTCCAATTGAACAGATTTATATCCCACAATGATATTTTCAAAATCCTCAATATCCTCCAATAAACTTACTCCCTTTACAATATACTGAAGGCCCATTTCATTCACAGTTCCACCTGTTAAATTTTGGTTAAAACTCTGGATCCTTTGTCTTAAATCTGCCATGGTCAATCCAAATGCATCCATTGCATAGTTGGAGGTAGATATAATTACTTCTCTTTCTTCATAGCCTGATAGTTTAACATCTGCAATACCTTCAAGCCTGATTAATTCATTCCGAATGTAATTCTCAGTTATTTTGCGCAACTCATTCATATCCTCAATATAATCGTGAGTTAGTCCAATCAGGATGACCGGAGACGAATTGGGATCATGTTGAGTTATATTAATCTCTTCTATTTCAGTATTCTGGCTAAAAGAATTTAAGGCTTTTTGAATGTCAAGGAAGGCTTCATCCATGTCTTTATTCCATCCGTATTCAACTGTTATCTGCGCAGAACCTACTCGGGAAACAGAGGAAACTTCAAGCACATCTTTCTGTCGGATGGCCAGGGCTTCAATCTTTTCAACATATTGTTTTTCAATTTCTTCAGGCGGTCTGTCACCAGATTTTATTTCAATAAATATCCGGGGATTGTTCAAATCGGGGAATAAGTCAATTCCAAGTTTGTCATATGATATTATTCCAAGTAAGACAATGCCAAAAACCACCATAAGTATTGTTACAGGGTAATTGACTGAAAATTGAGTTAGTTTTTTCATCGTCTTAAAGTGGTGCTATATAAATATTCCATAATTAAAATCTTTTTATTTGATCACTTTAACCTTAGAACGATCGCGCAGAGTTTCATAGCCCTTAATTACAAGCTTTTCGTTTACTTCCAATCCTTTTATTATCTCTGCCTCTTCCTGGTTTTCTAGTCCAATATCAATTTTTTTCTCATAAGCTGTTCCCTGGTCAACTATAAAAACACGGTTTCCACTTGAACTGGAAAGGATAAGATTCTTGGGAATTACCACTGTACTGTCATTGCGTTTAACCACTATATCAGCTCTGACAAACATTCCAGGCCGTAGTTTTAGTTCTGGATTGTTAATCAATAATTTCCCTTTAAATGTTCGGGTTTCTGTGCTAATTACAGGTGAGAGTTCACTTATTCGTCCAGACAGGGTATCCTCAGGTAGGCTATAATTGGTGATTCTTACCTGTTGGTTCAGTTGAGCATCCTGAAAGTTCTTTTCCGGTAGATTTATTTCCATATACATTTTTTTGTAATCCATTAGCTTCACCATCGCTTGTCCAGCAGCGATTCTGGTTCCTGGTGTGTAATAGGGGAGGTCAACAATTATACCTGAGAAAGGTGCCTTGATTCGCATTTTTTCCAACCTTAACAGGGCGTTTTCATATTCATATTTAGCACTTATATATGAAACTTCTGAATTTCTTAGTTCACGAAGAGTAACTCCTCCTTTTTCGTAAAGTGATTCTTGTTTGGAGTGTTCTTGTTCAGAAATTTCCTGATTTAATTTTTTTGATTCAATAGCAATACCATTCTCATATTCTTTATCTTCTAGCACCACAATAATTTGCCCCGCTTTGATGCGGTCTCCCAGTTTAAAGGGCCTTCCGGTGGATGGATTTGTGGCCAATTTATAAATGCCGGTAATTTCTGACATTAACTCTGTTTCCTGCGTTGCGTAAACAGTTCCGGTAGTATTAATATATTTCTCAATGGATTGAAGCTTTATATCCATAATGGAAACAGGCACTGCAAGTTCTGTATCCACATTTTCATCGGGCCTGTTGCAGCTAAGAATTGCTAATGAGATTAGAAAAAATGTGATGAGTCTGGCTGAAAGTTTCATTTTATAATATTTTAATTTTTTAACTAATTACTGGGGATTTCCACTAAATAATTCAGAAGGAACAATTGGCACACCATTCTCGAAATCGTAGAGAGATTGAATTTTCATGTTCAACAATTCTATTTTATAATTTATTAGTGTTTGGGCATAGGCCAATTTTTTCTCCGAAAGTTGCGTCTGATACAAATTTAGATCCATACCAGTGAGGTCACCATTTTGATATCGTTCCAGGTTGATCTCATATGTTAACTGTGCATTTTTTTCATTTTGCCTGGCAATTTCAATTTGATTTTGCTGGTTTAGGAGGCTCCTGTATACTTTCCTGATATCAATTATTATTTGTTTCTTCTGCTCCTCATAGTTTATTTCTGTAGAAGCGATAACAGCTTCCTGTGCTTTAATTCTTGCTTTTTTCTCACCCCAGTCAAAAATCGGGATGTTGAAAGCTACAGCTACCCGTGGACTTCGGGTTGGGTTATCGTATATTTGGCTAAATTTTTCATTGTCCCCAAAAAACCCAATAGACAGCTGAACATCACCGCGAAACTCAGTTATGGATTTTGTACGAATCATTTGGAATTGAGAAGTTTCTATATCTATTTCACGCTGACGAAGCTCCATTCTTGAGCTCAATCCATGATCAACAGCTTTCGCTAAGTTTACCTCAACCGGTTTTTCTGAAATATCTCCCGCGATGGTTATTTCTTCATAGAGGTCCATCCCCAGAAACCGCACAAATTCATCCTTCGCATTTGCCAGAAGAACTTCATTGTTCTGCAGACTTGATTTTGCAGTGGCCAGGTTTACCTCAGCCTGATAAAGTTCTTCCCTGGCTGCCAATCCGGCTTCAACTTTATTGTTAATTATTTCATAACTGTGTTCTGTGTTTTCAAGTTCAGCAGAAGCAATCTCAAGGTTTAAACGCGCCATATATACATTATAGAAGAACTGGGTGACATTTTTTTCCAGGTTCAGTTTTTGAAGAGAATAACTGATATAGGCATTTTCGTAATCTAATTCAATCTCCTTCAGTTCAAGCTTGGTTCTATTATAGGTGAAGACTGGTTGATTATAAACCAATGAAAGGTTATTGGTAAAGGCTTGGTTTTCAGTTACATTATCCTGGTACTCAGATTTGCTTTTTTGCCAGCCAAATCGGTTTACAAGGGAAATAGTACCGTCCGTAGGAAGGATAGGCTGGTCAATTCTAAAAGTACCAGAGGTCTCAATAATTTCATTGGTATACCAACTTGAGAACCGGTCATCGAATTCTCTGGTTTGACTAAAAGAAATTGGAGCTACATTCAGGTAAAACTTAGATTTTAGTGAAGCCCTCTGGGCCTTGAGTGTTTCTTCATATCTCTGCAAGTTCAGTAAAGACATTTTCATGTCCGGACTGTTAAGACCTGCAATTTCAATTGACTTATCAAGTGTGATCAAGGTTTGCGCCGTGACCTCTTTATTTGGCCAGAAAAGTATCAAAATCATGGCCGATACCAGGAATTTTCTTTTCATATATTTCATATTCATAAGTTGTACTTTTGTTTTGCCCTATATTATCCTTATTATTTCTTATTGCTTAACTAATTTTATTGCATCGGCAACAACCTGCCTTCCTTTCGTTTTATTCGACAGCTCAACTACAGCAGTATCTCCAGAAAAGTAATAGGATCCTAGATGATTCCATCCAGGTTCAGAATTTTTCACAGAAAGTGAAGGGTCGTCAGTACCATTGTCGTGATGGATTATAAACTGATATTGCCCCGGATCATCGTCTTTTCTATATTGGATTTGCTGCTGATAATCAATGTAATAATACACATCATAGATTTCATTTCCAATAAGAGGAGCCTTCCAAACAGCTACTCGATCACCTGTCCCAGACCTTACATAAGAGGCTGATCTGATATATTTTCCGTAAAAAGAAGAATTGGTGGTTGTAGCCCAGTTAAAAGGAGCCCGCCAATTTCGAAATCCTGCATATTTATCTGTTTCTTTATCTCTTTTTTGGAGCAATTTTATTAATAAGCCCTGAGCTGAAGGCTGTTCAACAATAAATTCTTTATCCTCATTGTCAACAATAATCTCATTTATTTGAATTGGATTTACCGGATCAGGAGAAACTTTCTCATACTCAAGTGCAGTAATCTTATAATTCTCATCAATGGTAGGGAAAGAGTATTCAATCTCAACCGGTATGTTTTTTGAAGTCAGTGTATTCACGGTCATTGATCTTGGTTCGTCATCAAGTAGGTAACTTATGTCTTTTGACTGATTGGCTTCTAAAAAAAGAACCTTATTCACCACATTGTTATCCTCCGAAGCCCCTCTTCCATCAGATTTACCGCCTCTGTCACTTAATCTGAAGGCTATTTTCATTATTCCATCTGTATTTTCAGCATTTGTAACCTTAAATTGAACCATGGTTTTAATTTGTTCACCCAGCTTTACCTTTAATGCCGATGGCTGACTAAATATAAAACCGGGAAGATCAGTACTGTTGAACCACTTCTCCATTGCCAGTTCAAGGTCAATTCCGAAATTACTACGAAGACTGGTAATAAAATCGGTGAAACTTATTTTTTGAAAACGGTTGTCTTTCACGAGTGAATAAATAAAATCGTCAAATTCATCTTTTCCTGCTTTAGTCCGAATTATTGAGAACAAAACATCTCCTTTTAATTGTATGATATTGTCAATTATTTGCTTTTGCTCCTGATCTCCCAACAATTGGGCAAAACTATAATCCTGGAGAGCAATATTAGCTCTTTCATTTTCACTTATCCCCGAAAATTGTCTCATCCATGCATACTGTTGTTCGCTGATGGAACTCTGAAGATATGCTTCTAATATTCTGTTAATTATTGGCCACTGATCAGAATCAAGATAATTTGCATAACTGAAAAAGTTGGGATAAATGTTAAATGGATTGGGCGTTTCCTGGGGTTGAAAATCACCACCGGCTGAGCGACTCCAATTTGGGTCACCCTGTTCTTTTGTAAACACAGCAAGGAGGTTATTTAATGCTCTAACTTCATATTCCTTGTCTGTCAATTTTTCTTTTGACCATCTGGCTCTTCTTTTGCCTCGTTTTACACTTCCTTCAAGGTCCGATTCTCTGACGTACATCCCTTTTTCGGGAAAAAATGTAATTTCAGGTTGAACCTGCTCGAAACCACCCTTCCAGATATGGCTATAAGAGAAGAATTGTATCGGTACTTCAACAACTGTAAATCTTTCAAAAGGGTATTTTAAATTAATTTTCCTTTGATAGTCATTAAAACGGTCTGATACAATGTTAACAACAGTATCAGCTGTTTCTTTTAGGGTGTTGGAAAAGAAATCATGACCTTTTTTGAAAACTATGCTGAAAGATGTGCTATCAATTACCGATGTTTTTTTCTCATAATCACCTATGACCAGTGTAATACCATTAAGTGGATGCTCTGGTAAAAAGCGGTATCCATTTTCTAATTTTTCCTCTTTACCCTGTGAAATGGCTATAAGACTATCCTGAGTATAAACATCTAAAGTAAATCTGATAAAATCATGATTTGGTCTAATTGGATTTACTGTGCTATATGTAACTCCGCTGCTTGGATACCATGAAACTTCAGGAATAAGTAAAACAAATTCATCAGTGAGGAATGCATATTTCTTGTTGAGGTTAAATAAACCAACGGAATGCTTCTCATTCAAGGTCTCCTTATCAATATCGAGGTAACACAATGATTCATCAATATTTCCTTTGTAAGATATTGAAAGTACCATAGAATCCCCAACTTCAAGCTTGCTTCCAGCGAATATTTGTAAGATGTGAAGTTTTCTCTCATATTCTATTGGTTGTCCATTATGGTTTACTTCGCCGATTTCCAATGCCGGGTTAAGGTTGAAAATAAGCTCATCAATACCTGATGCGGTATTATTCTGAACAGTAATGGTGGAAGTTGACTCAATTTGTTCACCAGTGTGTATTAATTCTATATGATGACTAAGAACTGAAACAAGAGGAACTGATATAAGTTCATTATTTAGTTTTATATAATTTTCCCGTACCAATTCATTTACCTTAAAACGATTTAAATGCAGAATAGTAAGATATGAACCAAGGCCAAGAAAGAGTATTGCAAATAATATTGAGAATCTGGTAAACCACTTTGATTGTGGTAGTCTTTTTAACAATAATATGGTTATAAAAATAAATGATAAGCCCAGACATAAATAAATTCCCCTGTGAATCAATATTTCATTTATATTGCTAAACCCCACAAATTCTGATTTCATAAGGGGCAGGTTAAAAGCCATATAGTCGAAAATATAATTCACTTTATTTTGCAAGTAAAACAAGGTAACTGCAATATAACCAAGAAGTAAGACGAAGGTAACAGCCTGATTTTTGATAAGACTCATAGTAAGAAATGACAAACCCATAATAAAAATTAGGGTTGGAATGCTTATCAGTCCAACATAATAAGCATAGGCAGGCAGATCGATTCCGGAAACAGGTGCAATCACATTAAAGATTAATACCATTAACAGTATAATAATATTCATTGCAAGGAACACAATGAGATTGCCCAATGTTTTTCCAAGTACATACTCGCCGTTCGTCATTGATCGTATGTAAATGACATCAGTTGTATCTAGTTTTTTATCTCTTTGCAAGAATTCGGAGGCAAGAAATACTGCTATTATGGCCTGGGCAATATTTAGCATAAATATACTGGCATAAGGCCTTCCGGCAGCAATGGCAAGAAAATCCCATTCTCGTTCTATTTCGGTTCCCAGTACCAGGTTGAAGAAGAAGAGAACCAATATTGATGCAGTAGCGAAAATTCTGAAGAACCAGCTTCTTATTAAAGTTTTTGCCTCAAACTTTGCTATGGACTGTATATAAAAAAAAGAGGTCATTAGTTTTTTATGGTTTTTAAGCCGATTTACTTTCCATGAAGTAAATATAAGCATGCTCCAAATTGGGCTTTATTTCAATCCCATTGTATTTTTCCATAGTATTAGCTACAACTTGTATCTCCCAACCGTCCTTAGATGGAATAGTTGATATCACTGGATATTTCTCATTGATTTCCCAATATTCTTTTTCATCTGCTTTAATAAGCCAAACACTTCCCTCAGCCTGACTAATAAGGTCATCGGGTGAACCTGCATAAGCCAACTCGCCGTTGTTTAATAAGGCCATGTTATTACAGGTACTAGAAATATCACCAACGATATGGGTAGATAAAATAATGATTACATCCTGAGTGCTTATGGTTGAAAGCAAGTTTCTGAACCGTATTCTTTCCTCCGGGTCCAGCCCTGTTGTAGGTTCATCAATTATTATTATTTTAGGGTCATTAATTAAAGCCTGGGCAATACCTAGACGGCGTTTCATTCCTCCCGATAATTTGCTTGCCTTCCGATCTCTTGCTTCGAATAGTCCAACCTCATGAAGCATTTTATCAACTGCAATATTTCGCTCCTTTGTTTTTCTCATCCCAGCCAAACGGGCTGCGTAGTCGAGGAATTCAGAAGTTTTAAGTTTTGAGAAGAAGCGGAAATCCTGAGGTAGGTATCCAAGCATGGAACGCACTTGTTTTCTGTTTTTGTGTAAGTCCATTCCATTAACGGTAACAGTTCCCTGGCTTGGTTTCATCAGGGTAACTAAAATCTTCATCAAGGTGGATTTCCCTGCTCCATTTGGTCCGAGTAATCCAAAAATGCCACTTTTTAATGTCAGGTTAACATCTTTGAGAGCATGATTTCCGTTGGCATAGGTTTTATTTAAATTTTCAATAATTATTTCCACAGTCTTGCCTTCAGGGATTTATTTCCTTATATGGAGAATAAATATAAGAGTATAATTGAATTCCAGGTTAGTATATATTTTTTTAGACGCATCAAAAACTCAATCGTTGCATATTTTATGTTATTTCCTTAACATCAAATTTCGAAAAAAAACTTGAATAATTTATGTGTACCTGAAAATTTGTTGCTGACTTCAGGGAAATCAATTTCAAGATATTGAATATTAGCTAGGTGCATGTCCAAGATTTTACCATAATTTTGATTTTCTTATAATTTTACATATTAATCCGCTACGGAAGATATAATAAGTATATGTACCTTGCAGTAAATAGGCGAGAATAATTCACTTGATAAGGATCTTTTATACAATACTATTTGCTTTTTTCTTTTGCATCCAATTATATGCACAAGAAGATTTTACACAATCTATACGTGGGACAGTTCTTGATGCTGTTACAAAATCCAGTTTACCTGGTGCAACTATAATTATTCTGGGTAGCAATCCGGTAAAAGGGACAACAAGTGAAAATGATGGATCATTTTTAATGGAGGAGATTCCATTGGGGCGAGTCAGCCTACAAATCTCATATATAGGTTATAAATCAAGAGAATATGGCAACCTGATGTTATCCGCGGGCCGAGAATTAGTACTTGATATTGAACTGGAAGAAAAAGTTTTTATGGGTGAAGAAGTAGTTATTTTGAGTGAGGAGCCTAAAGATGAAACAATAAACAAACTTGCCATGATAAGTGGACGTTCTTTTTCAGTTGAGGAAACAAATCATTTTGCAGGGAGCTTTGGTGATCCAGCACGCATGGCACAAAATTTCGCGGGAGTTGTTAGTGCTGGTGACTCACGAAATGATATAGTCATTCGTGGAAACTCTCCCATGGGTTTACTTTGGAGAATGGAAGGAATTGATATATATAATCCTAACCATTTTGGCGCATTAGGAACCACAGGTGGGCCAATTAGTATATTGAATAATAACCTTTTAACCAATTCTGATTTTTTTACTGGAGCTTTTCCTGCTGAGTACGGAAATGCTTTATCCGGGGTGTTTGATCTAAAGATGAGAAATGGAAATAACCGTAAATATGAATTTGTAGGACAGGTTGGTTTTAATGGTTTTGAATTTGGTATTGAGGGCCCGTTTTCAAAAAAGAGCAATGCTTCGTTTTTTATAGACTACAGGTACTCTACCTTAGCTTTGTTCAAAACCCTTGGTTTAAAGTCAATTGTGGGTAGCTCCGTTCCTGATTATCAGGATATTACACTTAAAGTAAACCTTCCAACAAAAAATGCCGGGAAGTTTGTGATATTCGGTATAGGTGGCTTAAGTAATATTCAGCTTTATGATAGTGAAAAAGATAGCACAGAGTTTTCTTTTGGATTATCCGGCACAGATACTGATTTTGGTTCCAAAATGGGTGTAATTGGCGTATACCATCTCTATTATTTTAACAGCTCAACACGATTAAAAACTAATTTTTCTGTTCAGGGAGTTAATAGTACCATAGCTTTGGATTCTATTAATAAACAATTGGAAACCAAGAAACAATATTATCGCTCAAAGCTCGGCGAAAACAAATACAGTCTATCCACACATTTATTAAAAAAGTTTGGAGCTAAAAATATGCTCGTATCCGGAGTAATATTTGATCATTATATTGTAAATTATGTTGATAGTGTATATATAAGTGATGAAGATCGTTTTCACCGGCAAAATAATTCTAAGGGAGATTTTAATCTATTTCAGGCATATTCACAATGGAAGCATAATTTTTCAAATATTTTCAGTTTTACTTTAGGTTTGCATTATCAGTATTTTGGCTTAAACGGAAGTCAATCCCTGGAGCCCAGAGTTGGATTAAAATGGAATTATAGGGAAAATCAATCTCTCAGCTTTGGTTATGGACTTCATGCCCAAGTTCAGCCTAAAATGATGTATTTTGTTGAGACCGAGGTGAATAATGATCTCGTTTTTACAAATAGGGAACTTGGATTTACTCGAAGTAATCAAATTGTAATTGGCTATAACTATTTGTTCGGACAAAATTTCCGCATTCATACGGAGATGTATTATCAATTTTTAAATAATGCACCTGTTAAGAAGTCACTTCCTGATTATTCTGTTTTAAATGAGGGAGCCAATTTTTACATTTCATTACCTGATAGTCTTGTAAATAATGGTATGGGGCAGAATTTTGGTGTAGAACTTACTATTGAAAAATTCTTTGCTAATAACTATTATTTTTTATTTACGGCATCTCTTTTTGAGTCGAATTATAAAGGCTACAATAAGATTACACACTCTTCGGCTTTCAATAACAACTATGTTTTTAATATTTTGGGTGGTTATGAATTTAAGATTAAAAAAAAGAGCAGGTTGAATGTTGATTTACGAGGCGTTTTTGCTGGTGGGAACAGATATATCCCAATAGATGAAAACGCTTCTAAAGAACAGAACAAAGCAATTTATAATTGGAGTGAAGCGTACTCAAAAAAGCACAAAGATTATTTCAGGTTGGATTTGAGAGTTAGTTACCATCTTAATTCTAAAAAACTAGAGCAGGAGTGGGCTGTTGATATTCAAAATCTCACTAACCAAAATAATGTTTTCATGCAATCTTGGGATGCAGGAAATAATGAATTACGAACAGACTACCAACAGGGATTTTTCCCTATGTTTTTGTACAGGATTTATTTTTAGACAATAGAACGAACAGTCTCTTTTATAATTTAACGTCAGTATAAACCTGATTGGTTTATGCGATTTTGTTAATGCCCTGTATTCATCGGAAATTCAACTATTTTATCAATTTTAAACATCCTGGATGCCTCTCCATCAACCAACTTGTATTGTATTTGACGCATTCCACCTGTTGGCTCGGCATTTGTATCATTTTCTTTATAGATAGGGAAGCGTTGACAAAAACAGGTTTCAACAACTGCAAACTCATCGTGCCCCATGTATCCTTTTCCAGCTTCAGGATTATCAGCAATACCGGGAAAGTACACCTGACTCATTGATTTCTTGTTGTTTACTGAATAAGCAATTACTGAACCATAACTACCGCTATCGGCAGAAGTGATATAGACCAGTACCTCAGGTGATCCATCGCTATTCAGGTCTTCGATTTCAGCATTTGTTACTGTACCCTCAATTGCATGATGTACTGGTCGGTTATCAATTTCAAGCCCGCTAGGTTCTATAACAAGTTGATTCGTGGATCCTGAATTAGTGGCTTTAATATCGAAAGTAATACCCTGCAGGGATAAACTTTTTTTGAAATTATAGGCTAATAATTGACTTTCATCTAAAGGATCTGGAATTTTTCTATATGTACCTTCCAGACTTGCACCTCCTGAACAAAAATAGTACATGGTTGATTTATCATCTTCGTCTTCTGCACGTATAGAAATTTCATTACCAGTAAGAATAAATAATATTCCTTTACCCTCAAATTCAGCCCTTAAAGTTGAATCATTTAAAGGAACAACTATTGAGTTATATTGACATGTAGGTTTCTTTTTATCACTTCGTGAACGAATTAAAACCTGATACTGATTTTTACCTGATTGTATCCAGACTAACAGCCACCCAGTCATAGCCTTCAGCCCTGTTTTTATAATCATCCGTAACGTAATCTCCTAAATATTTTTCAAAAGAAACTTTTGTAGCGATATTTTCAGAATTCTGATAACATCCCAAATTTATAATTGTAACAAATATGTATGTGAAAAGAAGTCTTAATTTCATAAATATTGATTATAATTAGTTATGAATCCTTCACGAGAAGATCAATTACTAAAGTACTCAATCAAATCGCTTTCCGCAGCTATGTATCCAAAGGAGCTCCACGATTTGCTGGTAAGTAATTCTTCCATCATCTTCCTGGATTTTTCTTTTTCGCCATTGTAAAAATACCAATTGGCTATTCCATATTTTATTGCATCAGATGAGGGGCTATCTTCCTTTGTTAATTTAAATGACTCAATAGCAATTAATCCTTTGTAGAATTTACATAAGTCATAATAGTCTGTATTTTCAATAACTGAATCTCCCAAGTGAATGGGATCAAGCATTTCAGCTGCCAGATCAATGTTTCCCATTCTTCTTTGAATCATGTATAGCCAATGAGTGCTTGAGACTATATTATCATAATTATCGCCTGTTTCCCGGCATTTCATATAGGCTTCGAATGCCTTTTCATAATTATGTTCCAGGTAGTAGGCCAATCCTAAATGGTACCAAATATTCCCATGTAGTGTACTTACTGGGATATTCATTGCATTTGGCATACCATCCGGTTCAGTTTCATTCTCTGTACCCTGGATTAGTTTTCCAGCATATTCCAGATCTTTGATGGCCTTATCAAACTTTCGTATCGAAATATATCGATGACCACGATGGCGATACAGGTGTGGATCTGCTTGGAATTTTTCTATTCCTTCCGAGAATATTTCAATAGCCTCCTCATACTTTCCCAGATAGGCTGTTCTTCGACCATACCAGATATAATTGTCCAAATTATCGGGATCTGATTCAAAATCTTTTTTTGCTTTTTCATATTGATCAAGCATTTTTTCGGATGGCTCGTGAACAATCAATTCCTTTCCCAATGGTGATACAAATATGTCATCTTGTGTGGATTGATCAGACACCTGGTTCTTGCAGCCAATTAGTATGGATACATATACTGTACTTAGAATGAAAAATCTTAATCTGGTATTCATTTTACAAATTTTAGAACATAACTTATCGTACAATCTCCCCCATAAATATTGGTGCCAGAGGGCGCATACATATATGCTGGCTCCTCATCAATAATGAGCAGTTGAGGCCTTTCAAATTTGGCGTATTTCCCTTTGCCCGGTCCATAATGAACTGCTGCTTCCGACAGGTTTATATCTACATATTCATTTATATGTTTAAAACCCTGTTCCATTGTATTGAAGTGTATTCCATCCTCGCTGGTCCATAAAATGCCTCCGCCTTCTTCTATAATGCCATGATTATCAGTGGTTAATAATGCTATCTTCCCCTTGTACAAATAGGCATAGCCATCCTCAATAGATTTGTTATTTGCCGTTACCGGGAATGGCATTTGTACATAAGGGCCCTCAATGTTTTCAGCAACAGCCAAACCCATTTTTGATTTATCTGACTTGAAATATAAGAAGAAACCTCCGTTGGGATGCTGCAGTAAAGCAGGATTATTAACTCCATTTCCTGAATTATAATTCCAATATTTTTGATTTTCAGGTGGTGCTAATACCATTCCATGTTTTTTAACTTTTTTCCATGGACCATTAGGAGAATCGGAAATTACCATTCCAATTCTTTGATTAGCGGGGTGTGGAGGCTGGTTGGGATCATTATTTGCTATATAAATCAGTACAAACTTATTACCAACCTTATGAATGGAAGGATTATGCGCACCATATTTATCCCAGGTCTCCAATCCTGTTCCGGTAACAGCAATATCGGAAAACCTGAAAGGGCCCATTGGACCATCTCCCACATAGTGGGCTATTTCGCTGTGTGAACGCCATCCCGGATCAACTTTTAATTCGCATGGCCAACGTGCTACAAAAAGATGCACTTTGCCATCTTTATCCATTATAGGGGAGGTGCCCCAAATCGTAAATCCAGGTTCTTCAACAGCTATGCCCACAAATTCCCAATGGTCAGCAAAAGTTTCTGAAATTAACAGGTTATTCTTTTCTATTTTTGAGTTACAACCAATGGCTGATAAGAAAAAAATTAGACTTCCCAGGATAATAATTGATCTCATTGTCATGAAATTAAATAGGGCTAATCACTTTTTTAATAGATCGGATTTTAATCCAGATGATCAATATTCCAATCAAACTTAAAACTTCCACAGGGACATCAAGCATGGCATAACTTAGCTTATATTCATCCAGGAAGACGGAACCAAAATCAAGAAAAATTGCTATAATATTTGCGGTGGCGATTACCCACATTGCCCATAATCGGGATATTGGATTCCTGACTATTAAAATGTAGAGTAAACTGTAAGGCAATACTGATCCTCCGGCCCCACGAAGAATACCAATTATTGTAGGGCTTACATTTCCACCGGATGTCGATTGAACTAAAAGTTCCGGGATAAAAATAAGACTTAAGCCCATTAGCAAAAAATAGAATGAACAACAATAGAATATTATTCGAAAAATAGTTATTGTGGATCCTGTTATAGCTACGTTTTTTTCCATCTCGTTTATATTATTGCTAACCAGATACTAATGTTCATGATATCAGCTAATTCCTACCTTATTGCTTCGGCGTTCCATTAAAACAACATCCCTCCACATATTATTCATTTTACCTATTCTTTCCCGGGTACCAACAATTCTAAATCCATTTTTATTGTGTAACCTTATGCTGGCTAAATTTTCAGGAAAAATCCCGGTTTGTAAAGTCCATATGTTTGAACATTCTGCTTTCCGAGTGAGTTTTTTCATTTATTGATGCCCTATTCCTTTGCCTGCGAAATTCTCATCAACATAAATACTAACCACACATACACCATTGTAAATACATCTCTCAGAAAAGTCCAGAATATATTCTGGAAACATCTCCCCAAGCCTCCGAAGTCATCTGTTTGATTCCCATTTTCGAAAGATTTCATGCTTCAATAATGAATTTGAAAATACTAAAAATGTAGATGTCTTTTTCAGGTAAATGAAAACTATATTGGATAATAGTATTAAAATCTCTGTATTCTTGATTTTTTCCAAAACAAAGCAGTTGCATGTCTACTTTTATTTTTTCGTATAATACTTTTTGTTTTTGTCATTTATTTTGTTTTAATTACATAAGCTATTTTGTTAAATTATTTTTGAAAATCATCTTCTAACTGTCATTAAATCAAAATATTGGGCTGTCTCCAGGTCTTGATATTGAAATATTAATTCATTTTTAATAAAAGGAGTACAATCATGAAAAAAATAAAAAACAAGGATCTAAA
Organism: uncultured Bacteroidales bacterium; assembly: GCA_963750735.1. Taxonomy (GTDB): domain Bacteria; phylum Bacteroidota; class Bacteroidia; order Bacteroidales; family VadinHA17; genus JANTGF01. The sequence goes on along the minus strand of CAVVRY010000007.1, from coordinate 137,087 downwards.
ACAAGAAGTATTTGATCTTTTTGACAGCTATGTACATAGCGGAATAAATCGTCGTCAGTTTCTTGAAAAAGCTGCAAAATATGCTGTTGGGGGACTTACTGCTGCAGCGATTTTGGATTACCTTTCTCCCGATTATGTCTCAGCGCAGCAGATCAAACCAGATGATTACCGGCTGAAATCGGAATTTATTGAATACAATTCACCTAAAGGTGCCGGCACAATGAAGGGCTTGCTATCAAGGCCAGCTAACTCAAAGGGTAAATTACCCGGAATTATAGTTGTACATGAAAATCGAGGACTTAATCCGTATATTGAAGACACTGCCCGTATAGCTGCTTTAGCCGGTTTTATTACCCTGGCTCCTGATGCCTTAACGCCACTTGGAGGTTATCCTGGAAATGATGATGAGGGGAGACAATTGCAACGAGAGCGTGACAGAAATGAGATGCTTGAAGATTTTATTGCAGCCTACGAATATCTTAAAGTGCAGCCTGAGTGCACTGGAAAGGTGGGAGTTGTTGGATTTTGCTTTGGTGGCTGGATTTCAAATATGATGGCCGTTCGTATACCGGATCTATCTGCCGCTGTACCTTTTTATGGTGGTCAGCCAACTGCTGAAGACGTTCCAAAAATTAACGCACCTCTGGTACTGCAATATGCTGAACTGGATAAAAGAGTCAATGAGGGATGGCCAGCCTACGAAGCTGCGCTGAAGGAAAATGGTAAGGAATATACTGCATATATGTACCCGGGTGTAAATCATGGCTTCCACAACAATACAACTCCAAGATTTGATAAGGAGGCGGCAGAACTTGCCTGGAAGCGTACCATCGACTTTTTCAAGGAAAAGCTGCGTTAGTCAGATTTTTCTGTTTTATATGTTTTACTTCTAATAATGAAAATCATTTTCATTTAGAAATTCCTGACATGCTTTTAGCCCTGAGCCAGTTTCAAAGCTATAATTACAATTTTTAAGTCCGGATTCTATAGCACCAACCGTAGCCAATAAATCAGCACGATTCACGGATCCCATATGACCTACTCTAAAGTAATTTCCTTTTATTTCCGGGAGTAAACCTCCTGCTACAATAATCCCTGCTTTTGAAATGCCTCCTAATAATTCTCCAGCATTCACTCCTTCAGGATAATATGGTGCTGACAAAGTATTTGCCGAAACTTCTTCACTTACAGGAATCATACTTAACCCCAGATTTTTCATAGCAATTCTGAATGCTTTACCGGCATTTTTATGCCGATTAAATCTATTTTCAATTCCTTCTTTAAGAATTATTTTAAGACTTGTTTCTAATGCAATAATCAGATTTACTGCAGGTGTTCCAAAGTACGAAGGATTTCTGCTTTCATAAGCCCTCATAATGGGCAACCAATTTGCCCAATCACAATAATAATTTCCTACAGGTGTCTTTCTGTTTTGATATGCTTCCATAGCTTTTGGTGAAGCTACCAACAATGCTAACCCTGGAGGTACACCTATAGCTTTTTGAGAAGCTGTTAAGACCATGTCTATACCCCATTCTTCTTGTCGGATTTCTTCTCCGGCTACTGAACATACACCATCAAGTATTGTTAAAACATTGTATTTCCGGCCTAATTTCCCAAACGATTTTGCATCATTAAGAACAGCTGTGGATGTATCCACATGGGTAAATGTCATCAGCTTATATTTTTTCATCTTAAGTTGATCCTCCACTTGATCTAGGGGTACAATATCACCTATGGGGGCCTGAAGCATATCAACATTTGCACCATATCGTTTTAGTAATTCTGCATATCTTTCACCAAAATAGCCAGTTGAAACCACAAGCGCATTATCACCGTCCTCGATCAAATTTGATCCCGCAATATCCATTGCCAAGGTTCCACTACCTGCTATAATAAATGGCTGACCTGATGGGCAGAGCCATACCTCCCTCATAAGCTCAAGAGCATGACCAAAAGTTTCAATAAAAACAGGATCAACATGGCTGGGTGTGGGTATGGCCATTGACTGCATTACTTCAGGCTCAAATTCAATAGGCCCGGGAATCATTAGTAATTTACGTGCTTTCATAATATTTATTTAAATAGAATTTTAAAAATCTGAACCCAATATCATTCCTGTAACCATCGGTATTAACCAAATAACCCATACAAAAATGCTGAATTTGTGGAACTGTAAAATCTGAGTCTCATTTTTTTTAATTAGCACAATAGTCGCCCAGATAGCATGAAAAAGCATTAAAAGAATAGCTATCAGGCCTGTCATGCCATGGAAATTGAATTGAATAAGGGAGCCGGCTAATTTTCCCATTGCGCCTGTCCCGATTGTATCACAGATAAATCCAAGCCAAAAAACCACTGCATGCCATACTTTTAATCGTCTTTATAAGTCTCTCTGACCATACTCCTAAAGTATACAAAATACATGCAGCGAAAATAAACGATATTGCAATAATTAACATTTAACCTCTGTAGTTTTGATGTTTCAATTTGCGTATATTAATGGATGTCATAATTGCTCTTTCGGACTACTCTTCCAGACTTATCATGCACTTGCATAGTAATAACTGGCTAACAGTATTGGTGAATAAAAGTACAAAATATTCAGTTTAACACTTAATGTCATTAAACATACTGCAGCCTATATTTTATTTCCAAAAATTATATAAATCATCCAAGCTCTCTCTCTCTTTAAGTGTACAAAAAGAATTGGTTTTATATCCAATAACTTTTGGTATTTGTCTGCTATTATAACGCGACCACATACTCAGGGTGTAGGCGCCAACATCATGAATTGCTATAAAATCTCCTTCTTCAACTTCTGGAAGCTCAATGTCTTTTGCTATTATGTCACTGGCAAAACACAAAGGACCTGCAATAATATATTTCTTTTTATCTTTTCCTGTTTTGAGTTTGCCATTTCTATCTAAAACGGAGATTTCATGATGCCAATCTGTTGGATTATAAGCTTTTCTTAATAAAAAATCAGCTCCCAGGTGAATAGATAAGATTTTATAGTTGGGTTCATTTTTAACGTATTCTACTCGTGAAACTGCCCAGGCTGTATTTGCATTAATATATCTTCCAAATTCGGTTATTAACTTGTATTTATTTGAGAATAACTCAGGATGATTGGCTCTGGCCATCTCAACATATTTTTCTAAACCTGGTGTAGAATCATTAATATTATAGGATACAGGAAAACCACCACCCATATCAAAAAAGACTATCTGCCTTCCTTCATGAATAAGTTGAGAGTTAATTTCCTTTACCAATGTATAAACCTTTTTTAAACCTTTTAATAATTGTTCGATTGATATTCCTTGAGAACCTATATGCAGGTGAATACCATTGAGCCATTTATATCTTACAAATGCCTCAATTATTTCTTGCCTGTGATCGTCAATTGGTATCCCAAATTTCGATATTTTTTCGGCTACACTTGTTGATTTTATTCTTCCTTCGCCAACTTGTGGATTTATGCGAAGGCCAATATTACTAACTGATTTTGTTGCCTCGTATAACTCTGATATTCGGTCTAATTCACCAAAAGAATCCGCATTTAAATGAGCGCCAAATTTTAATGCATATTCAATCTCTTCCTGTGTTTTTGAGGGAGAATTAAATATAATTTTATTTGAACTAAATCCGAGTTTTTGAGCAATAAATAGTTCTGGTAGGCTTGCTGTTTCAAGGCCAATATCTGCCTTTTTAAATTCCTCTAATATTCTGATTAATGGATTGGCTTTTACAGCAATTGCATGCAAGGTGTCTTCTGGAAATAATTGTTTAAGGAAATTAACTCTTTCACTTAAAAAGTCTAAATCATAAAAAATTATTGCTGAATCATTCCTGTTTACTAATCCTTCTGATTTAATTGCCTTTTGGAAAGTTTTGCTGATGTCTTTTTCTGAAATCCTGTTTTTCAAACTATTTGTATTTTAAATATGAATTTATAGGAAAAGTAAGCTCTATTGTATTTAGAAAATGTTGCCAATTGCATTTTTCTTTTTTCTATAAATGAAACCAATGATAAAATCGGGAAATAAAGGAATAAATAGCATTGTAATTTTATTAAACACGCCAGGAATGACTTCTGCCTTATTTTTAAACAAAGTGGCAACTCCTGCTTTTGCAACAAATTCTGGTTTTTTCATTATCCCAAACTTCAACGCCAATGGGATGTTAATTTTTTTTGTATCATACATAGCTGTGGCTGTGGCACCTGGCAGGAGACATGATACACTTACACCGGTTCCTTTCATCTCGGTCCGCAAAGCACGAGTGAATTGTCGAAGAAAAGTCTTGGTCGGACCATACAGAGAAATAAGAGGGTAAGGCATCACTGAGGAAATAGAGGAAACATTTAGTATATAGCCTTTCCGATTTTTCACCATAACTTCGCAAAATAATCTGCAAAGCATTACAGGTGTGTTCATATGGAGTTGAAGAATGTTTTTAGTTTTTTTTGTATCAATACTTACTACATCCCCATAAACCAAAATGCCAGCATTATTTACTAGTACCTCAACCATAAGATTTTTTTTCTGGCAAATGTCAAAAATCCTTTGGGCTGCATCATATTCAGTTAGATCACAGTCAATTATCTGGACATTAATTGGATAGCTGTTTTCGAGTTCTAATTTTAGCTTATTAAGGAGTACTGCCTGGTTACTAACAGCAACTACTGAATAACCTCTATTTGCCAACTCTTTAGATATACACCATCCAATTCCTGAGGAGGCCCCTGTTACAATAGCATATTTTGGTGATTCATTCATTCTGGAAATAATTATTTACTCACTTATAATATTCGAAATGCATAGGCTGCCGGGGCAAGAAATCTTTGCCATCTCATTAACATAATATTTATCCAATTTATCTAAAAAGCGCTTGTCAGTCATTCCGGATCGATTATACATTATTACACTTCCTATGCCAAGATCTGGATAGATTCTTATTTCATCATAATATCCTCCTCCACCTCCGGCATGAGAGAAGTATTCTTGTCCATTTAAGGTTCCTCGAAACCATGATAAACACATTCCTGTGGCTCTATTTGCAATAGTGTAATTTTCATTGAACAATATCTTTTTGTATTCATCTGATATTAATAAGCAATTCGCTTTTAATAATTCTTGAATGTATTTTCTAAATCCATCTGGTGTTCCAATTAATCCGCCGTAGGAAGCTCCATTCACATAATAGTTATTGAAAGGTTTCCATTTACCTTCTGCTTTAGTCATATACTTCGACTTATTCATGAAAAAACCAATAATTGCATTCATAAAGCTAACCCGATTTTGATATCCTTTGGCGTGTAGACTTTTGTTAATAATCTCAAAGTTCAATTCTTCGGGACCTATATTCAATGGTTTTAATATATTCTCAAGGATGTAATCTTCATAGGTTTGCCCAGAAATACTCTCAATAATTTGTCCTAGTAAAAAATAGCCAAGATTAGAATATAAGAATTTCTCGTTAGGCTTTGATTTAGTCTCATTATTCACTTTAAAAATTTGATCGAAAAACACATTTCTGTCAAAAGATCGGTGTTCATTTACAAGGTGTATCCAGCTTAATGGATTTGGATTAGGTATACCTGAAGAATGTGTTAAAAGTTGTCGAATTGTAATATTAGAGGAATAGGGGAAATTTGGTAAATAGTGCTTCGCACTTTCATCAATACTTAACTTACCCTTTTCAGAAAGCTGTAAAATCGCTAAAGCAGTAAATGTTTTTGTTACTGAGAATGCATTGAAAGTTGTATTCCAGTTTGTTGCTTTCTTATTTAGCACATCGGCATATCCCAATTGAAATTTATGAATAATTGTGTCTTTGCTAAAAATGATGTACTGTACAGAAGGAGATTTTTTTCCGGCAATTTGTTTTGTCAATATATTGTCGTCTTCACTCATGTTAGTATTTTTAATAGTCGAATCACATGATGTTAAAAAAAGTATAATTACAAATAAGGATTCTCTTAATTTCATGCTTGCAGGTAACGTTATTGCTATGGTGCGTTTTAATGCGCTATAGTTTTTGTTGGTTGTAGTTTTTCTATTTCAAAGTGTTTTATTACTCGCATTGCCCTTAATGTATTCCACCTACTTTGTGTGCCAGCTTTCTCCATTATAAAATGAACCAGTCCTGGATGGGCAGCTTGCATATTCCAGCGTCCATTATTATTTCTCTTTTTTTGGATTATACTTATCGCAGCTTTCATTCTGTCATCCCATTTATTTCCAGCATATTGAAAATAGTCTAACGATCTAAGTATATCGTACTTCCACCTGCATGGATAAGTTATCTTTAAAAAATCTTTCTTAATAACTTCTCCTGTTCTGTCTGAAAGGAATAATTGATGTTTCAGAATAAATTTCTCTGCACCCCACCTTACTCTTTGAAGATCATTAATCCGATAAGTATATCCTGCTTTTTGAAATTCTATGATTCCTTCAAGAACTGACAGGGTTGTGTGTAAAGAACTATGTACAGCTCCACTTCTTGTTGTTTGGCAATTGAAACCTCCATCAGGCATTATCTCATTTAATATACTATCCACAACAGAGCATAATCTTCGCTCATCGGTTTTGAAATATGAGGCATAATTTAAAAACATTCCGTTTACACAAACATCACTATAATTGAATGTTGAAGGCCCCAATTGAATGCCTCCATCGCCGGCCATGCATGTATCCAATGTCATCCCAATTGTCTCTCTTACAATCAAATTTTCCGGGCTGAGATTCAAATTGCGAAGATCCAGCAAAGTGTAATGAGAAGAGATCCATTTGGGTTGATAGAACTTCCTTCCCCAATGGCCATTTGATTTACGCTTGGACAAATAGCGTTTACCCCAACCTTCTCGGGCTATTCTATCTTGTAGATCTTTTCTGTCATCTCCCAACAAATCCCGATTAACCTGGTATTGTATAGAAACATCGCCTTCAAGTAACCATTCTATGATTTGATGTTCATCCATTTAAATTACAGCTAATGAGGAGCTAAACGAAGTTTACTCACTCCCTGCCTGCTGGCCGAGCTCAGCGAAGCTAATGTCTAGTCCTAAAATACGGCTACAGGTTAAACACTAAATTAAGCAAAAAAACCGAATAGAAGAACCGCGAGGATTTTCGCAAGTAGGCTTGTTCTAGCAGTTAATATTATACGGTGTTGGCAATAGTTTTTATTCAGGCATTTCAATTTTAACACTTTCAGTACGCTTTTCTAATCAAAAGACCTATGTTTTCTATTTAATATGCTAATAGATATTACTCTGGTATTATCCCTATAATGGGTTTTTAAAAAGTATCTTTGTCATAGTATTATTTATCTGTTGATAAAGGTGTATTTGTAAAAGATACTATTCTTTGATTCAAGAATCGTAACACCGACTATCCGCATAAAGTTCATGAGCTAGTGAACTAGACAGGTTTATTTTATTTTATTTTTTATCAACCACATAAGTCGCAAGAATCAGCTGACAAGATTCTTCACTTTTATGCGAAAGCAAACCAATCAATGATTACAGATATTAATGTAAACAAGCCAGAACCTATTGTTTATGGAAAACAATTAGAGTTGTTTAATCGCACTACAGATGTTAAGCTTACGATTAAAGTATTAGAAGCTGGTAAACCTGTATTAATAACTGATTTATACAGCAATGGAATGTTACTTCTTAAGGAGTTGCAGAGGTATCTTAAAAGAAAGATGTCTAACAAATCTTTTCATGAGCAACGTGAGTATCGGTCAGAATATCGTAAGTTGTCAAATCTTATTTTAATAGAAATTGTAGATTATAAATTGAAGGTAAAAAAATCACCTTCTATTGGTTGGTTAAAAAAGCTTTATCCAGAAACGAGTGATTTCTTATTGCCCTTTCCTCAAGTTCAAGGACTAAATAGTTCTTGGCAGTGGTACCAAAATGGGATTTCAATTCCTGTATTACGAAATAAAATACATCCATATTACGGCACTTATTTTCCTACACGTTTTGATCATTTGAAACTTTTCGACAATTGGTTGAAACGATATAAAGGACCTAAAAAGTCAGCAATAGATGTTGGGGTTGGGAGTGGCGTACTTTCTTTTCAAATGATAAAGTATGGTTTTCAGAAGGTTTTTGGTACAGACACAAATCCTAATGCGATTGTTGGACTAACAGAGTTTATGGCAGATACAAAGCTGTCTAGAAAGATAGAATTAGATTTTGGACATCTTTTTGGTAATTGGGAAAAACAGACCGAATTGATTGTTTTTAATCCGCCATGGGTACCAACTTCTTATAATCTAGATAGAAATGATGAAGCTATTTATTACACTGAAAATCTCTTCCCTGATTTTTTTGCTGGAGCAAAAAAAAGGCTGTTATCTGAAGGAAAGCTCGTAATCTTATTCTCAAATTTGGCTCAAATAACTAATGTAACAAAAGATCATCCGATAGAGAAGGAACTAGCCGAAGGTGGGAGGTTTCAATTAGAAAAATGTTTTAAAAAAACAGTGAAAGCTGCTTCTGAAAAAACAAAGCGAGATCAATACTGGCGTTCTTCTGAAGAAGTAGAGCTTTGGGTCCTGACTAATAAGTAAGTTATTGAAGTATTAAAGAGACAATGTTTTCACTCATAAGAATAGTTGAGGTTTTTATGGCAACTGTCCTCACGATTGGCTCATGAGAATGAGCTATGCGGGTTAATTTCACATAGATAGCAATTTGGTTTAGCTGCTCATTCAGTACCATTGGAGAATCCGTAGGATTTTCCAAGTAGACTTGTACCAAGCAATTAAATATACACCTTGTTGCCAGTAGTTTTTATATTTCCATTTCTACCATTTCCGCTCTTGCTCCAAATCGGATTGGTAAAATACTTGTTCCAATTCCTTTTGAGATATACATTTTTGGTTCAGATTCTTTATACCAACCTTTTAAATATTTTCCACTTCCTTGAGGTTTGAAAGGAACAATTCCTGAAAATGTAATTTGTCCTCCGTGAGTATGACCAGAAAGGACTATATCAATATTTAAATTTCCTATTTGTTTTGTGATTATATCTCTGTGTTCTGGACAATGTGATAAAACAATATTGGTTTCCGTTTGTTTTAGATTTTCAATTGCTTTTCCAAAATCAGCATTTCCGCCAACTAAATCGTCAATTCCGATTATTGATATTTCACGATTTTTTATTGAAATAGTTCTATTTTCGTTTATTAATAATTCACAATTATTTTTAGAATAGACGTTTTTGAGTTTTGTCAGATTAACATTTCCCCAATATTCCCAATTTCCAGTTATAGCATACTTTTGAATAGATTTGTCAATTAATTCAAGGAATTTATTCAGCGATTCTATTTTCTCTGTTTTATCAACTGAATCTCCAGTGATAAATATTAAATCTGGTTTTATTGAATTTATTTTTTTCGCAATGGATTTGTGAAAGAACCTTAATTGGTCAATATGCAAATCCGAAATTTGAATGATTTTTATTTTATTCTTTTCCGATTTTGAGATGTCAAAATAATTCCAGTCGATGACATATTTTTCAAACCAAAATGAGTCTAAAAGAACTAATCCAATTGAGGCTAATATTCCTCTTTTTATAAATTTTCTTCTGGTTAATTTTGTCATTTCTCAAATTACTGGCAACTCCGATGTCATCAATTTAGTCAAAGACACATAGTCTGCGCAGCAGCGTGGATTTGACTCCCACATATCGGGATTGATGACATCGTTTATGTATAAAACAGTGGGTTATATATTACTTAATCCTGATATTTATCTAAGTAGTTGTTAGTGAGTTTGTTGTTGTTTAATATTACATCTAAAGGATTGTTGATCTTTTGCAAAGACTTATCCAATTGCATATGTTCGCAGCACCAAGTAGCCCAACTAAAGGAAAAACATTAGGCTGCAATTCAGAAATTATAATAACCAATAGTGATATTGACTGCCGGGATTACTTCTTTTTTGATCGGGAATAAAAAATTATTCCTCCTCCCACAACAACAATGCCCATAACTACATATAGCAATAGATTTGATTTTTCTTCCGCTTCCATAGCCATTGCATCTTCTTCTTCCTCAGCCTCATAGAAAATAGGCTCCATGTCATCAATCGAAACTGAGTCTTCTGCTTCCAGATCTTCAAGGCTTACCTGAACTGTATCCTGAAAAAAGTTATTGGCATTTGTTCTGGCATAGGAATTAGCGCATAGAAGAACACCCAGGAAAAGTAAACTTAAAAATATTTTTTTCATCGTAATCTTATTTTTTTAGAGGAATATAACTCAGTGATTTACTGCTGCAAATTTCAGAAAAGTATCTGAGAAATTAAAGTTTTTTAGCAGAATTCAGATATTTTTCTGCCAATTCGGTTTTGCCCTGTGATTTGTAATGATTCCCAAGCAACAGCAAAGCCGGTTTATAGTAAGGATTGATTGAAAGACATTTTTTTAATTCGAGAATGGCCAATTTATCTTCACCCGTTTCGAAATAAAGCTTTGCCAGGCCAATATAGGAGGGAAAATATTTGTAATTGTTCTCAAGGTTTTGTTTAAAAAGCGCAATTGCTTCTTCAGTATCTCCATTGATCTGCTTTATTTTTGCCATCTGGTGAATGGCCGGCTCATAATCAGGGCAAATATTCAGGCATTTGTTTACAACAATTGCAGCTGAATCCAATTTGTCAGAATATATATAAGCAGCCGATAGGTTTACTAAAACCGCTTCATTTCCCGGATCAATAGTTAATGCATTCAGTAGTAATTTTTTGGATTCATGTAACTGGCTGTTTTGCAGTGAAATATATCCATTATAGTCATTCAGGGTTTTTCGTTCCAGGATTGCACAAATAGGAACACCATCTGCCTCGACGGTATGAATGGTGTTTTCAGGGGGCCATATATTTTCCTGAAGTTGATATGGATGAATATAAGAGTTGGCAACAATTGCATAATCCCATTTTTGATTGCCTCTTGAGTAATATTTTAAATACTTTGTACTAATATCATCCTTATTGTGCCTGAAAAACCAATCTCCTGCCGGAAAGTTCAGGGCTACTTCAATTTTTTCCGGCCCATACTTATTATTTTCCTTTAAATATGACTGAAGCCATTCTGAAGCTTCCCTTATTGAATGATAGTAATAGTCGGTTTCATACTTACCATAGGCACCTTTTAATCCATCTGAAAACTCATTGAAATATAAGTATTCGTAAGGATGGTTTTTAATCATAAATCGCAAAGGATGTGTAAAAAGAATGAGCAGGATAAGAAGGGAGATAATTTTTATGTTTTTTTTCTTCATAAAAGTAAAAGCAATATCTATCCCCATAGCAGAAAGAATTACCAGTGGAGGATATACAAAAATAACATGCCTCCAGGCTCCATAAACGTTTGAGCCACCGGCAATAATAAAAAACAAGGGAAAAACTACCGAGAAAATGAGGAAAAAAGTAAAAATCCAATTCTTATTTTCAAATATTTTTTTTGAAAAACCAACAAACAGCCACAGACCTGCTAATACCACAGTTGGGATAGTAAGCACCATATATTTCAATAAATAATACCAGGGTAACTGATCGGACCAATACACCTGCCCCTCAAAAATCTGTCGGAGTGTAGTGGGAAACTGGGTCATGGATTTGTATGATATCCATGGATTCTTAAGTGGACTTTCAAGAGCGAAAGGCCATAGGATTATGCCCAAAAAATAGGCAAATACAATAATTCCAATTACCAGAAGACTCGTTTTTACAATTACTTTTTTAGTAAACAGATTTCTGTTGCCCAGGTAATCATTGGCAAAATACAATCCATGAATAGGAGTAGGTAGCAAAAGAGTAAGATTCCTCCTATTCGTATTCCTATAGCAAAGGCAATGCTTATTGTAAGTAGGAGGATTATATGAATAGGGGGCTTTTTTAATCGCTTTAATAAACAGGATTATAAAATAAATGGATGCCAGGTAACCCAATGCAAAGGGAATATCCTTCAGGTTATTCCAGGAATGTCCAATAAATCTTGCAGAAACCAGAAATAACAAAATTGTTATGAAGCCGGCCCGGTAGCCGGCAAGTGAAACTGCCAAAAGACCGGCAATAAAAATAGTTGCCCATCCAACCAGGGAGTTGCATAAATGCCGAAACTGATATACATCTTCAATGCCAAACCATTTTATCAGTATGGTAGTTAGATTGTCAAAAGCTTGTCCGTAATATTTTAAATGGGTGCCGGGAGTATGTATGGCTGATTTATCATCTCCCCGGGTTTTGAAATAGTTATATACCTTTTCAGACTGATTAAAATGCAGCTCTTCATCGCCTGACATGCCTGCATCACGACTCAATAGAGGGAAAGCAAAAAGGGAAATAAGTGAAAGTGCAAAAAAAGCATTTCGGAAGCTCACATATTTTTTGAAATGCTCAGTCATAAGCCTATGGGCTAGAAAGTTAATCGGTAAAATACTGTTTTACCAGGTAAATTGGCCTGTTTTGAGATTCTTTGTAAATGCGGTAAATATATTCACCAAGTATGCCCAGGAAAATCAATTGAATAGAGCCCAGAAAATATATACTTAGCATAGTTGAGGACCATCCCAATAAGGCAAATCCAAATATTTTTGCGATCAAAACGTAAATTCCGGCAAGTAGGAAGACAGTTACTCCTAAAGTTCCCAGGAAGATACAAATTCTTAATGGTATCTTCGAGAAGGAAAATATTGCATCAGCGGCCAAGGACCACAATTGCCAGATATCCATTTTCGTCTTGCTGCCAATTCTATCCTCCCGTACATATTCAAACTGGCCCTGTTTGTAGCCAATAAATGACCGGAGGCCCGGTAAATATCTAATTTTCTCTTTCAATGTCAATAGGCCATTCAGAGCATTCCGGTTCATTATCGAGAAATTTCCAATGTTTTCAATTTCATTGAGACCGGACACTTTTTGATATACCTTATGAAACATAGACAGGAGTATTTTCCGTCCGAAAGTTTCTTTTCTTCCTGTCCGTTTTCCGTTAATTATTTCATAATCTTCGGACTTCAACATGGTATACATGTCTATTAATAACTCGGGAGGATCCTGCAGGTCGCCATCCATCATGGCAATATAATCACCACTAGCAAACTCTAGGCCTGCAGTGATAGCAGCCTGGTGGCCAAAATTCTTCGACAGGGAAATTATCTTTATACGTTTTTCCTGCTCCCTATATTCAAGTAGTTTATTAAGGGTATTATCCTGGCTTCCATCATCCACAATGATCAGTTCAAATTCAACAGGTAATTCTGTTAAAACCTTTAAAGTCCGGTTCATCAATTCATCAACTAAGGACTCTTCATTGTATAGCGGAATTACCAGTGATATCATAGGCATCAAACATAGATAAATTCAGATACTTTATACAAAAAAGTACCCTAAAGTTAAGAAACTCAAAATCAATAAAATATTAGGAAAGCTTATCGTCTGTTAGACCTTCACCCAGACGTTGCCTTCCTTATTTGATTTTACAACACTCTCAATAAATTTCATTCCCCTTACACCATCTTCTACTGTAGGAAATTCACCATCGTGTATGGCTTGTCCCCGAATGGCTTTGGCAGCTCCTTTATATAAATTTCCAAACGCTTCGTATATTCCTTCCGGATGCCCAGGAGGCAATACATGACTCGATTCAGCAAATGCGGAATTAAAATCATGACCCGGCTTAAATACCTGAATAGGTTTATCATCACTTAACAATGTCAGATAATTGGGATTTTCCTGTTCCCACTTCAGACTAGCTTCTGAACCATAAATTGCAATCTGAAGACCATTTTCTTCTCCTCCTGCCACCTGGCTTGCACGAATTACTCCTTTTAAGGTGTCTGAAAAACGCAACAAAACAGTTCCATCCAGATCAAGTTGAATTTCATCTTTTACATGGTTAAGGTCAGCCAGAATTTTATCAATCTTCAGACCGGTAGTGTATTCAATAAGATTGAAAGCATGTACTCCAATGTCGGCCATACAGCTACTGGAACCTGCATACTTTGGATCCAGGCGCCATACTCCGGTAATTCTTGAATCCTTACCGTGAATGATTGAATTGATCCATCCCTGGTAATACTGTGCATCGATACGCTGGATGGTGCCAAGGATGCCACTCTTAACCATTTCACGCATTTGCCTTACCATTGGATAACCTGTATAGGTATGCGTGAGGCAGAAGGTGATTTTATGTTCATTCACCAATCTTTCCAGGTCCTCTGCTTCCTCCACATTTGTGGTCATGGGCTTTTCACAGATTACGTGAAACTTATTTTCAATAAGCATTTTTGCGAAAGGATAATGCAGGTTATTTGGGGTAACTATCGATACGGCCTGTATCCGTTCATTTTCCGGTAGGGCTAATTCTCCTTTGATTAATTCTTCAACCGAAGGATAACACCTGTACAGTTCAATGTTTTCTTGCTTAGCAAATTCCTTACTCTTCTCAAAATCAACATCGAAAACACCAGCTACAAGTTCATAATCGTTGCTAATCCGGGAAGCACGGCGGTGAGCATCACCGATAAAGGCACCAATGCCTCCTCCAATCATACCCAGTTTAATTTTTTTCATTTTATATAATTTTTAGGTCAAGATTTAATATTTAAATATTACTTAAGATACGGTCTTCTTCTTATAGAAATAATAGAGTGAAATAAAGGCAACTACAAGAAATGCTGGCAATATAGCCATATATCTCAGGGTCTCTGCTCCAGAGCCTGATAAATCAAGGAACCTGCCCATTACTGGCAGAACTATAGAAGCAGATAAAAACCCCAAACCTCCCATAAGCGATAAACCAAGTGCCCCACTTTCGGGAATATTTTCTGAAACAAACCCGATCATTGTTGGCCAGAAATAACAAATACCTACTGCAAAAACCCCAGCAGCTACAAAAGTCATATATCCCTGGGCATAACTCAACCACATTAAACCTATAAATGCAAAAATTGCTGAAAATACCAACAAGCCTCTTGTACTTAGCTTATGAACAATGGGTCCGGCAAAACTTCGGCCAATTGCCATAATACCATTGATGAAAGCCAATACCAGCAGGGCCGATACCCCGGATCCTTTTAAAAGGGATTCAATTCGCTGGTTGGTACCTAATTCAGTAGCAGCTGTGAACAGCATCAGAAAGGCCATAACAAGGAAAAGAGGAGTAACCACAGCCTTCCACATGTTTTTATAAGAAATCCCCATTTCAACACGCTCAGTTTGAGGCACTTTTTGTCCAAAGAACAAAACTCCATATAAAGCAAGTGGTATAAAAAGAGTAGCAACATATATCTGCCAGCTCAAATTTAATTTATCCATCAAGAGGTAACCAAGAACGGCGCCAATTACAATGCCTCCAGGAAACCAAACATGAAACCTGTTTAGCATTTTAATTTTTTCTTTCGGATACATGGAAGTAATCATTGGGTTGAGAGAGGCTTCAACCATTCCATTGCCAATTCCAATAGCCAGAGTGCCAAAAAACAAGGTCCAAAAATCACGGGCTATGATGGTTCCAATAATTCCAAGGGTATGAAAGAAGAATGCAGTCCAGATAATTTTTTTAATACCCAGATAGTCAACAAGAGGCCCACCAATGATCATTGCCAGAGTAAAGCCCCAGAAAGCCGGAGCAAAGGCCCAGCCGATTTCCTCCTGTGTCAGGCCATATCCATCGGGACCAAAAACAGTTTCCAGTCGTGCTCGTAGGGCAAAAGAAATGGCAGTTACAATTAGCGCAATACAACTGGCAATAAACAGGCGATTTGAACTTATTTTATTCTGCATAGGTATTTTTTTTTATTCTTCGAAAGCAGCGTCGAAAGCAATATCAGAAGGTTTGAAATCGATATTTTTAACGAATTGACAGGCTTCTTTTGCACCTTCTTCCCGGTCCATTCCACTGTCTTCCCATTCCACAGAAAGAGGTCCGGTATAGCCAATTCGATTGAGAGCCCTGATAATTTCTTCGAACTCAATATTGCCTCTTCCCAGGCTGCGGAAATCCCAATATCTCCTTCGGTCACCAAAATCAATATGCCCACCAAAAACACCTGCATCAGTTGGGGTAGGGGACCAGCCCACATCTTTCATATGTACATGAAAAATCCGCTCGCTGAAACGGTAAATAAATTCAACATAATCAACCCCCTGATAGCCAAAATGACTGGGGTCATAATTGAAGCCAAAAGCTGGATGATGATTTATAGCCTCAAGTGCCCGCTCTGCTGATGCAATATCAAATGCAATTTCAGTAGGATGAACTTCCAGGCCGAATTTTACACCCATCTTTTGATATGCATCCATAATGGGCGTCCATCTTTTGTTAAAGTCTTCATAACCTTTATTTATCATCTCAGCTGAAGCAGGAGGGAATGAATATAAAAGGTGCCAGATTGAACTTCCGGTAAAACCATTAACGATTTTTAGCCCCATCCTTTTGGCAGCTTCACCGGTTTTAATAATTTCTTCAGCAGCTCTTTGCCGAACGCCTTCAGGGTCACCATCACCCCAGATATAATCCGGAAGGATGGACTTATGCCTATCATCAATATTATCACAAACAGCCTGGCCCACCAGGTGAGTAGAAATGGAGAATAACTCCAAATCATGTTTTTTCAGGATATTCAGTTTTTCCTTGCAATAGCTTTCGTCTGCTTTGTCCACCTCAAAATGATCTCCCCAGCAAGCGAGTTCCAGTCCATCGTAACCAAATGATTTAGCTTTTTTACATATTGTTTCGAATGAAAGGTCGGCCCATTGTCCTGTAAAAAGAGTTACCGGTCTTGCCATAATTATATGTTTGAAGTTTTAAAGTTTAAAGTGTCTAAAATTAAACAAATATTGAGTAGAAAATTAAATTTGCGGTAATTTCCAGGGAGCTCGATACTCAGGTGTCAGCAGGGCATTTGCAGCTTTGCTGTTGCTGAATTTATTCGCATTTTTATCCCAGATTATTTTCTCACCTGTACGATAGGCAATGTTACCCATGTGGGCAAATATTGCCACATCACCACCTGTTTCAACAGGACAATTTGGTTTGGCTCCTGATCGAATAGCATCCAGGAAGTTAACAAAATGTTCATTGAATCCTCCTGTACCGGCTTGAACAGGTACGGGTTCAATTTTAAATTCCTCTTTATTTAATTTCTCTGCACTTACCTGCCATCCATTCCGGTTAACCATAAGGCTACCATTCAATCCCTGGAAGATTACTCCATGACTTAATTTCTCAGGCCCAACTCCCAGATTTACAGAATGTTCCCAGTTTATACTGAAATCTTCAAACTCATAACCAATATTTAAAGTGTCAGGAGTTTGTCTGGCTCCATCGGGATAAGAAAATCTACCTCCAGTGGCAACCACTGATTTCGGAACACTTACCTGCATTCCATAGAGGGCATAATCCAGCATATGAACACCCCAATCAGCCATTAAACCACCTGCATAGTTCCAGAAATACCTGAAATTATAGTGGAAATGATTCTTGTTAAAAGGTCTTTCAGGGGCGGGACCCAACCAGAGGTCATAATCCACTCCATCGGGAACAGGCGAGTCTGGAACAACAGGTAATTTTGGCTTATTTGTGTAGGCCCAGGCTTTTACTCTTCCAATTTTACCAAGTTCACCTGAATGAACATAATCAATAGCATCCTGCCAGTGTTGTCCGCTTCTTTGCCATTGACCAACAGTAACAACAAGTTTTCTGTGCTTTTTGGCAGCCTCTATCATAATCTGAGCTTCAGTGATGGAGTTTGCCATAGGTTTTTCAACATACACATGTTTTCCTGCATCCAGGGCCATCACTGTCATAAGGCAATGCCAGTGATCAGGTGTTCCAATAAGTACTGCGTCAATATCCTTGTCCTCCAAAACTTTTCTGAAATCCTTATATAATTTGGGTTTCATTTGAAATTCTTTCTCAACCTGCTGAGCTCTGCCATTTAGAATGTTGTCGTCAATATCACACAAAGCTGCACACTCCACATTGGGCAATTTGAGAATAGCATTGAGATTTGCCCAGCCCTGGTTTCTCAGGCCAATAGCCCCCACAACTACCTTTTTATTCGGATTAGAACAGCTAACCTGTGCAGGGAATGCAGAAACAATACTGGTGGCGGCTATTATTTTTACTGAGTTCTTAAAGAATTTTCTTCGTGATGGATTCATGACAAATTTATTTATTTATGCGATCAAACTTATAGTTTATTGGTCGACCAAACTCTGATAGCTTTAAAATCTAATCTAACTCTCTCACCCATATATTTCTATACTGTACCGGATTTCCATGATCCTGTAAAGTAAGAGGCAATTTTCTTTCATGAAACTTATACTCTGGAGTCCCGACAAACATCGTTGGTCCTTTTAGTTCCACATTGTTTTGAATTAAAACTCCATTGTGAATTACTGTCACATAAGCCTGGTGTTTTCAGGCTCTCATCTTCATTAAAAACAGGGGCATTAAATATAATGTCATAGCTTTGCCATTTACCAGGGGGTAAACATGCATTAACCAATGGAATATGTTGTTTATAGATACTTCCTGCCTGACCATTATAATAAGTTTCATTTTCATACGAATCCAGCACCTGAACTTCATACAAACCCATCAAAAATATTCCACTGTTACCCCGGCCCTGACTTTCACCAACTACCTTTTTTGGTGTTCTCCATTCAATATGCAATTGAATGCTGCCAAATGATTGATTTGTTTTAATAATGCCTGTTCCTTTTACCACTTCCATCGCTTTTCCTTTCAGTTTCCACTGAACCGGGCCTTTCATCCCTGACCAGCTGGAGAAATCAGTGCCATCAAACAAAACTATGGCATCAGAAGGAGCGAGAGCCTTTTTACCTGGTTTAATCACCTCAGGTTTTACTGACCAATCCTCGGTATCCTTAGGCTCCTGACCAAAAGTTATAATAAGGAAAGCAAAAAGGAAAAGAGAACTGATTATAATTTTTCCGATATATTTATTCATGATAATGGATTAAAATTATTGAATTCTATCTAAAGCAAATTTTGCCATTTCAGCAGTGTCCTTGTTTTTTGAGAGTTCTTCCAGAGTTGGAATGGATTTATCGCTTCCCATCCAGCTTATTTCCTTCATTATATAATTTTTACAATCAGCTGTTGCATCTGAATTAAGAAGATCAAGCATTTTTGTTTCAAATTTCTGAAGAGCTTTTTCTGAACCTTCTGGCATTTCTAATTCTTTCTGAAAGGTCAGCCAGATATTTGCGACTTTGACCTATTTTGTAGCGTGCTGCTTTAGTCATCAGTTCATCGAGATTTAGATGGTCTTAATTCAGGCCATTCAACTACGCTCGCTGCATTTGGAAAGTTTTCGGGAATTGCCAGTGTTACAGTACCTGTTGCTGCCCATTCTGCACCTCGCTGAAGGGTGGTAATAAATCCAGCACATTTCATAGCCGGAGTTTTTTCTTCGCTACCTGCATGACCGAGAACTGTATGGAAAATTCTCCCTTCACCAAAACCAATGGTAAAAAGAACCGGTTCATGTCTGCCTGAGCCACCTGTTGCTGTATCAGAATATGCCGTTGATAGAACTGTCATATTCTTTCCTGGTCCACGTAGCATTCCATATAACTCATCCTGGGCATGCATCCATCGTTCCGGTAATCCCTTTGTAATTGGATGAATAGTATCCCGATTCACAACCTGGAATGCGTGTTGCTGTCCATGATCACCCCCTCTACCTACCATGGTATTTTCAATGATTTCACCCTCTTCCCAGTAGATATACGGACCGGAATCTTCATTTCGGTTTCCCCAACCACCAAGGCCAATCATTTCATTGTATTCTTTCCACTCTGGAAAAGAATTGTCAGCAGCGTGATATACTACAACACCGCCGCCACCATTTACATATTCCATGAAGTCCTGATTTACCTGTTCAGGCCATGGATCCCCATTGTAATCCAATACAATAACGTCGTATTTCGAAAAATTTGGTTGGAAAGGAGTCATGTCCTCACCCTGTGGTGGGCTTATCAGTATTTCGGTAGTAAAAATGCCCGAAATATCTAAAATTTCCTGCAGTAGCACTGAACTTTTCTGCCAGTTATGATTGTTCTGACCGGTAATTATCAAGGCCTTGTTTTTACTCATAGACTCACATCCAGTGAACTGGGAAAGAATAAAAAAGGAAAGAACCACTATTACTAATGAACTTATCCGGAATGATATTCTAAGTTTATTCATTGTATAAAATTTTATTTTGTTATAATTTTAAATTAACCCCAAGGCTCTCTAAATGGTCTGGACAAGAGTCTGTTTGCATTTTGACTGTTCTTGAAAACTTCATTTTCAGGATCCCAGATCAGTTTCTCACCTGTTTGCATGGCAATTTCACCAAGTAAACCAACACTAATTGAACGATGTGCCACCTCTGCAGGAGTAATTGTTTCCTCTCTACTTTTAACACAGTCAAGGAAATTCCTCACATGGTCAGGACTTTTGTACAAGCGGATATCACCATCGCCAATTACTTCTTCAAGAATCGCAGGGTTTTTAGCGGTTAATCCTCCTCGGTCAGCATTAATCCATCCATCTTCTCCGTACCAGGTTGCTCCCATATCCTGTGGAAGGCGACTTCTATTTGCCACCCGGATAGTCAAACCGCTTTCGTATTTGCAGGTAAAATCATATTCTACCGGAACGTCATAGAGACCTTCTAACGGATAGACCCCTTTACCTTCTATTTCAATAGGTCCACTTCTATCAAGACCAAGGCCCCAATGAGCTATATCTATATGGTGACCGGCCCAATCTGTCATCTGACCACCTGAATAATCTAATATCCAACGCCAATCCCAATGGGAGACACCACGATAAGGCTTTGCCGGAGCAGGTCCCAGCCAGAAGTCCCAGTCGAGTTCCTCAGGTATAGGCATTACTGGGGGTGTCCCAATATTGCTGGTACCGTCGGGCAAGCCTACTTCAACATGATGTATTTTTCCGATTTTTTCATTTATTATAAGTTCGCATGCATGATGAAAATGATCCCTGGAGCGTTGCCAGCTACCAGTTTGCCAGATAATGTTGTTTTTGGCAACTGCATCTACAATAGCCCGACCCTCTTTTATAGAGCGAGCCAGAGGCTTCTCACCATAGATATCAATTCCCTTTTCAGCAACTGCTGTGGAAATTATAGAATGCCAATGATCTGGTAGAGCAATAATTACTGCATCTAACTTTTCTTTTTCCAACAATTCACGGAAATCGAGGTAGGTTCTGGCATCGGTACTTCTATTGTGTGTGTCAAAACTTAGTTTTGCTTTTGCACGATGTGTTGAGTCAACATCGCAAGCTGCAACAAACTGAACATCGTTGTTTTCCATAAACCAGCGTGCATCTCCCATACCCTGGCTACCGGCTCCTATAACCCCCATGACAATCCTGTCACTTGGAGCTACGAATCCGCCCCTGCCAAGTGCGGAGGCAGGAATAATATGAGGAATTACCGATAAACCAATGCCTGTGGCTACTGATTTTCTAAGAAATTCTCTTCTAGATGATTTTCTTTTCATACCTGAATTAATTTGTTTTTATAATATTACGTACTATGTTACTTTGATTGCTGTACCGGGAACAGGAGTATTAAATTCCATATCAACCGGTCCCATTTTTATTTCCTCTGGACCCAGCTTTAAATCAGAATTCATAATTTCATCCCAGCTTATTTTCTTGCCTGTATAGGCCGCTTCTCTTCCCATAATGGCTGTAAGGGTTGAATATGCAGTTTGATCCGTTTCATTCACAGGTGTACTATTGCGAATAGCTGTTACAAGATCAATATGTTCCTGGATGTAGGCTGTGGCTCCTACCTGTGCTCCTCATCTGATCTTTGTCATTTTTCTCGTGGTTCATATTCCCAAATCAAGATTTCCGTTTAGATCGAATATTTTATTGACACAGTTGGTATATCCTTCCGTACCTACAATTACTTCACCAACCCCATCTGCACAACTATCGATCTGACGACACATACTGTGTGAGCTAAAACCAGTTCCATAATCAAAGTCTACACTAAAAAAATCATACTGATCGCCGGTAACCCTTCTCTGTCTTCCGCCATAACCGATGGCACTTTTAGGAAGCTTACCACTGAACCAATTTATTATATCAATATTATGTACATGAGTATCAAGAATATGATCACCACTAAGCCAGGTGAAATTATTCCAGTTCCTGAGCATGTATTCCATATCGTTCCATCCTTCCTGACGCTGGCGAAACCACACATGAGGTTGGTTCCAATAGGCTTTGGCTCCAACAATCTGGCCAATTGCTCCATTTGCAATTTGTATATAAGTAGATATATAATCTTTTTGATGTCTTCTTTGTGTTCCTGTTACCACACATAGGCCTGAGGCTTCAGCTCTTTTCGAAGTGCTGAGAATTGAGCGGATTCCTACTGGATCAACTGCTACCGGTTTCTCCATAAAGACATGCTTTTTGGCCTGAATAGCAGCTTTAAAATGCTCGGGTCGGAATTGGGGAGGAGTAGCCAATAAAACCACATCAACATCCAGTTCAAGTACCTTTTGATAGGCATCGAAACCAACAAAACAGTTTTCCTCCGGGATGTCGAGCTTGTATTGCTGGAACCGTTCCCTGCAGGCATCAATTTTGTCCTGAAATACATCGGCCAGCGCAATTACCTCGAGATTTGGTCCTGCACCTAGGAAATTAAAGGCTGCGCCCGTACCTCTATGGCCAGCACCTATTAAGGCTGCCTTCAGCTTTGGTCCATCGGGTGCGTGGTCAAGAAGGGGAGGAAGGCCCAGCTCTTCAGCTGATTTTTTACTACTGCAGGAAGATAATATAGATCCTACACCAATTGTTCCAATGGCTCCTGCCAATGCAGCTTTGCCGAGGAATTCTCTTCTGCTTTGTTTATTCTTGCTATTTTCCATTGTGTGTAATTTATGAATTATATTTATCTATTCAGTCTCATTGTATTCACATACTACTCTGAATCCTACATGAATACAGTCAGAATACCACCATTTACTTTTCGGAATTTGCGGATCAGTTACCACCCAGGCATCCGTTCTGGTGTGATCCCGCCTGGCACTTCTTACATCAGCTGCATCATCATCAAAGGATCCACCACGGATAACATACTCAGTCCCTTCAAATGGTCCTTGTGGGTCACTTACTCCGGTGCCATAATTCGAATAGGCATCAGCAGCATACCAGTCCATGGCAAAACTCACTCACATTGCCGAGCATATTCACCAGTCCAAATGGATTTGCTTTTACTTAATCCGGCTGGACTGAGCCTTGCTATTGCTGTTCTCAGCATAAATAACATAAGAATTAATTATGCTGGTATCGGCTCCGAAAATTCTATTTTTTAACTGGTTTTTTGAGAAGTCTTTTGGATTGCCTTCAAAGAAGTAGGGATCTTTTGTATTTCCTCTGCATGCATATTCCCATTCTGCTTCTGTTGGCAGTCTGTAGGTTTTTCCTGTAACTTTTGACAACCATTTGCAATAAGTCTCAGCTGCCAGGTGTGACATGGTAATTGCCGGCCCTGTGGTTTTTCCCCAACCCTGGTCTGGTGCTCCCCATGGAGGCGTTGGCCCGGTAATGGCGTCGAGGTTTTGTTCTTCAAGGATCTCTGTAGACTCTTTCCTGCCTTCAGAAGTAGTGGCATTAAAAAACGCCAGATACTCAATCCAGCTTACCTCAGTTTTTCCCATCCAAAATTTACTTATGCTAACATCTTTGGCTTGTTTTTCATCCTCATTTCTATATGGTTCTGATTCAGGACTGCCTAAATCAAATGTTCCTTCAGGAATAGCAATCATTTCAAACGACACTGAGGTTCCAGGAACTTTTTCAGTAAAACTCTCGAATGATTCAACCTTCGTAGGTTCTTCAAAAATTTCAAGGTCTTTCTCTTTGCCCTGCCCGAAATCGATATTGGCTGCATGGATGGCGTTTGCATTGTAATGCCCAACAAATAAATGACAGTTTAAACAACCTACCTTATCTTCATTCTGTGTATAATACAGGTGGGCATCATCGCCTTTGATGGATAAGGTACTGGGAAATAAATTTTGATGACACTTGTTACAACTCTCAGAATATGTGAATTTTACGGCATTCTCAAGTCTGGATTTTTCCTCCCAGTTTATCTTTTCAGGATCTTTAAATAGTTGTCCATACACATCTTTAAATCCATGTTTTATTTTTGCCGGTAATTGACCTTCTCCTTTCGGAGGTAAATGACATTCACTACAACCAACAATTATTCCTGGACTGTTTACATGATGAACCGATTGTTTCCAGAGCTGGTCTGACTGTGGATGGGAATGGCACGACATACAATACTCATTGGTAGAGGTATACTTAATGCCTTTGTTTGCCAGCAATACTAATATGATTCCAATAAAAATTCCTAAAAAAAGAGTTAAACGAAAGGATTTTTTTCTTTTTAATTTGGTTTTAAAGAACTTCATAGAGCTACTCCAGGGATAATAAATCAGTTAGCAAATCAGTCTAATGCAACAAGCAAAGATATGGCCTAGTTTCTTATAATCTTTTGATATTTGACAGGAAAATGTTCAAAAGTCTTTATTTAGAATTATTTTATCCTTTATTAGTCTGAATTTCTTCTAAGATCTTCCAGGAATATAGCTCCATTCTTGGAATATGGAAAGGCCCCTTCCACATGTTTCCTTTTAGTGTGGTTGAAACACGACCATCCCTGTGTAAATAACCAAACCATTCACCAAACTCCTTGTCAGGGAAGTGTTTATAGGTCCAATCGTGTAAATCCTTATGCCATTTTTCATACTTTTTATCTCCGGTTAATTGGTAAGCCAGCAGTGTTGCAATTATCGTTTCATTCTGTGGCCACCAGAATTTCATATCCTGCCAGTATTCCTGTACCGGAAAACCTTTTGCATCTCTGAAATAAATGATTCCTCCATATTCCTTATCCCAGCCGACTTCCCACATCCAATCCAGTATTTTAATTCCTGTTTTCAGGTATTCCGGATTGTTCATGAGTTTTGCTTCCTGCAAAATGAACCAGGCCAGCTCTATGGCATGCCCGGGACACAGAAGTCTTCCATCAAAATGATCAGAGAATTCACCGTTTGGTCCAACGGTTTCCAGAACAACATTGAATTCTTCATTCATAAAATCGGATTGGATCTCTTTTATATAGGATTGAATATATCCGGTATATTTCTCTTCTCCAAGGTTTTTTCTCATTTCCTGTGCAGTTGAGATAAGAGTCATAGGCATAGCCATTCCCTTGAGCGGTCTTGTATCGGTAAACTTGGCAGGCTCAAGACTCGGGTTATTTGTATATTTTATGATTAGATCATACAACTCTTCTGCTTTTCGGGCATATTTACTGTCTCCGGTTGCTTTTGCAACAGCAGCAAATGCAGTGGCTGCAAATGTTTCAGTGAATACATATCGGCGCCTGCGAATCGGCTTCCCATCTTTGGTTACCTGAAAAAACATCCTACCATCGGTATCGAAACCATATTTTTCAATGAAATTTATCCCATGTATAGCCAGATCAAGCCATTCCTGTTTTTTCTCTACTTCATTGTATAAGGTTGCCAGCATCCAGGTAAACCGACTGGTCTGCCACATTCCTTTATCAGTATCAAGAACTCTTCCGTTGCGGTCAAGGGCCATTTTGAAGCCCCCATAATTATAATCAATACCGTGATTGACCCAGAAAGGCATGGTGTTTTTTAATAGACCGTCCCTGTAAATTTTGATGTACTTTTCAATGTTTTTCATGCTGGTAATTTTTTTTATGATAGTTTTGATAATTATCAAGTAAATAGCATTTTTTCGGCAAAAACATCCTGGAAATCAGGGGATGTTTCAAGCGAGAAATGTTCTGTTATTTTTAATATGTTGTTTATCTCATTTTCATCTAAATATAAGCACATTTTTGCTCCAATAAGTGCTGAATTCCCAAACTTCCTGATTTTTTCCATTGGGAATTCTAGCAAACCAATTTCAATGGTATGCTGAATATTAATGAAGCTGCCAAACGCACCTGCAATATAGATTTTGTCAATATCGGCATCTGTTAAACCAAGTTCGTTAAGTAATATTTCCATACCGGCTGCTATGGCTCCTTTTGCGAGCTGAAACTCCCTAATATCTTTCTGGGTGAGGACAACAGGATGAGCCAGTCTTATCGCATCTTCATTACCGGTTATTTTACCTCCTACGTCAATCCTATTTTCTTTTATGAAGACAGCCACTGCATCGATGAGACCACTTCCACAAATTCCTCTCGGTTCTTCATTTCCAATGGTATGGTACTCAATAACTGAATCTTTAATATTTACAGAGGAAATGGCCCCATTTGTCGCCCGCATTCCCATGCTGATGTTTGTTCCCTCAAAGGCTGGACCAGCCGCAGTGGAAGCACATAAGATGCCATTTTTATTACCAACAGCAATTTCTCCATTGGTTCCAAGGTCGATTAAGGCAATGTATTTTTCACTTTCATGCATTCTGGATGCAAGAATTCCAGCCAGAATATCACTCCCTACAAAACTTCCGATGGATGGCAAAAATCTGATATGCATTTCGGGATTGGCATCCAGATTTAGTTCTTCCGGTAAAATATGTGAGAAATCTTTTTTTCTGGTTTCAAATGGAAAAGCTGACAAAGGGCGGAGATCTGTTCCATCAAAAAGATGTTGCATAACCGTATTTCCCACAAGAATAATTTCAGATGGGCTCACTGAATTTTTTTGAATCAGATTTCTGATCATCTGACTGATTTCCTGCCTGATAAGATCTTTTAATTGAGCATGGCCATCTTGAAATACCGCAAATTCAATTCTTGAAATAATATCGGCTCCATACCGGGATTGTGGATTTAAACTGGTAGTCACATCCATCACTTTCCCCGATTTCAGGTTCAAAAGCTGAGCCACAATGGTGGTTGTACCAATATCAACGGCAATTCCAAATCCCTCCTTTGGGGTGAAATTAAAGTTTGTGTTATCGGCCAGTATAAAGGTGTTGTATTGATCAACCTGAATTGTGACATTTTGAGTTACATTGGTTTTGCAAGCCAGCCTGTATTCACTGCTAAATCCGGCATCGGAAAGTAACTTTGATTGCTCTTCATAAAGAGGAAGGTTGCCTTGAAGAATTTTTATTTTGCAGCCACCGCATGTACCTTTTCCACCGCATGGAAATTCAACACCATATTGAAATAGGATATCTTTTAAAGGTGTACCGTATGGAACATGAATAGATTTACCCAGTGGTTCCAGACGAACAATAATTTCTGAGTTACTCATTCGATGGTCTCAAGTCATTCGAGAAAAAGGAATTCATAAGATCAGGCTGATTACAATAAGATTGCCTGAATATTTTATCTTACCTCTTTAGTATTTCAGGAGGCAATTTTATCTAAAAACTTAATGGCTCCCTGTGGATCGGCAGAATAAAAATCGGCTCCGATTTCATTGCAATAATCCTGTGTAAGGGGAGCCCCGCCAACCATTACAATGGATTTTGGATTCAGATTTTTCACTTTCTCAACAACACCTCTCATGTTTACCATAGTTGTGGTTAACAGGGCTGACAATCCAACAACTGATTCAGGATTTTCCTTTAGAGCCTGTTCAATTTTATCATATCCAACATCCACACCCAGGTCAATTACTTTCCAGCCAGCTCCTTCAACCATCATTGCTACCAGGTTTTTCCCAATGTCGTGCAAATCACCCTGGATTGTGCCAACTATAAATGTTCCTTTTTGTTTAACCATACCTGATTTAAAGAATGGATTGATATGAACCATAGATGCTTTCATTGCTTTTGCTGCCATAAGCATTTCAGGTACAAAAGCTTTTCCTTCGCTGAATTTCTGCCCAATATTTGACATGCCTATAATGAGAGCACTCTCTAAAACTTCCTTTGGTGATATTCCCTGCTTCAGGGCTTCAGCGGTTAATTCATCTGCACCATCCTGTCCTTTCAGGTCAGGCGGGTAAGGGGATGCATTATTTACTTTTCCTCGTTCTATACAGATTGTAATTTTCTCAAGTATCTCACTCATAATACAGGCTAAAGGTTAAAAAATAGTATGAGTTTCAAATTTAGCTAAAAAAATCATTTTCGAATAAATTCTAATGAATTTTGTACCTGGACTAATTCAAGTTTTAATTTTCTGGTATTCCCTGAATCTTCGCCCGAAACTTATAGAATTAATACTGGGCCCGATTCCTATTAATTCAGTGGGTCCCTGATTATCAATTACTATTTCCATACTTAATTTCCCAAAACATGACTGAACGGCCATCATCTCACCAGAATCCAATCGGACAAAACCCTTGATCCTGTATGCCTCGGGTGCAACTCTTTCCAGAAATTGTTTAAGGGAGTGGGAGCTAATTTTGCGGGTGGTTTTTATTACATAAGAACTTATCTCAGGTGAGTCGCCTCTTTCAATTAATGAATGTTCCTCAGATCTTTTAATGGCAACAGGGTCCTTGCTATTTGAAAGAATATCAACATCTGCCGCTATACGGCAATAGCTTGTCTCCTGAATTGAACAGTAAGGATTGTGCTTTTTTATCCAATTGTGAATTTCAGAAAGGTTTTCAGAACCAAGGTCAGCCTTATTTATTAAAACCTCGTCGGCAATTCGA
Source organism: uncultured Bacteroidales bacterium (assembly GCA_963750735.1). Classification (GTDB taxonomy): domain Bacteria; phylum Bacteroidota; class Bacteroidia; order Bacteroidales; family VadinHA17; genus JANTGF01. The sequence goes on along the minus strand of CAVVRY010000007.1, from coordinate 108,373 downwards.
ACCTGATGTTGGATGCGGGGAAGAGTTTTGCCTGTTTTTAAGAAATTTTCGGCATCTATAAGCGTCCAAATATAGGATAGGTATAATTTCTCCTTTAATTTCCTGGTCTGCAATAATTCAGCAATTGAAATTGGATCTGACAATCCGGATGCCTCAAGAAATACCATATCGGGATTATACTCTTCAATAAAATCATTTAATGAATGAGTAAATGAAGAGAGCAGGCAAACACAAAACACGGAACCATTATTTATTTCAAGCAGATCAAAAGTCTTAGCTGATCTCTTAAGCTGTTGCCCGTCTACATTTCCTTTGGCAAACTCATTCTGGATGATTCCAAGCCGATAAGTCTCGCTAAACTTTGAAATCAATTCATTGAGAAAGGTGGTTTTTCCACTCCCCAGGAATCCAGTTATGAGAAAGAAAGGTATTTTTTTTATGTTACCTGTTTGATCCATTCTTTAACAACATCAGCCGAAGGTATTTCTCCCTGTGACTTTAATTTATAATCTACAATCATTATTGCCGGAGTGCGGGAAATTCCCAAACCATCAATTTCATTCTGGTCAGTTACTTGTTTTAGCTCCAATTGAATTCCAAGTTCATCCATGCTTCTTTTTACTACCTGGTAAAGTTCATCACATTCATTTTGAGAATTTCCAACAAGTAAAATCTCTGCTTTTTTCTGTTTTATTTTTAATCGAAGTTTTTGATTGATACGGTTTTGGATAGCAACAATCAGGTCTTTTCTGGGTGGTATTTTTGATACAAATGCAATTTTTCCATCGATGCAAATAGTAGGCAGGTTTTTTACCATGAGTGCACTCATAAAAGTGACTGATTCCATTTCCTTTATGGCATGCTCTCTCCATTCAACAATACCTTCAAACTCAGGGGTTACATGCTTCACAGCTTCCACCATGTATTGACAGGGTGCACATGATTCCGAATCAAGTGTGATAATATCTATCATTACTTTGTCAGCCCTTCCATAGTCCGACATATTTGGTAAGATCACTTTCTCTTCCTTTTTTTCAAGGGCTTGAATCACTTCCTGCTGATAAGGATCGTAAACCAGTTGAGTTACAGCTTCCAGATTCTGTTGTGGTGTGTCAAACGGCAAATCACATCCCGGAGCAAGGATAAATCCTTCTGTTCCACCAAATTCCATGCATTCTAGCGCATGTGTCTGACAATCTTCCTGGCTGCCCATCAACAGGACAATTGTTAGTTTCATATTCCCAGCAAAGCTTATCTTATTTTTTAAAGCAACCTCTTTTACATAATCAAGTGGAATATTCTCATCAATAGAAATATTATCGGGTTTGCATAAGCACATCTCCTCAATATTTTGCTGGGCATAGCCACATACAAAGAAAGAGCTCAGCGAGCCTTTAGATCTAATAAAATCAAAAATATCACTGGCGGGCTTATTTATAAACTGATTGAATTGCTCCGGACTTATCTGGCTGGTCATTGGATCGACCATGGCAATTACATCACATCCATTCTCAATATATTCGTTGGCCATAAATATTCCAACATCTTTCGTGAATTCTAGGATTTGATGGACATAGGCTTCATTTTCAAACATTTCCATGAAAATATCTGTTCCGAGTAAATGTAGAGCCAGGGTAAATGGACCGGTAATTAATCCGTAAAGAGCGATATCAGGGTTTTCCTCCCGAAGTCGCCTGCAGGCCTCCATTACCATTCCAATTCGCCCATCCTTTTTACCCGGGATCTTCAAATCACCCAAACTTATACCTTCAATCAATGGGTGGGAGCTTACAGCAGGTGGACTGTTTTCGGCCCAATTGAGCTTACACCCCAGGGCTTCTGCCTCAATTTGCAAGTCAAACATCACAGGAATCCCATCCGGCCTATATAATTTTATTGCTTCATTGATTCCGGCAACTATATGATCGGATGATTTTAAATATTCATCTGCCTTTTTCCCGATTAATGATCCACCATGACAACCAACAAAGGGAACCCAGGGAATCCGCTCCACTTTTTTGAGCTGAAAAGCTTCCCGAATCAGATTTTTTCCATTCATATACTTTGTGTTTTAGGATCGTTCAAACAAAAATACTAAACCTTCCTATATATGTTATCATAACTATTTATTAAGACTTTTCAAGGTAAGACCGCCAAGCTCTTTTTTACCTCCAGAGAATACAAAGCTTAATAGATAACCAATAATTATGCTTACCACAATTCCCAGGAAACCATATAGAAGAAACGAAACCGATGTGTAATTTCTAATGATGATTAAGAAAATAAAGCTTGTTATAAAACCTGCAATAGCCCCAATTGAGTTTATTCTTGGAAAAAATATTCCCATTGCAAACATTCCTCCCAGGCCTCCGGCCATCAGCCCAAGAATGGTATTAAAATAATCCAGTAGTGAAAGTATATTCCATGTAGCCATAAGAAGAGCCAGAGCTACACCAATTCCTCCTGATACTATCCCGGAAATCCTTGCTACTTTTAAGCGTGTAGAATCTGAAGAGCCTGGTATAAAATGGTTGTAAATATCTGTGGTAAAAGCAGTTGATATAGAGTTTACATTGGATGAAACAGTGGACATGGTTGCTGAAAATATAGCAGCGATCATTAACCCTGCTATTCCAACCGGCATCTTCGACATTATAAAGTGTGGAAAAATAGAATCGGTATTTTCCATGATCACATTGAGTTCCTGAGGCTGAGTTTTGTAATACGAAAAAAGAGCAGTACCAATAAAATAAAAGACCAGGGAAATGATAACACTCATCACTCCATTGAACCAAAGACTTTTGGCTGCCCCTTTTTCATCTTTGGTAGTTAAATATCGCTGAATGACTGCCTGGTCACTGCTATAAGAAATTAGATTGTGGCCAATGCCTCCAAACAAGACTACCCAGAAGGTGGCCCTGGTTATATCAAACGCGAAATCAAAGGTTTTCATTTTTTCATTATCGATGGTTATATCAATGAGAGTTCCCAATCCACCTTCCGTTCCAGATACCATAAAAATTACAGCCAGAACTGCTCCACCAAGCAGGACAAAACCCTGTATAACATCCCCCCAGATAACTGCTTCTACTCCACCCATAGTACAATAGACAATTGTGATTACACCCATCAACATGATGCACAAATAAATATCGATTCCCGTTACAGTGGTAAGGGCCAGGGAAGGAAGAAACAATACAAGTGCCATACGGGCAACCATGAAAACAATAAATACTGAGCTGGCCATAATTCTTGCCGTGTAGTTGAATCTTTTTTCAAGGTATTCATACGCAGTGGTAACATTCAATCGCCTAAAAAACGGAAGATAATAATGAACAACGGGGTAAACCATTAGTAGAATGGTAAGAGCCAATACAAAGTACTTCCAATTTGTAGCATATGTTTTTGCCGGGATAGCCATATAGGTTATGGCACTTAGCATGGTCGCAAAAATGCTCATTCCGGCAGCCCACCAGGGAACTTTCTGTCCACCTTTAAAAAATGAATCAGTGGTATTTCCATGTCGCATGAAGTAGAATCCAATATACAACAGCACTGTAAGATAAATGCCAATTACCAACCAGTTTAACCAGCTAAATGTGGGTTTGTATTTTATGGATCCATAATAAAGTTTTGGCGAACGAACACCCGGTTTAATTTCCCCATTAACCACAACAAAACCATTGTCCCATTTCACCAGAGGAGCACCTGCCGGAGCCGGAAAAGGGTAATCTTCAACTTCTGTCCATGTCTGTGTAATGGTATGATATGCCAGTACTTTTTTGTTGAATTTATAATCGGGTGGTTCCCATAGAAAGTATGATAATTGTTCCTGCCTGAGTTTTTTGAGGCCTAATGTATCTCCAATTTTTTGCGCATGTTGTATTGCTCTTTCCCGTTTCCATGCTTTACTAAAAATATCATGGTTAACCCCACCAATAAATAGAATGTGCTTTCCACCGGAAGGTATTGCATATCCACCATGTAGGGAAATTGGAGCGGAATTTTCCGGAGTAATGGGCCCAATATTTACCCATTCCCGGGTTTTTGGATTGTATTCAAGCCCATCTGTCAAAATATTTGGATTCTCCTGATTGTCAGGGTAACTTGATCCACTAAAAAGGTAAAAGTGTTTTTCTTCGGCTGCATTTTGCGCTGAAGCAACAGGTTGAACTCTTGCCGGACCGGGAAAGTCAGGTAAGATTTCCCATTTGAAACCCTCACTTCCTTTCATTGAAAGGTCAAGGGAAAGGAAGGTGTTTGAAGCTTTTCCATCAACAAAACCTCCGGCAAGATAGACTGTATTATCCACCAATGCGCCTGCAGCCTGGTCAACTGCAAATGGGAGGGAAGGGTATTCCTCAGTTGAAATGGAACTTTTAGACTTGTCCCATATCAAAAGAAACACCCTGTCGGATGCTCTTTCATTGTTTTTTCCACCGATGCAAAGAACTCCTTCAGGTAAATCAATGGAAACCCCATATGCTAGCTCTTCAGATAAGATGAAATCCGGAATGCCATTTGAAAGTACCATCCTGTAACCTTTCAAGTGCAAATGCATCATAGTAGTATTTTTTCTGGCCTCCTTCCCAGACTGGCTTCTCAGGAAAATTACAGCCACCTGCAACCAATAAAACATCATTGGATATTCCTGAAAAGGGAGATGCCAGGCCATGTTGAATTTCTGATCCGGGTGCTGCAGGCAGGTCAGGAAGAACTTCCCATTCTATATGATTTAAAAGATTCTGCCCATTCAGGAATAAAGCAGAAAAACCCAGGAGTATAAATAGGAGGGAGGCTCTTTTAAACCAATTCATATACACTTTATTATTTATTGCAGAATTCGAAGAAACCAATTTCAGTGAGTTCTTTGTGCATCAATTTTTCATTTTCATCAGAAATACTTTGCACAGGACTTCTGTTTGGGCCAAAATCAAGACCTAAAAACTTCATCATGCGCTTTCCGGCTGTTACATTACCGCCATATTTTACCAGAATATTAATAAACTCTTGAGATAAATTCTGGTAATATCGGGCTTTTTCGATTTCTCCCTTCAGGAAATGCTCTTTTATTTTTATATAAAGATTCATGACATGATTGTATGTTCCACCCACCCCTCCTTTTGCGCCCAGGGCAAGACCGCAAATCAGCGTTTCATCTCTTCCATGCAGCATTTCATACTTCCCGTTTTCAAGCAACATACACTGGTTGAATTCATATAAATCTTCGTGAGTGTATTTAATTCCTGCAAGATTTGGAATTTTTTCAGACGCTTGTTTCAGGAAGGAAACCATCGATAAATAAACACCATTTAATACCGGGATATGGTAATAGAAAAACGGTAAATCAGGTACCACTCTTGCAAGCCTGGAACAATACTCTACCAGAGCCTCCACAGAGCCTGGTTTAAAAACAGCAGGAGGCATAACAGCAACTCCCCAGCTTCCTGATTTGTGAGCATGAATGGCCAGTTTTTCACTATCCTGCAAGTTTGATGCACCAATATGAACTATGTTCTTAAAGCCATCCGGGCTATTCTCAATCCATTTTTCAGCTACCTTCATTCTTTCTTCAACAGTTAGCAAAAAGCCTTCTCCCGTGGTTCCACAGATAAAGGAACCTTCAACACCATTTCTTATATAGAAGTCAATATACCGGGGAACTATATCCAGATTTAATGAACCGTCTGATTTAAGAGGTGTAAATGGTGCAGCAATGAATCCGTTTATTTTTTCCATTTTTTGAAAAATTAATAAGTCACTCAAATATACCTGTATTTCCTTTTTCTAATAGAGGCATCATTTCCTTAACAATTTCAGGCATCTCACCGGCAATGTTTTTCGTTTCCCAGGGATCTTTTTGATGATCATATAACTCGATTAAAGGTTTTTGATCCCTGAAATATTTGGTTAATCTATAATCTTTTGTCCTCAACGATATGCCATTTCGGTAATAGCCATAAGCCGATTCTTTCCACTCACTAAAATCGGGATTATTGATAAGTGGAACCAGGCTTCTTCCATCCGTTTCAAGTGGCATTTCTATACCGCATAACTCCATAATGGTAGGATAAATATCAACGGTACTTACCACCTTATCAATTGGATTTTGATTCTTAGAGTCACCCGGTAGTTTTATTATAAATGCACTTTTTAAAGCACTTTCAAAGATGGTATGTTTCCCCCAAATGCGCTGATCTCCCAGGTGCCATCCATGATCTCCCCAAACTATTATAATGGTGTTTTTATCCAAACCCAACCTTTCCAACTCATCCAATACCTTTCCAATCTGTGCATCAATATAACTTACACAGGCAGCATAGGCATGTCTTATTTTTTGTGCGTAAGCATCAGATAATGGTTCTGACAAGGAGGCTTTTTCATCACCCAGCTGGTAGCCGTTAAATTCTCCACTCTCATGCAAACTGGCAAGATTTACATTCTCAGGAATTCCAGGAAACGGAGCTAAGGGGATATCTTCCTCATTATACAGATCCCAATATTTTTTCGGAGCATTAAAAGGCAGATGCGGTTTGAAGAATCCCACTCCAAGGAAAAATGGTTTGTCTCTTTCAGAAAGTTCTTTTAGTTTTTGTATTGCTAGCGAAGCAGTTAAGCCATCAGGGTAACCCTCATCCTCAACGTTTCCTGATTCATAAGGTTTTACCTGTCGGTTCAAACTTTGTCTGTTTTCTCCATTAGAGTATCCAAAAAAAGCATTCCAACCGGTTCCCCATTTTCCGTGATCAAAAATTAGTTCATCCCAACTGTAAGGCAGTTCCTTTTTTGTACCTATTGAATCAGTGTAGCCATATAGAAGTCCATCTGCATAATGGCTTATTTTTCCTATTCCAATTGTATAGTAACCATTACGCCTTAAATGATGTATAAAAGTCTCAGGATTGCTGTTTTCTGATTGACCAGATATAAATTCCCGGATAGCATCATTACCCAGGTGAGCTTTTGATTTAGGTAACATTCCGGTTAACATACTTAACCTGGAGGCCCCACAGGTTGGGACCTGAACAAAGTGATTGGTGAATAGAATTCCTGAAGATGCAAGCTTATCCAGGTTTGGTGACTGAATATAATCTACCCCATAGCAACCCAACTCCGGACGCAGATCATCCACACAAATGAATAGAACATTGGGTTTCTCCTGATTATTTTCTGACCGATCATTATCAGGATTGGTACAGCCAAATAAAATGCAAAGAATCAGCAGGTATAAGTATCTCACCATCTTTCTCACTTCTTCATCTTAATCGGAGTTGCCTCGTTTAAGGTTTTATTGAATTCAATTACAATTACAGAACTGTTTGGATCAGGTGCCTGGCTGGGGAGATTTATTATAAGCTCTCCTTTTTTTTCTTCAAATGTAAGATCACTGCCCTGCATTAAGCCTATTGATTTAATCTTGTACCCCTTCAAGGTTGGAATGGTAAGTTTTCCTTCAGGCCATTTCAAAAGATGTAGGTATACTTTGTTTTGTGAAGAGGTGGAGGCCATCCATTCATTTGGCATATATGGTCCGGCACTGGTACCATAAATTGATTCACCGTACTTATCCAACCAATTGCCAACTTGTTTAAGAGAATCAATTTGTCGTTGCTCTATTCGGCCATCCAGCATTGGCCCTACATTTAGCAATAAATTTCCACCACCACCAGCTGTTAAAACCAATGTATGTATAAGTTGTTTTACAGATTTTAACTGATCATTGGGTTTCCATGCCCATTGTTTTCCAATTGTAATGCAAGATTCCCAGGGAATGTCTGGATTATAATTGCCAATTTCCTGTTCAGGAGTACCAAAATCACCAGCAAAACCTGATTTGGACATACCTTGCATTCCTTTCCGGCCTTTATCTACCCGGTTGTTAATAAGTAGATTATCATTTAGGCCCCTGCAATATTTATATAATTTAATTCCCTCTTCATGATTCCATGATTCTTCCCATTCTCCGTCAAACCATAGTATTTCGGTTTGATAATCTAGTGATCAATTCATTTAGCTGGTGGTACATATAATCAATGTACTTATTCATATCGGATTCCTCTACTCGGTCGTGGATCACCACCATATCTTGTAGTATAGTCCGGATGATGCCAGTCAAGGATGGAATAATAGGTGCCAAAAACAATTCCCTGTTTCCTACATTCATCTGACAATTGTCTGAGAATATCTTTTCCGTAAGGAGTTGATGCAATGTCATAATCCGATACATCTGTAGGCCACAAACTGAATCCATCATGATGCTTGGTGGTGATAACAATGTATTTCATACCAGCCTTTTTTGCTGTGCTTACCCAATCTGCTGCATTGAACAATACGGGATTAAATTCCTTATACAAATTGTCATAATCCTCAATGGAAACATGAGTTCCTCTTGACCAACCAATTTCTGTTCCCCTAAGAGATACCGGCCCCCAATGGATAAACATCCCAAATCGCATGTCCTGCCATTTTTTTAGCGATTCAAGGTTTGTTTGTAAATCAGGATCAGGTTGTTCATTCTGTGCATCCAGGTTAAATAGAATAAATAAGAAAAGTAAGATTAAGTAGGTGTGCTTTTTCATGGAACTATTATAGATTTGATTATGTAAGGCCATTGAATTCATTGATTGCATCAAACATAGCAACTATATTTTCAGGGGGAACATCAGGAAGAATATTGTGTATGGTGTTGAATACAAAGCCTCCTCCCAGAGCAAAGATTTCAAGTCTTCGCATAACCATTTCCCTAACATCCTCTGTGGTCCCATTGTTCAGGACCGATGAAGTTTCGATCCCGCCACCCCAAAAGGTGACGTCTTTTCCAAATTCCTTCTTTAACTGAAGAGGATCCATATCTTGAGTATTTGTTTGAACTGGATTTATAACTTCAAATCCTGCATCAATTAAGTCGGGCATTAACTGGTAAATGGATCCACAGGAGTGCAGAAAGGTATGCATTTTGCTGTTCTTCTTAGCATAATCACACAGCTGTGTATGTCTTGGTTTGAAAAGTTGACGGTATGTTTCTGGACTCATAAAGGGTCCATTCTGCATGCCAAGATCATCACCAAACTTCACAAAGTCAGCTACGTCTCCAATCCAATTACAGACTTTTTCAAGGGTTGCAAGATGACTTTCCATTAGCGCATCCAGAAGGCCTTCAACTTTATCAGGCTCCATAATCAGATCCATCAGGAAATTATCCATTCTTCGCAAAAAAGTTCCCCATTCAAAAAGATTGCATCCCACCCCGATAATGGTAGCTCGTCCTGAATCTCTAAGCTGGATAGTTTTTTTCCGCAAGTCAGGCCAAAAATTTTCTTCATTTACTTTGCTCCATGGTGATACCGGGAAAGCTGCCCACATTGATTTTGACATGGCCTTTGAAAGATCCTTGAAATCTTCAGGATAGCCATCTATATAAGGAAAATATACCTGGTCGAAAAAGGTAGCACCGGGAGGCATTTTTGCTAGAATTTGACCTGATTTATCTGAGGCATACCAGATCCCATCATCTTTTAGTTCAGGATTGAACCATGTGGGATATTGGGCAGGAGATCCGTCGGCCAATTTGATATCGTACCAGTCCGAATTCATGCTTGAATAGGCCCGACCAATGTCAACAGCATCAATATTAAACATATCCAGGAGGACATCATCGGGTTCTGCAAGTTGTTGAACTACATCGTAAACCTTCGTCGGGCGAGGATCTATAGCCAGGTGTTTCTTTAAGTTATTATAAGCAATGGCTGAGATTCCTGAGCTGGGAGTCGCACCAAAATCAATGGGAACACGATCGGGTTCCTCGTGTTTGATGCTTGTTAGGATTCTTTCTCGTGATGTCATTTATAAGTTCTGAATTTTTAGTGTTGACTAATTTGCAGCTGCAATTTACTTATATTTGTTTATATATGGTACTTTAAAACCTAGTTCGTATTTGGAGAATTTTTCATCTAATAAACTAATGTAATGTCAGAGAATCCATTCAGTATTAAAGGAAAAATTGCTATGATTACCGGAGGTGGTACCGGAATTGGTTTTGCCATTGCAAAATCCATGATTCAGGCAGGAGCTTCAGTCGTAATAACAGGCAGGAGAGATAAATTACTAGAAGAAGCCTGTGAAAAACTTGGTCAAAAATCGAGTTTTACAATAAACGATATTACAGATCTCTCTTCCTTACCGAAGCTGGTTGAAAAGATTGAATCAGAAATTGGAACCATTGATATACTGGTTAACAATGCCGGAATAAATAACCTGAAACCAGCTCTCGATGTAAGCGATGAGGATTTCAAAAAAATTCTGGATACTAACTTACATGGCTTGTTTGCCTTAACTCGTGAGGTGGCAAAGTACATGGTTGATAGAAAGCAAGGATCTATAATCATGATTACTTCCATGACTGCTATTTATGGATTGACAGATGTTGCTCCATATGCAGCTTCAAAATCTGCAGTGTTGGGGTTAACCCGGTCATTGGCTTCTGATCTTTCCCCATTTGGAATCAGGATCAACGCTATTGCCCCAGGGTTTATTGAAACTCCAATGCATGTTGAGGCCCTTAAAAGATTTCCTGAGAAAGGAGAAAAAATTCTAGATAGAACACCGATCAGACGATTTGGATTACCAGAAGATATCGGAAATACAGCTGTGTTTCTGGCTTCTGAAGCCTCATCTTATATCACAGGAGCTCAAATACCAGTTGATGGAGGAAATTCTATAGGGTTTTAGTAAGGGGATCAAATAATTATTGATTGCTTTTTAGTCCAAATGATAAACCTCCTCCATACTCGCCCACCATTCACCTTCTTTTCTGGATTCCAATGGAATCTGGCAAGGATCAGTTAGCTTCCACCATTCTTTGGTTAGAGAATCAGCGGCCATTTTAGCCATGTCTGCTTCAAAGTCATTGCCTGATATACTCAAAATAGCTGAATAGATATCCTTCTTTATAGTAAATTGAATAGTTGCGAATATTACATTCACTGATCACCTGGTTAATTTCCGGCCATGGATTTGCATGCAAATTTTTGTACTCGATTAACTTTTCAGGCCTTAGCTTTATAACTGACCCGTATCGTTGAATAGTTTGATTGGAACTCGAAATCTGACTCTTATGTTCATCATGGAGCCTGTCCTTTTTTGGATCAGAACAACTAGTTATTATTAGAATTCCGATTAAGATTATGAAATTAACAAGAGGGAAATTTTTGTAAATTTTCATTTCGATATAATGTAAAGTCATTTGTTTATAATGATATTAATTAGTTTTTTAGATGTATAACTTGTTATAAATCAGGCTAAAATAACTAAATTGGATGTAAAATAGTAAAAAAAATAAAAAATATTTGGTTTTTAATTTTAAATGTCATAGATTTGTATAGTGTATAGAATATGAAGTATAGAAATAGTGAAACATAACTATAGTTTATCATGTATTCAAAACTACGATTTCCTTTAGGCTTGACTTACCCCATAGCTCTTATCACAACTTATATTTTTGTTCTGGTAGAGATAATGTTATTTGGGAAGCCAATATTCTCAATTGTTATTTTTGGAGCCTTCTTCATTGTCATTGGATTTCTGCAGTTCATCCGTTACCGGATGTGGGTATATCTTTTCCTGGGAATTCTTTTCGGAACATCTACCTGGCATAGTTTAACATATTTTCTTCTTTCAGGAAGACCACCAATAAGTAATCTAATCCATATTTTGATAAATGGTTTATTCATTATCCTGTTTTGGCCAAGACTGTCTGGACAGGAGAGGTTAATTAGCAATGCAAGGAGATTATTAAATCTTGCTGCCAGCATGATCAATGATACAAGTGGTGGTTTTACAAGCAGACCCTATTCTGGCGGCAAGATTTCTATATCAGACATGGACCTGAAAGGATTCATAAACTTCATGGAGGGTAAATTTGTTGTGAAAGCTTTTAAGAAAAAGGATGTTTATTATCTCGGGTTTTCAATGGGCGTAAGCCCTCTTGTGGTAGATGATCCCCTGGAAATAAGTCATGTAAGAATTGATCCTGAAAATAATCTTTCGGTTAGCATATCGAGTTTTGATTACCAGCAATATAAAGAAAACTTAAATTTTGATCAACTCTGTCAATCTATGTCAGAAGTTTTTATGAGGTTCATAGAGTATTATAAAGAGGGAAAAGAATCAAGGATTATTAGTGAGCTAAAGTCAAAGAAATAATTCTTAATGAATATCATCAAAATAGTAAATAACTGTATGTAAAAGAGATCATTAACTTAAAAACATTTAATCATGAAAACAAAATTCAGAACCCTTCATTTATTATTTACCCTTCTGTTTTTTGTACTGGCTCAAGTTTCAAGCCAAACCATTGCCCAGGATGTGAAAATCCTTGGGGAACCTCAAATTTATATTTCGGTGCTCAAATCAATGGAGTTACTGCTGGATATGGCAGAAACGGCTATTTCCGATATTAAATATAACGAACAGAAGATGATTCTTCTGGATGAGAGTGTTGTTATCAAGCAATCCGTTCTGGGTGGAAATGTCGATACGGAAATTAAGCAAAAGTACTATATCAATGCAAAGACTGGTAGATATGCGTACTACGACAGTTATATAAAACAGGGCGATTTAGAGATGGGTACCACCATCAATGTTAAGGAAGGAATTGCCTATTTCTATTCAAAGCTGGATAAAAGTGAAAAAGAAATTCAGCTAGGTGATGAGATTATATTGGAGAATAGCCATTTTTTTCCGCATCTGATTGATGATTTTGTAAAAACTGAAAATGAAAAGAAAAGCTATAAGGTACTTGATTTGTTAAAGGGAGAGATCCAGCAAAAAGAGTACACGTTTGAGGGCAAGGAGAATATTGAAGCAAATGGAAAGGAATATTCTACCCTGGTTTTAAATGAAGTAAACAGTAAAACAGGAGTTTCAAGAAAACTCTGGCTGGATATTGAAGAAAAATTTCCGGTAAAAATGATTATCGCAAACAGGGTGACTATAGTTCTTGCAGACAAGTCAATAATGAAACAGATCACTTCAGTAAACCTTGATGAGGTTTTATTTGGAAAGGTTGATAAGCTAATAGGAGACATTCATGGAATTGATTACATGAAAGTAAAAGCTAATATAAGGTCGGCAGGTGAATGGCTGACACCTGAAAGTCTAAATGTCCCTGGTCAGAGATTTGAAGGTACAGTGGTGGACAATTTGATAGATGGAGTTTTTACAATTGAACATAAAAAATATGACGGGAAAGGAGCACCATCCTTCCCATTTGACTATAGCCAGAACGAGGAGCTTAAAAAATATCTTGAACCTGAAGATTATATTGAATCAGAAGATCCTGTGCTGGTAAACAAGGCTCTCGAGATAGTAGATGGTTCAATCGATTCATGGGAAGCAGTTAAGCGATTAAGTAAGTGGGTGTCAGAAGAAATTAAGGGAGCTGTACCCGGTGGAATAACCGCCAGAAAAACATTTGATACCAGAAGCGGTGAGTGCGGAGGGCATTCCAGATTGATGACAGCCCTATGCAGGGGTGCTGGCATTCCTGCCAGGGTTGTTACAGGATGTATGTATAGCAGTTATTACGGTGGAAGTTTTGGCCAGCATGCATGGAATGAAGTGTATATGGGGGAAGCCGGTTGGATTCCTCTTGATGCTACTGCCTTTGAGATTGATTTTGTTGATAGTGGGCATATCCGACTGGGAGAATTGACTTCTTTTGGCCCGGTGAAAATGGAAATTCTAGATTACCAGGTTAATGGGGTAAAAATGACAGAGGAAGCAAAAATCCCTGCTGCAATCCTTGCAAAGTATGAGAATTACATAGGTAACTATACAATGCTGAGGAATAATAATGTATTCAAAGTATCTGTAGTAGGTGAGAACCTGGCAGTTGATATCCCTAAACAGATGGTTCTGGTGCTAAATGATCCGAATGAAGAAGGAGAGTGGTATGCCAAAATAGCCCCAACAGTATATTTTACCTTTAAAAAGGAAGAAGATGATTATGTGTCGGGAATGGAGCTTCATCAAATAACACCTTTTTTACGAAATTCAGAGCCTGATAGTATTGGGGAAGATGTCCCTGATGACCTGATACCGTACCTGGCAAAGTACTATCTGCCTCAAGCGAATGCAACATTTGAGGTATCATACAAGGAGGGTAGACTATCTGTGTTTGATCCCTTTAATAAGCGAGACATAAGCATTAATCCTCCAGATGAAAGGGGCAGATGGCACGATGATTCGAATACCTATACATTCGAATTTGGTATGGATAAGGAAGGTAAGGTTTTAGCTTTGAAAATATTTGTTGAGTACTTCCTTCCAAAAGGAGAACCAGCCGGTCCGATTATTAAAGAAGCTATTTTAACGCATGGCATTGAGGCAGGTAAAAGTCAGTATGATGATCTCAAAAAAGCACCAAGAGGGAAGATTGTATTGATAGAAAGTACATTAAATGCACTTGGCTATGAATTGTATAATGAAGGACATACAGATGAGGCAATAGCTGTTTTAAAATGGAATGTAAAGGACTATCCTGATTCATGGAATGTTTATGACAGCCTAGGTGAAGCTTATATGAAGAATGGACAAAAAGATCTGGCTATATTGAATTATAAGAAATCTATAGAATTAAACCCAGAGAATGAAAATGGAAAGAAGATGTTGGAGGAGTTGGAAACAGTTAACAGGGAACAATGAGCAGGGAACAGTGAACAGGGAACAAGAAACAAGAAACAAGAAACAAGAAACAAGGAACAAGGAACAAGAAACAAGAAACAAGAAACAAGAAACAAGAAACAAGGAACAAGAAGCAGGAAACACTACATTAGTTAATAAAATGTATACTACTCAACGATTAGTTGCTTAGTGGTAAATGTTTACTGATAATTGATAACTGATAACTGATAACTGATAACTGATAACTGATAACTGATAACTGATAACTGATAACTGATAACTGATAACTGATAACTGATAACTGATAACTGATAACTGATAACTGATAACTGATAACTGATAACTGATAACTGATAACTGATAACTGATAACTGATAACTGATAATTGATAACTGATAACTGATAATTGATAACTGATAATTGATAACTGATAATTGATAACTGATAACTGATAATTGATAATTGATAATTGATAACTGATAACTGATAACTGCTAACTGATAACTGTTAAAGATGTATTTTTTAAGAAAACTTAAACCAGATTGGGACATTACGGGCTTAATCCCTGTAATAAGCATACTGACCCTGTTTTTTATTGTACTGATTTTATTTGGGCTCCATGCGGCATTCAAAGTAATAGGAATTGGCCTGGCTGTTGTGGCTGTTATGACCCTTATTAGCTATTTCAGGACAAAGAGTTACGGATATTTAATTAGTGCCTTGTATGTTTCCTCACTTACCGTCTTTGTCAATACCTTACCGCTGCAATACCTGGATTCAGGAGGGAAACTACCACCTTATTCTCAGCTATTGGCTTTTATCACTATTTTTTTTCTTATTTGGGTTGTAATATTGCTCCTAACAAGGAGAACAAAATGGCGGGGTAGGGAAGTTTTTGAGCTGGCTGCACAAAATGTGGATGATGTTTCTGATGGGTTTACATCCAGGCCTTTGCCTACTGGTAAAATTGAGACAACAAAATCCCAGGTTCTAAACTTTGCCGAGTATTTAAAACGCAACCTGGTTGCGATGCCATTTGTTGAAGAATCAAGAGTTGTTTTGGTACCCGTTATGATGGGCAGGGAATATGGATTTCTGTATAGAACCAGGGTTGACTATTTGAATAAATCATGGGTTTCAATTGACTTTCATGGCAATGTTTCAGTGAGTATAAATAAGAATGACTATCTGAATTACCAGGAAAACTATTCATTTGACCAGCTCTGCAGTGGAATGGGGCAAGTTTTTATTGAATTTTTTGAGATGTACAAAAAAGGAGAGGGGATTCGGATAATTGATAAATTAAACAGCTTAAGAATTAGTGTTTTTTCATAATAATTATTGAAACTAAATAATTTTGAGATGTATTTTTTTAGAAAGCTTAAACCACCTGCATTTAATTACGAAACCATTGTTGGGATTGTATTCGCTGTTATTTTCCTGTTTTTACTAGTATTTTTCAGCCTTTATGTTGCTTTTGGGTTTATGTCGCTGTTCTTCTTTGTCTATACTGTCATACTTTTTATAGTTTTTATCCGCACCCTTAACATAGGTTACCTTGTACTAACAGTCACTATATTTCTTGATGGTATGTTTTCTGCAAGCGTAGCTGCCTTAGGAATGGGGGGTGATGCAACTCTAACGAAGATATTTGCATTCAGTATTATTGTTTCCACAGGAGTACTCGTAGTAATGATATTCAACCGACGCCTTAAATGGAGGTCACGCGAAATGCTTGAGTTAGCTGCTTTGCCAGTAAAAGAAACCTCAAATGGTTTTACCAATCGCCCCCTTCCGGCTGGAAAAGCTGAATTTACAAGTGATGAAATGCATGCATTTGCCAGATTTTTACACTCTCAGCTAATAGCTATTCCTTTTTATGAACCAGAACGAGTAGTATTTTCAATTTCTACTCCTCTGTCCAGACAACTGGGTGTTAACAGAGACTATTTTGATGGCTCATGGGTTTCATTTGGGAAAAATGGCGATGTATCGGTTGCGATTGCTCAGAAAGATTATTTAAAGTATAGAGATACATACTCATTTGATCAGTTATGTGAGCAGTTGGGAGCTGTATTTTTAGATTTTCTGGAGTTATTTAAGAATGGGGAAGGTAGCAGAATTATAGATAAGTTGAACACCTTGCGGTTAAATCCGCTAATTGAATAGTTTTATGGATCTTAAGAAAGCAGGCATATTTGGGTCATATATATCAAAGGATTATGCAGAAGATATTCTTCGTCTGCTGGTATCCTATCATGATATTTCTGCCTCTGAAGCAGCTTCGCGCTTAAATCTGCATATTCGAACTGTGCAGGAATTTCTCGAAGGAATGTCAGAAGTTGGCATTGTGAGCAAAGAAGAAGTATATGAGAAGAAACGTCCTTATAATCGATATTCTTTAAATGATTGCAAGATAAATGTAAATATTGACCTTTCACCACTTTGTGAGAATGCCGAACCAAATGGTCAGTCAACTTTAAAGATAAGAGAATGGAAGAATGCAGGTGCCAGGTTTACAACAGCCCGCTACGATCAGTGGATAAGTAGTGTAGTAATTTGGATAGGAGAGGGGCGTGAAAGAAAGGAAAGGAAAATAAATCTTACCATACATCAGGGTAAGTTCTTATTTAATCTTCCCTTTCCGAGTGCTGATTTTCAGTCTGTTTCAGAAATAATGAAAAAAGCAGGAGTCAATTTGAATCACAGCTCTGAAATATTGGATATTGTTGATTTGTTAATTGAATACAAGGTTATTGAAAGTTTAAAATCGGCTTAATAAATTAGTTGTTTAAATATCAAAAAACTCAAAATCATGAACACAAAAAAAATGTACAACGTTGCACTGGTATTTTTGCTGACATTGGCTCTGGGAGCCTTGTTAACAAATTGTTCTTCCACAAAAAGTGCAACAGGCGGCTCAAAGAAAGGGACTACTCTACGCTATTCATTTCCTGAAAATCAGGTTTTAAAATACAGAACCGGGTCTGATATACAACAAACATTGGATATTTTCGGCCAGGAGATGATTATTGATATTGGACAGTACCTTGTTTATACTTCAAAACTTAATAGTAAATCAAAAGATGAAAACCAGATTCATATTACTATTGATACTATGGATTTATTTATTAGCAGTCCTCAGGGAGACATAAATCCCGATATGGATGGAGTTAATAATAAAAGCTTTAATATGACTCTTTCCTCCCTTGGATTGGGTATGGATGTATCAGAGGCAGAATCCATTCAATTTGAAATTTCCCCTGGAACTAAAAGAAATGTGGCCATTACCTTTAAATTTTTATTTCCCCGATTACCTGAAAAAACACTCAAAATTGGTGATACCTGGTCATTGACTGATACCATAGCAGAGAAATACGATAACGAAGAAGTCACCATGATCATTGAGGGTGATTATGCATTGGCCGGTTTTGAAACCATATCAGGACTTGAATGTGCAAAGGTCACCGCAGTAATTTCCGGAACCCGATCAGGAAAGGCAAACCAGCAGGGTATGGATATGGTTTCGGATGGTACAATGCTGGGGTCGGGCACCTTTTTCTTTGCTTTTAAAGATGGGTATCTGGTAAAGGACATCTCAAAGATTATTGTTGATGGTACACTTGATATTTCGGGAGCACAGCAAGGAAGTTTTCCAATGAAATATGAAGTCAATAACCTTACTGAGTTAATTAAATAGGAAAACCTGGTGAGCAATAAAACCTAAGTATCATATTAAGATTCTTAAATATTTGGGACCAGTTATTAGAAATAATATGTAACTTATGCAGCTATTGAATTATATGGTATAGTTACACCTTAAAAAGAAAAAATCATGAATATTTCATACTTTGATCCATTGTCAAAAGGCTGGAGACGGATGAAGGAAATCCTTTTTAATCCTTTTGATATGACTAAGTGGTTTATGCTTGGATTTACAGCCTTCCTTGCTGGCTTACTTGACGGACCAGGTGGAGGTAATGGAGGAAACAAATTTGATAAATTCGATAATAGACATAACTTCGATGATGTCGCTGAATTTCCTTCCATAGCATGGAATTGGCTGATGGAGCATACCTGGTGGTTTAGCCTGATACTATTTGGGATTGTATTTATTTTTGCTGTTGTAATTGTCTCTTAACTGGCTTAGTTCCCGAGGCAAATTTATGTTCCTTGATAATGTGGTTCATAATAGAGCAGAAGTCACCAAACCATGGAACGATTACAAGGCTCAAGGAAATTCTCTCTTCCTCTGGCGATTGGTCTTTGGATTTATTTGTTTCGCGATATTTATACTTCTGTTTAGTCTTTTCTTTTCGATGTTCCTGGGCATTCATGCGGCTGATTTTCCCAGACATACTACTGCTATGACAATACTGGGGATGGTTATGATCCTTTTGACTTTTGTTATCATTACCGGTTATATTACATTGTTTATGAATGATTTTGTAGTACCCATCATGTATAAACACCAGTTAAGTGCCACAAAAGCATGGGGCAGGTTCCTCAGACTACTCGGAGCTAATTTCTGGCATTTCCTATTGTATGGGATATTCATTTTTGTGCTCGTAATTGTTGTTGTAATGGTAGTTGTATCTTTTGTACTAATGACTTGCTGTATTGGAGGTGTGTTACTTATCATTCCTTATATTGGTTCGGTATTATTTCTGCCAATATCGGTAACCTTTAGATCTTTAAGTGTGGAATACCTGGAACAATTTGGCGAAGATTTTGAGATTTTTCCTCGTGCACAAGATGAAAATATACCGGTCTAATAGATAATAGAAGGTTTTAAGGTAATGCAAAGGCTTATATACAAAGACTATACAATGAATAAAGCCCGGAGGAGATTGAGTATCCTCTGGGCGACTTTGTTGTTAAGCTTTCTTGTTTTTCCTTATCTTACAAATTCTGGAAGCACCGGCTATTTTGGTTGTTCATTTCATCAACTTACAGGACTAAGTTGTCCCACCTGTGGAATGAGTCGGTCTCTATATGAATTATCCCAGTTTAATATTCTGGAATCTTTTAAAATGCACCTTTTCGGGCCGGTCATTTATCTACTGGCAGTTATTCTGTTTATTAAACTTTCTATAGAAGTAATTATTGGTTCGACTTTCAAATTTGAGGTAAATTCTATCGTCATAAAAAGAGCTTTCGTTGCTTTTGGTGTAATTTGGGTTGTTTATTGGCTTACCCGGATGGCGTTAGAAATCATTCATATCTAATTGATCGGGCAGGATTCATCAGGGCAGCATTTGCAGTTTGGTAGCTAACACTTATAAAAGCAATTAATAGACTTACAAAGAAGGCTGAGATCATAGTCCAGAAAGGAAATTCCAGGCGGTATACAAAATTGTCCAACCATTTGGTCATAAGGAAATAGGCCGCGGGCCATGCCAGAATATTAGCAACTACTACCCATTTTATAAATTCTCCTAAAAACATAATACTTATTTCCATTGCCGATGATCCCAATGCCTTTCGGATTCCAATTTCCCTGGTTCTTTGTTCCGCTGTAAAAGAGGCAAGGCTAAGAAGCCCAAGGCTGGCAATGAATAAGGCAAGCACTGAAAAGATCGTAAAAACCTTTGCTGTTTTTTGATCTGAGAGATGCATTTCATCCAGTTTATCCCCCAGGAAAAAGTATCTGAATGGTTGGTTTATTGCGAAGTTCCTCCAGACTTTCTCAATATATCGCAAGGTTTCCTCAGGATTCTCTCCATCAATACGAAGAGTAATATATCGAGGAAAGAATTTTTTTGAGTAGAACATGGTAAGGTTTTCAATTTTCTCTTTCATGTCACTAAAGTGGAAATCTTTAACCACTCCAATTATTTCGTAAGACCATACCTTACCATCAAAATTTCCGGGAACTACTATTTTTTGCCCGATTGGATTTTCATAATTAAGCGATTTAGCAGCCGATTCGTTTATGACTACATAATATTTGTCGCAGCAGTGCTTATCATTAAAATATTGGCCCTGTGAGATCTCAAGTCCAAATGTTTCAAAAAAATCCTTGTCTCCAGATAATCGTCTGAAATGAATAAGTTCTTCAGGTGGAGCATCCTCCCTTTTCAATACCTGCCCCATCCAGCCTTCCATTCCCGGAACAGTTGAGGTTATGCTGGCCTTTAAAATAGAAGGATTCTTAAGAAGAACCCCCTTAAATGCCTCCTGTCCTTTTTCCTCGATTCCATAAACCCTGTCAATAACAAGAAGGTTTTCCTTTTTGAATCCTAATTCCTTTTTGGAAATATAATTTAACTGAGAATAGACAACAATAGTGCTGATGATAATGACGATGGCAATAAAGAATTGGACAACAACCAGGCCATTCCTGTACCAGTGCTTTTTATATCCATTGTTCAGTTTCCCATGCACGATTGAAATGGTTTTAAATGAAGATATGGTAACGGATGAGTATAAACCTGCAAGCAAGCCTATTCCAACAGTCGTGATAAAAATGATTGGAATAATAAACCATTGCTTCAAGTATTTTACAGATAAAACTTTATCGACTATATGATTGTACGTGGGAAGAAAAAGTTCCACCATAACAAGTGCAAGAATCACTGCAGCGAAACTGACAAAAACCGATTCGGTAAGTAGTTGTAAAACTAAGTTGTCTTCTTTTGGAGCCCATCACTTTTCGCATTCCCATTTCCCTGGCGCGCGTAATTGATCTGGCAGTGGTCAGGCTCGTGAAGTTAATTATGGCAAGAATCAGAATAAATATGGTAATAATTGTGAAGAACAATATATTTCTAATATCTGAAACAGGCTCTATCTGTGGAGTTGCATTTGACCTTAGATAGATGTGAGTAAGAGGTTCGAGGGAAAAGTTGTAGTTATTTTCAGAATTATCCCATTGTTTAATGTCGAGGCCTAGTTGATCTTTCAATTGTGGTCCAATATATTTGGCCGAAAACTCACCTAATTTTGCCTCCAATTTCTTTACCGGATAATCTTTCTGTAACAAGAAATATGTATAGTAGGTGTCATTAAGCCAATTTTTGTTTGAGGTCCATTTAAAGGTATTTATGGACGCAAGGAAATCGAAATGGAAGTGCGAATTATGCGGGGGATCTTTGGCAACGCCGGTAATTCTATAATCGTTGCCATCGGCCTCATGAAGTATCTCTCCCAGAGGATCTTTATTACCAAAGTATCTTTTGGCGGTACTTTCTGAAATTACCATAGAATGTGGCTCTTTAAGAGCCGTTTCGGGATCACCTTTTATCAATGGAAAACTAAAAACTCTAAAGAAATTTGTATCTGCATAAAGGTATTTTGATTCGAAAAAGCTTTCATTCTTATAGGTAATAACTGTATTTATTCCTTCTAAAATGCGTGTGGCATATATTACTTCTTCAAAGTCATTCATTAAGGCATAGGCCAGTGGTGCAGGAGTTGTTGTGCCCTTGAATTCCCTGTCTCCAATATTTCCATAAGAACCAACCCTATATATGTTTCTAGAATTTTGGTGGAACCGATCATAGCTGTATTCATCGGCAATGTAGAGGATAATAAGCAATACACTGGCCATTCCTGTTGCTAAACCAAGTATGTTGATTATTGAATATCCTTTGTACCTGAAAATATTCCTTAATGCGATTTTGATGTAATTCCTGAACATGTAGAGTGAGTGTGCCTATACCATATATTATATTATTTATTTTCCAAATATAATGCCATGTTTCCTAATTGGCATATATACTGATGGTTATGAATGGAAGTAAATTTGGCAAATACGCTGTATGTAACGAAATCGTACAGGAACCTGTCCTAAAATGAACACCTTTTACCCCTGGAGAATTAGGAATAATGTCTTATTTTAAAGCTCAATTAATGGTTCTGAAATCTTTTATTTCAATATAATTTTAGTGGAGAATGTTGATTTAGAATTATTAATGGTAAGATAATACATCCCTTTAGGAAGATGAGAGATTTCCATAGAAAATTCGGAAGTATTCGTGACTTCTTTTGTCAACAATACCTGACCACGTAAATTACTGATCTGCAATTGTAAGGTCTCTCCATTGTATTTATCTCCCATATTTATATTCAACAATCCACTGGTTGGATTTGGGTAAATCAGAATTTCAAACAGATCATTACCGGTAGGAGAGGACGTACAGGTCTGATAGTTTATAAAAATTTCATCGCTATCGGTACAACCATTTACATCTGTTGCAATTACATTATATGAACCAGCCATATTTACTAGCAGTGTCTGGTTGGTTGCAGTTCCATTGTTCCAATCATATGATTCAAAACCTACACCGGCATCCAGTATAATGGTTTCACCATCACAAAGGGTTTTATCTTCACCCAGGTCAATTTCCGCAAGAGGATAGGCATTTAACGTTGTTTCATACAGTAACGTATCTCCACAGGGTTCAATAATTGTAGTATCTATATAGATGCCCGCAGTTTTCTGATACGCATTCTGTAACCAGATACTATCACCTTTACAAATGGATCTAATTCGAGGGATCGTATAGGATTGGCCCTCGCTAACTGACAGAGTAGAAATTACAATGCTATCGCAGCCATGCATGCTGGTTAATGTGTCATAATAGGTGCCTGGAATGGATTGATACCCACCACCCAACCAGATGCTGTCGCCTGAACAGATTCTAGTCTCTAATTGAGTTATAGGGGTAGGGAAAAATGATAAATCAGTTATCATTATCCTGTTACAGCCTGATGGATTAATTAAAGTATCATAGTATAATCCAGGAACTGAAATATAGGCGTCAATTAACCAAATGCTATCTCCCGGACATATGGAGATTGGTATAGTGTTGGAGGAAAGTGGTGTAACTGAAAGGTCTGTTATTTTAATGCTATCACAGCTTGAATTACCAGGTATTGTATCATAATATGTTCCGGGCTCGGTTTGGTAGGCTCCTTCCAGCCAGATACTTGTCCCTTCGCAAATAGTGGTGTCAATATTTATAACAGGGGTCGGAATAATTGACAGATTAGTAACTAGGATGATTGGGCAGCCTGATGGCTGTGGTACAGTATCATAATACATTCCGGCAAGGGATTGAAAAGCCCCTCCCAACCAGATGCTGTCACCATCACAAATGCTATCCTCAACATTGGTTATTGAAAGAGGTGTAATAATTAATTCAGTGGTTACTATGCTATCGCAGCCATTAACTGCATCATAGGTGTCAATATAGATTCCAGCATTACGCTGAAATGCTCCGCCCAACCAGATACTATCACCATCACAAATTGCTACCTGCCTACTTGTATAAGAATTGGGCAGAACTATGAGTTCTGTGATAACAATGCTATCATTGCCAGATGGCAGGGGATAAATATCGGTGTAAGTTCCGGGGTCTTTCTGATAGGCTCCTTCCAGCCAGATACTATCACCCTGGCAAATGGAAGTATCAACATTTACAATAATATTCTGGCATGATTTAAATATAAAAACAGCTCCTGAGTTTTTGGCACTATTCTCATTTTCCAGTTCAGGTTTATCACGTTCAGTCGAAGCAACCAATACAAATTTATCAATAAAAGCTACTGCATGACCAAGCATGTCGTCTTTATCAGGGTCCTCTAGTGCAAGCATACTTAATTGGTTCCACTGATTCGCACCTGAGTTTTCAAAAACATAAGCAGCACCAGCCTTGCTTATTAAGCTACCTGAATTATTATAAATATCTTTGTTTATTGCACCAACAACAGCATAATCTCTATCCAAATATACCGACCAACCAAATCTGTCATCATCTGATCTGTTTTTAGGAACAATTTTTTGTACATATTCCCAGCCATTATCAGAGTAGTTGTAAATCAAAGCAGAGCCCGCTTTATTGATCAGGCTTCCTCCATTTGGATCCCTACTATCCCCATAAGATCCTATTATTGCTTGCTCACCTGAAATATGTATTGCATGACCGAAATAAGCTTCATTTATAGAATCAGGTGTTTTTAGCTTGCTGTTAAAATACCACCCGCTCCAAAGACTTCTTGTAAAAGAATATACAGCTCCGTTTTCTTTGTAATTGTCATCAGAATGTTTAAAAGCTCCTATGAGTGCCTGACTTCCTAAGATATCCAGGGACTCGCCAAAATTGTCATTTTTGCGCCTCTCCGGTGAAACTATCTTTTGAACCTGACCCCATGCGCCCCACCATCTTCGCTCGAATACATATACAGCTCCGGCTTTATCAATTTCATTACGGCCATTCTGGTCTCTTTTTTCACCTGGTGCTCCAGCCAAAATTCTTTCCCCATCAATGCTTACCGAAAACCCCAATTTAGCATCCTTAGCAAGGTCGGATGCATAAAATTGATTGATTATTCTCCATGAACCATCTGAACCAAGCTGACAAAGGTATACAACACCAGCTTTAGTAATTTTTTTATCATTTGGACTAACCTTACCTATGGCTCCAACTGCAGCCAGATTTCCGGAAACAGATACTGAATGACCAAAGTTTTCGTCTTTTTGCCTGTTAGTAGACACAAGCTTTTGGATTAAATCCCACTTTCCATCAGTGGTTTTCTTATAAATATATACAGCACCGGCCTTATCAATATTGTTCTGTCCATTTGAGTCGGTGTCCTCTTTCCTGGAGCCAACAAATGCATATTCTCCCGAAATTGAAATGGAGTAACCGAATTCCTCATCTTCTATGGCATCGCGGGAATATAGAATCTCTGAAAGACATAGTTCCTGTGAAGAAGCAATTCTGAGCATGGAAAAAACCAGGACAATGGAGAGTATAAAACCCCTTGTAATATGGTAAGTTGTTTTTTCCATAAGATAAGGCTGCAAAGCGGCCCAAAAATAACTATTTGTATATGTTGTATTTACGAATATAATAAAGTATAGTTACAATTGCAATTTGACATCAACCAAATATCCTTTGGCATTAAAATCTGCAATGCATTATTGTGATTTTAAATATTTATTACTTATTATGTAATATGCTGTATGTCAAAGGATTATTTTTTATTCTAAAAATAATTATAATATGAATAACTAATTTTAATATATTCGACTTTTCAAATTGTGTTTATAGTCAAATTCCGGCCAATTTCCGATAATTTTTAGAAATGGCTAAATTTTCATACTTGATTTATTTCTAATTATGGCAAAGCGGTATTGTCAAACAATTGAACTTAAAGAAGACCCTCAGCTTATTGAAGAATATAAGTACTGGCATCAACCAGGCAATGCCTGGAAAGAGATAATTTCGGGGATTAAAAAGGTTGGGATTCTGGAAATGGAAATATATATCTACGATAATAAGTTATTTATGATTGTTGAAGTGCCAGATGATTTTGATTGGGATCTCCAGATGGCCAGGTTGGCAACACTTCCAAGGCAGGCTGAGTGGGAAGCCTTTGTTTCAAAATATCAAAAGACTTCTCCAAATGCTACTTCAGATGAAAAGTGGCAAATGATGGATCAGATATTTAGATTAACAGATTGCTAAACAGGTAGATGTGGTAATATAAAATCCTGTTTTTATTGATCAGTAATAGATTATTTATATGAATACAGAAAAAGAAAGAATTCCCTTTTTTAAGGTAAATGGACATAATTATTTACTTCCATTCATTTTGTTGACCAGTCTGTTTCTAATGTGGGGACTTGCAAACAATATGACTGACACCTTATTGGCTGCTTTTAAGAAAATTATGAGCATGACCGATTTTCAAACATCGAAAATTCAACTGGCATTTTATGGATCCTATTTTTGTTTGGCTCTTCCGGCGGCTTTATTTATAAAAAGATTCTCCTATAAATCAGGTGTTCTTTTAGGCCTGGGGATGTTTATCCTGGGAGCTTTGTTGTTTTACCCTGCAAGTAATACCCAGATCTATGGACATTTTTTGGTAGCCCTTTTTATTCTGGCAGGTGGGCTTTCAATTCTTGAGACTTCTTCAAACTCATATGTAATCTTTCTTGGACCTAAAGAAACTGCTACACGACGTTTAAATCTGGCCCAGTCTTTTAATCCAATTGGTTCCATTATTGGAGTAGTATTGAGCAAGTATTTTATTTTATCAAATTTGAATCAGGCCGATGCTGCAACCCGGGCGGCCATGTCACAGGAGCAATTAAAGATTGTACAAACAGCTGAATTAAATGCAGTTATGGGTCCTTATGTAGGTATTGCAGGTGTTTTACTTTTAATCTGGCTGCTTCTGGCATTTAGCAAGATGCCCAAAGCGGTTGATTCAGGGGCAATGAATCTTGGTTCTACCCTTCGCAGATTGATAAAGAATACTAATTATGTATCGGGTGTAGTCGCACAGTTTTTTTATGTTGGGGCTCAGATTGGTGTATGGTCTTTCACAATAAGGTATGTTATGAAGGAACTTAGCCTTAATGAAGGAGAGGCATCTAACTATTACATTGCAGCACTGGTAGCATTTACGCTATCCAGATTTATTTTTACCGGATTAATGAGATATTTTAAACCAGGCACTCTGCTTTCAATATCAGCTATACTTGCCCTAATTAGTACACTCATAGTTGTTTTTGGTAGTGGGATGGTTGCTGTTATTGCACTGGTTGCTATTTCAGGTTTTATGTCTTTGATGTTCCCAACCATATTTGGACAGGCTGTTCAGGGATTAGGTAATGATACCAAAATTGGTGGATCAGGGTTGATAATGGCAATTCTTGGAGGAGCTGTTCTGACGGCATTGCAGGGTCAGATATCTGATATCACAGGAAATATTCACTATTCATATTTTGTTCCGCTTGGATGCTTTGTGATTATAGCTCTCTATGGATTCTATAGCAACCGCTTCAGATCCATAGCATAAGCTGGGTGACCAACTTATAGCTTTCAGATTATTGCAAAGGCTTTAAGGATACCAAGAATAAAGCCAATTAGAAGGATCAATCCAAAAATTACATATACCCATTTAAGTTTACTTCTTCGGGACTCTATTTGGTTTGATTGATCAAGATAGTTCGCTTTTAAATCATTTAAATAAGCCCTCAACAAACTTGTGGAACTTGCAAGCATTATCTTTTGACCTGCATAAATAAACACGAAAATCACAATATTTACCAGTACAAACATCTTTACCTTGTTTATCCTAAAGAACCCATCCTGGTTATCCACCAGTGTATTGAGGCTAAATGAAAGTATTAAGACTATTATAGCTGTTATGATGAGCCAGATTTCATAATGTACCTTAATGAACTTAAGCTTCTCGTTAAGCAAATCATGAAGATCTTTGGTGAAGTTGTTTATATCTCTAAGTTTTATAAAAATAAAAGTGCCATAACCTAGAAACAGGATTGAAAGAAACAACAAACCTATTTCCACCCAAAACATAACAGGATTAGATCTGTATCCATATATGTTCATGGAAAGCATAATGATACTGGCCATTAAGGCTGCGAGGTAGGTTAACAGATTAAATGTGAATGTCCGTGATGCTTTAGAAGCTTTTGATTCAATGTGTTTTGTAATCATATCTTTATCAAGTTTGTTAGTTTGGGGAGCATGACTATTCTTCTCCCATATTTCAATTATATTATTTTCCATCTCTTAAATCTTTATTGACGATGTTTTTTAATTTCTCTCTAATACGAACCAGTTTTACACCTATGTTTTTCTCGCTCAGCCCTACAATTTCAGAAATCTGCAAGTATGTTTTCCTCTCCAAATAAAGAAGAATTATTGCCCGATCGATGTTTTTCAATTTGCGAATAGCTTTATATAAATCTTCCAATTGCTCCTCAAATATTAGGTTACTTTCATCCTCATTGAGTTCAGTATTTGAAAGTCTGGTAGTTGAAATGTTCTTCTTCTTCTTAAAATACAGAGCAGTATTTAGTGCGACCTTATACATCCAGGTCTGGACCTTTGCTTCTTTCCTGAAATTTGGATAGGACTTCCAAAGCTGGAAAACAATTTCCTGTTTTAAATCTTCTCTATCTGCTTCATTAACCCCATAGATATTGCATATTTTATAAATCAGATTCTCATTATTCGAGATGAGCGTAACAAAACTATCTTCGAGCTGATTTCGATTCATGTTATGCGCTTTTAACTCATTAGTGTAAAAAGCAATAGGAAAACTACAAAAAAATGAATGTTTTTTAGCAATAAACTTTTGGCTTCAAACATCTTGGAGGCTTAAGTGTTTAATTATGAGTATAATAGTAGGGTGGTGGGGTTTTGTTTATTTATCTCTGCCTAACCAGATTAATATATATATGCATAACATCCTGTAAATGTTTGCATAAGAAAAACCAGTAAAGATTAATTAATGGCCTATTTTTTACTTCTTTCTGAAGGAAATAGCGGAAACATTTCTGAGGGATTATGTTCGGTCAACATTATTTCCTCCATTTGTTTCACAATTTCAGGATGTTCTGATGCCAGGTTGTTTTCTTCCCGAACATCATTACTCAGGTTATACAATTCAATATCCAAATTTCCTTTAAAAATATTTTGACGAATTGCTTTCCATTGTCCCCTTCGAACTGCCTGTTGTCCTGTATAACTTGGAAATTCCCAATAGAGGTACTCGTGTTCCTTTTGTTTCTTCCCGGAAAGAGCAGCTAGAAAACTAATTCCATCAATGTCTTCAGGTAGGGGTACATCAGTTAATTCGCAGAATGTTGGTAAAACATCCCAGAATGCGCTGATATGATCATTTACTGATCCGGGTTGAATGTGTTTTGGCCAACTTGCAATCATAGGAACCCGAATTCCACCTTCATGTGTGAATCCCTTCCCCCAGCCATGTTCTGATTTAAAGGGTCTCGCACTGTCGAAGAATGCCGCATCAACACCACCTGCATAGGTTGGTCCATTATCACTTGTGAAAATGATTAATGTGTTGTCATACAAGCCCAACTCCTTTAGCTTCTGAACCAACTGTCCAACCTGATCATCAAGATAGCTTATCATACCCGCGTATGCAGCCCTGGGGTATTGGTTTGGAAAATATCCTTTGTCTCCCAGATAGGGTTCTTCATCTCCGATGAGTTTCCGATATTTATCCACATATACCTTTGGCACCTGAACCGGATCATGCGGGATTGGAGAAGCAAAATATAGGAAAAATGGCCGATCTTTATTCACATCCATGAAGTTCAGGGCTTCATCCAGCATCATGTCTGCAGAATACTCATTCTGGAAAAATTTTGCGTAACTTGTTGGATCAGATGGGTCTGCACCTTTATCAAGTTTAGTTCCGGGGACTACAAGCTCGTTATTGAGAAAGACCTTCTCCTCATTTTTCCACAGGTGTGTGGGATAATATGTATGGGCTTGCCTCTGACAATTGTATCCGAAAAAGAAATCAAATCCCTGCTTATTTGGAACACCCTCAGAATTAGGAGCACCAAGACCCCATTTACCAATACATGCAGTTTTATACCCGGCTCCCTGGAGCAATTTTCCCAGGGTTAAAGTTCCTGATGGAATTGGATATTGTCCCTCTAAACCGGGGTCTTTCGAAGCTTCTTCAAAGTTCCAGACATCTCCTCGCTCAGCCCATTCGTTATTCCCTCTTATAAAGGCATTGCCTGAATGCTTTCCGGTAAGAAGAATGCATCTTGCAGGAGCACAAACAGGTGCTCCTGAGTAAAACTGGGTAAATTTCATGCCTTCCGCAGCCAGCCCATCAATATTAGGTGTTTTTATCTTTTCCTGACCGAAACAACCTAATTCACCATACCCAAGGTCGTCGGCCATTATGAATATAATATTGGGAGGCGTATCCTTCTTTTTCTCAGAATCAGGACCTGAACATCCAATGAAAATTGGAAAAACCAGGATGAGAAAAGTGAATGGCAGGAGGCTTTTTTTCATTTTAATCTAATTAATTACTACGAATTGGACTTAATTTAAACTCATAACTGTATTCATTGGATGGCAAGCGATATTGGGGATGCGGCCATGCTCCCCAGGAGTTATCTCCTCCAACTCCCATTTGTTTAAAATCCAGATTTACAGAAATATAGTCTTTTTTCTTCAGGTCAAAAGTGTGCTTTGATCCTCGGGTATTTTGAGACAGGTCTTCCAAAGTATAGCGGAGGGCCGACCAGCTAAGTA
The DNA here is from genome assembly GCA_963750735.1 of uncultured Bacteroidales bacterium. Lineage (GTDB taxonomy): Bacteria > Bacteroidota > Bacteroidia > Bacteroidales > VadinHA17 > JANTGF01. The sequence continues at coordinate 77,615 of CAVVRY010000007.1, read as the reverse complement.
GGGGCATGCCGGTAGCAAGAAGGCCATTTCCCTCTTCATCCGTAAATGCTATCCAACGTGTATCGGTTCTGTTGCCATTTTCCTGTGGACTGGCATATGGATAATACAACTCATCCACACTATTTTCATACAGTCCTACAAAAGCAGCAGTATTCCGGTCCCAATAATTTTCCTGTGGGCCCCGTCCAAACCAGCTAACATGACTATAAGCTTCCGGAATTTGCAGGTTTATTCCGAACCGCGGCATATCAGGCAGGCCTTCCTTTCCAGGTATAAAACTGTTCTTGATCACAATATCTCCACTTCCCAGAATAGTATAGGAAATAGTGTGCTTTGATTCTACAGCAGGAAGTTCAAATTCAATAAGAACATTAATTTCATTTTCTGAAACCAATTCTGTTTCAAATTTGGCTAATTCCAATGTTTTTCCGGCTTCCTTCCAGACTCCCAGCTTTTTATTCATTCCAAATCCAAAATCATTATCAATTGGAGCTCTCCAGAAATTAGGCAATGGACCATTTTTAATCAATTCATTGCCGTTAACTATATAGGAACTCAATTTTCCTGAAACTTTATTGAACTTTACAACAAAATCAGTTCCTGAAATTACAATCTCATTTTCGGCATCTTCCAATTTAATTGCCTGAACTTCCTGAATCTTCAGTGCAATTTTTTCTTTAAATATGGGCAATTGAATTTGTTCTTTAGCAACTTCATATCCCTCAGGTAGCAGGGCTTGTTCTCTGGCAGTGTAAATCCGAAAATTCACGAAAAATTCAATTCCAGGCTGAATAAAAGAATCGTCTGGCAAAGGAACTGTAATAAGCCTGCCTTCACCGGGAGGAATGGAAAGGTCGGAAATTGTATTTTGTGCAATAGTTCTATCATTGGCCTGGATTTCCCAGGAAAGTTCATAGCCTTCCGTTCCAATAAAAAAGTTTTCATTTATTATTTCAAACTTTCCATTGTTTAAGTCGATGGCTTTAAAACCAAAATTCTGATATACTTTCTTTACTTCTTCAAGAGCCGGGTGCGCTGTTCTATCAGCATTAATGAGTCCATTCATACAAAAATTGTCATCAGTGGGTATTCCTTTACCGCCATAATCTCCCCCATATGCCCAATATTCCTCTCCATCATCTGTCTTTTTTACCAATCCCTGATCTACCCAATCCCAGATAAATCCGCCTTGCAGCACGTCATATTTTTCAATAGCATCCCAGTAATCCTGCAAATTGCCTGTGCTATTGCCCATTGAGTGGGCATATTCACAAAGGATAAGGGGCTTTTTTGGATCATCTGTGGCATACTTCACCAGATGACCAATACCTGCATACATTGGGCAGTAAATATCGGTATTGTCTCCCATTAATGCTCTTTCATAATGCACAGGTCTTGATGGATCGTTATCATGTATCCATTTATACCCGGCAGCAAAATTTACACCATCGCCAGCTTCGTTTCCCATTGACCAGATGACAACAGACGGATGATTTTTGTCTCTTTCCACCATTCGCTTTATTCTGTCAACATGGGCATCTTCCCAAACCGGGTCTTTTGCAAGGCTCTTTTCTCCGTAACCCATTCCGTGTGATTCAATGTTGGCCTCATCTACCACATAAATTCCGTATTCGTCACAAAGGTCGTACCAGACCGGATCGTTTGGATAATGACTGGTTCGAACTGCATTAATGTTATTCTCTTTAAATAATTGGATATCCTGCAGCATGGATTCAACAGAGATTACATGGCCTGTTAATGGTTCATGTTCATGCCGGTCCACCCCTTTAAAAAGAACAGCTTTCCCATTAATTAATACCTGACTATTTTTTATTTCGACTTTTCTGAATCCAATTTTACTTCCTACAACTTCAACTATATTATTATCGGAATCTTTTAATGCAAGAACTAAATGATACAGGTTTGGTGTTTCAGCTGTCCATTTTTTTGGACTTTCAATTTCATGATAAAATTGAAGAGCTACACTTTTCTTTTTATTGATTTCTATCTGTTTTGATTCATTTACCAAAACGTTTTTGAAATCCTGATCAAGTACCTGTAATTCAATTAAATAGTCTTTTGTTTTTAGCTTTTTAAAATAATTAATAATTTCAACATTCAGACTGAGTTGGCCATTGGTATAGTTGGCATCAAGGTCGGCATTTGCAAAGAAATCTTTGATGTGTATTTTAGGAGTTGAGAAAAGGAAAACATCCCTTTCGATACCACTAATTCTCCAAAAATCCTGACATTCAAGGTAAGAACCATCTGACCAACGAAATACCTGAACAGCGAGAGTATTTGTACCATTAAAATTGATGTAAGGAGTAATGTCCCATTCAGCAGGTGTTTTTGAGCCCTGGCTGTAGCCTACTTTCTCCCCGTTTACCCAAATATACATGGCTGATTTTACAGCTCCGAAATGAATAAAAACCTGCCTGTCATTCCAGCCAACCGGGATATTAAACTCTCTGCGATATGAACCAACCGGATTATATTCGTGAGGAACCTTTGGAGGTTCAGGCTCCAGCATTTCAGTAATTTGGTTTCTTCCATCAGCAAATTCGTAAGGAATATTAACATAAATCGGAATTCCATATCCTTCTAGCTCCCAGTTTGAAGGAACCTTTATATCATCCCATTTATCAACTTTGTATCCTGTTTTGAAAAAGTTCTCAGGCCTGTCTGCAGGATTCCTTCACCCAGTTAAATTTCCAGGTTCCGTTTAAGGATTTATAATATGGTGAATTTTCTTTTTTTTGCTTGTACAAGCTCTCGATGTTATCAAATGGCATCAAGGTTGCATGTGGTTCCTCCTTATTTTGATCAAACATTTTTGGATTTTCCAGGTCAGCAGGAAATTCCTGTTGAGCGATGCCCAAATTTGCAATTAAAAGAACAAAGCATGTAAAAGATAACCAGATTTTCATTTTCATTTTTCGCCAGGTTTTAATGGATTATATTAACCAATAAAGATAAAAATTATGAGATGTAAATTTATTTAGTTTTGTCTTTTATTTTTTGTGTAGGAGTCAGATATTCTACCCAGTATTCAAGTATTTCCTTATCAGTTGATTTTTCAGAAAGTCCTTTTTTCCCCATTTGCGCCTTAAATCTTTCTTTCATCAAATCCTGAGCATATTCTATTTCCTCATCTGGTTCAGGATATATACCCAAATCATATTTTAGGAGGAAGGAATCCATGACTTCTCCTAGTTCTATCAGGGTTTTGTAGTTTGCATTATCATTTACAAGGTTGTCGATTTCCCAGGAATCTTTGTTCAGGTCATACAATTCTTCTTCTGGTCTATTATCCGACATAAAAATTTCCTGGACGGGATTCAGACTACCCTCATTTTTCATTATTTGCATGAGCGTCAAAACAGGGTAGGCCTGTTTTTTATAGGCATTGAATTGGGTGTAAGGGCGATCAGGGTAAAAATTGCGAATGTATTTATGGTTTTTGGTACGAATGGCCCTAATTCTATCAACAGTTTCATCTCTTCGATCGCGCATAGAAAAGATATACTTCCTTTTCTTTCCTTCAGAATTTAAAAAGTTAATACCCTGCAAATGATCAGGGATTTTTACTCCTGCCGTATAAAGGGATGCGGGAGCAATATCAATATTACTGATGAGTTCATCAGATATTCCCTTTTTCATAAATTTATTTGGCCACCTTATAATCAAAGGGCTATGGATTCCTCCATCGTACATGAATTGTTTTGCCCTGACCATTGGCCTGCCCTGATCACCAAAAAAGAAAACAACGGTGTGATCTAATAGATTTTCTTCCTCCAGCCTTCTCATTACCTTGCCTACTTCCTTATCAAGAATTTGAATTGTTTCCAGATATAGCGCCCAATCCTGTCTTGCAATCCAGTGATTTGGGTAGTAGGGAGGAAGAATTACTTTTTCCTGCTCAACAGGATGAATGGTATCTCTTAAAAAGGGCCTGTGCGGATAAAAAATCTGTACCTGGGCAAAGAATGGTTGTCCTTCATTTCGCTGCGTCCAATCTGTGCCATTGTAAATACTATCAGCAATAAAGTTGTAATCGGTTTTACCCGGATTGATTTTATTCCTGAAATTTCCATTACAGGTAAAATACCCAGCCTCCCTGAAGTATTTGGTAATAGGAGCAATACCTTCAGGTAGAGATTGTTTGTAGCGGGTGCGGTGTTGATGTGCATTAATGCTTACAGGATACATACCTGTAATTAGTGCCGATCTACTCGGAGAACATACAGCTGTTACCGTGTAAAAATTAGTAAACCGAATACCATCTCTTGCTAGTTTATCAAGGTTAGGAGTATGAACTAAGGAATCTCCATAACATCCCAGATCTGTTCCGAGGTCATCCGCAACAATCCATAGGATATTTAGTCTTTTGTCCTGAACCGGATTTGCTGAATTACATGAATTAATTATAATTCCTATAAAGAGAAAGAAAACTACTTGCCTGATGGTATTTTTAAATGGAAACATCAATGTTTAAAATGTTTTTCATATGATTTATTTTTCTTCTTTTTTAATCAATGGAATATGTACATTAAATGTCCCTGTATCATATAAATTTGAAAGTGATTCGATAGAACAAGCACCATAAAAGACAGATGGTTCCCCTTCTTCATTAATTAGCAGCTGAGGCCTTTCCAAATGAGTAACTTTTATTTTTGTTCCACCTTTAAGCAATACTTGTTTTTTCATAAAGAAGGGATTTTTAGTTGTTTCCCATTTTAAGCCATCCTTTGATTGCAGCATTGCCAGGCCAGGTTCATCACCTGTAATTGCACCGGAGAAATCTTTTACAAGAGCATAGAATAATTGATTCCTTTCATCAAACCATACATAGGGATCTTCTGCACTGGCAATTTTGCCATCTGGCAATCTGATATCGAAAATTATGTTGTCTTTTGCCTTAAACGGTCCGATAGGAGAGTCTGAGATAGCTACACCATGAACTCCCCTCCAATTTGGATCATAAAAATTACCTTTAAAATACAAGAAGTATTTTCTATCAGCAGCATGATAAACAACGGAGGGATTTACAACAATTATATTATCGGGCAGAGCAATTGTTCCTGCAGGAGAGGGATCTAATATATTGCCATTTTTTACTCTGGTTCTGGGGGTAAGTAATGGTTTATCAGGGCGTATAAAATTTCCTTTCAGGAGGTCATCAAAGGTTTCAAATTCAATTGCTCCTATAGTTTGAGATTGCTGTACACGGTTTCTCTTATTTAAATTTTCACCAGGTGATCCTTTCAGCTGAGGACCCGGATCATACGATCCTATATAGTACAGATAATACTTGTTATTGAATTTTTTAACATGGGGATTATGTACCATTTGAGAATCCCAGGCATCATTAACCCCGTCAAACCTTCTTCCTTTCAGAATAATTTTTTTAAACCTGAAGTCTCTGTCAGGATATTTCGATATCGCATACCCGATCATGCCATTTAAAACCCAGCTGTCGCCAAATTTCAATTTATCGGGTCCTGAATCCCAGGTGGAAAAAATCATATGAAACATCCCATCATCACCCTCAATCACACTTGCTCCCCAAACTAATTTATTATCATCGATAAGCACAGATGGACCCTTTAGAAGCTTAATTTCATTTTCCTCTACAAGCTTTGCATCAATAGGAGCAGGAATAAAAACAGGGCTCTTTATGTTTTGAGAGCAAGCAATAAAAGCCGTTAGGATGGAGACAGTAAAGAGTAAACTTCTTCTTTTCATGACCTGATTTTTGGTTCGAACTCAATCAACATCGAGTCACTAAAATTTGATATCAAGAATAGCTTCTTGTTTTTCCTTGATAGCCTCTAAATGTTCAAATATTTTAAAATTCCCTTCATCCCCAACTTCCAGTCTGTAACTCCCTGTATTATAGACAGGTGGTGAAAAAGTGTCTCCGGTAATTCGTATGGCATAGACAAGTTCATCATTCTCTTCATTGTATATTTTAACAACCGGATTTGTTAGCCCTGTTACTTTTAGTTCAGGAAGCCAGGCCTCTGCAGGAGGATTATAATTATCTGCCTGTTTAATTCTTACTGGCCAACCATCGTATTGTGCGGCATTACCTTCGGAAGGGTCAATAAATCGAGGCCAGCATTCCATATTAATTTCCCTGGTATTTCTGTTGAACCTAACTATTCCATAGCCTGTAGCCCTATCGTATAGATTTGAAGGTTTTTTCCCGGTAAAAATGGGATTGGATACTGCTTCAACTGATATTTTATTGCCAAATCCATCCAGGAAATCACCGGTGTATTTAGGAGCCCCATCCTTCCTGTTTGCACCAGGTTCGGATGGGTACCATCTTCTTGGCCATACATTTGAGACTGCAGGTACACAAAAGGCATACCCTGCATCTCTCCAATCATCCACACCATATTGGATTGTACTGCCCAAATGCTGATCGCCGGCCAGGTGGAAAGCAAATGCCTTACGCATGATTTTTAGAGCCTGGTTGCGCTTTGATTGGGGCCACCCATCTGAGTCAAGATCACTCACCGGTCTATCGTCGGGAGCATATTCGCCTTTGTTTAAGATACGGAGCTTTGGAACAACTTCATCGTGGTATTCAGATTTAGGAAGTGTTGCAACGTTTGCAAATATTGTTTGAGAAAGGACTACTTTCATCCAGGTTTTATTTGACCAATCTTCAGCCCAAGAATTAAGAAAATTAAGTTGTCGTTTGCCCAAGAGATTTGCTTCTGGTATGTTGCCATCTTCTGGGTCCCAGTTTTTATTTTGTGGCCAGCCGTTGCTGATTTCTGCTTCTGGTAATAATTTTTTGGGTGCCGATTTGAACTTTCTGTCTTCGATAATAGCAAAACTAATTCCTCCGTAGTTCAATTCGGTATAATAAACGCCTATACCCTGGGCAATAGGTGTGGGATCAAATGGGTCTGGCAGGTGACTTGTTTGTGTTCGTTCAACCATTTTTACCCATTCCGCAGGCATTTTATACCCTCCGGCATCCTGGGCATTGTAACCACTCAACCCGGGAGGTGTTGCAATACCACCATCCCCCCATATATTGCCATGGTACACATCATGATCGTCTGGGATACTGATAGCCGGCCGGTTTCGTAATAAATCACCATATTCCCATCCATAGAGATACCATTTTCGAAGATAGTCTAATGTGGCTTTATCAATGGGCGCCCTTTGCACTCCAAAGCCCGCAACACCTTCATATATTTGATCACCAGAAAAGAAAAGTAAATCAGGATCGTGGTGTTTTATGGCCTTTGTCAGGTCGTTATTGGGAAAGCCAAGGTCGTTATTGCCTGTAAATCCTGCAATAACAATTTCTTCTTTATCAAGAGGTTCCTTTCGGATCGTTCCATCATACATATGCCTGATGTTCCCCTTTTTACCCAGGTTTAAATTATACATTAACCTGTAATTGATATCCTTACTATTGTCCCAGTTTTCAATCTTAAATGTTGCAGTTCTGGACATGGGATCAATAGTCGCTGAACCAAATTTTCCCCATTCACCATCTTTAAATAATTCCAGATCTACCTCATTTGCATCATTGTCTCCAAGCGGTGGCATCTGGGCAGTCATTTTTAATACTCCACGACTCAGGGTATATTGGGCAAATAATACCGGACCAAACACACGAAGAGGATAATTTTTTAACTTGCTTCCTGAAGCTCTCCAATCGTCAAACCAGCAACTGGGAATATTATTGTTCCTTCCATTTTCAGTGAAATGGCTAACTAAAGCAACACTTCCATGTAAATTTTGTTCCGGCACATCTAATTCTTCAATTTCTACCAGTACTTCATTGCTTTCAGGATTTATCGCAGCAAGTTTTAAATAATATTTGCCTTCCAATATTGTTGAGGTTGCTTTGAGGATTAGCTCATTTTTGAGGTATGGGACAAGTGCTTTTGCGTTCCCATTTGACTTCACAGATGGTTCTCCAATGAATAAATCCCCTTCAGTTGTGATGCCAATATTTAATCCCTTACCATAGATTGCATCGTCCCGATAGTCATTAAATTGACCTTTTGCCCCTAATCTGAAACCGATCCAGTTTTTATCATTATGAGGAAGGGAATCAGACAATAATCCTGTCCTCACCTGCATTTCAAACTCTCCTTCCACTTCTTCTAATCTCCATGTCAATAAATTTAAGTTCCGATTTGGTTCAGATGTTAAACATTCCATTCTGCCATCATTCAATCTCCAGTCCTGTAGTCGATTGGCCCAAAATTCCGGACCAATCCAGACCCTGGTTGTATTTTCAGTGAAATCGCTGTTAAACTCTTTCGAGCTTAATTTATCGTCAGAGCATCCTGAGAATGCAAAAAGAACAATTAAGTATAAAATAAAAATTGGATTTTCTCTTTTGCGGTTAATCATTGACTTTATCTTTAAATAGTTGATTTTTAAATTGTTCGTATTTTTTTTCATCAAAATCAGGGTTTTTCTCTACCGGAATAGGGGCATTGACTGCCTTTCTCCAATTGTCAAGGAGAATGTATAATTCTTCTTTCTTCTCGGGATTTATTTCTGATAGATCTTTTGTCTCACCTGGATCATCTTTTAGGTTATACAATTCTATTTTTGAATCTTCGTAAAACTCTAAAAGTTTCCAATCACCAAGTCTAATTGCAGATGCAGGAGTAGTTCGCCAGATGGTATTCATACCTTTATTTCTTTCCAGATAAGCCGGAAAATGCCAGAAGATGGGCCTTTCCTGAATATTTTTCCCCTTTAGTAAAATTGGTTTTAAACTCACTCCGTCGAATGTTAAATTTTTAGGCGGTTTAATTCGAGCAAGTTTGATGATGGTTGGAAACAAGTCAGTTCCAGCCACAGGTATGTTGCAAATAGTAGATGCTTTAACTTTTCCTGGCCAGGAAATAACAAATGGTACACGAATACCTCCTTCGTAGAGCATTCCTTTTGACCCACGCAAAGGTTCCATATCGGTTACCACACCCAACCCTCCATTGTCCGACATGAATATGATGATGGTGTTTTTTGAAAGTCCAAGTTCCTCAATCCTATTTACAACACTACCAATACTTTCATCAAGACTTTTAACCATAGCTGCATATGATGGATTATTGTGTTTTCCTTCAGCCTCTTTGTTTTTAAATATCTGTGTTAAACTGTCCTTGGCCTGGATGGGAGTATGCACGGCAAAATGAGGCAGGTAAAGAAAAAACGGATGATCTTTGTTCTTTTCAATAAAATTCAAGGCCTCCTTTGTAAGGCGATCAGTAAGGTATTCCCCTTCTGGTCCATCGGATAGATTGGGGTTTTTATATGGGCTGAAATAACTTTTTGGGTGTCCTATCTGATTTCCTCCAATATTCTCACTGAACCCTTGGGACTCTGGCATACCAATTGAATCATTGCCAAGATGCCACTTCCCAATGGATATACTATTATATCCGGCACTCGTCAAAACCTCCGCAATAGTAATGAGGCTGGTGTCCAAAATTGTTTTGTTGGGTATGGGTATAATTTTCCTGTATGCAGAATTACCTCTTGCTGAGGAGTTTACTGTGAATATTCCATGCCTTGGAGTATACAAACCGGTAAGAAGGCTTGCTCTGGATGGAGCGCAATTTGGGGCGTTGGCATATCCATTTGTAAATGTCATTCCGTTGCTAGCCAATGCATCCAGAGATGGTGTTTCATAATATTTGCTTCCCATAAATCCTGCATCAGTCCATCCCTGGTCATCAGAAAGAATTAGAATTATGTTAGGTTTTGCTTTTTTCCACGATTGACAGCCCTCATTAAACAAGAAAACTACCGATACTGATAATATGAAAAGAAATCTGACCTTCATCATTATTAATGTGGGGTTGAAAATAACAAAAAGCCACCAAGTATCATATGTCTTCAGCACTTTGACCAAAGAATTCTTCCAGTTCAGGAAACGGAAAAAGACCTGAATGGATATGGGATTGTTTCATCTTTTGCAAAAGCTTGATAACTGTTTCAGGATTTTCTTTTGATAGATCCTTCTCTTCAGCTATATCGTCTTTATATTAAATAGTTGTATGCTGTTTCTTTTTTCTCAGACATAAGATTCTGAATTAGTAACTTCCAATTCCCTTCCATAATGGCTGCCTGTCCTCCATATGCCGGAAATTCCCAATATAAGATTTTCATGTTTTTCCTGTGATTTTTCTCCCAACAATGTGGGAAGAAAGCTAATACCATCAGTATTCCCTGGAATTTCAGTACCCGATACATCGCAAAGCGTGGGCAAGACATCCCAGAAAGCAAATGGTAAATCTGTACTTGTTTCCGGTTTTATTTTCCCAGGCCAACTAACTATCATGGGTTCTCTTATACCTCCTTCAAAAAGAGATCCTTTTCTACCACTTAAAGGTCCGGTGCTATTAAAGAAGTCTGAATCAGTCCCACCCAATCTATTATAGGCAGGTCCATTGTCGCTGGTGAAGATGATTATTGTGTTTTTTTCCAGGCCCAGTTTTTTTATTCTATTCACAACCTGACCAATGCCATCATCCATCTGGCTGATCATCCCTGCATATCCTGCACGTGGATAAGGGTGTTGGATATAACCTCTGTGTTCATATTCTGATTCGGGAATAGAATCCTTATACATATCCAGGAACTGATTGTTGGTTTGGATAGCCAGGTGAGGTATAATAAATGGCAGATACAAAAAGAAAGGCGACTCTTTATTTTTCTCTATGAATATCCAATGCCTCCTTTGTAAATAAATCCTGAGAATGATTGTGCGCCATAAAGGGTTCGGTCGTTTCCCAGAAGCTCTTCCATTTTATCATTTCTCCAAAGGAACTCTGGATAGTGATTGTGCGCATGAACCTGGCATTTGTAGCCATAAAAAAAACCAAATCCTTGATTATTAGGATCGCCCGATGTACCCTGGCTTCCCAAGTCCCCATTTTCCGATGCATGCAGTAGAATATCCCTGTTCCTTTAATATTTCAGCAATAGTAACTTCTGAAGCTGGAATTGGATTCTGTCCAGGAAAAACTGTAAGCGGATTTTTTTCCTTCGGTTGCCCGTTATTGCGAATATAGGAATGACCAGTATCCTTTCCTGTCATAAGTACACATCTTGAAGGTGCGCATACAGCTGATCCGGCATAGAAATCGAGAAAATTTCATTCCGTTTTCCGCGAGCTTATCAATATTTGGAGTTTTAATAATTTGTTGCCCGTAGCATCCAACTTCTCCATAGCCCAAATCATCAGCCATAATGAGGATAATATTAGGCCTTTTTTCAGATTGAGTTGTTTTGGTTTTATTATTTATACATCCTGAAATACAGAATGTTGTAATAATTGATATTGTAATGTAAAATATTCTTTTTATCATATTTCATATGAATAATCATACTGGAAAACCAATCATCTAAATTACAATTTGATTTTGTCAAACAGCTATGAAAAATAGATTTTTTATGCAGCACTTGATTTTGTGGATCGTCTATAAATTATAAGCTCACCTCTTTCAAACTTTAAGATTATGATTAAAAATTTTATTCTTGTCGCGATCCGCAATTTGACAAGACAGAAAGGTTTTTCCTTTATAAATATTTTTGGACTTGCTTTTGGACTTGCAGCTGCTCTGCTCATTTTTATATGGGTTTGGGATGAAATTAATTATGATCATTTCCATGCAAATATTGACCGGCTTTACAGAGTAGAAATGAGTCAGGATTACGATGGCGAAGCTTATCATGTAAATGTTACACCCTATCCTGCAGGCGAAGGTTTCGAGCAGGAAATACCTGAAATAGAGCACTGTGTTCGAATGGATAGATTAGGTAGTTTTCTGGTTTCATTTGAAGACCAGTCATTTTATGAAAACAAAATCTCTGCTGTTGATTCAACGATTTTTTCAGTGTTTACATTTCCGCTAAAATGGGGCAATCCAAGTACTGCATTGAACCAGCCCTTTTCTATTGTTTTGTCTGAAGAAACAGCGAATAAATATTTTGGTAATGATGATCCAATAGGAAGAACACTTACACTCGATAACCAGTATGATTTTAAAATCACAGGTGTGATGGAGAAAATTCCAAATAATTCAAGCTTTTCACCTGATATGCTGGTTCCTTTTTCTTTCTCAAAAGTAATTGGTGATTACTCAGACTACTGGATCAGCAATTCGATAATCACTTTCGCTTTACTTAAAGTAAATGCAGATCCTGGACCAGTTGATAGGAAGTTAACCAACGTAGTCTTATCTCATATTGATTTTGATGAAATTGATGGTTTTTCTGAAGAAGATTATGTCACACAATTTATGCTGGCCCCACTTAAAAAAATGCATCTGCATTCCTACTTCGGGTTTGGTAACCCACCGGGTCAGATTCAAAATGTTATTATCTTCATAACTATTGGAATTTTCATACTTATTATTGCAGGAATAAACTACATGAATTTATCAACTGCCCGTTCTTCGAAAAGAGCTAGAGAGATTGGCATTCGAAAGGTTTCCGGGGCAAATCCAAATTCCCTTATCCGGCAATTTCTGGGTGAATCTTTAGTAACTACTTTTATTTCTGCTATTGTAGCCGTATTACTTACTATGTTGTTATTAAATAAGTTCAACCAACTATCAGGTAAGGAGATTGAATTAAGTTTTTTGTTTACCTGGAAGTTTATGTTGGGACTTGGAGGAATTATAATTTTTACTGGAATTATGGCAGGTGCATATCCAGCCATCTTTCTTTCAAGATTTGAACCAGTAAAAGTTTTGAAGGGAAGTACTGGGTCAAGGTCACAAAAAGCCTGGTTGCGCAAGGGACTTGTAATAGTTCAGTTTACCCTATCCATATTCCTCATAACCGGGACAATGCTAGTATATAAACAATTAAACCACATGCAGTCGATGAAACTGGGATTTGATAAGGAGAACATTGTTTACCTGAGAATGCACGGTAATATTAAAAATTCTTATAAATCTCTTTCAGATAAATTCAGAGCCAATCCAGAAGTTTTGTATGTAACTTCATCATCAAACTTACCCAGTAGCATTGGAAGTAATTCAGGTGGTGCGGATTGGGATGGCAAGGATCCCGATTTAAACCTTCCTATAAGTTTAAGTATAATTGATTATGACTATGTTGAAACACTGGGTATTCAAATAGTTCAGGGTAGGAGTATTTCCCGGGATTTTCCTTCTGACATGGGTACCGATTCCACCGGAACATTTCTCATAAATGAAAAACTGGCCAGTATTATGGGGGTAGAAAATCCTTTAGAAGTCAATTTTTCATTCCTTGGGATTCCAAACGGTCGTATTGTCGGAATAATGAAAGATTTTCATTTTCAATCCATGCAGGCTGAAATTGAACCCCTTGCCATCCTGGCTGGTGTAAACAGATGGACAAACTATATAATTCTGCGTTTAAGACCTGGAAATATTCCTAAAACACTGGATAACCTGGAGGAAGCATGGACTGAAATATTACCTGATTATCCGTTTGATTATCATTTTTTGGATGAAGTTTTTGATGATATGTACAAGACTGAAGTCAGAATGGGAAGTCTGTTAAAATATTTCGCATTTATTTCGGTGTTTATCGCTCTTTTAGGACTGTTTGGGTTAACAGCCTATATGGTGGAGACTCGAATCCGAGAAATTGGTATTCGGAAAGTGATAGGTTCTTCTATTTCAGGAATAGTATACCTGATGACTGGCGAATTTGCCAGGCTGGTTATAGTTGCTGTGGCCATTGGAGTTCCAATTTCCTGGTATTTTCTAAATAATTGGCTGAAAGACTATGCGTACCCAACCACATTGAGTTGGTGGATATTTGGTCTGCCGGCCATTTTCGGTATTTTGGTGGCAATTTTAACTGTAAGTGTACAGGTGGTAAAGGCTGCCAGCATGAATCCAGCAAACACATTAAGGTATGAATAGTTTATGAACCTGTCTTTTTATATTACTTATTTTAATAGGCAAATATTTCAATAAATCCATTAATGGCATAAAAGGAGGTTTCGTTTTTGTAGTGATTAAAAAATATTGATATTTGCCTCAATATGAATCAAAAATTCACGAACATAAGTTCTGGATCAAGGTGGATTGTAATTTTTTGTCTTGTTTTTGCCGGAGAAATAATTTTTAGTTTGCCTTTTCATGTTGCTAGGTTTTTCCGCCCAACTCTCTTAGATGTTTTTAATCTTTCAAATACTTCCTTAGGAGATGTGCTTGCCATTTATGGAATAACAGCCATGATTACTTATTTTCCGGGTGGACCATTAGCCGATCGGTTCTCCGCTCGTAAACTCCTTTCGATATCTCTGGCTGGAACTGCTTTAGGCGGTATATATTTTGCTCAAATTCCCGGGAAACTTGGACTATCTATACTCTTCGGATTTTGGGGAGTAAGCACCATTTTGTTCTTTTGGGCAGCACTGATTAAAGCAACTCAGGAGTGGGGTGGGGAATTTGCCCAGGGCAAGGCATTTGGTATTCTGGATGGTGGTCGGGGACTCATTGCAGCTGGTGCAGCCACTTTTGCTGTTTTTCTTTTAAAGAGGCTCTTAAATGCAGATCCGGAAAACTCAGATATGCTTCAGCGAACAGAAGCTCTAAAAATGATCATTTACTTTTATACCCTGCTAACTTTTTTATCTGCAATCCTTGTTTGGATTTTTATCCCTGACACAAATCAAGGTTCCAAGAGCTTTTCGACGGATATATTTAAGGGAATAAAAAAAGTACTAAGTAATAAACTGGTCTGGTTGCAGGCAATAATTGTGGTAAGTTCTTATTGTGGATATAAAGGGATAGATTATTATTCATTGTTTTCTGTTGAGGTATTGAATATGGATGAGGTTAGTGCTGCAAGCTTTGTTTCCAATGCCTCTTATATAAGGGTTGTGGCAGCTATTGGGGCAGGATTACTGGTGGATAGGTTTTCAGCCAGTAAGGTAATACTCTATACATTTTTCATATTATTGATTTGCTATATAGCACTTACAATTCTCAATCCAATCGAAAATGGAGTAAATTTTATTCTGACAAATCTTATCTTAACATTTGCAGCTGTCTATGCCCTCCGCGGAATCTACTTTGCATTGCTGGAAGAAACCAAAGTAGACAGACTTTATACCGGGACTGCTGTTGGCTTAATCTCTGTTATCGGTTATACCCCCGACGTGTTTTTTAATTCAATTGCCGGTCGCATATTGGATGCCTCTCCTGGTATGAAAGGATTCCATAATTTTTATTTACTTCTTGCCGGTTTTTCTTTTATTGGACTTACATCTAGCCTTATTTTGATTTCTTTAAAAAGAAGAAAACAGAGCTAAATCATCAAATAACTATCTTGGTTCTTTTAATCTGAAATTTTCTCAAGAAGTTTTTTTCCTTCATTTACCCACTCAGAAGCAGTTTTCTCATTTAAACTTTCAGGTGTTATTTTTTGAAGGAAAGCATCTATTTCCTCAAGTGCCTTAATATCTTTTGGAGTTCGTGTTTTAAAGCTTTCTTCCTGCAAGATCCTTATTTTTTCAAAATCCTGAATTCCTTCCACCAACCTCTCAAACCGGATGGAACTTCGTGGACCCGGGTAAACGAAATAGGTGTCGCCACCTGGCCAGGTGCGAAATCGAGTATCCATTAGAGGGTCTTCCACCCATGAATTATATGCCCAGCGTAAGAAACCATCAAATTGCATGGCGGCAGAAAACCAACCCTCATAAGTGGATTCTGCAGGTGGAGAAAAACTGAAATTGTTAGGCCGAGGAATTCCACAGGCAACATAATAGGTTGTCACAGCACCATTTCTCCTGCGTTCATTTGCAACCTCGCTTGAACTTTCAGATACATGTCCCCAATTATAGCTGAAGTCATGTATTTCGTAGTTTATTTCTTCAAAATAATGACCCGCCATGGTAATTTTAAATTCCGGAGCTGTTTCTTTCATAAAAGAAAACAAAGCTTTCATCTCATTTATTCCTCTCTCGTCCAGGGCTATGGTAGTTTTTTCCAACCAACCCATTTCCTTTAAATGTGCCCTGAAATCATATAGGAAGGGTCTCCAAAAGTTTTCAAACTCTTCAGATCCAGGGATTAATTTTCTGGTAACAAATTTGCTTGAATCTTCATCAAAATATTTCACCTGATTGCCCCAGGGAACCATAGAATAGCAATTTATTTGCTTTGTAATTCCGCAATCCATTGCAAATTGAACATACTGGTCAAAAACAGAATAATCGTAATCCCACTTGCCTGAGGAATTATAAATCCAACCAATCATCGATTCGAAGGGATCATAGGTCTGGCCACCCCAGGGAGCCGGAATAATAGAAGTTGTTATGCATTTCTGACCAGCATCAGCCAATAATGTAAGTAATGGTTTTAGCAGGTCCCAATGTTGTTGCGACCATAGTGGGACATCATGAAATCGAGCAACAGCAAATGGGTTCTGCCATAAATCAAGATGAAAGGACCATTCAGAAGGGGGAGGTAATATCTTATCCTGAACCTTGATGGAAATATTCAGGCTTAAAGATGCTTCCGGATCATAATTAATATTAAGTTTTCCATTGTATAATCCAGGTTCCTGATCTTTCGGGATATTAATACTTAACCACATAGGCCGAACAGATTGTGCAGGCAGGTTCAATTGTTCAACAGGTTCCAGTATGTCACCTACCAGATGAGCCTGAATTGTATCCTTATCGCGCCATCCGCATCCTGTAAGAAATTCATCTGTAAGGACATATCGTATTGCTCTTATTTCAATTTTTTGTGAATTGATTGTATTCCCTTTGCTGTCAGTTAAGTTGCTGACATGCCAGGTCATGTTTGTAATATCTTGTTCTGCCCATAAAAGGAATTGAGTATGAATTTTTTCACCTTTCCACCCAACTCCGTTCCAGGAGTCATTGTTATTAATTTCCGGAGGACTGTCCCGGTTATATCTTTCATCAACAGAACCATAACTAATATGCAGGCCTGGTTGAACTTTATCCCATAATCCTGTGGCTAAAGGTTCCGGGTTTTCGGGTTCCGGGAATCCAATGCTGATTTTTTCAGGTTCCTGGCAAGAATTTAAAATGATTATTACGGAAAAAAGAATAATTATATTTTTCATAATTATAGAAAGTTATTGTTTAACCTTTGTTATAACAAACGACCAGGCATTTTCGCAGGGAGGATTTTCCTTTAATGATTTGGGTATACTGATTAAGAAACCTTCCTGAGAAGTTTTCCATTTTAGTGCCTTTGAATATCCAAGCAGGTATACTTTCGCATTCTTTTCCGGACTAAATGAACTAATTTGTATTTCATCAGGCAATGCCTCTTCCTCTTTTGCAGCCAGGTAAATTGCATTGATGCTTTTATCAGGGTTAGCTGTGAAACAAATATTCCCTTCTTTGTAGGGTGCTATAGCTCTCGTTTTATAGATGGCCTTCCCGTTAACTTTCATCCACTTACCAATTTCTTTCATTCGGTTAATTGCATCAGCCGGAAGCTTTCCATCAGGTCCCGGTCCAACATTTAGCAAATAGTTGCCTCCTTTGGCGATAATATCCACCAGATTATGAATAATCGTTCGGGTTGATTTATAAGTATCATTTGGCACATAAGACCAGGAACCACCCATAGTCATACACGTCTCCCAGGGATAGTCAAGTGCCTTTTCGGGGATATGTTGTTCTGGGGTGGTATAATTTTCGTATTTTCCTTTAACAGTTCTGTCAACGATAATCAAACCCGGTTGGTGTGAGCGGGCCATAGCTGCAATCTTTGGCATATCTATATCCTGATTAAATGGTGGCACTATTAATTTATCAGAATCCAGCTGTGGTCTCGGCCGAACCCAACCACCATCTAACCACAATATATCCACTTTGCCATATCCGGTCATTAATTCTTCTATTTGCCCATAAGTGAAATCTTTGAACATCTGCCAGCGTTCAGGATATTTCACAGGATTATAATTCACATGCCTTGTTGGGGTAGCAAAATAAGGCCACCAATAATAATCACTGTGCCAATCGGGCTTTGAAAAATAAGCTCCGGTTTTAAAGTTTTCATTTCTAAAGGCTTCAAAGATTTCTTTGGTAATATTGGCTTTTGGATTGGAATGAAATGCACAACCCGGATCTGTAATGTTATAATCGGTTAGCTTTGTATCAAACATGCTGAATCCATCGTGGTGTTTGGTTGTAAAGACCACATATTTCATTCCTGCCTCCTTTGCAATCTTCGCCCAACTTTCAGGGTTAAAATCAATCGGATTAAAGGTGTCCTTTAACTTTTCATATGCATTTACATATTCGACATAATTTTCGGTTTTCCTTTGACACCAGGGGACATCTTCAGAACAAATGGACCAGGATTCAACAACTCCCCATTGTGAATATGGCCCCCAATGCATCATGAATCCAAACTTTAAATCCTGCCATTCCTCTAAGATTTTGTAAAACGAGTGGGTCTGTTTCCTTTTCTTCACTCCCCGAATCCTGAGCAAATTGCAATGAGAGGGCTACAAAAAATAAAATAAAGAATGCAAACGTTCTTTTTGACTTGTTGGTTTTAGATGTATTCATGAAGATATTATTTTATGATTTTTTATTTTCTAGCCAACTTATTGAGAGGTATAATTGATTTATTCATTAGACTTCAGTTAAGTTTAAAGGAAAAATATGATTAGTTAGTTATGATTGAATTATTCCTAACTATATGAAACCACATGTTTTTAAAGCCCGATTTTCAAAAATACAATCAAAGTTTCAGGCTAAACATGATTTAACTAAATGCCTATCTATTTAGAATCGTTAAAAATAATATTAGTTGATTTTAATAGTATAACTTTTGGAGTAAAATCGCGTATTATCAGTTCAGGAGTATAAAGATTAAGAAATTCAAATCATATTTTATTCGGCGATTCCTTTTATGTGTTGATTGTCAGGTTTCTGCAGATTATTTGCTTCGATTTAATTGAACATGGATTATGCAAGAAAATATTTTTCAATGCGAAAAGTGATTTTTAAAACTCAAATGTAGATGCAGAAAAGAGTAATTATTCCCGTAATAATTCTTGCTATTGTTATTCTTTGGATTGTTCAATCATTATTTGGAAGTTTATTTTCTGCTGATAAAAGTTTTATTGAGTTTTTTATTACCGATATCCCTAATAATGAATTGGCATTTAGATTATTTCTGATTGCAGTTTTATTAGGGATGAGTATCCTCCTTTATTTCCGATTGGTAAAATCTTCCAAAAACATTGAGAGTATTGAAATTGAAATTCCGGAAGGAATAAAACAACTGGCAGAGCGTGACCCGCAGTTCCTTTTGAATTTTCTGCATAAGATTCGGACTCAACTGAATAATGTGTTGGGATTTGCAGATTTGCTCAGGGATGAAGAAATCGCAAATTCCGATTCTGAAAGATATTTTGGTTACATAGAAACCAGCAAACAATCAACCCATTCGGCTATTGACGAATTAGTCGGAACCTTAAAAATGGGGGATGCAAAAACCTTTAAGACAGGTGAGGATTACCTCGAGATAATAAACTGGAAGGATAAAAAGATCCTTATTGCTGAAGATGTTGAAATGAATTTCATCCTGTTAAAAGCTGTTCTGGAGAAAACCGGGGCCGAAGTAATCTGGGCTAAAGATGGAAATGAAGTGCTGAAGATCTTTAGAAAAAATCGCGATATCAACCTGATATTGATGGATATCTTAATGCCTGAGATGGATGGTTTTGAAGCTACCAAGTCGATCCGGAAGTATGATAAGGAAATTCCTATTATTGCACAAACAGCGTATAACTTCGACTGGACAGCCATTCAAAAGGAAGGCTTGGGCTTTAATGATTATATCTCGAAACCAATTGGCCATTACGACTTAATTCTGAAAACCTATCGATTCCTTGATCGATAGAATCCTAATCCTATTCAGTCCCACATGTAGTACCTAATTGGATTTAATTTTTTTCTTAATCTGAGCTGGATGCTTAACTATACCTGTATAGAAAGGGATACAGTCTGATTCATTATCAGAGTCGACCAAATTAGTAATGGGAGCCAGCAACTTTGAAATTATATTTACATCACCTAGCTCTGGTTCTTCAATGGAACCATATATGTTTTGGCTAAGAGCACTGCACCCTTTTTGATTTACCAAGGCAAGGGTGATATCAAGACTATCAATTCCTAAATTAAGCCACCCCGATGCTGCAATTCGATTCTCAGGAGTTGTAAATGCAATATCTTGCATTTTAAGAATACCTTTTTGTATATTCCAATCTGTATATAATTCTTCAATTTCTGATGATTCTCCAGGATTTGAAACAATAATCCTGGTAAAGTCAAATCCTTTTGTAACAGCAAGGCCAACAGGACCGACAAAAATAGCGGCTCCCAGGTCCAGTAGTGTGAAGTTCTGACTTCGCTCAAATTTTTTTATAAATTCATCGATATCAATCCCTTCCAGGATAAGATTTGACCCTTTTAGTTGAACTCCTCCATTTAATGTAGGTGCAATACTTAACCAATCGCTACCTTTAAAATCAAGAGAAATGTCAAAATCCATTAATCCCTTTAGAGACTGGTTTTCCATAAAACTTTCAAGAAGCTTCTCCACTTGAAACTGATTAACTGAATAATTTATAAAGTAGGATGGAGGTTTTTTGAAGGGGCTCAGAATCAGCTTACCTGTACCTTCCTTTCCAAACCAGTTAACTTTTTCCGGAATAATTGTGTACGTTCCATCTAATGCATTAATTTCATAGTGTACATTTTCTGCTTTAAATTGAGATGTTTTGATTTCTTTGGCAGATAATTCAATTAAAGCTGTAAGGTTGGAAAGTGGGTTAGTATTGACATTGTAATCTATATCTCGACCATAAAATTGAATTGAATCTGCATCAATTGTATCTGAACTACTTGTATAGGATAATTTGCTGGTGTTAAATTCAAGCCTATTTAAAATGGATTTGGGACTCTTTATGAAAAAAAGTTTGCATACCATCCCTCCATTTAAGTTGGCTTTGAGAATCTTTGGAATAGTATCTGTTTCATTAGCATAAAACAATTTACCCAGGTTTAATCCTTGAGCATGTAGATCTATATCCAGATTTACGGACTTGTCAGGTGGAGAGAAAATATCGAGAGAAGTATTCATTTGGCTACCAGCAACTTGGATAAAAAAGTCATTGAAATCAAGGTGTAAAAGGCTATCTAATTCTCCCAAAATTAATGTTCCATGGTTTATTTTAATGGGAGGGAAGAGGTCTTCAATGTCAGCATTCAGTTGTTTTATGTTGAATTCGATTTCTGGGACCTTTTTAAAGTTTTTAAGCTTTGTGAGTGCGGTAGATATTCCTACATCCAGGTTTATTTCATTTATCTGGTGAGGAAAGCTTTCTCCAATTTTTGGATTAAAAGAAAGAAACTCTGGAAGATCAAATGTTGAAGAGTTTATAATAAGATCTGCAGATATTTTTTTTTTCTCATCTTTAAAAAATTGCGAAATATTAAAGAGTGCTCCATTAATTTGAAGATCAGTGTTACCTGTTTCAATCACTAAGTTATAAAGATCCAGAGTATCCAGGTTTCCTCTTAAGCTTCCATTTAATAGATTTACATCCATATAGTCAGCAATATTAAATGAAATACTGTCCAATAAAACTGAAATGTTATTTCTTCGGTCTCTAATCCAACCTGAATCAGCTAAAAAGTAGCCAGTAAATTGATCTTTGATTCGAATGTTTCCATCCAAGTCCGAGAGTTGCTGAATTTTAAATATATCATCAAAGCCTTTTAGCTCAGTTTTTAAATCAATTTCATAATTTAAATAAGGGGAAATAAAATCTTTTAGGTAGAATAATCCTTGAAAATGTCCTCCGGGAAGATGAGCAGAAATTGTATCGATTTTTAGATAGGCTTGAGATAAATCGCTTTTCTCACCAGAATTAAAAAGCCCATTAATACTCAGGTTTTGAATCGTCTTACTGGTTCTCGGAATCTTAATATTAAGATTATTCAACCCAAAATTACATTTGATTACAGGAATTCCAGGATATAAAGAGCCAATGATACTGGCAGTAAAATAAACATCACCACTTTTAATGTTTTTAATTCCTGGTTTGGTTAAAAATAATCTTAGGAAACTCATATCCTCATCAGACCCATCTAGTTCAAGATTCAATCTTACTTTTTCATATAATTGTGCAATTCCCTTTAAGTTCATTTTTGCATCTTGAACCATCAATTCACTTGGGTCAATAGAAAGGAGTTTTTTCTCCCTATCGTAGTATAAGGTTGACTCTAAACCCAGGTTTATATTTTTAAAAGTTTTTTGATCAGATAACTTCAGTTCAGTAATATCCATCCGAAAATTACAGGAGGTTTTTATAGTCTCATGACTGTAGATAAATGAAGCTCTTAGCTCCTCAATTCTAGCAATTGTATGTCTTTTAGTGAGCCTGTTCTGGTAATTCAATGCAACATTTTTAAAATATACCTTATTGAATGAAAGTTCTATTTCTGGATTGGCCATCCCATTCGAGTCATTTGTTTCCGAAGTTTTTGATTTTTTATTAATGTTATAATAAGTTTCTGAAGAAGAAAATGCTTTAATGAAATTGTAGCTGCTATCAACTTCATGGATTAAGTTTATGTCTCCACCTTCTAAAGTAATCCTTGAAACATCAATATGACCCTTGAGAAGTTCAAGAATATTAATTCCAGCATGTAATTCCTCAATATTTGCTATAGGCTTTTCAAGGGAGTCCATATTGACCTTCTTTTCATGTATTTCAACATTGGTAAGAGTGACTGAAACACCAGGGAAATGAATGGATGGGGATAGGCGAATATCATTGAATTTTATCACACTATTTGTTCGTTTACTTGCTTCTGCTAGAATTTTCCTGCCAATATTGTCCTTTTTTAAATAAAATATTACAATAACAAATAACAGTAAACCTATTAAAACCAAAAAAGTTGTTAAAGCAACTTTAGCAAGCCTGTAATAGAGAGATTTTGCTTTTTTATGGGATTTGATTTTTTGATGATATGAGTTAGTTTCTCCCATTTATTCTGAGTATTATAAATCTAAAGATATCAAAATCTTAAGGTAAGATTAATAGCTATATGTTTTTCTCCCTTTTTTTAAGCTCAATAATATAGAAAAAGCTTTCTGTACATCTACATCCCGCACTACAATGGTAAATTCATTGGTTGTGGAAATAACTTCCATGATATTTACTCCTTCCCAGGCCAGATTCTTAAGAATGAAATAGTAGAAACCTGAAATCTCTGTGTTTTCATCAGGTAGTCTCATGGTAATGGTGGAGAGATCAGTTTTTTTTCCAACCAGATTTTCAGTCTTAAATAATTCATCCATCAATGTTTCCTGAGAGGAACTAATTATTATAGTAGTTTCATTAATTCCCTGAGAAAAAGTATAGAAAACCCCCATTTGATCTTCAAGCTGCTTTAATAATATAGATTGCTTTTTCCTTAAGCCATCAGTGTTTAAATATGTGTAATCCATTAAATCAGAGCGAACTGTAAAATCGCCCAGATTTGTAACAAAATCCTTTAAACCTATATTTATTTTATGATAGTAATTGGGTGCCAGCCGATTTATGGCCATAACTATTGCTCCTTCTTTCACTTCTTTTTTAACCAGCAATTCAACTTTTGGCTTGATCTTTCTTGCCAGTGAAGAAACATTCACGAGATTATCTGCCATTGCTTCCTCTAAAAAGGGTGAGTGTGCAATAATATCCTTTACTGCTTCGGAAATCGTTATCATAGTTTAATATTTAACACAATGTTAAAATAAATTTATGTAATTTTGAAATTAATTGGAAGGTTTTAGCTAATAAAAATTGGAATTATGGGAATGGAAGTGGAAAGAAAATTCCTTGTAAAAGGAGATTTTAAACAATTGGCAGATAGGTCTATACATGTGTTGCAGGGGTATTTATCTACTGAAAATGAACGATCGGTTCGTGTTCGTATAATGGATAAAAAAGCTTATTTAACTATTAAGGGAATGGGTAATGATTCAGGAGTCAGTAGGCCTGAATGGGAATATGAAATTCCTTATAATGATGCGAAGGAGCTACTTCAGATTTGCGAAATTGGAATTATTGAAAAGAAAAGGTACATAGTTTTTTACGAAGGATATAGGTATGAAGTTGATGAGTTCTTTGGTAAAAATGAGGGCCTGCAAGTTGCTGAACTTGAATTAAAAACTGAGGATGAAGAATTTAAGAAGCCAGGCTGGCTTGGCAGGGAAATTACCGATGAAATGAAATATTACAACATGATGCTACTAAAACACCCTTTTAAATATTGGGTGAAATAACATAAGTCTAATTCCATATTGAATATATTAAGTAAAAATGCCTGTTTAAAAATTAACATTTTGTTAAGAATGTGTTTTTCTTTTCCATAATTTTTGTCCTGCCTTGTAACTTTTCTAAATTTGGCCTCCTATTAAATTGAAATTGTAATGAAAATACTGAAGTTTGGAGGCACATCGCTTGGCACTCCTGAGGATATTCGCCATGTTTCTGAGATCATAAATGATGGTGAACAACAGGTTGTGGTACTATCAGCCATTGCGGGCACGACAAACCGACTCATTGAATTGATTGAACTTGTTAGAAGGTACCAAATAAACGATGCTCAGAATAAAATCCTGGAGCTGAAGTACGAATATGAGAAATATATTATTGGTTTATTTAGCGATAAGGATTTTATATTAAAGGCAGAAGACCTGCTGGGTGAAAGTTTCAACAAGTTTAGTGCACTTCATCCTGAAAGTCTATCTGAGGAATATGAGAGAGAAATTCTTGCACAAGGTGAAATGCTGTCTTCCAGGATTTTTCAGTTGTTCCTGGAATCTTTGGAGTTAAAATCAAGGCTTATATGTGCTCTAAACTTTATGCGTACGGATAAGGATGGTGAGCCTGATATGTATTACATTAAGACAAACATCGAAAAATGTATGCAAAATGCACCGGAGGCGGATGTATATGTTACACAGGGATATATATGCAGAAATTATGCAGGAGAGATTGATAACCTTGGAAGAGATGGAAGCGATTATTCAGCAAGCATTATAGGATCTGTTTTGAATGCTTCTGAAATTCAAATATGGACTGATGTAGATGGTGTGCACAACAACGATCCAAGAATAGTGTCTGATACTAATCCGATTAAGGAACTTTCGTACAAAGAAGCAGCCGAGCTGTCTTATTTTGGTGCTGCCATTTTGCATCCCAAGTGTGTTTTTCCAGCCCAGGTAAAGAATATACCACTAAAACTTAAGAATACCTTTAAACCCAATGCCCCAGGTACCCTTATTTCCTCATCCTCAAAAAGAGACAAGGTGAAGTCAGTTGCCGCAAAAGATGGAATTATTGCAATTCGCATTCGGTCTGCAAGAATGCTTATGGCATATGGTTTTCTGAGAAAGGTCTTCCAGGTTTTTGAGGATTATGAGACTCCTATTGATATGATTTCTACATCTGAGATTAGTGTCTCACTAACCATTGACAATCCTAAAAATCTCAATGCAATTCTGGCTGATCTGAAATTGTTCGGTGATGTTGAATACGATCTGGATCAGACCATTATTTGCGTGGTAGGTGATTTTATGGCCGAAGAAACAGGTATGGCCAGAACGGTGCTGGATGCTTTCCAGGATATCCCGGTAAGGATGATATCTTATGGTGGTAGCATGAATAACATTTCACTTCTGGTAAAATCAGCAGATAAAAAGAGGTCATTAGAATCTCTCCACCAGAAAATTTTTATAAGACAAGAGAGCTATGTTTAAGAAAATAGATATAAATACATTGAAGGGAATTCCGACTCCTTTTTACTACTATGATTTGGATCTGTTGCAAACTACTATTGATAGTGTGAAAGAAGAGGCACAGAAATTTGACTATAAAATTCATTATGCCCTGAAAGCCAATACAGATGAAAGAGTACTTCAGATTATTAGTGAAGCAGGTTTTGGTGCAGACTGTGTTAGTGGAAACGAGGTTAAAAAGGCCCTTGAGCTTAATTTTGACTCAAAGGATATTTTCTATGCCGGAGTAGGCAAAACCGATGACGAGATCAGAGCAGGATTAAAAGGGAATATTGGTTGTTTCAACTGTGAGTCTTTACAGGAAATCTCTGTTGTTAATCAATTGGCAGGCGAGACAGGTACCCGGGCAAAAATTGCATTAAGGATTAATCCTCATGTGAATAGCAATTCACATTCCTACATTACTACCGGAATAGAAGAAAATAAATTTGGGATTCAATTGTGGGAGATGGAGGAGGTGCTTACGGTAGTTAGTACCTTAAAGCACATTGATCTAATTGGTCTACATTTTCATATTGGTTCACAAATTACAGATATGGAAGTTTTTGAGAGGCTTTGCTATAAGGTAAATGAAGTCAATAACTACATTGAAGATAAAGGCTTTAGTCTTTCGATTCTAAACCTGGGTGGTGGATTTGGAATAGATTATGAAAATCCGGAAAGAAATCCAATACCTGATTTCAAAACTTATTTTGAGACAATTCATAAAAACTTGAAAGTAAAGCCCTGGCAGCAGGTTTATTTTGAATTGGGACGTTCCATTGTTGCTCAAATGGGGACTCTAATTTCCAGGGTGCTGTTTATTAAAAACGGGCGTACAAAAAACTTTGCGGTGGTAGATGCTGGTATGACTGAATTAATTCGTCCGGCCTTATATAATTCAGTACATAAAATTGAAAATTTAACTCAAAGCAGGGCAGGAGGAACTGGGCCCCAGAATTCCATGAAGTATGATATAGTAGGTCCGGTATGCGAAACCACTGATTTCCTGGGACGGGGGGTGTCTTTACCTACTACCTACAGGGGCGACTATCTGGCAGTTTTAAGTGTGGGTGCCTATGGTCAGTCTATGGCTTCAAATTATAATTTAAGGGAGAGGGCAGGGGTAGTATATTCTGATGACCAAACTGCTACCAGCTCAAAGAGGGAAATATCCAGTAACCAGCTACCTGTTGCCTAAAAATAAATTGTTTTTACTTCAGATATTTTAGCATAAAAATTTAAGCATTTTAAAATTATAAACAGGAAAGATATCCGGGAGGATACCTTCCCTGCTTACTACTCATAACCCCATTTATGCAATAAATGGAAGCTTCTTCAATACTCATTTTACTTAATGCTTTCGCAATGAAATACTTTATCTAAATCTTTTATAAGCCTGGGATAATAAACGGCTATTAAGCCAAGACATCCTTTCAGATTTTTGTGTATCTCTTCTCGTGTGATAACCCTTTGGTAAAATAAGATGAATTATCAAGCATATCCTTGTCCGTTTCATATCCTTGCCTTTTCATCTTGGCATCGTGGATTTTAACTCCAAAATACTCTTCATAACATATATATTGAACAGATAATTCATCTGTAAATAGCAATATATCTGCAACAATCTTCCTCTTCCGAACAGCTACATTGACTGTCTTTTCTGGAGTTCTCGTAGGTGATTAGGTAGGTGTCCAACTTATTACCATCCAACATGAATAATTCAGAGCTCTCTCTAATAACAAAGTCTCCCAATGCACAATTCGAATCTCCTTTCACTACTACAGTTTTTGCCGGA
Source organism: uncultured Bacteroidales bacterium (assembly GCA_963750735.1). Taxonomy (GTDB): domain Bacteria; phylum Bacteroidota; class Bacteroidia; order Bacteroidales; family VadinHA17; genus JANTGF01. The sequence continues at coordinate 49,964 of CAVVRY010000007.1, read as the reverse complement.
AAAGCAAAACTGACAGTAGGATCAAAATCAAATAACTAATTAATGTTCTCATGGCTGCTAATTTTAGTTAATAAATGGTAGTTATTACATAGTATCTTTTTTTGGTTTATTAACAAATATTTAAATAGTTGTATCCTGTTTTAATTTCAATAATAAGATAGGCTAAGAAAATTTCATAAGCTATAACACAGGATACATTTAATGTAACCTATGTAGCATTTAATTGGAAAATTTGGAAAAAGTCAAGTAAATTGTTGGAGAGGGTCAGTTGTAAATCCTTTTTTTAGCTTGGAACGTAACCGAATTTTAGATTCTATTATTAGTAATTAGCTATTGATCTCAGGAATGATTTTCCGATTTGTAATTAGATTCTTGATAGCTTTAAGTGTCATTTTCCAGGTAGGACTATAGTTTATAGAAGCCCCTTGTTTTTTTGATTTCAACATTTTTCCAGCCAACCAGGGTGTAACGGTTTCTACCTTTTCAGCCATTAAATTAAATACCTTTATGGTGGTTTTGTATTCAGGATTGTCTTTTGTGACCGGCATTAGGAGAAGATCTGTAAGAACCATTCCCGGGGCAATAGTTCCAATCAGTACAGGAGACTTCCCAATTTCTTTTACAAATGAGCTTGTAAAATAACTGATGGCTGATTTGGTAGTTCCGTAGATGGATAGTTTTTTTCTCTTCATACCATTGCTACCGAAGCCTTCCATATTGAAAATTTTTCCATATCCCTGTGTTGCCATTCCGTTATAAGCAATTTGGCTTCCATATATAAGTCCGGTAATATTGGTATGAATAATACTGTCAATTTTTTCAGGCATGAGTTCCCAGATATATTTGTAATCCTGTCCCTGGCCAGCATTGTTTATCCAGATATCAACAGTTTTAAATTTTTTTATGGCTTCATTCCAAAGATTCAGGATATCCTCATATTTTCCAACATCGCAAACTATACCCAGGATACGGTTGTTATCATATGATTTCCCTAAATCAGCAATAGCTTTCAATAATACTTCCTCCACTCGGCCTGAAATTGTAACCGAACAACCCAGTTCAAGGAAAGATTTGGCCAATCCCAAACCTATTCCTCTTGAACTACCTGTGATCACAACATGTTTCATATGCTTAGGATATTTTTAACCTTAGAAATAATGCCAGGAATTTTGTTCTTAATTTCTGTAGAGAGTTCCATACCAATGTCCTGATCCGGGCTAATAGTAATGGTAATGAGGTGAATTTTAGGCAATGAATCCAATAGGATAGCAGAGTCTATTAAATCTTTGAGGCCTATATCATGGGAGGAAAGAGCTTTTGGAAAATCCTTTGAAAATTTGGGTTCAATTAGCTTAATTGTCCCGATTGGATTATTATCCAGGCTGGCATCAATCATTATTATTGTTTCGTACTCCTGTAAAAGTGACAAAATATGAAAACCACCCGTACCACCATCAAGCAGTTGAACGTGATCAGGCCATTCTGACTTTTCCATTTCCCGAATGGCATGGACACCAATCCCTTCATCCTGTAAAAGTATATTGCCAATTCCCAGGATCAGGATGTTTTGTTCAGACATTTGTTGTTGTAAATTTATTGGTAATTATTCAACTGAGAGGGATAATCCTCTGAATTTTCCTTGGTTAAATTACTATTTTTTCTTATATTATGTTGCAATTTCTCTTAACTAATTATTTAATGCTCAAAATAAATAAGATCATCCTCATTTTATTTTATGATTTTCCATCGCCATAATTGAAAATTCTTCCCCTAACTAAACCCTATGCTAAAAACAACAATAACATTCTTTCTTTCCTTTTGCGTCTTTTGTTGCTTATTTTCTCAAACAAAGGAGATCACGGGTAAGGTATCAAGGATGAGCAATGGCGAGTCAATTCCTGGTGCTACAATTGTTGTTAAAGGAACTGTTATTTCGACAGTATCAGATGGATCGGGTAATTTTGTTTTAAGTGTACCGACGGAAACTTCTACTCTTACGTTTGCTTCTGTTGGAATGAAAACAAGGGATGTTTTCTTAAGTGATTCTGTTGAACTGAACGTAACTTTAGAAGAGGATGTTTTTGGCTTAGATGAAGTTATTGTATCAGCGGTGGCCACAAATACTTACAAAAAGAATTTAACTGTTTCAATCGATCAACTTAATGAATCCGATTTTAAAAATGTACCTGCCATTTCAGTTGGAACAGCAATACAGGGTAAAGTTCCGGGTGTTAATGTTCTTATGCCAAATGGATCTCCGGGCCAGGACCCGCTTATTCGGATCAGAGGTGCCACATCACTTGTAACTTTTCAGCAACCTTTGATCATACTGGATGGCATGATCATTTCAGGGCCCCTTTCTGATATAAATGTTGACGATATTGAATTCATTGAAGTGGTAAAAGGGGCGGCTGCTTCATCATTTTATGGTTCAGAAGCTGGAAACGGGGCAATTGTAATCAGAACAAAGCGTGGAGAAAATATTGCCCGGGAAAAAACATTAGTAACTTTTCGAACTGAATTTGGCAAACAGGTATTAACACGGAAACTTAAACTTGCAGAACATCATGCCTATAAATTGGCAGAGGACTGGGAGCAGGAAACCCGGTTTACAAAATTTGATAACTGGGTGTTCTCAGAGCACCCTGATAGCATTGGATGGCCAAGCAGTGGTTCAATGTTATGGGCTGAAGATTATTATTTTGACAATCCTTATATGATAGTATATGACCATCAAAGTGAATTTTATCAGTCGGGAAATTTCATTACTAATTATTTGTCCGTAGGAAGGAATGATAATAAAACTAATTTTCTGATTTCATATGAGAATTCACAGCAGCAGGGCATTGTTTTTAGCAAGTCAGGATATAAACGAAATAATTTCCGTTTTAATATTGATCATGCGATTTCTCCAAAATTAAAAGTATCGGCTAGTAATCTGGTGTCTAGTACCGGTCTGGATGATATTTATGATTTAGGATCGAATTATATGTGGCGAACAAATTGGATGTGGTTGCGTCCTGATGCAAACATAAATGCAAATAATTTTTCAGATGGTTCTCCATATCGGTATACTCCCAGCTTTTATGATGGATGGCCAAATTTTAATTTTATTACTACAAATCCTTTGTATGTTCAATTGAGGTCAGATCAGGAGAAAAAAGGATCAGGTATATTGGGAATTTTTCTGCAGTTTATTCCCCATTCGACTTTTTGAGTATTTCCGGAGGCTATGGTTTAGATAGTCAGAATGGTGATTATTATGAATTTCTGGCAAAAAACACTTTTTATCAATCTGAGTATAGTCTTTGGCCAGGAAGCCTTGAAAGAGGTTTTTACAAAGCTTTTTCTCAGAACACCCAGTTAAATCTTAATTTCCAAAAGAAATTAGGACAATTTAATACAGGTATCAAACTAAGTTACCTCTACCAAAAAGAAAAATGGACCAATTTATTTGCAGATGGTAGTGATATGGCAGTAAAAGATATTCCTGATTTTTCAGCCATAAAAAAAATCAACAAAGTTGATTCAGGGACCGGATCAATAGAATCAAAAAACTATTTTGGAGTTCTAGATATTGATTTCAAAGAAAAGTTCCTGGGTTCATTTTTATACCGTTATGATGGCTCTTCATTGTTTGGTGAAGATGATCAATGGTATCCCTATTTCAGGGCATCGCTGGCATACAGGTTGACTGAAGAATTAAATATCCCGGGTTTCCAGGAACTTAAAATACGGTCGGCGATTGGTTCAGCAGGCGTACGACCACTTTATGCAGCCAGGGATGAAACCTATGAATTTAATAACGGCGACTTGTTGAAAAAAACGCTGGGAAACAGCAAATTAAAACCGGCTAAGGTAAAAGAACTTGAATTTGGTATGAATGCAATATTTTTAAACAGGTTCAAGCTTGAACTAGTTTATGCCCTTACTGATGCTGAAGACCAATTAGCAGAAGTTACACTTCCTTCAATTATTGGGTTTGAAACCCAATGGCAAAATGTAGGTACAATTCGTTCATCAGCCTTAGAAGCATCTTTGGGAGTATTGATACTTAACAACAAAAACATAAGCTGGAAAATAAATCTTATGGCCTGGAAGATAAGGCAAGTGGTAACAAAACTTGATATCCCGTCATTTGCTGCACCAGGGGGACGATATATTGCTGAGGGAAGTGCGTATGGGAGTTTGTGGGGTAATGTATTTCTGAGAAGCCTTGATGACATGGAACAACAAATAAAAAATTCTACTTATTATAGTTATAGAGATATATCTGATTATGAACTGAACAGCGATGGATATGTAATAGAAGCAGGTACGCAGGGCACACAATTAGAAAAACCCATTTTTAAGTTGGATAGCGAGCGCCACCCTGTCTATACTATTATTGGTGATGGCAATCCCGATTTTAATATGACAATTTCAAATACTTTCTGCTGGAAGGGTTTTGAATTTTATTTTATGCTTGACTGGCAAAAAGGTGGTGATATATACAATAGAGTCCGGCAGAACAATATACGTTTACATAGAGCAGAAGAGATAGACCAGTATGGGAAACCAGAGGGGCAAAAGAAAGTTTTAAACTATTACTCAATCTTTGCAAATTGGTCTCATGAAACTTTGTTTGATGAAGATAAAATGAATGATTATTTTGTTGAAGATGGTAGCTTTTTTAAAGTAAGAGAAATTTCAATCTACTACCAGTTGCCTACTCAAATTTGGAAAAATTTTGCCAATGGTATTGTAAGTTCGGTCAGGCTTGGCATAATTGGACGGAATCTTTACACTTTCACTAATTATACAGGCATAGATCCGGAGGTGGCTGATACCTATGATCCGACTGGTTTAATGGGGGCACTATATTATTATGCCTACCCAAACTATAGCACTTTTGCAGGTACAATTGAAATAAAATTTTAAATATTCACACAATTATGAAATCTACTCGAAGCTTTGTGCCGAATCATAATGTCATTTATCTATTTATTACGGTTTTTATATTGCCAGGATATGATAGTTTTAATTCACCAAACCTGAACAATCCTGATCGAACCCAGGTATTAAATGATCCTGTTTATATTCTGGAACTTACAGGTGATGGATTTCGTGATTGGTATAATGCAGTTCAAGATTATGCTAGCCCGGGTATCCTGGTGGCAGTGGCTTCTGATCAAAGTACTTGTTCCTGGGGGTCAGGTATGTATTACGTGTCACAAGAACCAAGGGTGCCATGGAATAACATCTGTTTTCTTTTCTTATGGCTATAAAACCTATAACTTTTTACTTAATTTACACTCAGTAATATCACAATGCAATGATGTAATCGGGCAGATTAAAAATGGAATGGAAGTAAAGGACGCTGAAAACAAAAATATGAATGCGCCGGTTTTGGCCATGAGCTATTTCACCAGGGGTATTGCTACTGCATATCTTGCATTATTTTTCGACAAAGGTTTCGTAGCCAATGAAAATACTACGCTTGAGAGCCTGGATTTTTCTCTCTGGCAGGTTATGATAGACTCTTCGATAATATGGCTTGATAAGGCAATAGATTTATGTGATGGCAATGAATTTGAATTACCTGAGGGATGGATAAACGGAACAACTCTAAATCAAATTGAGCTGAGCCAGGTCATTAGCTCTTTTGTCGCAAGAATAATGATCTGTAGTGCCAGAAACAAAATTCAGAATGAGGGAATGGACTGGCCAAGGATACTTTCCTATGCAGAAAATGGCCTGGATTTTGACTTTTTAGTTGTTACGGATGATTTGAACTGGAGAAATGATGTTTTGGGTTATCTTATTTACCCAGGCTGGGCTAGAATTGAACACAGAATCATCAACCTGATGGATCCTGAATATCCTGCCCGATGGCCAGACGATAATGCTAGCTGGCCAACTCCTGATGGAAATGATCCAGGTCCTGCATCAACAGAGGATCTTCGCATAGCTGATTTTGAATATTTACCTGACAATGACTTCCGGCCAGAAAGGGGTTACTATCATTTTTCACATTATCGGCAATGTCGGTATGATGACTGGTTACTACTGCAGGGTTGGAAGGGCCCAATACCTGCATTCATGAAAGCTGAAAATGATTTAATCATGGCTGAGGCCAAACTGCGTACCGGAGACAAACCTGGAGCCATAACCATTTTAAATGACCCTTTAAACAGCAGGATTGCCAGGGGAGGCCTATCACCAATAAATGAAAGTGCCACATTTGAAGAAGTAACGGAGGCTATTTTTTATGAGAGAGATATTGAGTTACTTAATTCTTCAGCAGGAATTTCTTTTTTTGATATGAGAAGAAGGGATATGCTCCAATATAATACCTTTTTACATTTCCCCTACCCGATAAAAGAGCTTGAAGTCATGGGGGAACCTGGCTATACTTTTGGCGGTGGGATTGGAATTTCTGGAGAGGATTATTCAATTGGAAGTTGATATGCAATAAAAAAAGAATCCCGAAATTCCGGGACTCCTTTTCTTTAAACCTAATATATTAAAGTAAATAACTACTTATTAAGATTCCTTCTCTTTATCTTCTTCCTCTGGTACCTCAATAAATTTCCAACCCCCAATCATGGAGGAAGTTACACCATTCCTTTCAATATAGTCGTGATAAAATACGAGGTAAATATGGACCATGGAGAAGATGATAAATATCCACATAAGTAAGTGATGAATATGTCGTGCCATCATATCACCTCCAACCATGGGAACAAACCAGGAAAATAACTTGGGGAACCATGAAGGGCTCATAGCAGCGTACAATCCAAATCCTGTTAGGCACTGGAAAACAAATGCTATGAAAATGATGAAATAGCTTGTGCTGGCCAGTGCATTATGACCTACTGTTTCATAAGGGCCCAGCTTGAACTGAAAAATATCTACTTTCAATACTTCCCAGATTCCTTTCCATTGCTTTTTTCTAAATGGAATGTAATTATCCCATTTTGCATATTCATTTCCAACAAATCCCCAGTAGAGTCGAAAAATGAAATTAAAGAAGAAGACATAACCGGCTATAAAATGTATAGCCCGGTTTATCCCAAACCAGTAGTTGAATGAGGCCTCTGTACCACTCTGGATAGCCAGTGGGGCACCAATAAGGTAGCCTGTAAGGCATAAAACAAGAATAGCCAGAGCATTCACCCAGTGAAAAATTCTCACAGGCTGTTGCCAGACATAAACCAGTTTGAGTTTCGGATCTAATTTGAGAATATTTTGTTCCATAACTTAAAAAGTTTGAATCTGGTGAACATATGTGCCTTTCTCATCATACACATGCACTGCACATGCAATACAGGGGTCGAAAGAATGAATGGTTCTTAGAATCTCCAGCGGATTCTCAGGATCAGCGATGGGTGTTCCAATCAGAGCAGCCTCGTAAGCCGACATCTGGTTTTTGGTATCCCTTGGAGAGGCATTCCAGGTACTGGGAACAACCAGCTGATAATTATCAATCTTTTCATCCTTAATCTTTATCCAATGGGCCAGGGCACCTCTGGGAGCTTCACTTAAACCAACTCCCTTGGCTTCCATAGGCCAGCTTTTAGGATCCCACTTTTCGGAATTAAAAGTAGATGTTTTCCCATTCTTTATATTCTCCAAAAGCTGATTATAGAACTCCATTGACCATTTGGCAATCAGTTTGGTTTCAAGCCCTCTTGCAGCTGTTCTTCCCAGGGTTGAAAAAAGTGCATCAACAGGAGCACCTAAGGCTTCTAACCCATAATGTACAACTTCTTTTATTTCTTCGTTCCCGGCAGCGTAACCAACCAGTAAACGGGATAAAGGACCTACTTCCATTGGATGTCCTTTCCACCTCGGGGTTTTTAACCAGCTATACTTTTCATCTACGTTTAAATAATCGTAGGGTGGTTTTGGTCCGGTGTAATTTAGTTCTGTTTCCCCATCCCATGGATGCAGCCCTTTCTCGTTGCCACCGGTGTAATTATACCAGGAATGTTTAATGAATTCCTGAATCTGATCCCCATCAGTTCCATCGACCTCATGTAATTCATTTAAATTTCGACCCAGAACGACTCCTCTTGGAAATTTGAAACTTGAAACATCGTTGAAGCCATTTGTAGGTAAATCACCATAAGACAGGTAGTTTGGTAAACCTCCTCCAATCGCTGCCCAATCGGATTTGTAGAATCCTGCAATGGCTACCAGGTCTGGAATGTAGACCTGCTCAACGAAAGTTTTGGCATCTTCAAGAAGTTTACCAACCATCGCCAGGCGTTCGGCATTCAGAGCATTATTCTCATCAATGTTTATTGAGCATGGAACACCACCTACCAAATAGTTAGGATGTGGGTTCTTGCCACCAAATATGGTATGCACTTTAACTATTTCTTTTTGCCACTCCAGGGCTTCGAGATAGTGGGCTACACCAATCAGGTTGACTTCGGGAGGTAATTTGTATTCTTTGTGCCCCCAGTATCCATTCGCAAAGATTCCCAACTGTCCGCTTTCAACAAAAGATTTAATTCTTTTTTGAATATCAGAGAAATATCCAACTGAGCTTTTTGGCCAGTTTGAAATGCTCATTGCAATTTCTGATGTAGCTTTGGGATCAGCTTTCAGACAGGATACAACATCTACCCAATCCAATGCATGGAGATGATAGAAATGAACCACATGGTCTTGCATATATTGTGCACAAAACATCAGGTTTCTAATCAATTCTGCATTGGGTGGAATTACAATACCCAGTGCATTTTCAACTGATCGGACAGAGGCAAGTGCATGTACAGTGGTACAAACACCGCAAACCCTTTCAACAAATGCCCATGCATCTCTTGGATCGCGGTTCTTAAGGATGAGTTCTAACCCCCGGACCATAGTTCCCGAGCTATATGCATCGACAATTTTGCCGTCTTTTATTTCTGCTTCCACTCTAAGGTGGCCTTCGATTCGTGTTACCGGATCAACAACTATTCTATTTGCCATTTTTGACCTCCTTTTTAAGCGTTTTTGTTTTCCATTTCTATTTCCTTCATCCCCTTATTGACAAGTCTTCTTTTTCGAATATTTGTCATAACTGCATGACCACCAAGAGCAACTCCTGTAGCAATACCCAGTCCAAGGCCAACTTTATCTGCAGTGCTTTCAATTCCAAAGCCTGGGAATGACCTTAGATGCTGATAGAATGGCCCATCGTCCCAGAAGTTTGCTTCACTGCAGCCAATGCATGGATGCCCTGACTGGATAGGGAAGCTGACTCCATTGTTCCATTTGATAACTCCACATGAATTATAGGTGTTCGGTCCTCTACAACCCATCTTATACAGGCAGTAACCTCTTTTGGCATTTTCGTCATCAAAAGTTTCTACAAATAAACCTGCGTCATAATTCGGGCGGCGATAACATGTGTCATGAACACGTCTGGAATAGAAAGCTTTTGGTCTATTCAGGCTATCAAGAGCAGGGATACGGCCAAAGGTCAGTAAATGAACTATTACTCCGGCCATAACTTCGGCAATTGGTGGGCAACCCTGAACATTAATCAGAGGTTTCCCTTTTACAAGTTTATGTATGGGTGTAGCTCCGGTAGGATTAGGTTTGGCTGCCTGAACGCATCCGGCTGAAGCGCAATTACCCCAGGCAATAACAGCACTCGCTCCTTCAGCTGCTTCTTCTAAAATATCTTTGGCAGTTTTACCACCAATACAACAATAGACTCCGTCCTCTTTCAGGGGAACAGAACCCTCAACAAGAAGTATGTACTCTCCCTTATGATTTTGCATTGTGTCATGTAAGGATTTTTCCGCCTGATGGCCGGCTGCAGCCATAAGAGTTTCGGTATAATCCAGAGAAATTTTATCCAGAACAATATCTCCCACAATGGGATGAGATGATCTGATGAATGATTCACTACAACAGGTACATTCCTGGAAATGCATCCAGATTACAGGTAGACGAGGTTTCGTTTCCAGAGCCCTGGCGATTTGCGAAACTCCGCTGGCTTCCAGCCCGAGCCATGCACTCATTAGTCCGCAAAAGGTAAGGAATTCCCGTCGTGAGTATCCTTTTTCCTTCAGCTCTTCATAAACTGTTGGACGTTTACTGTTCATATTTGCCTCCTTAATTGGTTAATTAATAATTGAGTTTTTATTTCTGGGATTTTGATTCTTCCAAGTCTATCTTATATACCCCTTTAACTGTAAAATGTCCATCAACCATTACCTTATCACCTAATTTGTATCCTTCTGAATCATTAATATTCAGCAGAATCCAATCCGGTTTGCAAATAATTTTAATTGTGGACGTACCAGCCTGGTCAAGAATTTCCAGGATTTCACCTTTGAGTGAGAAAGTATCCGCTTTTTGTGCAGACATAGTTAAAAAAGTTAGGGTCATTCTACTATAGGCAAGTAGTATGCCACAATACTTATAATGAGACTTATCAAATGATATACATTGGTTAATTACCAGCTATATAGATCTTTATGGAATTAAATTTATAGAGTCGCTGCAAAGCTTTTGATAATGATTACATTCGATCCTACGGAAATCCGTGAAGTAACCCACGCAATACCGCATAAAAAGATAATTAAGTATGAATTCAGAGGAGTATTACCTAATTAAGGCTTTTCTTCGCAGGTTCTTGTTTGAATGTATTTCCTCATTTTATCTCGAAAAGTTGACAGGCTCAGTCCCAATTTCTTCGCCGCCTCAGATTGGTTACCGTTTGATTCTTTGAGTGCCTCCTTGATCAGGTTGGATTCAACGCAACTGACAATTTGAGTAAAATTGTAATTTTCATTAACAAAACATAGGTTACAGGCCCTGACAATTTGAACAACGGGGGATTCCTTATTAAACTCAGCAGGCAGATCAGAAAGTTTAATTTCATCAGAGCATATGAGTGACATTCTTTGAATAATATTGCGTAACTCACGGACATTACCCGGCCATGGGTGATTTACCATTGCAATAAGAGCTTCTGCGTTAATTTTCAATGCGTTATTGGGTGAGAACATTTTAAGAAAATGATCTATGAGTAGGGGGATGTCGTCTCTTCTTTCACGAAGTGAAGGTATTTCAAGGGGGACAACATTTAGCCTGTAAAAAAGGTCATCCCGAAACAGATTTTTTCTTACCATTTCCTTTAAGTCCACCTTCGAGGCAGATATCAAACGAATATCAATGGGAATTGGATGTGTTCCGCCAACACGCATTATTTCCCGGGCTTCAAGGACCCTGAGAAGTTTTGCCTGAATATCCAGCGGAACATCGTCTATGTCATCCAGAAAAAGTGTACCACCATCGGAAATTTCGAATAATCCCTTTTTTAACCTGTGTGCACTGGTAAAAGAACCCTGTTCATGCCCGAATAGTTCACTTGCCATAAGGTCTGATGGCATGGCTGATAATCCAATTCGAACAAATGGATTTTGAGATCGGTTGCTGATCCTATGAATGTATTCCGCAAAAACTTCCTTTCCGACGCCGGTTTCCCCAATCAAAAGAATTGTACTATCTGAATCTGCCATTTTCTTGGCAAAATCAATAATAGATCGCATATTTTCATTCCTTGTAATGATGGAAAGTGGTCCCCGCATGACGAATTTATGCAAAAAAGTAAACTGAAATATATGTATTTTTTTTGGATTTACTGTTATTAAATTAACATTAAATTTGGGGGAAAAGGATTTTTTCCTCTTCCGGGTACTTATTTTTTTGCCTATTTGGAAATAATTAGGAGATATTGTTTTGAATTGTATTAGTTAAAATCTAACAAATTCGGGGGAGTTGTTCTCCTGTGATCATATCTACGATGCGAGTGCTTCCAATACTGGTTTTCATTCGAACAATTCCTTTCATCTCTGAATTAACTCTTCCAATTATTGAAGCATCTTTTCCGGCAGGATGGCTTTTCATTTTTCTAAGAACTTGCCCACTTACCTGTTCCGGAACAAATAGTAGAATTTTCCCTTCATTGGCTATATAAAGAGGGTCCAGGCCTAAAATTTCACAGGCTCCCTTCACCTGCTCTGCAATGGGAATATTATTTTCGTGAATTTCAATTCCAACATTGGCTGTACTGGCAATTTCATTCAGGGCGCTGGATACCCCACCTCTGGTCGGATCGCGTAATACATGAATGTCTTTGGTAACCTTATAAACATTATCCATCAGGTTATTCAAGGCCATAGTATCACTTTCAATTGTTGTCTCAAATACCAGACCCTCGCGTGAGGACATTATGGCTATACCGTGTTCAGCGATTTTACCATTTATTATAATTACATCACCATTCTCAGCTCGCCTTGGCCCGATGTTAATTTCCTCAGGGATGGTGCCAACACCTGAAGTATTTATGAAAATTTTGTCGCCTTTCCCTTTATCCACGACCTTGGTGTCGCCAGTTACGATTTGAATACCAGCATTTTTTGCAGCTTTTCCAATAGATTGTACTATGAGCCAAAGTTCTTCCATAGAGAAACCTTCCTCAAGGATCATCCCGAGTGAAAGATAACGGGGAATTGCACCACAGCAAACAAGGTCATTCACCGTGCCATTCACTGCCAGGTCGCCTATATCCCCACCCGGGAAGAAAATTGGATTAACAACAAATGAATCAGTTGTAAATGCAAGTTTCCCTGAAAGTTCAAAAATGGCCCCATCATGACCCTCATTTAAAAGTGGGTTGCTAAATTCTGGAAGGAACATTTTCTCAATCAGTTGGTTCGAAAGACTTCCTCCACCTCCATGGGCCATTGTTATCTTATCGTAATTTGTTATTGGGACCGGGCAAGATAAATTTATATCCATGTAAATATTTCAATATTTTGTAAGCTACTCAAGCATTTAAATTTTGGTTTAATTCTCACGCTTTTTATAGTGAAAATAAGCCGCACATGCTCCTTCTGATGATACCATAGGTGCCCCCAATGGATTCTCCGGTGTGCATTCTTTGCCAAATGCTTTGCAGTCAGTAGGTTTCTTGAACCCCTGTAAGACCTCACCGGCAATACATAAAGTTGATTCCGGGCTGGTAAATTCTTTTAAATTAAATATTTTCTCTGCGTCATACTTTTCATATTTTCCGGATATGGCATATCCGCTCTTTGGAATGGTACCAATTCCCCGCCACTTTCTATCCACAATTGTGAATACTTCCTCCAGAACTTTTTGGGCAGCTACATTACCTTCTTTTGTAACTACCCGTGAATATTTATTTTCAACTTTGGAAATTCCCTTTTCAAGCTGCCTGACTGTACCCAGAATGCCATGAAGTATATCAACCGGCTCAAATCCGGTAATAACAATGGGTACCTTATATTTTTTTGCGAGAGGAATATATTCTTCATAGCCCATAATTGTACAAACATGCCCAGCTGCTAAAAATCCTTGAATCATTGACCCGGGAGCTGATAAAATAGCTTCTATAGCCGGAGGAACCAGTACATGTGAACTAAGAACAGAAAAGTTGGACAGATTCCGACGATGTGCCTCTAACACAGCCATTCCATTTGCCGGGGCAGTAGTTTCAAACCCAACCGCAAAGAATACCACCTTTTTATCCGGATTTTCCTGTGCAAGGTTTACTGCATCGAGCGGAGAATATACCATTCGGACATCACCGCCTTCCGCCTTTACCTTAAGCAAATCACTATTTGAACCAGGCACTCTCAACATGTCACCGAAAGAAGTGAAAATCACATCATCACGTGAGGCAATTATGATGGCCTTGTCGATTAATTCAAGAGGAGTGACGCAGACCGGACAACCAGGGCCATGTACCAGGCTAATATCTGATGGCAAAAACTCTTCAAGACTATATTTTAAAATTGAATGCGTTTGTCCTCCACAAATTTCCATTATAACCCAGGGTTGACTAACAACCTTATTAATCTCTTCAGAAATTTTCTTAACGAGCTTGATATCCCGATATTCCTCTACGTATTTCAAAATAGGTTGAAGTTTATTTATTCAATACTGGCAAAAAAACAGATAAATGCTAATTTACTTCTATAAAACCTTTGCTTACTCAATTAATGAATGGGTAGTCTTTTAACTATAAGGATGAAAAGGAAATCCTTGATAAAACAATCTTAAACCACTTGAAACCATTTGAAACAACTATTTCGCCTTATCTTCCTCATCCAATAATCTTTCCATTTCGTCAAAGGTTTCCAGACTTAACCTGGCCTCTTCTTCATCCAGCTTATTTAGTGCCATGCCTGCATGAGCAATAACATAATCGTCTATATCGGCTTCAGGAAGCCATTGAATGCAAATATTTTTTAGAACCCCTCCAAAACTCACTTTTGCCATTCTGAGATCCGGGTTGCTGGTATCTATTGAAACTATCTTTCCTGGAACTGCTAAACACATATTGATATTAGTTTTAAAAATTAACTGTGTAATTAAAACTCAAAAGTAAAAAGATAAATGTAAAATAAATGATGGGAAATACAATAATTTCTTAAATTCCTTCTACGATCTTTTCAATAATATCCTGCATTTCAGGGTATTGTCTCTCCATGCTGGATACCAGTTTAAATTGTGCTTTGGCTCGCTGAAGGTTGTGATCATGATGATGAATCTTAAAATAATTATCTCCATCTATATAATCTGTTAAAAAACGCAAACCGATAATAAAGGTCATCATCTTTCCTGAGAATGCCAGATTATTAATTTCCTCGGGTTCAAGGAATGATTTTGTTTCACCAAGAAATCCTTTCGAAAAAGCTTCAAAAAGTTGAATGTTCATTTCTACAATTGAAAGATCTTTTTCATCTTCGTTGCTGGTATTTGTAGAGGTACGAATAGAATCTCCAAAGTCGTAATGAATATATCCAGGCATAACTGTATCCAGGTCAATTACGCATAATCCTTTATCGAGTTCATCTAATAAAACATTATTGAATTTAGTATCGTTGTGTGTAATTCGTAGAGGGATCTTACCTTCTTCACCAAGCTTTTGAATAAGGGTCATTTCGGAAGCCCGAACTTCAACAAATTTGATTTGCTCTTTTGATAGCTGTACCCTATTTTTAGGATCTTTCACAATTGTGTTAAAAAAGGTATTGAGCCGCTTTTCCATATTGTGAAAGTCTGGAATAGTCTCATGAAGAGGATTTCCTTTAAGATCTGAAAGCAAGAACTGAAAGCGACCAAATGTTTTGCCACCTTCGAATGCCTGAGAAGAATTTTCAACTCGGTCGTAGCTTCTATTTTCAATAAAAATATATAGCCGCCAGTAATTCCCCTCATGATCCTTAAAATAAGGTTTATTTTCAAGAGATGGGATCAAGGTAAGTATTTCTCTTTCGGGATCTGCTCCTGGAATTTTCTCAATTTTTTTTCTCAAATGTGTGGTAACTCTAAGTATATTATCCTGTAATTGAGGTACATTTTTGAAAATGTGGTGATTGATCTTCTGAAGAATATAGTTATTCGCATCACTTTCACTGGTTGCTACCTTGAAAGTGTCATTTATATGTCCCGATCCATAGGGAATGCCTGAATTAAAAGTTCCTTCAGCCTGAAAATTTGAAAATACTTCTTTTAAATTAAATTTCATTTTGTACCAAGGTATTCAAAATTTTTCACCCGGCATCGAAATGCAATTATGCTTTTCGTAACCAGGTGAAAAGGTTGATTAAAATTTCAAATAATTAGTTTGCCCTCAATTTGTTAAACGATTTGAAAAGGAAGAAAGTGCCTATTAAAGCAACTCCCAATAGGATAAATCCCTGTCCAGGTTTCAGATAGACAAAACTCCCTATGGAAAATAGGCTGGAATAAATAACTATTATGCCAATGAAAACCAACAGAATCTGGATAGGCATTTCCCATGCAATTCCACGATCTTGCAAATCAACAGGATCATTATCTTCAATAGCTTCGTTAACAACTTTTTTCCATCCCGGGCCACCTGGACGTGTGAGCCTATAAAAACTACGAAGAGTCTCAGTTGATTCGGGTTTTGTAAGATAAGTTGTAGCAATCCACATGACTGTTGTAGCTACCACAGCGATTATAAGCTTAATTGGGAAAACTGTTCCTGAAAGTGCCTTTTCTCCCATTTCTGCATAATCGGCTGGCAATGGATACACTCCTGAGAACATATCGGCAAGAGCCATGTCATTAACCACAAACACCAAAATTACAGCGTTTATGGTAGCGATAAACATTGCAGAGATTTCTGACCAGGCATTTATTCGCCACCAGAACCACCGTAAAAGATATATAAGTCCGGAGCCTGCACCACTTAAAAGCAGGATATTGAATGCCTGAGTGGCATCTTCAAGAAATGTAAGTGCGACGAAACCAGCCAGAATCATTAGAAGAACAGTAGAAATCCTGCCCATCATTACAAGTTCTTTCTCAGAAGCTCCTGGTTTAACAAATCTTTTATAAAAATCATTAACAACATAGGATGAACCCCAGTTGAGGTGTGTTCCGATGGTTGACATATATGCTGCGATTATTGATGCTACAACCAGTCCCAACCATCCAGGATTTAATTTTGATAGCATCACAGGATATGCAATGTCATCTTTTAAGTATGCGTCTGTAATGGCAGGAAATTCAGTCTTTATGGATGCCAGGTCAGGGTAGATAATAAGGGATGCAAGAGCAACTATAATCCATGGCCAGGGACGCAAGGCATAATGTGCAAAATTAAACAACATAGTAGCTCCAATTGCATTCTTTTCATCTTTGGCTGCCAGCATGCGCTGTGCAATATAGCCACCACCACCTGGTTCAGCCCCGGGATACCATACAGCCCACCATTGAACTGCTATGGGAATGATTAGCAATGGTATAAAAACTGCTGGATCAGAAAAATTGGGTGCAAAAGATAACTTATCCTGCAGGGCAGGATGACTAAGAAGGTTTGACAGCCCACCTACTTCAGGCTGACGTACTGCTACTACTGCAGCCAAAACAGCCCCAAACATAGCTATTGAATACTGGAAGAAATCGGCCCAAATAACGCCTTTTAATCCACCCATGCCGGCATACAATACCACTACTATTGATGCTCCAACTACTGTTTGCCAGGGTTGCAGATTTAACATAACTGCACCAATTTTTATGGCAGCCAGAGTTACGGTACCCATTATTAAAACATTGAAGAACAGTCCGAGATAAATTGATCTGAATCCCCTGAGGAATGCAGCAGCTTTACCGCCATATCTTTTCTCGTAAAATTCAAGGTCGGTTAATACATTAGACCTGCGCCATAGTTTGGCATAAATGAATACTGTAACCATTCCGGTTATAAGAAAGGCCCACCAGGCCCAATTCTTTGCCACACCATTCTCCCGCACCATTCCGGCAACAAGGTTAGGTGTGTCGGCAGAAAATGTACAGGCTACCATGGATATTCCCAGGAGCCACCATGGCATGCCACGCCCACCCAGAAAAAATTCTGAAGTATTCTTACCAGCTGTTCTCGAGGCTATCCAGCCTATTGACAGAACTATTATAAAAAATACTCCAACAATGGACCAGTCCAGGTTATTCAATGCAATGCTTGCTAAAATCATAGATTTATATTGTTTAGTAAAACATCATTCCCTTTTAATTTATGATAAATTAGGGAAAATTAAATTCGAACTATTACCTACTAAAATATTTTTCAATAAAAATATCTATTCCAACACAATTCTAAGGAACCCTTTCTAAAATACCGATAACTGAATATTGATTCGTGATCATTGTTCCTTGCCTCTTGTTCCTTGCCTTTAATTCCTTGTTTCTTGTTTCCTGTCTCCTGTATATTGTCTCTTGTCTCTTGTTTCTAGTTTCTTGTTTCTTGTTTCTTGTTTCTTGTCTCTTGTTTCTTATCTCTTGTCTCTTGTCTCTTGTTTCTTGATTCTTGTTTCTTGTCTCTTGTCTCTTTCGTTCTAATATTCATCCCCATTTATTGCAAAAAGAGGTTTGTTTTTAATCCATTTTCCTCTGGTGAAATCCGGGAAATACTGTGGAGCATTGCCTTCTGTAATAGATCTTTCCGATAGCGGAGAAATAGCACTCCAGGCTGCTGCATCATATGCATCCAGTGGTGGTGATTCGTTGCGCTTCACTGATTCAACAAAGGCATGATCTACAAAGAAATCCATTCCACCGTGCCCAGATCCTGCAGCATAGTCTCCATATTTCTGCCATAAGGGATGATCGTATTTTTCAAGCCAGCTAGGCATTTCCTTTTCACCTTCAGCAACTTCTTTTGCTTTATTCATATCATCCCATTGGTGCGGTTTACTAATCCCTTCTATATAAATTCGCCTTGTATGGTAGTCAAAGTCGGTAATTCCTTTTTCTCCCTGGACTTCAAAATTCAAAGAATATGGTCTGGGTAAATTAGTGTCGTGGGTTACCAGAATAGTTTCCCCATTTGCAGTATTAATCTGGCTGGTTACAACATCACCTAATTCCCACTTTAACTTTGCATTGGGATGATCGTGTCCACCTTCGGCATGATTTACAATGTAATTATGTAAACCCCTGGATTTAGTAGAGTGGGAAGTAAGTGAAACAAAGCGATTACCCCTGTTAATATTCATCATGGTGGCAATAGGTCCTACACCATGAGTAGGGTAGAGGTCACCATCTCTAAGCAGCGAATGTTGTGTTCTCCATCTAGCCTCTCCGTGTGCTCCTTCCCCAAATTCAACACCTGGATCAAATTTAACTCCCCTTAAGTCATGGCGATAACCACAGCGAGCATGCATTAATTCTCCAAATACATCCTGCCTGACCATATTTAGTACGGCCATCACATCTCTTCGATAGCATACATTCTCAAGTATCATTGTAGGTTTACCAGTGGCTTCGTATGTATTCACCAGATCCCAGCATTCTTCAATCGTATTGGCAGCAGAAACCTCAACACCTGCATATTTTCCAGCTTTCATGGTATCAACCGCCATTTTTGTGTGCCACAACCATGGTGTTGCAATAATTACTCCATTAATTTCTTCCCTGGCTAGTAAATCAAGGTAGGCATGCTCACTATCAGTATAGGCAGCAACTTTTTTGAGTCCTGTCTGTTCAATCATATTCTGGGTTTTTTCAATGGCAGTTGGATCAATATCACAAATTGCTGTGACAACTACATCCTCACGATTAAGTATGTTCCTGAGATGGCTTCTGCCACGGCCGCCAACACCAATAAATGCAATATTAACCTTGTCGTTTTTGGCAGTTTTACCAAAAGCAAGGCCTGGTGCAACAGCTATTCCTAATCCTGTAAAAGCTGTAGATTTAATAAATGTTCTACGATTTAAATTTGAACTGGATAGATTCGGTTTATTTCCCATTTTGATTAAGTTAGGTTAGGATTATGCCAAAAAATAAAGATGTAAATCTAAATTATTCCGGTTTGCTATGCAAATGTTTTTATCATGGAGCCTCAAAATTCCAAATCAGTATAATCTGGATTTATTAAGTATTGCTAGGAAACTATATAATATTTGTTTCAATTATAGAAGGAGGTAAGATGTTTGTTGAAATATGTTATATAACATATCAATATTTTCTAAGGGAAAAGTAAAATTTAGTATCTTATAAGTGAGAGAGTTATGGCTATAACTGCCCACTAAAATTTACAATATAAAACCTGTAATTATTTGATACTATGAAAAAGTCTCAAGTTCTCATTATAGCAATCAGTTTAATCTTCATAACGGGTATTTTTGGACAGATTACCGAGTATAAAATCATTCCGGATCCTGACCATTCACTTGGTGCTTTCGGCCATTCTGTTGCTGTTGATAGTAATATAATGATAATTGGGGCAGCAATGTCTAATATTTCAGGCTCAAGGTCCGGAGCCGCAGTTATATATAAAATGGTTGATGGTAGTTGGGAGGAGGATACCCTATTGCTGGATGCCGATTCACAAGCCAGATTTGGCTGGGCTGTTGATGTACAGGATGATTACATATTTATTGGCGCCGATCAGGATACAGAAAATGGAATTTGGTCAGGAGCAGTATATGTTTACAAATTTGATTCAGTGAGTTGGAAGTGGAATCTCCATCAAAAAATATTCCCAAATGATATTCAAGCTGGAGATTTATTTGGCAGTTCAGTATCGTTAAGTGGAGATTTTGCTATTATAGGAGCAAGGGAAGCTGATAATGATGTGGGTGCAGCTTATATTTATGAAAATTCTGGAACATCATGGATTCAGCAAGCACGATTAACTCCGGATGATTATATGGGACATAATCCGAATTTTGGTATATCTTCTTGCATTGATGGAAATTATGCCCTGATAGGTGCATACTACGATGATAGTGGGGGTAATAAAAGTGGAGCGGCCTATATCTTTCATTATGATGGGAGTGAATGGACCCAGCAGCAAAAGCTAACTTCTTCTGATATACATGCCGGCGATAATTTTGGATTTTCAGTATCAATATCGGGAGAATATGCAATTGTTGGATCAATTATGGCAATATATCAAACTTTTAGAACTGGAGCCGCATATATTTTTCATCATACAGGTGGTTCCTGGACGGAGATAAGCAAATTGCTGGATAGTAGCTCCACAATTACAATTAATTTTGGTTTTAGTGTTTCACTTTCCGGAGATTATGCCCTTGTAGGAGTTTCTGAAGATGATCAGAACGGGGGTGGAGCAGGGGCAGCCCATATCTATCAAAATATTAATTCAAATTGGACCCATATAAGTAAGCTTGTTGCCAGTGATGGAACTGAAAGTGAAAAAATGGGATGGTCCGTGGATGTTGATAAAGATATAGTTGTAGTTGGGATTCCAATGAAAATTGGTGAAGGCCAGTCAGTTGGAGCTGTTTATTTATATAGTGATTATGTAACAGCAATTAATGAATCTGAGAAATTTACGGATAATACTGGTTCTACAGATGTAAACATTTATCCCAACCCAACTGGTAATTTGATGTGGCTGAAATCTTCACTCTTTGAATTTCAGCCTGGGGATCTAGAAATATTTGATATCAATGGAAGGAGACTTGTTAAACAACAAATCAATGCCGGTGATAAAAATATAATTCTGGATGTAAGCAGCTTCGAAAACGGAATATATTTGTGTAAAATAAGGACACATTATGATACCATCAATCGAAAACTAATCATTCAGAAATGATGATTTGTATAACTTATTGATTCATATACTACATTTACAATCCTTATTCTAAATCTTTCAAATTACATAGCCTGTTTTTTTCAATTGTAATAATAATTAACTTTAGATGGGTAAATTAATACTCATTTTAATTGATCTACCATTCTTATTAAAAATTAAAAAAATTTAATCGACATGCTTATCGAAGAAAAGGAAATTATGGAAATGGTAAATAAAGAAACCAAAGCCTGGGATACACAGGATACGGACAATTTGGTTTCATTATTCCATCCGGATATGGTGTGGCCCTGGCCCAGAACATCAACATCTCATGATCCAATGGACTGGGTTATGATTTTAGGACGATTTAATAAAGAAAAATGGGCTAAAGGCTGGCAGGATTTATTTGATAGCCACATTCTTGTACATAACAAGAGGGAAATAAAAAAGATTGAAATATCAGACGAGAAAGATGGGGCATTTGCAGTAGTTGATATTGATACTTTATGGAAAGATAAAAATGGAATTGAAAACCATTGGAAAGGACGTGTATGCAAGGTGTATTCAAAAATTGGCCATGAATGGAAATTGACCATGCATACAGGTGCTCTTGAGTATTAATAATATTTACCTCGAAATTTACTAATGGCCTTGAAATTAAAAATTTACATAGTTTTTATTATTTTTCTTGTAAGTGTTCCTAATACTTGGTGCACAGACTAAGGAAAATATAAGCAAACCATGGACGTATTGGTGGTGGATGGGAAGTGCTGTAAATGAAAAAGACATAAAAAAGCAATTGACGGAATTTTCCAATGCAGGGCTGGGAGGGGTTCATATTGTTCCGATTTATGGAGTAAAAGGGTACGAAAATGAGTTTTTGCCTTTTTTAAGTCAAGATTGGCTTGAAATGCTTAATTATACTACAGAACAAGCTGGTTTGCTGAATATGGGAGTGGACATAACACTTGGAACGGGCTGGCCGTACGGTGGAAGCTGGATCAAATCCAATTCTGCTGCCAAACGAATCTTTAGAAAGGAGTATCTACCTAAACTCCTGTTCTCGATTAACTTTCTCTACAGATAGTATACTCGAAAACAATAATTTACTCCAATTATTTGGTATTCTGGCAACGAACAATAAAGGAGAAACGCTGAATTTGAGTGCAGAAATTATCAACAATAAGATAGACGAGAAAGTGACTATTTCTGATTGGAAATTAACCTGCTTTGGAGTTGCCAGTACCAATCAAAAAGTTAAAAGAGCTGCTCCAGGAGGTGAAGGTCTTGTAATGGATTATTTTGACAAAGAATCGGTCCTTACCTACCTCAATCATTTTGATTCTGTTTTTACGAAACCGCAGATTCCAATAATGCAAAGGGCTTTTTACCACGATTCCTATGAGGTATTCAGAGCAGATTGGACCACTGGTTTTCCCGATCGCTTCAAAGAGTTGAGAGGGTATGATTTAATTGAAGTTTTGCCAATCTTATTGGAGAAAGAAAATCCTAAATACCCACTTCTAGTCCATGATATTCGTGAAACTATTTCAGACCTTGTATATTCAGAATTTGCACAAACCTGGACTGATTGGTGCAGCAATTATAAGACCTTAACTCGATATCAGGCACACGGTTCGCCTGCAAACCTGCTTGATTTATATGGTCTGGCAGATATTCCAGAAACGGAATCCTTCGGTTGCAGCGGCTTTTCTATACCATCCTTGAGATGTGATCCTGATTTTGAGGAAGATCGTTTTGGACGTCCAAGCCCTTTAATGATGAAATTTGCTTCCTCCCCTGCACACTTGCTTCAAAAACAGTTAGTTAGTTCCGAAACTGCCACCTGGCTTGGAAATCATTTCAAAGTGTCATTGAAACAGGTTAAACCACAGATTGATGAATTATTTATTTCAGGTATCAATCATATTTTTTACCACGGAATAACCTATTCTCCTGGCGAGGAGGATTACCCTGGATGGCTTTTTTACGCATCAACTAATTTCGGACAAACTTCTCATTTCTGGGGGGAATTACCATTGTTAAATTCTTATATTTTTGATTGCCAGAGTATTCTTCAAAATTCAGAACCCGATAACGACATTTTATTATATTTTCCGATTGATGATTTATGGACAAAATACCCAGGTGAGATTCTGTTGACACTTGACGTCCATAAACATGATAAATGGTTTAGTAATACTCCTTTTGGCAGACAGCTAAATTATTGTGGGATATTGGCTATAGCTTTGATTATATTTCAGACAGACAAATTAGTCAATTGAATATAAATTCAGAAGGAAAGATTTTCCATGACTTGCCTTCTTTATATTCCCTCATTGTAGTTCCCCCTGTCGAATATTTGAACCAACAAACCCTATTAAATCTGTTAATCCTGGCAGAAAATGGGGGAAAAATTCTTTTTCTTGACAAATTCCCCGACCAATTTGCCGGATTCCAAGCAAGCAAAACAGGTTCAAGTGCATTTAATGACTTAAAAAATAGAATGTTAGAGAACGAAAGTATTTCTGTAACTGATGATTTTTTGGATGAGTTGCAATCGTATAAAATACGACAGGAAGATTTGAAAAAACAGGGTCTTGATTTTATTCGGAAACGAACAGAAGACGGTTATGTTTATTTTATTACCAACCTGAGCAATAATTTTTATGAAGATAGCATCAGTTTATCAGTCGATCCCAACTATGTTGAAATATTTGATCCACTTAACCATAGGATTGGTTACGTATATGTATCAGAAAAATTTCTATTGCAGTTGGCTCCAGGAAAATCCTGTTTTATCAAAACTTTTGACACAAAGCCTGATTCTGATCCCTGGCATTATTATCACAATATGGATACATTGTATCTTAAGAATGAATGGAAAGTCGAATTTTATCTGAATAGCAATCAAAATTTGAAGTCCAAGTATACCATAGATAAACTAACATCTTGGACCGAGTGGGTTGATGAGGATTTAAAGTCATTTTGCGGAAAAGCAACATATTCTTCAAGTTTCAAGCTTAAAAATCACAATCAGAATAAAAGCCATAAACTTGTTTTTGATGATATCAACGAAACGGCGAGCATAACCATAAATGGAGTGAACTGTGGTACTATATGGTCTATTCCCTATGAACTTGAAATTCCAGGTTCAGTTCTTAAACAGGAAAATATAATTGAGATTTCGGTTCAAAACCTATCAGCCAATAAGATTAAACAAATCGATACTGAGGGGCTAATATGGAAGAAATTCTATGATATTAATTTTGTTGACATTCAATATAAACCTTTTGATGCTTCCGCCTGGGATTATGTTTCTTCTGGCCTTATAGGCAATATAATGTTAATTGAAATGGATAATTAAATTGGGATTAATAATACTTAAAAGTAACCATTATGAATTACAATGTTCATCGTTTGGAAATAGATATGGAAAATGGAGAGGAGCGATTGGAGAAATTTTTAAACAAACTGAAGGGAGAAGTTATCTCCATTATTCCAAATATTAGAAAGACATCATTGCTTCAGATTTATGGAACTTCAAGGAAAATTGATTTTTTATTGATTGTCGAGAAATTGATTTAATTCCATCTGGAATGTGGATCAAGTATCGACTTTGATATCAGCAAAAAAATATTTTAGAATGATTAAATTTTATTTAATTTAGTCAGCTGATTGAGTTGCTAAAACGTTTTAATATGTCAAAAACAGAAGATTTTTTAATGAATGAGCCTGTAAAGAGGCTTAAAGGAAGTTTGCCAAAAATCGGGATTCGCCCTGTTATAGATGGACGTGAAAAAGGAGTCAGAGAATCGCTTGAAGACCAGACCATGAAAATGGCCAGATCAGCGGCCGATTTGATTACTCAGAACCTTAAACATCCAAATGGAATGCCAGTTGAATGTGTTATTTCTGATACTACTATTGGTGGAGTTGCTGAAGCAGCAGAATGTGCCGAGAAATTCTCTCGAATGGGTGTTGGCGTTTCTCTAACAGTCACACCTTGTTGGTGTTATGGTACTGAAGTAATGGACACTGACCCCTTAATGCCCAAAGCAGTTTGGGGATTTAATGGCACTGAAAGACCTGGTGCAGTATACCTGGCAGCAGCTTTGGCAGGATATAGCCAGAAAGGCTTACCTGCATTTGGTATATATGGCAGGGATGTTCAGGACTCAAATGACACAAACGTTCCAAATGATGTCAAGGAAAAAATTCTGAATTTCTGTAAGGCTGGTTTGGCAGTGGCTGAGATGAAAGGTAAATCCTACCTTGCTGTTGGTGGTGTTTCAATGGGAATTGCAGGTTCAGTTGTTGACCAGGAATTTTTATTGGATTATCTGGGTATGCGCACTGAATCAGTAGATATGACAGAACTTGTAAGGAGGATAAATGAGAATATTTACGACCTGGAAGAGTTTGAAAAAGCTATGTCCTGGGTTAAGAAATATGGTATTGAAGGAAAAGATCATAATTCATTGGAAAATCAACAGTCTGCTGCCAAGAAGGAGGCTGATTGGGAAGTTGTTGTAAAAATGACCTTGATTGTGAGGGATTTGATGATTGGCAACCCCAAACTGGGAGAGATTGGTTATGGTGAGGAAGCTTTGGGTCATAATGCAATTGTATCGGGTTTTCAGGGCCAAAGGCAGTGGACCGATCATTTTCCAAATGGTGATTTTATGGAGGCAATGCTCAATTCCTCTTTTGATTGGAATGGAATCAGGGAAGCGTTTATAGTAGCAACAGAAAATGATAGTCTCAATGGTATTTCGATGCTTTTTGGCCATCTGTTGACTGACAGGGCTCAAATATTTTCTGATGTTCGAACATACTGGAGTCCGGAGGCCGTAAAAAGAGTTACAGGAAAGGAACTTGAAGGTAAGGCTGCTAATGGAATCATCCATTTAATTAATTCAGGTTCAACAACCCTGGATGCAACTGGTCAAATGAAAGTAAGTGGGGAATCGGTTATGAAGCCCTTCTGGGACGTTACAGCTGAAGATGCAGAAAAATGTATGAATACTACTCAATGGGCTCCGGCTGACCTTGGATATTTCAGAGGAGGTGGATTCTCAAGTCAGTTCCTAACTATAGGTGAAATGCCGGTTACCATGTCAAGATTAAATATTGTTAAAGGATTGGGTCCGGTATTGCAAATAGCCGAAGGATATACTGTTAACCTTGATTCTGAAGTAAATGAAATTCTCGATAGCCGGACCAACCCAACCTGGCCGACTACCTGGTTTGTTCCAAACCTTCTGGGTAAAGGCCCATTTAAAGATGTTTATTCAGTAATGGCGAATTGGGGAGCAAATCACGGAGCTATCTCCTACGGACATATTGGCCATCAATTGATTACACTGGCTTCCATGCTTAGAATTCCGGTGAATATGCACAATGTCGATGAATCCCAATTGTTTAGACCCTCTTCCTGGTCGGCATTTGGAACACAAAACACTGAGGGAGCAGATTTTCGGGCCTGTGCAAGTTATGGACCACTTTATAGGTAATAAAAATATTGCCTAAGCTTATGAAATATGAATGAGAAAATTATACTTGTTCTGGATTGTGGTGCAACAAATGTTAGGACTATTGCGGTAAATGAATTTGGCAAAATACTTCAAAGTCATTCTCTGCCTAATAATACCCGCCCCGATCCTTCAGATGGAAATCTGGTTATTTGGGATGTATATGAAATCTGGGATAAGTTTAAGGAAACCACTTCTAAAGTTCTGGGTAAAATAAACAAATCCAATATTGCCGGGGTAACCGTAACAGCTTTTGGCGTGGATGGAGCCCCTTTTGACAAAGATGGCAATATGCTTCACCCGGTAATTTCCTGGCAATGTTCCAGGACAGAAGCTATTATGAAGACCATAGATAAGTATATTTCAGTCAGTGACTTATATAGAATTAGCGGGGTTCAGCCATTCCATTTTAACACTATAAACAAGCTTATTTGGTATAAGGAAAACAATCCGGAATTGCTGGATAATACTGATTCTTATTTATTCATCCCTTCTATTTTTACCTATTTTCTTACAGGGGAAATGAGCAATGATAGTTCTATGGCTGGAACCTCCATGCTTTCGGACCTCCAAACCCGTTCCTTTTCGGATAAGATATTTGAAAGTATAGGAGTTTCAAAGGAAATTTTCCCAACCTGCCTGGAACCTGGTCAACTAATTGGAAAAGTTAGCTCTGAAGCTCAACAACAAACAGGAATTCCTTCGGGGACACCAGTTATTGCCTCGGGCCATGACACACAATTTGCCGTATATGGGTCGGGTGCTGGTGAAAATACACCTGTCCTCAGCTCGGGAACATGGGAGATTCTAATGGTTCGAGCCAGGCAGGCCGATACCCATGTAGATTTGCTCAAAAAAGGAGTTACCAATGAACTGGATGCAGTTCCCGGATTGTATAATATTGGTTTGCAGTGGATAGCCTCCGGGATGCTGGAATGGATAAAGAGAATGTTTTACTCCGGGTGTGATCAAAAGGGAAATATTTATGAATTTATGATCTCAGAAGCCAAAAAGGTTCCGCCGGGTTCTGAGGACACACGGATATCACCTGAATTTTTTAAGAAATTAGGTTCCAGTGGTGGAGCAATATCCGGTTTAACTATGGATACAACTCGTGCACAAATTTATAGAGCTGCATTAGAATCGCTTTCTTTTAGATTAAAACGTGAATTGAATGTTCTGGAGAAGTCGGGAAATTTTGTTTCAAAATCATTGATTGTAGTAGGAGGCGGCTCCAGAAATTCTCTTTGGAACCAGATAAAGGCAGATGTTCTCAATATTCCTATTAATGTTATTGAACAAAAAGAAACTACCGTCCTGGGAGCTGCCTTGTTCGCGATGAGTGGGGTAGGCATATATACTTCCCCAGATGAAGCAAGAAATGTTATTGATTATAAAGGTGAGGTTTTTGAACCGGGGCAGGACTCGTCGATATATCAAAACCTTAATTATTGAATTAACTTAATCCTGTGCCCTTTCAGGTAAAGTAAATTGCAATAAGGGAAAACTTAATTCTGATATCAAATATTTATGTCAAAAAGAATCCTTATAACCGGGGCCTCCGGTACAGTAGGCTATGCTGCTTTAAGTATGCTGGTGGATCAGGGAGTTCATGAAATCATTGTGTTTGATCTCGAAACGAAGAAGTCGAAGAAACTATTAGAGAAATATAAATCCAGGGTAAAACTGATTTATGGTGATATAAGCAATAAGGATAATATTGAAAAGGCCTGCTCCAATATAGATGTTGTTATTCATCTGGCAGCTATTATTCCACCATTGGCTGATGATAATCCTGAGTTGGCACATCGAGTTAATGTTACAGGTACTAAAAACCTCGTTGAATCTTTAGAAAAAAAATCACCCCAGGCTTTCCTGATCTACAGTTCATCTGTTGCAATATATGGTGACCGTTTAAAGAACCCGGATATTTATACAACCGACCCATTAAAACCCAGTTTAGGCGATGAATATGCAAAGACCAAAATTGAAGCCGAGCAGATTATTCAAGATTCCCAGTTAAAATGGACGATTTTTCGGCTTTCAGCAATTATGGGTAGTCACAATCATGAAGTCGGGAAATTAATGTTCCATATGCCACTTAATACACCTATGGAAATTGCCACTCCGGAGGATACAGGGAGGGCTTTTATGAATGCCATAAATCATATGCAGGAATTGGATCATTCAATATTTAATTTAGGAGGTGGCAATACCTGCCGCATTATTTACAGGGACTTTCTTTCAGAATCATTTAAAATTTCAGGTTTAGGAGAATTGGATTTTCCGGAGTATTCATTTGCGGAGAAGAACTTTCATTGCGGGTATTATGATGACGGCGATAAGCTCGAGGAGATAATCAAATTTAGAAAGGAATCTATGGATTCTTATTTTAGCACATTAAAAAAGGAGACCAACTTTTTCAAGAAACTAATAACCATGCTATTTAAGAAACAGATTAAGAAAATGCTTTTGTCAAAATCTGAACCCTATGAGGCTAAATTAGAGAATAATACTGCGTTAATCAACCGTTTTTTCGACAATTAATCCTGGATTTCAAATTAAAATATTCCAAAAAGATCATGGTTCTGCGTATTGCAGTAAATACTTGAATAAAAGCTGAAAAGATACTTGTTGGTATCTATTCTTCTTTCAAGGTGTAAAATAGGTGTATTCACTTCAACATCAAGGTATTTCATTACTTCACCTTCAGCTTTAATAGCTTTGAGTTTTTGCTCTCCACCTGTTATGTGGATATTGTATGATTTTCGCAAAGTATCGAATAAAGATTTATTTTCAAAAGAGCGGGACGTAAACCTGGGCAAATTCAAATTTGGTATGTAAGAAATATCATAAAACAGTGGCTTGTTTCCAACCAAACGTAGCCTTTCCATATAGATTAATCCACTTTCTTTTTCAAGATCAGAAAGAGGGAACATAAAGGGCTCTTTCCATGGCCTGATTACCGGTTTTACAATGATCCGGGTAGTAAGGTCAAGACCTTCTAAAGCACTTGTAGTACCTGAAATTGATAGTATACCAACACCCTTTGGCTTCTGGTTTACAATGCTTCCTTTTCCTTTTCTCTTTCTTATAAAACCATCTTTTACCAGTTCATCAAGTGCATGCCTCACAGTTGGGCGGGTTAGGCTATGGGTTATACACAATTCTTTTTCAGAAGGTAAGATGTCATTTTCCCTATACACACCTTCAACAATATGTTTCCGGAGTATTTCATAAAGTTGTTTGTACTGCGGTAATTTCGATTTTACCTTCATTCTTTTTGAAGCATAGTTAATGATCTAAACAAAGATACATAGAAAATGTATATTAATGACGAAAGTGTATAAGTAAAAATAACAACATGTAATAACAAGTTGGGAATTATTTCGTATATGTATATTATAGTAATCTAATAAACAAGTATATATGATTATTTAAAAAATGTTATTAAAAAACATATTATAACAGGTTATTTTATTATTTTTGTACATCAATTAGTGCTAACCAAGTCGATTTTTACCTATGGCAACACCGATAATCATGCCCAGACAAGGACAATCCGTTGAAACATGTATTATTACCCAATGGATGAAGGAAAAGGGAGAAAAGATTGGGGTTGGGGATTTACTTTTTTCATATGAAACTGATAAGGCTGCTTTTGATGAAGAATCAAAGTTCGCAGGAACGCTGTTGGAAGTATTTTATGAAGAGGGAGATGAGGTTCCTGTTCTTACAAATGTTTGTGTCGTCGGAGAAGAGGGAGAGAATGTAGAGGGATTCAGGCCAGAGACTGCAAAACCAGACAGCGATGATAGTTTATCGACATCTGGTGAAGTTGTGGAAAAGCCAAAAGATTATATACAAAACCGGGTTGCAAATGGAGATAAGTCAACAGGCCCAGACATTCTCAGAATATCCCCACGTGCACGAAGAAAAGCAACAGAATTAGGTCTGGTTCTGAATGGTATTTCCGGGTCAGGTCCATTGGGAAGAGTTGTTGAATTGGATGTAATCAAGGAAGCGGATAAGCAGCCATTTATCACTCCATTGGCGCGTAAAAAAATGGAGAAAGATCAACTGATCTATGACAGACAGCTATTTATTAAAGGTGAACGGGTAACTTCAAAAGATTTAACAAGTCTTAGTGCTGAAACTGGGGAAGAATCTAAAATAATTCCACTTTCCAGAATGAGGAAAATTATAGCTGAGAATATGTTCCGCTCCCTCAGGAATTCAGCTCAATTAACACACCATTTAAGTGCAGATGCACGGAAGATCCTTGATTTGAGAAAAGTGGTGAAGCAAAAAGCCGAAACAGAAGCCTTTCCAAATATTACATTGAATGATATGGTTTGCTATGCCGTTACAAAGGCATTGAAGAAACACCCAAATGTAAACGCACATTTTATGGATGATCATATTATTCAATTTAACCCTGTCCATCTAGGATTTGCAGTAGATACAGAACGTGGATTGATGGTTCCTGTATTTAAAAACGCTGAAACATATTCATTAGCAGAATTTTCAAAGGGAATGAAAGCTCTGGCAGAAAAATGTCAGCAAGGGAAAATTGATCCCGATCTGCTCATGCCAGATGCAGCTACATTTACAGTTTCAAACCTGGGTGCTTTTGGAATAGAAATGTTTACGCCTGTTTTGAACCTCCCTCAGGTAGGTATTCTGGGTGTAAATACAATTCAAATGAAACCTGCCGATATTGGTTCAGGAGGAATAGGTTTTGTGCCTTTTATTGGACTGTCTCTTACTTATGATCACCGTGCTGTTGATGGGGCACCGGCATCTTTATTTCTTAAAACCATCAAGGAGGAGATCGAGGATTTTAATGTAATCATATAATCTGAATTAGTATCTATTTATCATGCCTAAGAATTTATTTATTGATCCTAAGAATGTCCGGAAAACTGGTGAAATTACTTTTAAACCCATTCCGGTAAATGCCTATCAAAAAAGCCTCAAAGAGGAAAAAGAAAATTTTTCAAACGATGAATTGCTGAAAATTTTCAGGGATATGATGTTTATCCGTGAATTCGAAGTAATGCTCAATAAGATTAAAACAACGAATGAATACAATGGCATTAAATACAACCATCCCGGGCCGGCTCACCTTTCTATTGGCCAGGAAGCTTCTGCTGTAGGAATGGCTTTTGATCTTTCCGTTGAGGATATTATTTTCGGGTCTCACCGCAGTCATGGGGAGATTCTTGCAAAAGGATTGTCTGCCATATATCGCCTGGAGGAGAACCAGCTTGAATCCATCATGAAGGATTACCTGGGAGGGAAAACTCTGTCAGTTGTTGAAAGAAATTTTAAGGGCAAAGGTAAAGATCTTGCCACAGATTTTCTTTTGTATGGAACTCTTGCTGAAATATTCGCCAGGGAAACAGGTTTCAATAAGGGATTGGGCGGATCAATGCATGCTTTTTTTCCACCCTTTGGAATTTACCCTAACAATGCAATTGTAGGTGGTTCCGGGGATATCGCCGTTGGTGCTGCCTTATATAAAAAGGTTAACAAAAAGAATGGCATAGTTGTAGCCAATATTGGAGATGCCTCCATGGGTTGTGGGCCTGTATGGGAAGGGATGATGTTTGCGGCAATGGACCAGTACAAAACCCTCTGGGAAGGTGAATACAGAGGTGGTTTGCCTATTCTCTTTAATTTTATGAATAACCAGTATGGCATGGGAGGTCAAACACAGGGTGAGACCATGGGATATGATATGCTTGCCAGGGTTGGAGCAGGAGTAAATCCGGAACAGATGCACGCGGAAAGAGTGGATGGTTATAATCCACTTGCAGTTATTGATGCTTTCCGGCGAAAGAAGAAATTGTTGGAGGAAGGAAAAGGGCCGGTATTATTGGATACACTTACCTACCGTTATAGCGGTCATTCACCATCCGATGCATCTTCT
The DNA here is from genome assembly GCA_963750735.1 of uncultured Bacteroidales bacterium. Lineage (GTDB taxonomy): Bacteria > Bacteroidota > Bacteroidia > Bacteroidales > VadinHA17 > JANTGF01. The sequence continues at coordinate 17,401 of CAVVRY010000007.1, read as the reverse complement.
TATAGGTCAAAGGAAGAATTAGAAGCCTGGATGAAAGAAGATTCACTTCTTTATTTTGAAAAAGAATTGGTTGAATCCGGAGTAGCAACTCCTACCCAGATAGAGGACATAAAAGAATCCGTAGTAGAAAAAATAACCCATGTTACCAGACTTGCAACCAATGATGAAGTTTCTCCGCGTATGAACCTGGTTGATAATCCAGAAGCCATTGGGAATATGATGTTCTCCAATGAATCAATTTCGGCCATGGAAGATAGAACGCCTGAAGTGAATCATCCAATGAGTGAAAACCTGCGGGTGAAACAGATAGCCAGAAAAGAAAGATTTGGATTAGACAAAGAGGGAAAGCCTTTTTCAAAAGTGAAAACCTATCAGCTAAGAGATGGGATATTTGAGGCGGTGATAGACAGATTTTATAAGGATCCTACTTTGGTTGCATATGGCGAAGAAAATAGGGAGTGGGGCGGTGCATTTGCAGTTTACCGGGGCCTTACTGAAGCATTGCCTTTTCAGCGCCTTTTTAATTCTCCTATATCAGAAGGAGCCATTGTGGGTACTGCTATTGGCTATGCTATGTGTGGAGGGAGAGTAATCCCTGAAATAATGTATTGTGATTTTCTTGGTCGCTCTGGAGATGAAGTCTTTAATCAACTTCCAAAGTGGCAGGCTATGAGTGGAAATGTCCTTAAAATGCCACTTGTATTGAGAGTATCAGTTGGCTCAAAATATGGAGCTCAGCATTCGCAGGACTGGTCATCACTGGTGGCTCATATCCCTGGATTGAAAGTGGTTTTTCCGGCTACCCCATATGATGCAAAAGGATTGATGAATGCTGCTTTGCAAGGAACTGATCCGGTTGTATTTTTTGAAAGTCAACGTATTTATGACATTGGTGAATTGTTTCACAAAGAAGGAGTTCCTAAGGAATACTATGAAATACCGATAGGCGAACCGGATATTAAAAGAGAAGGTAATGATATTACCATACTGAGTATAGGAGCAACCCTTTATAAGGCAATGGAAACTGCTGAAATACTTTCAGATATATATGGTCTAGAAGCTGAAGTAATTGATGCAAGAAGCCTTGTGCCATTTAATTATGAAACTGTCCTTACCTCTCTTAAGAAAACTGGAAAAATTCTTTTAACAAGCGATGCTTCTGCCAGGGGATCATTTATCAAAGATATGGCCTCGACCATTACTGAACTTGCTTTTGACGAATTGGATGCACCTCCTGTAGTTGTTGGTTCACGCAACTGGATTGTGCCAGCGCATGAGTTGGAAGACTATTTCTTCCCCCAGGTTGACTGGATACTGGATGCTATTCATGAAAAAATTATGCCCTTGAAGGGATATAATACTACTTATGATAACTCCCATGATTCGGAAATAAAAAGGTTGCAGGAGGGAGTTTAATTAATTTGGTTATTTTGTGAGTAAATTTAATTATTTTTATGTGCTAGAACTAAAATACAAACCACATGATGGAACAGGATAATACCAAACAACAAAAAATCGTACCGGAAAATGATTCAAATGAGAAAAATCCTTTGGCACGTATTTATGCGAAGGGTGGTGGAAAAGAAACCTTATACAGGGTAACCATCAGAAGCCAGATCCGGCTAATTGGAATTATGGATAGTAAAGCAAATCTAATCATCAGCATGAATACTCTGCTGATTACCGGTACGCTTGGATTATTGACCGGGTCCTTGTTTTATTTCGATGCAACAAAAGAAATGAAGATGTTGGATTATATACCTTTCCTGGCACTGCTTTTCTTCGCTATGATTGCAATGACTTATGCGATTTTATCAACCAGGACGGACTTGAGCATTCAAAAATTCAGAGCGAAAACAAGCCCGATTCAATTTACACTTTCTCATAAAAAGAAAACACCATTATCAGAATATATGAGTTATATGGAAAACGTGCTTTCTTCAAATAAACTGATCTATGAGAATTTGAATCTAGATTTGTATTTTCTTAGTAAGGTAGTCTCCCGAAAATCTCATTATCTTAATATTTCCTATACCATGTTTCTGATTGGGTTGATTGTTTCCGTAGTCTTATTCCTGATTATAAACGTTTTCTAGGATATTTTTCAGGTGAAATAGAAATGTTAGGATTATTATTAATCAAATTGTAAAATCCTGATAGTTTTGATGAGTTGTATTTTAGCGTTTCATAAATACAGGCCAGTTATTTTTCTTTAGTAAAAAGCTAAGGTTGTCCCATGTATTTTTTTCATCCAAAATTTACTTTTGAATGAAGTCTGGAAAATAAATTTCAAGTTATGATTAGTTCTGAAATTGGAATAAATACTCATATTCATACCCCATATTCCTTTAGTGCCTTTTCTACCATGGACCAAATCTTTATATCTGCCAGGGCTGAAAAGATTGATGTGTTGGGCATTAACGACTTTTATACTGATGATGGGTATTCTGAGTTCAGATATCAGGCTGGGATTAATAGAGTTTATCCATTGTATTGCATGGAATATATTGGATTGTTGAAAGAAAAGCAGGATCAGGGTATACGTGTTAATGACCCAAATAATCCAGGTCGGACATATATATGCGGGAAAGCTTTCAGGTATCCTTTTAATTTAAGTGATGAAAACTCAGAAAAGCTTAAGAAAGTGGTGCAGGAAAGTCAGGACCAGGTAAAGGCAATGGTTACTAAGGCAAATGAGTATTTTAAAACTCTTCAGGTTCCAATACACCTTAATTTTAATGAGATAAAGAAGGAATTTGCCAGAAATATGGTACGTGAAAGACATATTGCCAGGGCAATCTGGGTAGAGGTCTTTAAAAAATGTGAGACGCATGATGAGTGCAGAAATATGCTGAGTTTAATACTCAAAACCGATGTCGATAGTGGAACCATAACCAATGAGGCAGTTATTGAAAATATGATCAGATCAAAACTGCTAAAAATGGGAGGATTTGCTTTTGTTGAGGAAACTGAAAGTGCTTTTTTGCCAATACCTGAATTGGTTGACCTGATTATTGATGCTAAAGGAATTCCCTGCTATCCGGTATTATTGGATGATCATAACGGCAATTTTACTGAATTTGAGAGCGATTGGGAGCAACTTTATAAGGATTTAATTGCGCTTGGAATCTTTGCTGTTGAGTTAATACCAATCAGGAATGATATTCAGGTTCTTGAAAAGTTCGTCAACTTTTTTAATATGAGAGATTTCATTGTTACTTTTGGTACTGAGCATAATACTCCTGAAATGATTCCGCTCTCAATTAAGTGCAGGAATGACAATGACCTGGATGATGATTTGAAGCGAATTGGGAATGAAGGCGCCTGTGTTTTGATTGCACATCAGCATCTTGTGGAAAATCGGAAAGAAGGGTATATTGATCAAAATGGGAAGGCAAAGATCGACCAGTTAAGCGATTTTGTATCATTGGGTAAAAACGTATTGCAAAATTATTTAACCAAAAAGTAAACGATGCATCTAAGTTCAGATAATCTGTATTTTGAATTGCTTCCTGCAATAAGGGGGATTTTTTTACAAAGTACTTCAGTAACTGTAAATCTTACCGCAAATGAATCATCAAATAATATTGCCAAAACTAAAAATGCCTACAACAAGTGGAAGGAAAAGCGATCTACATTAAATTCAATATATCTTGATAATTCTTTATCAGTCAGTAAGGTATTAGCTGAACTTAAAGTTTTTGAGAGCCAACTAACTCCTGAACAAAAAAAACTTCCATCTTTTATTTTCATTCAGAATATTGGCTTAATAAATGTATTGCCAGGTACAGCAAATATCAAAGAAGAGAATGATGATTTTTCCATTCCTACAGTCAAAAAGCTACTCGAACAAAAAATCGTACTGGTAACCGGTGGAGCGCAGGGTTTTGGTGAAGGAATTGCAATTCGTGCTTTTAAGGAAGGTGCCCATGTAATTATCGCCGATCTGAATGAAGAAGTTGGAAATAAACTGGTTAATAAATACAACATCGAGCGTGAGATAGGTAATAGAATGATGTATTTCTATGTGGATGTTACAAATGAAGAATCAGTTAAAACCCTCATGGAAAACATTGTAGATAACTTTGGGGGTCTGGATGTATTGATAAGCAATGCTGGAGTATTAAGAGCTGGAGGTTTAGATGAATTGGAAACCAGTGAATTTGATTTTGTCACTGATGTGAATTATAAAGGGTTTTATCTATGTACCAAGTATGCATCCTTGATAATGAAAACTCAGAATCAATTTAATTCTTCCGGATATTCTGATATTATCCAGGTTAACTCAAAATCAGGACTGCAAGGAAGTCAGAAGAATTTTGCTTATGCTGGAAGTAAATTTGGCAGTATTGGCCTGGTACAGTCATTTGCTCTTGAACTGGTTGAAAGTAGGATTAAGGTAAATGCAGTTTGTCCCGGCAATTATTTTGATGGCCCACTATGGAGTGATCCGAATAATGGTTTATTTGTGCAATATCTGAAAGCTGGGAAAGTAAAAGGAGCAAAGAACATTGATGAAGTAAAAAGATTTTATGAGAGTAAGGTGCCAATGAAAAGAGGCGTAGGTATTGACGATGTTATGATGGCAATAATATATGCAATTGACCAGAGATATGAAACAGGGCAGGCAATTCCGGTTACAGGTGGTCAGATTATGAAATAATGTGGATATATTTCTGGAATTGACTAAATTTGTTAATTAGGACTCCTGAATATTTAATAAGAATTAATAAAATGGAAGCATTAAAAAACTTACTAGGTTATTTCGTTGATTGGAACCAGAAATCTCTACTAATCGCTAGTTTGATGCTATTTTTTATTTTCCCTACAGCCTTTTCTCAAGAACCAGTGACAGCTGATGAAAGTGATAACAATGGCAAAATTGAGATTTACAATGATGAGGATTGGGAATTATTCGAAGAAGATACTCCTTTAAGATTCTCCTTAGCCTTTGATCGCAAGCTTTTTAGAAAAAATACTATGTCAGGAGAATATCAACCAGCTCTGCTTTCAATTCATCTGACCGATTCAGTCGTTGAAAGAGATATTAGAATTCGGGCAAGAGGTATTTCAAGGAAAACGATTTGTACTTTTCCTCCAATCAAACTAAATCTGAAAGATGCAGATTTAGATAATACGCAACTCGAACAGCAATCAACACTGAAATTTGTTACCCACTGCAAAAATTCAAACCTAAACCAAAAATATCTGTTTAAAGAATACCTGGTATATAAATTATATAATGTGGTAACCGATTATAGTTTGCGTGTAAGGCTTGTGCAGGTAGACTATATTGATTCAAACCAAAAGCAAAAAACCTTGACTAAATATGGTTTCCTGATTGAGCATATTGATAAACTGGCCGAGCGGCAAAATTGCGTTGAAGTTGAAAATGAACAACTGGCTCAAAAGTGGATGAGCAAAGAAATAATGCCTCTTCTTTGTGTTTTTCAATACATGATTGGGAACACCGATTGGAGTCTGGCTGGTCTCCATAATTTAAAGGTATTGAAATCAAACAATTTTGCTGCTACAGAACCCTATCCAATCCCCTATGATTTTGATTATGCCGGATTGGTTGATGCCGACTATGCTGTGCCCACTGAAGGCTTGGGGTTGGAAACGGTCAAGGAGAGGGCGTATCGATGTATATGTTTTGAGGATGAAACCTCAATCTTTAAATCGGTTGACCTGATAAATTCGAAAAAAGAGGAATTATATAAAGTGATTGAAGATTTTGAATTCCTTGAAAAAAAGGATAAAGCCTTTATGTTTAAGTATTTGGATGGTTATTTTGGCCTTATCGATAATGATAAGGTAATAAGGCGTGAAATGATTGATGCTTGTTTAAAATAGTTACCACCCTGGTATGAAGAAATCCTATCAAAAAAGTTCAGCTAGGTGGGTTCCCAATAAGGAATTTTATAAATTCTTTTCATTCTGGATACTAATCTTTGCTACCGCTGGCTTAGCAAATACTCAGGGAGTTGATGATGCGAAAGATCTTGCTGTAGATACCTCTGCTGTTGTAAGTATTGATTCAGAAGAAGACTGGGATTTGTTTGGTAATCAGGACATTTTGAGGCTTTCACTCCAATTCAATCTAAAGGAATACCAAAAGTATACTCAGGAACCGGTTTATCAGGATGCAGTTCTTACAATTCATTCCGGAGATAAGTCTGTTGAGAAAACAGTTAGAATTAAACCCCGCGGACAGTTTCGAAGAAAATATTGTTCGTTTCCCCCATTAAAATTAAATATAAAGAAAACTGAGTTTGATAACGATTACCTAAAAAAGCAAACCACCTTTAAATTTGTTACGCATTGTAAATATTCAAATGAGTATGAATCTAATCTGCTTAAAGAATTCCTTGTTTATAAGTTATTTAATCAGCTAACTGATATGAGTTTTAGAGTCAGGTTGGTACAGATGGAATATATTGATACCGGGAAAAAAAATAAAGTTTTCAAAAAATATGGATTCCTGATTGAGCATATAAATTCAGTAGCAGAGAGAAACAATGCCTTCGTCATGAAAAATGAGAAATTGGGTCAATCAGTTATGGAAAAGAATCATATGGCCCTGGTGGCTTTGTTCGAATATATGGTAGGGAATGTTGATTGGTCAATTACCGGTTTGCATAATATGAAGATCCTTAAAATAAATGACCATAATTTACCCGAACCGATTCCTGTACCTTATGATTTCGATTATTCAGGTATAATTGATGCAGAATATGCGATTCCGAGTGATAATTTTGAAATTGAATCAGTTACTGAAAGACTTTATAGAGGTATATGTCTTCCTGAAGAGGCCATAATGGAAGCAAAGGAAGTTTTGATTGAGAATAGAGATGCATTTATTAAGATTATTGAAGATTTTGAATATTTGGATAAAAAAGGTAAACAAAAGATGATTAATTACCTAGAAAGTTTTTATCCTATTGTGGAAAATGAAAGATCCTTTAAAAGAGAGATTATTGATGCCTGTGTTAATTAACCAGTTGGAGCAATGAGAACAAAAGCGGTAAGAATTTATGGAAAGAAAGATCTTCGACTGGAAGAGTTTGAACTTCCCACTTTAAAGGAGGATGAGATTCTGGCAAAGGTAGTTTCTGATAGTATTTGTATGTCCTCACACAAAGCAGCCTTGCAGGGAACGGACCACAAACGAATACCAAATGATGTTCATATAAATCCAACTATAATAGGACATGAATTCAGTGGTGAAATCATTGAGGTGGGGAAAAAATGGTCAGATCAATTTCATTCCGGACAGAAGTTTTCCATCCAGCCTGCATTGAACTATAAGGGAAGCCTTGACGCTCCGGGATACTCTTATCGTTGGATAGGGGGTAACGCCACCTACATAATTATCCCCAATGAGGTCATGGAGATGAACTGCCTTCTGGCTTATAACGGACCGGGTTTTTATCCGGCCTCATTATCTGAACCATTATCCTGTGTAATAGGTGCTTTTCATGCAAATTACCACGTGAAACCAGGGACCTATGTACATCAAATGGATATCAGGGAAAAAGGAAAAATGGCTATTCTGGCCGGAGCAGGGCCAATGGGTTTGGCGGCTATCAATTATGCGTTGTCCAGGGAAAGGAAACCATCTTTATTGGTTGTTACTGATATTGACGATCAACGACTTGCAAGGGCAGAATTGTTGTATCCAAAGAAAGAAGCAAGAGAAAAAGGAGTGGAATTAATATACCAAAATACAGCTAATTCAGGAGGAGTTGCAGTTGAGGATCTTATTGACCTAACTGACGGTGATGGATACAACGATGTATTTGTTTTTGCCCCGGTTCCCGATGTTATAGAGATGGGAGACAAGATTTTATCAAGGGACGGTTGCCTAAATTTCTTTGCTGGGCCTACCAATCCTGAATTTTCGGCAAAATTCAATTTTTATAATTTGCATTACAACGCAACCCATGTAGTAGGTACCAGTGGAGGAAATAACGATGATATGCAGGAAGCGCTTGATTTGATGGCAGAGGGCCTGGATCCTTCAGGCCTTATTTCACACATTGGAGGCCTCGATGCAGTGATTGATACTACCTTACATCTACCCTCGATATCAGGTGGTAAGAAGCTGATTTATACGAATATAAGTCTCAGCCTTACAGCCATTGATGATTTTGTCGAATTAGGTAGCAATGATCCTTTATTCAAAGAACTTGCAGCAATAACATCTCGACACAACGGATTATGGTCAGTCGAAGCTGAATCTTATCTTTTGGAAAATGCAGTACAGCTAATCTGAAATGATCTCTCTAATGCTGCGTGAGAATTCTTCTGATATATAATTCTCATCTGACATACAAACATTTGAGGCAAACTGAATACCGGTCTGAATTAAATAGTCCCAGTCCTTGTTAGCCAACCGGGGTAGGTTTTCACGGTGAATTTTCTTGGAATAAAGGCCAAAGATCAGGCCTGCATTAAAATTATCTCCGGCTCCAATAGTCGAAACTGGTTGAATTTCAGGTGTTGGGAATAGATTCTCGTAATTATTTGTTTGTAATAATACACCTTGTTTGCCCATTGTATATATCAAACTGGGATTTTCCGATGGAACTTGATCAAAAACCTTTTTTGGATCTTTGGTATTGAAAATATACTCAAAATCCTCATTTGAACCCCTAACTATATTTGCAATAGCAATATTTTCCTGGAGAGTGGGTTTTAACTCTTCCATGAGTGCCAGATGTGCTTCCCGGAAATTTGGATCGTAAACAATGAGAGTTCCGGCATCTCTGGCCAGGCTAATAACCTCCAAAACTTTTTTCCGCAGCTCAGGGTTAATAGCAAACCAGGAACCCATTAATAGGATATCATCTGCCTTAAATTCCGGAAATGGAATGTTAAATCTTTCCTGCGGCGGATCGGAAAAAAAAGTATATCTGGCTTCATTTTTCTCATTAAGAATTGCATTTGAAACAGTGGTTTTACCATCCTTGTGTCGGTAAACATTTTCAATACCTACATCATTCTTATTAAAAAAATCCTCCAGCTTTGCCCCATCTTCATCGAGACCAAATTCACTCAAAATATGAACTGGCAGTTTTAGCCTCCCCAATGAGACTGCCGTATTAATTGCAGAACCGCCCGCAATGGCTTTTATTTGTTTTCCATTTTTAAAAATCAGTTCCAGTAAGCTTTCTCCAAGTGTGTATATTTTAGCCATTTTTCAATTATTGTTATAATAAATCAAAACCATCTATTGCATTTGATGATTCACTCATTTCCTCAATCCATTATTCCAAAATTCAAGAACAGAAGTATTGTTCTTATTACTTTTTGAAATTCTTAAGCACGGAAACATCAATTCCTTCTTTACTTTCAAAAAAATCTACCAGTTTTTCCCTAATGAGTTCAACGCCCCCATCGCTTTCTGATTCAATATTTAAGGGCATTACCGGATCGTGCAATGACATACGCAACAGGAACCATCCATTGCCACTGTGCTTGTCACATTTAACTCGTATTCCTTCATAATTATTTGGAACCATGGACCAACCTTGCATCTTTTCAGAGTATTCTTCAATACTTGAAAGCAGTTGGCCTCCACTTTCTTTAAAATCTTCATCTAAGATTTTGAGCCTGAATTCCTCAGATTCTAAAGGGAGTGGCAAGTCATTGATTAAGTCAGCTAGCTCCCCATTTCCTTCAATTTTCATTTTAGCCATTTTTACTACAATTATTGCTGCCAGGTAGGCTCCATCATCAAGCCATTGATTCTCTTTTATGGCTGCATGCCCTGATGTTTCAATGGCAAGGTGGCATTCTTTTCCGGTTCTATCCAATGAAATGCCCTCATTGATTACATTTTTGTAGCCACGCTTGAATCGGTGATGGCTGCCTCTTAGGTTCTTATGAATAAAATCTGTTAAACCATCAGAGGTTATGGAGTCGGTAACTATCCAGCTCATGGGATATCTTTCAAGTATTATGGCTGCAACCAGCGCAATAAGCTTGTTCCTGTTGACTGGGTTTCCATTGTGATCAACAAATGCTGCTCGATCGACGTCAGTATCGAAAATAATCCCAAGGTCTGCCTTATGCATTTTTACTGCCTCAATAATTGATTGCATTGCTTTGGAATTCTCAGGGTTTGGAATATGATTTGGGAACATTCCATCCGGTTCAAGAAATAGACTGTCTTTTACATCGGCGCCAAGTTTCTCAAGTACCTGTGTCGCAAAAAAACCTCCCGATCCGTTGCCAGCATCAACTATTATTTTGAATCCATCCAAAGGTTTTTCTTTAGAAGTTGTAGTATCAATTCCTTGGCTAATAATCTCTCTTAGATGGATACTGTACCTATCCATTAAATCAATGCTCTCATCAATGGGCTCTGTTCTATCAACAGGTTTTAATTCTTCGGCAAGTTCAAGTATCGCACTTATGTCTCTTTTTTCCAATCCACCAGAGGGAGTAAAAAACTTCATTCCATTTCTGTTGAAAGGGAGATGACTGGCTGTGATCATGATTGCTCCATCCATCTGGTATTCATTGAATTGAGTACTCATAAACATAGCAGGGGTTGAGGCGATGCCAGCATCATAAACTTTTGCTAATCCAGCTTGTATACCATTGCTTAGGGCCATTCCCAATTTATGCCCTGTTATTCTGGGATCCCGGCCTAATGAAATTTTAAGTTGGCTTTCAGGTTTGCCTGATTGGTGGGAAAGCCATTGAGAAAAGGCTCTTCCTATTATAGAAGCAACCTGTGGATTCAGATTGACTATTTCACCTTCTATTCCATCCATGGCAACTCCGCGAATATCAGAGCCATTTTGCAATTTTTTCCAATCCATTTGTTGATTTTTTGAGATAGATTTTTCGCTTCAGACAAAAATACTAATTTGATGGAAGCTTATTACCAAATCATTGGCATGATCTAAATTTTTTTTGAAATTAAATTTTTTTTGCATTCTTAATGAATTGTATGTATGTTAGAAAAGTGAAATTAGTAGCCTATTTTGCATGGAAATCCTTAACTTTTTATTCACTTAAATTTACATCTTATGGTTAAAAAATTGGGAGCAGAGTTTATAGGAACCTTCTGGTTGGTGCTTGGTGGTGCAGGAAGTGCTGTTCTGGCCGCTGCTTTTCCTCAGGTAGGAATTGGTTTATTAGGTGTATCCATTGCTTTTGGACTTACAGTTCTTACAATGGTTTATGCAATTGGACATATTTCCGGATGTCATTTGAATCCTGCGGTTTCTTTTGGCTTATGGTCCGGGGGAAGATTCCCGGCTTCGGAGCTTGTTCCATACATAATTTCCCAGGTTCTTGGAGCTATTGCTGCAGCCGGAGTTTTATACTTTATTGCAAGCGGACAGGCCGGTTTTGACATAAGCAGTGGTTTGGCCTCCAATGGATATGGTGACCATTCACCAGGTGGTTATTCACTTGCTGCCGCTCTGGTTACAGAAATTGTAATGACATTTATGTTCGTTTTAGTTATAATGGGAGCAACTGATAAGCGGGCTCCAAAAGGTTTTGCAGGAATTGCTATAGGCTTGATGCTGACGTTGATACACCTTATTAGTATTCCTGTTACCAATACATCGGTAAATCCGGCACGGAGTACCGGACCTGCAATATTTGTTGGTGACTGGGCTTTGTCTCAATTGTGGCTTTTCTGGGTAGCACCCATTGTTGGAGCCATACTTGCTGGGCTTGCATACCGAATGTTCTTCGAAGATAAAAAGACTGAAGAATAAATCAATTCGGTTCTTTCAGAACTTAGAAAGTTCAGGATTGTGCTGCTAGAAAATTATTCTGCACTTAATTTATATATATATGAAAAAACACACATTATGAATATCACTGATTTTTTAGTTAAAGAAGGTGATGTTGTTGATTTAGAAAAATATCCAACCATATTGCCCGATAACGGCGTTACCAAAAAAGAGGCCAAAAAGGACCTGCAAAAGAACCTTGAGAGAATGGCTGAGCTGCAGGATTTACTTTACGCACATAATAATTATGGTTTGCTAATAATTTTTCAGGCCATGGATGCTGCCGGTAAGGATAGTGCTATCAAGCATGTTATGACAGGTGTTAATCCACAGGGCACACAGGTGTTCAGCTTTAAACAGCCCTCGCAAAATGAATTGGATCACGATTATCTCTGGAGGACTTCAAAATCACTACCAGAAAGAGGCCGTATTGGGATATTTAACCGTTCCTATTATGAAGAGGTACTTGTTGTGAAGGTTCATAATCTTATTGAATATCAGAGGTTACCAGATGAATTTATGGATGAGGATATCTGGGAACGCAGGTATCGGCAGATGAGAGATTTTGAGAGGTATATTTATGAGAATGGAATCATCCCGATTAAGTTTTTCCTTCATCTTTCAAAAGAGGAGCAAAGGCAAAGATTTGTTAAACGTCTGGAAACTCCCTCAAAGAACTGGAAATTTTCTTCCTCTGACTTAAAAGAAAGAGCTCATTGGGAAGAGTATCAAAAATGTTATGAGGAGGCTATAATGAAAACTAGTACCGAAAACGCACCATGGTATATAATTCCGGCTGATGAAAAAGCTTTCACCAGGTACCTCATTTCCGAGATTATCATAAATACGCTGGAGAGTTTTGATATGAAATACCCCAACTTGAGCGAAGAACAACTTAAAAACCTGGAATTGTATAAAAAACAACTTTCGGAAGAAAAATGATTTCAGGTTTTAAAAGCTAATGGATAATTAATTTGCAACAAAAATTTTAATCGCAAAAATCATTGTTCTATAAGGATTAGTATCCGTTTCGGGCAGCTTCCCTTGATTTTGAACCCAGGTACCCACCATGATGCCTGAGTGCATAATCACTGGCAGTAAACCCAATTTTTTTCATCATACATACTACTAGCGCATCCCCAATTACGGTCATAACGGTAGTAGAAGTAGTAGGAGAAAGGCCTAGCGGGCAAACTTCCTTTGGATTTCCTGTAAGAATTACAACATTGGCCAATTTAGCAAGAGGACTATCTTTCTGACTGCTAATTACTATTATAGGTAAAATGGGATTCAGGTTTTTTGCCAACTCAACTAACTCTATGATTTCACGCGTTTTTCCTGAGTTTGAAATCAGGAAGAAAACATCATTTTCCTGAATAACGCCTAAATCACCATGTTGGGCGTCACTGGGATGTAAAAAAATTGAAGGTGTCCCGGTTGAGCTAAATGTGGTAGCTATGTTGATGGCAATCTGACCTGCCTTTCCCATACCGCTGGTAATAACTTTGCCATTTTTTTCATGAACATTTCTGAATACGAGGTTTATGGTCTTTTCAAAGGAGTCTGTAATGGGTATATTCGTTATGGCATCGGCTTCCTCTTTGAGTATATTGCGTATGGTATCTGTCATAATATTTCTGATTCTATAATCTGCAAACATAATCAAATTCTAAAAGACCAAGATTCTGAAACAAGGATATTTCTGCAATGGATCAGTTTCCCATCTCACATAAAAAACATGAAAATATTACCAAAACAAAAAGCCTTAAAAAATGTAAAGTGAGCCATTTTTGTTAATTTAGCAATCCTTATTTCATTTTGAATATTCTGACTTAGACATTCCTGATTATGCACATTGAAAAAGATAAAAGAATAGTAATGACCCTTGATGCTGGTGGCACAAACTTTGTTTTTTCTGCTATGCAGGGCGGTAAAGAAATTGTAGAAACAATAAGTCTTCCATCCAATGCTTCAAACCTCGATTTATGCCTTGAAACCTTGGTTACCGGTTTTGGCAAAATCAGGCAATCACTCAAGCAAGATTCCGAGGCAATTAGTTTTGCCTTTCCCGGGCCAAGTGATTACCCTGCCGGAGTGATCGGAGACTTACCAAATTTGCCTGCTTTCAGGGGTGGAATAGCACTGGGACCTATGCTGGAAAGAGAATTCAAAATGCCAGTTTTTATTAACAACGATGGAAGCTTATTTGCTTATGGGGAGGCTATTGCAGGTTTTCTTCCCTATATCAATAATTTATTGGAAAAAGGAGGTAGTCCGAAAAGGTACAGAAACCTGATTGGATTTACTCTGGGAACGGGGTTTGGAGGTGGAATTGTGATGAACGGTAAGTTGCTGGTTGGTGACAACTCCCTTGGTGCTGAAGCCTGGTTGCTGCGTGATATATACGACTTAAAAACAAATGTGGAAGAAAGTATAAGTATTCGCGCCATTAAAAAGGGATATGCTTCTTATGCAAGAATTGATTTGGATTCAGCTCCTGAGCCAAAGGAAATTTTTGAAATGGCAATTGGACAGATTTCCGGGGACAGTAATGCAGCTAAAAAATCATATGAAAAGATGGCCCTGGCACTGGGTGAATCAATGGCAACAGTGGTAACGCTAGTGGATGGGCTGGTGGTAATTGGGGGTGGTATCTCAGCCGCTCATCCGGTTTTCTTAAAGAAAACAGTGGAAGCTATGAACAGTGCCTATACAAGCCCTCGTGGAGCAAAATTCCCCAGATTGGCTGAAAAAGTATTCAACCTGGAGGATCCTGAAAGTCTGCAGAAATTTATTCAGGGTGCATCGAAGGAGATAAATATTCCACGAACCAGCTGAAAAACTTATGTACGATCCTCTTGGCGAGGACAGGTATTGGGATCTCAAGGTATGGTACAAGCCGCTCCATTGCTCTGGGAGCTTATGCTTTTGCCCTGGATAAGTTAGACGAAGCTTAAAAATGAACCTACAAATAAGAAAATGAATAATGAGGGAAGATTTTAAAGTATTAAAGCAGGATGCAAATCAAAGTCACTTTGAGAAAGTCCCGGTTCAGATTTTTGATAATGCCGGCGAGGCCTCTAAAAAAGTGGCATTGGAAATTGCAGCCCTAATTAAAGAAAAAAGTAAACAGGGAAAAAAATGTGTATTTGGACTTCCTACCGGTTCAACCCCCATCGGAGTCTATGAAGAACTAGTCAGGTTGCATACTGAAGAAGGATTGAGCTTTAGAAATGTTGTAACATTTAATACCGATGAGTATTATCCGATGGATCCCACTATGCTCCAGAGTTTCAGTCGGTATATGCACGAATATTTTCTTGATCATATCGATATAAAAAAAGAAAATATTCACATTCCGGATGGAACGATTCCGATTGAGAAAGTGTTTGATTACTGCAAAGATTTTGAGAAGAAAATAACCGAAAACGGGGGAATTGATCTTCAATTATTGGGAATTGGAAGAACAGGCCATATTGGATTTAATGAACCCGGTTCAGGAAAAGAATCCAGAACGAGATTAATTACACTGGACTATGTTACACGAGCCGGTTCTGCAAGTGATTTTTTTGGCGAAGAAAATGTTCCGCGTAGAGCCATTACTATGGGAGTTGGAACTTTTTTGGAGGCGAAGAGAATTATACTGATGGCTTATGGTGAAGGCAAAGCCGGGGTAATAAAAGACATGGTCGAAGGGCCTAAAACGGATGCTTTGCCAGCCAGTTATATTCAGGACCATCCCCAGGCTATTGTGGTTTTGGGATCTGCTTCAGCTGCTGAACTTACCCGTATAAATACTCCCTGGCTGGTAGAAATTGTAAAATGGGACGAGCGGCTTATTCGAAAAGCAGTAGTATGGCTGTGCCAGAAGGTAGATAAGCCTATTCTAAAACTTACAAACAGGGATTACAACGACAATGGAATGAGTGATCTTGGCAGCTGAATATGGTTCTGCCTATCAAATCAACCTTGAAATATTTAATGCATTGCAGCATACCATCACCGGATGGCCGGGAGGCAAACCCAATGCTGACGATACCCAACGGCCTGAAAGGGCAGTACCCTTTCCAAAAAGAGTTATCATTTTTAGCCCACATCCCGATGATGATATTATTTCAATGGGAGGAACTTTTATCCGCCTGGTAGATCATGGAAACGATGTGCATGTGGCTTACCAGACATCAGGAAATATTGCGGTCTTTGATGATGATGTAATCCGATTTGCCGACTTTATGGCTGAATACCAGTCAGCTTATGCCAATGAATACAAGGAATTCGAGGATCTTTTTCAGAGGGTGCGCAAATTCATAAAAAGTAAAAAGCCCGGGCAGGTTGATTCTGATGAAGTTAGGCAGGTAAAAGGCCTAATTCGACGAAGTGAAGCCAAAGATGTTTGTCGTTTTGTTGGTATCCCCGACGACCATGTTCATTTTCTTGATATGCCTTTTTATGAAACAGGAACAGTAAAAAAGAAACCTGTGGGAGAGGAGGATGTACAGATTATTATGGATATGCTTCAAGAAATTAAACCACACCAGGTATATGCAGCGGGGGATCTTTCTGATCCACATGGAACCCACAGGGTCTGCCTGGATGCCATATTGCAGGCTCTTCAAAGATTGAGGAATGAAAACTGGATGAAAGACTGCTGGGTATGGCTATATCGGGGCGCATGGCAGGAATGGAAAATTTCAGAAATTGATATGGCAGTCCCCCTCAGTCCTGAGGAGGTTGAACGAAAACGAAGGGCCATTTTTAAACATCAGTCGCAAAAAGACAGAGCTCTTTTCCCGGGTACCGATGCCAGAGAATTCTGGCAAAGGGCTGAGGCCCGTAATCATGCCACAGCAAATCTTTACGACGAGTTAGGGATGGCTGAATATCAGGCATTTGAGGCATTTGTTAGACATCATATTTAAAGCTTTTAGAATGAAAGTAATTATAATAGGATTACTGTTTCTATTGCCAATGGCTTGTGTAAACAGAAGTGATACTGCTCAAAATGAAAAGAGTACTTCAGGTGAGTCTTCGCTTTTTGCAGCCAGTGATTTTACAAAACCCGGGGAATTTACTTCCGGGATTGAAGGCCCTGCTTTTCACAATGATGGTATGTTGTACCTGGTAAGTTATCAATCGGATGGTACAATAGGGATGGTTGATAGCAAGGGAAATGCGGACCTGTTTGTAAAACTCCCTGAGGGCAGTACGGGAAATGGAATACGGTTTCATTCAGCCGGATCAATGCTCATTGCTGATTATACCGGGCACAATGTTTTGCAGGTTGATATGAACTCTAAAGAAATTTCGATATACGCCCATAATGCAAAAATGAATCAACCAAACGACCTGGCTATTTCATCGAACAATATTTTATTTCTGAGCGATCCGAATTGGGATGAATCTACCGGGAATTTATGGAAAGTTGATGTGAATGGGAACGTGATTCTCCTAGAAGAAAATATGGGAACGACCAATGGAGTGGAAGTTTCCCCGGGTGATAGTGTTTTATATGTGAACGAAAGCATCCAGCGGAAAATCTGGGCCTATAAACTTTCCCCTGAAGGAAATATAAGCAACAAGAGACTTTTCTATGAATTTGAAGACTTTGGCTTGGATGGAATGCGCTGTGATAAAAA
>CAVVRY010000006.1:0-571102 GCA_963750735.1 uncultured Bacteroidales bacterium | reverse complement strand
ACTACTTTGTAATTACCCTATAAGCACTAATTTCCTTTATTTCTACTGGCGCTGTTGACTCCATTATTTTCAATCGAATTCCTGATGTTTTTGTATCTTTAAATTGAATTATGTATTTATGACCTATGCAAGTTCCTTCTGAAAGAACTTGCCATTTCCCATTTACTTTGCTTTGTATTATAAATTTTCGCACCCTTTCACCCATTGCAATTTTCTCTTTAATGATCAAATGATTAATAGTTGTTTCATTTTTAAATTGCAATTCCATTTTATTTTCATGACCAATTGTTGATGCTAGAGGTTCATTAAATCTACGATTTATCTCACGTCCAAATTCCTCTAACCTTATGACGTCAGGTTCTGGAAGGAGTCCGTTTGGATCAGGTGTAAGGCCAAGTATAAGTGTAGAATTCCTTCCTACCGATGCATAATACATATTCATAAGATTTTCCAAAGGAAATATATACTCCTCATCACCAGGTTCCCAAAACCATTCATGACGGCCATTGTATCCTCTTAGTGGTGCATCTGACATAGCTGGCATCCAATATTTCCCATCCGGGTCACCATGTTTCAGAAGAGAAAAATTATTCGAACTGATATCCTTATAAACAACCTGGTCAACAGAGGGATATGGAAAAGTAGACCAACAGGGGTAATTTACGGTCCCTGATTCAGAACCTCCCCACCTGGCTTCGGCTAACTGACCATTGTGATAAAACAAACATTCAGGCTGGTGTTTTTTTACTATTGGAAGGACATCAGGGGCTCCCCTGTCGGGGTGGTCTGCTCCCCCATCAAACCATATTTCAAATAAATCACCGTAACGGGTACAGATTTCCTTAACCATACCCTCAACCATATTATTGTAATATTCCTGTCGGTTTTGCTGAAAATCGCCAGTTCCATTTACCTGAAAATTATAAACCCCAAAAAAAGAGTTCCACCGAATACCAAGATATATACCAGGTTTGATATTATATTTCCTGCACGAATTGACAAAATCACGCACGATATCCCCTTTCCCATCCTTCCATTCGATTGCTTTCAGACAATATGGATTCACATCGGACTGATACAGTGCAAATCCAGTTTCATGGGTAGCTGTAAGAATTGCAAATTTGGCACCCATAGCTTTCGCTGCTCGTATCCACTGATCGGTATCAAGATTTTTCGGATTGAATATGCTATAATCTAAGACTGGATCAATACGATTATTTGACTGACTATACTTTTTTTCATCAAATACGTGTAAATCGTAATGAAATACCACTCCCATTTCAGCCTCCTGCCATGCCAACTGTGCCTTATTGGGTACTGGTATATCAAGGCCAATCTCTTGAGCACATATTTCTGCATTAAATCCAAACCACAACATTAAGAAACCAATAATAACCCTGATACCCATTTTATTTTTGCTCTTAATGGAATGCTTCCCTGATTAACTCCAAACTTTTTGGCACAGCCGTTTATGGGTCGTCGTTCCCCTCAAACTCAATAGATACGTATCCCTGATAGTTTACTTTTTTAAAGATCTCTGCTACCTTATTATAATCAATATTGAGGGTATACCATTTTCCTCCTCCAAAATATGTTTTTGCCTGAATAAGAAAGGCCTTAGGAGCAAGCATCTCCAACTGTTTGTATTGATCTTCAAGGAAATTCCCGGTATCAGCTGTTACCTGTAGCCAGGGTGAATCAATGGCATCAACAATTCGCAATACCCCTTCAGCAGTTCTTCCAAGCCCCCAGTGATTCTCAAGACCCAAAACAACACCACATTCTTTGGCTTTGGGCATACATTGTTCTATCGAATCGATAACCCATTTAAAGCCATCATCTTCAGTATAACCATCCAGGATTGGTTCCTTCCCTTTGTTTGCCATTAAATCATCAAAGGACTTAATGGTACCCCACCTGCCTGTATTCAACCGCATGGTTGGTATTCCCAATGAGTAGGCCAGTTCAATCTGGTGAATTGTTTTTTTAATATTCTCCTTTCTTAATGCAGGATCAGGATAGATATAACCCTGGTGAGTAGAAAAACCCATTAAATCAAGTCCTGCATGAAAAGCTCTTCTTTTAATATTTTGCAAATATTCATTTTCTTCGGAAGTCATTTGCACAAGTAATAATTCGATCCCATCAAAGCCCATACGAGCAGCATCATCAATACATTTCTCAATTGGGGTATCCTCTTTCGGACCATTAAATTGCCAAAAAGAATAGGTTGAAACTCCAATTCTATTTAACCTGCCAGTAGTACCCGATTCCTTTGCCAACTCTGCTTTCTTAAACATTCCATTGGAATCACCTAACGAAGCACCTGCCAAGCCTGCTATAGCCAAACTTGATTTTTTTAAGAATTCTCTTCTTTTGGATTTCATTTGAAGAATTTTTTATTGATTATTTATTTCCAGTTTCAAACAATTTAAATACGAAAGCATATTCCAGTTCCGGGGCCAGGTCTCCTGGAACCAGAGTGGGTAATTTGATCACTAGATTTTTCCCACGCTTCTTGAAGGAGAGTTTTTGTCCTGTAGCCAGAAATAAGATCTCCCCTGGCTCTTCTGATCCAAATTCCTTAATAATTAACTCCTTGCCAGTCCATTTTGGACTAATTACGAAAAGGTCCTTCCCTTTTTTCGTGAAAAAAAGTTCTTTAACAGCATAACCTGGCTCAGGATCGATTGTTTGCTTCAAAATAAAATCGCCACCTGTATAATGTTGGTCCGGTTTAAAATCTCTTTCCCCTTCGGACCACTGAACAGGAGTTTCCCATTTCCTGGTGCCATAAATAGCCTCCCCATTTACTTCGAGCCATTTTCCCATTTGAATCAACCGCTCCTGCATAATTACTGGTATTCTCCCCCTATCATCGGGCCCAATGTCAAGTAATAGATTACCTCCATGGCTTACAATATCGACCAACATAAGAATCAAAGTTTTAGGAGAGTTATAATCTTCAGCATCTTCATTTCGGTTGTAACCAAACGAAAAACCCATTCCACGACATTCTTCCCATGGTTTATCGTACTCTGCTCCAGCCTCATATTCTGTTGTATAATATCCTCCGTGCTTTTTCCTTATCCCCTTTCCCCATCGATCATTAATAACTATAGTTTCCCCTACCGGGGATTCATTGAACAACCAGGCCAACAATTCTGGAGTTTTCCATTTGTCAGCTGTCATACTCCATTCACCATCAGGCCAGATAATATCAGGTTCGTAGCGGGTTATAAGATCTTTAAACTGAGGAATAAAGTGCTCATTTACAAAACGGTCTTTGTCATTTTCCCACCAGGGATGAAACCATTCATACAAGGAGTAATAGATTCCCATTTTTACATCTGTCTTCTTTATGGCCGTTGAGAGATCTCCCAGGATATCTCTCTTTGGGCCGATATCAACACTATTCCATGGAAATCCACGGTCATTGGCTTCCTTACTTTGCCAGAATGTATAACCATCGTGATGTTTAGAAGTTACTACAATATATTTTGCTCCCGACCGAACAAACAGATCAGCCCAATCGTCAGGTTCGAACAAATCGGCTTTAAACATATCACCAAAATTGTAATAAGGAAAATCTTCACCGTACGTTTTAACATGATAATCCCAAACTTCTGTACCAGAGAATTTCCCATTTCCAAAAAGGCTTTTTGTTTGCATCCAGTACTGATACCACTCAGAGTATGTACCTTTTGGACTCCATGCTGGAACAGAATAGGGACCCCAGTGAATAAATATTCCAAATTTGGCATCACCAAACCATTCTGGAACCGGGCGGGCATCAATAGACTCCCAGTCAGGTGTAATTTTATTTTGTGCCAGCAAAGGCAAACCAAAAAACAGAATTGCCAGGAAAAACACTTGTCTTTTCTTCATTTTGACTTGTATGTTTAGTTATTGATTACTATCTCATCCACAAAAATCCATGCTTCATCTCCTGCTCCAGGATGCCAATCAGGACATTCCTTAATATTTCTAATTGTTAGGCGAAGATACCTGTGCTCTTTGGGATAAAATGAGAATTTTATTTCCTGGACCAGGTTTTTATCATCTTTTAATGGAGGGTCAAGAACTTTCTTGTCAACCAAGACAAAATTCTTTCCATCATTTGAAACCTCCACCGAAACGCTTTTGGGCAAAAAGATCCATTCCTTCTGTTTCTTCAGTAACTGGATCGAAACTTTGGAGTATGTATTTATATCCTTCAGATCCAGGGTAGCTACGCAATCATTCCCCTTAAAGCCAAGCCAGCCCTTACTTTGATTCCCACTTCCAAGCCATCCATCCAATAAAACCAGGGAGCTCCCCTCTCCATACCTTTCGCTGGGGCTAACTTTTAACATTAAGGATTGACCAACACCCAGATGATCAATCTTTTTAGCTTCAACAAAATCCGGATTCGGCTCAGGAATCTTTGCATTGGTTTTAATTAGCCAATCTTTCAAAAGTTCATCTAATTCCGAAACTTTCTCAGGTAGTTCACCAGATAAATCCTCTAATTCAGAAATATCATTTTCTAGGTCGTAAAGTTCATATGGATTTCCCTCGTATCGCTTAATAAGCTTGTAATTATTTTTTCTGACAATGCTATAGGGAACTATGTGCCCTCTATAATGAGGAAAATGCCAAAAAATAGCTTCTCTTCCAATATCATTATTTCCTGTAAGCAAGGGAGTTAGATCCTGACCGTCTAATCCATCAATATTTGGAATTTGCATCCCAGCCATTGAACAAATGGTAGGGAAAAAATCAACACTGGTGACCGGAAGATCACAAACAGTTTCAGGACTTACTTTCCCCGGCCAATAAATGAACATTGGTTCCCGTATCCCACCCTCATAAGGATATCCCTTTCCTATTCGCAATGGTTTATTGGAAGTTACCGGAACCAGCCCTCCGTTGTCAGAAAAGAAAACGACTATAGTATTCTCCATCAGATCATTTTCTTCAAGGGTTTCCAAAATTCTGCCCATTGCCTCATCCACACTTGCAATCATTGCAGCATATTTTGGGTTTTTCTGGTCTCCATCAGGTGTTTTCCCAGAGTATTTTTGAATCAGATCCTCTTTAGCCTGAATGGGTGTATGCACAGCATAATGCCATAAGTTAAGAAAGAAGGTGGTATCCTGGTGGTCACGTATAAACTTCACTGCTTCATCGGCCTCCCGATCAGTCAGGTATTCTCCTTCTTTTCTTGGTTTCAATGTTGGGATTCCAGGACGAGTTTTGTTTCTTTCATAGGGATCAAAATAGGAAGGTGGCTGGCCCATATCTGCACCACCATAATTAAAATCAAATCCCTGATTTTCTGGCCACCATTTTTGAGAACCCAGATGCCATTTTCCAATATGTGCTGTTACATAACCTGCCTCTTTTAGAACTTCTGCAATGGTTATCTCGTCAAGGTCAAGCCAGAACTTATTTGGGGGACATATCAGCTTTTGCCCAATATCACCAACATATTCCTCAGGGTGTTCACCAGTTTCTGCTGTCTCTTTTGCTTCAGGATCAAGAAAGTGTATCCAGTCAGTTATCCCCAGTCGAGCAGGATACTTGCCCGTCATAATGGAAGCCCTGGTTGGAGAACAAACAGCGCAGGCCGCATAAGCATTGGTGAATGACATTCCCATTCCAGCCATCTTATCGATATTTGGCGTTTCATAATAATTGGAACCCATATAACCAACATCGCGCCAACCCAGGTCATCAACAAGAATAAAAATTATATTGGGCTTTTGAGGGTCTATTTGACCGGGGTTATTGCAACCCTCTAAGAACAAGATTAATAAAACGACCACAGTGAAGTACCTGTAAACTTTTAGCATTTTAAGAAATTCTATGATATATAAAATCTGAAATTATTTAATATTGCCATGCCGAACTCTTTTTTGGTTAAAAAGAATATTTTCATCCAACCAGTAGACAAAAAACAATCAAATCAGAAGTACATATAAGATTCCTGGAAGATTTCTATTCCACTATATCAACCTCCTCGCCTTTCATCTTAAACACCCAGGCATACTCACAGGGGCGGTTATCTTCTTCCTGCAAACTTTCAGGAATCAATATTTCAGTTCCTTCCTGACCCAAATCTTTCCATTCTAATATTTCAGAATATCCCAACATTTTAACTTTAGCTCCTTTTTGAGGCTTAATATTCTTTATAATTACCGAACTACCAGGCCATACAGTTGCTATTGCATAATAATGTTTCTTATCCTTCTCCGAAACATAGTACAGAGACTCCGATTCCATATAATTTTTGATAGCTCTGGAATTATGAATTACCTCTCCATTTACCTTCATCCATTTTCCAACATCTTTTAATCTTTCAACAGTTGACTCAGGAATCAGGCCATTGGCCATAGGGCCGATATTTAACAAATAATTCCCACCTTTCGCAGCTATATCAACCAAATTATGAACAAGGGTTTCAGCAGATTTCCAGTTATCATCCCAGGATTTGTATCCCCAGGTATCATTTAATGTCATACATGACTCCCAATCTAATACCGAGGCATTATCAAGAATTTCCTGCTCAGGTGTACCAAAATCACCGGCATACTCATTGTCTCCTTTATTCATCCCCTGCATACCCTGACGGCCTTTATCAACCCTATTGTTTATAATAATCTCAGGTTTCAGTTCCCTTATAAATTGATAAAGGTCCTGGCCTTGCTCATGGGTGAATTCTGGTACCCATTCTCCATCAAACCATAGAACTTCTGGATCATAATTCTCTACAAGTTCTTCAAGTTGAGGTTTCATATATTCCTCATAATACCTTGGAAATTCAGGATTAACCTTTTCCCTATTATTGTAGGTGGGATAATGTGGTGCCTGAGCATCTGGATGATGCCAATCCATAATTGAATGATAGAACCCCAGCTTTATGCCATGTTTATCACATGCCTGTTTCAATTCTTTTAAGAGATCTCTGTTGATTGGTGAGAAATCAATCACATCGTAATCAGACACTTTTGAGTCCCACAAACAAAACCCATCATGGTGTTTAGATGTAATAATTATATATTTCATTCCGGCTTCCTTTGCCAGTTTCACCCATTCATCTGCATTGTAATCATTTGGAACAAACTGACGTGAAAATTCCTCATACTCATCAATAGGAATCTGGGCTCTGTTCATAATCCACTCACCAATTCCTGGGATTTTTTCGTCTTTGTAAATTCCTGCCGGGACTGCATATGGACCCCAGTGAATAAACATTCCAAAACCAGCATCGCGCCACCATTCCATTCTGGAGTCAAAGTCTTCCTGTGTTTCTTCAAGGTAATTTACAGGTTCCTTTGAAGTACATGAAAATAAACTTAACACAATCAAGAGTGAAGTTAAAATCTTAGTTAATGTTTTCATTTTAAAAAGTTTTTATGGATTATTCAATTATTATTTCATCTACAAATAACCATGCTTTTCCTCCTGCACCAGGATGTCCTTCGGGGCAGGTTCCAATGTTCTTAGCAATGATTTTAAAGTGCTGTGCAGCTTCAGGCAATTGAACTTTTATAAGTCCTTCATAAATACTCCCATCCTTATTTGAAATATCTGAACTATTAAATAATTGCACTTCACTATATGTATCACCATCAAGAGAATAAGAAAAACCAAAACTTTGAGGAAGGAATATCCAGGATCCTTCATCTTTATAAAAACCGATGCGTATCTGATCTATCCTCTTAGCAGTTCCCAGATCTAATGTCAGTTCCAGGTCATCTCCCTCAAACCCCAGCCATTTTCCATCAGAAAAAGCTGAATTTCCCTGTATGCCATCCACCAATGTATGCGCACCCATAGCTTTATATTTTGGTGAAGGAGGATTTTTCAATTCTACAAATGCGTAATTCTTAATTTTCACAAAATCAGCATAAGTCGAAACAAGTCCTGATTTCTTACCAGAAAATGCCAGGGCTTTTACTCTACCTGAATCTTTAATTTGGATAGGGCCAGTATAAACTTTCGATTTAGGTCCTGGTTCTGAACCATCCATTGTATACCTTATTTTTGTACCTGGAGTACTGCATTTTAGTGTAAGATTAAAAGGATCAACAAAGGACTTTTCTCTGACGAGTTCATTATTATTTCCGAGGAATTCAACAGGGGCAATTATTTCCAACTTTTTTACCGAAAACACATTTAAGGTTTGAGCAGCATTTAAATCATTATTTTTAACCCTCACCATCAATTCATCACCCTTTGATAGTGATCTGGTTTTAACCTTAGCCTTTCCAAATGATTTTAGTTGAATTTCATTCAAAGTAACTGATCCCTGAATAAGTTTTATAAGCACCTGCTTAAATCCTATTTCATCCTTTATTTCTATGGTTCCAAAGGCATATCCGGTCGACCAGAAATGATTTCCTTCTTTTGATGTGATATTTAATATCCCGGATACTGCTGAATAGTTAAAATCAGTTAATGCAGGCACAGCTGACCAGCTTGCCATAGCACGGCCATAGTGATGACCACATTCTGCTTCATCAAAAGGACTTCGCTTAAAACCATCGTACCGATCACGGATATTTCTAATACACAATAAACCATCATCAAGTAATCCTTCATAGAGCATTCCAATGGCGGCTGTGTATTCAAAGCCAGTCATAACTTCAGTAAAATAGGGAAATGGGTTAACAGGTCGGGTTTTTGGATAACTTGCCATCAACAGGGCAGATTCATTACCTAAAGCATAGGTTCTAAAACTATTAAAATGATCATTAAGATCACTTTGATAATTATATTTCATAATACTTTTTAAAGTCTGCTGCACATGCGTTGGTTCAACCAGATATCCCAATCCGCAAATATGGGCTACATATTGCCCTACCAGTTGATCTACAAGGCATCCTTCACCCAACTGATAATCAGGCTCCAGTTTATTGTCACCCCCCATACCAATGACCAGGCTGGGATTGATATTCTCAATATTTTCCGGTAGTTGAATTTTATGAATATAATATTCTCCATTAAACAGGTTTGCGTCGATCCATTTCCTCCCATTGTTATAAAGTGCCATGCAATCTTTTGCAAAGTCTTTTTCTCCAACGTGCATTGCCATTTCAGCAACTGATCTGAGAGCTCCCAGATACCAGATTCCCATTTGAGGATTGGGCCCATAGTATTCAACATCCATTGTATTATGTTGTATACCCTCCATGACCCCATCAGTATCTGCATCCCAGCCACCCGGAATCCAACAAAATTGAAGCGCTTTTTTTACATTGGGATACAGCCTTTTTAGCATTTCGTTGTCCCCTGACAGTTGCCAGTCACGGTACATTTTCATTATGGCCCCCATTTGACCATCGGCTGCTGCCAGTCCAAATGATTTTACGTTTTCTTTTGGTAATCTAACCCTAAAGCTCATTAAGCCATCCTGATTGGTGGCCATACCAAACTCAATTTCTCTCTTACCTTTTGCGAGTTCACCAAAGAGAAATCCAGTAGCATGTTCATAGTTCCAAACATGTGTGCAGGAACCAAAACAGCATCCCGAATCATCATTGCAGCCCTCCCATGTGTAGAAATAACCATCGTCTGTTCTGAAACAGGTCTGGGTCCTGAGTGTACTTAAATTAAACAGGGCTGCTTCTTTTACTTCTACCGGCAAATCAGAATTTACGAAAGATTCTACAAACTCAATTGTTTCTTTTTCCAGAACCTTCATCTGGGGAAGTGTTTTTCTCACCACATCAAAAGCATCTGAATATTGAGTTGTATAGTAATTTTTCAACATAGATGAGGACCACGCCAAACGATTTGGAAAATGCCAGCTTATAAAATATTCAATTTTTTTGGTCTGGCCGGGCTCCAATTCAATTTTCGTAGCCAGAGATGCCATAGGCATATCCTCTCCGGTTGTTGGACGTTCCTCTAATTCTCCATCCAAACCAAAATCATCCCAAAAGTCAAGAATAGATGACCCCCAGTGCTGCTTTTTCCAATTTGTTCGGTAGGTTACCCCTTCCATTGAGGTAGTGGTCAGTGCCATTGTGCCCCATTGTTCCTCTGTATCTTCAAGTTTTTCAGAAAAAAAGTAAATTCCCTGAAATCCCTCTCCCCTTTTAAATTCATTTACATTTCCCTTAGCGACTCCAAACTTGCCATCATCTCCAACGAAATTTTGCATAGAACCACAAATTGAGGCCACTATTGCATTATCAGTTGTATTTGTAAGTTCAAATCTTAGAATTGCAATTGGGATACCACTCTTATCTGCGTCAGTAGGTATGAAAGGATTAAAAGCTTTTATTTTAACTTCAACTGGTGATTTTGAATGAGAAAGGTTAACTACTCCGAAAGGATAGGCAGTTTCAAATGTTGCTTTCTCAAACCTGGGCATTCCATGATTGGTAGTCCTATCCACACCCCGGCTTCCTTCATAATTATAGAGTGGAACAGGTCCTTCGAGTAGGCGCAGATCTGTTTGGTCTCCTTGTTTTGTATATAAAACAAAGAAAGGTGCAATTTCAAATCTAGGACCTGGATTATAGCCTTTTGCTGGTCGGTTCATAATCTCCCAATCCACCAAATTTCCTCTCCCACCAAATGAAACTGTTCCAGTACCTATTCCACCCAGGGGCAAGGCTATTTGATCCACATGGTTTTCATCATACTGTTTGAGGATTGGCCACTCGGTGACCTGAGCCGAAATCAGTCCTGTGCAGATTTGGAGGACCAAAAAGATGATCAGAAATTTTATTGTGGTTTTCATAACATCATTAATTATTGCAATAGTATCCAGAGACTAATTATTTTTCAAGCACTATTTCCAATTGAGCCTTATCAGGAGTTTTTGGAAAAGGATTATGAGGTTCTGTCTGATACCAGTAGGCAACCGAGGATAAATCATCCTCCAGATGAAGGTACCTACCACCGCTCTGCCAGCCAAGACTTTGGATGGTAACTCTAAGGTCTTTTTCAAAACGAATGGGGTCGGTAATGTGCCATCGGTACTCTCCAATCCTACTTAAATAGTCAGTTTTGTCGTCATTTTCTATAAAGTAAAATCCTGTATAGGGTGAGCTAAAGGGTGTATACGTGTCTTTATCACCTTTTCCCTTTCTCATTTCAAATCCATATGATCCACAAAAATAATCTTCTTCTCCAGTTCCGCATATGGTTGGAAATTCGGTATCTCCATCCATAAAAAATTTTATTTCTCCTTCTCCCCACCAACCTTCACTAAATGCTCCCCGAGATAAATAAGTACCTACATAATGGCCCTTCCCTTTTATTCCATCAATAATTGTAAAGTCAGTCATACTAGCCAAAGGATTTGATCTTCTGAACTGGGAATGGAAATAAGCTGCATCACTTTCAACGTCTGTTAGTATGTAATCGACCTGGTAGTATAAAGTCATCTTTTCATCATCCATATTCTCCATGGTGATCTTACATTTTTTCCTGAAAGGCATTTGCCAGTATGAATTGAAACCGCTTCGGGGATTAATGCATATAGCCAGAGATTGAATCAGAGGTTCATTTCCTTTTCCCCATCCGGCAGCAAAGAAATCACCCACGGGAACTTCAACTGAAGGTAATTCTTCATCGTCCCAATAAATTCGCAGAATATTTAATCTATAATTTCCGGAAGGTGTCATCCAGATGTGGTTAATGGCTCCGGGTCCTTCCATTTCAGCCAGAACAAAAGTTTCTCCCGGCTGAATGTGGATATAAGGATTTACCTTCCAGCCCTGCCCGAGCTCCCTTGCAGCATTTGCAGCCGTTCCCTCTTCAAGAGTTGCCATGCCTCCTTTGCCTTTTTCACCTGTAAGGTTTTCAGGACTTATAGACCTGGTTTCAGCATTCGAAAGCCGATAAAGATTTCCAAGATGGGTTTGAATACCATTAAAAGAATCCTGCTTCTGACCGTATCCAGTAATGGATAAAATCAAAAAAAACGAAAGAAGAAAAAGATGAGCTTGTTTTCATGATTACTTTTTTTAGTAAGTGTTATTTTAGCTATTCAATTATTCATAATTTCTTTAATTACAAATAATCGAGATTCCCACATGAACGACGAATATGGAATTTTGTAGGAAGAATCATTTTCCTATCTCCAGCTTTGTGAGCCATTTAGCTCATCGATCAGAATCCGTACTGCCTGTTCACCAATTTCAGCTACGGGTTGTTCAATTGCGGTAATTGGAGTTTCAAAAAGTCGAAATTCTACAGGATCATCAAAACATATTACTGCCACATCAAGAGGTACCCTGAGCCTCATTTCTTTAATACATTCTAAACCAGCTACCCCCAAAATATAATTCTGAAAATAGAGAGCACGTGTATTTAAAGACGGTGATAGCAGCCTATGAACATTTTCAAAAACACTCTCCTTAAGGTTATTGTAATCGATTTCTCCAAAATACTTTCTTTCAAATCTCAAGCCTTCATCTTTTAAGGCTTGTTTAAAACCATTCAACCTATCCTTCATCTGCGACAATTCGGATGAAACAGTTAAAGTCCCAATCTTCTTATAGCCAAATTTTAACAAATGAGAAGTGGCCTTCATAGGAGGCTTCATAATTGTCAACAATTACATAATTAGATTTTAATTCCGGAAAGTACCGGTCTATCAAAACAAAGGGGATATTCTTTCTTCTAAGTTGAGCAATAAATTTTCTACTCCCAATAGTTGGAGAAATGATAAAACCATCTACTTTTCGTTCCTGAAATATATCTAGCATTTCAGATAAATCCTCCGGACTCTCATCTGAACTGCCAAACATAACTTTATACCCATATTTCTCTGCTTCATCCTCTATAACCCTTGCCAGCCTGGCAAAAAAGATATTAGAAATATCGGCAACAATAAAGGCAAGAGTTTTTGTTTTACCAGTGCGCAATCCTCTGGCCAGTTGATTGGGCTTGTAATTCATTTCCCTGGCCGTTTTCAATACTTTTTGAGCTACCTCTTTGCTAATTCTACTCTCTTCAGTTTTACCATTGAGCACCAGAGAAACAAGGGTAGTTGAAACTCCTAGTTTCCTTGCAATATCACTTAAAGACGTATTCTTCATTTAAAATCGAAATATTAAAGAGAATACTTACATAATTGACCTTAGAGACATCAGAAAAAAATTACTATTGCTAAATCGATTTTACAATTCCATTTCGATCTTAACAAGTTCATTTTATGAGGATTACAGAAATAATTTTGATTTTAAAATCTCAATTAAATATAAATTATTTATAATTAACATCCTAAACCTAATACCACAAGTGCAAAATTTAACTTATAAACCACTTATAATCATACAGATAAAATTATAAATGAATTCAAATTAGATAAGTAGCTAGTACTTAAGGATATTCAATATGCTGGCAATTTTCTAATAAAATTAGGTATGTCACACTTATTTTAAGTGTTCAGAATTTATTTTACTTTTATCGCCACAAAAATTCAATCATTTCGAAAAAAATGAATCTGAACTATTTATTTGGAAATTAACTTAATCAAACTTTACTACGTGGAAAACTATCGTCATCATATTTTTTACAGGGAAACAAATCTTGATTCCCTTTTTCAGAATGCCTGGGATATTTATAAAAAGAATTTTAAATGGTTCTTCTTATATAGTTTTATAGTTGTGATAATCATTCAATATATAAGCTCATTGCTGCTCAATCCATATATGGAGGATATCTATAAACTTGCAGAGGATCCCGAGAAAGCGATGGGTATATTTAAAAATTCCATGATAATTTTCCTATTGATGATTGTGGGCTACACCTTCTTGCATCTGTTTATTACTTCTATCTTACTTAATGAAGGTACTGAATCTGAAAAGAGTCATGGAAGCATTCTAACTGAGGTTTTAAGTAGGTATTATTTGCAATTACTTGGAGCAACATTTTTAACCAGCATTATTATATTCTTTGGAGCTGTAATTGGCATTGTCGCTCTTGTGGTTGGATCCTTGGTCGCCATAATTTATTTGGGATCCGTATTTTTCCCCATAGTTCCCTTGGTTATAATTGAAGATGCAAAACCGTTGGACGCCATATCAAGATGTTTTAAACTGGTACATTCCGATTTTTGGAAAACAGTAGGATATGTGGTTCTCATTTTTCTAATGTATATGGTATTGTCGATGATAATCTCTGCCCTAACAATGGCACCATTTGCCGGTAGCTTTTTCGAAGTTATGAAAGATCCAAGCACAGTCGATGCTAGTTCTATCGCAAACAATCCTGCCCAGTTAGTTCTTGGAAGTATTGGAAATGCTATACTAATGCCAATGATTCCTATATTCTCATTGCTTATATATTTAAGCCTTAAACATAAAGAAGATGTGCACAATGATAGGGATGAAATGCTTCAGCATTTTACCCGCTAATCTATTCTTTCAAATAAAATTTATTTAGCTGCTGTGTCGATAAAGTAAGTTAATACCACATTTCTATTAACACAATCCTGCGAGTTATTTATGCCTCAGATTGCCTGGCATACGCGGTCTAAGAATTCCACTTTAAAAAAAGTTAAAAAATATGCGGGAACGTTCCCGCATTTTGAATAAAATTCATTAAATTTGTGAGTAAATCATTCAACTTACTGTTTAATATCTGACACCATCGAAAACAATAACAAAACCGGTATCAATGATATAGCTGAGAAAGCTGGTGTTTCGAAAGCTACTGTTGATCGTGTTTTGTACAATCGTGGCAGGGTATCCGATGAAACCCGTGAAAAAGTATTAAACATTTGTAAGGATTTGAACTACCAGCCAAATTTACTTGCGCAGAGACTTGCCTCAGATAAAGTTTATCGGTTTGTCACTCTAATCCCAAAGCAGACTGCAGACAATGCTTATTGGGCAGCCCCATTATTTGGAATTGAAAAGGCAGAAAAAGAAATTTCAGGTTATGGTGTTAGTGTCGAAAAGCATTTTTATAACCTGAAAGATGAAAATTCTTTCAGGAAGGAAACAGTAGATATAATTTTATCAAATCCCGATGGAATATTATTTGCTCCTGTTTTCGAACATGAATCGTTGGAGTTTTCTAAAAAATGTGATGCCAGGAATATTCCTTATGTTTTTATTGATTCTTATCTTCCAGATCAAAAAAATCTTAGTTTCTTCGGACAGAACTCATTTCAAAGTGGTTATCTTGCTGGAAGACTAATTAGCTTTAATTTAAGGAAGAGGTCGGAACTGATCATATTGAATTTTTCACGTGAAATGGCAAATAATCCTCATTACAACGATCGCGAGAAAGGTTTTAGAAAATATATTCATGAACATCATCCTAAATGCCATATAATTACCATTAATGTTTCCCCGAAAGATGAGGGACAAATGCAGGAAATATTATCCGACAGCATCAGAAATCGGACAAGAGGAATATTTATTACATCCTCCGCTCACAGAGTAGCTGCACAAATTAGTAAAATTGGTAAAAGGAAATTATCAATCCTGGGTTATGACCTTACTACAGAAAATATTAAATACATCAAAAACGGAATTATTGATTTTTTAATTTGCCAGAAATCAATTACCCAGGGATATCAGGGCTTGTTGGCTATTTTTGAGACACTTGTTCAAAAACGAAAAATAGAAAAAGAAAACTATATGCCTTTAGAGATTATTACTAAAGAAAACTATAAATTTTACATAGATTTTGAAAAGCAAAGCTTATGAAAGACTCAATTTTTAACGACTTAGAGGGGAATGTATGTGTATTAACAGGTGGTGGTGGTGCCATAGGTTCATCGCTTGCCATGTACTTATCAAAGTTTGGAATCAATCTGGCAATACTCGACCTGAATGGCACAAGAGCGCAGGAAGTAGCTGATAAGGTTAGTGAAACGTCTGGCACTAAAGCAATCGGCCTTGAAACAAACGTTTTGGATAAAAATTCTCTTGAACAAGCAAAAATCCTGATTAACAATCAGCTGGGCAAAATTAATTACTTAATAAATGCTGCCGGGGGAAATTCTCCAAAAGGAACCACAGAAGTTGAGTTTCTCGAATCAACAGAACCTGGTGAAATTGAAAAATCATTTTATGGGATGGATGTTGAAGGCTTTCGCAAGGTTTATGAATTAAACTTCTCAGGAACACTTTTACCTACAATGGTATTCAGCAAAGATATGCTAGAGCTAGGTAGTGGTTCAATCATTAACTTCTCGTCCATGAGTTCCTTCCACCCCTTAACCAGAGTAGGTGCTTATTCTGCAGCAAAATCAGCAATTAACAATTTCACAGAATGGTTGGCTGTGCATATGGCAAAACAAAATATCAAAGTAAATGCGGTTGCTCCCGGATTTTTTGTTGGTGAACAGAATCGTTTTCTTCTATATGATAAAGATTCAGGTGAACTTACCAATCGAGGGAAAAAAATCATCAACAATACTCCAATGGGTCGTTTTGGTGATTACGATGAGATTCATGGTACCATCCTTTATCTTTTATCCGGTCTTTCAAACTTTGTTACAGGTATTGTAGTACCTATTGATGGAGGATTTAATGCTTATAGCGGTGTTTAGTTATTATCTGGTAATAAACTATAAAATACTTAGAAAACGAGAATAATTGGGTGATGAATCCTCAGCAAATATTAATAGATCTTCAGCCAAATAAGGAATATTTCATAGGAATTGATTCTGATGGCTGTGTATTTGACTCCATGGAGCCAAAACACAAAGAATTTTTTTGCCCAAACGTATTAAGGTTTTACGGTTTGCTGCCAATTTCAAAAATTGCACGAGAGACCTGGGAGTTTGTAAATTTATATTCCCAGCAAAGGGGAGTAAACAGGTTTTTAGCCCTGATTGCATGCTTTGATCTTTTGAAAGAAAGGGAAGATGTTAAGTCAAAAGGATTTGAGATTCCTGATCTTTCTGAATTACTAAAATGGACTCAAAATGAGACGAAGCTTGGAAACCCCACTCTTGAAAGATATGCTGCTGAAGTCAATAACCCGGATATCGATCTGGTATTGAATTGGTCAAAAACTGTTAACAAGGAAATTGGACAATGGGTAAAAGGACTGAAGCCATTTCCATGGGTAAAGGAATCCCTGAAAAAAATAGAGGAAAAAGCTGATTCCATTGTAGTTTCGCAAACTCCTGTAGAAGCTCTTGAAAGAGAATGGCAGGAAAATGAGATTGATAAATATGTACGAATAATTGCGGGTCAGGAATATGGTACAAAGGCCGAACATTTGACTCTTGCAGCAAAAGGAAAATATCCTGATAATAAAATACTTATGATTGGCGATGCCCCTGGCGATTTTAAAGCTGCTCAAATAAATGGAACTCTTTTCTTCCCAATTTTGCCCGGACAGGAAGAAAATTCATGGAAACGGTTTTATGGGGAAGCAGCAGATAAATTTTTTGAAGGCTCATACCTGGGTAAGTATCAGGACAGATTGTTAGATGAATTCAATAGATCATTACCGGTTCATCCTCCATGGAAATAATTAAAATATAACAAAATGATATATTATCAAATCGGATCTGAAACAGAAGCATTATCCACAAAGGAAATGGAAAAGGGTCTTTTTGCTGCGCTAGATAAGCTTGGGAATAAAAGCAGCGTTCTTGCTATCCCTCCTGATAACACCAGGTTCCATTCAAGAGCGGGCGATCTCACAAAAATGATTTATGATTATTATGAATCAGCATTGACAGATATACTCCCGGCACTAGGCACACACTCCCCCATGCCTCCAAATGAACTGCAGGAGATGTTTGGTGATATTCCAATGGAACTTTTCAGGGTTCACGATTGGAGAAAAGATGTTGTAACACTTGGAAAGGTACCTGAAAGTTATGTAAATGAAGTTTCTGAGGGAAAGGTTTCATTTGAATGGAGTGCCCAGGTGAACAGCTTGTTGGTTGAAGGGGATCACGATCTTATTCTATCGATTGGCCAGGTAGTACCCCATGAAGTAATAGGAATGGCCAATTACAATAAGAATGTTTTTGTTGGAACAGGCGGGCCTGCCGGAATAAATAAAAGCCACTATCTGGGAGCTGTTTATGGAATGGAACGGATTATGGGAAGAGCAGATAATCCGGTCAGGGCAGTTCTCAATTACGCTTCTGAACACTTCACTTCAAAACTTCCGCAAATAGTCTATGTATTAACCGTAATTGGAAGAAATAGTGCTGGAGAACTTGTCCCTCGCGGCCTTTATATTGGTGACGATCATGAATGTTTCTACAAAGCAGCTGAGCTTTCTTTCAAAGTGAATTTCGAGATGCTGTCAGAACCTCTCAAAAAAGTTGTTGTTTATCTTGACCCATCGGAGTATAAAAGCACCTGGCTTGGCAATAAAGCTATATACAGGACCAGAATGGCACTTGCTGATGAAGGTGAACTTATAATATTGGCTCCAGAAGTAAGGGAATTTGGTGAAGATGAAGAAATCGATAAGCTGATAAGAAAATATGGCTACAATGGCACCGATGCAACGATTAAAGCCGTTAAGGAAAATGAAGATTTGAGTAATAATCTTGCCGCTGCTGCCCACCTGATTCATGGTTCATCGGAAGGAAGATTTAATATTACCTACTGCCCGGGCAAATTAAACAGGGAAGAAATTGAAGGTGTAGGTTTTAAATATGCAGATCTGAAAACTATGATGGAAAAATATAATCCGTCAAAGTTAAAAGAAGGATATAATACAATTTCAAATGGTGAGAAAATATTTTATATATCAAATCCTGCCCTCGGATTATGGGCTACTAAAACGAAATTTGAATAATTAAATAAACATGATTTATGGAAACAACAAAATTTAGCCGAAGAAGTTTTATTGCCACAACTGGCATTGTAGCTGCAGGAAGCCTGATTACCAATCCTGTTTCTGCCATATCACCTCCTCTTCAAAATAAAAAAAGAAGAATTGTTCTTGTTGGTACCGGAGTGAGGGGATCCTCATTCTGGGGTAGACGTATTGTTCAACAATATTCTGACCTTGTTGAATTTGTTGGTCTCTGCGATATTAACCCTGGAAGAGTGGAATATGCAAAGGGCTATATTGGAGTGGATTGCCCTACATTTACCAACTTCGATGAAATGATGAATAAGACCAAACCGGATTTAGTAATGGTTACAACCGTGGACTCCACTCATCATGAGTTTATAATAAAAGGATTGGAGATGGGTGCTGACGTTCTTACCGAAAAACCATTGACAACCGATGAATTCAAGGCTCAAAAAATCCTTGACACCGAGAGGAAAACAGGCAGAAAGGTTATTGTTGGCTTCAACTACAGGTATGGGCCACATCCTACCAAGGTAAAAGAAATCCTTTCAAATGGGACAATTGGACGGATCACATCTGTCGACTTTCATTGGTACTTAAACACCTATCATGGAGCTTCTTACTTTAGAAGATGGCATGGTTTAAGAGATAAAGGAGGAACACTTTTAGTTCACAAAGCAACACATCATTTCGACCTCTTAAACTGGTGGATTGACTCTGATCCTGTAGAGGTTTTTGCCTATGGCAAACTTGAACATTATGGTAAAAATAATTCGTTTAGAGGGGATAAATGCCGTACCTGCCCGCATACTTCAAAGTGCAAATTTTTTTGGGACATAACAAAGGATAAAAGGCTAATGGATCTTTATGTTGCCAATGAAGAATATGACGGCTACATACGAGATAACTGCCTGTTTAGAGAAGAAATAGACATTTACGACAAAATGGCTGTACAGATTAAGTATGCCAATGATATATCAGTAAGCTACTCACTAACAACTTATTCTCCTTATGAAGGATATAGAGTTGCTTTTAATGGATTTGATGGAAGAGTAGATACATGGGAAGATATACCATGGAGAAAAGAAGAAAAAATCAACCAGGCAGAATTGCATGCCCTTGAAATGGAACAGGATAAAGAAGAAATTTCCACTGATTACCGGGAGATTATGGTTATGAAAAACTGGAACAATTATGAGTTGGTAAAAGTACCCAGGTCAGGAGGTGGGCATGGCGGTGGAGACCAAAGACTTCAAGATATGATTTTCAGAAATCCAAATATGCCTGATCCATTAAGACATTCTGCTGGTACAAGAGATGGAGCTATGTCAATATTAATTGGGATTGCTGCCCGAAATAGCATTGAATCAGGAAAACCCGTAAAGATTTCTGATCTGACCGACATTAAACTAATGGCAAAAAGACCTGAAAATAAACAAGGATAAAGATTATAGGTTAAATGAAACAAATAAAGTGGGGTATAATTGGATGTGGAGCTGTAACTGAATTAAAAAGTGGCCCGGCATTTAACAAAGTTGCTAATTCTGAACTTGTTGCTGTAATGCGCAGAAATGCTGCCAAAGCAAAAGATTATGCCTACAGACATAAGGTGCCAAAATGGTATGACAGTGCAGATGACTTGATTCATGATCCGGATGTAAACGCTGTTTATATTGCAACTCCACCTGATACACATGCAAAATATTCCATACAGGCAATGAAAGCTGGAAAACCAGTTTATGTTGAAAAACCTATGGCCAGGAACTATGCTGAGTGTAAAGAAATGAATGATGTTTCATCTTCCACTCAAGTGCCACTTTATGTTGCATATTATCGCAGATCTCTACCTGGATTTCTAAAAGTAAAAGAGCTAATTGACACAGGTATCATCGGTAAAGTTCGTTATGTTCAAATACGTTTGAACAAACATCTAATGAAAGGTGATCTTGATCCAAATAACCTCCAATGGAGAGTAATGCCGGAAATTGCAGGTGGGGGCCATTTTTTCGACCTGGCATCACATCAACTTGATTATCTTGATTTTCTATTTGGGCCAATTATAGAAACAAAGGCTTATGCAGAAAATCAGGCTGGAAAATATCCTGCCGAAGATATTGTATTGGCAAGTTTCAAATTTAAATCGGGTATTCTGGGCAGTGGATCCTGGTGTTTTACTAACCATCCATCCTCTGACGAGGACATTCTCGAATTTTTTGGAGAAAAAGGTAAAATTAAGTTCTCTACCTTTGATGTTGTGCCTGTCGAACTAACAACATCGAATGGAACTGAATATCTTGAATACTCAAACCCACAAAATATTCAATTCAACCTGATACAAAGCATTGTGGAAGAATTAAGTGGGAATGGAAAATGTCCAAGCACAGGAAGCTCAGCTGCCCGGACATCCAGGATTTTGGATAGCATGGTTAAAAATTATTATGGCAAATAATGGCAAGAAAAAAACGATTACATATAGTTGCTGATGATAAGATACCCTTTTTACAAGGTGTATTGGAACCTTTTGCCTCGGTAGAGTATTTTCCGGGTAAAGAAATTTCCCGAAAAGTCTTAAAAAATGCAGATGCTCTTATTACCAGAACCAGGACAAAGGTTGATAAAGATCTTTTAGACGGTAGTTCCATTAAAATAGTGGCCACAGCTACCATTGGATATGATCACCTGGATACGGATTGGCTGGATAAAAAGGGATTTCTGGGTCAACTCCCCGGGATGCAACTCCGGCTCTGTCATGCAATATATTGGTGGTGCTCTTACATTCTTGGCAAAAACAAAACAACTTTCTTTCAACCAGTTGACTCTTGGTGTAATTGGTGTTGGGAATGTAGGAATAAAAGTTGCCAGACTGGGCAAAAATCTTGGTTTTAAAGTGCTGTTGAATGACCCTCCACGAGAAAGGAAAGAGGGGAAGGGCCAATTTGTACCACTTTCTGAACTGCTTAAAACTTCGGATATCATAAGTATGCATGTGCCTTTGAATAAGGATGGAAAAGATCAAACTCTTGAAATGGTAAATGAAGAGTTTTTCAGCTTGGTTAAAAAGGGCATTAGCTTTATTAATAGTTCCAGAGGACCAGTGGTTGATGAAACAGGCTTGAAAAAAGCAATTAATTCAGGGAAAGTTGGTGCTGTTATCCTTGATGTCTGGAATAATGAGCCAGAAATTGATCATGAGCTGGTAAATCTGATTGATATTGCAACACCTCATATTGCAGGCTATTCCGTTGATGGAAAAGCCAACGGTACTTCAATGGTCGTAAATGCCATTGCTAAGTATTTTAAATTTGATCTTAATGCTTGGTATCCAAATGAATTACCCATACCTGAAAACAATACTATTAAAATTGATTGCAAAGGGATGTCCGATCAGCAAATTTTGGTAACAGCAATCCGCTCTACTTATAAAATAGAAAAGGATGATGAAAACCTGCGTAATTCGATAAAGGATTTTGAAAATTTAAGGGGTAACTATCCCATGAGGCGAGAATTTAGTTCATATACTATAGAACTTGAAAATAATAATGAATTAATAAAAAATAAATTAACCGAATTAGGATTTAAAACAAACTTAAAATGAAAGAAAAAGCTGATATTGGATTGATAGGTCTCGCTGTTATGGGGGAAAATCTAGTGTTGAATATGGAGAGCAAAGGTTTTACAGTTGCAGTGTATAACCGAACAACTGAAAAAGTAGATAAATTCATAAATGGACGAGGAAAGGGAAAAAACTTTATTGGAGCGAAAACAATAGAAGATTTTGTTAACTCATTGGAAAAACCAAGAAAAGTTATGTTGCTGGTAAAAGCTGGCCAACCAGTAGATGATTTTATTGAGAAAGTGTTGCCTTACCTGGATAAAGGGGACATAATTATTGATGGCGGAAATTCGCATTTCCCTGACACAATACGGCGAACCAAATATGTTGAAAGTAAAGGCCTTCTGTATATTGGAACAGGAGTTTCCGGAGGTGAAGAAGGTGCTTTAATGGGGCCATCTATTATGCCAGGAGGATCAAAAGAAGCTTGGACTCATGTTAAGGATATCTTTCAGAAAATAAGTGCTAAAGTTGAAGATGGCTCACCCTGTTGTGATTGGGTTGGAGAAAATGGGGCCGGACATTTTGTAAAAATGGTTCACAATGGTATTGAATATGGTGATATGCAATTAATTACTGAGGCCTACCAGATCATGAAGGATCTCCTTGGGCTTTCCCATGATGAAATGCATGAGGTTTTCAAGAAATGGAATGAAGGTGAATTAGATAGTTATCTAATAGAAATAACCAGAGATATACTTGCATATAAAGATGAAGATGGCGAACCTATGGTGGAGAAAATCCTTGATACCGCTGGACAGAAAGGAACAGGGAAATGGACAGGAATTGCCGCACTGGATTTAGGAGTACCACTTACATTGATTGGTGAGTCCGTATTCTCAAGATGTATATCTGCACAAAAAGAAGAACGTGTTATAGCCTCAAAGATTCTTTCAGGACCCACTCCAAAATTTACGGGAGATAAAAAAGAGTTTATTGAAGACCTTCGTCAGGCACTTTTTGCTTCAAAAATCATTTCTTATGCTCAGGGATATGTCCTTTTAAAAGAAGCTGCCAAAGAATATGGCTGGGAGTTAAATTACGGCCCGATTGCACTAATGTGGAGAGGTGGATGTATAATTCGTTCAGTATTCCTTGGGAAAATTAAAGATGCATTTGATGCCAACCCTGATCTAAATAACCTTTTACTTGACCCC
This sequence comes from uncultured Bacteroidales bacterium, assembly GCA_963750735.1. GTDB lineage: Bacteria > Bacteroidota > Bacteroidia > Bacteroidales > VadinHA17 > JANTGF01. The sequence continues at coordinate 547,588 of CAVVRY010000006.1, read as the reverse complement.
TATTTTAAGGATATCATTATGAATGCTCAAAATAGCTGGAGGAAAGTTTGTGCCACTGCCATAACAAATGGAATCCCTGCACCTGCTCTTTGCTCTGCTTTGAATTACTACGATGGATATCGAACTGAAAGATTACCTGCAAATCTACTACAAGCTCAAAGAGATTATTTTGGAGCCCATACATATGAACGAGTAGACAGAAAAAAAGGTGAATTCTTCCATACTAACTGGACTGGTCGTGGTGGTGATACTGCATCAAGTACTTACAATGTATAATAGAAAAACAGTTAATAAGTTTTGAAAAAAGTAAACTCCCTTTGAATAAAAACTTAATACTTTTGAAACAGATTTAAATAAACCAAACATTAAAAATCATTCATAATATGAGCGATAAAGTTTTGAATAAAGCAGCCGACAATATCCGGATTCTATCTGCAGCTATGGTTGAAAAAGCCAATTCTGGACACCCTGGTGGTGCAATGGGCGGTGCAGATTTTATTAATATACTATACAGCGAATTTCTAAACTTCAATCCGGATGATCCTTCATGGAAAGAGCGCGATCGGTTTTTTCTTGATCCGGGCCATATGTCACCAATGCTTTATTCAATTTTGACCTTAACCGGCAGCTTTACATTAGATGAACTCAAGAATTTCAGGCAATGGGACAGCCCAACACCTGGTCATCCCGAATTAAATGTAGCCAGGGGTGTTGAAAACACTTCCGGACCCTTGGGTCAAGGGCATGTTTTTGCACTTGGTGCAGCCATTGTAGAACGGTTCCTGGCAACTCGTTTTGGAGAATGGTTAAGTCATAAAACCTACACTTTTATTTCTGATGGAGGAATTCAGGAGGAAATATCTCAGGGAGCAGGCAGGCTAGCCGGGTATCTTGGATTGGGTAATTTAATAATGTTTTATGATTCTAATGACATTCAACTTTCAACAGAAACAAATGCAGTAACGAGGGAGGATACAGCAGCCAAATACGAAGCATGGGGTTGGCATGTTGTTACAATTAATGGGAATGATGCTGGCGAAATTCGTGATGCTCTGAATAAAGCTATTAAGGAATCAAAAAAGCCCAGTCTGATTATTGGTAAGACTATTATGGGCAAAGGCTGCGTAACCGATGAAGGAAAAAGCTTTGAGAGCCAGACATCAACTCATGGTCAGCCCATAGGACAGGCAGGAGCTTCATTTTCTAAAACCATTAAAAATCTGGGAGGTAACCCGGAGGAACCATTTAATATATTTCCTGAAGTAGTTGAATATTATAATAGTATTCTGGAAAAGAAAAGAAATGAAGCCAGGAAAAGAGAAGCTGCAAAAGAAAAATGGGAATTGGATAATCCTGAACTTTCTGAAAAGTATAATCAATTTTTCAGTGGGGAAATTCCTGAAATCGATTTCTCAAACATAAGTCAAAAGGAGAACATTGCCACTCGCGCTGCTTCCGGCATTGCACTTGGACATTTTGCGAAAAAAATTGACAATATGATCGTTGCTTCAGCTGATTTGTCAAACAGTGATAAAACAGATGGATTTCTCAAAAATACAACTGCTTTTCTTCCTAGTGATTTCTCTGGAGCTTTTCTACAGGCAGGAGTATCAGAATTAACAATGGCTGCTTTACTGAATGGGATGGCTCTGCATGGAGGAGTAATACCTGTTGGAGGAACCTTTTTCGTATTTTCTGACTATATGAAACCTGCAGTTAGGATGGCTGCCTTAATGGAATTACCTGTTAAATATGTATGGACTCATGATGCTTTCAGGGTCGGAGAAGATGGCCCCACGCATCAACCTGTTGAGCAGGAAGCCCAAATTCGCTTAATGGAACACCTTAGAAATCACTCAGGGAAAAGAAGCTTGCTCGTCCTCAGACCAGCAGATGCGCCTGAAACTACCGTTGCCTGGAAAATGGCTCTTGAAAACAAGGAAACACCAACAGCACTTATTTTGTCACGACAGGGAATTAAAGACCTGCCTGCAATAGGTAATTCCAGATTCGAGGATGCTATGCAAGCAGAAAAAGGAGCTTACATAGTTAAGAATACAAATGGTACTCCAGATCTGATTCTGGTAGCCAGTGGCTCAGAGGTAGCAACACTTCTGGATGGTGCAGAGATACTTGAAAAAGAAAAAAAATTAAAGGTTAGGGTGGTTTCTGCAATATCTGAAGGCCTTTTCAGGGATCAGGATCCAGCCTATCAGGATAAAATACTACCTGCTGATACACCAACATTAGGGTTAACCGCCGGTTTACCGGTAACACTTGCAGGCCTGGTAGGCCCCAGGGGAAGATCAATTGGGCTTGAAAGCTTTGGGTTTTCTGCACCGGCTAAGGTCCTTGATGAAAAGCTGGGATATACAGGAATGAACGTTTTCAATAAAGCGCTTGAATACCTTATTGATTTAAAGAGTTGATCTTTAGATAGTGTTTTCCAAGCACTCTTATGTTTGTATTTTTAAAATAAATATAAAAGGGTATTCATGCATCCAGTTATAAAGAAATTAAATTATAAGAACCAGGAGAAAGTACTAGTACTAAATTCTCCAGAGGAATTTCAGCTTGTACTAAATGAATTAAAAGACCTTTCTTCCGTTGATCAATTTATACGGGAAACTGAATATGAATATATTTTGATATTTGTTAAAAAAGTTCAGGAAATAGAAGAATTCTCAGCGCTTATTATACAAAATATAGCGGAAGATGCGGTATTTTGGGTTGCTTACCCGAAAAAAAGCTCGAAGAAATATTCCTCCGATATCAATCGAGATAACGGATGGCAATCGTTAGGTGATATAGGATTTGAAGGTATCAGGCAGGTTGCCATCGATAATGACTGGTCAGCTCTTCGTTTTCGGCAGGCAAGACTCATAAAATCATTTATCCGAGATAAAAATAGAGCTTTAAGCAAGGAAGGTAGGGAAAGACTAAATAAATAATCCTTTTTAATAATCAAAACTATGGCAAATACTAAGGCAAAGTTTGGATCAGGATATATAATTTTCACCTACTTTTTTATTTTCTCTATTTGCCCCATTATCATATCCTGTAATCAAGAGGAGAACAATACTCCAAAGCAATTACCTAATATTGTCCTTATTCTGGCTGATGATATGGGCTGGTCCGATTTAGGATGTTTTGGTGGTGAAATTTCAACTCCAAACCTTGATAGATTGGCCAAATCAGGTATTCGATTCACTCAGTTTCATAATACTGCTAAATGTTTCCCTTCTCGAGCCTGCCTGTTAACTGGTCAATATGCACAATCTGTAGGAATGAGTCAAAAGCCGGAATATTTCAAAAATGCTGTAACCCTTGCTGAGGTGATGCGAAGTGCAGGCTATCGAACTTTAATGACAGGTAAGCACCATGGTCTGGACAACCCCTTTGATAGGGGATTTGATCATTATTATGGCCTACGTGACGGCGCTGCAAATTATTTTAACCCAGGCCATCAGCGACCCGGAGAGGATTTGCCTGCACAAAAAAGACCTGCAGGAAGATACTGGTGTTTTGATGAACAAGTACTTCAACCCTACACACCGATTGAAGAGGATTTTTACTCAACCGATTACTATACTAAATGGGCAATAGATTTTCTCGAAGAATACAAAGATGAAAATAAACCCTTTTTCTTATATATTGCTTACCAGGCCCCTCATGACCCCTTGCAAGCCTGGCCCGAAGATATTGCTAAATATCGAGGTAAATATGATGTTGGGTATGAAGTAATTGCAAAAAAAAGGTATAAAAAACAGATAGATTTGGGAATAATTGATGGTTCTTTCCCCCGATCATTACCAACCTGCAATGACTGGAATTCGTTAACCAAATTTGAAAAAGAGAAACAAGCGTTAAAGATGGCCGTTTACGCTGCCATGATTGACCGGATGGATAAAAATATAGGGAGAGTCCTGAAGAAAATCAAAGATATGGGACAAGAAAATAATACACTTATCCTATTTGCCTCAGATAATGGATCATCTGCCGAAGATGCTGAATCAAATGTTGGAGGAACAGGTGAAATAGGTAGCATGACTTACTGGGCTTCTCTTGGCTTATCATGGGCTAATGTGAGTAATACACCATTTCGTTATTACAAAAATTACAGTCATGAAGGAGGCATTTGCACTCCATTGATTGCCCATTGGCCAGACGGTATTAAAAATCCTGGCAGGTTTTCAAAATTCAACGGACACTTTATTGATATAATGGCAACATTGGTTGATATCACAGGTGCAAAATATCCAAATCTTATTAAAAATGATATAATTAAGTCTATGGATGGGGAGAGTATTTACGATATATTTCTTGGTAAAGAGATGAACCGTTCCAGGCCCCTATTTTGGAATTGGTCAAAGGGGAAGGCCATTATCAAGGAAAACTGGAAACTTGTAAGTTGGGATGGAGACTGGGAATTGTATAATATGGAAAACGATAGAACAGAAACAATTAATTTGGCTACCCAATATCCTGAAAAAGTAAAAGAACTCAGCAGTTTTTTTAGAGAGTGGTCGATTAATGTAGAACAATAATATAAAATGGTATTATTGTATTCAAAACAACTAATTGCCTTGATCTACTTAAAAAAATGGAGCAAAGACAATTTTTCCCTCTAACCGTGATTTTTCAGCCGCAAATACAATGGAATGGGACTTAAGCGCCTCAGCAGAATCTACTAGAATCTTACCAGGATCATTTTTTATTATTGCCTCCAACCAACTCCCGACGATTTCTTTATCTTCCGGATGATAATCCTTTGACTCCGGATATTCAATTATTCTGGAACCCTTCTCTCCAAATCTGCTTAGCCTTATAAATCGATTTGCTTCATCAAAAAACAATTCCCCATGTGTTCCATGTACCCTTGTTTGTCTGCCAATAAATGAAGTGAAACCACTCATCGTAAAAGTTGCAGTAACACCACCTTCAAACTCAAGTGCTACCACCTGATGATCTACAACATCGTTATCAGCTCTCCAAACACATTTGCCATAAGGTCCATTTTTAATTTCATTTTCATGTGCTTCTTTAGTATGCACAATTGAAATATCTTTTGCAGGCCAAGCATCCAACAAATTATTTACGTATAACTTCTTCGCTGAATATATGCACGTTTCCTCTAATTCACATCCATCAGTACACCGCAGGGTAGATCCATCTGGAGCATTTTCTGAATTAAAATATTTTAATCCCCCATAAGAGGTGACACTTTTGCATTCTTCTCCAATAAGCCAGGATAAAAAATCAATGTCATGACTGCTTTTATGCAACAAAAGAAAGGTATTTCCCTCTTCATTGCCCCATCTACCTCTTACATAATTATGGGTAAATCGTATGTTTCCAATAGCTTCCAGATGTTCAACAGTAACAATATTTCCAATTTCTCCGGCATCAATGAGTTGTTTAACTTTTTGGTAGGCTGGTTTATACCGTAGTGTATGACAAACAGATAAAATTTTACCACTCCTTTTATGCATTCTATTTATACGAATGCTATCTGTCAGGGTATGGGCCATTGGTTTTTCCAATAGCAAATTCCATCCCTTTTTTAATACAGCCAGCGCAGGATCGGTATGCTGATTATCCATTGTAGAAATTATAGCAGCATCGCACTCTAAACCACTGTTTATAAGCTCCTTCCAGTCAGTAAAGGCTTGTTTATCTTTTAATGAATGTATCTGACAAAACAGAAATCTTTTTCTTTCGTCTCTCTCAGCCACAGCAACTATGGATGCAAAAGGGAAATTATTTTTAATCTGAACAGCAAGGTTTGTCCCCCTGTTCCCTGCACCTATAACACAGATGCGAATTACTGGATTTTCTGGCTTATTAGATAGCATCTTTTGATATCCATTTTTCTACACTTGGTGCAGAGTAAGAATTCATTTTCTCGAGTAACTCATCAATATCATTCGATACTAAAAGCATATTTCTATTGATTTCTTTAAGAAATCCTGTATCAACCATATGCTGCAATAACTCTATCAGTTTAGTATAGAATTCACCAATGTTTAAAATTGCGACTGGTTTCTTATGTAATCCTAGTTGTGCCCATGTCAGCATCTCAAAGAACTCTTCCAGTGTTCCAAATCCTCCAGGAAGCGCAATAACTCCATCTGACAGCTCATCCATTTTCTTTTTTCTTTCATGCATGGACTCAACAAATACTAATTCAGTTAAATTTGGGTGGGCAATTTCCTTTTCTTTTAAAAAAATTGGCAATACGCCGATAATCTTTCCATTTTTACTCAAAACTCCCTGGGCCAGGGAGCCCATAAGTCCAACATTTGCGCCTCCATAAACCACCTCAATATTACGAGCAGCCAGAGTTTGCCCCAATTGAAAGGCTTGATTCTCGAACACTTCATCAAAACCGGAACTAGAACCGCAAAAAACTGTAAATCGCTTCACTATTTAATATTTTTAGGTATTTAGTATACCAATTAATGCAACATTTTCTTAATTTTCAGGATATGATCAGGAGTTGTTCCACAGCAACCACCTACAATATTGGCTCCTGCATCAAGAAGTTTTGGAATATATCCAGCCATTTCTTCAGGAGATTCAGGAAAAACTGTTTTTCCATTTTGTAGTTGAGGAATTCCAGCATTTGCATTCACCAATATTGGTATATCGGGAAAACTGGAGTGTATTTCATTTACAATAGGTATCATATTCTCCAATCCATTGCCACAATTTGTCCCGACAATGTCTGCACCTGCTTTAATTGCTTCACTTACCATTTCAATTGGGCCAGTTCCCATCATTGTCCTGAACTCACCTACGGGAGTTTTCTCAAATGTAAAGGAACTTATGATTTCAAGATCCGTATTTTCTTTTACAGCCCGAATAGCAGCTAAAGATTCATCCAGTGCACTCATCGTTTCAATAATTATAACATCTGCACCTCCATCTCTCAAAGCAACGGCCTGTTCAGAAAATGCCTGGTATAGTTCGTCTTCGGTAACATCTCCCATCATTAGAATCTTTCCGGTGGGTCCTATTGAACCTCCAACAACCTGGCCCAATTTTATTGCTTCTTTGGATATTTCTGCTGCTGCTTTATTTATCTCGTAAACTTGATTCTGAAGCCCAAAACTTTCAAGTTTAAATCTATTCCCTCCAAAACTATTTGTGCCCAATAAATCTACACCCAGATCTGCGTATGCTCTTGCAATTTTCAATACTGCTTCTTTCTGACTAAGGTTCCATTCTTCAGGGCATTCACCGGGCATTAATCCTGCATCCTGTAACATGGTTCCCCAGGCACCATCAGCAAGAAGATGATTTTTCAATTTTAGGATTTCAATTAGACTGGCCATATTGTATTTTTAATATCAGATGTCGTATCTTTAGAACTTCTTTTTTCAGCAAATAAAAATACTCATTTTAAGAAGAAATGCTTGCATTGTAGTTCAAACATGCAGGCTTTAATACATTTAAGCTAATAATGAATAATAAGAAACCCATTTTACCTGATAATATTGATGCAATTATTTTTGACCTGGATGGAACTCTGGCAGATTCTATGCCAATGCATCGCATTGCATGGATGAATGCTATAGACAATTATAATCTCATATGCCCACCTGAAGAAATGCAACAGTTTGCCGGTTTATCAACTTACAAAATTGCTGGTGAAGTACTTAAAAGGTTTAACCCAGATCGTACACAACCAGAGCCAATGGAGCTTGCAAAAGTAAAAATTGATGAATTTGAAAAACTTCATTCACAGGTAAAACCAATTGACCTCATTGTGGATGTAGCAAAGGATAATTTCAGAAAAATACCAATGGCTGTTGGGACAGGAGGAACACGTGCAACGGCTTCAAAAACACTTAAAATTTTAGATCTTGATAAGTACTTTGAAGTATTGGTTGCAGCAGAAGATGTTGAAAACCACAAGCCTGAACCCGATACATTTTTAAAATGTGCCAGCTTAATGAATGTAAATCCTGCAAAATGTGTCGTATTTGAAGATGGAGACAGAGGAGTTGAAGCAGCTAAAAGAGCAGGTATGAAAGTAATCGATGTTAGGAACTATTTATCTTAAACTTTCATAATTAAATTTATTTATGAAACCTTTTCTTGACGAAAACTTTTTGTTGCAAACCAGAACGGCACAGGAACTGTATTACCAGTTCTCTGAAAAATTGCCAATTATTGATTACCATTGTCATCTACCTATAGAAGACATTGCCAATAATAGATCATTTACCAACATCACAAAGGCCTGGCTTAGAGGGCGATCATTATAAGTGGAGAGCCATGAGGGCCAATGGGATCGATGAAGATTATTGTACCGGGAAAAGCACCAGTGATTTTGATAAATTTAAAAAATGGGCACAAACTGTACCTTTTACTCTTAGGAACCCCCTTTACCATTGGACCCATCTTGAACTACAGAGATATTTTGGAATTGAAGAACTGTTGAACGCTGATTCGGCTGAAAGAATCTACAAAGAAACAGGAGATAAGTTACAGGAAGATGATTATTCCTGTCGCGGCTTGCTAAAGAAAATGAATGTGGAAGTGGTTTGTACCACAGATGATCCAATTGATTCCCTTGAGTACCATTCACAACTAAAAGAAGAAGCTTTTGAAGTAAGTGTACTTCCTGCTTTCAGACCAGATAAGGCTATGGCAGTTGAGAATGCTTCTGCCTTCAATGAATATATTGACAAACTTTCTGAGATTGCTGATGTTGATATTTCTTCTTATAAAAACCTTCTTCATGCGCTTAGGAAAAGGCATGACTTTTTCGACCAAAAGGGTTGTAAAATTTCCGATCATGGGATTGAAAACTTTTATGCTGTAACTTATACCGAAACTGAAGTTGAAAACATCTTTAATAAAATCAGGACTGGTGGTGAACTTACACAAACTGAGGTATCACAATTCAAATCAGCCATGTTGATTGAATTTGGCATAATGGACTACGAAAAAGGATGGGTTCAACAATATCATTACGGTGCATTGAGAAATAACAATTCAAGAATGTACCAATTGCTTGGCCCTGATACAGGTTTTGATTCCATTGCTGATGGTTCGTCTGCAAAGGCAATGGGAGGTCACCTGAATAAACTTGCCAGTGCTGAAAAGTTAACAAAAACAATCATCTATAACCTGAACCCCGCAGACAATGAAATAGTCGCAACAATGATTGGGAATTTCCAGGATGGGGTAATTCCCGGAAAACTTCAATTTGGTTCCGGATGGTGGTTTCTTGATCAAAAAGATGGAATGGAAAAGCAAATAAATGCACTTTCAAATCTTGGATTACTCAGTCGCTTTGTCGGCATGCTAACTGATTCAAGAAGTTTTCTATCCTACCCCAGACATGAATACTTCAGGCGAATTCTTTGCAACCTCATCGGGAATGATATTGAAAATGGATTATTGCCATATGATATGGATTTAATGGGTAACCTGGTTAGTAATATTAGCTATTACAATGCGAAACAATATTTTGATTTCTAAAATCATGCAAAAGGAAGCCAGAATTAATAAAATACTTCCAAAAGGCGGTTACTTTCTTCGATTATTCTCAGTCATTTTACTTATCGTCTTTTTTACCAACTCTTGCCAGACTAAATCAAGACAGAAGGTCCTAAAACTGGCGCATGGCCTGGATCAGACTCATTCTGTACATAGAGCAATGGTATTTATGGGAGAGAGATTAAAGGAAAAATCCGGTGGGAAGCTACAAATTAAAATATACCCTGGTGGCCAACTTGGAGCAGAAAGAGAATGTTTAGAACTTCTTCAGATAGGTAGTCTTGCAATTACTAAAGTTTCCGCAGCCATTATGGAAGGTTTTGTTCCTGAATACAGGGTATTGGGTATTCCATATATCTTTGAAGATCAGGACCATGCATGGAAAGTGTTAAATGGAGAAATAGGAAAGGGACTTCTGGCTAAAGGAGATGATTTTAATTTACGTGGTCTTTGCTTTTATGACGCAGGGAGCAGGAGTTTTTATACCAAGGATAAACCTGTTAATAAGCCTGATGACTTAAAAGGACTGAAGATCAGAGTGATGAAAAGTAATACAGCCGTGGAAATGGTAAGGGCCCTGGGGGGATCACCAACACCAATTTCATGGGGAGAATTGTATACTGCCCTTCAGGGAGGAGTGGTTGACGGAGCGGAGAATAACCCACCAAGTTTCTATCTTTCACACCACTATGAAGTTTGCAAATATTATTCCCTTGATGAACATACTTCAGTACCAGATGTCATGCTTGTTAGCTCTATTGTTTGGAATAAACTTAGTCGCTGAGGAAAAAAAGTGGCTCCAGGAGGCAGCGGATGAATCCGTTCCCCATCAGAGAAAGTTATGGGCCGAATCTGTTCAGGAAGCACTGGATGAAGTAACAAAAGCAGGGGTGGAAATCCTCAATCCTGATAAAACACCTTTTATAGAGAAGGTGAATGATATGATTGAAGGATATAGCTCTGATAAAGAATTGTACTCATTAATAAACAGGATACGAGAGACTAAATAGTTTTACTTAAAATCATTAGATAATTTAATTTACGGGTAAATTAAACTTACAGCTGAATAAAATGAGAGTCCGAAAAAAAATAGACCGTTTTTTAGGCATATCCCTATCATTGATCATGGGTATTCTCGTAATTGATGTATTGTGGCAGGTTGCAAGTCGATATCTCTTATCAACGCCCAGCCCATTTACTGATGAACTGGCTGGATTTCTCCTTATCTGGGTAGGTTTGCTGGGAGCAGCGTACATAACAGGTACCCATGGACACCTTGCAATAGATTTGCTCCCTTCCAAATTAAACCCGAAAAATAAAAGAAAGTTGAATCTTTTAATAAATATTCTTATCACGGCATTTGCCGTAACTGTTTTAATAATTGGAGGCTCCTGGCTTGTATACACCAGGTTTAAATTTGGGCAAATCTCAGCTTCACTAAGTTTACCTCTTGGGTATGTCTATTCTGTCCTTCCTATCAGTGGGATTTTCATAGTATATTACAGTCTCAGTAATAGTTATCTTGAATACAAAAGCAATATTGAATAGTTATGGATTATCTAGGCATATTGGTACTTATTATAAGTTTTGTTTTTTTCCTGGCCATAGGGGTTCCTATTGCATATTCTATTGGAATTTCTGGGATACTCACCATGATGGTAAGCATTGCTCCTCTACCCTCCTTTACAACCCTGGCTCAACGCATGGCCACAGGTTTAGATAGCTTCGCACTCTTGGCTATACCATTCTTTATTTTGGCCGGCCAGCTCATGAACCGCGGCGGTATAGCAATTCGTCTTATTGATTTTGCTAAAGTCCTTGTAGGAGGACTCCCGGGTGGATTGGCTTTTGTAAATATCATGGCAAATATGCTTTTTGGGGCAATCTCAGGATCAGCAGCAGCATCAGCTTCAGCAATTGGTGGGTTTATGCATCCTCGTATGGTGAAAGAAGGATATGATAAATCATTCAGTGCTGCAGTTAATATCACCTCTGCTACAACGGGATTGGTTATTCCTCCTAGTAATATTCTCATTGTCTATTCACTGGCGAGTGGAGGCGTTTCTATTGCCGCTTTGTTTATTGCTGGTTATATCCCTGGTATTCTAACCGGAATTGCTCTAATGGGAGTTGCTGCAGCTTATGCATACCGTAAGAATTATCCAGTAGGTGAAAAAACCGGGCTCAAAGAATCAGTCATTAAGTTTGTCCATGCGATTCCCAGCCTATTGTTGCTGATTATTGTAATTGGTGGAATTATTGCAGGCATATTCACAGCGACAGAGGCATCTGCAGTGGCAGTTCTCTATACGCTTGTGCTCGCAATGATTTACGGGGAAATTAAAATAGCTGATATTCCTGAAATTTTACTTAAAACTGTTGAAGTTACCGCTATGGTTTTGTTCCTTGTAGGGACCTCCATTGGGCTATCATGGATTATGTCATATGAGAACATTCCTCAGGAGGTAAGCAATGGACTGTTGAACCTGAGTGATAATCCGTTTGTAATATTGCTGGTTATAAACTTTATTTTGCTAGCTGTCGGGATATTTATGGATATGACTCCTGCGGTACTTATTTTCACTCCTATTTTTCTACCGGTGGTTACTTCTCAACTGGGAATGGATCCCATACACTTTGGAATAATAATGGTAATGAACTTAAGTATTGGATTGGGTACACCTCCTGTTGGGTCTCTGCTATTTATTGGTTGCAGTGTAGCTCAAGTGGGGATTAAAGATGTAGTAAAACCCCTTTTACCACTTTTTGTCGCTATGCTTATCGTGCTTCTATTTGTGACTTATGTTCCGGCGCTTAGTTTATGGTTGCCTCACTTCTTCGGATTCTAGTCGGCAGAATTATATTTAATTCGGCTGTTATTTTTTTTGGATATTACATTGTTTAAGCAGAATATCAACTTTTTCTTCATCTGGAATCGACCAGTCTATCCAAAATATCTCGAATCCACGACGTTCCATTCCACGAAACCAGGTCATTTGTCTTTTTGCAAATTGATGAATTGCTGATTCAAGCTTTGTAAACATCTCTTCGTAAGATAACTTAGCCTGAAGATATAAGGTAATATACTTATATTCAAGGCCATAATAAATAAGCGTTTCAGAATCTATTCCTGATTTAAGCAAATTACTTACCTCATCAATCATTCCTTCATCTAATCGGCTTTGAAGGCGATTGCTAATTCGCTGTCGTCTTGATTCCCTGTCAATTTTGACACCTGCAATAAAAGGTTTAATATCTGGATAATCGGCTGCTATTTCCCTGTTTTTATCATAATATTCTTCAATTTCAATTGCCCTGATGAGTCTTTTTCTCTGGGTTATATCTGTGGTATTATGAAGTTTCTTAAAGTTATTTAATCGTTTAATCAGATCGGATGTTTCCAGACCCTGAAGCTCATTCCTCAATTTCAAGTTTTCAGGTACAGATATCAGTCGGTATCCCTTTAATACTGCCTCTAAATACATCCCAGTTCCTCCACATAATACTGGGACACTTCCCTCATTCTTTATCTGATAATAAGCTTTTACAAAGTCTTTTTGATATTCGTACACATTGTATTTATATCCCGCATCAACAATATCTACCAGATATAAAGGCACTTTACTCCCAGAGATCAGGTAGTCATCATAATCCTTACCTGTTCCAAGGTCCATTCCTCTGTACACCTGCCTGGAATCAGCACTTATAACACCCGAATTAAGAGTATAAGCCAGTTTTGCTGCAAATGAGGTTTTCCCTGATGCAGTAGGTCCCAATACGGTTATCAAATTAAACTGATTGTTCATTGGCCTTGCTATTATGTTGCTAAGTCCTTAATTGCTGATAAAATTAGCTAAATTTGTGCTCCAATATATGGTAGTCATATTTTTCTTTACAAAATATTACAAACTACTTTTGAAAAGTAACGAATGTCATCCTTAATAAACATAAAAAACAAGAAAGCCTGGTTTAACTATGAGCTTGTTGAAAGGTTTATTGCGGGAATAAGACTAACCGGGACGGAAATAAAATCTCTTCGAGCTGGCAAAGTGAGTCTGTCAGACTCATACTGCTCATTTACAAATCATGAGTTGTATGTTCATAATATGAGCATTTCAGAATACTCACACCGTGGCTATTCCAGCCATATTCCTGACCAGGATCGAAAATTGCTGCTAAATAGGAAAGAATTAAAGAAGCTGGAGAAAAAGGTAAATGAAAAGGGTTTAACTATTGTAACCTTACGGGTATTTATAAATGACAGAGGACTGGCCAAACTTGAAATTGCATTAGCAAGAGGAAAAAGAGAATATGACAAACGAGAAACAATAAAAAGAAAAGATACCGAAAGGGACCTTGACAGACTTCAAAAGCATTAAATTGATCAGAATATCTTTTAATCCTGGAGGAAATAGAACTCCATCATCTCATAGATATCCTGCAAAGAAAGGAAGGTTCTGAAATCGAAATACTGGGTGATTCCATATAGAAGTTCATCAAAACTTAAATAATCATCCAGATCCTGATCAAATGCCTTAAATTTCAATGGGACTCCCTGGGGTCTTGATTTAATCTTCTCATCCGACTCACGAGCCATTAGCAAATAGTACTCAAGATCAGATCTTGGTATTGCCTCACCCGGTTTCTGCATCTCAATAAGTATTGAATCTGGGATTTGTTTCCCCTGGTTATCAACATATGCCGGAAATGGAGTATTAAGCTCTTTATCTAAATAGTCAGGCACCCAATCATTGTCTCCATCGAGGGGGCAACCAAGAGAGTCTACTTCTACACCAAACGGTGTATTGGGACACTGATCGGTGAAGTCTAATACCCAGTCACCATCTTCATCACCTGTAAGAATATCATCAACCTCAAAGTCTGCATACATTTTCTCCACAGTAATAACATCCGGTTCTGAAAACAAGTCGAAATGGAGTGATATGAAAGAAAAACTAAAGAAATCAGAACGCTTATTTGTTCTCACTCCTGAGCTTTTCGAATTTACATTATCAATTAGATCTGAGGTTGAAAAATTAAAGGTGGTTCCAACCCTCATGCTTACTCTTTTTGAAAGGGCTGCATTAAATCCTATTCCCACCGGGAAGATAGCACCAAACTGCGTATAGCGCCCCTGCCCATATAAATCCGCCTCCCTTAAATCACTTTCATACACAAAGTCACGAGAAATGATTACGTCAGAGGCATTTCTAATAGTCCCATCCGCAGCGTAGATATAAGCATTGCCTTCATTGTCTTTCAAATCTCCCTTTGCACCAAATTGAAGGCTACCAATTCCAGCCTCAAGGTATGGGGAAACCGAAAGTTTCTTCAGGTTAATTAAGTTTGCAAAATCATAATGAATTATCCCACCTATGCTCGTTATCCTGGAATGAAAATTCAAGTTCTGGTCAAGGGTTCTTTCGTTTCCTGAAACACTTCCATAAAGGAAAAAGAAATCGGCTTTCCACAACCGCTTTTTATCAATAAAAGTTGATACTGTAAATCTAAAACCGGGCTGGCCAGCTGAAAAATTCCTAAAATTATCATTTACGTCACCAAAAAAATTGAATACTCCAACTCCAATACCTAATACAGGCTTATATACTGGATTTTCAACCTTCACCTGATCAATAAGCAAACTATCAAAAAATTCTTCTTGAGCAAAGGAATAAACGGCCGGAAAAACGGTTAGAAATAATAAAAGGATATATTTTCGAACAAACTGCATTTAGGCAGGTTATGGTTTAAAATTCGTTTTATTTAATCCACTTTTGCTTGGTTTGACGCAAAGCTTTCTTCACAGTAATTCGTTCTCCATCCTCATAAGCAGTCACAAAAGCTTCATTCAATCTCAATTTATATAAATAATCGATATAAACTCTGGCATCTTTGTACAAAGCAAAAGTACCTGTAGTATATTTATAAAGCCCTTCGTGCTGCTCCTTAAAAATTTCTCCGAGCTTAAGTCTGGCAAAATAAGTCTCTGCATTTACGGGTTTACTGGTTGCCAGGATTTGTACTCTAAAATAAAATCCATGCTTAACAGGCAATGGTTCGTCAAGGATTTTAGTAGCCCCAATCGGTCGCTGAACCGACTGACCACTAAGCTCTGCTGTAAATGCATCCATGAAATTTCTTAGTTCCCTTTCATCCATTTTGTGAATTGCTTCCCCTTTTTCTATTACCGAAACAGTGCTCAATTCCTGATCATTCATATAGGTAAGCCCTCCTTTTATAGTGGGTTCTATTCCAGTATCTCCATCCAGTGGAATGAGCTTATATGAAACGGTGAAGAATTCTTCCTGTGGAAGATTCATCCACAGATATTTTACTACTCCATCCTTAAATGAAAAAATGGCATCATGACTTTCGAGGTTCTCAGCAGTATAATTAGCTGGCACTATTTCCTCTAGCCGGGCCAATTTTTTAAAAGCTCCTTTATTAACCACTAAATTTACAATCCAACCATCTCCTGAATCACTCAGATAAGGTTTTTCCCGGACAACGGCTACGATTGGATTGCCAACCCCTTCATTTGTACCGGGTCTATCTCCCTTAAAATCATTTATATCTATCACCAATTCAGGTGCAACAAGAGGAGACGGAGTTATCAATGCAGTTTTTTTAGAGATCTCAAATTCTTCTCGATCAGAATCTACAATAAAGGAAAATTTACCTCCAAAATTTAACGTCCCCTTCACTGTTTCATGAGTGGTAACAGTGTAACTCAAATCAAGTTCGGATTGAGGAGGGAGATTTAACCAGATAATATTCAGTTGTCCTTCAGTAAAATTAAAATCTCCACCCCCTGAATTGTTGGAACTAATGCTGACTGCTTGTGGGAAGCTTTGCTGGATCCTTGCAAAGCCTGTAAGATCACCTTTTGAAATATGAATATTCACAACAGCATATTCTCCAGCTATTATAGTTTCGGGTACAGACATATCAAGCTTAACCCCCTGTGCAAAAAGTTGGGAAACTGCAATACTTAATAAGGCAATAATGAAAAAAATCTTTTTGTTCATATCTCTGGAAAATTAAGTTGCTCCGCGAGTATACGTTTACAATATTAGTAATAATTGTTCTTTTGTAATAATAGTAGCTCCATTAAATAATTCTTAAAATATTAGAAATTCGGACTGAGCAAATACTTTGAATAAAACTGATCTATTTGCTGAACAGCATCCTCAGGAGTGTCAACAAGCTTATATAGATCAAGGTCCTCTTCGCTAATATTCATCTCTTTCTTAAGCATTATTTCTTTTATCCATTCAAATAGGCCTTCCCAGTAATCAGCACCAACCAGGATAATGGGAAACTTTCCAATTTTTTGAGTCTGAATTAATGTAATCGCTTCAAATAACTCATCCAGTGTTCCAAACCCTCCTGGCAATACAATAAAACCCTGCGCATATTTCATAAACATAACTTTCCTCACAAAGAAGTGGTCGAAAGTTATAAGCTTGTCGGGATCAATAAATAAATTTGCTGACTGTTCAAATGGTAAATCAATATTTATTCCAACTGATTTTCCTTTTCCCTTTTTTGCACCCATATTGGCAGCTTCCATAATTCCAGGTCCACCACCGGTTATTACTCCATATCCTTTTTGGGTCAACTGAAAGGCAATATCTTCCGCCAGTTTAAAATACCTTGAATCTGGTTTGGTCCTGGCCGAACCAAAAATTGAAACACAGGGTCCAATTCTTGATAATTTTTCAAATCCTTCTACGAGCTCTGCAATAATTTTAAATACCTTCCATGAATTGCTTGTTTGAACCTCATTCCATGACTTATGCTTAAAAGCTAATTTGATTTTATCATCACTGGTCATATAATCTATTTTTTCTTTGAAAAATTATTTATCAATTTCCTGTTTAACAAATATATGATACGTTTAACAGGCCTATTTTGTTATAGTGAATTTAGAGCTATTCTATAATTTTTGATCTGAGTTAAACTTCTTCAAAATTATTGAACAATTATTTTCTTCGATACTCCCTGATTTTCAGACTGAATGCTTAATATGTAAGTTCCGGCTGGTTGCCCCGAAATATCAATCTCAATCACCTTTTCTATTTTTTCGCTAAAATACTTTCTATTATAAATAATTTTACCATCCAGAGTACTAACATTTACCTCTAATTCATTCCTGAAAGGCAGTTTTACCTGGAATCTTCCATTATTTGGATTTGGGTATAAGCTAATTTCTTCAGTATCATTTGAGAAAACATCATCAGCACCCGTTTGGGCGTTTCGGGTTACATACAATCCTCTGCCATGAGTAGCTGCTGCATAGGTCTGGTCAGACTCTCTATATTTTAACATATCCACTCTGACATTTGCCAAACCCTGGTTTGCAGGTTCCCAATGTACAATTGATGCGTTTATATTCTCCGTTTTCCATACGCCCAGTTCGGTTGCAATTAAAACTTGTTCATAATTCTCAGGATTATACAACAACCATCTGACAGGCATGTCTGGCAGATCACCTTCAATATTTTTCCAGTTTACTCCACCATCATTAGTCTCCCACACTGAAGCTACTCCGTAATTACTGAATGATACAAGAATATCATTTTCAGTTTTACCAATGCTAACGCAAGAAATATTTGCTGCAGGAAAACTTCCACTTCCAATTTCCTCAACTATGGGCGCCACATTTGCATTTCTAATTTTAAAAAGTCTTCCAGACTGTGTACCAGCATATATTGTGGATTCACCTTCAGGAGAAAATGGAGAATATAGAATATGTGAAAAAGGAACACTTGTACCTGTATTTAGGAAAATAAAGCTTCCATTTGGAGAGGTAGTTACATCAGGTACTCTAAGTAAATTATCCTTCAGCTGCAAATCAAATGTAACTGCGTTGGCATATAAGATATTAAGCTTATAATCATAATCGGCCGGATTAATAAATATTCCGCTATAATTATCAATGTATTGTACAATATTTGAATTATCATTCTCGGATATTTTGTGAACATAATACCTGTTGTAGTAAACAGAAGTAATAAAGAATTCCTGCTCATCTTTGTCAAAAAAGCAATATGCACCGTCCCCTCCTGAAACCAGGTCATTCACTGATATCGGGTCCTCTAAATAACGAACGGTACCATTGTCCTGTGTACCAGCGATATAGAAGTTCTTCGCTGATTCGGGATGGATAGCACAGGTATAATATTGAATGGTATTATAGCCTCTATTTCTTTCACCAAAGCTTGGATTTAACTCGGATGCATTGGCAGAGTAGAAAACTCCTCCATCGGTACAAAAAATTGCGGAATCAGATGAATTATTCAGAAAAACTATCTGGTGCTGATCTGCGTGTACATATGATGAGCTGCTATTACCAATTATACCACCTCTCCAATCAGAAATCTTTACCCAGGTATCTCCCCCATCAAATGACTTATGCAAATCAAGTCCACCTACATAAATAATATCCGGATCATTGGGGTCAACTTTAATAATCAAAGCATGCCAGGCCAGGTAAGCCCAGCTCCCATCTCCGTTGGGCATATTTACTTTTGACCATGTTTCTCCTTTATCTTCTGACCTGAGGATAGCATACGCAAGGTCACGAATAAACCCTTCTCCAGAATAGCCACCACTTGCAACTACCGCATAAACAATGTTTGTATCTGATTGAGAAGCAGCTAAAACCACCCTTCCAGCGATATTTATCGAGGGATCCGATACTGTATCAATTTCTTCTCTTATTTTGCTATTGATGGTCCAATTTACCCCATCATCTGACCAGAATACTTCAGCTGCACCTTTTCCATTCAGATTTCTTTGCGTCCCTGCTAACAGCCTCCCATCAGCTGTTATCTCAAGGTCAGAAGGGGCGTAAGGATCTTTCCCACCAGGAATGAGAGGTAGAACCTGTGTCCATGTAGTTCCTTCATCTTCTGAGCGATAAAGCCCATCGCTTGGACGACTTACATGATTTGTTTCCTTGTATTTTCCAGAAACCGCAGCAGCATATAGAATACTTTTCTCTTCCTCAACCCGAATAACTATATCAGTAACATAGGCAAAATTTCCATTTAACCAGCTCCAGGTAAGTCCACCATCATTTGATTTCATGATCCCCTTCCCTACACCAGAAGATTCACGGTAAATGGTAACAGCAGTCTGAGCCTCACCGGTTCCTGCATAAACAATATCAGGATTTAATGGGTCATAAACTATGCAGCTTATTGACAGATTATCAAGAAAGTCATTCACAGGTTTCCACGATTTTAAACCTGAAGTTATATCCTCATTTATCCAAATACCTCCTGTAACAGAACCGGCGATTGCTCTCCTACCCAAGGGATCTCCCGGATCAATGGCGAGTGTACGTGTACGACCACCCATGTCTGCTGGCAATTCTTTCCAATCAAGAACAAACTCATCAGCCAAGTGGCTTTTAGTGTTTTTCAAAACCTGCATTCGCAAAAATGCATTTTCCAAGCGGTGTTTGGGAATAACACCTGTTTCTGGATCGAGGGTCATGATATAATCCTGAAGTGCGGCAAGTTCAGGTCTATCAGGTTTTTGTTCATGGTTTGATGCGGAGCCAATCTCACTTTGAATTATTCCGTATTGTGAGATAAGAAAATGCTCATACTTCTCACGATTGGTCTTGCTGTCCTTTGATAGTGGAATTATAGCAAAAACAGTAAAAATCAGCAGGAAAACTCTATATATAATTTTTCCCTTTTGCTTCATTCTGGAGTAATTTAACGAACCAAATTTACTCTATGAAGATAGTTCATTTCGTAAATAATTGGCCGTATGACTTTTTTTTATTTGAATAATCTTCTCTGGCAAGCCAATAGCAATAATCTCTCCGCCCTTCTTACCACCCTCAGCTCCAAGGTCAATGATATAGTCAGCCATTTTAATTACATCCATGTTGTGCTCAATCACTATAACAGTATTGCCTTTTTCTACCAGTCTGTCAATAACAAGCATAAGTACTCTTACATCCTCAAAATGAAGCCCCGTAGTTGGTTCATCCAGAATGTATAAGGTTTGCCCTGTGTCCTTTTTCGAAAGCTCAGCAGCCAGTTTTACCCTTTGAGATTCACCGCCTGACAGAGTTGTTGAGGGTTGTCCAATTCTAACATAACCAAGGCCTACATCCTTCAATATCCTTAATCTTTGATAAATAGCCGGGATATTCTCAAAAAATTCAGCTGCCTGGTTAATTGTCATATCAAGTACATCGCTTATCGACTTTCCCTTGTAAATTACTTCCAGAGTCTCCCTGTTATATCTTTTCCCATTACATTCGTTGCAGGAAACATATACATCAGGCAGGAAATTCATTTCAATTGTCCTTACTCCGGCTCCTTGACAGGTTTCACATCGACCACCTTTTACATTGAATGAAAATCGTCCAGCCTTGTAACCTCGGATTTTTGATTCTGGTGTTAGCTCAAATATTTTCCTGATATCAGAAAACATCCCTGTGTAGGTCGCTGGATTTGATCTGGGCGTTCGCCCAAGTGGTGATTGATCCACCTCTATAACCTTGTCAATGAGATTCATTCCCTTTATCTCCTTAAATGGAAGAGGTTCCTTTAAAGATCTGTAAAACTCTCTGCTCAAAATAGGATGTAAGGTTTGATTTATTAATGATGATTTACCACTTCCGGAAACTCCTGTAACACATATAAACAAACCGAGTGGAAACTCAACATTAACATTTTTCAGATTATGACCATTTGCGCCTTTTAAAAAAAGTGATTTCCCATTGGGTATCCTTCTTTTGGCAGGCACTTTTATGCTCTTCTTTCCATTTAGGTATTGGGATGTTATAGAATCAGCTTTCAGAACTTTTTTAATTGGCCCCTGGGCAACTATCTCACCTCCGTGTCTTCCTGCTCCCGGCCCCATATCAATAATATAATCGGCTGAGCTGATCATTTCTTTATCATGCTCCACCACTATCACAGAGTTTGAAGCATCCCTTAATTTCCTTAGAGAATCAATCAGTTTCCGATTATCACGTTGATGGAGGCCAATACTCGGTTCATCCAAAATATATAATACATTAACTAGCTGTGATCCAATTTGTGTAGCCAACCTTATTCTCTGACTTTCCCCACCAGAGAGCGTCCTGGTAGGCCTACTTAGGGAAAGGTAATCAAGGCCGACATCAAGCAAGAATGATAATCTTGAGCGTATTTCTTTTAAAAGATCTTTGGCAATAATATTTTGCCTCTTGGAAAGGTCCTTTTCAATTCCATTTAGCCATGATAACAGCTCACCTAGATCAAATTCCGATAATTCTCCAATATTCTTATTATTTATTTTGAAATGAAGGGATTCCTTCTTTAATCGAAGACCCTTACATTCAGAACAAACTACCTGCTTTATAAAATGATTGGGTTTTCGTTTCCCCATTCTTGAGGTCACAAGAGTTTCCTGACTTGTAACATAGTTAACGATCCCCTCAAAACTGAGGAAGTAATTAGATGAAACCCCAAGTGAAGTATTTTTTAACATGAACGATTCTTCCGAACCATTTAAAATGATTTGAAGGGCAAGCTCAGGAATATTTTTTATTGGCGTATCCAGGGTAAAGCCATATTTGTGCCCAATAGCTTCCAGTTGCCAGAATATCAAACTGTTTTTATAAGAGCCCAGGGGGTTTATACCTCCTTTTCGAATACTTAAATCATCATCCGGAATGATTTTATGAATATCCACCTCAGGAACCACACCCAGGCCATTGCATTTAGGACATGCACCCTGTGGCGAATTAAAGGAGAATGAGTGTGGAGCAGGTTCATTGTAAGATATTCCAGAAGTGGGACACATAAGTTGCCTGCTGAAATATCGCAAGTCATCCTTATCTTTCTCCTTCACTAAAATAATTCCGTTGCCATGCTTCATGGCCAGCTTAATAGATTCCTTCAGCCTTTTTGTATCTGTTGTATCTACCAACAATTTGTCAATCAGTATTTCAACATAGTGCGTTTTGTACCTATCCAGCTTTAAACCGTGAGAAATTTGAATTATTTTGCCATCTACTCTTGCATTAAGGAATCCCTTTTTTCTGATTTGTTCAAACAATTCTTTATAATGGCCCTTTCTGCCCTTTACAACAGGGGCCAGGAGATAAATATTCTTTTCGGAGTATTGATTCAATATCAATTTAATGATCTGTTCCTCTGTATATCGAACCATTGCTTCTCCGGTTTTATAGGAATATGCTATTCCCGCCCTAGCAAATAGAAGTCTGAAAAAACCATTTATTTCAGTAATTGTTCCAACAGTTGATCTTGGGTTCTTAATGGTAGTTTTTTGTTCTATGGATATAACCGGACTTAAACCGGTAATTCTATCCACGTCAGGGCGCTCCATACCTCCCAAAAATTGACGCGCATAGGCAGACAAGGTTTCCATATAACGCCTTTGTCCTTCAGCATATATAGTATCAAATGCCAGGGAAGATTTTCCACTTCCACTTAAGCCGGTAATCACAACCAACTTATTTCGGGGAAGTGAAAGACTAATATTTTTTAGGTTGTGAGCCCTGGCACCATAAACAAATAATTGCTCATCCTCCGGCCTTTCAGAACCTTGGTAATCATTCTTTTTCAATTAAATCTGAGTTTTACACTATTCTGGATAAAATATCATCCAAAATTATGCTGATTTCCCTTTAATACAAATTTATTGGATCAATTTTAGGAGTGTAAGAGTCAGTACGGAAACTTTCGAAAGGGATTTGGATGTAATATTTCTTGCCTTTGCTGTTGGTAAGCTTGGTTTCTCTCAACCAGGGATTAAAAAGTTTTAAAGTTTTATAATTTAAATTGAAATGACGTGCAAATCCAACCATGGAATTAATTGTAGAATCAACTTCAATTGATCTTGTCCGAATGGGTGGATACAAATCTTCAGTTTTATAATTGAAACCGTATTTGGCTGGATCATTTAGGATTAATTTAAAGGATATAATCCGATACAGGTACCTTGCAGTTTCCTCATTTAAAAGTAAGTCGTAATAATTATCTTCATCCTGCCTATCAATCTGTTTTATTAAGCCAGCTCTACCTCTATTGTATGAAGCTGCGGCCATGGTCCAGGTACCAAATTTTTCATATGCTTTTTTAAAGTATTCACAGGCTGCTTTGGTGGATTTTTCAATATTGTATCGTTCATCAACCTCACTATTTACTTCCAGACCATATTCTTTTGCAGTATTTTTCAAAAATTGCCAGAATCCCACTGCATGTTTTGGCGAAACTGATTGCATCAATCCGCTTTCAGCCATGGCCAAATATTTAAAATCATCCGGTACTTCATTTTCCTCTAAGATTCTTTCAATCATCGGGAAGTACCTATTTGCCCGCTTAATAAGCAATAAAGTAGATGATTGCCAATAGGTATTCACCAACAATTCCCTGTCAAGATGCTCCCTTACATCGAAATACTCCGTAGGCACCCTTTCTCCGGCAAAATCAATATTATCAGGTAGTTGTAAAGCATAAACAGAATAGCTACGATTAAACATTTCCTGGAAATTCTCTTCATATCCGGTATCCACTTTAAAAAAGGAATATAAATATACAACCGTAACTGTAACAAAAATCAAAACCAGAAATCTTATTTTATTTCCAGATAACATTCTTTTCTTATGGCCCATTCTATCTATGTATAGGATTTTATTATAAAACTGTAAAAATAGTTTTTTTTAGTTCACAAATTAATATTATTCAACAACAGACCTTTTTTGACAAAAATCCATAAATGCAATTATTTAAAATTAAGTCAGGAATTGACTATTAAATAGTACTATTACTAGTACGAAACAAGATCGGAAAAGTTAGGTTAAAAGTAAATATTCAGACCTGAATAAACTCCAAAGAAATAGGGGTGTGTGCTCATTTCCGAATTTTTGTTGAAAGAATTCAGGAAATACTTGAAAGTTGGTTCAATATTCAACGACAATTTTGGATTGAAACTGTATTCAAATCCAAGGCCCACAGTGCCGGCAAAGTTTATAAGAGAAATGTCTTCAGTCTGTCCCAACGGGATCTTCTGATCCTGGTAATACATAAACACACTATTGTCAACAAGTAAACTTGTTCCAACACCACTCATAACATTCAACCCGAACTTTCTGTCGATAATTTTATAACGCACCAACAAAGGAATTTCAAAGAATTCAAAATTTTGTGTAATGCTGGCATTAAATGATTCATAATTATCAAATTCAGGAAGTGCAGATAAATTTCCTGTATATAAATCACCATTGGGCAATTCAAAATCAGCCAGGTAATGTGGATTTTCACCTGAAGTAACCTGACCTATTGAAGTTTCAAACTGATAAGGAACATTGTTTTTAGGAATTCCCGTTCGAAGCAACCTGCCAGTTTGCATATTCTGATAAAACATAAGGTCATTAACTGAAACACCAGTTCTTGAAAACTGGATTCCTGTTTGAATTGAAAGTCTTCCTTTAGCCCTGTACATTGCACTCATCCCACCTGTAAACCCAATGTTTCCAGTTTCTTTATCATGAAAGTAGCTCAAATCCTGATTTGATTTTGGATTTGTATATCGGAATGAGTATAAAGGTGAAAAATTCCCACCAAGTCCCCACCTGGGATTTTTTCCGTACTTAACATCAGCCAGGCCTACACACTATCGCATTTGGGTTCTCAATCATAACATCCATAGATAATATAGAAAGCGGCTGAACGCTGAACCTGTTTAAGTCATGAGTGGCAAGGTTCATTGAATTTATGCCTGAAAGAGAAGATGACTTCCTTGATATTATTTCAAGAGAGTTTGAAGAGGAAAGATCCTGTTCTGCAATTAATTCGTTGCTAGCTGAAGCAGTAGAAGTCTCTATCTGTTTTAGAGAAGAGTTGTTCTCTTCACTTCTGATCTTAACTTCTTTACTACTATTAGGCAATGACAAATTTTGATCTGAATCGGCATTGTCCTGTTTTAGAGAGTTCTCAATATTTGACTTTTCTATGCCCCGATCGGAAGTTACTCCAGAATCAGGTACTTTTTGAACAATCAACCAGGTTGATGCAAATAGTATGAGCAATGAGGCTGCAACAGCTATAATTCTACGAAATGTATTTGATGATTTGACTGGAATTTGTCCAGCTACTGAGCCCCAAACCTCAGGTGGCGGAATAACCTGTAATCCTTTCAGGTTTTCCTTGAATAATTGGTCTATATGTTCTCCGTTATTATCTTTCATCCTCTTTTCTCCTATTCTCCCTCTGGCTCAATTTATTTAAATTATCCTGTAAAATACTTCTGGCTCTGGATAAATTAGACTTTGAAGTACCCTCAGATATATTTAATTGTTTACTAATCTCTTTATGCGTATAACCTTCAATAGCAAAAAGGTTAAAAACCAACCTGTATTGAGGTGATAAATTCTGTATCATCTCAAGCAATTCCATTGCAGATAGTTCCGATACAATATTCTCGAATGCACCAGCAGCTGGAATTTCAAAATTATCATCAATGGATAAAAGTGCTACCTTATTCCGGTACTTTTCAAGAGCTGTATTAACGAAAATGCGACGCAACCATCCCTCAAAAGATCCTTTCCCTGAATATTGGTTCAGTTTCTGAAAGACCTTTATAAACCCATCTTGAAGGATATCTTTCGCCTCATCAGAATCCTTCGAATACTGAAGACAAATCGCATACATCTTCGGGGAGAAGCTGTCATACAATTGTTTTTGTGCTAACTGACTCCCAGAAATGCATTCATTTATTAGCTCATGAAATTCCTGTCCCAAATTTTCTCAGATAAACCTCGCAAAATTGCAAAAATTAACCGAAAAAAACGATTTGACAAAATTCAGAACACTATTATCTCAAAGAACTACACGCAATTAATTGATGATAATATCATTAAAAAGGTTGCGTTTATTGAAAAAATAAATTGCTGGTTTTTAAATTGGTTCTAAATATCATTTTAAAAGTTTATTGAGTATCTCAAATCCTTTCCCTGATAAATGCTACTAAACAGCTGTAAAAGAATCTAATCAAAATAATAATTCTTATAACAGTGCAAAAATTAATAGGATAAAGCTCTTTGTGAATATTACATTCATATTTTATGGTACAATTTTTGAGTAATTTATTTATTGAATCGCTTGTAAAATCCTAATTGTGGAATAAAAGATTTCTTCTTCACCATCAGGTATTTACATAAAATTATACCCTTATGAAAAAATATGTCATTCTCACGACCTTGCTAATAACTAGCTTTGGCTTAGGAAGTTGTCAGAAAGAGCCAGTTGAATCTGATCCTAAAACTTATTAATCTGGATCTTAAATCTAAAACCATTATTGAGGCAGACAATGCATTTGCCTTTGATATTTTCAGGGAAATACTTAAAAGTGAAGAAGACAATAAAAACCTTATGATCTCCCCGCTTAGTATTTCTCTTGCACTGGCTATGACTTACAACGGTGCTGATGGCGAAACAAAGGAAGCAATGGAAGAGGTATTTCATCTTCATGGACTGAGTCCTGATGATATTAATAAATCCTACCAGGGGCTTATAAATGCTCTACTAGGTGTTGATCCAAAAGTTATTATGGAAATTGCAAATTCAATTTGGTATAGAGATTCATTTACCGTTGAAGACAACTTCCTCAATGTAAATAAAAATTACTATGACGCGGAGGTAGATGGATTAGACTTCAATAATCCTGCCTCAAAAGATATAATCAATAACTGGGTAGCTACAAAAACTCATAATAAAATTGACAAAATAGTTAATAGCATAGAACCTCAAGATATTATGTTTCTTATCAATGCTATCTATTTTAAGGGAGCATGGAAATACAGATTTGAAGAAAAGAACACCCATGATTCGCCTTTCTTCACTGAAGACGATGAATACCAGACAGACATTAAAATGATGAAGATTAAGGGTGATTTCAATACTTTGTCTAATGATCTTTTTCAGGCTGTGGAATTGCCTTATGGACAAGGAAATTATAGTATGATTGTTCTAATGCCCCATTCAGGTGCAAACATTGAGGAATTGGTAACTGAAATGAATCATGATAAATGGAATTTATGGATGAATAGTTTCCAGGAAAGATCAGAGTTTGATGTATACCTTCCAAAATTTAAATTTAAGTATGAGAAAGAACTTAAGGAGACACTTTCATCACTGGGTATGGGGGTTGCATTCAGTAATATGGCCAATTTCTCTAAAATCAATCCGACTGCAGACTTATTGATTTCATCAGTAAAACACAAAACATTTGTTGAAGTAAATGAAGAGGGTACAGAAGCAGCAGCCGTAACTTCAGTGACCATTAGCTTAACCAGTATTGGGCCTGTGAATGAATTCAGGGCCGATCACCCATTTATATTTGTAATTAAAGAAAAATACACCAATGCCATAATGTTTATGGGTAAGGTTGCTAATCCTGAAGCAGAATAAATATTTTATCTAAATTTCACAAAATGAGGAAGATAAAATTCGATTCTATAGTTTTTACTCTTAAGATTATAGTTCTATCAACCCTATTGCCTATTGTGATAAGTTGTGAAAAGAATTCAATTAATATTGATGATATTTATTACAATTCATTTGAAAAAGAATCTGATCTGGATGGATGGCTTGGTTATTATGAACTACGCCCTGATGCCCCTGTTCAGGGTGGACACCAATCACTTTATATATCAGGTGGGTGTGTTATTCCTCATGCATACTATGAGCTTGGACCATTTGATGAAGATATGGAACTCACTTTACAATGCTGGGGTAAAAATTTGGATAAGGGAGGTGGCGTGCATATGATGCTTTCGGATTATCCCGGGGTCATTTACCTTTCTATAGAGGATGAAAATTGGAAACATTATACAACGGATAGTGTGCTTTTCTGTCCTGCAGGAAATAAACTTCAGCTAAACCTTTCATCTGGTGGACTAATCTCAAGTTCTATGTTGGTTGATATGATTGAAATAATTCAGAAATGATAATGAAAGCAATCAAGTTTTTTACTGTTCCAACTTTAATAATTGGAATGTTGATATTAACTATTCCATTTCAGAGTTGTGAACCCATTGACGATGATCCGGATGATTGTGATACCTGTCGGGCTGTTGCTTACAAACCGAACATTTATATTTATCCAACAGAAGCAATCGATCTTAATGTTCATATTAATTTTCCACAGGGAGGTGAAATTCTTAGCTCAATTCCTGAATACGGGACAGGGTGGAATATTTTTGTTGAACCTAACGGATTAATTAATAACACGTATCATTTTTTGTTCTATGAAAGCTCCCAACCCAATGTATGGCAAAATGATCTTGGTTGGATAATTGAGAAGACTGGATTGGCCGACTTTTTCACAAAAAACCTGACTGATTATGGATTTAATGGACAGGAAATTGAAGATTTCATTGATTATTGGATACCCAGGCTAACAGATTATAATTTTTACGCCATTTACCCACAGAATGCAGATATTATTGATGAGGTAATTGAGTTACACTTTTCTGAAAAACCAAACAATCTAATGAGGTTATTTTATTTAATAGAAGGATTAAATGAAACACCTGAATTGAAACCTGAAGAACCAGATATGTCTCTAACTTTTGAAAGAAAAGACTTTTTTGTGGTTGAATGGGGAGTTATACTTAAATAAAAAGAAGCGGTTATAATATACACAAAACCAAATAATTATGAAAACACTAATATATATTCTACCTTTATTATTGTTCATGAACTTTCCGGGTTGTGAAAAAGATGACCCAAATATATCAGGAGAAATCGAGGGAATTGTAAAAGACTATACCGGCTTGGATGGATGTGGATTCATTATTGAACTTGAAAATGGGGAAAAGTTAGAGCCCGCTGAAATTGTTGATAAAGACTTTACACTATATGATAATCAGAGAGTAGCTCTAACATACACAGAACTTACTGGCTTCGGAAGTATATGCATGGTAGGGAAAATTGCTCGTATCGAAACCATACGAGAGATTGGCTGCATACCTTATAATCAGATGGCAACTGGCGATTTGCCTCGTGATGCATTTGTTGTAGATTCTGTTGCCATTAACGGGAATTGTCTTGATGTTGCAGTTCACTATGGTGGTGGTTGCAAAGAACATGAGTTCCAACTAACCGAGTTACCAACGATGGGAGCATCCCCCTCTGGACCAATACCCGTATTTATTATTAGTCATGAAGCAAATGATGATTTGTGCGAAGCCTGGATTGGTGATTTTGTATCCTTTGATTTAAGTGAAATGCAAAATCAAGGTTCTCACTCAAGTATGTTCATTCTGAGGCTCAATATTGAAGGATCTGACTATTCAAAAATCATTACCTACAATTATTAGATTTGAGATATAATAATTTCAGAATTACCGTTTTCATGAATGTTAGGGCTTATATAAAACAGGCAACTTTTTCAAAATAAATGCCTCTTATAAAAAACTTCAAACTGTGAAAAAAATAAAAATTGTTACTATTTGTTTCATTGTTCTGACATTTTTTAGCTGCTCAAAAGATGGTATTATAAGTCCACAATTAAAGTCAGATGCGCTATTAAAAACTAAAATAGTTTATTATTCATTAACTAAAAACACAATACCCCTAATCTATGAATATCAGTATGATGATGCCAACAACTTGATAAAAGAATCAAATTTTGAAAGGGAGGATAAACATCTTACAAGGTATTTCACATTTGAATACAACAATAATAATCAACTTGAATTAAAAAAAATCTTTTCCGAAAATTTTAAAAATAATGAGTATGAGGTTATTGTCAAATATGAGTATAAGTACATAGAGAATCAATTGGAATCGATGACTAAATATAAAAAAAACGGAAACTCAGAAGACGAATACTATATTCATGAGATACATTCATATAGCTACAAATCAGGTAATTTAATAGAAGAATTAATAGATTATGAGCAAACCGGAAGCCAGTCCAAATATACATTTCAATATGATGGAAATGGGAATTTAATTATAAGAACAGAAAAATTGTTTTATTCCGATGACATATCTGATTTTAGATGGAAATATGATGTGAACAGCAACAAAATTGAAGAAAAAATATATTGCAATAATGAAGAAACACAAAAAACGATATTTGAATATTCAGGAATAAATTTAATTAGAGCTATAACCTATAATGCGGGAAAAGAAATGAGGGAAATAACCTATTTGTATGATGGTGGTGGAAATCTTATTCAGGAGAAAAAAGAGATTAAAGATCCTTTGAGTAATGAGATGCCTGAAATAATCTTATTTGAATATTACTAGGTTGTTTATCAAAACTATAATTTCAGAACCATAACATATGAATATTTGAGACCGACGTTGGGGTATGCTGGTGTCCATCAATTCCCTTAGATCCGATCAAAAAATTCCACAAATTTCATATGAGGTACTGAAACACAAATCCTGGAGAAACCAGATGCTTCCTCTTTTTTATCACGGGTGAAGAAACTCAATGAAACACTTCCAATATAGTTCTCTAAAAGTACTTTTTCGGATTTATTGACAATTACAAATATCCCCATAGGATCAGAAGTAGTGTAAAATGATTCTGCTAACAATCCTTTTTTCCGAAGAAATTGAATATTTAATCCAATATCATGTACTGTTTTTTCCCTGAAAGAATTTACAGCCTTCTGTCCTTCAGGTGAGGCAAGCAACTCATATACCAATTCCTGTGCGAATCCATTTATTCCATTGTTGGCATATAATATCCGTATATCCAGTTCCCTGTTAAAATCCTGATTACTTGAATGAATAAACGCCAATCGCTGACCACTTAAACCAACCGACTTACTAAAGCTTTCAACTATTACAACATTTTCCAATTTTGAAAGTTCCAAAAACATCGTATCAGTTCTTTCATAAAATACCCGTCGATATGGGCTATCAAAAATTACTACAGCTCCATTTTTGTTGAGAATTTTAACCGTTTCAAGAACTTCCTTATCATCATATTTGTTTCCAACGGGGTTATTCGGATCACATATTATAACAGCGGTATCTTTTAGGGAATCTGCAACCTCCCTTACAGCCAACAGGTTAGGATAAGTTTCATTAGGAACATGCCGTATTATTGAAATATGGGCATAAGCTCCCCAATAGTATTCAGGAAGTAATATTTTCTTAACTTGTAAAGTTTGGAAAACGAGGTCGAGGCCACCCATGCCACCTGCTGAAATGGTCAGGTTATCATTTTGTGTTTGCCCAAGGAAATATGCTTCATTTATGGCATTTTTCAACTTCGGGAAGCCGGAATTTGGCGGATAGACCTGAATTGTGCTTGAATTGAAGTCGATTTGTTTTATAACCCCATTCAGATCAATATTACAAACAGCATTCACCCCCCTGTTGAGAAACAGATACTCTTTACCAGATTGTTCACTTAATTTTCTGATTTTATCTCCAATACCTACAATTGCAGAAAATCGGGCACCGCTTTGATTGACTTCCATTGTAATAATTTACAGTTAAATATAATTTGATCCCTTTATTCGGTATGAAGACCCCGTCCTGGCTTTTCTATTTCTGAAAGCCACATTTGGGCTATAAATGAATTACTTCATCGTATGCTGCAGCTGCAGCTTCCATAATGGCCTCTGACATTGTCGGATGTGGATGGACTGACTTAATCATTTCATGACCGGTAGTCTCCAACTTACGGGCCACAACTATCTCTGCAATCATTTCGGTTACATTTGCACCAATCATGTGGGCACCAAGTAACTCACCATATTTTGAATCAAAAATTAGCTTTACAAATCCATCCTTATGGCCTGAAGCACTGGCTTTTCCTGAAGCAGTAAATGGGAATTTTCCTACCTTAATATCATAACCTTTTTCAATTGCTTGCTTCTCAGTTAACCCGACTGATGCAACCTCAGGCGAACAATACGTGCAGGCTGGAATATTTTCATAATTCAAGGGTTGAGGATTTTCTCCTGCGATTTTTTCAACACAAATAATCCCTTCAGCTGAAGCAACATGGGCCAGT
Organism: uncultured Bacteroidales bacterium; assembly: GCA_963750735.1. Lineage (GTDB taxonomy): Bacteria > Bacteroidota > Bacteroidia > Bacteroidales > VadinHA17 > JANTGF01. Next base: position 515,044 of record CAVVRY010000006.1, on the reverse strand, counting down.
GCTTGCCCATGCACAATATCACCGATAGCATAAACTCCAGGAACATTGGTACGATAATAATCATCGACTTTAATTTTCCCGTTATCGAGTTCTATTCCTAGTTCTTCAATTCCAATTCCCTCTAAATTAGGTGTGATTCCAACGGCTGATAAAACAATATCAGCCTCAACCTCTTCCATTCCCTTCTTAGTTTTGATTTTAACTTTACATTTCTCACCAGAAGTATCAACCTCCTCAACCGATGAATTTAACATCACCTTCATTTTTGCTTTTTTAAAGGATCTTTCCAGTTGTTTTGAAACTTCTTCATCTTCCAGTGGCACCACGTTTGGCAAAAACTCAACTAGGGTAACTTTGGTCCCCATTGTATTGTAAAACCATGCAAATTCGCTACCAATCGCTCCAGAACCAACAACTACCATAGATTCGGGTAGTTTATCCAGGGTCATGGCTTTCCGATAGCCAATTATTTTCTTTCCATCTTTTTTTAGATTTGGTAATTCTCTTGACCTAGCACCGGTTGCAAGAATTATATTTGAGGCAGTATATTTTTTCGGTTTTACCATCTTCACTTGAAACTTCCACTTCACTTCCTGATAAAAGTTTACCTGTACCGGAAATGACATCAACTTTATTCTTTTTAAGAAGGAATTGTACACCTTTACTCATTCCTTCAGCAACATTCCTGCTTCGTTCCACTATCTTACTAAAATCTGGCTTCACTTCTCCTTCTATGGATATTCCATAATCAGCTGCATGATTCAAGTATTCAAAGACCTGGGCACTTTTAAGTAAAGCTTTGGTGGGTATACATCCCCAATTCAAACAAATTCCACCAAGCGATTCTTTTTCAACAACACCTACTTTCAATCCTAGCTGAGATGCACGAATAGCTGCAACGTATCCACCTGGGCCACTGCCAATAATTATCAAATCGTAATTCATGATTTAAATTTAAGATTAAGTTTAGGCCAAAGTTAAAAATAACTTAGAATAATTCCAGATAAATAATCGTACAATTTTAATTAGAATTGAGGAAAAGACAAGAATAGATTCTTTACGGTGAGCCCTTGATTGATTTAATCAAATATTACTTTTAGCTCCTCCTTAAGCTCCTCATCTGATTGAACTCTTGCAATTAAATTTCCCTCCGGATCATAAATATACTTTATGGGAAGTCCGGTGATATAATAATTTGTAGCAGTTTCACCACGTGGCCCTTTCACATCAATAAGTTGCAGCCATGGCATTCGCAATTCTTCAATATTCTTTTTCCACTTATTCAGATCATTGTCCAAAGAAACGCTAACCAACTCAAAGCCTTTATCGTAATACTGACTATAAAGTTCCTTTTTATTTTCAATCTCCAGCAGAGAACTGCCACTCCACGTTGCCCAAAAATCTAATACAAGGTAATTCCCCCTATTAATAAGCTCGGAAAGTTTTGTTAATTTTCCTGTAGAATCCGGTAAGGAAAAATTTATAAATGGTTTTCCAGGTTCAATTGCTCTTAATGCATCTATTTTCTGTTTTAGCTGCTTCGTATAAATGGACTTATCAATGGAAGGATCAAACGTATTAATTAGTAAAACTACCTGCGACGTATCCAGTGTTTGGAAAACAAGGTTTAAAATAAATGGTGCCAGAACATTATCAGAATTATCTTTTATAAAATCAATGTTATAGGCAATCCTCTGGTTGTAAATCACTTGCCTGATCGAATCCAATTCCCATGCCAGGACGGTATCACCACCGGCATTGGCCTCATTCCACTTCTTATAAACAGCATAGAGGGAATCGGAATATTCTAATTTGTCAATTCTGTTATACTCCTCAAATTTAACCTGCAATCTGGAACCCGATATTTGAGCCTCATTTAACTTACTGCCTTTCGAAACTTTTACATTAATATTGTTGTTTTCAAGAAAAAAGCGCACAAAATCTTTGTTTTCTTTTGTAACAAGGTAAACAAATTCAGGCATGTCTAACTGTCCGGAAAATAGAAATTTCCCCTCCTGATCCAGAATTGCCTTATCTACAACTTCCCATTCATTTCCAACCTGGTGCATTAATGAAATCTCTTCTCCCCCATAATCATCAAATTCACCCTGAATTAAGAATTGACTGGAAGGGTTCCTGTCACATGATGAGAACAAAATAATTATCGAACCAATTACTGCAAGAAAATTAGAAACTGGATTTTTAATTTTAAACATGTTTCAAAAATAAAAAAAAAGCCTGCTACTTAACAAGTGCAGGCTTTCAAAAAGTATAATAAGTTTTAATTAAATATTTCTGCCAGTTTATGCTGCAAATCTTCTCCTCTTACATTTCTTGCAAGAATAGTTCCATCTTTATCTAAAAGAAAGTTACTTGGAATAGCACTCACACCATATAAAGCAGCAGCTTCATTTTTCCAGTATTGCAAATCAGATACATGAGTCCATGTAAGGTTGTCTTTCTCAACAGCCTCCAACCAATCTTCTTTATTCCTATCAAGAGAAACACCTAATACGTCAAATCCTTTATCATGATACTTTTCATAAGCAAGAACTACATTAGGATTCTCAGCTCTGCAAGGTCCACACCATGCTGCCCAAAAGTCAACCAGTAAAACTTTACCATACAATGATGAAAGAGCAACCGGATTCCCATCAGGATCATTCTGTGTAAAATCCGGAGCCTTTTTTCCAATTGCAACAGTCTTTAAAATAGCTGCTTTTTCTTTTAGTAAAACAACATCAGACATTTCAGCCAGTTTAGGATCAAATGAATTTACATATCCTTCTATCTCCTCACCATCCATATCATATGAAAGGCTTCTTAAAACTGTTGGAGAAACATAGGATGCAGGATTTTCTTTTACATATGATAATTGAAAATCGGTAAATACCTCATACAGTGAGTCAGACCTTGCTGAATAGGCTTCCACCATTTCCTCATTTCCTGCCTCATTTGCTTGATTTCTTAGTTGGTAAAATTCTCTGAACTCATCATTAAATGGTTCAAGTGACTCATTATAAGCCACAAATTCATCTTGAACGGATGACCCTTCAACTTCTACCTGGTACATAGTATCGACATGACCTGAAACAGTAATTTCAGAGTTTTCGAGGAAAAACCTTGCAGCTCCCCTTTTTCCATCCACCATAAAATAATACATTTCAGGACTATCTACCATTCCTTCCAGGACAAAAGCACCCTCTACAACCTCTGCAGAATCTACCTTCACATAATCGCCGGAAACTCTTTTTTGCAAATAAACTACACCTTCATTAAGTCCATCCAGGCTACCTGTAATAACATATTTTGGTTCTTGCTGACATGATAACAAAAAGCTCAAGGCAATTCCAAAAACAAATAATTTTTTCATTGGTTTAAAGTTTTAATTTTCAGAAAATTCCTGCAAAAGTACGGATTCATTTCTTTAAAAAAAAGACTAAGAAGTCTTGAATAGTTCTAAATTACAAATTAATACGATTAAGTGTCTGGAAATGTGTTGACTAATCCTTCCTACTACCAGTATATATCTTCCACTTTTGAATTACAGCCTGCATATCTTCCGGCAATTCTGAATCAAAAAACATCTTTTCACCGCTAGCCGGATGAGTAAATCCAAGAGATTTTGCATGCAAAGCCTGACGAGGTAAAAGGCCAAAATTATTATGGACAAATTGTTTATATTTCGAAAAAGTAGTTCCTCTTAATATCTGATTTCCACCATACTCTGAATCATTAAACAAAGGATGACCTATATAACTAAAATGAACCCTGATCTGATGTGTTCTACCTGTTTCCAGCCTGCATTCGACAATTGAGATATAACCAAGATCTTCCAATACTTTATAGTGGGTAATTGCATGCTTGCCCTGGTCACCTTCACTAAATACATACATTTTAGTTCTATCTTTCGGATTTCGTCCAATATGCCCTGTAATGGTACCCTCCTGTTCTTTTGGAAGCCCCCAAACTAGAGCCTGATATGACCTTTCTACTGTATGATCAAAAAACTGTTTTGCCAATCGATTCAAAGACAGCTCATTTTTCGCAATAACAAGCAGACCAGATGTATTCTTATCAATTCGATGGACAAGACCGGGTCGGAGTTCACCGGAAGCGAAAAGAGGTAAATCTTTTAAATGCCACATTAATGCATTTATAAGAGTACCGGTATAATTGCCAATTCCTGGATGAACAGTCATTCCAGGAGTTTTATTCACCAATAAAATATCATCATCTTCATAAACAATATTAAGAGGAATATTCTCAGGAAGGATCTCAAGTTCCCGGGGTGGAAAGGCCAGAACAATTGTGATTTCATCCCCTGGCTTTACTTTATAATTCGGTTTTACTGATTTATTATTAGCGAGAATATTTCCTGCATTGGCGGCACTTTGGATTCTGGATCTGGAGACATTTTCCAACTTATTTACCAGGAATTTATCTAATCTAAGTGAACTCTGCCCCTTATCCACTTCAATTCGATAGTGCTCAAATAATTCTTGCTGATCCTGGAGTTCTTCATTCATATACCAATAGTTTATCGGATATTTTGGAATCTTGTTTTAGTTTGCTTAGATCAGGAGAAGATCCAGGTCTTACCTTATTTTCAGGATTTTCTTCCTATCAAGTTTCCCGGAATCCTTTACCTCAATAATATAAACTCCAGGTGAAAGTGAGGAAACATCTATTTCATTAACGGGATAAGTGTAAGATTTAACTATACTCCCCTGGGTATTGTATAAAACAAGATTAAATTCCCTACCTGAAACCTGTGAATCAAACTGAATTCTGAGAATATCATGTACCGGGTTTGGATACACTGAAAACTCGAATATACCTGGACCTGGCTTCTTGCCTGTAATTAAACCACTTTCTAGAACCGGGCGGACCATCAATGCACCGGGAATTTGGGAATTACTCCATGTTGAACTAAGTTTATAAAACAGCCTGTCATTCTTTACCCGATTCCTGTCAAAACCCACATTGAGAAACAAATCATTTACCTGCTGCCAACCTACATAAAAAACACCATTTACAAATATTGAAGAATCCAGTTTGTAAGAATAAAATTCATTTAAACTATCTGCAAACTCAGGTTTGACATACTCCTTCGAATACAGCACATTCCCAGGTTTACCATCATTGTTGTCCCAGACCAAGAGATTAAAATACCCATCGTTGGCCTCATTAAAAACCTCATTGAAATACATTTGTACTGCTTTCAAACTATCGGGTATATATGAAACAAACTGAAAGGCTACACTTGCGTTTTCTGTACCCTGTCCATCCAGGCCATATCCGGCTTCAGAAGTTCCATCATCGTAAGCGAAATAGCTTCCAAAATTTTGATTGTAATAAACAGTATCATTTTGTTTTTTATCAAAGTCATCGGTAATTAAGTAGGCTTTAACTCTAAACAAGGCTGTTTTCTCAGCCGGGCTATTGTATGTATACAACAATGCAGAGTTATAATGAATAGTATCCCAGGGATCTATGTTTAACGCTCCTCCAGAATAAGAATGGACTATCGAACTATAATAGACATCCTCTATCTCAAAATTTCTAGTTACATTTCTTACAATGGAATCCTGATTGATATAACTTAGCGGAATTGTGCTACCCATTTGAGATAGGAAGACTTCTCTAAAATGTTTCCAGGGCATTGCCTCATAATTCTTTAAAAGTGATTGCAATGGTTCAGAAATGGCAACATCATGAGGAACAGTATCAGTTAAAAATCTTCCTTTATCGAGGAAAACATAATCAATGTTCCAATGATCGGAATTAGAACGTCTGCCCGGGGAATCGTCATTATCCGTAATACTTGCATAGTTGAAAAATCTGAATTTAAACCCCTTTTTCAAATATTCTGCTTCATCTATTGGAAGAATAATCTGTTTAAATGGAGGAGCTATATCAATCTTACCAGGGACTCCCTCTTTACTCCATATTGTATTCCATGAGGCACTGTCAGGCGAGTAAAATTCCAATACAAGTGAATCCGTTAAATCAGGATAGTCTCCCAAACCCATTTTCTGATAATAAAAACTCAGGTAGACATCATTTCCAGCACCTTGCAGATTGATTGGCTTGGAAGTGAGGTAATCGCTAGTGAAAGAATAGATTGATGCGCGTTCATACATCATTCCAGCACTATCCAGCACATCAAATGTAGCTACACCCAGAGTTGGTGGGTTGACCCCATAACCCATATTAACAAAAACATCCTGGTCTTCCCACCTTTCAGAAGAAGGATAGATGGTATACTTTGAAAAATCATCAAAAAAAGGCAACTCCAGTGTATCTGGGGCAAGGTGATTCTTTAGAAATGGGAGGCCTTCCTTTATTTTCTTTCTAATTTCAGGATTAAGTTCCAGTTCAATTACCTTTTCCTGTCCATTCAAAAGAACTGGCAATAAGAAAAGAAAAAAAACAACAGATAATCTTTTTATAATCCTCATCCTGCTATTCAGGGTTAATACCAAGGGTGTCTTGTTGAGGCAACCTGGTTGAATCAACAGTTAGCCATAAATATACCGGTGATCCAAGTTGGATAGTGTTTTCTTCATCAAACTCTGGATTTTGCTTCCATATAAATGCTAATAATGAATCTTCATTATTAATAACGGTTTCATCGTAAAGCGCTGCTCCCATGTTAAGTGAGGCATTTAATATACTGCTTCGAGCTTGCTCATAAGTTGAACCAATTAAATCTGGCACTATAGTTTTTCTATCGCTAAGACCTGTGCCTAAAACCAGGTCAATACGTGAGCCTTTAGGTATGGTATCCCCTTCCTGGATTTCAATCCCATTGAATTTTTGCTTCAAAACATTATTTTTTGCCAGATCAGGTACATAGCTAAGCTTGCCAACCTCTAATCCAAAAGTTTCAAGTATTGCTTTAGCCTGCCGATGCGTTAAACCAACAACACCAGGCATTTCAACTGACTCAGGATTCGATGCATTGATAATTAGAAATATCTTACGATTCTTTTTAACCTTTTTACCTAGTTTTGGGTATTGTTCAACTATTGTACCCCGTTCGGCATTTGTATTGTACACCGAGTCAGTAATTTCAACTCGCAATTTATTATCCTTACCAAGTTCCTGGGCATCCTGGGGTGTTAAACCATAAAAATCGGGTACCGGTTTAGCCTTGCCATGATGAGTAAAAACTTTCATCCATAGAAAAACAGTAATAATTATGGCTAGGCCAATAAATACAGATATTCCAACATTCTTAAGAAAGATTCTGCTGGTAATGAATTTAAAAAATTTCATTCTACAATACTTTGGCTAAGATTACCTGAATAACGGTCAGGCAAATATAAAATTATCCTGCCACATTAGAAAACGAATAAAATAAATGCTATTTATTGGAAATAAATAAAAAAGAGAGCTACTGGAAAACAAATTCCATTAGGAAACGGTCAAAAAATCTTTAATTTATTATATAAAGTATCCCTTTCCACCGGGATTCTGCCTGCCTCCTTTATAATTTTCACCAATTGCTCACTTGACAATTTAGGAGATTTGTCTTCAGATCCAGCCATTGAATAGATTTTTGTAGAATCGTCAATTGTACCATCAATATCATCTACACCAAAAGAAAGTGCCAACTGAGCTATATCTTTCCCAATCATAGGCCAGTAAGCTTTTATATGAGGGAAGTTGTCAAGAAATATTCTAGAAACAGCAAAGTTCCTCAGATCTTCAAGCGTCGATACCTCACCTAAATCTGAAAGTAAATTATTTTCACTCTTATATTTTAAAGGAATAAATACATTAAAGCCATTGGTTTTATCCTGAAGATTACGCAATCTTTTTAAATGATCAATTCTATCTTCATATCCTTCAATATGCCCATATAATATAGTTGCATTCGATGGTATCCCTATATCATGCGCCGTTTCATGAATATTTAGCCACAATTCAGAACTTGATTTTTCATAACACACCTTTTCGCGTATCTTCTCATTAAAGATCTCTGCTCCTCCGCCAGGAATGGAGTCCAATCCATATTCTTTAAGCTTCAAAAGTCCATCTTCAAGACTCATTCCAGCTTTTCTAATCATAAAATCAAGCTCAATTGCTGTAAATGCTTTCACATGAATTTCAGGTCGATGAGTCTTTACTTTGCGAATCATTTCCCCGTAATAATGCAGATCTCGATGTGGATGTACACCACCAACAATGTGAACCTCCGTGAGCGGCTTATCATCATATGATTTTAGTTTCTCAAGAAGATCTTCACTAGAATATTCCCATGCACCAGGTTCGTTAATTTTCCGTTTATAAGAGCAGAATTTGCAATTATAGATACAAATATTTGTTGGTTCAAAATGAAAATTCCTATTAAAGAAAGTGAAATTCTGATTCTTTTTCTCACGAATATGGTTTGCCAGTATACCTAAAACACCGAGCTCTCCATGGTTAAAAAGATATAATCCCTCATCTTCGCTAATCCGGGAGCCTAAAATAACCCTTTCAGCAATCTGCTGCATTTGTTTATCAACACCCAACAATAATGATCCAAGTATTTTTGTATTTTCCATGTGTTTATTCAATTTGGACCCACTCTTTAAAGACAATAAACTCAAGTCGATATTTTAATTCCCGGCAAATATGGAAAAAAGTAGGTACAAAAAAAAGGATCAAAATTGATCCTTTTTCTTTATTCCCATATATTTTTTGCTAGACTTTGTGTCTGGATTCGTCTGAAACAGTGAGTTTGCTTCTTCCTTTGCTTCTCCTTGACGCCAGCACTTTTCTTCCATTGGCTGTTGACATTCTTTCCCTGAACCCGTGCTTATTCTTCCTTTTCCTATTTGATGGTTGAAATGTTCTTTTCATGACTGTTTCAGTATTGCTTTAAAAAATTCAGATTGCAAAGATAAATGTTTTTTCTATTTACCAAAACTAGTTTGGACATTTTGATGGAATAAAAATGATTTTTTTTGTTTTAAAAAATTCCTCCTCGTAAAAATCAGAAATTTGTATTTCATATGCATTTACAGGCAGACCATTTATTTCTTCGCCCAATTCACCCCCCTTCAGGTAATAAATACCTCCATTTTGCACTTGAGGATTTGTTGTTTTTAAATTTTTCTTAACCAGGTTATAAAACAATGGAAGAGTGGTAACTGCCCTGCTTACAATGTAGTCATATTTCTCCTTGAGATTTTCTATTCGAATTTGTTCTGTCTTAAGATTTTTAAGTCCAATTTCTTGAGAAATATTCTGAGCAACTTTGGTTTTCTTTAATACACCATCAATCAACAAAAAATTTGCCTCAGGAAATAGGATGGCAAGTGGAATTCCAGGAAAACCGCCTCCGGTGCCCACATCAAGTATATTTGAATCCTTGGGAAAAATAATAGTTTTTGCTATCGCCAGAGAATGTAAGACATGTCTCTCATAAAGATTATCAAAGTCTTTTCGTGAAATTAGATTTATTCGGCTGTTCCAGTATGAATAAAGTTCCTGAAGCTTATAAAATTGTTTAACCTGCTTTTCTGAAAGATCAGGAAAATACTTGGTTATGATTTCCATTGAGCTGGATATTATACATACCCTTTTGAATTATTCAGGATATTATAAAGTAGTTCCCTGGCTCTGAATAACTGAGCCTTAACAGTACCAAGCGGGAGATCCATTTCCGTGGCTATCTCTTCGTATGAATATTCTTTAAAATATCTTAATTCAATTAGATGTCTGTAACGGGGTTTCAATTGGGTTACTACATCTCTCATTAATACCTCTTTTTGCTTCTTAATCATATCCTCCTCCGGATCCAATGTAGAATCCTGAATTGAAAGAGGAACGTTGTTGTCATCTTTATCATTTTGATCGATGGAGACAAGATTTCCTCTCTTTTTCCTGATATAATCAATACAATTATTTGTGGCAATCTTAAAAAGCCAGGTACTGAATGCATAATTGGGGGTATATTGTCCAATATTCTTAAATGCTTTCCCAAATGCCTCAATGGTCAGGTCTTCTGCATCAATTGGATTATTAACCATTTTTAGAAGCATGAAGTAAATCGCATCTCTATACCGATCCATTAATTCAGCATATGACTTTTGATTGCCTTCAAGGGCTAACTCAACTAATTTACAATCGTATAAGGCCTTTTCAGACAGGTTGTGATTTATTTCCATTTGACTTCGCGAGAACTAAACTTATTTGCTAATACCAATAATAAATTGACTATTGGAGATATAAAATCATAAACCTGCGAAGATATGAATAAATACCTTTCGTTCAAACGATTCATCGCATTTTTGAAAACCACACCCATGATAACACTTCGCACAACAAAAACTCCTAATACTACATAAATGTATTTTAAGAAGACCAATAGTACAATGAGAAGCATATAAAATAATACCCTGGAAACTAATTCTCCTCCTAAAAGCCATTTTGTCCGTGAATTGTAATACTTTCCTGTTGTTAAATGCCTCTTTTTCTGTTTTATCCAAGCTCCAAGGGTTTCTTTTGCATCCGCCCTTACCTGTGCTTCATCACAATACTCAACTTTTGTATTACTCGAATGTAGCGGCCTGATTAACAAAAAGATCATCATCTCCGGACGATAATTTATTATGGGAGGCGAATCCTTTCTGTTCAAAAAATAAGGATTTCCTGTAGGAGAGATTTCTGCCAACCCCCATGTAAGGGAACCCGGTCAAAGCAAAACTTAAATAGTGCAACGCAATAAAAAAGGTGTCAAAACGAATGTACATATTTAAGATGCTCTTCTTTTGATAGAAACCTCCATAACCAAGAACAATTGAGGTATCACTTTTGAAATTCTTCTGCATGCTAGTTACCCAATCTGCTGATTCGGGTTTACAATCTGCATCGGTCAAAAGCAACCATTCATTTTTGGCTGCTTTAATTCCTATTGTTAAAGCAAGTTTCTTTCCATGGGTAAACTTCGCATCCTTTTTAATAGTAGTTACCTTTAAAATTGGATGTTTTTTTTGAAACGACTCAAGCACCTCCTCAGTGCTGTCTTCAGAGCAATCGTTTACTACCACCACCTCATAATCAGGGTAATTTTGGGTCAATATGGATGGCAAATTATTTTTTAGGTTTTCTGCTTCATCCTTTGCACAGATTACAACCGAAACAGGTGATTTTTTTGCTTTCTTTTTTTTGTGGTCAACCTTGCCAACCCTTCTAAAAAAAAATAAATAATAAAAAATTTGCACTAAAGCTGCCAATACAAACAGAATCAGCAACAAATCCCCTAATGTAAAATTGTTAAAAAGATATAAATCCATTTCCTCTTCAAAGTTTTGCAAGTTTATTAAAGATTTCCGGCTATTCCAAATCAAATATTTTACTTCTAATAATCGCCTTGAAATATCTATATTTGCCCACAATGAATTTCAGAATAAATCATATTGATTCAGGGTCTGGTGCACGTGCAGGATTACTAAAAACTGATCATGGGGAAATTGAAACTCCAATTTTCATGCCAGTGGGCACAGCTGGTACAGTGAAAGGAATTTCTCAGAATGATCTTTCAGAGGTCATCAAAGCCCAGATAATACTTGGAAACTCCTATCACCTGTACTTAAGACCTGGAGTTAAAATCATTGAGGAAGCAGGTGGATTACATAAATTTATTGGCTGGAAAAGACCAATATTGACCGATAGTGGAGGATACCAGGTTTTTTCATTATCTGGAAACAGGAAGATTCAAGAAGAAGGCTACATCTTTCAATCACATATTGATGGTTCGAAACATACTTTCACCCCTGAAAATGTCGTTGATATCCAAAGAACTATTGGCTCTGACATATTAATGGCATTAGATGAATGTACACCATACCCTTGTGATTTTGATTATGCAAACAAATCACTTGATCTAACCCATCGCTGGTTGGAAAGAGGACTTAATCGATTTAAAAATACTAGCCCGAAATATGATCATGCACAGACTTTCTTTCCTATAGTACAGGGAAGTGTTTACAAAGATCTTAGGATAAAGTCAGCTGAAGTAGTGAGTTCCTTTGGATGTGAGGGGAATGCAATTGGTGGATTGTCAGTTGGTGAACCTGAAGAGATGATGTATGAGATGACCAGCTTAGTTACAGATATACTTCCACAAGATAAACCGAGGTATCTAATGGGTGTAGGTACACCAGCGAATATTATAGAGTCGATTGCTTTGGGAATTGATATGTTTGATTGTGTAATGCCTACCAGAAATGGCAGAAATGGGATGTTATTTACTTCCGAGGGGATTATAAATATAAGAAATCAAAAATGGGGCAATGATTTTTCTCCTATTGATAGCTCCGGAGCATCCGATGTTGGACTTCAATATTCAAAAGCATATTTGAGGCATCTCATCGTTTCAAAAGAAATGCTTGGAGCCCAAATTGCTAGTATACATAATTTGAGTTTTTATTTGTGGCTGGTAAAGGAAGCTCGATTAAAAATAATGAACGGAGAATTTTCCAATTGGAAAAATCAGATTATACCAAATTTAAAAGCCCGCTTGTGAAAGTTAAGGGAAGTAAAATACTGGATGTTTATATAATCCGAAATTTCCTCGGGACATTTATTTTTGCCCTGTCTCTGTTGATGTTTATTGTTGTTGTTTTTGATTTATCTGAAAAACTCGATGAGTTTATTGAAAAACAAGCCCCTTTAAACGCAATTATTTTTGACTATTATCTGAACTTTATACCTTTTTTCGCTCTTCTTTTCAGTCCCTTATTTACATTTATTACTGTAATATTTTTCACCTCCAAACTTGCATATAATACTGAAATAATAGCCATGTTCAGCAGCGGATTAAGCTTTAAACGCTTAATGTTCCCTTATTTTGTGGCATCATTTGTCATTGCTGCATTTACTTTTGTACTTGGTAATTTTGTTATACCACATGCCAATATAACAAGGCTGGAATTCGAGGAAACTTATGTCCACAGATCCGGGTCTTTTAGCCAAAGGAATATACATATGCAGGTTAGGCCCAACGAATATGTTTATATGGAAAGCTACAGCAATACAGGTAATATTGGATACAAGTTTTCGTTGGAAAAATTTAGCGAAAATGGACAACTCGAATCTAAACTTATGGCCGATTATGTTAAATGGGATACCGTTCAAAATAAATGGAAAGCACATAATTATTTTATAAGAAATATTAGTGAAGGAATAGAAACCATTGAGGAGGGAAAAGATATCGACACTGTTTTAAATATTTTCCCGGAGGACTTTTCCAGAGGGGAAAACTTCATTTTAACAATGGATATGAAAGAACTAAAAACATTCATTGACCAGCAGAAGCTTAAGGGATCAGAGAATGTTATTCCGTATTTACTTGAAAGGTATAAAAGACTGGCTATTCCATTTTCAACCTTTATCCTCACTTTAATTGGGGTCTCGGTTTCCTCCAGAAAGATCAGGGGAGGTATTGGAGCAAATATTGGTGCCGGTCTTGGATTGAGTTTTATGTACATCTTTTTTATGCAATTTTCTTCACAGTTTGCAATAAGTGGATCTTTAAACCCTCTTCTTGCTGTGTGGATGCCCAATATACTGTTTGCTATCATTGCAGGCATACTATATTATAAAACTCCAAAATAATTTAATCACAATTGCATATGAACTTCTTTCTTTGATTAATTATTTAAAAAAGACTTAGAAACACTTTATCAGAGTTTAATTTTAGCAGGAAAAGGAAAATAAATTTTTATAACTTAGCACGTTTTTGTATCGTTGCAAAACAAAATTTTAAAGTAATCCGGAAATATTTTTAAATTACTTTTAATCAAACTTCAACAGAAATGCCTCTAAAAAGAAAAATATTAGAACTACAAAAAAAACGGGAACAGGTTCTTGCAGGTGGCGGTGAAAGAGCTATTGAAAAGCAGATAGCCATGGGAAAACTAACCGCCCGGGAAAGAATAATCAGCCTGCTTGATAGAAATTCCTTCAGCGAATATGATTTATTTGTGGAGCATGAAGCCCGTGACTTTGACATGGACAAAAAAATACTTCATGGAGATGGTGTGATAATCGGAACTGGTACCATTCATAAAAAACCTGTTGCCATCTTCGCACAAGACTTTACTGTGGCTGGTGGCTCATTAGGGTTAATGCACTCCAGGAAAATTACCAAAATAATGGATTATGCTCTAAAAATGCGCATGCCCCTGATTGGGATAAATGATTCTGGAGGTGCAAGAATCCAGGAGGGTGTTAATTCCCTTGCCGGATATGGTGAAATATTTTTCAGAAATACTCTAAACTCAGGTGTTATTCCTCAAATATCAGTTATCCTTGGGCCTTGTGCAGGAGGGGCTGTATATTCCCCAGCACTCACTGACTTTGTTTTTGTTGTAGACAAAATTTCAAAAATGTTTATTACCGGGCCAGAGGTAATTAAAACTGTTCTCGGTGAAGAAATTTCAATGGAGGACTTAGGTGGTGCAAGAGTTCATAGTGAAATTACTGGAAATGCCCACTTTTTTGCAAAAAGCGAAACAGAAAGCATCGACCAAATAAAAAAACTGCTTTCATTCATACCCTGGAATAATAGCAAAATTGCAGAACCAAAAAGGCCAAAAGAACCAAAACGCGAATTTAAAATTGATCAGATTGTTCCTGGAGATCCCAAACTTCCTTATGATGTAAGGAATGTTATCAGAGCTATGATTGATGATTCTGATTTCTTTGAAGTACAGGAAAGATGGGCAGCAAATATGGTTATTGGGTTTGGAAGATTGGGTGGAAAAACTGTTGGCTTTGTTTGCAACCAACCACTGGTACTTGCCGGCGTACTTGATGTTGATTCTTCAGATAAGGCAGCTCGGTTTATCCGGTATTGTGATGCATTTAATATTCCAATAGTAACACTTGTTGACCTTCCAGGTTATCTCCCTGGTGTTGATCAGGAACATGCAGGTGTAATCAGGCATGGTGCAAAAATATTATATGCATATAGTGAAGCAACCGTAGCTAAAATAACACTTATTATTAGAAAAGCTTATGGAGGCGGGTATATAGCCATGAGTTCCAGACACCTTAGAGCTGACTTTGTTTTTGCATGGCCAGGAGCTGAAATAGCTGTTATGGGACCTGAAGGAGCAGCAAATATTATTTTCAGGAAAGAAATAAGTGAAGCTGAGGATCCGGAAAAAGCCAGAAAACAGAAAATTAAAGAATATAAAGCTAAATTTTCGAATCCATATGTTGCCGCTTCAAAAGGATATATTGATGCTGTAATTGAACCAAAAGAAACAAGGGCTCAGATACTTCATGCAATTGATGTATCTGAATTTAAGGAGTCTTCTATTCCGAAAAAGAAACATGGTATTCCTCCATTTTAAAGTAAAGTGTTTCTTGTAATTTTCAGAATCAAATTTGGCTTAATTGATTCAAATTTAAGAATATTAATAATTAATTTTCATTAGTTTCAAAACCAACCAATGGATAAGGAGAAGGATCAAAAGAAGGAACGTTTTAAATCAGTTGTTATCGATGATACAAAATATAAAACACAACTGACCTCTAAATATATCAACAGACAGGCATGGATGAAACCCGATGAAACTAAGATTATTGGCTTTATCCCTGGAACGATAGTCAAGGTTTATGTGAAAGAAAAGCAAAAACTTAAGAAAGGCACCAGAATACTAGTATTTGAAGCCATGAAAATGAAAAACAATGTTTTTATTCACCGCGAGGGTATAATAAAGAAAATATATGTTAAAGAAGGGGATAAAGTTCCAAAAGGTTTTTTAATGGTAGAGTTGGAGCCAAAGACAACATAGCAATTCTTATTCTGGAAAATAATTAATAAAATCTTTCTGTCCAGGTAAATAATCCGGGGAAATGTTTATGGGGATTTATCTCTGAATCGAACAAGCCATAAATGGAAGATCCGCTTCCAGATAAAGAAGCGTACTTAGCACCCAGATTATACAACTTTGTCTTTATTTCCTTCAGTACGGGATATTTTGGAAATATCACTTTTTCAAAGTCATTAAAAATAGTCGATTCCCATTCTTTAATTGGATTTTTTAATTTTTCTTCAAGCAAATAATCAGAATTCGTAGGTATAACTTGTCTGAAAGCCTCTCCAGTACTTACCATAATATTAGGAACAATAATAACTAAAAAAACACCTTTCAAATCCAGAAGAATGGGCTCAAATATTTCTCCCCTTCCACGAACCAATGAAATTTTATTTGAAAGAAAAAAAGGACAGTCACTTCCCAGAATTTCCAAATAATACTTTTTCTTTTCAGGGGTCAAACCCAATTTAAAAAGTTTATCCAGCATTAGGACCATTGATGCCGCATCGGATGAGCCACCTCCTAGTCCAGATCCAGAAGGAACAATTTTATGCAGGGCAATCTGAACTGGAGGCAAATCATAGTCGGATTTTAAAAGATGATACGCTTTCATTACAAGGTTCTGTTCCGGACTGGCATCAAGCTGCATTCCAGATTGGTAAAAAGTACTTTTGTTATCACCAAGTTTATCATTTTTGATCACCTCAAGAATATCAACCAGCTTCAATGGGATGAAAACACTTTCTAGGTTGTGAAAGCCATCCGGTCTTCTCTCATGAACTTTTAAGCCCAGATTTATTTTAGCGTTGGGAAAAGCAATCATTTGAAATTTTTTATAAAAGTACTAATCAAATTAATCACTAAAAAACCGTATATTGTATTAGAAGCTATTGAAAATTATTTAAGCTATTTAATGAGATAATTTTTTTAACAATTTGGTCATTTTTATTAACACCTTTTGTTTATAATAATATGCTGTTTCTTACAAAGACAAGGTACCATTTTTATATTTTTGTACCTCTTTTAAATTATCGACTTATACAATTATGGCTCTCAAAGAAAAAGTAAAGAAAATACCACAGGTTCTGCCAATAGGCCTTGAAATGGGAAAGGTTCCACCACAGGCAGTGGATTTGGAAGAAGCAGTGCTTGGAGCTATTATGCTTGAAAAAGATGCATTTATTGCAGTAAGTGAATTCCTCAAGCCTGAGAGTTTTTATACAAATTCACACCAAAAAATATTTCAAGCCATAATGGACCTCTCTGCTAAAGAGAAACCTATTGACATTCTTACTGTAACTGAAGAGCTCCGTAAAAAAAATGAATTAAATGATATTGGCGGTCCATTGTATATTTCAAAGTTAACCAACCGCGTTGCTTCTGCTGCAAATGTATCTTATCATGCCAGAATTGTTGCACAAAAATATATTCAGAGAGAATTAATCCGTGTCTCCAGTGAAATACAAAACAGGGCATTTGATGAAAGTATTGATGTGAACGATTTGCTCGATTTCTCTGAACAGGAATTGTTTCACATTGCTGAAGGAAACATCAAAAAAGAAACTGCAAAAATTAATGTCCTTATACAGGCTGCAATTGAACAAATTCAAGAGGCTGGAAAAAAAGAAGGTAGTCTTCTTGGTGTCCCTTCAGGATTTACAAAACTTGATCGCATTACATCAGGCTGGCAAAAATCAGACCTTATTATTGTTGCTGCCCGGCCATCAATGGGTAAAACGGCTCTTGCACTTTCAATGGCAAAGAATATGGCTGTTGATCATGGTCGTCCCATAGGTATATTCTCGCTGGAAATGTCTTCACTTCAATTGGTTACCAGGCTTATTGTTAGCGAAACAGAATTACCTTCACAACGAATCAGAAATGGAAAGCTGGATGATCATGAATGGAAACAGCTGGAATCAAAAATCAAGAAGTTGGTTGAAGCTCCCATCTTTATTGATGATACTGCTGCTATTTCACTTTTCGAATTCAGGGCAAAAGCCAGAAGATTGAAACTCCAGCACAATATTGAACTAATCGTAGTGGATTATCTTCAGCTCATGACCAGTAGTGTTGATTCAAGGGGCAGCAGGGAGCAGGAAGTAAGTAATATTTCCAGGTCACTCAAGGCGGTGGCTAAGGAGCTCGAAATTCCAATTATTGCACTCTCTCAGTTAAATCGATCTGTTGAAATGCGTTCCGGTAATAAAAGACCTCAATTATCTGACCTTAGAGAATCTGGAGCCATTGAACAGGACGCGGACCTTGTTCTTTTTATCCATAGGCCAGAAAAATATGGCCTCACTGAGGATGAAGAAGGCAATTCATACAGGGGTGTAGCAGAAATTATAGTTGCAAAACATCGAAATGGACCTATTGCAGATGTAACTTTGTTGTTCCGGGAAGAAATGGCAAAATTTATTGAACCTGATGAAGTTGGATCCTTTGATATAAACGGTGATTCTGACCTTTCTACAATTACTTTAGGCTCTAAAATGAATCATGATTTAAACAGTTCGGCACGTGGCCACTCAAACAATATTCCTGACTCATCTGAAGAACCATTCTAAATCAACCTGTTAGCCTATAATCAAATAACATAGTCATGCTTCAAAGAAGATCCAACAGTTCTATTAATCTTTCAATCTGAAATGTTGGGCTGAAATTGGTAGTAATTTTATTTGGATTCAGAAATACCTGATCAATACCAGCTTTTTTTGCTCCCAGAATATCAACGTCAAGGACATCACCTATCATCAGGCTTTCGGCCCTCAATGCATTGGATTTTTTCAAAGCAAATTCAAAAATATACGAGTCAGGCTTCAATGCACCTGCATCCTCAGAGGTGATTACTGCCTCAAAAAACGAATCAAGTTTGCTATTGTTCAACTTCAAATATTGAACTTCATTAAATCCATTGGTAACAATATGCAAATGGTAATCTTTCTTCAGGTAATCTAATACCTCCATCGCACCTTCAATCAATTTTGTTTTTGTTGGAGCCAACGATAAATAAAAAACATCTAACTTCTTTGCCAGCTCTTCATCCGTCTTTCCCAACTCTTTTAAAGTAAGATAAAAGCGCCACCATTTTAGCTTTTCCTTCTTTATGATTCCCCTCTGATAATCAGCCCACAATATATCATTATGTTGTTTGAATGTATTAAAAAATGATTCAAAGTCTTCACAATATTCATTCAAATTGAAATAATTGAACATTTCACGCTGTGCTGCCTCAGCATTTGAATCAAAATCCCATAGGGTCCCATCCAAATCAAAAAATAAATGACGGTATTTTTTCATATAACTAAACCCCTCTGATATTAATTTACCGAGAAATTCTCACGAAGTTATCATTTTAGCTATAATAAGCTAAAACTCTGCCTGTAATACATGCATAATTTGTAGCTTTGAGCAATAATAAATATGGAAAAAATGCACCTTCAGCTATGAGTACAAGAATGATTGAACAATTTATCGAGATGGTGAAGATCGATAGTGAATCAGGAAACGAGAAAAATATGATTGAATATCTTGAAAAAGAATTTCAATTGTTAGGGGCCGATACATACATTGATGATTATGGAAATTTACTTTGCCGATTAGACGCTTTGAATTCATCAAATGACACACCAATTTTACTTTCATGTCATGCCGATACAGTGAAACCCGGGAAAAATATTCAACCTGTTATTAAAGATGGAGTAATTTCCTCAGAGGGAAATACCATATTAGGAGCTGATGATAAAGCTGGAATTGCTGAAATGCTTGAGGCATTAAGAATAGCAAAAATGAGGCCTATTGTGGAAATTGCTATTACCAGGGAGGAAGAGGTTGGTTTATTGGGTGTTAATGAACTTGATTTTAACTGGTTGAATGCCAAAAAAGGATTCCTTCTTGACAACGATACATTGGAAACTATTGTAATTGGAGGCCCATCGTACTATACCCTGGATGTTGTGATAAAAGGAAGGGCAGCACACGCAGGAATGGAGCCAGAAAAAGGAATAAATGCAGTTCTTGCGGCTTCAAAAGCCATATCAAAACTTCCATTGGGACGCCTTGATGAAGAAACCACTTCCAATGTGGGTGTTATAAAGGGTGGGATGATCAGAAATGGGGTCCCTGCTGAAACTTCATTTCTGGCTGAATGTCGAAGTCTAGATCACAATAAGGCTGAGAAACTGGCAAACCAGATGAAAGAGATCATTGTTGAGCAGGTAAATTCAGTTGGTGCTACCGTTAGTATTCAAATTAACAATCCTTTTAAGGCTGTGGAAATTCCGCCTGATTCAGAAACTGTAAAAGTGTCTATGCAGGCATTGAAAAAGGCCGGAATTGATGCAAAAACCACTTTTATTACAGGATTTACAGATGCTTCAGTATACAACAATAAGGGAATTGAGACTGCTGTGGTAGGGATAGGTGCCAAACTAGAGCACTCTACTGAGGAACACATTCATATTTCAGATATGGAAAAAGCATTGATCATGATTGTTGAGATATTAAGAATTTCCGCAGAATAGTTGATTTATATAATAATGTCAGAAGAAAAAAAACAGGACAGTATAAGGTTTTCAGACTTTCAATTGAACAGCAGTGTTCTTGAGGGATTAGATTCAATGGGTTTTTCTGAACCTACTCCCATTCAACAAATGAGTATTCCTATTATTTTAGCGAATGAAGATCTGGTAGGATGTGCCCAAACAGGTACAGGAAAAACAGGTGCATTTCTTCTTCCTATCCTTCATAAGATTCTTGAAGAAAAAAATGCCCAAACTGGAATCAATACACTTATAGTTGTACCAACCAGAGAGCTTGCAATACAAATTGACCAGCATCTTCAGGGATTTTCATATTTTTCCGGAGTAAGCTCGGTTGCCATTTACGGTGGTACGGATGGAGAAACCTGGGATAAGCAAAAAAATGCTTTAAATAGAGGCACTGATATTATAACTGCCACTCCTGGACGGTTAATAGCCCATCTTCAAATGGGATATTTAGACTTCTCAAACTTGAAACATCTTATACTTGATGAAGCAGACCGCATGTTAGATATGGGTTTTCATGCCGATATTATTCAAATAGTTAATGAGTTACCAAAAAATAGGCAAACACTACTATTTTCTGCCACCATGCCTCCAAAAATAAGGAAGTTGGCAAATAAACTACTAAAGAATCCTAAAGAAGTAAATCTTGCCATCGCCAAGCCTGCGGAAGGAGTTCTCCAGGCTATATATAAAGTTGAGGATAATGAAAAGCAAGAATTATTAATCGATCTCATAAAAGGAAAAGACCTAACCAGGGTTTTAATCTTTTCTTCCACAAAAAGCAGTGTAAAACAACTTGCGAAAAAATTGGGGGGCCTTAAATTACCTGTTGAAGCCATTCACTCTGATCTGGAGCAGAGAGAGAGAGAACAGGTATTGTTAAATTTTAAAAGTGGAAGAACTGGAATTCTCGTGGCAACAGACATAGTATCAAGGGGGATTGACATCGACAATATTGACCTAGTAATAAATTATAATGTTCCTATGGATCCTGAAGATTATGTGCATAGAGTAGGCAGAACTGCTCGAGCCAAATCTACAGGAGTAGCTATTACTTTTGTCAACAAAAAGGAAGCTAGAAGTCTAAAAAGAATTGAAGAGCTAATTGAAGAAAAAATATTCCAAATTCCATATCCTAAGAAATAATAGAATGACATATTGATTAAACTCAACCAAATGAAAACAATTTTCGCCATACTTGTTATTCTAACAATAATATCTCTTAATGTATTTTCTCAGGATTCAGAAAAGTCTTTACATAATTCAATTGATAAATGGCATAATGCAGCTGCAATAGCTGATGCGAATAAATTCTTCGGATTTATGGATTCATCATCCGTATATATTGGGACTGATGCCAGTGAGAGGTGGATGAAAGATGAATTCATTAAATTTGCCAAACCCTATTTTGATCGAGGTAAAGCATGGGAGTTCAAAGCCTATGACAGGCATATTACATTCTCTAATGATGGTAAGATAGCCTGGTTTGATGAACTTTTGGAAACCTGGATGGGAAATTGCAGAGGATCAGGTGTGGTTATAAAAAATAATGAAAACTGGAAGCTACTGCATTACCATTTATCGATAACTGTTCCAAATGAAAAGATTTATGAATTTATTGACCTCATAAATCCTCCCAAAGAAGAAATTAATAAATAATACAGATAAAATTTAGATTGAAATAGAAAAATGGGCTTGACAGAATTATTATTTCTAGGCATCGGATTAATTTTGGGTGGATTTACCCTGTTTTTAATTTTCAACAATCGTCTGAATAGCGAGAAAAAACTTTCTGCAGAAAGAATAAATGACTTAAACAGATCGATTGAAGAGGAGAAAAAATCAAACGATCAAAAAGAAAAGGAAATACTGGATTTAACAGGGAGAATCTCTGCCAGGGAATCAGACTACAAGCACCTGAATGATAAAATGTTGGAACAGAAATCAGAAGTTGAGGAAATTCAGGAGAAGTTCCGTATTGAATTCAGAAATCTAGCTAATGATATCCTTGAAGAAAAAACCAAAAAATTCACTGAACAGAATAGTGTTCGCCTGGGAGAAATTCTTAACCCCCTGAACCAGAAAATTAAAGAATTCGAGAAAAAAATTGAAGAAACCTACGATAAAGAAACACAGCAAAGGATATCGCTTAAAGAAGAAGTAAAGAGACTGGCTGAGTTAAATCAGATTGTAAGTAAAGAAGCCAGTAACCTTACAAAAGCATTGAAAGGAGAAGCTAAGACACAAGGAAACTGGGGAGAGGTAATTCTTGAAAATATACTGGAACAATCGGGGTTGGTAAAAAACCGTGAATACTTTGTGCAACCATCTTTTACAAATGACTCGGGAACTCGTTTACAACCTGATATAGTGGTAACCTATCCTGGGGAAAGAAGCGTAATAATCGATTCGAAGGTATCATTAACTGCCTTTGAAAGGTACATCACAGCTGTGTCAGAAGAAAAGCAAGAAGCAGCCCTCAGAGAGCATTTGATATCTATACGAAATCATGTGAAGGAATTGTCAAGCAAAAGTTACCATGAAATACCTCAACTAAAAGCTCTTGACTTTGTAATGATGTTTCTTCCGGTCGAACCTGCTTATTACCTTGCTATCCAGGAAGATCCTGAACTATGGAATTTTGCATATGAGAAGCGCATCCTTTTAATTAGCCCTACCAACCTTATAGCTTCCCTAAAAATGATTGAATCTATGTGGAGGCAGGAGTATCAGAATAAAAATGTAATGGAAATTGCCCGCCAATCAGGTGCTCTATATGACAAGTTTGTTGGTCTAATATCAGATTTGTCAGATCTTGGTAAAAGGTTAGACTCAGCAAAAATTCATTACTCATCAACCATGAACAAGCTTTCTGAAGGAAAAGGATCCCTGGTAAGCAGAGTGGAACAGATTAAAAAACTGGGAGCAAAAACGAAAAAGACATTGCCACAGGACCTGATGCAGAAAGCACTTGAGGAAGAGGATGATTAATCGGTCTCATTCACTAATCACCATACATAATTGTAATCCAGAAATTTCGTTGAAATTGTCTTAGTTACTTATGCTTCTTGCCTTCAAGAACGATAACTAATTCTCCTTTAATGGATTTTTCAGAATAGTAAGTAATAAGTTCTTCAACACTTCCACGTACTGTTTCCTCATAGATCTTAGTAAGTTCCCTTGATACAGAAACTCTTCGATCGGCACCAAAAACATCCTTAAGTTGTGATAAAAAACGCAATAAACGATGTGGAGATTCGTAATATATCATTGTTCTGTTTTCGCCTTCAAGTTCTTTTAGTCGTTTCATTCTCCCCTTCTTAACTGGCAAGAACCCCTCAAAACAAAATCTATCAGAGGGAAGGCCTGAAACAACTAGAGCAGGTACAAAAGCTGTAGGACCTGGAAGACATTCTACTTCAACTCCAGATTCTATGCAGGCACGAACCAACAAAAAACCAGGATCTGATATTGCCGGAGTGCCTGCATCTGATACCAGAGCAAAACACTCTTCTGCGCTCATCCGGTCAACAAGTCCCTGTACCGACTTATGCTCGTTAAATTTATGGTGTGAAATTATTTTTTTACGAATGTTAAGGTGTTTCAACAAAATACCAGTTTTTCTTGAATCCTCAGCGAGTATTAAATTTGCAGATGAAAGAGCAGAAATAGCTCTAAGTGTTATATCCTCAAGATTTCCAATGGGTGTAGGTACCAAAATCAACTTACCCATTATCTGTCATTTTCAGTTTTCTTGCGGTAAGCTCCAACAAACTTTTCACAAGCTTTGTTTCCATATCCCATTCAAACTTATCATTCAAGTAATCAGCAGCCTCATTTTCAGACTTTACATTATTTAAGAATTTAAGTGTTTCGGTATACTCAACATTATCACCATCGAAAAGCTCACGAATGTACCTGAACTTATCATTTAAACCTATGGCCAGTGAGATATCAGATATAGGTTGGCTGTGGAACTTAGATGAAATATCCTGTGTATTGTTAGTTTGAATACTTTCATTTCTGAATTTCTTCTTATTCTTATAAATATCAGCCAGAACTTCAGGATCCCTAGCCTTTTTACTTTGAACAGGTTCATCAATAGTTGGTGCAATGGGTTCCTCAATTGATTCCTTATCTAAATTGTCCACAAACTCCTCATCAATCATCTCCTCAGCACCAAAAGACTCTGATTCAGGCGAGTCCAGGGCCTGAACAAAATTTGAATTGTCTTCATTCTGTTCATCCTCAAAATCAAGTGTTTCGGGCACTTCATCCTCTTCAGCTGGCTTTTGTTCATTAATCCCTTTCTCTTTAGGAATAAAACTATCACTTGTGCCCTTTTCAGATTCAATTATTGGAGTCTCATCTTCCTCAACCGTATGGTTTTCCAGACTATTGTCTTTTGAATCAAAATTTAAATAGGTCAGATAAAGCTTATGAATTTTAGTTTTGAGTATATCCATTTCCAATTGAGTAATGCGAGAATTATTTTGAATCTTACTCACAAAATTCCCAATATCTTCTATATCTTTAGATAGATTTCTGATATTCTTTTTAAATTCCATTGTAACTGAATATTTTAGGCCTATTTTTACAAAGTTAACGATAAAAAGTAAGAAAAATTATTAAATGTTTCTGGAAAGTTCACTTGGTAAGAGCAATAAAAGAGGATCAATTGAAGTCATTGCCGGATCAATGTTTTCAGGAAAAACAGAGGAATTGATTCGGAGATTGAAACGTGTGAAACTTGCCAATCAAAAAGTTGAGATATTTAAACCAAAAATTGAAACCCGTTATTCTGACACTGAGGTTGTTTCTCATGATGAAAGATCCATTCTCTCAACGCCAGTAGATACTTCTGCAAATATTCTACTTCTTGCGTACGATGTAGATGTTGTAGGCATTGATGAGGCTCAATTTTTTGACGATGGTCTTGTGGATGTTTGTAACAAATTAGCAAACCAGGGTATCAGGGTAATTGTTGCCGGTCTTGATATGGATTACCTGGGTGTACCTTTTGGACCGATACCTGATTTAATGGCCATTGCTGAGCATATTACCAAAGTCCATGCAATATGCATGCGTTGCGGTAGTCTGGCCTCGTATTCATTTCGAAAAACACATGATGAAAACAGGGTCCTGCTAGGGGAAAAAGACGCATATGAACCTCTTTGCAGAGAATGTTTTAATAGCAGAAAATAAGCTCATATCTAAATATCCAAACCCTAAACATTGAAGTGCTAAAATTTTGGAACTCTCAATAAACAGTATAAAAGAAATAACCAACGGTGAGCTTTCAGGGCCTGCTGATGGCACCATAAATCAGGTCCTAATTGACAGCCGTGGATACTGCACACCTGGTAAAACTGCATTTTTTGCATTGGTTGGGCCACATAACAATGGTCATGACTTCATCAATCAGTTATATTCCAAAGGTGTCAGATGTTTTGTAGTAAGCAGCATCCCTGAAGATAAATCTATATATAAAAATACAAGTTTTGTTCTGGTTGAAAATACCCTGACAGCATTACAGTCAATTGCCTTATATTGCAGAAGCGAGTTCAATAAAACATTAATTGGAATAACAGGTAGCAATGGAAAAACTATCATCAAGGAATGGTTAAATCAAATTCTTTCCGGTACAAAAAAAGTAATCCGGAGCCCGAAAAGTTTTAACTCACAAGTTGGAGTTCCATTATCACTCTTACGGCTAGACAACAATTTTGATCTGGCCATTATTGAAGCAGGGATTTCATTGCCCGGAGAAATGAAAATCCTGGAAAAAATGATCAAACCTGATATAGGTATAATGACCAATATCGGGGAAGCTCATCAGGAAAATTTCAAAAATCTTGAAGAAAAAATTGAAGAGAAACTGGATCTTTTTAAAGAATCAACCATTATTATCTACTGTAAGGATCATAGAACAATTGATAAAATAATTAAAAATAGATTTGGTGGTAAGAACAAAGAACTTTTTTGTTGGTCACAAAAAAAAGAAGCCGATTTAACTGTGCGAAAAGTTCAAATAAAAGATAATACTACTCAAATTACCACCTCATATAAAGGGTTTACAGAAAATATCACTATCCCATTTACTGATAAAGCTTCTATTGAAAATGCAATTCATGCGCTTCTTTTATTAAAGGTCCTTGATTACCCCTTTGAGAAAATTTTCAAAGGAATGAAGGAGTTAGAGCCTGTTGCAATGCGGCTGGAACTTAAAAAAGGAATCAATGATTGCATTCTTATTAATGACGCCTATAATTCTGACCTTGCCTCTCTTGAGATTGCCCTTGATTTTCTGAAACAGCAGCAGCTGCCAAAAAAAACTCTTATACTTTCAGATATATTTCAAAGTGGAATGGTTGACAGTATTTTGTATTCAAAGGTTGCAGAGATGGTTCAGAAAAGAGGAATCAGAAAGTTTATAGGGATTGGAGAGGCTTTGTTTACGAATGCAGAAAAATTTCATGGAAACAAAAGATTCTATAAAACTACAGACGAATTCCTGAAGTATTTTTCAAGGAATCATTTTAACAATGAAGTTGTTTTATTAAAAGGATCCAGGGACTTTGAATTTGAAAAAATATCTGATCAGTTAGAATTCCAGGCTCATGAAACAGTTCTTGAAGTTAACCTTGGAAGTTTAATTAACAATTTAAACTATTTCAGAAAAAAACTACATCCGAAGACCTCAATTATGGTTATGGTCAAGGCGTTTTCTTATGGTTCTGGATCCTATGAAATAGCAAATTTGCTTCAATACCAGAGAGTAGATTACCTGGCCGTTGCATTCACTGATGAGGGTGTCACACTTCGTGAAAAAGGTATTGGAATGCCTATTATGGTAATGAATCCTGATTCCCAGAACTTATTAAATATTACCAGGTATTCCCTTGAGCCTGAAATCTACAATAAGACAATTCTTCACTCCTTTCAGGAGCATGTTAAGAAAACAGGAACAGGACCCTACCCTATTCATATAAAAGTGGATACTGGTATGAATCGGTTGGGTTTTATAGTATCTGAGGTTGAAAGCTTATTGGATGAATTAAAGAAAATTAAAGAATTTGAAGTTAAAAGTGTTTTCACACACTTGGTAGGCAGCGAAAACCCTGATCTGGATGGCTATACATTAAAACAAATAAACCTTTTTAACCAAATTTGCAACAAGTTTTCTCTGGCTTTTCCTTATAACATCAAATTTCATATTTTAAATTCTGCCGGAATTGAAAGATTTCCTCAGGCTCAGTTGGATATGGTAAGGTTGGGAATTGGCCTGCACGGTATCTCATTTTCAGAAAATGCAACTTTAATAAATACCAGTACATTTAGAAGTATAATCTCACAGATAAGAATTGTGAATGCTGGGGAGTCAATTGGATATGGTAGAAAAGCAATAGCCAAAAAAGAAATGCGTATTGCCATTATTCCAGTAGGTTACGCAGATGGACTTAACCGCAAACTTGGAAATGGCAATTGGTCATTTTATCTAAATGGAACTCTTGTTCCAATAGTCGGTGATATATGTATGGACATGTGTATGATAGATATTTCAGAGACACCTGCTAGTGAAGGAGATCCAGTAGAAATTTTCGGGAATAATGTAACTGTAAATCAGATGGCAAAGGTATTGGGTACTATCCCATATGAAATACTAACAAATGTATCAAGCAGGGTAAGAAGAATTTATATCCAGGAATAATTGAATATAGTAAAGGCCTTGCGTTTTAATTTTGGCTATTTAATTCTTCTGTGGTATTGAACTTCCATCGGTTGTGTGACCAAAGCCAATATTCAGGTTCTTCTTTTATCATTTCTTCAAGCAGGGAATAATACTTATCAGTAATCTCGTGCTCATCAGTTGCAGCAGGATCCCTATATAACTCAATAAATTCATTCTCATAATATCCTCTTTTTATTCTTTTTGTCTTCAGGAACACCACAGGCTGATTAAATCTCTTTGCTATTTTTTCAGCTCCTAAAATGACAGGTGTATCCTGGTTCAAAAACTTCACCCAATAATTAATTTCACCAGGAACGGGTCTTTGATCATAAAGAAAAAGTGTGATATTTAGTTCATCCTTTTGATTTGATTCAATAATCTTGCGCAAAACTTTTCTCATGGGTATTGTTTCACCTCCAAACCGCTCTCTTATTCGGATAAATAGTTTATTAAAACACTTGTTGCTAAGAGGTTTATAAACAGCTAAAAAGTGTAAGGGTGATTTTTGATCCAATCCCGCTAACCATTCCCAATTTCCATAATGAGGCATCAAAAGAACTACGCTCTTACCCTGATTAAATAACTCTTCAAGCAGTGACAAATTTTTATACCTGTATCGCAATGAATTTTCATTCAGACTCATGTGAATCATATAAAACGATTCCAACACTGAGTCGGCAAAATGCTTATAATACCTTTTAGAAATGGAGTTGATTTCATGAAGATCTTTTTCTGGAAATGCCTGTTTAAGATTTTCAAGAACAAGCTTTTTTCTGTATGGAAACAGGTAGTAAATACTTATAAATAGGAAATCAGAAAAAAGATATAATACTCTTAACGGAAGCAATGCAAGTAACCAAAGAAAGCCATAGAGCAAACAAGAGATAAAAATGGTCATGTAGAAATTACCCTAATTCACTGATTCGTTTCAATTGTTGAAGGTCAATCACTTTAATTTTTCTTCCTTCCAAATAAATCACATTTTCATTTGCAAAAATGGAAAGAGTACGAATAGCATTTGAAGTGGTCATATTTGATAAATTGGCTATATCCTCTCTTGACAGATACACTTTTATTGTTTGATTGTCTTGTTCAAATCCATAAGTATCAACCAGGAAAATTAGTGACTCAGCCAGGCGACCTCTTATGTGCTTTTGTGTAAGTGTGACAGTTCGCGAATTAGAAATACCCAATTCCGTAGCCATGTTACGCATCATGCGTAAAGAAAGTTCAGAATTATTCTCTAAGGTTTTAAATAACGCAGTTTTATCAATAACACAAATATCTGAATCTTCTAAAGCAACAGCTGAGGCTGAATAATTCTCATCAGCAAAAAGGGCTCTGTAGCCTATAAAGCCTAATGGTCTGGCTAATCTAACAATTTGATCACGGCCGCCCACTCCTTCTTTAAATATTTTTACTTTGCCTCTTGTCAGATACAATAATCCCGTTGGTTTATCCCTTTCGTGATAAATGTAGTCTCCCTTCTTATAAAAAATACATGAATGGCCTATAACGAGGGCATCCTGTTCTTCATTGGTAAGGATATTGAAAATTGAATTGGGATCGTTAATACAACTTGAACACTCAAAATCACTTTCCTGCATACGAAATTATAGATATGTTAAAAAACATACAAATATAAAAAACTAAATGTAATAAATTAAAATAGAATTGCCTACCTCATATATTTAGTTGGCATAAAAGTATCTGAACTAAAATTTACAGAAACTGATAATTTGCAACAAGGGGCATACGTCTTCCCATGCCAAATGCCTTGGATGAAATCCGTAAAATTGGGGGTGCCTGGTAGCGTTTGTATTCATTTGTATTTATAAGATGAATAATCTTCTCAACAATCTCTGCATCAAATCCTTCATGAATAATTGATGTTTTTGTACGTTGTAATTCAAGATACCTGTATAGGATCTGGTCAAGAACTGAATAATCAGGCAATGAATCTGTATCTTTCTGGTCGGGCTTCAATTCTGCGGAGGGAGCTTTATTTATAATATTACATGGAATAATATTTTTATCCTGATTTATATATTTTGCAAGATTATAAACATCCGTTTTGTAAACATCCCCCAGAACAGACAAACCGCCAGACATATCTCCATAAAGAGTTCCATATCCAACAGCTGCCTCACTCTTATTGGAGGTGTTAAGTAAAATATATCCTAGTTTATTTGATAAGGCCATTAACAAAACCGACCGGATTCTGGCTTGTATGTTTTCTTCCGTAACATCTTCAGGCAAATTTATAAATATGGGATCTAAAGCAGAATTAAATCCATCAACAATATCATTAATTCTGATAATTTCATATTCAACCCCTAAGTTCCTGGCTAACTTTTCAGAATCTGAAATTGAATGATCTGTTGAATACTTTGAGGGTAGTAGCAAAACTTTGATATTCTTAGCTCCAATAGCTCTCACAGCAAGAACTAGACTCACTGCTGAATCAATTCCTCCTGACAGGCCTAGAGTTGCCTTGGAGAAATTCATCTTTGTAAAGTAATCCCTAATACCCAATATAAGTGCATTATGAATATTCTCCATAATTGTCGATTCCAGTTTATCCTCTCCCAGAGGCTCCTTATTCAAAACATCATTGAGCTCATAAAATCTAATTTCCTCTTCAAAAAACGATAACTCATCGTAAACAATCCCCTCAGGATTTATAACCATCGATCCACCTTCAAAAATCAGCTCAGCCTGTGCCGCAATTTGATTCACATAAAATACAGGTAACTTATATTTTATAGCTTTTCCAATAAATATTTGCTTCTTAACTGTTTCCCGGAGATATGAATAAGGTGAGGCAGCAATATTTAGAATTAGATCGGGCTCCAACTTTGAGAGCTCATCCATCGGTGAAATCGTATATAACTGTGTTTTTCCAAAATCAGATTCAAATTCCTGTTGATCCCATAGATCTTCGCATATTGTTAAAGCTAGCTTCTTCCCCTTAAATTCAATAATTTCAAAGTCTTTATTTGGCTCAAAGTACCTGTATTCATCAAAAATATCATAAGTAGGAAGTAAACTTTTGTGCACTACCTGGTGAATTTTTCGATTATACAGGAAAAACCCGGCATTAAATAAATTCTTTCCCTCCTTATTTGGATTTTTTACTGCCCCTCCTACCACAGCAGCTATTGTATCACAGTGCTCTGCAATTTTTAAAACAGTATCATAACTCTTAGAAATGAATTCTTCTCTCTCCAGGAGATCTAAAGGAGGATATCCTGATACAGATAATTCAGAGAATAAAATAAGATCAACTTTTTGTTCCTTCGCTATCTCAATAGCATCAATAATTTTGTTTGAATTCTCTTCGAAATTTCCAATATGGAAATTTAATTGAGCAAGTCCTATTTTCATAAAATTAAAACATTATTTTATCCGAGAAAACCATTTCTTCTTAGTTTGAACATACATATAAATATACGACAGATAAATTTAAAAACATATGATAAAACGCATGTTGATATATTTTCATTTGATAAAACTCAGCAGTTTTATCTTTCCAATTAATCAATAATTTCATTGCAATTAGTTTCATCATTTTGCGGCAAAAGTACTAAAATTCCCATAAGATAATTTGATGCTTGTATTTCAGAAGCTAAAAAACTCGTACGAAACCACAAACTTGATTATTTTTGTATAGAATTTCAGATTTTTCTTTTAACTATCATTACAATGCAAAAGAGCATACTTTATATTCTGATTGGAATATTAGTTCTGTCAGGATGCCGAAATAACAGTTTAAAAGTACCCATTTCTAAAATAGATCTGGCTATTTCAATTCAACGGTTCGAACAAGATTTATTTGAATTAGATCCGTCAAATATTCCTGATGAAATCCCTAGGCTGGAAGAAAAATATGGTGAATTCCTTTCTCTTTTTGGCTATGTAACTAATATTGGAAAACCAGGTGATCCAACTTTTCCTGAGTTATTAACATCCTTTGCTACTGACCGCCTTAACAATGAGGTTTTAAAAGCAACACAGGAATCCTACCCTGAAGTTACGTCAATTGAAAAAGAATTAACAACCAGTTTTAAATACTACCTCAATTATTACCCCGAAAGAAATGTTCCAAACATATATACCTTTATTTCTGGCTTTAACAGCTCCATTATAATTGATAAAGATATTTTAGCCATTGGTCTGGACCGATACCTTGGTGCAGATTGCAAGTATTATCCACAACTGGGGATTTCAAATTACCAGAGCAGAAATATGATTCGTGAAAAAATTCCATATGATTGCATGTATGCCTGGGCTTCAACAGAGTTTAATTTTGAAGGTGATAAGAAAAATGAGGTGGCAGATAATGTTTTGAATAATATTTTATTCGAGGGTAAGCTTTTCTATTTTGTTAATGCCATGATCCCCGATGCAAATGAAGCAATGATGTTTGGTTTTACCGATGAACAGCTAGAATGGTGCAATGAAAACGAAAGCCACATGTGGACTTATCTGGTAGAGAACCAACTTTTGTATAATACTGAGAGATTTACGATAAGAAAGCTAATTGGAGATTCTCCATTTACTAGCTTTTTTCCAAAAGAATCACCTGGGAAAGCAGCAGTATGGTTGGGTTATAAGATAATAAAAAACTATTTAAGTGAAAAGTCAGATGCCACTCTTCAAGAGTTAATGAATAACACAGATTACCAGGAGATTTTACGAGTTTCAAAATACGATCCAAGATAAAAACAAAAAAACCGCTTATTTTAAGCGGTTTTAGCAATTTTGTTATAGCATACCCTATTCTGGATGTATAGCTTCAACGGGGCAAACGTCTGCACAAGCTCCACAATCTGTGCATAAGTCAGGATCAATTTTATAGATATCACCTTCAGATATAGCTTCTACTGGACATTCATCAATACATGTTCCGCAAGCTGTACAATCGTCATTAATTACATAAGCCATTTTTCAATTATTTAAATTAGTAAACCTTAAAACTCTTCTTATTCATAAGATTGAACAAAGATACATATTTTTAATAAAAACAATAGTTGCGGGAAAAAAATTATTAACTGATGAAAACATAGTGAAACCCACTATCTATCAGCTATTAAGAATGAATAAGCCAGCCAAGTTAACAATCCGATACCTGTTTTTAAAGAGCTTTCTTCAGCGACAAAACCTGAGGTATGAAGATAAGTTGCAGGCTCATTAGGTTGAGATCCAACTCCAAGCCTAAATAAGCAGGAAGGATACTTTTGGCTGTAAAAAGCAAAGTCTTCCGATGTCATACGTATTCCAAGCTCCATAACCTGGTCTTTCCCAAGATAATCCTCTGCCAAGGAAATGAAGTTATTAGTTAGATCCGGATTATTTACCAGTGGAGGATAGCCATTTCTTATTTCAACATTGCAATTTCCACCCATCCCCTTAGCTGTAGACTTTGCAATTGACTTTATCCTTTTGTGCACCTCTTCTCTCCATTTCTCATCGGTTGTACGAAATGTTCCTTCAAGTTTAACCTGATCAGGAATAACATTTGTTGCACCATCTCCAATTATTTTACCAAAAGAGAGAACCGTAGGAACAGAAATATTTGTATTCCTGCTTACAATTTGCTGCAATGAAACGATAATATGAGAGGCAATAAGAACAGGATCAACAATATTATGTGGCATGGCTGCATGCCCACCTTTACCTTCTACTGTTATATATATTTCATCGTTTGATGCCATGTATTTTCCTGGCTTAAATCCAACATATCCCGCCTCTATATCGGGTTGAACATGTAGAGCCAATACTGCATTCGGAGAAGGGTCATTCAATGCTCCCTCTTCAATCATCAATCTTGCCCCACCAGGCAGCAATTCCTCCCCAGGTTGGAAAAGTATCAGAACAGTTCCTTCAAATTTATGGCTGATTTGTTTAAGAATCCTAGCTGCTCCCAATACACATGTCATGTGAACATCGTGGCCACAGGCATGCATAACTCCCTTATTTTTTGATTTAAATGAAAACTGATTTTTTTCTTCAATAGGCAAAGCATCCATATCGGCTCTTAAGGCAATTGTTCTCTTTCCAGGATTTCTACCTTCAATTTGGGCAACAACTCCAGTTTTAACATATCCTTTCTTATATGGAATTCCATATTCTTTGAGTTTCCTAAGAAGAAAATCAGATGTTAAAAATTCCTGAAATGATAATTCAGGGTTCATATGCAACTCTCTTCTTATTTGAAGTGCTTCACTAAAAAAAGAGTTGGATAAATCAGTTATTTCTCTGATCATTAGAAAGAATTTCAATTTAATTAACGGCCAAATACCATTTTGAGTCCCATTAGAATAACAAATATCCCAAAAAATGACCGCAATGTTTTCTCCGGAAGGTTCACTGATAGAAGAGATCCTATATATTGCCCAACAGCAAAAGCCACCAGTATTATCAAAGCATGTTTTATTTGTACATATCCATTCTTGTAGTAATTGTACGCACCAATTAATGCCACAGGAAACATTAATACAGCAAGACTTGTTCCCTGGGCTGAATGCTGACTAAAACCAAAAAAGAACACAAGGGCAGGAACTATAACGATTCCCCCTCCCACTCCTAATGAGCCTCCTACTGACCCGGCTAACAGGCCAATCCCCAACAATATTAAAATTTCGTTGGTATTCATTTATTAAAAATCAAGGCTTAACGAAAGGTAAAACATCATGGGCTGTGTAACGAAGTTTTCCACTCCCCAGGCCCAATCTACTTTGACAAAATATCCGAGAACAACACTCCTCAAACCAAATCCGTAACCGGCAAGAATTGGTTCTCGGTTTGATTGTACTATTACCGTAATTGGACCATTTTTAATCTCTTCTTTATCATAAGAATTATCACCAGAATAAGGATCCCAACCAGTCCAGGCAGTACCTAGATCAGCAAAACCAACTATTTGAAAATTGTTAAGAAACTTGTTCGCAATTGGTCTGTTTGCAAGGTAACGGATAATTGGCCACCGTATTTCGGAATTAATCAGCGCAAAAGTATTCCCATTTCTTATATTCTGTTTAAACCCACGCATATTAGTAGCAACAGTCTGAAATACGTAATTTTGCGTATAATCAATAGGTACAGTTTGGTCAAACATTTCGTCCACATTGAAAATATTAAACCAATTATCAACCCCGCCCAGGTAATATATTAATTTTCTATGGCCAAAAGATGTGCTCAATGCAAATCTGTTTGCCCAAATCAGGTCCCTGTGTATCTTAAAATAGTACCTAAAATCTCCGCCTACTATAAAAACATCAGATTTCCTTTCCTCAATTTGCTGATAATATTCCCCAAAGATTTTAAACCTTAAACCATTATAAATATTGATTCCTCTGTATCGAGTATTGTCGTAAATATATTCAAGCTTCAAATTACCCCAGGTCCGCCAATCATCCTTCCTGAATAGATTATCTCTGTTTATAGCTTGATAAACTTGTCGGTCAGTTCGAAATCCAATTGTTCCTTTTACTGCCATTACCTGGTTAAATGGGTATGACATAGAATACATTAACTGATTCGAATGAACCTTGACCCAATTTTCACCATTGTTCACATAGGATCGGTACGATTGCCTGTGAAAAACTAATTGTTTATCAATTCTCTTTTTTAAATTCTCAACACTTATAAGATATTCATTGCTGTTGAAGTCAGCTGAAAAACGAAAACCACCAACAATTTTGTAGTCTTCAAATAAATCGTTGGCTCCGATATTGAACAACATTCCAAAACCAGGATTATAATAAACACCACTTCCGTTAAATGCCTGGTAAAAGTTATTCAGGTATCCAAAGTCAATTTGTGTAGCCAGGTAATTAGTATAGAATGAAGTTTCGTAAATTCTAATAGGTGGTAAAGGGATATCAGCGGTATCCAGATCTATCTCAATTAAGTCCTTATTTAATAATTGTCTGTAGTAGTTTTCCTTTTCCTCTTCAAAAACATAATTATTAACATCAACCAGATCATCAGTTTCAAAATAGGCATATAAAGGTTTTGTGAGGGTATCGCGCATCCTTCTATCCTGTTCAATAAGTTTTTGGCGCAGCACTTCAATGCTATCCATCTTCATCAGTTCTTTCGTATGCTTTTTTCGGTAGGCAGTTTGCTCAGGATCATCAACAGCCTCAATTGATTCCGAAAATAATTGTCCAAAATACATGTTGTATCTATCATCTTCGTAAACAATCTCCCCAAAGGTCTCACTGGCCGGACTAAAATCCTCTTCAAGTATATTACGGTTGTAATTAGTTAGCGGCTTTGAGTTTGCAAAATATCGATAATGTATTGTTGTATCAATATAACTGATAGCACTGTCGAATCGTGTATAGTACCTGTTAAGTATTCCAGACTGATTACCTAAATACAGGTATTCGTTGTTTCTAATGTTATGAGCATTGAATTTGTCAACATATTTATCCTCAGATAATCGGGTAAGTATTTGTGATCTGGTATTAACATCATACAGGAAAAGTTCAAAATTTTCACTAGTTCTTAAATCGTATTCCCGGTCAAATGAAAGTGTATCATTTATCCTGTTAGAACTAAAGATAATATGGTCTCCCAACTTCGAATACCTGGGTGATAAATCATCAGCCAAATCAAAAGTTAACTGCTCATAAGTACCTGCAGCAATATCATAAAGGAAGAGGTCGGTCAAACCATTCTTCATAGCAGAAAAAACCAATTTTGCCCCATTCGGAGAATATGAGAAATCAATGATTTTATCAAAATAAAGCAGATTCTTTCTCTCTATTTTCCTGTTTGCAGTCCTGTAATAAAGAAGATCAAGCCCTCCCTTTTCTTCAGTAATAATTGTTAGCATTCTCCCTGTAGGATGCCAGGCAATTACAGGGTAGGTATAATCAATAATCTGCTCAACTTTTGGTTCTCGCCGGTACACCCATCTTTTTTTACCTGTATAAGTATCATGTATCCAAACCTTGTACCGCCCCATTTGATTTGTAACATAAGCAACATTTCTACCATCGGGACTTACTTTTAACTTTTCATATACCGTTTTCTTTTTAGGTTTTTCAATTATCTTTTTCACCTCAGGCTTAAACCGGATCTGCTCATCAACAGTATACTTCTCTTTAAAATAATCAAGCCATGCTTCATTAAGTTCTTTCAATGAAACACCAAGCACATAATATAGTCCCTTATTGTAATCATTATTAATTCGGGTTATGTATAGAACATTTGGTATAATATTTTTCCCATAAGTATCTGCAATAAATTTCCAAAAGGAGTGTCCTGCAATTGCTGCATCCTGTTTTTCAAGTCTATTTAACTTTTTGAATTTACCCGAAAGAATCCCGTCTTTCACCTTGTTTTCAATCTCAAAATCCCAGTTGTTCGATAGGTAAGACGTAAGACCTTCGA
Organism: uncultured Bacteroidales bacterium; assembly: GCA_963750735.1. Lineage (GTDB taxonomy): Bacteria > Bacteroidota > Bacteroidia > Bacteroidales > VadinHA17 > JANTGF01. The sequence continues at coordinate 477,524 of CAVVRY010000006.1, read as the reverse complement.
AGTACCAATCCGGATATTCCATTTTTGAAGAGTTCCTAACCCTGGCTCTGTTTGGATTGTCAAACAGCATTTCATTTACAAGAGCATAAGCAATTGCTTTTTTTACCTGACTATCAAATTTGCGATGGTCTCCTTCATAATAAAGGAATACTTTATTCTCAAGAATTGTAGAGGTCCCACCCAGATTATACTCCTCGTTTCCAGTAACCAATCCTATATTGCTTTGCCTGAAATCTGATAATTTATTATATACTAAAAGAATAAGACGCTTGTTAAGTCTGTGGTCGATAAAGCTTTCCATTTCTGAAAGTTGCCTATTGGCATACTTTCCTGTATATTCTGCCAGATCTCGCCCGTACTCATTGAAATAAACATCGAAATTCTCGAAACGATAAAATGACCAATAGAAAGTATTATACTGCACACGATTTTTTCCAAAGGGCATCTGGTAACCTCTGTAAAATTGACCAAATGAGCTGGAACCCATTGCCAGGAACAGAATTAGCAATACATATTTTATTCTTCCTATTTTCACAAAAGTTTCCAATTTATTAATGGGAAAATTAAGAAAATTCAATTAAAGCAAATAAAGTAAAAGTAAAAATAGCTCAATTTGATAAGAATTTCATAAAATTGTGTAAACAAAAATAAACTTTATTAATTTTGAAACGTTTAATTTATTTAGATGTTTCGTGAGTATATAAGATATTTTAAGAAAAAGAATTTGTCATGAAAAAGATTATTTACAGTTTCACTTTAGTCATTTTGTTTTCAATACCATTGTTTATTGCGGCTCAACAGACTGGTCCTACCATTGCATTTGAGGATAAATCCCATAATTTCGGGGACATTAAAGAAGAAGTGGGTCTTGCATCATACAGTTTTAAATTCAAAAATACAGGGAGCCAACCTTTAATAATTAATAAAGTTACTGCTTCTTGTGGCTGTACTACTCCAAAATGGACAAAAGAACCCATTGGTCCTGGTGGGGATGGATATATACAAGTAGCCTACAATCCAAAAAACAGACCAAATAAATTCAACAAATCAGTTACTGTTTATTCAAATGCCAATCCAAAGGTTGTTAGCTTGAGAATTGAAGGCAATGTTATTCCTAAACCCAGAACTATTGAGGATGATTATCCCTTTTTAATTGGTGATGTACGATTTAAAACGAACCATCTTGCTTTTGTAAAAGTTTACAAGGACGAGAAAAAAGCAGTTAGTATACAGGTTGTTAACACTTCAACTCAGAATCAAACCATTACTTTTTCCCAGGTTCCGAGTCATTTGAAACTTGTTGCAAATCCAATTACTTTGAAACCGAATCAAAAAGGAGTTATCGTTGGCACCTATGATGCGAAAACCATAGATGATTGGGGATTTATTGTTGACAGGGTACAAGTTAACTACAATGGTAAAGAAGACAGAAAAAATCGTCTTACAATATCTGCAACAGTTTCTGAAAATTTCACTAAACTTACTACGGAACAGCTAGCAAATGCGCCTGTTATAGATATAAAAGAAAGAGTTTTTGATTTTGGAAAAATCAAACAAAAAGCTTCCGTTGAGCATAGTTTTACTTTTACCAATTCTGGAAAAAGTGATTTGATAATCAGAAAAGTAAACTCAAGTTGCGGTTGTACTGCTGTTTCTCCTAAAGAAAAAGTTATTAGACCTGGACAAAGTAGCTCGATCAAAGCTGTTTTCAGTTCTGGAACAAGAGTCGGACGCCAGAATAAATCAATTACGGTAATTACCAATGACCCAAAAAGTCCGAATCTGGTATTACGAGTCACGGGAGAAGTTGAAGTTCCTTCCACAGAATAGATTTCAATTATGAAATTATATTGAAAGCACCAGAAATCTGGTGCTTTTTATTTTTAGGTATTTCATTACAGCAATTTAGAAGTAATTTATATTTTTGTGCTCTCGAAAAGACAAATTAAAAATTGAGCCAAATCTAAATCGTTAAAATAAGAATCAATGTTACATACAAATTTAAGGCATATTGAAACTGAAGAAGAGTATCAAAAAGTACTTAACGAACAGGAAAACGTGATGATCTGCTGTGGAAGAATGGGGCCTATGTGTATCCCTGTTTACGCCTCGATGGTAGAACTGGAATCTGAATACCCGGAAGTTTCATTTTGTGATATGGAGTTCGATATCCCAACTGCTATGGTAATTAGGAAACTTCCTGAAAGTATGGGATTTATGGGCTTACCATTTACAGTGTATTATAAAAATGGCAAGGTAGTGAAGGCAACCAGCAGTATACAGTCAAAAGAACAAATTACTGAGATACTTGATACTCACTTTAAATAGTACTTTTTATTTCTTAAATTGAAACCATATAATACTAAACCTTCCACTGCGGAAGGTTTTTTTATATACAAACAAAAACAAAGCTTAAAACCTAAAACCGCCGAAAACCTAATTAAAGAAATGTTTTGAAAAATATTAACTTCGCATTGTTATGGATTCGGCAAAAGAAAAATCAGAAAAAAGTGCATTGTCTGTGAGCAGCGGAGTTAAACAACCCTCATCTGTAAATAAACAAGCTTTTGAATTGGCATCCAAAAGGAAGAAAAAACAATTATCTGTTGATGCTTATGTTAAGGGAATTAAAGACCAAGATCTTGTAATTCTCAGTCAGGCAATAACAATAATTGAAAGCTCAAAACCATCACATCAAAAGTTGGGCCAGGAAATAGTTCAAAAGTGTTTACCTTTTAGTGGGAAGTCTGTTCGCATAGGAATAACAGGTATTCCAGGCGTTGGAAAGAGTACTTTTATTGAAGAGTTGGGATCTCAAATAACCGATAATGGTAAGAGACTTGCAGTTCTAACCATTGACCCAAGTAGTGAACGCTCAGGTGGAAGTATTCTGGGTGATAAAACCCGGATGGAAAAACTATCTACAAACAAAAAAGCTTTTATCAGACCCTCTCCTTCCTCAGGTACACTTGGGGGAGTCGCAAGGAAAACCCGTGAAAGTATTACTCTTTGCGAAGCTGCAGGATTCGATACTATATTTATTGAAACAGTAGGTGTAGGTCAGTCGGAAACTGCAGTACATTCAATGGTTGATTTTTTCCTTCTTCTCATGTTGGCCGGATCCGGAGACGAATTGCAAGGAATAAAAAGAGGTATTATGGAAATGGCAGATGCAATTGTGATAACAAAGGCCGACGGGGATAACCTTGAAAGGACAGAGAGAGCAAAGCAAGAATTTAAAAATGCATTGCATTTCTTCCCGCTTGGGAAATCGGATTGGATACCACAGGTAATTACCTGTTCTGCAGTTTCACTTGCAGGGCTTGGCAAAGTCTGGCAAACCATTTGTGATTATGTTGATAAAACCAAATCAAACAATTGGTTTGATACCAATCGGAAAAACCAGGCAATTTATTGGATGCATCAGACAATAGAAGAAAATATTAAAAACAATTTTTATCTTAACCCGTTAATTAAAAAAAGGATGGAAGAAACTGAACAATCAGTTTTAAAAGGAGAAATTGGTCCGTTTAATGCTGCTTATCAGCTACTTGAAAAATACTTTCAGCAAAATAAAATTTAAATTTAGTACAAATTAATAACTAGTTATTTTAAATGAAAAAAAACATTGCTGTTGTTGCTGGTGGCAACTCATCAGAATATCAAATATCAATTAACAGTGCTCATGAATTAAGTTCAAATCTGGATAAAAAAGAATACAATGTTTTTACAGTTATTGTTAAAGGTTCCAATTGGACAGTTAACTATGCAGATGAGGTAATTTCAATTGATAAAAATGATTTTTCATTTAAATCCAATGGTTCCAAGGTCATTTTCGATTGTGCTCTTATTGCCATTCATGGAACACCTGGTGAAGATGGAAAACTTCAATCATATTTTGACCTTTTAAATATTCCCTACACCAGTTGTAATGTTTTTACTTCTGCCCTTAGCTTCAATAAGTTCGCTTGCAAAAACTTCCTGAAAGAATTTGGTGTAAAAACCGCTAAAAGTCTACTGATAAGGAAGGAGGAGGCATTTGATCTTGATGATATCCTTGAAAAATTAAAGTTGCCAATCTTTGTGAAGCCTAACAATAGCGGTTCCAGCTATGGAATCTCTAAAGTAACGGAAAGAGCAGAACTCCAAACCGCAATATTCAATGCTTTTTCTGAAGATGAAGAAATAATTATTGAGGAATTTATAAAAGGCACAGAAGTCTCCTGCGGGTTGTTTAAAACTAAATCAGAAAAACATATTTTTCCACTGACAGAAATTGTAAGTGAAAATGATTTTTTCGATTATGAAGCCAAATATACAGTGGGAAAAGCAACTGAAATCACCCCTGCCCATATCCCTGATGACCTAAAGCAAAAATGCATGGATCTTTCTGATCTTATTTATACGAAGCTAGGATGTAATGGAATCGTAAGAATAGACTATATCATTTCATCCAATACTCCTTATTTCCTCGAGATCAATACTGTTCCAGGGATGAGCAAAGAAAGTATTGTTCCAAAGCAAATTGAAGCCTATGGTTCAACAATTGGAGAAATGCTTGACTTAGTTATTAAAGATACCCTTATTCGGAATCAATAGCAATCTCATATGACTCTTTCCTGTAAGCATCAATTGGGGCACAGGTGCATATAAGATTTCTGTCACCATATGCATCATCCACCCTTCCAATTGATGGCCAAAACTTATTCTCTCTAACCCAATTCAGTGGGAACGCTGCTTTTTCTCTCGAATACGGATAATCCCAATTATCAGAAACAGAAACAGAATCGGTATGTGGTGCATTTTTTAATACATTCGATTCTTTATTTGCTGATCCGTCCTTTATTTCCATAATTTCGTCATGAATTGTCATGAGGGAGTCAACAAATTTATTAAGCTCTCGCAATGATTCACTTTCAGTAGGTTCCACCATTAATGTACCATGCACCGGGAAGGATAATGTTGGAGCATGAAAGCCATAATCCATAAGCCTTTTTGCAATATCCAACTCTGTTATATCAGTATCCGCTTTGAATTTCCGGCAATCCAGGATCATTTCATGCCCTACATATCCATTTTTTCCGGTATAAAGGATATCAAAATAATTCTCTAACGATTTCGACAGGTAATTTGCATTTAAAATGGCAACTGCAGTTGCAGCTGTTAAACCTTCTCCTCCCAGCATTTTAATGTAAGCATGTGAAATTGTTAGGATGCTAGCACTTCCCCATGGTGCAGCGGCAACTGCTTGAATTCCATTTTTACCACCTGTTTCAATCTGAGGGTGCTTAGGAAGAAAGTCTGTAAGATGCTTTGCTACACCAATCGGGCCCATCCCTGGTCCACCACCTCCATGAGGGATAGCAAAAGTCTTATGTAGATTAAGATGGCATACATCGGCACCTATAACAGCCGGGTTGGTAAAACCAATCTGTGCATTCATATTGGCTCCATCCATATATACCTGTCCGCCATATTCATGAATGATTTCAATCATTTCTTTTATATCCTCCTCAAAAACACCATGGGTTGAAGGATAAGTTACCATAAAGGCAGCGAGTCTGTCTCTATTCTCTATAGCTTTTTTCCTCAAATCCTGCAGGTCGATATTACCGTTCTCATCACAATCAACCACTACCACATCTAAACCAGCCATAACTGCGCTGGCGGGATTTGTCCCATGTGCTGAAGCAGGTATCAATACAACATCTCTTTGCGATTGCCCCAAACTTTCATGCCAGGCACGAATTACCAGCAAACCAGAATATTCACCTGCTGCTCCAGAATTAGGTTGAAAACTAATAGCATCAAAACCAGTTATAGTTTTTAGATCTTCCTCAAGTTCATTTATTAATTGATGATAACCGGCTGCCTGATCTTTCGGAACAAATGGATGCAAACTTCCAAACTCGGGCCAACTCAAAGGCAACATTTCCGCCGCCGCATTGAGCTTCATTGTACATGATCCCAATGATATCATTGAATGAGTTAGAGAAAAGTCTTTTCTTTCGAGTTTTTTAATATAACGCATCATCTCTGTTTCAGAGTGATAATCGTGGAAAACATCAAGAGTAAGAAAATCACTTGTTCTTTCAAATTTTTTGTCAAAAGTAATTTCACCGGATATTATCTTTAAAGGGTCAGTTTCCTTTTTCGCGGCAACTGTAAAAACGGATGTAATTAAATTCAGGTCCTCCAAAGTAGTAGTTTCATCTAAGCTTATTCCCACGACATCCTTACCGATATACAAGAAATTTATTTCATTTTCGAGGGCAAGCTTCTCAATATCCTTAAGCTCAACACCTTCAGGCAATTGGATTTGAACTGTATCAAAATAGTTTTCATTAAGCTGGTTAAATCCCAGGCTTTCCAATTTTTGTGCAAGCTTTGAAGTAGCATTGTGCACATGAGTAGCAATTCTTTTTAATCCCTCAGGTCCATGGTATAATGCATACATTCCAGCCATTGTGGCCAGCAAGGCCTGGGCTGTACATATATTCGATGAGGCTTTCTCACGTTTAATATGTTGCTCACGTGTTTGTAAAGCCATCCTTAAAGCATGATTCCCCTGTGAATCTAATGAAACTCCAATAATTCTTCCAGGAATATTTCTCTTAAATTTTTCCTGGGTGGCGAAAAAAGCAGCATGTGGTCCACCATATCCCATGGGAATTCCGAACCGCTGCGTGGAACCAACAACAATATCAGCCCCCCATTCACCTGGAGGACTTAACAATGCTAAACTCAGAATATCAGCAGCTACAACAACAAGAGCATTCTTATCATGAACCTTATCAATCCAGTTTTTATAATCCTCAATATTTCCAGAAGCATTCGGAAATTGAACTAATACACCAAATATTTTATCGTCGATTTCAGTATTTTTATAATCGCCAGATACAATCTCAATTCCAAGAAGTTTGGCTCTGGCCACAACAACTTCAAAAGTTTGTGGAAATACTTCCTTGTCAATAAAAAATCTATTCACATCTGCCTTCACGGCTGCTCTAGGCCTGGCACGAAAAGCCATCAACATTGCTTCAGCTGCAGCTGTTGCCTCATCCAGCAATGAAGCATTGGCTACTTCCATCCCGGTTAGCTCGGTTACAACGGTCTGAAAATTCAACAAAGCTTCAAGCCGTCCCTGTGAAATTTCTGCTTGATATGGGGTATAAGATGTATACCAGGACGGATTCTCAAGAATATTTCTTTGAATAACAGCTGGTAAAATAGTATTATAGTATCCTAGCCCGATATAACTTTTGTATAACTTATTCTTTTTAGCAATACAACGAATTCGATTCATATATTCGAATTCACTTATTGCATCTTCCTTGAGTTTCAAAGGATTTTCCAGTCGAATAGATGCTGGAATGGTTTTGTCAATTAATTCATCAAGTGAAGAAGCTCCAATCTTATCGAGCATTTCAGTAAACTCTGAACTCCTAGGACCGATGTGTCTGTTTTTAAAAAGATCAAATGCCATATGATTTATATATTGAGTAATGATACAATAGATCTACAACTAAGTCCGCAAAAATAGTAAAGGCAACTATGAGTAAATATGATTTTTCACATAATACTTTGACAACAAATCCAACTTTTAACTAACAGCTAAAAGAAAGTATTGGATTATAAGAAAGCTTGCTTTACGAATGGATTTGATTTTTTTTCCTCCATAATACTTGTATCAGGTCCATGACCAGAATAAACAACAACTTCATCACCAAGCGGAAGTAATTTTTTTCTAATACTTTTCATAATTACCTCATAATTGCCACCAGGCAAGTCAGTTCTACCAATACTCCCTGAAAATAATACATCTCCTGTCAATACAAAGCTGTTTTTTTCGGAATACAAGGCTATGCTTCCTTTAGAATGACCCGGCACATGCATAATGCTCAATTTTGAGTTCCCAAACATAACGTCTTTACCTTCTTCAAGGAAATGAGTTGGTGTTGGTGGAGGATCAATTGTAAAACCAAGAGCCATCCCATGTATCTTTGCCTGACCAAAAAGGCTAAGTTCATCCTCATGGCATTCGGGCTTTAATCCATATTCATCAAACAGAAATTTTGCTCCACATATATGATCAACATGGGTATGGGTCAGAACCACTTTTACAGGTATCAGTCCATGTGAAATAATGAAATTTCTTAACAGATCCTGCTCCTCTTTTTCAAAGCAACCCGGATCGACAATAATACATTCGCTGGTTTCATCATAAAGGAGATATGTATTCTCCTGGAAAGGATTAAAAACAAATTTTACAACTTCAATCATATTATTATTTTCTTTGATTATTACCGTTACTAGTACCTTCTAACATAGGCACAAATACAAAGAACCCATGCTTTGTCTCTTCATATTTGCCCTCAGAAATCTTCTTAATCAATATCATTTCTTGTGAATTACCTCCTCCCAGCGGAATAACTAATTTTCCTCCCACTTTAAGCTGGCCAAGAAGGGCTTCCGGAATATTCGGTGCAGCAGCAGTTATTAAAATTCTGTCAAAAGGAGCAAAAGTTGGCTGCCCTTTAAATCCATCTCCGTAAAAGAAATGACCTTTGTAACCCAATGAAGGCAGCAATGATTGCGTTTTGAGAAAAAGTTTTCGTTGCCTTTCAATTGTATATACTCTGGCACCCATCTGTAGTAAAACTGCTGCCTGGTAACCTGATCCGGTTCCAATCTCAAGGACCTTAAGGCGTTTTTGAACATCTAGTAGTTCTGTTTGAAACGCAACCGTATAGGGCTGAGAAATAGTTTGTCCCTCCCCAATAGGAAATGCTTGATCCTTATAGGCAAAATCTATGAAACCGGTATCCATAAACAGATGCCTAGGAACTTTTCCAATAGCCTCAAGAACAAGTTCCTTGCGAATTCCTTTTCCTCGAATTTCCTGGACAAGTTTTTGTCTTAATCCTTTATGTCTAAAAGAATCGTTCATTATTTGAATAGAGTAATCCCCGGGTTTTCAACAATCTAAGGTTAATAAATTGGGCCAAAATATAGAATTGGTTCACTTGAATTGACTTACTTTTGCCTAAACAATGCAAAAATATGATAAAATTCGGTGTTTTAATTGATGATGACCCTGTAAAAGAGTATTTAAATCAATTAACCGGAGAAAAGCCATTTGAGATTTCGGGTTTCTATAAGCAAAAAGAAAAACCTGGCATAGAACCTGCTCTAATTCCAGTGGGGAAAAGATTCAATTCTTTTGATGAACTTTTGGAAAAGTCCGATGCCATTCTATTTTTGGGCGGAAATTATCCCGATGCCGAAAAAGTTATTCGGGCGACAAAAAGATTTAAACATATTTTTCTTTCTGAGGCTCTAAATATAGATGACAGTAGTTATTATGAAATGCTAAAACTGGCTCAGGAAGCCAGCATTGTTGTTAGTTTTGGCAATCCACTCTTATATAATCCTGCTTTTTTATCTTTAAGTAGTGAAATCATACGTCCGGCACACATAGAAATCCGAAGGAAAAATAAGCCAGAATCAAAATCTGACAGCAACATTGCAAGAGTTCTTATTAAGGATTTCGAATTCCTGTTATCGGTAGTGAATGCAAATCCAAAAAAAATAGTTCAAGGTGGCGTTGGAGAGCATAGTAACATTCCAACTATGATAAACACCCGAATTGAATTTGATAATGGATGTTCAGCGAGTCTGATTTATAACTATTTGCACGATGAAGAAAAACACTACCTTCATATTTATCAGCAGGCAAAACACTTTTTTATCGATTTCTTAAATCTTGAAACAAAAATATACCAGTTGGAGAATAGAAGCGATAACCCAAATAAAATGGATTATAATAACCCTTATGTACGAACCCGAAAATCTGATTTGGACTCTATAAATCCTTACAGGGCTGAAATTATGGCCTTTTATAATTCACTATCAGGCAGAACTGAGCCAATGGTTTCATTTGAAAAATCATTAGAGGCATTAGAACTGGCAAATAAAGTAATGGACCGGCTGCTTGTTTCTAAAGATCAAATTGCTCTATAATCTAGAAATATTCAGTAACATATCCCGAAACTTAATTCATAAGAAAAATAGTTATCGAATTAATTAATCTTTTGCATAACTTGTTTACTTAAATTGGTTCATATACCTTTAAAAAGTAATTTGTAATAGTATTTATTCATGAACAGGAAAGTTCAGAAATTAAAGTATATCCTTTCTGACTTTGTGGCTTCTGCTCTTAGCTGGACACTTTTCTATGCTTTCAGGAAATACTATATTGAATCAGATGTATTTGGATATAGGTTACCCCTTGAACTTGGAGTAAAGTTTTATCTAAGTTTATTGATAATCCCTGGATTCTGGCTATTGCTACATTACATGTCGGGCTACTATAATTATCCATTTCGCAAATCAAGGCTCCAAGAATTAGGTACAACCTTTTTGATATCTGTTATTGGAGTAGTTATATTATTTTTCACAGTTATACTGGATGACACCATATATAATTTCACCAGCTATTACCTTTCATTGCTGGTTTTATTCAGTCTTCAGTTTTTCTTAACCTATATACCAAGGGTTCTCATTACATCCCATACTAATTACAGGATTCACAGGGGTATTATCGGATTTCCAACCTTATTAATTGGCGGAAATGGGCGAGCACTTGGTATATATAAACAACTAACTACCGGTAATAAATTTTCTGGGACAAAGTTTGTAGGATTTATTTGCCTCAGTAAACAGAAAACATTTCCCCTCGATCAATATATCCCCAACCTGGGCAACCTCAAAGAAGTTAACAAGATAATTAATGAATACTCAATTGAAGAGGTCATTATAGCCATAGAACCAGGAGACTACGAATTAACTGGTCAAATTATTAATAAGTTAAAAGGCTCTAATGTAATTATTAAAGCCATTCCAGGCCTTTATGAAATTTTCACCGGTCGGGTAAAAATGTCATCAGTTTATGGGACACCGCTTATTGTAATTTCGCATGAGCTTATTCCAGTCTGGCAGGAGACCATAAAAATTGTCCTTGATATTATTATTTCATTCTTTGCATTACTGATTACACTACCCCTTACTATCACACTGGCTATTATAATACATTTTACATCTCCCGGAAAGGTTCTCTTTATCCAGGAAAGAATTGGCAGATATGGAAGGCCATTCAGACTATACAAATTCAGAACAATGTATGAAGATGCTGAAGAATATGGTCCTGCATTGAGCTCTGAAAACGATCCTCGCATCACGCCAGTAGGGAATTTTATGCGGAAAATACGAATGGATGAAATTCCCAATTTCATAAATGTACTTAAGGGAGACATGTCACTGGTTGGTCCTCGACCAGAGAGAAAATACTTTGTAGATAAAATTATCAAAAAAGCCCCTCAATATATTCATCTTCAAAAAGTTAAGCCAGGAATAACATCATGGGGGCAAGTTAAATATGGCTATGCAGGAGATGTGGATCAAATGGTAGAAAGGCTTGATTATGATTTGATCTATATTGAAAACATGTCCTTATATGTTGACTTTAAGATACTGATTTACACTCTGCTGACTATCATTAGGGGTAGGGGGAAATAATGTCTTCGGAAAATGACCATTTATTTTAGCTAAGCGGATATTTTCCAAGGACTTTATAAATTGGACCGTCCGGGGTTAGTGTACTCTCGAAATACAGAATATCCTGAACATAAGATTCAAACATATTAGTATTATAATTCTCTGACAACAGTTTTAGCAAAGGTGTTTTATCATATATGTACCTTATTCTGCCTAAGGTTATATGTGGAGCAAATTTCTTATTATCGTTGGTAAAATTATATCGGGATAATTCTTGCCATAGTTCTTTATATATTTTGAATAATTGTTGGTTTCTGACTAATCCCAACCAAATTACTCTGGGATCCTCCTTAGTGGGAAACACACCTAATCCTTGAAATTGAATTACAAATTTTTCATTTTCAGGAGCAACTTTTTTGATAGTTGCAATAATTTGTTTTTCCTGTTTTAAGCTGGTAGAACCAAAGAATCCCAATGTTAAATGGAACTTATTGGTTTTACTCCATTTTATTTTCCCCGGTATTCTATCCTTTAGAGAAATAAATAATTCTTTAAAACTTCCAGGAGGTGCGACAGAAATTGCTATAAATGTCCTCTTCATTTGACATTTTTTTAAAGCAAAGATGATGAAAGAAAATAAAAAATGAATAACTTGTGATGGAAATTCTAAAATAACTTTATCATGGAAACTAAAAAGAAATTTGCCGTAGTACTATCTGGTTCGGGAGTATTTGATGGAGCCGAGATTCATGAAGCTACACTTACCCTCTATGCAATTGCTAAAAATGGTGCAGATTATGAAATATTTGCACCGAATATTCCTCAACATCATGTAATTAACCATATAACTGGTGAAGAAATGGATGAAACAAGGAATGTTCTTATTGAAGCAGCCAGGATTGCCAGAGGAAAGATTCAGCCTCTAAGCGAATTCAATTCAGCTGATTTTGATGGACTTATTTTCCCAGGAGGTTTTGGAGCAGCAAAAAATCTTTCAAGTTTTGCGTTTGATGGACCTGATTGTTCAATAAATGGTGATGTTGAAATAGCCATTAAGAAAATGGCGGAAGCTAAAAAACCAATAGGGGCACTTTGCATCTCCCCTGTAATTATGGCAAAGATTTTTGATAATGTTAACCTGACTATAGGGCAGGATAAAGATACTGCCAATGCTGTAGAGACTATGGGTGCAAATCATAAATCTACATCACATGGCGAAGTAGTTGTTGATGATAATTATAAACTAGTAACCACTCCCTGCTATATGCTTGATGCCAATATTGTTCAAATTGGAGATGGTGCTGATGCAGTAGTGAAAACCATGGTTCGCCTGATGCAATAATTGAGTCCATAGCCATCAGGCAATAAAATACATAAGAAATCTCCAATTAAACCTGCTAAATAAAATGTTTAAGTATTTAACACCTGCTTTACCCTAAGCATTTCTATCTTCTGATAGAGAAAAGTTTGAATAATCCCTACCACAACAAGGGCGATCAGAGAAAGAAAAACATTTGAGGAAAGTAAATAGTTTGCAAGCTGGGAAGTAAATTGCATTAAACCACCAGTTTCTAACTGAAAACTAAAAGTATTTTTGATCATTTGACTGATTTCAAATCCTTTGCCAGTTGTTCCTTCACCAGAAGTCAGTACAAGATAGAAAATTACGAACACAAAAACTAAAATTAAAGCCCATACCCATTTGGAAATTAGCGGCTTATAAGTAGTGGAAACAGTGTGTTTTTCAGTTGTAATGCGCGACATCAGATTCTCAGTAAAATTTGCCGGTGCATTAATCATTCCGGATTCTTTAAAAATCTCCTTCAAGCTTTCATCCATTTCCTGATCGGATATTATTTTTTTTGAATTCATATCTTTATTTTTTTCAATACTCAATCAATTCTTTTTTTTTAACATGAACAAGAGCTAAATGCAGCTTTTTCCTTGCTCTAAACAGTTTCGTTTTCACATTGGAAGTAGAAAGAGATGTTATTGAAGCAAATATCCTCAATCTTGGCAATTTTCAAAGTAATAAAGCATAACTATTGTTTTGTCCTGGTCAGGAAGTTGCTGCATTGCCTCATGCAGGCTTCTTTTCCTCGCCTCCTTCTGTGCCCATTCAGGTCCATTTTCATCCCATTCATCAGGTACTTCATTATAGCTTACATCCTCAATTGATACGAGGTTTGCTTTTTTTCTTCTCAGCCTTGATATACATTCATTGTAAACTATTCTATACATCCAGGTGGAAAATTTTGATTTTCCTTGAAATTTTGGAAGCGCTTTAAAAACTTTCAAAAAAGCATCCTGTGCAACTTCCTCTGCCTCCTCTCTATGCCGCATAAGTCCCACTGCAATAGTAAATACCATATCCTTATATCTATCGACCAGCAAGGCAAAGGCATCGTTTTTACCAGCCAATACTAATTCCACCAAGTGAACATCAGATTCATTTACCATCACACATATGACGCTGAAATCAAACTTTGGTTACAAAACTTTATGAAAACAAGATAATAAAATATTAATTATAAAAATGAGAAACTTTTTTTGCAAAAGGGTGTAACCGTTTAAATATTGTGTCGTCAAAAGTGCAACAAAAAGAAATGTTTCACTAAAAACTTAAAATTATGGAAGATCTATTTATTGTATTAGTAATATTCGGAGCAATATTTGGTGTTTTTTACCTGTTCTTTACAACTCGGAATAAAGAACGCCTTGCTTTAATTGAAAATGGGGCAGATGCAAAACTATTTAATACTGGGAAAAAATACAGCTGGAGAAATTTTTCACTTTCATCTGGTATGTTTCTTATTGGTGTATCACTGGGTGTATTAGTTGCAAACATATTGTCAAATACAACTTCTCTTCATGAAGGAGCAGCTTATCCATCAATGATATTCCTTTTTGCAGGAATAAGTCTTGTTCTATATTTTTTCATGGCAAGAAAGTTAAGAAATGGGCAGGAATAACTAATTTTTCTAGAGTGGCCTAGGCCACAACACTTTTAGCTTTAAGGAAAGGTGCAACAATTGATCTGTTTGTTGCACTTTTTCTATTCTAGTAAAGTAATAAACTCTAAAAAAAATTGTAATCCTTTTCATTGGTATAAAATTGGATCATAACAACAAATGGATGAACTTTTCACAATTAAAGTAGAATAATAACTATTAAGCTGCTAAATTTGTTTTTTATTATTCATTAATAATTCCCTAAATTCTCTAAAATGGATACAAGAATAGTTGAGTGGCTGATTTCTATAGGTTTAAGTGAAAGCCTGGCTATATTTATAAAGACAACTATTTATGTCATTGTATTTGGAACCCTTAGCATACTTGCTAATTTCATAACTAAAAAAAATAATAGTTCGAATTGTTGTTTCAATAATTCATAAGACCAAGAATACCTGGGATGATATTTTTGTAAAGGAAAAAGTATTCACCCGACTTTCCCATATAGTTCCGGCATTAATTATCCTATTCTCATCAAATCTCATATTTAAGGATTATCCAGAACCTCATACCATTTGTAACCAAAGCAGCCTATTTCTATATTATTCTTATAATACTTATTGTTGTTAATTCAATAATTCTTGCCTTCTTGAGCATTTACAACACATTTCCTATTTCAAAAACCAGGCATATTAAGGGATATGTACAACTAGTTCAGATATTGATTGTATTTATCGGTATTCTGGTAATAATATCCGTTATTTTCGACGCTGAATTAAAGGGTCTATTTCTGGGACTTGGTACATTTGCCGCAGTCTTATTGCTCGTCTTTAAAGATACCATCCTGGGATTTGTAGCCAGTATTCAGGTTGCTATGAATAATATGGTAAACCCGGGGGACTGGATATCAATGCCTGGAAGAAAAACGGATGGAGTAGTACTGGAAATAAACCTCAATACCGTTAAAGTACAAAACTGGGATAAAACCATCAGTACTATTCCTACCTATGCACTTGTTTCTGAATCATTTCAGAACTGGAAAGGAATGGAAGAATCAGGCGGTAGGCGGATTAAACGATCCTTAAGCATCGACATGACAAGTGTTAAATTTTGTTCTGATGAAATGATCAATCGCTTTACCAGGATTCAACTTTTAAAAGATTATATCGATTCAAAGGAAAAAGAACTGAATGAATACAATGAAAAGAATAAGATTGACCCATCTGTATTGGCAAATGGAAGACGAATGACCAACCTGGGTATTTTCAGAAAATATCTTGAAGGATATTTACATGCGCACCCATTGATTCATGACAAAATGACTTTTCTGGTTCGTCAGCTACAACCAACTGATAAAGGAATTCCATTGGAGATTTATGTATTTAGCAAAGACCAGGAATGGGCAAACTATGAAGCGATTCAGGCGGATATTTTTGATCATATTCTCGCTGTAATACCTGAATTTGAGCTTAAGGTTTTCCAGAATCCAACCGGTTCAGATTTTACCAGGTTGATAGCTAATTAAAATATTGAGGATTTAAATTTCCAGGCCTCTTTGCCGCATAATCTCGTACATCAGAATACCTCCTGCAACAGATGCATTTAGAGAACCTGTAGCCCCCAATAAGGGAATCTTAACTGTCTCATCAACAACACTTAACACATTGCTGGATATACCTTTTTCTTCAGATCCAATTATCAAGAGCAATCGGACCTGTTAAATTTGCATTAAAGTAATTTGCATTCCCTTTTTCGCTGGCAGCTATAATTTTAAGGCCAGAATTTTTCAAAAATTCTAGAGACTTAGTAAGATTCTCAGTTCTACAAACTGCTATATTATGTAAAGCTCCAGAAGAAGTTTTTATAGCATCGGCATTAATTTGAGCCATCCCTTTAATCGGAAATAAAAGAGCATCAACCCCCGCACACTCAGCTGTTCGTGCGAGGGCTCCCATATTTCTGACATCGGTTATTTCATCCAGCGCTAGAATGAAAGGAGTTTTACCCTGCTCAAATAAACCAGGAAGTAAAACTTCCAAATTCCCATATTCAATAAGTGAACCCAGACCGATAACCCCCTGATGATTTTTCCGGGTAATACGCTGCAATTTCTCCTGCGGAACAAATTGATAAGGAATACTTCGGTTTCTTAAAGCATTAAGAAGTTCCCTGCTCCTTTCGTTATGTAAGCCATTCCTTATAAAAACCTTATCGAAATTTTTTCCAGCTGCCAAGGCTTCTATAACAGAATGAAGGCCATAAATCATTTCAGCCTTCTCATTATTTTTAATTCTGTTTTGTTCAATCATTGGTTACAATAAAGATGTTCCCCTGCCTCCAGGATCTAACTGCCTGCACCCACTTTGAATTTAAATCATCACTTCGCTCCAGTCTGAAAACATTATATGACAGAGGGCTATCCATTTTCTGAAAAACAAAACTAATGCTATTTTCACCATCTCCATATACCCAACGCTCCTGGCTGGGTGTTTTATACAATCCTGTCGGTGGGCCATATATTACATAAATCATGCCCCTGTCAGTTCTCCAACCCTCTTTAAATGAAGAAAAATAATAATTTGCGTAAAGTACCCTGTTGTAATAAACCCTGATAAGTTCCTTGGCCCTATTTATTTCACCTGCTGACTTTAACCAGAAATTATCAATAGCAAGTTTTGCACTTTCCTGCTGCTTCATTTCTGCTAACTCACTATCGCTTACCAGGTAGATTAGAGGATCAATTAATTGCTCAGGTTCCTTGACTGAGGGATAATATTGTCCGAAATAATAAATATTGCTTCCTGACTCAGCCAGAGAATCAATGGAATACTGATAAATCCCTTCTTTATTAATTCTAATTCCTAAAGTGTCCCAATAGGGGACAATCCAACTAGTGTCTGGATCACCCATTGAGGTTGGGGAATTAATTAACAAATTCGGGGCATAGGGAATTCTTTCATCTGGTTTATAATACCTTACATATAGCGTATCAATTGTTCTTTTAGGGTAATAAACATTGAAAACCATATTGCTATCCACAACTGGATTAAAAATTACACCACGAGTTCTACTATTTAAAACCATAAAATTCTGGGAATTAAATTCCGAAGTCCTGTCTATCGGTATAAAAGACTGAACAGCAGTTTTCCGCAGTCGGTCCATTACGACCACCTCAACAAGATATTCTTTTGAGTCCTGTGTATTTAGTGCGATATTGGTTACAAATTCTTTTTTTAATCCTTCCATCTGCAGCGGAAACTCCAGTGAAGCTGAATCTATTAGAGTTCTGTTGGCACCTAATTCAAAAGACCGGTACCGAATACTTAACCATGCCTGGTAGGTACCTCCTTCATTTGCCTGATTAAATAAAAGTTCAACCGGGTAAACCTTTACCATTAGATTTGTTGTAGAGGCATTATTATGATATACCATATAGCGAGGATGCAGAGTAGTTGCCCCCGGATTATAAAGATAGGATAGATTTTGACCCCTATACTCTGTTGGGCCAATGGTTTCATGAGTTTTACAAGAATACAGCAAAACCATTATAAAGAATCCCAGAATAATATGGTATTGGTTTTTCACTAAAATATTAATTCTATTAGTTAGAAAAATAAAGATAAATAAAGTTTTTGAAAGTTTTCTTTTCAAACTTAATAGCTATAGTAACTGTATTTACAACAAAAAGCCCGTTTTAATGAACGAACTTTTTAAATAAATATTTTTTGGAGTATTTATTCCCCTACCTTAAGGAAATCACTTTCAGGCAAATCATACTCCTCAATCATTTTTATTCCTACTTTCTCTAATTCATTCAGTACCGGGTTATAAATCTCAGAATGAACTGGACGATGCACACCTGTAATATGAATTACACCCTCTAGAATCATTTTTACTGCAATGGCAGCCGGAAGTGCAACAGTACGTGATATTGATGTATCGGTAGAGGGAGAACCAAAATCCAACATTCTTGATTTAATTACTTCTTTCGTTCCATCGGGGTAACTTGCAAGAACAAAGTGTTGCATTGCTACCATGTCCTTTTCATCATCACCAAGCCACATCTTTTCAATCATAATGTCAGAAGTAACTTCGAAAGGAGCTTCTTCCTTCCTGTTTAGAGGCTTCTCATCCAGCATACCCAACCACTCAAGAGCCTTAATTCCATGTGATTCTACATCGAGTTGTAGGTATTTTGCAACCTTTTTCCTGATATTGTCCGTATTTTCCTCTTCTATAAGCTTCGCAACCATACCGGCATAGGTCATATTTGTCATATCAATGGTATCACTACCTAAAAGTCCCAGATCCTTCACAGCATTCATACTTTTACACCAACCTGGATATCTAAAAGTGCCGCGAAACATTGTATCTACTTCATGAATTTGATATACATCGATATAATGAATAGAGTCTCTGTTTGGATATACGCATAACTCTCCAACTTCTGGAAAATCAATGGTGAAAATATCTCTGAAAATATCTTCTGACATAACAAATATTTTATTGCCATTTTTTAGATATTTTGCGTCATTTTTTGCAGCCATAACCACTCCCTTTGGGCTCCACGAAAATTTATATCGGAATGGATTATCAGCATTTTCCAATGCAGGCAAAGCACCACAAATGGAGTACAATTTCTCAATTTTGCCATTTCGGCTATGAACTTTATCAATAATCTTCATAGCAGACATGTGATCAATACCCGGATCAAGACCTATTTCATTAAGTATTAATACACCAGCTTCTTTTGCTTCATCTCCCAATGCTTGCATCTCGGGTTTTGCATAGGAGGTAGAGACCATGTTTTTTTTGTTTTCAATACACGTTTTGGCCACTTTAACATGATAGGCAAAAGGCAACAAGCTAACCACAATATCATGGTCTGAAATCATCCGCCCCAAAGCATCTCCATCATCTGCATCCAAATCTATGGCGACTCCATTGCTGTGATTATTAATCAATTCCTCTGCTCTGGCTTTGTTTTTGTCTGCCAATGTAACTTTATAGTTCTCGTTTAAAAGAAAATCCACAATTGGTTTTACTACCAAACCAGCTCCCAGGATTAAAACTTTTTTCATCAATTAGTTATTTATTGTTATAAACCTAATGGAATTGGTTGCTAAAAACTTTTCAAACCAGCTTACAGACCATTAAATAAAGATGATAAAGGGCTGAAATTAAAATTATTTTCAAGTATAAAAAATGAATTTTACCAACAATTAACAGGTTATTAAACATATTTTCAAACCTGACAAATAAAAAAATACCCCACTGCTATTAGACAGTGGGGATAGGATTCCTTCAGATTAGGATCATTTGACTGGTTAATAAAAAATCGGATATGTATGGCGCATAAATCTTTTATGATTTAAATAATGTCCTCCTTTCCATCTTCTATGTCATAAATCCATAATCTGTTTCTTCCATTCCCGGCGCGTGAATGCACAGGAGCTATTTATTAAAAAGCTTTTCAAAAATATTCATACAAATATCAACTTTCTGTCAGCCTCCTGACAATAGCAACTAGCCAAGGTTTATATCTATAATTAAAAGTAAACAGGCTTGGAATAATTATGTGAAGAATATTCCTTTACAGCTAACTATTGCTATTTTTGTGACATATTCAGTCACTTTTTTTTATCATTTTGAGCAGCAAAACGAAAATAGTAGAAACGCCTTTAATGAAGCAATACAATGGGATAAAGGCTAAGCATCCTGATGCCATTTTGCTTTTTAGAGTTGGTGATTTTTACGAAACTTTTGGCGAGGATGCTATAAAAGCGGCTGAAATTCTTGGAATCACATTAACCCGAAGGGCCAATGGAGCTGCCTCTTTTGTTGAACTTGCCGGTTTTCCACATCATGCTGTAGATACTTATCTTCCAAAACTTGTTAGAGCCGGTCAACGTGTAGCTATCTGTGAGCAATTAGAAGATCCAAAGCTTACCAAAAAGATTGTAAAAAGAGGAATTACCGAACTGGTTACCCCAGGGGTTTCACTTAATGACAATGTCCTTGAACACAAAGAAAATAACTTTCTTGCTTCTGTACATATTGAAAAACGAATTGCAGGACTTTCATTACTCGATATTTCAACCGGTGAGTTTTTAACAGCTGAGGGCAGCTTTGAATATGTTGATCAACTTTTAAATAATTTCCAACCCAAAGAAATCCTAATTGAAAAATCTAAACAAAAGATGTTCGAGGAAGCATTTGGGAACAAATTTTATACATACAAACTTGATGACTGGGTCTATAATGAAGAAACCTCGGTAGAAAGGCTACTTAAGCATTTTCAAACAACTTCACTTAAAGGATTTGGCGTAAACGACTATCATTTTGGAGTAGTAGCATCAGGAGCCATTCTACAATATCTTGACCTTACACAACATACACAGTTACAGCACATCAATTCTCTTTCACGGATTGAAGAAAAACATTTTGTTTGGCTTGATAAATTCACAATCCGGAACCTTGAATTGTTTCATTCTCTTAAATGAGGGGGCTAAAACCCTAATTGATATAATTGATCATACAATTTCACCAATGGGCTCCAGGATGTTAAAAAGGTGGACAGCCATGCCACTTAAAGAAATCCAGGCCATTACTGAAAGACACGATACCGTTGAATACTTTATTAATCATATTAAAGAAAAGGAGGAAGTTGAAGAGCAAATTCGGTTGATAGGTGATATCGAAAGACTTATTTCAAAAGTTTCAGTGGGCAAAATCAACCCACGTGAATTGGCACATTTAAAGAATTCACTTTTTGCAATTGATCCTATAATTGAATTTTGTAATGCTTCCAATATCAATTCCTTAAAAAAGATTGGGGAACAGCTGAACCCATGCCGTCAGATTCGTGAAAAGATTGATCTTGAAATGAATGAGGAACCACCAGTACAGGTGAGCAAAGGTATGGTAATTGCCACTGGTGTTTCTGAAGAGCTAGATGATCTTAGGGAAATCTTGTATTCAGGGAAAGATTACCTTGTAAAATTGCAGCAGCGAGAAAGCAAAAAAACTGAAATTACTTCATTAAAAATTGGGTTCAACAATGTATTTGGGTATTATATTGAAGTAACCAATGCTCATAAGGATAAGGTACCAACTGAGTGGATAAGAAAACAAACTTTGGTTAACGCAGAAAGATATATTACTGAAGAACTGAAAGAATATGAAAATAAAATCCTTGGAGCAGAAGAAAAAATTCAAATACTGGAAGCTTCACTTTTTAATAATTTAGTCCAGGGCTTATTTGACTATATTCCTGTAATACAACACAATGCCTCACTAATTGCCAATCTGGATTGTCTTTTGTCATTTGCCTCTATATCTATATTAAATAAGTATGTTAGGCCATCAATTGATGATTCTGAAGTGATTGATATTAAGCAGGGAAGACATCCTGTAATTGAAAAGCAATTACCTCTTGATGAAAAATATGTGCCAAATGATGTCTATCTGGATAACGAAAAACAACAGATAATCATTCTTACCGGGCCAAATATGTCAGGTAAATCAGCTCTTCTAAGACAGACAGCGCTTATTGTATTGTTGGCACAAATTGGTTCATTCATTCCTGCAAAAGCTGCCAATATAGGAGTAGTCGATAAAATCTTTACACGGGTTGGTGCCAGTGATAATATTTCTCTTGGTGAATCAACTTTTATGGTTGAAATGAACGAAGCTGCCAGCATCTTGAATAACCTGTCCTCCCGAAGCCTGGTTCTATTGGATGAAATAGGAAGGGGCACCAGTACTTATGATGGAATTTCAATCGCCTGGGCTATGGTAGAATACATTCATGAGAATCCTGCTGGAAGGGCCAAAACACTTTTTGCTACGCATTATCATGAACTAAATGAAATGGAAAACTCTTTCTCACGAGTTAAGAACTTTAATGTTTCAATCAAGGAACTAGATAATAAAGTTTTGTTTATCAGAAAGTTGAAAAGAGGTGGAAGTGAACACAGTTTTGGAATCCACGTAGCCAGAATGGCAGGAATGCCTAAATCGGTATTGAAAAGAGCAGATGAAATACTAGAAGAACTGGAACAATCTCATCAAAAAAACAGTCTTACTAAACCAGTTTCTGAACTTGCTGAACACAGGGAAGGATTACAACTCAGTATATTCCAATTGGATGATCCTGTATTACAACAAATCAGGGACGAACTATTAAATATTGATATAAATAACCTGACTCCAATGGAGGCTCTGAATAAACTTAACGATATTAGAAAACACCTGGGTAAGTAGTGAAGTATTATAAATCCTATTATTAAATAGGATAAAATATATTTTACAATATTTAAATCAATAGACTAAGAATTTTTTTTGTATTAATGAAAAAGTAGTATTTTTGCAGGCACATTTTGATTACGCGAAAATAGTCCCGAAATTGTCCAAAGTAAACTTTGGCTAAAATTTCGAGGATTCTCGAAAATGATAAATCATTTTCGGAACTCAGTTGAGGTTATTTGGGACTCTTGGTGTAGATTTGTACTTTTAATAAAATTGATTACGCGAAAATAGCTCAGTTGGTAGAGCACGACCTTGCCAAGGTCGGGGTCGCGGGTTCGAGTCCCGTTTTTCGCTCAAAGAAAAGCCTCCAGATGGTGGCTTTTTTAAGCTAAAGACAAATTATGCCCGGGTGGCAGGGACGACCGTGAAGAAATTGTCCGGTGGACAATTTCAGTGAGTAGCCAGAATGCAGGGAAGCCAATTCCGCCACCTTGGTAAATTTAAATTATAACAGAGTACATTTAGAAATTAGAGATAAATAATTATTAGCCCGGGTGGCGGAATTGGTAGACGCGCTGGACTTAAAATCCAGTGGACTTTGGTTCGTGCGGGTTCAAGTCCCGCCCCGGGTACCAAACAGGACAAGAGGTCTATAATGAACTCTTGTCCTGTTTTTACGAGTTAGGAAATTAACGCTAGTAAAGTTATAAATTATTTTACATCAATGGAAGTACTTACGATTCCGCCTTTCACTGAATCATATTTTACGGTAACTTTCCCTGAACCTTTCACCAAATATTGAATTGTTCTGGAAGTTTTACCTGGCTGCCCATTTCTAAGCATTATTCGTTTTAGATCATGCTGATCAATTTCCTGAGGAATAGGCTTTAAATAATCATTGGTTTTGGGATCATTTATCCAGCTTGCAGAAATTATATCTACATTACCATCGAGTGTTAAGAGGTCAGGCCTAACAACATTATTTTGAGCTGCTTTAGCTGTAATAGTTGGTGCCACCTTAGGGTTAGAAAACTCAATCCAAACCTTGTAAACACCATTCCCAATCTTTTCCACTTTATGCTCACCCATTTTCATCATTGGCATTTCATCTGCCTGATATAGCGTAAAGGCCATATTCCTGTGGCAAAGTTCTTCATTCATGAACCTTGGTGGAATTCTTCCTCTTGTTTTTTTCCAGCGACCTCCCATCTCAACTTTTCCATAATCAGGATGGTTAAACTCTTTCCAGTCAACATACTGATCTCCGAATTCAAGATAATCATCAAAAAAGTAACTACCTGTTTGTCTGGAAATCGGGCTGTTGGGATCCTGGGTTTGCTCCTGGAGTTCAGAGCTTGTATAATATTGCCTGCCACTCCACAGTTCATTTGAGAATGAGATCATACCTAATCCATCACTTGTCCAATCAATGAAACCTCCATGTACCGTATACAAGCCACTCCAGATGACAATATATCTATAGAATGGTAATATTCTTTCACCATTTTTCCCCAGTTCATCATAAAATTTAACATCTGAAGCAGGATATTCACCCAGCGATTCAGCTCCCGGTCCGCGCAGTATCATTCCGCCACTATTATGATAGGCCTGTACACCGGCAATATTTGGATGGGACATCAGAAATTTATTTATCGCATTAGATTCAGGTAACTGAAAAGGAAATTCCATAGCACCTCCCTGCACATAATTAGGTTGCCAATCGATTGCCCAGTTTCTGTTCGGATCATAACTACCGGGGCCATCTTCATTAACCCTGCCATCACCATCATCATCAATTCCTTCTGATCCAAGAATTATATAATCACCGGTTTCTCCAAAACCTACAGGCTCCATTATTCTTTTATCCCTTGTGCTGATTCTCATATTTCCTTTTCCGGGCACGTACAATCTTATTTGTTCAATCACTCCGTTACCGTTAAGGTCGTTAGGTCCATCTTCTTCATAAAGACCGTCATTATCACTGTCGACCGGAACATGACCTGAACGAGCTCCGCCACCCTCACCTTCCATAAAATACTGACGGCCATCAGGGTTAACGGTGGGAAAAATATAAAAGACTCTTTCATCGACAAGACGGGTTACTTTATCTATCTTTCCATAGTTCTCCATAAGATACCATATGGTATACAGACAAATTTCACCACCCTGTATTTCATTACCATGAATATTGGCATCAACATACATTGCCGCTTTATTTAATTCAGGTCCGGTTTCAGGATTGTTAATTGTCATATACATTATTTCCTGTCCGTTATAGGATTTCCCAACTGATCCCAGTTTTAGAAATTCAGGAAAGGCTTTTTCAAGGCGTCTCATGTCATCCCATAATTCATTAACATCATGCCAGCGGTTAAAATCAATTTTAACCTTAAATTGCGGGTCTGATGCATATTCCTGAGCATAGGATACGGGTGATACAATTGTCATAATTAATAAAACGACAAATGCAAAAGCTAAGGTTTTATATATTGTATTCACTTTTTTTTCCTCCATTTTGAATTTATTATTATCTCAATTATTTCAATATAATATTAACCTTATCAGTTCCTGCCTTCTGGGCAACAACTTTAAGTTCAATTTTATCACCTGATTTTCCTTTGATTAGCCATTCGTATTTTTGTCTCGTTCCTGAACCGGCCAAAGCCTGAAAGAAACTAGTTTTGGCAGTTCCTGAAATAATTGTTTCTGGTTTAACTCCAAGCTGAACCATAGTTGGGCTAACAGATCTTGAAGTAACTCCATGACTAAGAGAGGTAGGAAGAAATCCAGTATTTTCTACTTCAGCTTTAATTCTGAATATACCACCTCCATGATTAACAACCTCAGTTTTAGCAACTTTTACATTTGCATATAAACTGGATAACCATACAGCGAACTTTCCATGAGCCTCACCTAGTTCAGCAATTTTAGATGCTGGCGGATTATTTATCTCATAAGGAGTAAATCCACCTATTTCAACCTCCCCAAATTCCGGATGGTTAAAAGTCTGCCAGTCAACAAATCCTTTCACCTTATTTTTATCCAAATAAGAAAGAAATTCTTGATCAATTCCTCCGCCTTGGGAACCGCTAGGAGCAGGCATTCCTGGTGACATTGTACGACTGGCACCAGCTCCCCTGCCTTCCCTTGCCGATGTTACAGCTGGAGCAGCACCCCCTCTGTCACCACCAGCAGGTCTTCTCCTTACTTCGGTAGTATCTTCTGCTACATCAATACCCCAGCCGGGAGTAGAAAATGAAAGTACACCAAACTGGAAATATCCATAATGAAAAAATGCACCTTTTGGATCTCTTAAAGGGGGTTGTGTTTTAATGCCAGTTAATTCTTTGTACATATCACCTGCTTTTTTGAAATATTCCAGATCAGCAGTATTAAAGGTGGTTTCTGCCTTTCTTGAAGGTCTTTGTCGACCAGTAGGTTCTGCAGCCTTTTGACTCTGCCTGCTTCCACCCATTCTGAACATACCACCAAATCTGTTTCTAGTATTGGTGTTAATCATTCCAACCTTACCAGCACTAGAATAACTTTCATTGGCTATACTTATTAGATCGATTCCCTTATCTGAACTTAATTGTCCTTTTGAGTTTGGAGAACTTATAAGGTTATCACTTTCCCCAAAATTCAACATGATGGCAATATTTCTATGTTTTATTACCCAGGCCATTAATGCGACAGACTCATTTTCACTTACCATGTGCCATCCAGCATCATCCTTGAAATAAGGATAATCGTGCATAAAGTTTCGGTTAATATCAACTCCTCCAGTTGGATCTTCGTTTATAAATCCATCATTATCATTGTCAATACCCTCCCAGTAAATTGAATATGCACCGGCTTCACCTTTTTGGGGATCAGCTTTTTTCATAAGTCTGGGCTCATCCTTATTTATCATATAGAGACCATTTTCATCCTTCACTCTCATCATCGTAATAAGGCCGTCCTTATTCAAATCATCAGGACCATCCTCATCCATTCTACCATCATTATCACCATCATATTGAAACATGTTAGTCTTTCTTCCAGTCTTAAGATTATTAAACATATTTTCTGCTCCGTCAGGGTTCATCCTTGGTATGATATAATATACATACTCATCAATGCTCTCTTTAACGGCTTCATCTGAACTGTAGTTTTTTAATAGATGGTTTATAACTGAAAGAGATATCTCACTGCCGATAAGATGATCACCCTCAAAATTTGCACCTATAAACAAACCTGGTCTCTCATCCAACGGAGCACCATCTGGATTAGCTATTGTAACCACCCAGAGATCACGTCCCTCAATGGTTTTACCAATAGATTCAATTTTAGCAATGTTCGTGTTTGCATTTACAAGACTTTTCAACTCTTTTGTCATCTCATCAAAATTATGATATGAAGAAAAGTCCTGAGACAAAACAGCTGGAGCATGATTAAGCATTCCGATAATAGTAATTGTTATCATGATTACCAGTTTGTTTTTAATAACAGATCTCACAATTTTATTCACTTTGTCCTCCTTTTTATTTCGGTTTATAATTCAAAGTTAATCCTGTTTTGAAAAATGAATATTAGTAAAAGAAAGTATCAATAAGAAAATTATCAGCATTTATTATCTTTCTCCTTATAATAAGACTCTAACAACACAGAATACAATATCTGAATTAAGTGATGAGTCTATGTCTTCAAACTAATTTGGATTTTTCCTTTAAGAGAGTTTGGTTAATAATCTCAAATATAAAAATTTATTTCATTTGTAGTTTTATTATATTTTTGGTACTCATTCTTTCGGTATATCGAGACTTGATTCTTTAGCTTTTTTCGTTCTATTAAGATTGGCTCACCATGACCATAATACACGTCTGCTGGGATTAAGTTGTTTAATGATTCATGGTCTCGCTGATTATTGTAGCGATAAACAAATGTTTCTAAGAAACTCTCTTCGTTTTTATCTAAATCATTCCACCTTTTGCTGACGACCTACAAGCTTAAAGACTTAGTGACAAGTTAAGTATTTGATAAGTAGACTTTTGAATACTGAGGTCTCAATTGTTTAAATCTCAAAAACTCGTTTAACTGGTTGCAACTTTTGTCCATTCGGGGTACAGAAAAACTCCTTGAATCAGATGATTTAAGGGGTGTTTTCATTCTACAACATTAAGTTTTCAATTCCTAAATAATATTTAAACAAAGTTAGTTTTAAGAAGTCTTTCGAATTTCTATTGAATTATCTTTGGTAAGATTATATCTTTAATAATTCGTAAATGCAACAACCGGCCATGACACATCTCAGATTCAATACTCGACAAAAAACAAATCTTTTCGCTCTTATTTCTGTTTTAATACTAATTAGCAGCTGTAAAAGCATTAAAAAAAGTGATGAAAAGAGCCCGGAAAAAGAGATTCTGACACAACTGGAGGATATCAAGGGAAAAGGTATCCTTTTCGGACATCAGGACGATCTAGCCTATGGTATAGATTGGAGTTATATTGAGGGAGAATCGGATGTAAAAAGAGTTAGCGGTGACTACCCTGCACTGTTTGGATGGGAACTGGGTGGTATTGAGGAGGGCCGACCAGTGAACCTTGATAGCGTGCCATTTGCTTCTATGAGAGAGTTGGCGATTTGGGGCTATGAATCTGGTGGGATAAATACTTTCAGCTGGCACCCATTTTCTGCAGTTAATGGTGAAAATTCATGGAATACCGAAACAATTGTGGTAAATAAAATCCTCCCTGGAGGATCCCATCATGATCAATTCATGGTTCATTTAGATAAACTCGGGAATTTCTTTCAGAGCTTAAGTTCTGATAATGGAGAAGTTCTACCCTTTATCTTTCGTCCCTGGCATGAGATGGATGGTTCCTGGTTCTGGTGGGGTAGTAAATCCTGCACCAATGAGGAATTTAAAGAACTATTTCGATTTACGGTTGAATACCTCCGGAATGAAAAAGGATTGAATGAAATGATTGTAGCCTATTCACCCGATAGAAATTTCACTTCAATCAAGGAATACCTTACATGGTACCCAGGTGATGATGTGGTAGATATACTTGGTATGGATAATTACCATGATTTTAAGATTACCAAACGGAATCGAGACCATCATTAATAAACTGCACATGCTTATTGATTTTTCAAAAAAGAAAAATAAACTGGTAGCATTTACTGAAACTGGCCTTGAGAATGTAACTGACTCTCTCTGGTTCACACAACAACTTGGTAAGGTATTAGATGATCCAACAATAATGAAAAATATTAGTTATGTAATGGTATGGAGATCTGATCCTAAAGTTCATTTCTTTTTCCCATATCCGGGGCATCCAGCTGCAACTGATGCAAATGCATTTCTTAGTCGGCAAGGAATTTTGCTACTTAATGATTTTAATGAATTAAAGTAGATAAGTTAAAATCTTAATACAACTATATTATTAAAATCCAAGCGAAATAATGTCAGATAATTATTAGATAAGAATTTCACCCTAATCAGGGAAGAAATGCAGCAGGAACTTGACAGGCTACTAGACTTCTGGAGTACTGAGGCCATCGATTTTAAAAATGATGGTTTTATTGGGCGTATTGACCATTCCGGAAAAAAAGAATGGACAATCTGCCAAAGGGATGGTTCTCAATGCTAGAATCCTTTGGACATTTTCTGCGGCTATTAAATTCACATCTAACCAAAAGTACAGACAAAATGCTGACAGGGCGTATGATTACCTGATGAAATATTTCTGGGATGAGGAGAATGATGGGTTTATATTGGACTGTTGATTATAAGGGCAATCCAACTAAATACCAGAAAACAGGCCTATGCCCTTGGATTTGGAATTTATGGTTTATCAGAATATCATATGGCTACTGGACATAAGCAAAGCCTTGAATACGCTATAAAACTGTATCAAATACTAGAAGAAAAATACAGAGACAAATTCAATGACGGCTACATTGAATCTTTGAATAAAGATTGGGGTAAAATGGAGGATATGAGGCTCAGCGAAAAGGATGCAAATTTCCCTAAATCTATGAATACCCATTTGCACATTCTTGAACCCTATTCCAATCTTTACCGGGTCTGGCCAAATAAAGAACTTAAAGAAAGAATCCGCATGCTCTCATATTTATTTTTTTTAATAAAATTGTGGATCATAGAACAAACCATTTGAATTTATTTTTCGAAATGGATTGGACTCCTAAATCCACATTGGTGTCTTTTGGACATGATATTGAAGCAGCCTGGTTAATGCATGAAGCCGCCCAGGTGATTGAAGATCAAAAATTGATTGATGAAGTTCAGAAAATAAGTTAAAACTTGTTGAACAAACAATCAAGGAAGGATTTGACAATGGAAGTTCATTTTTTATGAACGAGAAGGTAATGATTATGATTTGGAAAAACACTGGTGGCCTCAGGCAGAAGCTATGGTTGGTTTAATGGATGCATGGGAAATCTGTCAGTAAGGAAGAATACCTGGTTTACATAAAACAATTTTGGGCTTTTATTAAAGATAAGCTCTTCGATATGGAAAATGGGGAGTGGTTCTGGAGTGTTGATATGAATGGAATGCCCTCAACCGGTAATAAGCTTGGGCTCTGGAAATGTCCCTTATCACAATACAAGAGCATTGATGGAGATGGTATGATAGAATAAATAAATTTGACTAAATCAATTCACACAAATTAATTCTTCAATGTTATACTTAAAAAATGCATTGTACCAGATGATCCCTGACTTTCATCCCACTCGCATTTAATTAAGAACTCGAAGTATCCTGTTCCTGATCATATTTTTGCATTATATTATAAGGCAATCATACTCACCAACTGCATCTCCGTCAAGGAAAAACTTTAATTTCATATAATCATCATTATTATCCATTCGGAATCCCCATGTACCTATACCAATACGATCGAGTCTCCCATTCTCATCAATAAAATAAAACTCCTCAAATGGCCCACGAAGTGTTCCATCGCAATAAATCTTATTGATATGTACAACGAAATCATGGCCATGAAACTCAGTAGTAATATCTTTTCCAAGAGGATCTTCTATCAGAACGCTACCACCAACCAGTAACTCAAAATTTATTTCAGGGGCCGTATTTTCTTCACATTTATTTTTGCTACACCATGAAGAAGAGAAAATGATTAATACAAAAAATGCATAAATAAATACTCTCATAATTTTAGATTTGATTATTAGCCGGAATATTATTTTGATGTATAAGTTACTAAAAAGTAAAATTATAGCCAAAAAAAAGCCTGGTAAGTAAATTCCAGGCTTAAGAAAAAATAATCTATCTGAACTAATTACGAGTTCCTAGTAGGATGCTGAGTTAAAAAAGAATTCTGCACAAGAACCATCTTCCATAACTACCTCAATACCCACCAAACCATATTTATGATTGATATTGTAAACAAGTTTGCTCACACCGGGGATTCTGGAATCTTGCTCAACCGTAACTGTTTTAAGATACAACCATTGACCTCCAACCCAGGCAAAGTCATCATCAGTTGAATGTGCTGTTACTGTTCTGGTAATGGTTTTTCCATCACTTTTTTCAAGAATATACTTATCGCCTACTTTGGCATCATACCTTCCGATGACAAATGGTTGTTGGTTCAAATTGTTATAATCTAATACTCCCTCAGTAGTGTTTTTATATTTTAGCTCTACATCCAGATTTCCATTTGCATCTTTCATTTGCGAAGTTACAAGGCTGCTAAAAGGTAAATCATCAGGGATTTTTGCGTTAACATGAACGGTGGTAACTCCATCAGCACTTTTTATAACTTCAATTTGGGAATTTGTTGAATAACTTTGTCCATTTATAAGGGTTACACTATTAAACGTATTACCTACCTCATTCATTGGCAGATCAGAACTCCCTCCTATACTTGATGAAGATTCATTCAAACCCAATTGATCACATGAGAATAAGGCAATAGAAATCACGGCAAATAAAAAAGCTTTTTTCATTTGTTAAAATTTAGTTGTTGGCTAATAATAAAAACACATAAATTTATTAATTTCCATCCTGCCTTCCTACAAATATGCTGCGAAACATATATAGAATAGCTGTTCCGGCTAACCAGAATATTTAGAATTCAAGATTTCAAATGAATTTTTTGGAACTTTTTATTCAGGAAGAACTTCTCTTAATTTGTGTAGACCCAGTTAATTTTGCCAATTCTCTATCATGTATTTTAGAAAAAAATAAAAGGGCAATTATAGAGCCAATCAGGGCAAATGCCATGTCCGACTGAGTGTCCCATGTAAAACCCTGGGTACCAAGGGATATGGCGGCTGGCTTGCCCGACAAAACTGCTACTCCCCACTCAATAAATTCATAAAAAGCACTGAAAGCCAGACAAATACAAACAATAAAAAAATTCATCCAACTTTTTGATTTAACTACGGCCTTTCTTATCAAAATCTCCCGTACAATTAAAGCAGGAACAAAACCTTGAGCAAAATGGCCTAACTTATCATAGTTATTTCTTTCTAAGCCAAGAAATGGTCTGATGGTATCAAATAAGGGTACCTCCGAATAAGAATAATGGCTTCCCACCATTATTATAAGGCTATATATGAGAATGAGCAAATAAAGAAGCCGTGTAAGCGGAAATTTATTAAATGTGGCTGTAATCAAAATTAATCCAATAATTACAGGAGTTATCTGCAATAACCACAGAATATTGTCTTTTGGATCAATGCCTGACCATATTAGAACTGAAAAAAATATTATCAGCCAAATTATTCTCATTAGAATCAATATAATTGAAAATTAACAGGAGAGAAAAAAATAAGATACAATCCTAAAGTAGTTTCGATATTTTAAATATACTCATCATTCTTTTACCCACTGCATTTCATCTATTTTTCCAGCACGCAGCACTTTAAATGTATACTTAGAACCACTAGGAAGATTGTTCATATGGTCGGTAATCTTTTCAAGGTTTTCCATATTAATGACAGGAATTCCTTCCAGTTCAAGAATAATATCACCACCAACTAAAAGATCCTGGCCGCCAACTGAGATATTAAGGTATCCTCCCTTTAAACCCATATAGTATGCCGGAGAATTTTTTGTTACACTTAATATCAGCATTCCCGCTTCCTGGGGAATGTTAAAAATACTTGCCAATTCGTCTGTTAACATCATTGGTTGAAAGCCATACCACATTTGTTTTCTGTCAAGCAGTAAATTCTTTGCGATATTTGAAGTGGCCGCAAACCCTATCCCTTCAAAACCGCCTGATTGAGTAAGGATTGAACTGGCAATACCGATAACTTCCCCATCCATTGAAAAAACAGGTCCGCCTGAATTTCCCTTGATTAATAGCTGCATCCGTCTGGAAGAATTCTGAGTAAGACATATTACTGGTTATCCGATTCTGGTGGTGACGTCCGCTAATCAAACCAGATGATAAAGAATGACTTAGTCCAAGAGGTGTTCCTATAACAAAAATTTGTTGACCAATTTCAACCAGGTCGGAGTTACCAAGTTTTGCAACTACCGGATTTTTAGGTCGTGACACAAGCTTTATGGTGGCAACATCTGCCGCAATGGCCATATGCACTACCTTTGCTTCAATATTTTGTTCATCTAAAAATTCAACCCATATTTTCTCGGCAGTATTAACCACATGTGCAGCTGTGAGTATTAAACCGTCTTCACTAATTAAGACTCCGGTACCTAATCCTTCCATAGAGGTGTATTGACGAGGATTTCCCACACCCTGAGAAACACTTTCCACCGTTTTTATTACAACAACTGATGGATTTACTTTTTTATATAATTCTCTTAAATCCTGGGCGGAGATATTTGAAATGGTTAAAAAAGTAAGGCAAATAAAAATTATCTTTCTCATAACAAATAATTTATTCCAAATTTCAACAACTTTTTAATCCACTAAAATATAAAAATCTGGAACAAAACTGATTAAGCATTTAGATAATACATTTTGGAGGTAATGATCTGAATTTGTACTTTTATTTACCTAAAAATCAATCTGTATTTAACTATGAATCTACAAGGAATTTTCCCTCCGTTAACCACTCCATTTAATTCAAAAGACCGGTTCTTTCCAGAAAAAATGAGATTCAATATTGATAAACTAAACAAATATAAGCTCCGGGGGTATTTAGTTCTTGGTTCAAATGGTGAGTTTCCACTTCTAAGTTTTGATGAAAAAGTATTAGTTATTAGTGAGGCAAGGAAGTGTATTTCGAATGACAGGTTACTTCTGGCAGGAACTGGCTGCCAGTCAACGCCTGAGACAATAGATTTAACAATAGCATCAGCTGAGGCCGGTGCCGATGCCGCTCTAATATTAAATCCCTTTTTCTACAAAGGATTAATGAATAATTTTGCTTTGGCTGAATTTTATTCAAATGTTGCCGAGGCCTCCCCAATTCCTATTTTAGTATACAATATGCCTGCCAATTCAGGTATAGATATGGATTCTGATTTGATTGTTGAATTATCCCAGCACCAAAATATTATTGGATTGAAAGATTCAGGCGGAAATATGGTTAAAATGGCTGAAATAATAGAAAGGGTAGATGATGACTTTACTGTATTATCCGGATCAGCCGGCTTCTTGCTCCCAGCCTTAAAAATTGGTGCTTCAGGAGGTATTTTGGCACTGGCAAATATTGCCCCGCAGTTGTGTATTGATATTTACAATTATTTTAATGATTCCAAATCAGATAAGGCTTCTCTACTGCAAGAAAATATTATAAAAATAAACAAGTTCGTAACACGCGAACATGGAGTTCCAGCCTTAAAGTTTGCCATGGATCAACTTGGTTTTTATGGTGGTAATGCAAGGAGGCCATTATTGCCCATTCCTGAGGAAAATAAAAGCCAACTTCTTGAATTGATAAAGGAGGTTGGATTGGGAGAGATTATAATTTGATGATGAGAATTCTCAATTCGTTCGAAATGACAGGAAGAAATAGTCCAGCTCTTTTAATGTCATTTCGAAGGAGTAATGCGACGAGAAATCCTTTAAACAATATTTAAGATTTTAAATGAAGAGATTTCTCACTTCGTTCGAAATGACACGAAAATATGGTCTAACTCTTTATTGTCATTTCGAGGAACATCGTGACGAGAAATCTAAATAATTAAAATATAATACATATAATAAATACCATGCAAAATCATAACTACTTCATCTATATTGTTACAAATATTAATAAAACCGTTCTCTACATTGGAGTTACCAACGATCTCAGAAGAAGAGTTTATGAACATCAGAATGGAACGTTCCCAGGATTTACGAAGAAATACAATTGTAAGTATTTAATCTATTGGGAGCACTTTCAAAATATCGAAGAAGCTATTTCCAGGGAAAAAGAAATCAAAAAGTGGAGGCGTAGTAAGAAAGAAGAGTTAATAAATGCGTTCAATTCTAATTGGGATTTTTTAAATGATAATATTCCTTAATTCAATTCACAATTAACTTGGAAAATTCATTTCAATAATAAATGTGATTTCTGAAGCTTGATTTCTCACTTCGTTCGAAATGACAGGAAGAAATAGTCCAGCTCTTTTAATGTCATTTCGAGGAGTAATGCGACGAAAAATCCTTTAAACAATATTTAAGATTTTAAATGAGAAGATTTCTCAATGCGTTCGAAATGAAAGGAAAGAAAAAGACTACATCAAAATGTCATTTCGAAGGAGTGACACGACTGAGAAATCTTCATTTTATCATCGCCCATTTTTGAAAAGGAGATTTCTCACTTCGTTAGAGATGACAGGAAGAAATAGTTCGCCAAGTTTACTTCTTCACCCAACGAATTAATTTACTGTCTTCAAAAACCAGGGTGTATTTTGTATAATTCCAGTCTTCGTAATTCTTTTCAACCCGAAGATACCTGTCCATCGATATTGGATAACCCCAGCTATCCAGTGCCATCTGAGTTGTCATTCCAACCCAAACTTTATGATTAAAAAGCGCATCAGCTGTTTTACTATCATATTTCTCCTGAAGGTAGGTAAGCTTATCCTTCTTGTTTTCAGGAGTCACATCGGCACTTTCAGCAGCAGCCTGAAAGTTCAAGGGCTTTACTTTGGCTTTCAGAATATAGCCTTTTTCGCCCTGAAAACTGGCTGAATAATACTCATCAATTTCTTCGAAAACTTCAATCGTTTCTTTTAAGGGAATATACATAAGTACAGAACTGGCATTACCCATATCTCTGAAAAACCGCACAGAGGAAGTAGTTTCCACCCAGAATGGGTCTGCTGTTTCAGTTTGAGGCAATTCAACAAGGTTTGTATCCTGCATCACCACTTCATTAAAGTTCTTTTCAAAAAAATCATTCCCCTGAGTAAGCCCTGGGACCAGAATAATTAAACTAAAGAGAAAATATATTTTTCTTACCATGATGTGTTGTAGTTTATTGCTTTTAATAAATTACTCAAAAACCATACCACTATATTATTCCCCCATGTCTAATCCACTCGCAGAACAGTTAGACCATCTATTTCTTACGAATTACAGAAATACCATCTCTTACAGGAAGAATAATACACTCAACTCGGTCATCTTCTCTCACTTTTTTATTAAAAGCCAGGATACCCAATGTTGAAGGATCCTGACTTGAATCTGAATCTATCACTTTTCCACTCCATAGAACATTATCGGCCAAAATAACACCTCCAGGCTTAAGCATATTAATTACAATATCATAGTAATCAGGATATTCCCTTTTTTCTCCATCCATAAAAACCAGGTCAAAATACTCATCCATTTCCTTCATAACTTCAAGAGCATTCCCGGTAATGAGTGTAATTTTATCTTTCATCCCAGCCTTTTCGATGTAAGAAATGGCCATATCATATAACTCATCACTGATATCAATGCTAAATAATTTGCCACCATCATCTAACCCTTTGGCCAGGCTTATAGCTGAATATCCTGTAAAAGTTCCTATCTCCAGGATTCTATGAGGCCGCATAATTTTGCTAATTATCTCAAGTATTTTACCTTGCAAATGGCCTGAATTCATTTGCGGATGAACAGTTTTTAAATTGGTCTGTCGTGTAAGTTCTTCAAGGACCTCTCCTTCTGGTGATATATGTTCCAGGATGTAATTATCGAGTTTTGGATCAATATTAAGCATAAACTCAGTTAGATTAAGGGTTTTAATTCTATTTATACGTGAGAGACGATAGCCTGTCCAGTGCTAGCATTTCATTGGCAACCTCCATCAGTTCCTCAGCACTTACAGCCTCAATCTTCCTATTCGTTTCTTCAGTGCTCTCATACTGGTTGAAAAGCAAAATACTTTTACCTATACTAAACATCAGGCTTTCATGGTTTTCCCTTCCCCGAGCCAATTGTCCTATCATTTGTCTCTGAGCCTTGTGAAGCTGGACAATTCCAAGTTTTGTAGACCTAAGTTTTCTCAATTCATTGTTTGCAATACGAATACTTTTGGAAAGATTATTACCATCGGTACCAAAATATATGCTCAAAACACCAGTGTCAAAATATGGATTGTAGGAGGATTCAATATTGTAAGCGTAACCGTTTTTTTCCCTCAATGACATATTAAGCCTTGAATTCAGTCCTTGGCCTCCCAGGATATTATTCAATAAATAAAGCCCTACCCTCCTATCATCAAGTGCATTATAAGCAGTTGTGCCTAATAAATAGTGTGTTTGCCAGGTATCCATTTTAACTTCCTTATTAACAGGATGATATTCAAGTCCCTGGACACGCTTTTTTTTGCGAAAATTAGATGGGATCTCGGAAAAGTACTTTTCAAAATACTTTATTAGCTGGCTAAACTTGATGTTCCCAACAGAACAGAACACCATTTCATCAGTATTGTAATTCTTACCAATGAAGTCATGAATTTGCTGCCTTGTAAAAGCTTTTACCGATTCTGGCGAGCCAAGTATATTTCGTCCGATTGGATGATCAGGAAAAATCAGTTCTTCAAAATCATCAAAAATTAGCTCTCCGGGAGAATCTTTGTAGGAATTTATTTCATCAATTATAACTTCCTTTTCTCGATCCATCTCTTTTTCAGGGAAAGTGGAATGAATCATAACATCGCTAATCAATTCAATTGCCCTTGAATAATCGGTTTTCAGGCAAGAAGCATAAATGCATGTTTCCTCCTTTGTTGTATAGGCATTTATTTCACCTCCTACATCTTCCATCCTGCTAAGAATATGAAATGGTTTACGCTTTTTGGTCCCTTTAAAAAGCATATGTTCAATGAAATGAGCCATACCATGTTCATTTGTTTCTTCATCCCTTGTTCCTGTGTGAATCATCATCCCACAATAGGCTATTTCCGACTCAACAGGTATGTGAGCCAGCCTAATTCCATTCTTCAACTGGTGTGTATAATATTCCATTCCAATATTTCTTGGCGCAAAAGTACAAAAACAATCAATTTATTTTTGAAAAAATATAATTTGAATTATCTTTGCTGCCCTTAATTTGGTGCCATACCTGCCTGCCGGCAGGCAGGGCTCAGGTACCGACAAAATACAAATCTTTGATTTGTTAAGTTTTTCGGGAGTAGAGCACAGGACCAATTACGTTCTTAAGTTGTATTTTATATTTTTTTACTGGTGCCATAGCTCAGTTGTCCCGACGCTTGTTCAAAGCTAAAGCTTTGATTACAAGGTCGAGGATCCTCGAAAACAACGAAAATCGAAGATTTTCAGTTTTTCGGGAGTAGAGCACAGGACCAATCACGTTCTTAATTTGTATTTTATGTTTTTTTATTGGTGCCATAGCTCAGTTGGTAGAGCACAGGACTGAAAATCCTGGTGTCCCTGGTTCAATTCCAGGTGGCACCACCACCCAAAAAGATCCCGCTAAGGCGGGATTTTTCATTTTAAGAGCAATAATAAGAAAGCTTGCTTTCAAAATTGAAGCGATTAAAATGAAAACCAAATCCGTTAGGATTCTTTTTGGGTGCAAAGGATAGAACAATTGGAATCACCGAGTTTCGATGAAATCGGAATGAGGTAATTCCTTACATTATAGATCCAAAATATAATCCCTGTAAGTCAATAACTTGCAGAGGTTTTTTATTATGAGGTTGATGGTTTTGTTGACGAATTCTGTAACTTATTGTAAATTCCGGTTATTCCCAATTCGAGCTAATTTCGAATAAAAATAATATTGCTTACTATATTCTCTAAGAAATTTATCAATTACATTCATTAGCTAATTATTAATTCATATTTTGCCTAATGAGGTTTGAATAAACGCCTGTTTTAATGACGACTATTTTGGTATTGGGTAGCGTTTTTTTATACAATCTATTACATGATTGATGTACAAGTTCATATTATTTATCCTTATTATCAAGATTATTATACTTTGCTTTTCGTTCATTCCATCTTTCACGAGCATACTGTTGCATATCTGTAATCCTATCCCTCTCATCTACAATTTCTAAACCTAATAAGGTTTCAATTATATCTTCCATTGTTACGATTCCATCCATTCCTCCATACTCATCTACAACTAGTGCGATATGTTCTTTTTTTTCGAGTAAAATTTTAAATATGTTTAAAAGTGTTTGAAATTCGTGAACAATTACAATTTCTCTACAAATATCCAGAAGTTTTAAATTAGTTTCCTCTTCAGCAAGTTTCTCAAATACAGTTTGGCGAAAAACATATCCTGTAATATTTTCATTGTTTTTTGAATAGATAGGGATGCGTGAATAATATAGAAACTCTTTTTTTATAAGAAATTCTTTTAATGACATGTTTTCATCTGCTACAATAACAACAGTTCTAGGTGTCATTATCTCTTTAACTTTTACTTTTTCAAGCCGAATTAAATTTTGAATGATTTTATTTTCTTTTTCCTCAAAAATCCCTTCTTCTGTTCCAATATTCGCCATCGCCAATATTTCTTCTCTACTCACGGACAATTCATTCAAATCCCTGGAAAACAGCTTTGTTATGTAACCTGATAATATCACTAAAGGAAAGGTAATTATTGCCATAGTATTTATAATTACTCCGGACACCAATGCCAATTCTCTCCAATACCTTGCACCTATCGTCTTAGGAATTATTTCAGAAAAAATTAATATCAAAAGCGTAAGGATGGCGGAAATAATACCAAAATATAATTCACCAAACATTTCTGTTGCTTGTGCTCCAACCCCTGCTGCTCCAATAGTATGTGCAACTGTATTTAAAGAAAGTATTGCTGATAATGGTTTATCTATATTATTCTTTAATTTAATAAAAGTTGTTGCTGATTTATGACCGGCTTCTTCTTTTGCTTTAAGGAAAGATATTGGCGTTGAAAGTAAAACAGATTCCATTATAGAACATAGGAATGAAACAAATAAGGCAAGAAATAAATAAAATAATAGAAGAATCATTACTGTCTATGGCTTTAATACAATACAATGTGGCTTTTGGATATCATTTCAAAGTTCTCTTTTTAATCATTCCACCTTTCGTATCCTTTATACTATTCATTATAATAAATGCATCAGAGTCAATTTTGTCAATTTCTGTTCGTAGCCTCGCAATTTCAAGTCTTGTAACAACAGAATAAACAATGTCAATTTGTCTTAAATAATTATCTTTTTTTCCATATCCTCCTTCACCTGAATAAATGGTAACCCCTCTACCTAACTTTTCAGTAATCATTAACCTATTTCTCTCACTACTATTTGATATAATTGTTATTCCCGTGTATTCTTCAATTCCTTTAATAATAAAATCTACAGTTTTTGAAGCAGCGAAGTATGTTAGAATTGCATACAAAGCAATTTCTATTGATAGGATGTAAGCTCCGAATACAAAGATAATAATGTTGAAAATTAATATTATGTCTAGTCCTAAAATACGGCTATAGGTTAAACAATACATTAATCTGTCAATTTAAATACCGTATTTGGTGTTTTATAATCTAAAGATAAATGAAGTCTTTTAGAATTATAAATTTCAATTGCATTGTTTTGGCTTCATCAAATTCCTGTTATTGAGTATTTTCTTATCCCTTCCAAAGTACACATCTGCTGGAGTTACGTTTTGTAGGGATTCATAATACCGATTATTGTTATAATAATCTTAGAACCATTTCCTTTTTTTAAAATATATTAATGGGATAATAAAACTTAGTAATAAAACTAGGGCTATAATTGGATAGCCGAGTACCCATTCAAGTTCTGGCATATGTTTAAAATTCATTCCATATATGCCCACAATCAAAGTAGGCAATGAAATACATACTGTAATTATTGTAAGGATTTTAAAGATCTTATTTTGTTCTAATTCAATTTTACTATTAATGTTCCCATTCAAGTCATCTAATCTGTTAAAATTGTATTGTAAATAATCTGCTATTACAGTAAGGTCATCTATCTCTTCATTTATCTTGGTGGATGAATTGTCCTTATTTTTATCACTCTTTTTCAACAGAAGAAGAATTCTTTGAAACTCTGAAAGAGATTCCCTTATGAGTAGATTATTAAACCTTAATGCTGCAATGTAATCCAAGTCAATTTCCTTGAAATGTTTCGATTTGAGTGTCTTTTGGAAAAGGTCTTTTATTTTTTTTGAAATCAATTCGACAATATCTGCGTAGTAATCTGAGATTACCCCGATTTGAAAAAGAAAAAGTTGATGATAAGAGTCAAATCTTGTATTCTCAAAACTGTATATAAATTGTGTTAATTTATTTAAACTATCTTCTATGTCAGGTGAAAGAAATGTAAATACAATATCATTTTTAATCAATATATAAATATCTTTTTCCTCAAAAGAATTATTTATTGAATAATTTGGAATAGTAAAATTTAAGGATAACTGATCAGCTGATTCAATATAATGTGAACTTATTTCTATATCCTCTCTTTTACTAAAAGAGGTTAAATCAAGTCCAAACTTTTGAGAAATTGCTTCTAAATCTGAATTAATGAAACCAATAAATCGGATACTAAATATTTTGTTTGGTAAATATTCGATTTCATCAATGGATTTATATCTTTTTATACTATTATTATTGTAATAGATTTCAATCATTTTCTCTCTAGGTTTATATTACAGATAACGTTGGTGGTATGTTTTATTTGCAGATTTCGGAGCCATTCTCTTTCAAATTACGATGAACTTCATATGAGCTATAACTTCTGATTTCACTACTATCTAGGCAATTAAATATACCACGCTTTATATTTACCTCCCTTATTAACAAATTTAGTAATTATTTCAGTTAAATGGTTGATTTTCAAAATAGTGTTTTTGTTGCTAACTTGTTGATTAATTACATGCAGGGGGTTTTTATTGTGAGGTTGATGGTTTTGTTGATGATTTTAACGACTAATTCATAATCAGTCAATCACAGGCGCTTTACAAGGATAAAATATCCAACAACTCTTTTGAGCATTTAATTAAATCTTAATTCTTGATAATTAGATTTAGGATATTGGCCTATCTCATAACCTTGCACCTTAACCAGTCCACTTTTTGCTGAAGACTTAAGTACTTATCCTGGGTTTAGGCCAAATGTTAATCCATGTACCTTGGAATCGTAAAATGAAATTCAGTCCCTGAACCTTCAATGGTTTTACACCAGATCTCACCACCGTTTTTTTCAACAAATTCTTTACACAAAACTAAACCTAATCCAGTACCTGATTCACCTGCCGTTCCCACAGATTTATATTTTTCGTCAATATGAAATATTTTGTTTACATTCTCAGCTGATATCCCTACCCCCTCGTCACTCACTATTACTTCAAACATCATATCTTTATCAAGAACCTTTACTCCCACTGTTCCATCCTTATTGCTGAATTTAACTGCATTATTTATCAAATTTCTAATCACAGTATTTATCATCTCCCTATCCCCATAGGCTTGCAAATCGTCAGTTGAATCTGTAATAAGTATCACTCCTTTTTTTTCAGCAGGAAATTTATGTAAATTTATATTAACCTGAATCAACTTAGAAATATTAAATTTTTCTGGAGAATACTGAATATGCCCCCTTTGTGAGTTTGCCCAAGTTAATAGATTTTCCAGTAAACTATAAATTTGCTCTGAAGATTTATGCATTTTTTTCAACGCCATCACCTTTTCCTTATCTTCCAGGATTTGATAGTTATCAATTATCATTTCACTCATTGAATGAAGGCTTGAAAAAGGATTTTTGAGATCATGAGCAAGAATTGAAAAGAATGTATCTTTTGTAACGTTAAGTTTTTTCAATTGCTCCTCTGACTGCTTCCGGTCGGTAATGTCTCGTGAAACAATAGTTATTCCTGATAATTCACCCTTAACATTTCTTCTAGGGGAAATTTTAGCATTAAACCAAAATATTAAACCTTCTTCTTCAACAGAATAATCGAACTCCTCGAAACTATCCTTATCCATTAGTTCATTAAAAGCATTGGTAAGTTTTTGTACTACCAACTCAGGGAATCCAACATTGCTAAAGTGCTTGTTAATATATGATTCAACACCTGAATAAAGTTTTTTATGATTACCTGGATTATAATATTCCTGGAATATTCCCACCTTATCCAATACAAAAACCAAATCATCGATGGAACTAATGGTAGAACTTAATTTTGCTTCACTCTCTTCCACCATTTCTTTTTGTTGAGCAATCTCAGATGTTCGTTCCTGAATTTTCTTTTCCAGTATTTTTTTCTCCCAGATAAGCTTTTTTTCTCTGGTTCTTATTACAAATATGATTATAGAAATAATAAAAATAATATAGAAAATGTAAGCATAATTACTGCTCCACCAGGGAGGTGAAATGATAAAATTGATATGGACCCCTTCATTATTCCATACCCCATCATTGTTGGTTCCCTTCACTTTAAATGTATATTCTCCAGGGGGCAATTTGGTGAAATGAACAAAACGCCTATTTCCGATTTCTATCCAATTATCAGATATACCTATCATTTGGTAGGAATACCTGTTTTTAGAAGGGTTAGTGAAATCAAGGGCTGAAAATTCAATTGTAAAAGAATAATCTTGATATGACATGTAAACTTTGTCTTCATATGGGTTGATTTTCTGCCTTATCCCGTTCGTTTCCTTCTCCAGTGAAGTGATTCGAATAGGTGGAATAAAGTTATTATCCTTAAGTGAATCAGGATAAAAGGAAAGTAAGCCATCAATTCCACCAAAAAACATTTCACCATCGGAAGCTTTGAAAACAGCATTTAGATTAAATTCCTTTCCTATAAATTTTTCGTCAATCATAAAGGTTTCTATGGCATTCTCGTCAGGATTTTTCATGGCTAATCCGCTTCCAGTAGAAAACCACAGGTTTTCATTTCCATCTTTGGTAATATTATAGATAATATTACTGGGTAAACCATCTTTAACAGAGTAGTATGAAAACACTGAATCATCTTTGTCAAAACTATTAATCCCTGAACTGGTTCCAATCCAGATTTTACCTCTCTTATCTTCACAAAGTGATATTACATAATTATCACATAGAGTATTTGAAGAGTCTGGATTATTCACATAATACTGAATCCTATTTTCCGATGGAACATACCTGTTCAAACCGTTTGATGTGGCTATCCATATATTTTGTTCATTGTCCTCAAGAAGTGAATAAACCAGATTGCTGGAAATTGCCATAGTAGTTTCATTACCCATCCGTATAATTGTAGGAATTTTTGTTTCTGTATTTAGAATAATAATACCATTCCCTGTTCCAATCCAAATCTTGCCCCAGGAGTCTTCAATAATGCAATATACCCTGTTATTATTA
Source organism: uncultured Bacteroidales bacterium (assembly GCA_963750735.1). Classification (GTDB taxonomy): domain Bacteria; phylum Bacteroidota; class Bacteroidia; order Bacteroidales; family VadinHA17; genus JANTGF01. Next base: position 433,002 of record CAVVRY010000006.1, on the reverse strand, counting down.
AAATAATTGAAGTCAGGTGCATTAAAGAAGTCCTGAACAGGCAAAAATCGATTTTTGTCTTTATCGAAAATACTGACCCCATTTCTTGTTCCCAGCCATATTCGTGATTTACTATCTTCAAAAATTACATGAACGTGATTTTGTGGAATGTGCCTTCTTCCAGATAACTCAGAAGTATAATATATAACTTCATTCGTACTTCTGTCCAATATATTTAAGCCCTTACCCCAATTTCCTATCCATAATTTACCGTCACGGTCCTCGTATACAGAAGCTATTACATTATCCAGTAAATCGACTGAATTAGGGTTATCTGATTTCATGTATGTTCTTATGCTATTCTTTTTCAGGTCTGTCTTACTAACCCCTGCAACAGTACCTATCCACAGATTATTGGAGCTGTCTTCGAATAATGAGTGGACAATATCATGACTTACAAAATTGATTTTGTCAGATCCGCTTCTTAAATGAAAAAAGTCTGCAGATCCAGTTGATTCGTTATAGGTCATTTTATTAAGGCCGCCACCATCCGTTCCAATCCAAACTTTTCCAGTATGATCCTGTGTAATTGAACGGATAAAATTATGACTCAGGTTGCCAGGCTGGCTATTGTCCTGATAATACCGATATATCTTTTTTGATTTTGGATTGTAAATGTTCAATCCATTTCCAGTACCGATCAGAATATTACCCTGCTTATCTTCGAATAAAGCAGTTATATGATTATCACTTATCGTCCCGGGATCAGATTCACTGTAGGTATAATTATTAAATTGTTTATCCTGCAGGTCAAAACTGGAAAGACCATTTAGTGATCCCATCCAGATTAATCCCTGGCTATCTTTAATTATTGGAAAGCCTCCATCATACAAAGCCCTATGGCCCTCGAAGGAATTTGTATAGGATTCAAGTGAATCTGTATTGTAATTATAAATTGAAAGTATTGATTGTTGATTCACATAAATATTTGATGAATCAGAGGTAATTCCGTAAATAAAACTGGGATTTTCTGCTGAATTGCTATCTATTGCTCTAACACGTGTGAACAGGCCGGTTTTTTTATCAAACTTGTTTAAGCCCCCTTTGGTACCAACCCATATTAAGCCATTATTATCCTCTGTAATATCAAAAATCCAACTGCTTGAAATCATGGTTGTATCAGATGGATCAAAAAAATAATTCTCAAATGAATAGCCATCAAACTTGTTCAATCCATTTTGAGTTCCAAACCACATATATTTTTCAGAATCCTGAAAAATACATATTATTTCACTCTGTGAAATTCCGTCCTTGACTCCATAGTGATCAAACTGAATCCCCTGCCCTGATGTTATGTTGACGCTAATTAAAAGATAAATACCTGCTAGGAGGGATATGTTTTTGATTGATTCCATTTTTTCAAGACGATACATACTTAAACTAAATGTGTCAAACTCGTAAATCGTTGATAAGCATAAAACAAAAGTAAGTATTTAGGTTGTTGAAACATATTAATCAAATTTAATCAATTAATTGGGGATTTCGCAATGGCAAGTTAGACATTGTAATGATAAAATCGTGAATCCATGTAGATCAATTATCTGAAGGGATTTTTTTATTGGGTTTGATGGTTTTGTTAATGGATTTCATAACCCATTCTTAATCTAATAATTACACCCACTTTACAAAAAACAAAATGTCAATATATCAATAGCGAACTTAACCACTGCAAATTCCTGAACATTACCTTTCATTATGTCCATATATTATCATTTTATGGACATAAACCTTGAATTATAGAAATAATGGACATATATTTGCACTATGTCCAATTATCAGCGAAATATGAACAATATGGTTTTTGATAGAAATAAGCCTTTTAATGATTTACCATTACTTCCACCTGACAAGGATTTGGAAAACAATCCTGAAATTCTAAAGAAACTTGTTTCAGCCTCCCGTGCCCTTGCTTCGGTAAATAATGAAATAGCGCGGCTCCCTAATCCATTGATGCTGATTAATACTATAGCTATTCAGGAGGCCAGATCATCTACAGAAATAGAAAATATTTTCACAACAGAAGACGAATTATTCAAAGCTATTTCAGACTCAAGGAAGGAGGAGTTTGCCGATTCGGCAACAAGAGAAGTTTTGAGGTATAGGGAGGCCTTATGGTCAGGTTATAAATCAATTTCGGAAAAGGGAATAATCAGTTTAGAAGCAATAATTAATATTGTCCAACATATTAAAGGCACCAAACTTGGCTTACGACCTCCACAGGCAAGAGTAATTATAAGGCGAGGAAATAGCGATCTGCGCCCAGGAGAAGTTGTATATACTCCTCCAAGAGGAGAAGGAGTTCTTGAACCTTATTTAGAAAACCTGATAGATTACTTGAACAAAAAAGATCTGGAAGACACTGATCCGCTTCTTAAAATGTGCATTTCACATTATCAGTTTGAAGCAATCCATCCTTTTCAGGATGGCAATGGCAGGACTGGAAGAATCGTTAATCTTCTTTATTTAGTTCTGACAGGATTGCTAAGTCAACCTGTATTGTACTTATCAAAATATATTATTGAAAATAAAGATTCATACTATTATAATCTTGCCGGTGTCACTCAAAGAGGAGAATGGAAGAACTGGATACTATTTATGCTTAATGCAATTGAGAAGACATCTATAAATACTAGAAATCTAATAAACGATATTATTGAACAGATGGAAGGAACATATAATTATGCAATATCAAAAATTGAATGGTATAACAAGGATCTCAATGAGGCTATTTTCAGTCAACCCTATATCAAAGCAAAAACTGTTGGCGAGGTTCTGAAAAAAACTTCAAGAACAACAATTACCAAGTATATGGGTGAACTTGTGTCTGCTGGAGTTTTATCACCAAAGAAAGAAGGTCTTGAGGTATATTATTTAAACGATGATCTGATTAGAATCTTAGGTGGTAACTAATTGTTAAATAAAACATCTCCACATTTCCTGAAGCATCCTCTATAAAGCTTATTCTGGTATTTCCTAAATGATCTTTCAAGAAATATTCGTATTCAAAACCTCCAGAGCCGTCTGGCAACAGTCTTCCTTCGTCCATCATGATATATGATAAGCCACCTGCATCGTAAATGTAATCAATGTTGATTAATATTATGCAGGGGTTTTTGGTATGCGGTTGATGGAAATGTTGATGATATTTACGACTAATAAATAATCAGCCAATTACAGGTGCTATACAAAGACAAAATATCCAATTGATCAATAGCGAACATACCTTCAACTTAATTCTTATCGAATGGTTGGAAACTAATAAACTATCTCTTAACCTTGTACCTTAATCAGTCCACTTTTTGCTGACGACAAACATCACTTTGATTTTCATTGAATTTCAAAAAGATAGTATAAATAAAGAAGCCCAATTTGGGATCTCTTATCTGAATTTCACACTCGATATTTAATTAATTATAGATCAGGATAATAGAACAGGATCCTCACTGCGGACTTAAATTAAATTACATTTCATTAAAATCATTACTCAGTATATAAATAGTATGGGTGAAATAATGAAGAAAAAGGTGATTTATCTCCTGGAATTTATGTAATTCCTTAACCTCAATGAATAGGGTATCTCTTCCAGAAAAACTTGCACACAAATAGAAACGAAAGTAAATCCAAATAAATTGGTCAGGCAGAATTGTCAATAAAAATCACCCTGTTTCACTAATATGCTTTAAACGGGTATGATCAATCACTTTAAAATTCCTACCTTCCATTTTTATTAATCCTTCTTCCCGGAATTTCTTCAGGATTCTGATTACTGTTTCAGAACTCATACCAGATAATTCTGCCAGATCTTTTCGTGAAAGTAGCAACTCAAAATCTAACTTTTTAAAAACTCTGTCAGAAAGACAAAGAATTATGTCTGCTAACTTCCCGAAAGATTGTTTTTTTGTAAGACAAAAGAAACGACCGTAAATTTGTATGCTATTAGCACTAAAAATATCAATTATTTCCTTGGCAAAAAGAGAGTTCTGACTCAGTAATTGTCTGAAGATACTTAAATCTATCTGCCTGACTTCAGTATCAATATAAGCCATTGCCGAATATTGATAGGTATTGTTTTCTTCAGATAAAGATGCCAGTCCAAGCAAATTCCCATCAGGTATAATTTTTAGTACTAGAGAATTGGTCCTACTATCCAGAAAAACTTTTACAAGTCCATTTTCCACATACATTACCTGGGACACAAGTGCTCCCTGTTTGCAGATTACCTCCCCTTTTTTATATTTTATTTTAACTGAATTATCTAATAACAAATTCGATTCATCCTCTGATAGCATTTCGAAACACCTACAGTGATGTGAACTAATAGTACAAGCTGAGAAATTTGAGAAATGGTCCATATATATCAAATAAAAATAATAGGACAAATATAATACTAAATCACACAAAGCTGATATAGATCAATATATTTTATGATTCATCGCAGGCCGAATCAATTCAAATATCAGACCTTTTTCCTTTGAAAATAAATATAAATAGGTAAAATTTGTTCCTTTAAATATCCTGCTACTACATAGGATATTTTTTTGTGATAAAGAGGTTTTAACCTTCAAATTCTAACACTATCATATATTCCTGAATATTGAATTGGTGTTGGAATAAAAGTATTAGGAAAAATATTGAATATAATAATGGATAAAATCAGAGTCAGAGTGGAAAAGGATTATGATTATTAATATAACTAAGTTATTATGATAAGCAAAATAGATAGAAGGTCATTTCAGGTATTGAGTGCAATAATTCTGACATTTTTAATGTTAGCCTGCACTAAAAAGCCAGCAGGGGACATCGATCAGGCTAATGTTGCCTCATGTGAGGGGTGTCATACCAATTACACTTATCTAAAGGAGGTGTATACCCCTGATACAGCTGCTGCTGTTGGCGGCTGTGGCGGTGAAGCACCACATTATGAACCCTATGACAGGGTATATCTGGATCCTGAGGAGGGCTATACAGAATACAAAGCCTCAGAACATTATGAAATTGGCTGCACAGGTTGTCACAATGGAAACAACAATACCGATGATAAGGATATTGCGCACTCCGGAGACTTTCTGAAGCATCCATCGATGGAATATGAAGATAAGTGTGGATCCTGCCACAGCACAATCACTGATGGATTCATGACCAGTATTCACCAGGGAACGGGGCAGAAAAGAAAGGTTACCATGCGCAGTGGCTTAGATGGGGCTGAGGATTTTGATAAGCTTCCACAACACCAGATTGAAGGATATACTGCAAACTGTGCAACTTGTCATGGTACATGTGGGAATTGCCATGTTGTAAGACCACCGATTGGTGGCGGCGGACTGATATCAGGACACAATTTCAATTTAGTTCCTGATATGAAAAAGGTCTGTATCACTTGCCATGTTTCACGTGGTGGCCATGCATATCTGGGAGTCGCACCAGGAACAGTACCTGATGTTCATTATGTTAATCCTGATCCTGAGAAAGAAGATATGAGGTATACATGTCTCGACTGTCATAATGGAGCTGAACTTCATGGAGACGGCCAAGCAGTTGAACAGCGATATGCCTATTCTAAGTTGCCAAAATGTGAGAATTGCCACAGTGAAGAGCTGGCAGATTCTGATAACATATATCATACTAAACATATGGATGATTTCAATTGCCAGGTTTGTCATTCACAGGTCTATAACAACTGCGGATCATGCCATATCCATGGTGAAGGTGCTCGCATTCCGTCCTATATGGATTTCAAGATTGCCAAGAATCCAATACCGGATGTAAAGAGTGGTTTTGAATTCGCATTGGTTCGCAGAACACTTGCTGCACCTGACAACTGGCAGGAGTATGTTGATGAGGATTATGCAGACTTTGAAGCTTTCCCAACCTACAATTATACCACACCCCATAACATCCAGAAATGGACAGCAAGAACAAACGAAAGTGGTGCAGGCTTGTGCGGCAAGAACTGTCATTTCAAGATAGTTGGAAATGATACCATAAATAAGAACCTGTACCTGCTAAAAGAGAATCTTCTGGATTGGGAAATGGAAGCGACTTCAGGAATAACAATGGATGATGAGCTCTTTAACAAGTAAGAAAATTTCAGTTTCAAATTAAAAATGATTAATAATTAAATACAAGAAAAATGGAAACAATGAACAAATTAATTTCAAGATTGATGATGATCGCCATCATCATAAGTGCAATCTCATTTACCTCATGTGAAAAGGACCCGGATCCGGTTGACGAATCGAAGGTCCTTATTGAATACCTTGAATCAACTATTGATCCGATATCATGGGGAGGTGTCCTTAAAACTGCTGAAACAGTTCATACCGATAATGTAACCGGTGATGTGTATATTATTGATATCAGAACGGCAGCCGAATTTGCTGATGGACATATTGAAAATGCTGTTAATAAATCAACCAGTGAGCTACTGGCGCACGTTGAAAGTACTGACCTTTCAGACTACGAATATGTTGCTCTTGTATGCGTTTCAGGACAGACTGCGGCTTGGGCTGCTACATTGCTAAGACTTGCAGGACATGAGGATACCTGGGCAATGAAATTTGGGATGTGCTCATGGAATGCTCATTTTGCAAATGCCTGGAATAACGCCAGAAGCAACCAGTATTGGCCAGATTATGTTACTACTGCAACTGACAAAGGTGCTGAAGGAAGCCTTCCTACACTTTCAACCGGAATGACCACAGCTGAAGATATATTGGCAAATCGTATTAATGCCGTATTTACAGAAGGATTTGGTAAAGGAGCAATCACAAGTGCTAACGTGATGGACGATCCAAGCAAATACTATGTCGTCAACTACTGGCCTAGTGATTACTATTCAGATCCTGGTCATATAAATGGAGCCGTACAATATACACCAAGTGCTACCCTGACCCTGGCTACAGACTTAAAAACCCTTCCAACGGATAAAACAATTGTTGTTTATTGTTATTCTGGTCAGACAAGTGCTTACGTAATAGCTTACCTTAGAACAATTGGGTATGATGCACTAACTTGTAAGTATGGTACAAACAGTATGATTTATGATCATATGCCTAAGTCAAAATGGACCGAAGGAGCAATAATGGGATATGATTATATAGGTATGTAATAAGATTTTTCTAAAACCCTCAAAAGTAAAGGCTATCCCGGAAAGGATAGTCTTTTTTTTGGATTCTATCACAAGGATTTGCAAGAATTTCGAGTAGTGCAGATGGCACCACCACCCAAAAAGAATCCCGCCTTAGCGGGATTTTTTTATTTTAAGAGCAATATAAGGAAAGTTTGCTTTCAAAATTGAAGCGATTAATATGAAAGCAAATCCGTTAGAATTCTTTTTGGGAACAAAGGAAAGAACAATTGGAATTACCGAGAATCGATAAAAGTCTACCTGTCGAACTTAAAAGTTTCCAGTTTTATGTCGTCCATACCAATCTTATCAAAAGGATATTCCATTTGATCCTGAATATTGAAAAGGGAGATCAATATAAATTCTGTAAATAGCACCGTGAAAAATGCGATCCATTTAGATGTTTCCATTCCCACATGGTAAATGATAGTAGGAACATAAATTAACGGAAAAATATAAATGGAATATTCACAATAGGCTTTAAGGCTTACAATTGTACGATGTACATGAATGGCATGCAGGTTTTCTATTGAACCATGCAAATCATTCAGGAAACGAAATATTCTGACTTTATATCTTGCAGGAATTAATTCATCCTTATCTGTAATGAAATTAAAAACTTTTTGAACACTTTCATCAATATCTTTTGTATTGTAATCGCTTTTACCAAGATGCACATTTAATTCATTGCTGATTTCCAATAAAATATTTGTGATTTCCTTTTTGTCATTTTCAATCTAGCTTTGGGGAGTTCTGGAAATAGTAATTCAATGTTAAAAGAGCACTTCTAAACCGGCTTAAATACTCCAGGGCTCTCTCTCTGCGCTTAAAAGAACCCCGAATATTAAAAACCAACGGGAAAATGATAGCAATACTTAAAAGTGTTAAGTCAATATTGTAAGAAAACTGATATATATATGATATCCATAAGGTTGCAAGAGCAATTACCATTGCAATTAAGGTCCTGAAATTTAAAATTACCAGATATTTTTTCATTTGAATTGAATATTTGTATTGTAATCATGAAATAACAAATTTACTTTTTTTTCTTCTATACCTATTACACTTCAGACAGAACTAAATCAGGATTATTTAAAAATGAGAATTTTAAATATCTGCAGTGCCTGTGTCAAGTCTTTTGTTTGACATACCACCTAAGCCTCTCAGAATTGCGTGGACTATTGCAATTGGCAAACAAAGAAATCCTGCTATTTGCATTCCCAACTCATAAAATAATGAACTATCCTTATATGGTTTTCCTTTTAACCTTGATTGAAATGCACTAAAGGGGATTCCGTACATATTTCCTGCAATAATAACCTGAACGGCTGAAAGGATATTATTTGCTTTTTTTTCTCCATATTCATTTACAATTGAATCATAAGCGTCTTTTTTTGGAAAGCCTCTTGAGTCAGCAAAATGTTGCGCAAATATTATTGCTTTGGCTTCTTCTGGCTTAACAAACTTATCTTCACCATTGAGAAAACTGTTGATTTCATCATTACTCATCCCTTGCTTTAATGCAATATAGGTGTGCGCATAAGCACAAGCAGAACAGCCGTTCACTTCTGTCACAGCTAATTGTAACCGCTCTATAAAATTATTGTCAACTATTTTGCTTCTTTTATTGCCTATCATCTTCACCATAGCGACTGGCACTAAAACAAAAGTTCGATACATTTCTAATAAACTGAACTTACGCTTGTATTCAACTCTTGAGCTTATTATTTCTGGTAATTTTATGTAGTTTTTCATTACCAAGTTCCGATTTTCATATTGCATAGAATTATTATCGAAGTCTGGCTACAATTATTCCATTGTTTTTCTTTATTCCACTCAGGTAGTCCTGAAGAGTTTCATCAGAGATAACCACCTTATTTTGAGTTGATGATGCATGAAACAGGTGCAATCGATTATTTACAAAATAGGCTAGCCCTACATGGGCGATATCGAGTCCCGATATGGTTGTGGTAATTGCTATAAGGTCTCCGTTTTGAATATACTTTTCCATAGCATGAATCTTTTCCTTTGGCACAAATGTTAGTTTGGCCTGTGAAATTTCCTTCTCTTTCTCTGCTATTTGCTGAACAAAAGCTTCATTTACTAATTGTGGGTAGCTTTCGGTATGGGTGGACATAAAATTTACTTTTGCATCAAACGTGTCAGTTGCAAAAGTGTTGCTAACGATCGAGATGAGTTGTTTTTTCTCATTGTCGAGAAGCCATTCAGTAAAGTAATGCAGACGAGAAGGGTATTCGTCTATTATTCCACTTCTGTATCTAAAATTTACTAGAGTCTGGCAGTAGGTTTCGAAATCATTTGATTTGTTTTTTATACATGATGATAAAGAAAAAACATTCTCCAAAAAGGTTGTGCAATCAAATTCCCGAAGATTGATAACGAGATGCTCTGCTCCATTCACATCAAGTGTTTTTGCCACATATGGGGTTGAAAGGAAATATCGGGCAACTGCAATCTCAATTTCCGGAAGTATTTCCTCACTGAGTTTTTCTTTTTGTGCATATTGCATGACTTTTTCAAATATTTCAATATCAATACTGTCTGCTCCATAAGTATTGATTTGATTTTGTTCATTTGTACTGGTTTGGTTTTGCTCTGTCGATTTTGTGCCGTTTGTGCAGGCTGCAAAAATGAGCGGAAGCAATAAAATGCAGGAAATAAAATTTTTATATTTCATAGTTTTTAAAAATTGTAGTTTTTTTGAATTTCTGTTAAACCTTAAAAAAAATCATTTAGTATTCTCTCAGCTATATCTCCAAAAGCAATAAGATGTGACTCCCGATAAAAGTGAGTTGTCCCCTTACCATTGTCAATATTGGAATTTTAAATATATAAATTATTCTTCTTAAGTTTGAAGACTAACAATTAATTGATAATTCCTATTATCAAAACTAATTTATTATGCCTTTATTGATTGTTGTAGTTGGTATAATTATTTTATTCCTGCTTATAGCAGTATTGAAACTAAATGCTTTTCTCTCATTTATAATTACATGTCTTTTCGTAGGGATAATGCAAGGCATGGAATTGCCTAGCATCGTCCAATCAATCCGAACCGGAATAGGAGACACCCTGGGTTTTCTGGTACTTATATTAGGACTTGGTGCTATGCTTGGAAAACTTGTTGCTGATAGTGGAGCCGCTCAACGAATCACCTCGAAATTAGTGGATAATTTTGGGATAAAATATATTCAGTGGGCCGTGGTACTGGCAGGATTTATTGTCGGTATTCCTATGTTTTATTCCGTAGGATTTGTTATTTTAATCCCATTGGTATTTACCGTTGCTGCTGCTACAGGCTTACCCTTAATTTATGTTGGTTTACCAATGCTTGCTTCTTTATCTGTTACACATGGGTTTCTTCCACCACATCCTGCCCCAACTGCAATAGCAGTAATTTTCAATGCAAACATTGGTAAAGTTTTAGTTTACGGAATTATAATTGCCGTCCCTGCAATAATAGTTGCCGGGCCATTGTTCGCGAGATCCATAAAAAAAATTAAGGCCTCCCCTTTAAAGGAATTTTACAATCCGGTGATCTTAAAAGATAAAGAAATGCCCGGATTGGCAATTAGCATATTCAGTGCACTTTTACCTGTTATTTTGATTGGCATTTCCACCATTTTAGAGTATTTATTGCCAGAGAACTATACCGGAAAAGTAATAATAAGCTCTGTTGGAGATCCTGTAATTGCAATGCTGATTTCGGTTTTAGTGGCGATTTACACCCTCGGTTTAGCACGAGGTAAGAAAATGGATGAATTAATGGATTCCATTGCAAGTTCAATATCAAGCATAACAATGGTGCTCCTAATTATTGCAGGGGCCGGTGCATTAAAACAAATCCTGGTTGATAGCGGTGTTAGCGATTTTATTGCCGATTTATTAAAATACTCAAGTATATCGCCATTAATTTTAGCATGGCTAATTGCAACCATAATTAGAGTATGTGTCGGGTCTGCCACTGTAGCAGGACTCACAGCTGCTGGAATTGTATTGCCTTTAATATCAAGTACAGGTGTCAGTGCAGAATTGATGGTTCTTGCAATTGGGTCAGGGAGCCTTATGCTGTCACATGTAAATGACGGTGGTTTCTGGATGTTCAAAGAATATTTTAACCTTTCCGTTAAAGAAACTATTTCAACATGGACAGTTATGGAAACTATGGTAGGAGTAATGGGATTAATTGGAGTTTTAATACTGAATATATTTATATAAAAATTGAAAAATGAATGATTTACCTTCAAAAAGAATCATAGAATTGGATCTGGTTCTTCCTCCTGCACCGCAACCTGCTGGTGTATACCGGCCTGTATTAGTAATTGATAATTTTTTATATGTTTCAGGTCAGGGACCGGTTAAAACCGATGGAACACTTATGATTGGAAGAGCGGGAGATGATTTAAGCCTGGAAGAAGCAAAATTAGCAGCCAGGCAAGTAGGCTTAACTATGCTTTCTACTATACAAACGCATTTTGGGAGTTTAGATAAAATTAAAAGGGTGGTCAAAGTTTTAGGCATGGTGAACTCTACACCGGATTTTGGAAAACATCCATTGGTAATAAACGGATTTAGTGAACTGTTGGCCGATGTGTTTGGAAAAGAACATGGAATTGGTGTTAGAAGTGCTGTTGGGATGATGCTACCGGGTAATATTCCTGTTGAGGTTGAGGCTATGTTTGAGTTATACTAAAATCAATATTATTGTAAGGGATTTCAAGAAAAGAAAAATGTGGTATGAAGTAAATAATGCCCAAGATATAATTTCGCCGGCACTCCTGGTATTTCCTGAAAGGATAGAAAAAAACATTCAAAAAATGATTTCTATTTCTGGTGGAAAAGAAAATTTGCGACCTCATATCAAAACACATAAAAGTGCTGAAATTATACAATTGCAATTAGATTACGGAATTAACAAATTTAAATGCGCAACCATAGCAGAAGCTGAACTGCTTGCCACATGTAAAGCCAAAGATATTCTTTTGGCCATGCAACCCGTTGGAATTCATATAAACAGATTTTTTGAGTTAATAAAACAGTACCCTGCTTCACAATTTTCTACAATTGTTGATAATTACAAGACCATAAATGAAATTTCTAAAATTGCATTAGCTGAAAAAATAACCGTTTCTATTTGGCTGGATATTGATTGTGGAATGCACAGAACCGGAATTTTACCTGGAAATGAGGCTTTTGAATTATATAAAATCATTGAGGCATCGCCTAATTTAATTGCAAAAGGATTACATGTTTATGACGGCCATATACATGAACCCGATTTTAATTTACGGAAAGAAGCTTGTGATAAAGCTTTTAAACCTGTAGTTAAACTAAAAAATGATATTGAAAACTCCGGCATTGAAGTTGAAACTATTGTTGCTGGTGGCACGCCTACATTTCCTATTCATTCCACCAGAAAAAATGTTGAAACCAGTCCTGGCACGCCCTTATTATGGGATGCCGGATACGGAGAATCTTTTAAAGATTTGAATTTCCTGCCTGCAGCTGTTTTGTTAACCAGAATTATAAGTAAACCCACTGAAAATTTAATTTGCTTTGACCTTGGCCATAAATCTGTGGCCTCTGAGATGGGTTTACCCAGAGTACAATTTTTTGAAGAAACTAATTTCAAACAGATAAGTCAAAGTGAGGAGCATTTGGTTGTTCAATGTGATGAGTCTGACAAGTATGATATTGGGACTATATTTTATGCAATACCTATTCATATTTGCCCTACAGTGGCCAGGTATAAAAGTGTATTTACTGTAATTAACAGGAAAGTAACAGGTTCATGGGTGGTTGCTGCAAGAGATAATAAAATAACTATTTAATCATAAGAAACTATGTTTATAATTGATGCCCATCTGGATTTAGCTATGAATGCACTGGAGTGGAACAGAGATTTAACCTGGCCTGTTGAAGAAATCAGAAAGAGTGAGGCTGGAATGACCGACAAACCAGATAGAGAAAAGAATACTGTTTCGCTTTATGCCATGAGAAAAGGAAATATAGGCATTTGTGTTGCTACTCAAATAGCCAGATATGTAAAAAAAGGAAGTAACCTGCCAGGTTGGAATTCTCCACATCAAGCCTGGGCACAAACCCAGGGGCAACTGGCCTGGTATAAAGCGATGGAAGAAATAGGTGAGATGTCTCAAATAACAAATTCTGAACAATTAAATGCACATCTTGATTTGTGGAAAAACTCTAATAAAAAGAAACCTATTGGATATATTCTAAGTTTAGAAGGTGCTGATTCAATCATTACAATTGACCATTTAGAAAGATCATTTGAACAAGGATTGCGTGCTATTGGACCTGCACATTATGGTCCCGGAACTTATGCTCAGGGTACAGATTCAAAAGGTGGGATTGGAGCTAAAGGCAAAGACTTATTAAAAGAAATTGAGCGCTTAAATTTAATTCTGGATGCCACTCATTTAAGTGATGAAAGTTTCTGGGAAACAATGAAAATTTATAAGGGCCCAGTTTGGGCCAGTCATAATAATTGCAGGAAATTTGTGCCCCACAACAGACAATATTCTGATGAACAAATTAATGAGCTTATAAGCAGAGATGCTGTTATAGGAATCGCTTTGGATGCCTGGATGATGGTTCCAAATTGGGTGAGAGGAGAATCCACACCAGAGGGTATGGGCGTTACATTAAAGCAAATGATCGATAACATTGATCATATTTGCCAGTTATCAGGAAATTCACTTCATGTAGGTATTGGTTCTGATTTAGACGGGGCTTTTGGTAAAGAACAATGTCCAAACGACTTAGATACAATTACTGATCTTCAAAAAGTCCCTCAAATGTTATCTGATAAAGGATATACTAGGGAAGATATTCAAAATATTATGCATCAAAACTTTATAAGATTCCTTCGAAAAACATGGAAATAAGAAGATTAGCAACTATAGGAAGTCTATAGACAACATTTTATTATTATTAGAGACCCTCGAAAGTCTAAATAAGTATACATAATTCTACTTTCAACAGGTTTGGAAAATTTAGCCAGCCGCAGATGAGTTTCTGTTATCTAATTACCAGCAACAATCCCTTATTTGCCTCAATCAAAATTGATTCTTCAAGATTATATTCCCTTTTTTCCTGGAAATTTTCTATTGCCGGTGCTGCAGGTTTCACTTTTTTAGGATCAAGGCCAAGTCTTTCCCAGTCAATGGATAAATTGACTTTTGTGTCTTTTCCTTCCCAGCTGGCAATGGATATAATACTTTGGCCTTCCTTTTTATAAACAGTTGCTTTAATATTGTCATTATCTGTTTTTACCGGACAATCTTTTAACCAGTAACCCAACATTTCGCAATTACCAATATCATATTCATCAAAAAATTTCCATAGTGGCCGTGGATCTCTTTTTCCATACATTCGAGTGGTCATTCCATAAATCATTCCACGATAAGGATTTCCACCGTCTTGCAGCATTTCACCCGTTAAGCCAAAAGGAATTCCTGAAACCTCAGTAAACCAATAATCGGGATTCAGATCATACTCAAAATACTCTCCAAACCAAAGTCTGGTAATGTAGGGGAAATGCTCCATGTATAAAAAAGCAGAGTTAATGAAGCCATCCCTTGGATTAAACTGATTGGCAGAATGCAGGTCAATAATTATATCCTCTTTCTGCTTGGTCATTACATTTACCATTCGTTTTACTGTTTCACGGTCAAACGCAATATCATCAAGGTAGAGGCCATCAATATTCTGATTTTTAACCAGCCAGCCAAGACCTTCAATATAATAATTTGTCCACCGTGAGGTTCCTTTATCCAGAATAGCCGCATCATTGACGCTTGTTGCGTGCCAGGCCTTGTGATAATGGTCCTGTAGGTGTTCCTGAAGCCATGGGTGTCCGCCCCCCTCCCCATCATTTAATACTTCATAACCAAGGCTACGCAGTGGAAACAACTCATAACATTTATAACTAATTTCTCTAATGGTATTATAAAGCTTTACTTTAATTCCATACTTATGTGCTTTATCAATGTAATCTTTTTGCTTATCGAGGTGGTAATAAGGATAGTTGATATAGGGATTTATCTCATTTGCGTGATGCACATTAATCACAGTTCCTCCCCATTGGCGGACTGAATCAACCGGAACATACATATGAACAAATCTTGTACTAAAATGTTTTTTCCAGTCTATAGGCTTAAAAGGTGTAATTAAAAATTGAATAATAAAATTCAGTGTGTCACCGGTATTTAAAGATCTGGAACCACTGAAGTTTTCACATAGCACCTCATTCGGTAAAGTAGATATACGAATGCCTCCCTTCCCCTGATTATACCAGGAAGGCGGTAGATTTAATGGTTTTGAATGATAGAAGTTGGTATTAAGGGGTCGTTCGTAGTTCAGATCGCGCAGAACATATTGCAGGCCTTTATTGACATTGCCTAACCAAATCCCTTCGTGATTATTTTCCACATCCCATTTCCAGTTAAGTTTGGATGGGCGTCTGGATCCTTTCTGTCCCAATCCTAAGATGTAGTTAGCCGCATCAAGCCTCATCGAAACATTCAATTTGATATCGTCAATTTCAACATCGTTCTTACTTATCAGTTGTAAATGGTATTTCAACATACCATCGTATTCTAGGGAACCTGTAACAGATAATGAAAAATCTTCTGATTGGCTTAAGGTTTCCCAGGAAGTCTTCCCTATAGCATCCTGTTTCACAGAATAGGCAGAGGCATTCCATTTCTGTTTTTTACCTCTAATCTTTGTTTCAAAACTTACAGGTTGATTGAGAATGCTTTCAGGTTCTACCTGAAAACCGGTCATTTCTTCCTTAAAATAACTGAGTATCTGCTCCGGTAGTCCATTTTCTGCAAGAACAAGCTCCCTTCCCAGAATTTCAATATGTTTATCCTTTATTTTAACAGGTGTAAATGGAGATATAATATAATCATCATCAATTCCCGCTGTGGAATTTAACCAGCGAAGCCGGGTCATATCTTCAGGATTGTTGTCACCATGATCTGCAATGGTCGTATTTGCAACATCAAATTCTAAATATGTGGTATCCTCCAACTGATCATTGGATTTTAAAATGACTCTTCCTTTGTATACTCCGGGAGTGGCATCCTCTGGCACTTCAAAACCAACCCATAAAGGCTGAATTTCGCCTTTATTTATAACTACATCTTTCTTAAAAGCCTTTCCATACAAGTCAACACCATCAATATTAATACATTGAAAATTTTCTTTCCCTATTTTTGATTTCCCCGGACCATCAAGATCTGAATACACAATCTGTATATCTGAAATACTCGAATTTTTGGCATACAAACACAATTGGAATGTGTAATACTCTCCCTTCTGAATATTATCCCGAATTCCATTCTTAATTCCTCGGTTTATCCATTGCCATGGAAGCTGATTTTTCATCCTTGCCGGGAGATCCCGGTACTCAGGAAAAGTTAAATATTCAGCAGGATTAATTTTGAAAAAAGAATCTGTCTCCTCCTTTTTTGCAATAACTTCCATAGGGAAAAAACTATTGAAGGTATCAGAGGACTGTATCATCTCAAGCATTGCATCAGGGAGCTGCTCCCATGCTTGAAGACTCAATTCTGAATATTTCTCCTCCCAGTTTTTCTCAGCCGTTTGTTGTGGTTCAATATAATTGACAACAGGGTAATATTTTCCGGTACTCTGAAAGGGAAAATAATAGAAATAGTAGGTATCTGAGCCTTTGTTGGGTTGGAAAACAATATCACAATAAACATTGTTTATTTCCTTAACAATCTTATTTGGAACAAGGATATTTGTTGCCGCATCCACAATTATGAGATCCTTATTTTGTGGGTTCTTATCATTTCGCCGCCACTGAATATGTGCTTTCACAGCTTCGTTCCAGCTGCTCACACTAACCACGGCCCTATGATTTCCAGGAGAATGGAAAGGTTTATCGCCATGTTCAACTTCCCAATTGCCAATTCCATATTCTACACCATCAATAAGGGTTGGGATATTTTTATCCGAAGGTTCAAGGTAAATGATTTCTGTTTCTGTCTGGTTGCATCCAAAAAATGTAGTTATGACCAGGGTTAATAAGAAAACGCGATTCTTCACAATATTAGTTTTTTAATATTTATCAAGTGTAGAACTAATAGCTGTAACCAGCTCAAATTCATTATCAATGAAACTAATGTCATAAGGTTTGGTTTCAGCCCTGCTATCAAGAATTTCATTTTTGATTGATTCCTGATTCTTGTCTTGCAAAAAAACACTATTTACCCATTTGAGATAATTGTTATCAGGAAATTCAGACATGGAATTTCTTAACAAGTTAACGGCTTCCTGCTCTTCGTTTAGTTTCCTCATTGCCTGCAATTGGAAAATCAGTTTTGAATTCTCTTTCGTATTAATTGGCCTTTTATAGCTAGCTATGTTTTGGAAATAATAATCAGCTTTCTCTTTTTTACCGGATTCTTCCATAGCCCGGGCAATAATATAATTCTCAAGTCTTTCATCCACCTCATAGGGCCTTCCAACACCTAGATTCTCCGGCCACTCGAGTGCTTTCTCTGCATATTTTATTGCATTATTGAATTTCAACTTTTTTAAATTACTTAAAGCTTCCTGAATACAGGCGTCATGGTACAGATCCCGCCCAATTGTACCTCCTTCAAAGGGCAATAAATTATATTTTTCGATAAATTGAATACTCGTTTTATATTGTTTTGTCTTAATTAGTGCCTCCATATAACTAAGTCCCAATGCTGGCCTTTCAGGGTACCTTAATGCAAAATCTTGTGCCAAAGGCAAGGCATCTTTTGCCTGAGAGTTGGTCATATAGTAATTTATCATAGCTAATGCAGTTCGCCAGTCATCTTTATTGAGATTCCTGGCTTTTCTTAGACTCTCAAATACAATTTCCGGGAAATCACTGAATAATTTTGCTTTTGCCAGGTAAAAAAGGTCATCGTCCGGGGTATTGTTACAGTCTTTAAATAATTTCTGTGCAGAATTAAGCAATCCCTTATTCCAATAGATAAGTCCAAGATAATATTTTAGTTTCCAGTTATTACTTTCTTGAATGAATTCCTCCAGTATGGCAGCTGATTCTTCTCTGAAGGGGAAAATCAGATTTATTGATCCGTTTATTGTACTATTCAGGTGACTCACCTGGTTTTCCTTATCCAATTTTGCCAACCATAATGAAACCATAGGAGTTTTAGGTGCAAGATTCAACACATCCAGCGCCTCAATTTCACAACCTGAATTATAATAAAAAATAGCTAATTCAAGGTAGGTTTCTGCTGGCAGTTCATTGTAAACAGAAGCAAGGAAATCATTTTTGCTGGTTTCACTCCACAAGTATTTTTCAAAAAAAGTAAAATGAAGAGTTGGATCCAGCTCAGCAAGCTTATCCAGAGCCTTAAATGCCTTTTCTTTTCGATCTGTTTTCCGGTAAGAAATTGCCTGTATTTTGTAAGCAGAAATATTGTTTTGATTATAAGAAAGGGCTTTATCTGCATATTTCAAAGCCTCAGGAAAATTATTCTCTCGCAAATAGATTCCAGCTAGTTCAGTGTGGGAAGCTGTTCGGTATTTTACCGATGCTGCTGCAATTGAGAAACCACTTTTAGCATTGGAAGTTTCTCCTATTTTTATACAGGCAAGTCCATAAACATAATTTGCCTCCGGATCGTATGTATCAATAGCTAAAGAGCTTAATATCAAATCCTTTGCTGCTTTGTAATCCATTTTCTTGTACAGCAGTAAAGCCTTTTTGTTGATGGCAGGAGCAAAAGTTTTTTCCTTTTCAAGACAGAGCTCATATAATTCCATGGCCTCATTGTACATACGCTGCTTCTCCTGCTCCAGCCCCCTGATGTACAAACCATAAGCAGAATTGAAGTTAAAATCCATGTTGAGATCAATTGGTCTATCTACTTTAACATGCTTCATGGAGGACTTGTATATCAATTTTGAATCGCCTAATTCAATGGTGAAGTCATTTACTCCGGTATTATCAAATGTCAGGCTTTCAAGTTGAAGGGGATCTAAATAAATTCTCTTCCTGGAAACAATTTCATTCCCTGATTTTATCACCAAGTTGTCATTCAGATTTTGTAAAGCACTAATCTTTACCTTTACAATATTATTCTCAGTTTTTACATTCATCACGGCATATTCCGATGCAGCAACCATACCCCCGGTTTTTACCAGCGGAAACCAGGATTCTATCATGATGTCTGAGTCATAAGCAAGAAATTCTTTATGTTTAAAAGGAGTAAAAGTGCTGCTGTAAGCTGCCTGGTTAAATAACTTTCCTGCCTGGAATTCTATATATTGACCATCATTATCTGTAAGCAGGTCTTCCCATATCATTCCCTGTCTTGAAAGACCCCATATCCAAAGTTTTTTACCGGGCTTGTCATCATAGGAAGAGAGATGGCCAAAACCAAAATCATCGTCCTGCCAGTAGCCTCCAAAAAAGTTTGAATAAGAATTGATCACATGATATGATTTATAGGATCCAAAATTATTATTCTCATACCTGGATAGGTCCCGATCGTTTTCAAGAGGCCAGCTTCCGTGTTCCCCACCATGGCCAATGTAATGATCGCCAGGGTATATGAAATGGAGATTCCCGGCTGCTTTGGCCGCAGCATTCATCCAATGGTAATATGTATTTGGAACAGAAGTGAGATTGAACCAGGAAGCTTTTGTCTGAAAATAGGCCTTATCTTTTTGTAAGTTTATCTCTACATTCCATCTGGTTCTGGAAGGCAGATCAATTGCTCCCACAATGCAGGATACACTTCCATCGGTGTTTTCTTTTACAATGTAATCAACTGGAGTGGCACAGGTAGGTATATGGCCAATGTCTCCAAAGTTATATTCCAATCCACCTGAGGTCCAGGGGCCACGCATTGCAACATCCCTGAATTTTACCACATTATTGTAGTATAAAAATTCATTTCCAGTTGATTTTTCAATTGCTCCCCAAACTTTCCCACCAATATCAGGACATACGAAGACTTTTATGTAATCATTTTCCAGGATCACCATTTTCCATTCTTTCTCGATGCTATTATTGGTATAGCCATCAAATCGGAAATAGGGATAGATGCGGCCAGGTTCTGGTACCGAATTTGGGTCAGAAAACATATAGGTTTTCATGGTCAAATTTTCCACTCGAATAGTAGCCTCTTGAGCTTCCACAAAACTTAATGAAGATATAAATAAGGCAATTAGAAAAGTTACATTCCTCATATCAGAGACTTTGGATTAATAATTGTAAATCAATTGATTAAAGAGGCTAAATTATAGTTCACTTAAACTTTTAAGAATTTCACGCCTTTTCTTTCTGAATTCACCAATATTGGTATCATAATGTTCAAAGCCGTAGACTGTAGTACCAACCAGTTCTTTTGCTTCTTCAGGGAATTTCGCATTGTACATTTTCAGTAATTCATAATCCACAATTCCATCCCTCATTGCCTCCAGTCGAATGGATGGATAGATGGTTTTTTCACCAGGATAAACAATCCAGCAATCTCCCCCAGGCAAAACATTACCCGAAGAAACAATCATTCCCGAAGCATCATCATACGGATCTTCAGAGGTTGAAATACCAGAGCCTGTCCCCCAAAAATTATAACCCCAATGCAGATAACCCGGGATATTGTATTTGAAATTAACCCAATGTAATAAACGTGTTTTAATTAAAGGTAATTCAATAAACCGATTTGCATATTCCCCTTTTGGAGCAAGGCAGGTGTAATACCAGGCTTCATCACCCTTTGTTTGCCTATCAGAATAAAAACCCATTCCGTCTTTAAGGAAGTTCATCTGAGGAACCCAAATATCAATCATGTTCTCTAGCTGATGTGTATGACAGGCTTCAATTATCTTAATATCAGGCACTAAATTTTTAATGAATTTCGAGATCTCAATGTATGATTCTACGTTAGCATCTATAGGTTCATCAGCTATATGCTGAACATAATCATTTTCCCATCCTTTATCCTTCAAATTTTGTAAAAATGCAGGCAGAAAACTAGAATAAAACAACTGCGTCCTGGGGTCATCTAGGGCCATCATTATCTCTTTCAATCGAATCATTTTCAATAATCGGTACGTTTAAACCGAATTGGCTTGACCACCCACCATCAATGCGGCCACCAAAATGCCCACCTTCCAGTCGGCCAATTACACCCTCTTCAATAAATAAATCAACCAATTTATTGAAATTTGTAAAGTCGAATGACCACTTATCATTCTCAAATGTAAACTGGGTGTGATCGAATGGAGAAATCATAGCCACATTTTGCCTGTACTCAGCCAACATTCTAGCCATTACACCTGACAATTCCCAATACAAATCACTATGTTTCTCAACAGTTTTGTTGTTATTCAAGTAGTTTAATCTGTCAAGGAAAAACCAGTTGGTTACCCACAGTGAAGTCTTGCTAATTACTGGTTTAAAAACTTCAACACTAAGTTTTTTCATTTTCGCAAACTCCTTACCATTTAATTCACCAGTTATCTGAATTTCTCCAGTATAAAATCCTGGATCACACTCTTCAGGTATTTTTATTGTAAGCCATAAGGGCTGCGTAGTTCCAAAAGTTATGTCTTTACTTTCCCTATAAATAATTGGATCAGGGAAAAAACCTGATGAAGGCTTATAACTATCATTTGATGGTTCCGGGTTTGTTCTGCCAACTTTCACAAATTCAACAAAACCTTTTTTTATCTTAGTTAAAGTCATCTCTCCTTTTATGGGAGCTTTAACAATAATTTTCAGATTGGAAATATTGGTATTACTCCTAACTACAAACTGAAATGATGCATGTTCACCCCTCGCAACATCCGCATGTGCATCTGGTATGAGCAAAATATACACTCTCCGGAAAAACTTTTTGAAGTGGATCAACATACTCGAAAATAACCGAATCCCCATTTCTACATCCAGAAGAAAATAATCCTAATAAAACAATTATTATTAATGACTCAAAAAACAGTTTTTTAACTTCCATTCTAAGATATTTAATTAGATTCATAATTACAT
Source organism: uncultured Bacteroidales bacterium (assembly GCA_963750735.1). Classification (GTDB taxonomy): domain Bacteria; phylum Bacteroidota; class Bacteroidia; order Bacteroidales; family VadinHA17; genus JANTGF01. Next base: position 410,758 of record CAVVRY010000006.1, on the reverse strand, counting down.
CTTACAGTACTTGATGTTATTGTTTACAGAAGTCCAGCCTTACCCAACCTCACTGTTTATACTGGTAAAGTTTACTCCATTCAATCCTGAGCTTGTTTTGCTAGATCATACTGAAGACGAAGATATTAAAAAAGGAAGGATGGAGCAATTTGTTGGCAGGGCTATTGTAAGAACAGCCTCGCCTATCCCGCATTGATACAATTACTAAGAAGGCTATTTAAGTATTTTAGCCTGACAACTTGTGCAGAGATTGCTTTGGATTTGGATTAAATTGTTTTTCAGGTACTGAATAATCAAGTTTAATCCTGGCATGTTAATTGTGTTTGGTGACGGGGTTTATGATTTTGAAGGTTGAATCTTAATCAGTTCACCTTTTGCATGTGAGTTGCACCGATCTACGTATTTTAAAGATTCTATATTTTAGCCTGGCAACTTGTGCAGAGTTTATAACTTTTTTGATCAATATCTTCAACATAGGTACTTGACCTCATCACACAGCCAGGGTGATAGCAATGTATCAGTCCAAATGTATGGCCCAACTCATGGACAATCACTTTCTTAAAACGATCCAAAAGCAGATCTTCATCTTTTTTCATCCCATACAGTTCGTTCCTGAGCCTGTAAAGAGAGGCAATTCCTGTTTCTCCCTTTAATGCTGCCTGTCCAAAAATATAGGTAAGAATAGGAATAAATAAATCCACACGAAACAAACCAATCTTTTTAATATACTGGGGGAAGAGTATGGTTTCTATTTCTTTCATCAATTTATTGCCATCGTATTGACGTCTCGTTGGATCATAGAATTCATTTAAGTCGAGATGACTTTCTTCAACCTGAACAGGTAGATGGTATACATAGGAAACCCCGCTGGCCAACCTTTCCAGGAAATCCTTCTCGAAATTGCCATGAGAAATTAATAATATGCCGGGTTCAATCAATTCAAATCAAGGTTTGTGAATACTTTATCTGAGCATTCTTGTTTCTCATATACCGCAATTCTCAATTCTGATGGCAATGAGAATCATCAATATATATTTTATTTTGGGGACTTTAATTTGTACTTCTTTATTTTATTGTAAAGAGTCACTCGATCTACTTTTAAGATTTTTGCAGATCTGGATATATTCCATTCATATTGATCAAGAACCTTTAGAATGTATTTCTTTTCGAGATCATCCAGGCTTTCAATGGAATTGTTCGTCATATCCCTTTCAATTGGGAGATCTTTTAAACGGATTTCCTTTTCATTGCCAACAACAATTGCACGTTCAATCATGTTTTCAAGTTCACGAACATTTCCAGGGAAATCATATTGCTCAAGGCGTCTTAGTGCTTTGGGGTCAATGGAAACAAGGTTCCTGCTCATTGATGTACAATATATTTTAATGAAGTGATCCACGAGCATTGGAATATCTTTAATTCTCTCCCTGAGTGGTGGGATTTTAATATTTACCACATTCAGCCTGTAGAATAGGTCCTCTCGGAAAGTTCCATCTTTAACCATCTTCTTCAAATCCTTATTGGTGGCGCAGATAACCCTGAAGTCTGAAGAAATTTCCTTATTTCCGCCAACCCGTATAAAGGATTTTGTCTCAAGAACTCGAAGCAACTCGATTTGCATTTTGGGTGAAATAGTGGCAATTTCATCCAGGAATATAGTTCCTCCATCGGCCATTTCAAATCGGCCCTTCCGGTTATACATTGCACCTGTGAATGCTCCTTTTTCATGTCCGAATAATTCACTTTCCAATAAGCTTTCAGTTAAAGCTCCGCAATGAACACTCACAAGGGGAGAATACTTGCGACGGGAATTAAAATGGATTGCTCTGGCAATCAACTCCTTACCTGTTCCGCTTTCGCCAGTGATAATAACTGGTGAGTTGGATTGTGCCACTCTCTCAACTTCTTTAAGAACTTTTATCATTGCATCACTGCTCCCAATAAGATCATCTACATTATCCAGGGTAACAATTCTATTCCTTAATGCCGCATTTTCCTCCTTCAGGGAAATCTCGCTGGTTGCGTTTCGAATTAAATGTGATAGGTCATCAGGATCAAAGGGCTTTGTAATATAATCGTATGCACCATCCTTCAAGGCCTGAACAGCAGTTATTACGGATGCAAATGCGGTCATTATGATCACGATTGAATCCTTGTTCAAAGCCCGTATTCTTCGATGCATTTCCAATCCATCCATTCCTGGCATTTTTATATCTGCCAGGATTATGTTAAAATTTTTGGATTCAAGGATACTTAACGCTTGCTTAGCATTCTCTGCACATTCAACAACATAGCCGTCTTCGATGAACCAGTTGTATAAGGAATCTCGTACCGATTCTTCATCATCAACAATTAGAATTGAAATTTTTCCAGACATATTATGTTTTTTGATTTTTTATTAAAGGTAGTAATATGCTTATGTTTGTTCCCTTTCCCAGTTCAGATTTCACATCTATTCTCCCCATATGGTTTTGAACAATGCCATGAACGATTGCAAGCCCCAACCCAATACCACTTGCTTTTTCCTTGGTCGTAAAAAAAGGCTCAAAAATACTTGGTAGATCTTCCCTGGAAATACCCGTACCATTATCCTGTATTTCCAGTTTGATATTCATTTTATCCGGGTTGCTTGTTTTTATCAGGATTTCCCCTTTCTCAAGAACAGCCTCAGAGGCATTTAGTAATATAGCAATGCAAGCCTGCTTTATTTGATTTTCATTGCAATTAATGATTTCGTCCCGGGCTGAAAATTCTGTTTGGAAATTGATGTTTTTTAATTTCATCTGGTGGTCCATCAGCGCGTAGGCTTCTTTCAATATATTGTGTAGTTGACAGGGAATAAAATCCTGTTGGTCACTTTTTGAAAAGTCTAGCAAGCCCTTCACAATGTCACCACAACGTTTCGTTTCCTTTTCAATTACTATCAGATATTTCACGAGCTGTTTTTTTTCGTCTTCATCAAACTCAAGCTCCCTGATATGCTTATGAACCAACTTTGTAAATGTTAAAACACCAGATAATGGATTGTTTATTTCATGTGCTACAGAAGAGGATAATTTGCCAAGTGATGCGATTCGTTCAATATGGATTAATTCATTTTGCATTTCAGATAACTCTTCAGACTTCTTTTGGACTTTATATTCCAGTTGGTGAGACCAGTTCTGCAACTCCTCGGTTGCTAATTGAAGGTTGTCAAGCATTTCATTGAATGCAGTGGAAACCAATCTCATATCGTTTAACTGGTTGGGTTTTATTTCCAATCTTGTACTCTTATCGCCTTTTGAAACCGCCTCACTTGCTTTAATGATATCATTCAAAGGATTCTTAATTTTTTTTCTTGTAAAGTACATTAGAAAGGCCACAAGAACCAGGGTTGTCAGGGCAGCCAGAACAAGGGACTTGTTAAGGTTTGCATCCAGTTCCTCCAATGGAAGTCTGATGATGAGGGAACCAAGAACATCATCACTTTCCTGGTGAGCATGGCAGGCGCTTGTATAACAGGATTCTTCATTTAAAATTGGGGATTTGATTAAGAGAAGCCGGTAATCATTATTATTTTCACTCATATCGCATTCACTGTCCATATTAATAATCCTGAATGATTTCTCTGTTCTTGGGAACATTGAACTTATATTGCTATGACAATCTTTGCATTCCGGGTTGTGGTCACCAATGGTTTCCTTGGGAAAGGAAGAATAAGCAAGATTATCCTGGGCATCATACATATTCACATCCTCAACTCCAGGCATGGTATTAATGATATCAAGTGTGCTTCTTAAAGCCTTTTTATTGTTTTCAAGCATATGCTGATACAGGGCACCTTCAACAAATCGGCAAACATCATTTCCATTTTGCTGAATGGTATTTTCCATATATTTCATATTTATGGTTCTGAAGATGGCACCAAACGAGAAGAAGAGAAAAAGAGACAGCATGGCGATCACCTTAACCACCTGGACATAGATGGAAGAGAGGGATCTAAAATAAGCCCTGATTCTTGTCCTTAAATTTTTTGGATTACCGGATATTTTTTGAAACAATACCATTTCTGACAGAATACTTATTAAAGTCTTGGTAATTATTTATTTAATTGCCCATTTCATAAATCCTCATGCTCTCAAAGCTTGAATAGTCTTTTTCAGGTTCTTTCAATTTTTTGGATTTTTCACGATTGGTAATATTATGGCTATGCTTGTTCCTTTCCCGGGTTCAGAAGAAACCTCTACTTTTCCTTTATGATTCTGAATGATACCATGTACAATTGCAAGTCCTAATCCTATGCCGTTTGCCTTTTCTTTGGCAGAGAAAAAGGGCTCAAAAACATGAGGTATATCGCTCGGGTTTATGCCTACACCATTATCAGTAATTTCGAGCCTTATTGAATCCTCTGTAGGATTACTTGTACGAATCAGGATTTCCCCATTTTCAAGTACTGCCTCTGAGGCATTTAACAGGATAGCAATACATGCCTGTTTAATTTGATTTTCGTTGCAACGTATTAAATCGGATTGAGCAGAAAAATCTGTAAAAAAACTGATGTTTGCCATTTTCATCTGGTGGTCCATCAAAGTGTAAGCTTCCTTTAAGACTTTGTGCAGGTGATATGTTTTAAAATCCAATTGATCATTTCTGGAAAAATCCAGCAAACCCTTAACAATATCACCACATCGTTTTGTTTCTTCTTCAATTACTTTCAAATATTTTAACATAGGTAATTTCTCAGCTTCATCAATTCCGAGCTTGCTCAGTTGCTTATTAACCAGCTTAGAATATGTTAAAATTCCAGATAAGGGATTATTAATCTCGTGTGCAACAGAGGAGGATAATTTACCCAGCGATGCAATTCTCTCAACATGAATTAATTCATTTTGCATCTCAGATAACTCTTCAGACTTCTTTTGGACTTTATGTTCAAGTTGTTGCGACCAATTCTGTATTTCATCAGCTGCTGATTGAAGACTATCAAGCATTTCATTAAATGCATAAGATACTAATCTAATATCGTTCGGTTGAGAGGGACTTATTTCCAATCTTGTGCTTTTATCCCCTTTCGTAACAGCTTCACTTGCATTTAAAATCTCAGTAAAAGGCTTTTTAATTTGGTTCCTTGTAAAAAACATCAGAAATGCAGCAAGTATTAAAGTTATAAATGCTGCCACGAGAAAAAAGTCGGTGGAAGTTTTTTTAACAGCTGTATCAAGATTTTCCAGTGGAATCCTTATTACAAATGAACCTAGGACTGTATCACTTTCATTATGTGCATGACAGGCACTTGTATAACAGGACCTTTCATTTAAAATAGGAGATTTCATAAGGAGAAGTCGGTAGTCGTAATCTTTAATACTCATTTCACACTTACTGTCCAGATTAACGATTCTAAAGGACTCCTCTTGCTCTGGAAACATGGAATTAATATCAGTATGGCAATCTTTACAATTAGGATTGTTATGCCCGCCTTGATCATTTAAAAATGCTGAATATACCAGGTTGTTTTGACTATCATACATATTTACATCCTCGATATGTGGTAAGGTATTTAGTACATCAAGGGTATTATTCAATGCACTTCTGTCATTTGTAAGCATGGAATTGTAAAGTGCTCCTTGTACGATTGCACTAATATTATTTCCGCATTGCCGGATAACTTTATTCAGATACCCTTCATTCACAGACCTGAATATGATACCGAATGATAAAAACAAAATAACAGATAGCATTGTAATGGTAAGAACTACACGGCCATAGATGGAGGATCGAAATCTAAAACCTGGTTTACTAAGTTTTTTCATTACTCATCCAATTAGTTTAAAAATAAGAATTCATTTTACGAAAATTCTCTAACCGTAAGTTTCTAATTGACCATAATCAAAAAATGTTCCTTACAAAATACAAAAAACCGGTGATTTTCACACCGGTTCTTAAATTATTCTTTCGGATTATGAAAATTCGAGAAATTCTTCCTGAAACTTCTCCCATACTTCATTTGGCAGTTCTGAAAGTACATTTTCGCGTATTTCTCCACCATCCTGCAATAAAATCATTGAAGGCTCGGAAGAATATCTTCTCATAGGATCCCCCGCCAGAAAATCCTTAAACCTGTTCAATTCTTTCGTTGACCAATCTATTGCCTCCTCAGCCAGGAAATAAGATTCTGTTTCTTTTACCCAACTTGAGGGTTTTATCTTGTATATCCAGGCATCATCATAAGGATCTTCATTTAAGATTTCATTATCCTCATTAATTTTTGAATTTGTATTCAGAATCTTTCCTGATATTGGTGAATATACCTTGAGTTGTTTCCCTCCCTGATCAATCATTGTTAATAAATCCCCCTTTTCAATCATCTGGCCAGGATTCTTAAGGTGGGAGAGTTCTACTTTTCCTGTAACATGTAACAGGAAATCATCCAATCCCACTTTGGCAGCTCCGGATTCTTCTAAGTGAGTCCATGTGTGAAACCTGCTGAAGAATATTCCTTGAGGAATTCTAAGAATATTAGCAGAAATAGTGCTGATCGCTTGTTTAATTTGTTTTATTAGTTGAGGATTCTTAGCTATTTTCCAGAATATAATAAAGATTAATAAATAAGCGATAACAAACAAATATTCTAATCCTTTGGTATCGTAAATATCAACTCTTGTGAAATTTTCCATTTTTTTACTCCTTTAGTTAATTATAAATAATTTGTTCTTTTTTCTCTCCTGATACCCAGACCGGAGGATCTTTATACACAGGCATCCTTCTGACAATCCATCTAAAAACAAGTAACTGTACAAATATTACTGCACAACTAACTACAATTTCCATCCAGGTCGGAAAATGTATTGAACTGTCATACCATAGATAGGTAATTGTCGAGATATTTAGTCTGTTTAGAATTATTCCGATAATTGACATTACAGCAGCGATACGAACAAGATTCAAGTTTTGTCGCTTGAATCCAAACAAAAATATCAGGCAGGGTAAAAATACAAAACCAACCACTTCTACAAGGTACCAGTACCCCCATGAACTGTTTAAATAATTGAGGCCTTTGCTGTGTATAAACACTAATATGGTCATAAAGAGATATACGAACATTGTAATAGAGCAAATTCTTGCAAGGCTTAGCATTATATTACTGTGGGAATTTTTATGTCCATCGGACATATCGTTTTTGAATACTTTCATGCCAATGGTTTCAAGCACAATCACTAATGAGAGCCCTGCAAAAATACTTGATATAAAGAAAAGTATTGGTATAAACTCTGAATACCATAAGGGATGTATTTTGGGCTTGGCCATTAGAAAAAGCGCCCCAAGTCCAGATTGGTGTAAAGTGGAAAGTGCTATTCCAAATATTACAACTCCTAATGTAAGAGAGGCAAAGAACTTTCGCTGTCGTTTAAGAGTGATCCATTCTGTAATAGTTGGTGAGAACTCGATAAATAATGAACCCATATACAGAATAAAGTGCCATGCAACAAGAAAAAGGACTGAACTTAAGCCAAAAGAGTTGCCGATTATTGGGTTAACAACTTTCCATGGACGACCTAAATCAAGCAGAAGTGCTCCAGCATAAAACATATATGCAAGAAGGGCATAGAGTACTGTTGCCCTGACTAAAGGACGATATTTCTCCATTCCCATTATATAGACCATGAATGTTACAACAAAAGCTCCTCCAGCAAATGCAACTCCGGTGATTACATTGAAATTAATCCATAGGCCCCAGGGACGGTCCTGTGACGCATGAACAACCGAACCCAGACCATTTGTAAAGCGAATTACGAGGATAACAATGGCGACAAGTATTGTAATTCCAGAAATTACATTAAAAGGAGTTAGGATTTTCCCTTTAGGTTTTAATTCACTGGTGATGAATGAAATAAAACTGGTATTTTGCTCTCTGTTCATGATTATTCCTTTATTTGGTTTATATTATTTTCTTTAACACGGGAATTGTGCAATCCAAGTAGAAATGCTGGCCATAGAATGAGAACTGCTGGAACTGAATACAGGAAGGTCTTATTATATTCTGGGTAGGATACTGTTCCCAGGTCTTTTCTTAATCCCAATTCTTCAAATGGAACGGAGGCCAGATAAAGTACCCCTGTTCCTCCCACTTCATGTTCACCATAAATTTCGTGATTATAGTTTTCAGGATCAGCATATATTCTGGCTCTGGCAATTTCAAGAAGATCTCTTCTTTTTCCAAACAGCATGGCTTCAGCAGGACAATTCTCAACACAAACAGGCTTCTCCCCTTCTTGAAGAAGTTCAAAACACATTCGACATTTTTGAATTTTAGGATTCGAACTTTCATACTCAAATTTTGGAATATCAAATGGACAAGAGATTATACACGATCGACATCCCATGCATTTTTCTTCACGCCAGATTACAGGACCCTCATCCGTTTTGACCATTGCTTTTGTTAGACACGCTGAAGCACAAGCAGGACTATTGCAATGATTGCATGCCGTTCTCATATACTGTTCCCCTTTTGAAGTATTAAAAGAATTTACCGTCAGGCGTCTTGTTTCATCAGTTTTCCTTATTACCCCTGTTTCTGGTATATCTTCCGGATCAGGAAGTCCATAATGCTCAGCACAAGCAAATTCGCAACTTTGACAACCCATACAAAGAGTAGAGTCATACAGAATCCCATAGAATTCTATATCCTTATCTTTTTTCTCTGATGCAGCACCAAAGCTCCTTCCAACAGTAAGTGTGCTACCTACAACTCCAAGAGTTTTTAAAAAATTTCTTCTCTTAATCCCCATAATTTGTGGTTTTAGTTATTATTAAGAATTCAAATATTAGAAAGTGGTACTTTAAAAGGATGCATCAATAAAACTTGCCTGGAAGTCTTCCCATACTTTTGGACCAAAATCCACCAGAATACCATCTTTTAGTTCGCCTCCATCCTGTAATATATGGGCATATGTGACTTTTTCAGGATTTACATGAACTGAAAAGAAATCCTTTAAGCGGGAAAATTCACTTTTCAACCATTCTCTATATTTTTCTCCATTAAATAAATACTGAATTTCCTTTAGCCAATTTGTTGGTTCAATTTTATATACCCAACCATCGGCATAAGGAGAAGAATTTATTAGTGATGCATTTGTGGCAAGAACTTTATTTTGTTCTTTTATTATTCCTGAAAATGGTGCATAGATATCCAATTGTTTACCGGCTTGAATGATTGAGACAATCTTTTTCCCTTTTTTCACCCTTTCCCCTGGGTATTTCATTTTTACACTGGTAAGAGGCCCGGTAGTATGCTGAAGAAAATCATCAACACCTACCATTACCACTCCGTCTTTTTCCATAAAAGCCCAGGTGTGTGTTTTGTCGTAGTACAGGCCTTGAGGTTTTTCAATGAAATTCTCATTAAAAATGAAACTTGGTGCAATGGGAATATCTTGTTTATCAGCCATAATACTTTTCATGTATTGTATCCCATTAATTACAAGGGTCCCTATAACGAAGAAAAGAAATATTATTAATGGGAAGTAAACAAAATAAAAAAGAGCATTTTTTGAGAGAGTATAATTATTTGCCGCAATTGGCTCGACTTTAAAGTCATCTATGAGATTGACTTTCGCTAATCTTTCATTTTGTACTAAATCGTTATAGCCATAACTGTTAAGAAATATCTGTCCGTCTGTTAGGACCCATTTTAAAAAGGTTTGCTCTGTTTTATTTGATGGTTTAGATGCAGAAATAGAATAAATATTATTTGATAGAGCCATTGGATATTTTCCAATCCAAACACCCCTAAGGAGAACATTCGAATCATCATAAATATTTTCCCAGTAATCAATTTTCCCATTATCGTTTTTGTCTATAGGAAGTAACTTTACCTTTTCAAAAAAGCTTTGAGTGTTGAAATCCTGGATATTTGTTAATTTAGTTATACCAATTGAGTAAGGATCCCTTTGAACCGATGAAATCAATTCTTTTCCCTCTTCAACTTTAATTCCATTTATGTTAATTTGATTTAGGTTCAATAATTTCTTCAAACCCAAGTTTGTTGCGGCATCATCTGTAAAATATAGATTAACAGGAATATTCTGTCGATTTTTCATGAGAGTTCCCCAATTTCTCAATTCTGGATCTTTGATAAATTGAGTAAATTCCTCCAGTGACATCCCTTGTGCGATTATTTCATTTATAAAGGGATTTTTGGAATTAACAATTGGTACAATTACATCACGACCAACGACTTCTTTCCAATATGATTTATTATACAATGTTGCATCCAATTCACCTGATGTAAAAACCAGTTTATTGCTTTTATCAAAATTTTTAGCAATAGACGTTTCCGAAACAGGTGTCACCTTAATTTTAACTTCAGGATTTAATAAGCAAAACTCATTGGCCCATTGTGCAGTGAGTTCACTTAATTCAGGAGTACTAAGAATATGTATTGAACTCTTTTCTGGAAGTATTGAACTCTCTGATGAAAACTTTTTTTGAGTCAATTCTCTTTTACAACTTAATATACTGCATAGTATTATGAAATAAATAAGTAATAAACTAAATAATAAAAAGATTGTTTTTTTCATAAGCTTAAGGTTTAAACTCGTTTATTTATGACTTCTTGTAACAATTAGGATTAATCATGGATAATAATATTACTCACAATACCCAATATGTTTAATTTGCATTCCAATAACAGTGCCAAAAGAAATTTCGTCCATGGATAAGTCTGTTATACAGTACATTAGAACACAATGTGTTTAAATAATTTACAAAACGAAGTGTTGATTAATTAAACACTATATCCCCGAAACGCACATAAACACCTTTTAATCAGCTACTTTATAAAGACTGTATAATTTTTCAACATCTGTTGAATAATTCAACAGATAGCTTTGGGAGGGTTCAGGACTAATCATAAATACCTGACTATATGCAGATTACATAATATTGTTTTTGATCCGTTCTTTTGATTTTTTGTTATAAACGGCATACTTCTCTATTTCAACTAAGTGTTATTATTCGGTCAAAACAAAAGAAACCTATAACTTATACAATAAACACAATATGACAGTTAAAATAAATAAGGGAATGATTGGGTATACATTTCTTGTAGAGATAGCTTTAGACTCAACTTACCTGCGTAAATAAATGGAAATGAGAGAAGATGTAAGCAATACTTTTAGATTTTAACATCTTTTTCTATTTCTGTATAAGCACATCAACACTTAAAATCGTGAATCCCTGTTGATCAATGTTCTGCAGAAATTTTTTTATTGAGTTTGATTCCAAAAATGTTATAAAACACAAAATAACTTTGCAACATAGCTTTTGAAATTGAGTCTCTAATAATATAGATTCAAAAACAGGATCGGAAGAAATCTTAATTAACATCTTCAAGGCCTATGTTCAAAAGATCTTTTATTATTCCCATCCGCCACTTATTAAAACAAAAGGGAAGCAGTCTTACCAATATTATTGGCCTTTCAATTGGGATGACTGTTTTTATCATCCTGTACCTTTATATTCGTTTCGAATTGAGTTTTGATAAATTTCACAAGGATTACCAAAACATCTTCAGGGTTGTTCAACAACAAAAGGGAAACACCTATCAAGGAAGCGACTTTTTTGTGGTTACTCCTATCCCTTTAAAAAATGCCCTCTTGAATGATTATCCTGAAGTTAGTGAAGTGACGCAGATAGTTAATGCCAGGGAAAGTTTACTTAGTTATGAAAAAGAATTTTTTACCTCTTCCGGCCTGCTCACTGATGCCTCATTTTTCAAAGTTTTCAGTTTCTTAATGCTTGAAGGAGATCCTGATGGTCTTGATGAACCCAATACCATCATATTATCAAAAAATCTTGCCCTTCGGATGTTCGGAGAGGTAAGTCCCATTGGGAAAGTAATAAGATTTAACAACCTATGGGACCTCAGGGTGATTGGGATTCATGAAGATACTCCCGGAAATTCGCATTTACAATTTGAATTCCTGGTATCATTCAATAGTCAGGAATCGGATCCCAATTTCATGAACAATAGCTCAAATTGGGGAAACAGTTCATGGTATACTTACATGCTATTAAACCCTGGAAACGACTGGAAGCAATTGGAGACAAAATTTCCAGATATGGTTGAAAAGTATATATTTAGCCAGTCTGAAGCTCATTCCCACAACTGGGGAAGGCGATTTATCATCCAGCCACTTGCAACCATCCACCTGCATTCCCACCATAATTTTGAGCTCTCAGATAATAATGATATCCGCAAAGTGGAGATGCTGGGATTAATGGCGATTCTCATCCTTCTGGTAGCATGTATAAACTATGTAAACCTGGCTACAGCCTGGTCTTTTAAAAGATACCGGGAAATTGGGCTAAGAAAGGTTCTGGGGGCTTTAAAATTAAATATTCGAAGGCAATTTCTTGCAGAATCATTTATATTAACCTTTTCCTCTTTCATCATCGCTTTATTTTTGGTTCTTTTCTTACTTTCCAGGGTCAGTCAGTATTTTGAAAGACCCCTTAAGCCAGATCTTTTCCAGGATCCTATGCTTTGGATGGTCATTTTGGGCGTTCTAGTATTTGTAGGTTTTTCAGCAGGTACCTACCCGGCCATATTTATGGCCAAGTTCAAACCGGTGGTTGCTCTGAAATCCATGACACCTGGGGTACAGGGTGGGAAATGGATTAGAAGTAGTCTGGTGGTCTTCCAATTCACAGTTTCCATTATACTGGTTTTATGTTCCCTTTTTACTTGGCGACAACTGGACTGGATCATGAACCAGGATCCGGGCTACAATCATGAAAATGTCATTGGAATACGGCATCGCGATCTGGAAACAAGGGAATTGCTCCCCATACTCAAAGAGCAACTCCTTAACAATCCCAGCATACTTGAGGTTTCCATTTCCAGCCAGTTTCCATCCAGGATGGGAAGTCAAAGCGGATTACAAGTTGAAAAAGAAAACGGTGGATCCACTGAAATTCCGATTTTTCTCAATAGGGTAGATGAATCGTTTATCCCGCTTTACGGCCTTAAGTTAGTAGAAGGACAGAATTTCAGACCACGAAGACCCGGCGACTCACTTACCTCTATTATCGTCAATCAAAAGTTGGTCGAGCAGATGGGCTGGAGTTACCCCATTGGTAAAAGGATCAATAATACTAGCTACATGAGGGCTGAAGTTGTAGGGGTACTCAAGGATTTTCATTACGCCAGTTTTCACCTTTCCATAAAACCCTGCGCCCTGGTTCTGGATGAAAGGTACTGTAGTGCAGTTTCCATAAAAGTATCACCCGATAATTTGGCAGAAGCCATGGAAATTATAAATAAGACCTGGGTTGAACTATTTCCAGATTTCCCCATAAACCTGACCTCCAATAAAGATATATTGGCTGCAGGGTATAAGGATGATCAAAAATATGCCTCTGCATTTATCATTTATGCGCTGTTAGGTATTGGTCTTGCCATCCTTGGATTAATAGGATTATCAGTATATATGACCTCACTAAGAACACGTGAGGTGGCCATTCGGAAGGTTCAGGGTGCTGTCAGGTGGCAGCTTGTCCTCTTGCTGCTAAAAGATTACGGTATCTGGTTACTTGTGGCCAATGTTCTGGCCATTTATCCCACCCTTATGATCATTCGGCCCTGGCTGCAAAATTTTGCTTACCGCATCCATATTTCCCCTTTTATTTTTATGGTGGTTGCAATTTTTTCAATGGGGATCGCCTGCCTTACAGTGGGTTATCAGGTATGGAATACAGCCAGAAAGGATCCTGCAAGCACACTGAGACATGATTAAATTGTCTCAGCTATATATTACATAGAATTATTAGCGAAGCCTGCCCACAATTATTCCATTGTTTTTCTTTATTCCTTTAAGATAATCAAAGAGGGTTTGCTCAGAGACAACTACTATTTTCTGTGCTGACGAAGCATGAAACAAGTGTAATTGGTCATTTACATAGTAGGCAAGACCAACATGGGCAATATCGAGACCTTCGAATAGTTGTAGTAATTGCAATGAGGTCACCATTTTGAACGTGTTTTTGCATATCATGAATCTTTTCTTTTGGCACGAATGTTAGTTTGGCCAATGATATTTCCCTCTCTTTCTCTTCTATTTGCTGTACAAAAGCCTCATTTACTAATTGTTGGTAGCTTTGGGGATGAGTCGACATAAAATTTACTGTTGGATCGAATATATCCGTTGCAAAGTTGTTGCTAACAATCGAGATGAGTTGTTTCTTCTCGTTGTCGAGAAGCCATTCGGTAAAGTAATGCAGACGAGAAGGGTATTCGTCTATTATACCGCCTCTGTATCTGAACTTAATTAGAGTTTGACAGTAAGTTTCGAAATCAGTCGTTTTATTCTTGACACACAAAGAAAGAGAAACAACATTTTCCAAAAATGTAGTGCAATCAAACTCTCGAAGATTGATGACAAGATGCTCGTCTCCATTCACATCCAGTGTTTTTGCCACATATGGGGTTAATAAGAAATATCGGGCTATGGCAATCTCAATTTCCGGAAGTGCTTCCTCACTGAGTTTTTCTATTTCTGCGTATTGCATGATTTTTTCGAATATTTCAATATCAACAATGTCAGCTCCATAAGTATTGATTTGTTTACTCTCATGTTTATTGGACTGGTTTTGATCTGTCGATTCTTTGCCATTTGTACATGATGCAAAAAAGAGTGCAATCAATAAAAAGAAGGTAATAAGATTTTTGCTTTCCATGGTTACTGAAAATTATAGGTTTTTTGAGCTGCGATTTTATATTAAAAAGAATTATGCAGTATTCTCCCAATAATATTTCTAAAAAAATAAGATGTGACTCCCCATAAAAGTGAACCACCTCCTAATATTTGTCAAGATTAGAATTTTAAATATATAAATAATTCTTCTTAAGTTTGAAGACTTACAATTAATTGATAAATCCTTTTATCATAACTTATTTTATATGCCTTTATTGATTGTCATTGTTGGTATAATTATATTATTCCTGTTAATAGCAGTTTTAAAACTAAATGCATTTATCTCATTCATAATTACATGTCTTTTTGTTGGAATATTGCAAGGTATGGATCTGCAGAGTGTTGTGCAATCAATCAAAACGGGAATAGGAGAAACCTTGGGCTTTCTGGTACTTATTTTGGGGCTAGGTGCCATGCTTGGAAAACTTGTTGCTGATAGTGGAGCGGCACAACGTATCACCTCTAAATTAGTGGATAATTTTGGGATAAAATATATTCAATGGGCCGTAGTATTGGCAGGATTTATTGTCGGTATCCCTATGTTTTACTCTGTAGGCTTTGTTATCTTAATTCCATTGGTATTTACCGTTGCAGCTGCTACAGGTTTACCACTAATATATGTTGGTTTACCAATGCTTGCTTCTTTATCCGTAACACATGGATTTCTTCCACCACATCCTGCTCCAACTGCAATAGCAATAATTTTCAATGCAAACATCGGCAAAGTTTTAGTTTACGGAATTATAATTGCTATCCCTGCAATAATTGTTGCCGGGCCATTATTCGCAAGGTCCATAAAAAAAATTGTAGCAACCCCTTTGAAAGAATTTTACAATCCGGTGATCTTAAAAGATAAAGAAATGCCCGGTTTAGGAATTAGTATATTTAGTGCATTATTACCTGTTATTTTGATTGGGCTTTCCACCATTTCAGAATATTTATTACCAGAGAACTATACCGGAAAAGAGATAATAACCTCTATTGGAGATCCTGTAATTGCAATGCTAATATCGGTCTTAGTGGCGATTTTCACCTTAGGTTTAGCACGAGGTAAAAAAATGGATGAACTAATGAGTTCCATTGCGAGTTCAATATCAAGCATAACCATGGTGCTCTTAATTATTGCCGGAGCCGGTGCATTAAAACAAATATTGGTTGATAGCGGTGTTAGCGATTTTATTGCCGATTTATTAAAAGATTCAAGTATTTCACCATTAATTTTAGCATGGCTTATTGCAACTGTCATTAGAGTATGTGTCGGGTCTGCCACTGTTGCAGGACTCACAGCGGCAGGAATTGTATTACCTTTAATATCAAGTACAGGAGCCAGTGCTGAATTAATGGTTCTGGCAATTGGGTCTGGAAGCCTTATGTTATCACATGTAAATGACGGTGGCTTTTGGTTGTTCAAAGAATATTTTAACCTTTCAGTTAAAGAAACTCTTTCAACATGGACAGTAATGGAAACTACGGTAGGAGTAATGGGATTAATTGGAGTGTTAATATTGAATATATTTATTTAATAAGTAAAAAATGAATGATTTACCTTCAAAAAGAATCAAAGAATTGGATTTGATATTTCCTCCTGCACCACAACCTGCTGGTGTATACAGGCCTATATTGGTAGTTGATAAATTTTTATACATTTCAGGTCAGGGCCCGGTTAAAAATGATGGATCACTTATGGTTGGAAGAGTGGGAGATGATTTAACCCTTGAAGAAGCAAAATTAGCGGCCAGGCAAGTAGGCTTAACCATGCTTTCTACTATACAAACCCATTTTGGGAGCTTAGATAAAATTAAAAGGGTGGTAAAAGTTTTAGGTATGGTGAACTCTACACCGGATTTTGGAAAACAACCATTGGTAATTAACGGATTCAGTGAACTTTTGGCCGATGTGTTTGGAAAAGAACATGGAATAGGTGTTAGAAGTGCTGTTGGGATGATGTTACCTGGTAATATTCCCGTTGAAGTTGAGGCTATGTTTGAGTTACACTAAAAATCTATACAGCTATAAGGGATTTCAATTAAAGAAAAATGTGGTATGAAGTAAATAATGCCCAGGATATAATCTCCCCGGCACTCCTTGTATTTCCTGACAGGATAGAAAAGAACATTCAAAAAATGATTGCTATATCCGGTGGAACAGAATCTTTGCGCCCTCATATCAAAACACATAAGATTGCAGAGATTATACAAATGCAGCTAGACTATGGAATTAATAAATTTAAATGTGCAACCATAGCAGAAGCCGAACTGCTTGCCAAATGTGAAGCTAAAGATATTCTTTTGGCCATGCAACCTGTCGGAATTCACTTAAACAGATTTTTCGAATTAATAAAAGAGTACCCAGATTCACAATTTTCTACAATTGTTGATAATTTTAAGACCATTGATGAAATTTCCAGAATTGCATTATCAAAAAAAATAACAGTTTCTGTATGGCTTGATATTGATTGCGGAATGCACAGAACTGGAATTCCACCAGGAAATAAGGCTGTGGAATTATATAAAATCATTGATGCAAAGCCTGAGTTAATTGCAAAAGGATTACATGTTTATGATGGACATATACATGAACATAATTTTAATTTGCGAAAAAAAGCTTGTGATGAAGCTTTTGAACCTGTCCTTAAACTGAAAAAAGACATTGAAAATTCAGGTATTAAACTTGACACTATAGTTGCAGGAGGCACCCCTACATTTCCTATTCATTCCAACAGAAAAAATGTTGAAACCAGTCCTGGCACAACATTATTATGGGATGCCGGATACGGAGAAGTCTTTTAAAGATTTAAATTTCCTGCCAGCGGCTGTTTTGTTAACCAGAATTGTAAGTAAGCCCGAAGGAAATTTAATTTGTTTTGACCTTGGTCATAAATCTGTTGCTTCTGAGATGAGTTTACCTCGGGTACAATTTTTAGAAGCTTCTAATTTCAAACAGGTAAGTCAAAGTGAAGAGCATTTGGTAGTTCAATGTGAAGAGTTTGACAAGTTTGATATGGGTGCTATACTTTATGCAATACCAATTCATATTTGCCCCACAGTTGCCAAATATAAAAGTGTATTTACTGTGATTAACGGAAAAATAACAGGTTCATGGATGGTTGCTGCAAGAGACCATAAAATATCGATTTAATTATAAAAAACTATGCTTATACTTGATGCCCATCTGGATTTAGCAATGAACGCACTGGAGTGGAACAGAGATTTAACATGGCCAGTTGAAAATATAAGAAAAAGTGAGGCGGGAATGACCGACAAACCGGATAGAGAAAAAAATACTGTTTCACTTGATGCCATGAGAAAAGGAAATATAGGCATTTGTGTTGCTACTCAAATAGCCAGATATGTAAAAAAAGGAAGGACACTGCCAGGATGGAATTCTCCGCATCAGGCCTGGGCACAAACCCAGGGACAATTGGCTTGGTATAAAGCCATGGAAGAAATGGGTGAGATGTTTCAAATAACAAATACTGAACAATTAAATACACATCTTGATTTGTGGAAAAACTCCAATAAAAAAAAACCTATTGGATATATTCTAAGTTTAGAAGGTGCTGATTCAATCATTACAATTGACCATTTAGAAAGATCTTTTGAACAAGGATTACGCGCTATTGGCCCTGCACATTATGGCCCCGGAACTTATGCTCATGGTACAGATTCAACAGGTGGGATTGGAACTAAAGGCAAAGACTTATTAAAAGAAATTGAGCGGTTAAATTTAATTTTGGATGCCACTCATTTAAATGACGAAAGCTTCTGGGAAACACTGAAAATTTATAACGGTCCTGTTTGGGCCAGTCATAATAATTGCAGAAAATTTGTGCCCCACAACAGACAATATTCTGATGAACAAATTAATGAGCTTATAAGCAGAGATGCAGTTATAGGAATTGCTTTAGATGCCTGGATGATGGTTCCAAATTGGGTGAGAGGAGAATCCACACCTGAGGGCATGGGTGTTACATTAAACCAAATGATCGATAACATTGACCATATTTGTCAGTTATCAGGAAATTCACTTCATGTAGGTATAGGTTCTGATTTAGACGGGGCTTTTGGTAAAGAACAATGTCCAGGTGACTTAGATACAATTGCCGATCTTCAAAAAATCCCTCAAATGTTATCTGACAAAGGCTATTCAGAGGTGGATATTCATAATATTATGCATCAAAACTTTATATCATTCCTTCAAAGAACATGGAAATAAGAGATTAGCACTGTTTTTGTCGTCAGCAGATTCCGGAATCAAATCCATATATCATTTTTGTTTCTTTTCATTAAATCAAAATTGATAATTGTACATCAAATTCGAGATTCCTCAATATCTATAGTTCAGGGATTTTTTTGCTTAGAGGTTTAAGGAAGAGTTGACGATTATGAAATCAACTCATATACGCCTTACTAACTGCTACTTACAGCCTAGTATAGCTTTATTTATTAACCTTTTCTTTACTCCAATAACAATTATTATTGTTTGGCTGAAAGGGTATAAACTATCTCTTAATCTTACACGCTAATCAGTCTTCTTTTGCTTTACATTTAAATAAGAAGGAAATGGGATTCACATTAACGGGAATTTGCAGTAATAGCAAAAGATTTTTTTTAAGTTTGTAGTCACCTTATAATATGATAAAGAGAAAAAGAATAATCATATCTTTATTGATGCTCTTAAGCTATTCCGTATTATTAGGACATAGCTTTATTCCGCATAACCATCACCAGGGAAGTATTAACATTTCCCTTCAAAATACCTGCAAGGTCCTTGATAGTGATAACCATCATGAGTGTAATTGTGACGAGAACACCTGTATTGCTTTTAATGAACTTGTTTTATTTAAAAAACAATACCTCTGAAACTAAGGATAAGATTTTAATAATCACTTTCTTTTTAGATCCATTGTTCAAGGTTGCACCGGAACCAGACTTTCAAGCAGAAAAGTATTGTCATGTGCCTTTAAAATTGTGTATGCCTCGCTAAACCTTATTGGGTTTATTTCATTAAGGGGCCCCCCGGTTTAATCCTTCTATCTCATTACATCATTTTTCTTATTAGAAGCATTCATTATATATGCTCTAAATTTATAATACAAATTAATAAGTATGCACAAAATTGGAATTGCCATAATACTAGTATTAACGTTTGCCTGTGGACATAACGATACAAAGGAATCTGGCAGTAATAGTAGCTCAACAACCCACGAAGAACCTGTATTTCAATCTACACTATTTACCAATAATACTGAGTTTTATGTTGAGTATGATCCCCTGGTGGTCGGGGAGGAATCACATTTCTTAGTCCATGTAACAAACTTAAACGATTATAATCCCTACATGGAGGGAGAATTGACAATCAGCATTAACGGAGTGTCCAAAAAGACTGAAAAACCTGATCGTCCTGGGATATTCCAACTCCATTTTCGTCCTGATAAAATAGGTGACTTTAATATAAACTATACATTAAAGTCAGGAGCTGAAATTGAATCCGTAACAGATCAGGTTATGGTTTTAGAAGACCATGAAGCAATACATCAGAATGAGCAGGAGCTGGTTTTGGGTGACATACAATTTCTAAAAGAAACAGCTTGGAAGGTTGATTTTTTTGTTAAAGAAGTCCAATCAGCACCATTCTCTTCTATCGTACTTACCAGCGGAGAGTTAATTGCAATGCCAGGGATGAAAAGAAACATTCCGGCCAATGCAATGGGGATTGTTAACTTTTCAAAAAATGATCTTGTTCAAGGCTCTAATGTGAGTAAGGGCCAGCTTCTTTTTACAATCAGCGGAAAGACTTTAACAGAAGATAATGTAGGCCTTCTATACCAGGATTACCAGAATCAGCTTAAAAAAAGCAGGAGTGAATACGAAAGGTATAGAGTTCTATTAGCTAATGAAGTAATATCTGAACGTCAATATATTGAGGTAAGAACCAAATTTATTAGCGATAGCCTGAGATTTCACAATTTAGCCAAAACTGCTAGTCGGGAAGGTTTAAAAGTTTATGCTCCTATATCCGGATACATTCATGAATTGAATATTTCAGAGGGACAGTATGTTGAAAGGGGCCAATTAATGGTAACGATCTCTAGCAATGAGACCTTATTATTGCGCGCTGATATTCCACAACAGTATTATTATTTACTTAACGATTTTGAAACTGCAAATTTCCGTCCTGCATATAGTTTACGAACTTATAGTATAGAAGAGTTAAATGGTAAATTATTGGCTAAAGGGTCTTCAGTTGCTGAAAATGAACATTATTTACCACTGTATTTTAAGCTTATTAATAATGGGGATCTTCTTGAGGGGGCATTTGCTGAAATTTATTTAAAAACCGCGGAGAAAGAGCAAAGCCTTACTGTGCCACTGTCTGCCATTTCTGAAGAGCAGGGAGCTCATTATCTCTACTTGCAGATTACTGGTGAAAGCTTTTTCAAAAGGCAAGTCGCTCTAGGAGAGAGTGATGGGGTTAATGTAAAGATAACTAAAGGCTTAAAGCATGGAGAAAGAGTGGTTACACAAGGAGTGATGCTTTTAAAAGCAGCCTCAATGGCAACAGGAGTTCCAACCCATGACCATGAGCATTAATACCAGGAAATTATGCTGAACAGAATCATACAATATTCTCTGGATAACAGGTTGCTTATCATCTTCCTTTCATTAATGTTATTGGCTGGAGGATCCTTTACAATCAAAGAAATGGAAATTGACGTATTTCCTGATCTAACAGCACCAACAGTAGTTGTTTTAACTGATGCGCACGGAATGGCTGCAGAGGAGGTTGAAATGCTTGTAAGCTTCCCGATTGAGTCTTCCCTAAATGGGGCTACAGAAGTGCGCAGAGTGCGTTCAAGTTCTTCCTATGGCTTTTCAATTGTATGGGTGGAATTTAATTGGAATACCGATATCTACAGAGCCCGACAGGTAGTAAGTGAAAAATTACCTACTATAGCCAGCTTGCTTCCAAATGGCGTTGAATCTCCAATATTGGCACCCCAGACTTCCGTTATGGGAGAAATTATGCTAATATCTTTGACTTCAGATTCCCTGTCAATGTTCGATTTAAGGACCCTGGCCGACAAACAGGTAAAACAACGGTTGCTTTCAGTAACAGGAGTTTCTCAGGTAGTTATTTTAGGTGGACTTGCTAAACAATACCAGATCCTTGCAAATCCCAACTTAATGAAATATCATGATGTAAGCCTGAATGAACTAACGACCGTTGCAGAAAACACAAATAGCAATGCTTCAGGAGGATTTATTAATCAACATGGGCAGGAATATATTGTTCGGGGGACTGGCCGCTCTAAATTACCTGATGATATTGGAAATTCTATAATTAAAATCAATAATGAGAAACCGGTTAAAATCGCTGATGTAGCTAATGTACAAATTGGTCATATAGATAAAGTGGGTGATGGTTTTCTTGATGGAGAGCCTGCAGTAATACTAACCGTATTAAAGCAGCCGAATATTAATACCCTTACCCTTACGGATAAGATAGATAATGCGCTTAAGGATTTAAGACCATCCTTACCTGCAGGAGTCAAAATTAACACTGAAATATTCAGACAGGCTGATTTTATTAATACCGCTGTCAGAAATGTTGTTAGGGTGCTGATTGAAGGAGGGATATTTGTTTCTATCATCCTTTTCCTATTCCTACTTAACCTTAGAACAACCCTAATTTCATTGGTTGCTATCCCCTTGTCACTCCTACTTTCATTTATCACATTGAGATTGCTGGGATTAACTATAAACACTATGTCGCTTGGTGGAATGGCTATAGCCATAGGAGCCCTGGTTGATGATGCTATTATTGATGTTGAGAATGTATTGAAACGATTAAAGCAGAATTATAAAAAACCCAAGGAAGACCAGGAAAATGTTCTAAAGGTGATTTACAATGCCAGTGTAGAGATCAGGTCCTCCATTGTGCAGGCTACCATGATCATTATTGTTGCTTTTATTCCATTATTTTTTCTGGCTGGCATGGAAGGTCGTATGCTAAAACCTTTAGGTATTACTTTCATAGTTTCTCTGCTGGCTTCATTATTGGTTGCTCTTACTTTAACACCAGTTTTATCAAGTTATCTGCTTACAACCAAGAAACAGTTAATGCGTGATGAAAGAGGAGGAAATCGCTTGGTTCAGAAGTTAAACTCCTGGTATAAAGATTCGTTAAGGGGTATACTAAACATGCGGATTCCAGTTCTAATCGTATCTGGGGGCCTCCTGATTTTTACTTTGTTATTGTTTTTCAATTTTGGAAGGTCGTTTTTACCAGAATTTAATGAGGGAACATTAACCATTACAACAACAACTCTTCCAGGCGTTTCCCTGGAGGAAAGTAACCGGATCACCAATAATGTCGGTAGAGAGCTTATGGAGATTCCTGAGGTACAGTATGTGAGCCAAAGAACCGGTAGGGCTGAACTAAACGAGCATAGTCACGGGGGAACAAATTCCTCTGAGATAGATGTACCCTTTGTGCTAATTGACAGAGATTATGAAAGTTTTATGGAAGAGGTCAGAGACAGGCTTAATGGATTAAAGGGTATAAACATTAATTTGGGTCAACCACTGGGTCATCGAATTGATCACATGTTATCAGGTACAAGGGCAAGTATAGCCATCAAACTTTTTGGAACTGACCTCCATACCATGTATCGTGTGGCCAATGACATTCAAGCCTCAATAAATACAATTCCTGGGCTTGTGGATGTGAATGTAGAGCAACTGGTGGAAATTCCCCAGATCCAAATCAGACCTCGAAGAGAAATGCTTGCTCGATACGGAATTCCGCAAAACGAGTTTACAGATTTTATAGAAACAGCAATTGCCGGAAAAAAAGTTGCGGAAGTTTATGATGACAATTTGAGTTTCGACCTTGTAGTTCGATATGAAAAATCATTCCGTGAGAGTATTGAGAGTATACGAAATTCCCTAATTGATACATATAAGGGCCAAAAAATCCCATTAAGCTTTGTTGCTGATGTAGTGTCGGTATCCGGACCCAATACAATCAATAGGGAAAATGTGCAACGTAAGCTGGTTATTTCGGCAAATACTGCCGGTAGAGATTTGGGGAGCGTAGTAAAGGAAGTCCAAAAAACCATCGCTGATAAAATTATGCTCCCAGAAGGGTATAGGATTGAATATGGGGGTCAGTTTGACAGTGCCAAACGGGCATCTCTTACATTGCTAATTACATCACTCCTTGCCATTCTTGTGATTTTTGTAATACTCTATCAGGAATTCAAAAGTTCAAAAATGGCAGGGTTAATCCTGATCAATCTACCTCTGGCTCTAATAGGGGGTGTTGTGGCTATCCAGTTAACATCAAAAACCCTGAGTATTCCTTCCATAATTGGTTTTATTACCCTTTTTGGAATAGCCACAAGAAACGGAATCCTGCTTGTTTCACATTACCGCGATCTTCAACTAAGTGGACATAATTTAATAGATACCATTATTAATGGATCCGCTGACCGACTCAATCCAATTCTAATGACAGCATTGGCCTCAGCATTGGCCCTTATTCCTCTAGCAATGGGAGGTGATAAACCAGGAAATGAAATTCAAAGCCCTATGGCTATTGTAATATTAGGAGGTTTAGTTACTTCTACTTTCCTCAACCTCATTGTTATACCATCTGTTTACTATTTACTTGAAAAGAAAAAAGGATGAAACCATTTTATAAAATTTTAGGCATACTCATATTCAGCATTGTACAAACAATTGGAGCACAAACAATTTTAAATAGCAGTAGTGATCCGTATCTCCCATTTTCTCCTTCTCTTGACAGTTTAATTAATACGGTTATTAAAGCCAACAAATCCTTAATAGCCGCACGAGAATTATATCAGGTGAACACCTTGGAAGCCCGAACCGGTAATGCACCTTCAAATCCACAGGTTGAAATGGGATATTTATTCGGAAATCCATCTGCCATTGGTAATAGGTTAGATTTTGCTGTTTATCAGCAATTTGACTTCCCAACTACCTATGTGCATTTAGCTCGGGTAAGGGATATAAAGTTGAGTGCAGCTGAGCTGGAATATATTATTAAGCGGCAGAACATTTTATTCAGGACTAAACAATTATGGATAGAAAGGATTTTTTTAAATAAGCAAGAACTTTTAATTTCCCATCGGCTGAATCAAGCTGAAAAGGTTGCCGACCATTTCCAGCAAAGGGTTTCTTCTGGTGATATTGGACAGTTTTCATTAAATCAATCGAATCTTCAAACAATGGCATTGAGGTCTGAATATGAGCAGATTCGCATGATGGCAAGCAGTAACCAGGCCGAATTAAATGAGATTTGTGGGGGAATACACATTGAGATTGATGATACCATATTTCCTTTACCAGCTGAGTTTATGCTTGATTCAATTGTACAAGAGTATTCTAATAGTCCTAAGATGCAACTCTTTAGAAGAAACATGGAACTTAAAAGTCAACAAAAAAAATTAACCGTCAGCAAAAACTGGCCAAAGCTATCAGCCGGATATTATTCAGAAGCAGTATTAGATACTAAATTCAGAGGATTCCAGGTTGGGATCTCTATACCGCTATGGGAGAATTCAAACAAAATTAAGCAAGCCAAATCTGAAATAGTGTTTGCTGAAGCAGATACACAGAGTTTTGAAGCCTTGCAAAACAAAGAAGTCTCACAGTTGATTTCCCAAATAAACAGCTTGCAGGTTCAGATTGAAAGCCTGCAAAACGGTTTAGATGGCATAAATGATGAACAACTATTATCAATAGCTCTGGATGCAGGAGAGATCTCGTTTACAGAATATTTGTATGCAACAGAACTATATTTTCGGAATGTTCAAACACTATTTGAACTAAAAAAGAACCACCTTTTTCGAGAAGCAGAGCTAATGAAAATATATTTGTAAATTTGTTTAAGAGCATATGTTCTGGTTGCTTTTAGGCAATTGTAAAGCTTCAATCTATATGTGAATAAAGAGAATCAATAAACTTAGCAGTCAAACTAAATTAGAGGGCTTCAAAGCCTCATTAATATTTCTGGAAAGAATTAGTTTCCTAAAAACTTTGTATAGCTGCCTAAATCATATTCACGGCTAGACTGAACACCTGAAGAAAAACAATACTGGGCATTTATTTGTAAAATGACAAGTCACATACAAGACCGTAAAGATCTTGCACCACCACAGAGAAATATGAGACTTTCTTTAGACAATAATGAACCTTGTGATGCGTATATTTCAAAAGAGATTACATTTAATATCAAAAGTTTGCAAGTTGACGGAGGTGAAGTTTTTCTCAATATAGTTAATTCTGAAGACCAAATTCTGTATGAATATTAATTTCAGAATTAATGTTCACACTATAAACAGTATTTTTGGTTTGCTAAACATTATTCATCATCAAAAAAAATGAGAAAGATATATTTTATTAATTATAATCTTAATATCATTATGCATTTCAGGTTGTCAAAAGCTAGATATAGAAAAGGGGACACCAGAATGCATTGAGAATTTAATAAAAGATTTTAATAAAGAGCAATCATGTGATACTCGGGTTAACGTAACAAAATACACTTTTCAGGGTAATACTGTTTATGTATTTGACCCGGGTACATGTGGAGCCGATATGACCGCTGAGGTTATTGACTTTGATTGCAATAGTATTGGTTTTTTAGGTGGGATTACCGGAAATATGGAAATTAACGGAGAAAACTTTTCAAATGCAACATTTGAGAGTATAGTTTGGGAAAGATAGGCTTATTTACGATGGAAACGAAATAAGGAATTCATTAAAAATATAGTTTTCTTATAGAAGTGGTCAACAGGGTGTAGATGCTCTTGCCCTTATACCTTAACCAATCTATTTTATTGCTGAAGATTTATATTGCAAATAAAACATATCTAACTCATAATTCGATACTTATAAAAATAATTTAAGTATTTTCTAGTGATTTTCAGATATATGGTTGGGGCTATAATATAAAGCTTCAATTTCTTGTAAATCATGCTCTACAGGTTTTTTTTAGGAATGAATTAAGAATTGATTGATTTCAACAAGCTCTTTGCACAACAAGTCAATAACTTTTATTAAATTAACGTTGATTTTAAGGGGCTCAGCTAATGCAGTACTCCCATTTACCTGATAATAAACACCTCTAACTTGATAATTTAGCCAAATGCTTATGGATACAATTTGTAAAATTGAAACAAAGGAAGAATTAGCCTCCCATAAAAACGAATTTGCGAGTGTATTAAGTCGAGCTTTTTATGATGACCCCTACTATAGGTTTATCATGCCAAATGCAAAAAAAAGAATGACTCAAATACATTGGTGGATGAAAATTTTACTGGGCTATACCTGGAAATATGGGACTATATATTATACGGCTGATTTGAAAAGTATAGCCATGTGGTTGGGACCGGATAAACCAATGGTGGATGATGTTAAAATTCTTTCTATGGGACTTATTTTATACCCGTTTAAAATTGGGATTAGAAACTTTCTCAGACTATTGGATATTAGCGAGCAATGGGGAAAGCAGCATAAAAAATTAAATAAAAGACATTATTACCTCATGGTTATAGGAGTTGAACCTGATTTTCAACAACAAGGGATAGGGAGTCAACTTATGCAAGTTGGTTTAGAAAAAGTAGATAATGAAAAACTTGAATGCTTTTTAGAAACTGTTACACCAGAAGATGTAAGATTTTACGAAAAACATAAATTTAAAGTCTTTTTCAATAAAGGGTTCGCAGAGAATAGCCAATATTGGTTAATGAAAAGAATCATTCTTTGAAGAAATCCTGATGTAAAATGAATGGGTTAATGATTTTGGAACTGCCAGTTACCAAGCTAAAATTTTTCTACCCACCAAATGGATCATCGATTGCAGTAGACAACATTCCGCCCAACATTTTAGCTCCATTATCTGTCACAACGAAACAGTCTTCTATCCGAATCCCAAACTCACCATAAATATAGATACCGGGTTCATTGCTGAAAGTCATACCAGGTTCCAAAATCAGTGGGTTATCCTTAACCAGATAGGGATATTCATGTCCATCCATCCCAATCCCATGTCCCAGCCTGTGGGCAAAATATTTGTATCCGGGTCCAAAACCAGCTTTTTCTATAACGCTTCTTGCAGCTAGATCAATTTCACCACAGGGAACACCTGGTTTAGCTGCTTCATGTGCAGCTTGCTGTGCCTCCAGAACAACATTAAATACCTCCCTTTGTCTTTCACTGGCTTTTCCAAAAACAACTGTACGTGTCACATCTGATCGGAAACCCTCAACTGAACAACCTCCATCTACCAACACAATATCCCCATCATGAAGGTTACGCTTCTGTCTTGTTCCATGAGGAAAGGCGGAAGTAAAACCAAACATGGGCCCTCCTCCTCCCCTTGTTCCCATTTCAGAATGAGCCGATCTAATGTATTCTGCTAAATCATCTGTTGTCATTCCTTGATTTAGCTTACTGAAACCGTATTCATATGCTTTTTTGGTTATCATATTTGCCAGATCCATGTATGCAATTTCTTTCTTAGTCTTTTTTCCTCTGACCATATTGATTGCCTTACTTCCATCCATAAGGTCAGATTTAATTTCCTTCTGAATTCCCTCTGCAATAAAGCTTCTAACCATAGGTCCCATCGCGAACCTTTCACCACTTATGCCAAGTTCATTTCAATGTTTTGGCAATCAATTGAAAAGGTGATTCATGCTCTTTCCAGGTTCTTATCTCCTGGCCTTCGGGAATCTGTTCACTGGCTCGTTCTTTTTCAAACTCAGGGCAAATCCACACAGGTTCATTTCGGATACTGATTATGGGTCCAAAGGTCCGCTCACTTAGCCACCAGGATATATTAAAGAAGTACCTTAAATTGGTAGATCCCTCAATGAAAATTGCATCCATTCCACATTTTTCAAGTGCATTTACCAATCCCATCTGCCTGGATTTGTAATCCTCTTCTGTTAAAGGCTCCACTCCTTCTGTCATTTTGGCCAGTCCGGTTCCAGATACAGTCTCATCTTCCGACACGCTGCAAGAAGCAAGGAATGAGGGTATAATACCAGTTGCAGCAATGGTTAATCCACTTGCCTTGATAAAATCTCTGCGGTTCTTTTTCATTATTCTTTTAGTTTGAGATTACTTTCAAATTTAATATTTTGGAAATAATTGTGTCATAGAGGGAGGAGTAGCATCGGATGAACTCCCCCAACTCTTGTTTGGTTCCGGTCCCATTTTAAATACCAATATTCCGCCACTTACAATATCCTCATGAGAAATCCATGATTTATTGTATGATTCACCATTTAAAGTAGCAGATTGTATATAAATATTCTCTGATGAAACGCTCTTCGGCTTTCACCGTAAATTCATGGCCGTTAAAATATTCACCAAGCTTAATAGTTACTTCTTCAAAAATAGGTGAGCCAATCACAAATACATTTTGCCCCGGAGCTACCGGGTAGAAACCCAATGAGCTAAATATATACCAGGCTGACATTTGCCCCATATCGTCATTACCGCATAATCCATCGGGACCGGGTCCATACATTTTATTTATTACTTCACTTACTCGTTGCTGGGTCTTCCAGGGTTCTCCAGCATAATTGAATAAATACGCTACATGATGAACCGGCTCGTTTCCGTGCACATATTGGCCTATCTTACTTCTCAGTGGTGCATACTGTTGTGTGCCCGATTCCCTTGGAGACATGGTAAACAAAGAATCAAGCTTGTTTAAAAATTCTTTTCGTCCACCCATTAAATTTATCAATCCCTGTACATCGTATGGTACATGCCATAAATATTGCCATGCACTGGATTCTGTAAAATGACGGTTCGGGCTGACTCCAACCCACAGAGGATCAAAACAAGAATAATATGGATGAATGTCAGTTAGGACTATTTCCGGGAGATCCTTACACATTTCAAGCCATGAACCATCAGATTTCCGTGGACGCATAAAACCAGTTTGCCGATCGTATAAATTCTTATAATATCTGGCTCTTTCTGAGAACAATTGGTAATCGTCATTTTTATCTAAATCTTTTGCAATTTCAGCCAAACACCAGTCATCATATGCATTTTCCAGAGTAACTGAAACAGATTCGCGAATTTTTTCAGCAGGAATGTATTTCACATTCTTATAATAATCCAAACCATATCTGCTGCTTGGTCTGTCACCAGGTTCCATAGCGTTTTTCCGCATTGCCTCATACGCTTTCTCAATATCAAAATCACGTAGGCCTTTCATGTATGAATCTACAATCACTGATGTGGCATGATCACCAATCATTACCGCCTGATAATGATTTTTATAGCTTACGTGCAAGGGAATTCTGCCTCCCTGGTCGTACATGGCCAGGAAAGTCCGAATCATTTCATTTTGTCTTTCTGGCTCAAGATAAGCTAACAAAGGATGCTGCGCCCTGTAAGTATCCCAGAGAGAGAAATCAACGTAATAACGTTCTCCTGGGTTGATATGAATTGTATTGTCAAAATGACTATAATATGATCCGTCAACATCAGAAAACACTCTGGGAAACATAAGAGAGTGATACATGGCGGTATAAAAGATGGTTTTTTGATCATCATTTCCTCCTTTAATATCAATTTTATTAAGCTTCTTATTCCACTCTTCTCTTGCCTCTTCTATCACTTTTTCAAATTCCCAATGTGGGAGCTCTGCTTTTAAATTCTTTTTAGCTCCTTCAATGCTAACAAATGATATTCCAACTTTGACTAATACCTGCTCACCCTTTGTAGTTTCAAAATTCACAAAAGCGCCTACTCCATCCTTTCCCGAAATTTCTTTTAAATCATTATTAATGGATTTTCCATTCCAGGTGCCTGCTGATGTAAAAGCCTTGTTAGATTCAGCAAAAAAATAGCAGGTAAGTGGCAAATTATAAGAGCCTTCCATATCTCCCGTTACATAACCTTCAATTTGCTTTTCATTTAATATTTTAACATGTGTATCGCGCCCAGGTGTAAGCGAATGAGTTACATCAATTATTATGTGAGCCTCCTTGCTTTCCGGAAAGGTATAACGATGGAATCCTACACGCTCAGTGGCTGTCAACTCAGCTTTTATTCCGTAATCTTTTAGAAAAACAGAGTAATATCCTGGACTGGCTTCCTCATCCTGATGGCTATAACTTGATTCATATCCATTATAAGTATTTGATGAATTGTAGCCATCCTCCTCCATATCCTTGCTTTCGAATATCCTAAGTTTCTCACCATTGAGAATCTGTTTTTGTTTTTCCAAACGTTTTTCATCAGACAATTGGTTCCACTCCAATTTCTCCTTCTCAGACATTTCATCTATTATCTTTTGTAAACCTTCGGAAGCTAAAGAGTTGAGTTCTTTTGCTACAGCTGGCATAATTTCTAATTTACCGATTGTTGGCATAATTAGAACATTATTGTAATGTGTTTTAGTAAATGGACCAGTACCACTTAAATGTGTATGACTAAAGCCAATGATTGCTTTTTGATTATATCCGTATGCTTTTACTCCTTTATAACCATTATCGGGACTTAATTGCACCATGCCAAATGGCAAACAGGCACCGGGAAAAGTGTGTCCACCTGCGTCGGTCCCAATGAATGGATTAACATAATCAACCGGGCTTTTAACATTGCTTGTGCAACTTAAAACCAGAACGCTTAAAAGAATAATTAAAGAGATGCTAAAGAAACCTTTTAAGGCCTTACAGCAATTGTAGTTTATTGCCTTATTGTTAACCATTTTATTATCTAATTTTCTAAAAATATTATTTCAGGATGAAGGATGCAGGTTGATTTGCGATGTATCATAAATTGAAAAGCATTATTCGAGATCTCAATCCCTTCTTTATCTTTAATTTTGCCTCTCAAATCACAAGGATAAGCCCTTTTAAAATTACTTTCTTTAATCAGGTTCACTTCACACATCCCTGCATTTCCAGTCTGCTCCCATAAACGAAGCAAGGTACCCTCTTTTCTTTTTTGATAAGCAGTCATCAATATTCCTTTTCGACTCAAAGTTACCCCTTCCTGAATTTCAGGCTTCTCTCCTTTCATTCCATCATAAAAAACCCCTTTTAGTGGAACGCGTGTTTCTTCTGAAGGTGTAATAAAACTCTGCTCAGAATCGTAATTATTGTAACTCCAGATATACATCTTTGAAGAAAAGGAGCCTTCAATCCATTCAGTAAAATTGGTACCCCACTGGTTATTATAAAGATTGACAAAAACCTTTCCTGTTGTTAGTTGCTTCCTGCCGGAAAATTGAAAGAGGCCCGGGCTGTCGATGCTAACTCCAGGAGAAGACGGGCAATTTAAGGCCATTCCTTTTCCAGTATCATCAAACATTGTCAGCGAAGTATTTAGAAAATAGAAATCCTGATTTGCACCTTCCACAAACTCCCTCTGTGGATCGACAATTCCACCAGTGCGATAAAGTCGATATTCAGGATTATCTATATTGAACGGCAAGGAAAGCCATCCGGCTTCAGGCAGAGAGATTGGTTTTTTCCCATCTACTCCCCAGGTTATTTCAACATAGGGCTGCTTTTCATACAATGTGAAAGTTACTAAATAACGCTGTGAGTCATCATCATTAAGCCTTCCGAAAACTGTTGCACGAACTGCATTTCCCATGTCCAGGTATACAATTTTATCGCATGTCCCTTTGTAGATCATTCTCTCCTGAATATGGAATCTCAGGCCGTATCATTTCATCTTTGGCCCAATTTTCTGCGCCGGGTTTGATATAGGCTTTATTATAAGTATCAATCATATCCTGACCAGGCCTTTCAAGAAAATATTGAGCAAA
Source organism: uncultured Bacteroidales bacterium (assembly GCA_963750735.1). GTDB lineage: Bacteria > Bacteroidota > Bacteroidia > Bacteroidales > VadinHA17 > JANTGF01. The sequence continues at coordinate 378,185 of CAVVRY010000006.1, read as the reverse complement.
ACCCTCAATGCTTTTTTGGTTGACCAACTCAATTCTATTTTTCTTATCAAATACTGATGACAGGGTTCCTTTTATTTTATCAATTTTCAATTTGAAATATTGGTTTTCCAAAGTACTCCTCTCCTCATCAAGAGAAACAGAAGGTTTATTTTTAATTGGCTTCAGATCAGGGATATAGGTTTTATACCCCATTGATGGTACTGAATCAGCATCGAAAGAAATCAGATTATAATCTTCGTAAACAGGAATTAATTCCCCTGTAGCTGCATCTTTAAGTCCATATATTTTAAATTTCTTTTGATAAACTCCTGCAAAGAAATTCACTCTGCCACTTCTTGGCCAGGGCAAAGGGTTGTAAACTACAATTTTTTTTCCCTCAATATTTACAGATGAAGCAAGCTCTTTCAACTGATTTTTCATTAATGGAACTATGATTTTTTCAGCATTTTTGATACGGTTCCCTTTTTCATTCCAGGTACCTTCGATAAAGTCATAATTACCTAATGATTTGTTAATCTTGAACTCATCGGTGTAGGTCCATTTATGTTGATCCCCATGTGTCATGGCAGCCCCAAAAGTGTGCTCGTCAAATAAGATCATATTTTCAACTGCTTCATCAATATATGATTCAACCGACTTATCGCTTATTCCCCAATGGTTCAATTGCAAGTTCAGTATTTCAGTATTATATGTCTCTCGCTGGAGGTACTTGCTCAGTTTTATTTCCTGGGGCATCGACATATAACCATGAATCCAAGTATCGGGCATATCTCCAGTCACAACTGGAAGTACAGGTTCCTCCATCATCAACAAATCATAAAAATCAGACAGGCGACCAATTTTAATATTAACATCCGGCATTTTCACTTTTGCATTATTTAATAATTCAGCAACTTCTTCTGGTGAAGGTGCTCCTGAGTTTTCATGGGTATGAATCATTGCCAGCCATGTTTTATGAGGCCAGTCTTTGGGTGGAAGAATCCCAGATCCATAGTACTCGGCCCAATAAAATGTTAGAAGGCGGGACCCATCAGGTCCTTGCCACCAAAAAAGAGTAGGAACCTCAGGCGAGGCAGAACCTGGATTGCATCCAATATGGAGAAAATCGATACCTGCATTTTTAAGAACAGTTGGCAAAACGCGGGAGTGACTTGGCACATCGGTAAGTTTAGCATCACGAGCCTGCGGTAAGCCATATTTATTATTTATTTCAGAAGCATAGGATAATCCACGGACAAGATTTTCAAGGTCACTGGCTTCTGTTTCATAAGTTACAGGAAGAGCATGAGGAACAATTCGTTTATCTTTAATTGCATTTTCCAGTCTGGGTTTTAAATCTGCATTACAATTCTCAAGCATATACTTTAATGGCCAAGCAGGAATTGTCCAAACAAATTGCTCTTTAATGGGCAGTTTAGAGGTTTCATCAATTGACTTTAATGTTTCATAAAGCATATCATCGCAGTATTTCTGAAGAACACCCTCAGCCCAGTTTGTGTATCCAATATCAACATGCATTTTGAATACAACAACAATGTCAGTTACCTTAGAATTTGCCGATTCATTAAAGGAATTCTCGGTAGGCTGCCCATTTAATAATAATGGGCACATCACAAAAAAGACAATCCTATTCAATATTTTCATTGGTATATTTATTTTCATTCAATTTGGCAAAACTGATTTTTTCAAAACACAAAACAATCATGCTTCTTGTCTTCTTATTTCATTCACAGCATCTATCATGGCAAAAAATCCTTCAACCGGAATATAATCAGGTATTGAGTTTCCTGAGCCAATTCCATATCCTTTTGTCTTTTCCCTGAACCTGGTTCCTTTCTCTAAAACTTCCTTATATATTTCATCGTAGTTTTTTAAGCACAGGGTATTTAAGTCAATTCCTCCGAATAACCCTATTTTATCGTTGTATAAATCAATCCATTTATCGAATGAGGCTATTTGATCTTCATTTGAATGCTTTGCGTCAATACCAATTGCTATAATGTCATCCATTACATCAAATATACATCCACAACTATGCAGCAAAAACTTTTTTCCGGCAGCATGAACCAATTCAATAACTCTTTTGTATTGAGGTAAAATAAAGGTTCGAATTGTTTCCGGTGAGAACATCGTTGAAGTTTTATGTCCTAAATCGTCCCCCATTCGAAAAAAAACAAATATATCGGAATAATCTTCTATCATTTTTGACCACAGTTCGCAATATAGATCCCCGATCTTCTGATACAAATCGGCAAACAAATCCGGGTCTAAAAATTGCATAACACTCAATGACTCAAAACCTACTAAATCCTGGCTTGATTCAAAAATTCCATATCCACATCCGCCATAGGCCTTCATTCCTTTCGGTAGTGCAGATCTAATAGCATCCAGATGGGGCTTATATGTGTTCCAAAAAATAGTCGGGATTTCATCAAACGGATATTTATTGAAATCATCTCGTGTCTGTATTGGGCCATTTCCTCCAATAATTGCACCATGTCCCGGAAAAATATCACATATCGCCGCTTCAAAATCAAAGGCATCATATGTATTTTCCTTCCAAAACTGAATAATTTTCCTGTAATACTCTTCAAAATCTTTTGGTTTATTTCCCTCCAGAATGATTTCTTTCCCTAATGCCTTTGAAATAAATGGCAAATCAATATGATGTTCATAAAGAGGTAAGCGAACTGGTTTCCTATTGTAAAGAACCTGTAGCAAATTGGAACAATCGGGAATAAACTCCTGCTTTTTCATTTTAAGTAAAATGAATATTTTCTGAAAACATATTAAAGTTAAAAATTCTCATGAATTTTAATAGGCAGATTTACATTTGCTAAGCTTAAGGATTCCATCCTTTTGTTTCGGTGGAAAGTCAGGATAATCCAAAGTCCATTCCAATACCCTAGAATTTCAAACTCGCCATTCCTGATCTTGGGACCTCTAATGTATTCATCCCTTTCATTAAGTCTATATCTTTTTCAATCACTTTATCCCCCATACAATCTGTAACAAGAAGTGTCCCTTTAAATGAATTTTCAATTTGAAGGGCTATTGTAGTGGTTGACTTGGCATTAATTATATCCAATTGTTTAAAAACATTAACAGCATAGACTACCACATCTTCATAAACTGTAGTGATTTGATGCTCATTATTAATTGCGGTTAAATAAGGGTAATTTGAGCCTGGATTTGAAGGCATAAATTCTCCATCAATTAATACATATCTGTTGGTATTCCAATAGTCGAACCAATATCTAATCATATTTAAATGGGGTTCAGGAATCTCATCCAATCTCACAGAAAGTTGAGGAACACTGTACAATATATTTAATATCTGAAGGGCGGCTTGCTCAACGGCTTCTTCACTTCGCCATATGAACATATCGCTATGTACAGCAGTATTTTGAGACAACAAACGCAAATTTGTGGTTTCCAGCCTGTTTGCAACAGCATTATTAGGGGCATCGACACCTCGAAACATATTGCCATATTTCCGCATCAACGGACCAATATAGGGTTGTCTGAATTCTATTAAAATATCAGGTTTTAATTCAGTTAGGTTAGAAGTAATTTCAGTCATTAAAGCGTCAGTTGCATTATTAACACTGGCGAAATCCCTACCATCCTCTTTCGTAAGTTTTGTGTCAGTATTTGCAGTAAACCAACCTATAAAATCAAGCTTAAATCCATCCAGGTTCCAATCCTGCATAGCCTTAATGTAGGTATTCACAATATATTCGCGAACTTCCGGGTAGCGTGGATCTAAAACATAAGTTCCCTGTGATTCCCAATAACGAAGATATTTTCCCTTGAATTTAGAGTAGTTTTTTGCCTTCTCTCCCATAAATGGCAAAGAATACCACAACAAAAACTGCATACCCTCATTATGCACAGCATCTACAAAGCCTTTCATATCTGGTATGCGGATCGGCTCCCAATCACCGGTATATGCATAACCACGATTGCCATCTTTGGTTTGCCATCCATCATCAACTATTACCGCATTGCACCCAAGAGACTTGGCAATTTTACATTCGGCAACAATGGTTTCAGTACTTATATTTTGATGGTAACTATACCATGTAGAATACATTGGTTTTTTAGCACCATCGGGGACTTGCATAGGTTTGTAATCTGGAAAGTTTGCCCACCAGCTGGCTACGTCGTCTATTGTCTGGTAATAAGGAAGTTCACGTGTATCAATTCGTAAGGTAATATGATAAGATGTAGTTTTTGGCATTTTTTCCTTAAAAAGTTTTATTTCAGGGTAGAAATGGACATCCTCTTCTCGCAAATAACTCACAATTTCAGATTGATTTAGTGCATCAGATAAAGCTATAGTAATTCTATTTTGTAAAGCGTTGTTATAGAAAGACAGAACAGGAGCATAGCGTGAAGCTTTTGAAGTAACTCCACTATAATAATAATTTATCTTATCAACTGAAGTATTAGGATTCCAAAAGCCATTAATATCAACAGACGGAAAATTAAACTGAATTGTAACAGGTTTTAATTCGGAAGGATTCTCAGCTATAAACGAAAAAGTAACTAATTGTACTCCTTCAGTTTCCATTTTTACAGTTTTTTCTACTGAAAACTCACCAGGGTCGCCATCTATTTTAATACTGTCAACATGTATTACCAAAGGCTGTACTCTTGTTGATTCAGGAAGCTTGTAGTTTGATCCCGAATTATTAGAACAAGAAAAAAGGACTACACTTAATACCAATAATGCAACTTGAATTTTATACCATTTCATATCTATAAATATCTAAAAGTAAATAAATTGGTTCTGCTAAAACGGAAAAACCCTTAACATAAAGCATGAATCATCATTATAGTTAGTCTTTTATAGTCCATTTTTGATTGATAAATTTACACTTGCCTGATAGAATCAGCAGGATTAGTTGTGGCTGCCTGATACGACTGAAAGCTTATCGTAACTATTGCTATAATAAAGACTAGCCCCGCTGTTATTATAAAAATAAACCATGGAATATTTGTCCGGTACGCGAAGTTTTGTAGCCATTTGTTCATTAAAAACCAGCCTATGGGGATAGCAAAAATATTTGCCAGGATTACCCACTTAGTAAACTCCATTGACAATAGTTTGATAATCTCAAAGACAGAACTTCCTAAGACTTTACGGATGCCGATTTCTTTCGTTCGTTGCTGAGCCATAAAAGATACAAGACCAAGAAGGCCAAGGCATGAAATAAAAATTGCCAGAACAGTAAAATACTTAAATAAATTACCAAGTCTTTTTTCCGGAATATATAGTTGTTCATAATCACTATCCAAAAAATGATACTCAAAAGGATAATCTGGATTTAATTCGTTCCATACAGCTCCAATACGATCGATAGAATTTTGAACATTATCATCATTTATCCGTACCAAAATATAATTATAATATTCACCCACACGGATAACCAAAGGTTCCATTTTTGTTCTTAATGATTTAAAATTAAAGTCTTCGACAATTCCAATAATATCACCTCTATTCTCTGATAATGAAAACCACTGATCAAGAGGTTCGTCCATTCCCATTATCTGGGCGGCTGTTTGATTAATTATATAATTATTACTATCTGAACTTAAGGCAAAATTACGACCTTCTGAAAAACGGATCCCAAGTGTAGGAATAAAACTATAATCAACCGTATAAAAATTCATCATTGTATTGTCATCCGGATCCTTACCTTCCCAGTCTAATCCACCCCACAAGTGTATTGTATTTAAAGGAATATCTGAAGAAATTGTAACATCTTGAATATTGCTTTCTTGCAATAATCTTTCTCTGAGAGAGCTGTAGTAATCTCGATAGTTCCCCCTGACAGGAAAATAGATCAGATTTTTTTTATCATACCCCAATTCTTTTTTTTGAACATATTCTAATTGCCTATGAACAATAAATACACTAATGATTAGTATAATTGATATTGAAAATTGAACCAACACAAGAATCTTTCTAAACGTCGAATTTTTTGAGTCAGATTTCATCTCCCCTTTCAATACACTAAGAGGTTCAAGCGATGACAATAGGAGAGCTGGATAGATTCCAGATACTAATCCAACTAGAATTGCTATCCCAAGGAAGATCAGAATAGTTTTTACATTCAGAATTTGACTAATATCTAAAGATTTTGCAGTTAGCTGATTAAAAGAATTTAAAAGTATGAGTATAATTATAAATGCCAGTATGTAGGCAATAATGGCAATAAATACTGATTCCCCAAAGAACTGACGAATAAGTCTTGCTCGCGATGCACCTGAAATTTTCCGTAACCCAATCTCTTTGGCTCTTGTAGCAGACCTTGCAGTAGTAAGGTTCACAAAGTTAAGACAGGCAATAAGAAGGATAAAAACAGCAATTATGGAAAAAATATATACATTATTGTTGATTTCAGATGTGCTATTGTTATAGTCAATATCAAAATCAGATTTCAGATGAACATCTCTAAGGGGTTGTAAGTAAATTCGGATAGAAACTTCAGAATCCGAAGATCTTTTTCTCAAAGCCTCTTCAATTTTCTGGACTACTATTTGAGGATCAATACCATGAGCCAACTGAACATAGCCATTGTAGTAATAATTCCCCCAATTGGTTTTAAAATTGGATCCGTATAAATCCCCAAATGGAATAACAATATCAAATTGAATATGTGAATTTGCAGGTGGATCTTTCAATACTCCTGAAATGGTTCCGAGCCGTTCCCTGTTATAAAAGTAGAGAGTCTTTCCTATTGGATTCTCATCACCAAAATATTTTTTTGCTGTGCTTTCTGAAATTACAATTGAATTCGTACCAATGATGGCTTTTTCTGGACTTCCATTAATAAACTCATAAGTAAAAAATTCGAAAAAATTGGAATCAACAGCGACCATTCCTCCTTCATAAAATTTCTTCAACTGACTTTTGGATCCTTCAGATTCATATTCGACCAAGACTTTTTCCGACATTGGCCTTAAACATATATGGTTTATTATTTCGGGAATTTCATCATTAAGGTATGAGACCATAGGATAAGGAGTTACAACTGCCTTGAATAAGGCATCAGCATTTTCTACCTCTCCTACCAACCTGTACAAATCAGTTTCATTTTCATGAAATCGGTCAAAACTGAACTCATCCTTAACCCAGATAAAAATCAGGAATGAGCATGCCATACCAATCGCAAGACCTGTAATGTTTATAAATGAAAAAAATTTATAATTTTTAAAATTGCGAACTGCAACAAGAAAATAATTTTTTATCATTAGGATGAATATATTAGAATTTTTTAAAAGGACTTAATTTATGGTTCTGCCACATCAGGTCTACTATTTATTTAAATAATTAATTATCTTAAAGTTTGTCTTAAATAATCCGTCTTTTGCAGTCTAATTCTTCTTTCATCCCAAGCTCTTCCATACCTTCTCAATTAGTGCTTTGGTAGCAATGATCCCATCATGTTCATTGAGTATTTCCCCCTCATATTCTATTCCAATAAAGCCATCATATCCTGAGTCTCCAACAATTTTGAGCATTTTATGGTAATCAATAATTGCATCTTCGCCTTTTTCATTGAAATTATAGGATTTTGCACTTACCGCTTTGGCAAAAGGCAAAAACTCAGCTACTCCTTGATATCTGTCATATACTTTATCGCATTTTACCTGGGTGCTCCCCCATTTCGCACTGAGGCACCAGTTCCCAAAGTCCGGGAATGTTCCAAAGTTTGGTTTATTGACTTGTTTTACAATATCTACTATTAATTTAGCGTCAGAACTATACAATCCATGATTCTCAATTATAACGTTGATATTTTCCCTGGCAGCATAGTCAGATAATTGCCCCATACCATCAATTAAAGCACTGCGAAATGCCTCTTTTGATTCTTCCCCAAAGGCGTTTACCCTTATTGAATGGCATCCAAGAATTTTGGCTGCGTTTACCCACTTGAAATGATTTTCAACTGATTTTCTTCGAGCCATATCATCGCTTATTCCAAGATCACCTTCATCATCAACCATTATTAATAAGCTCTTAACACCTGCATTATCAGCATGTTCTTTCATCCTAATCCAGAATTTCTCATCTTTTGCTGATTTTGTATAGAATTGGTTTACATATTCAACAGCATTTATACCGTAGGTATTTATTGCAATACTGGCAAAATCATTAGGATCTAACTTTCCATCCCAGAAATTTCGATGCAAGGACCATTGTGCCAATGATATTTTTAGGTTTTTCATTCTTTTGTTGGTTTCACTGAAGAATGATTTGGACCCATAGGTAACAAGAGAGCTCGCAGATAATGCTGTTGCTGTCAATGCAGAATTTTTCAAGAACGATCTTCTTTTCATAGATTAGGATTTAAATATTTAAAAATAAAACCTATTAATACAAAAAATGGTTTATTCAAAAATTTTAAGAGATAATTCAGCAGAACTAACATTGCAGACGAAGATATTAAAAAAGGGCCGAGGAAGCAATGACAATAATATTCTATTAAAATCATACATGTAATAACGAAAGTCATTAAAAAAATGAATTTGCGATTTTTAAATACACACGAAAGTTATTTTAACTATTTATCTGATATATTTATGGCAAATTTAAAATCCAGTTCAATAATGACCATATTTAAGACAATACTTGCAGGCCTAATTGTTACAATGATTTCCTGTTCAGATGCAAATGAGGTATCGTCCCAATGGAGAGGTCCTGCCCGCGATGGGAAATATCCACAAACAAATTTGTTAAAAAAGTGGCCGGAAGGAGGACCGGAATTGCTATGGTCATTTGAAGGACTCGGTGAAGGCCACGGAAGCGTCAGTATTGCCAACAATAAATTATTTGTTCTTGGAATGCCTGATACAATTGGTGTTATCTATTCATTCGATTTAGGGGGCAATCTATTGTGGCAAAAAGATTATGGTGAGGAGTGGCATGCCAATTATACCGGAACTCGCTCAAGCCCAACAATAGTTAACAATCTCCTATATTTCGTAAGTGGCCAGGGTGTTGCATATTGCATGGATACTGAACAAGGTAACATGAAATGGAGTATTGATATGTTTAAGGAATTTGATGCCCAAAAAACGAAGTGGGGCATCGCTGAATCTCCACTGCTAGATGGAGACAAAATAATTCTCACTCCAGGTGGTAAAGAGAATAATGTGGTTGCTCTGAATCGTTTTACCGGAGAAATGATTTGGACCAGTGAAGGGAATAGTGAACAATCTGCATACTGTTCACCGATACTAGCAGAACATAATAGCACAAGGCTAATTGTTACTATGACCTCTAATTCAATACTAGGCATTGATGCTGATAATGGACAAGCCTATTGGAAAATAGAGCACCGACAGAGAAACAAGATAAATGCAAATAGTCCTGTGTATTATGATGGCAGAATTTACTGTGCCAGTGAGAAAGCCGATACCCTGCACGGGCACGTAATGATACAACTTTCTGAAGATGGGAAAACGGCTGAGGTAGGGTGGCGGAACGAAAAATGGTTCAACCTGATTGGAGGTATTGTTTTACATGAAGGAAACCTATATAGCTCATCAAGCAATAAAAGAGAATGGTTTTCTATTGATGCCGCAACTGGTGATCTTAATTATGTCTCAGATCAGATATTTGGAGGCGTAATTATTTTTTCCGATGGACTCTTTTACACCTATGGGTATGATGGAGTGATGGCCCTGGTTAGTGCAAATGGAAATGAATGCAATAAAATCAGCAGCTTTAAGGTGGAGATGGGAACCAAACAACATTGGGCCCACCCGGTCATTCACGAGGGCCGATTGTATATCAGGCACGGAAATGCCCTAATGTGTTATGATATTGCATCCAGTTAAGTCAGTTAGAACTCCAAGTTTAACTCTGAATGCAAACCGATTTAAAAATATCTTAAAATCAATTTCTTTAATTCAATCCAAAATTCATTATTCCTTCTGATTCTTTTTCAAACATTCTCTCAGAAAACAAGAATTATCGATTAACTTTATATTCTTGTAAACCGCTAACAAATAGCACAATGAAAAAAAACATCCTATCATTGATTTTTATTGCAATACTAATTAGCTGCAATAACAAACAATCTGATAAATTGGTTGTAGTCGATATAAGCAAAACTGGTGAACCAATCGAGAAATACATATACGGGCAGTTTATTGAACACCTGGGCAAGTGTATTTATGGTGGATTATGGGCTGAAATGCTCGCAGATCGTAAATTTTATTACCCGTTAGAATTTGATTTTTCGCCCTGGGCTAAGGATACAGATGAATACTGGAATACAGGTGAGTATGACTACCTCAATGCTTCACCCTGGGAGATGATAGGTCAAGCCCAAACCGTTAGAATGGATACAATAAATCCATATACAGGACACCAATCGGTTATGATAAAATTACCAGGAGGTGGCTCAGTGGCAGGAATCAAACAAGGCCGTTTGGCTGTTTTAGCCAATAAAAAATATAGCGGCCATATTGTACTTTCTGGTTCAGAAAATGCTTTGCCTGTTTTAGTTCAATTGATTTCTCCTGATGGTGAAATTATTTCTCAGGAAATTAATGAAATAAAAAATAAGTTTGAAAAGTATTCAATTGAACTAACTCCTTCTTTTTCTAGCAATGATGTGGCTTTGGAGATTTTTAGCAAAGGGTCGGGTGAGTTTAAAATTGGTACAGTTTCACTTATGCCATCTGATAATTTAAAAGGTTGGCGAAGTGATGTAATAGAGCTCTTAAAAGAGTTAAACTCTCCAGTTTACCGATGGCCAGGCGGAAATTTTGTAAGTGGTTACTTCTGGATGGATGGTATTGGTGAAAGGGACAAACGCCCTCCTAGAAAAAACCCGGCATGGAAAGGAATAGAATCAAATGATGTGGGAATACATGAATATATGGATTTGATGAAGTTGATCGATGCGGAGCCATTTATTGCAGTAAATACCGGACTTGGAACTGTTGAAGAGGTCGCAAAAGAAATTGAATATTGTAATAGTCCTGCTGATTCTGAAATGGGAAAACTGAGAGCGAAAAACGGCCATCCTGACCCATACAATGTAAAATGGTGGGCTGTTGGTAATGAAATGTACGGAAGCTGGCAATTGGGCCACATGCCATTAGAGGAATATGTGAAAAAACATAACCGGATAGCTGAGGCAATCTGGAATGTTGATCCCAACGCCAAACTAATTGGAGTTGGTGCTGTTGGTGATTGGAGTAAAACAATGTTGAGCCAAAGTGCCGAGAATATGGATCTTTTAAGCGAACATATATACTGTCAGGAACTGGATAGTGTTTCTGATCACATTTCACAACTGGCCAACAATATAAATCGGGTGGCAAACGCACACCGTGCCTACCGTGAATCTATTCCAGGTCTGGATGATAAAAATATTCGCATTGCCATGGATGAATGGAATTATTGGTATGGAGACTATATTTATGGTGAACTCGGTGTACGATATCATCATAAAGATGGCCTGGGGGTGGCAAGGGGATTGCATGAGTATTTCCGCAATAGCGATATTTACTTTATGGCAAACTATGCCCAAACCGTCAATGTTATTGGCTGTATAAAAACAACCCCTACTTCAGCGGGATTTGCGACTACTGGGTTGCCGTTAAAACTTTATCGTCAACATTTTGGGAACATTCCAATACAAATTGAAAATAACATCCCAAATCTTGATATCGCAGTAGCTCTAAGTTCAGATAAAAACAAACTAACTATTGCAATAGTAAACAGTTCTCCAAATTCTGAAAATATTTCATTTGATTTTGGAAGTACTAAGACTTCCAGGAATGGAAAGCAATGGCTCATTCATCATTCTGACCCAGAGATTTACAATGAACCAGGGAAAATACCAAATGTAAGTATAATTGATTCAGATCTTTACTTCAATAAACATAGTCTGAGAATTCCTGGGTATTCAAATTTAATGGTAAAACTGGATGTTGGGCGGTAAATGATAACTAATTATACAATCATTTTTTTATATCTATATAAGTAAAGAAATGAACTATTGAATACAATACTAATTGACAAAAATCAAATACTTCTGATCTCTCTTCCAAAAGGAGTCAGAGCAAGTCCGGCTAATTTAAAATGTTGTTTTGCAAATGGTATACCAATAATGGTAATACCTAACAAAATGCCAAATAATACATGAGATAAACTAATCCAGATACCACCAATTATGATCCATAAAATATTCATGATGGTTGAAAGACATCCTGGCGGATTATCTACGTAAACTGCTTCCTTTCCAAAAGGCCATAAGGCCAATCCGGCAAGTTTTAAAGTCTGAAGTCCAAATGGAATTCCAATAATGGTTATTATTAGCAATAAACTTGATATTAGATATTCAATAGCTATAAATATACCACCAAACAAAAGCCAGATTATATTCCCTAATGTTTTCATTTTATTTAATTTCAATTCGTTAAATACAATCCAACTATTTTGTCAAGATATCCATTCAATGAATGCTTGGATCCTGCAAAATCAGAATTAAACTGAATGGCTACCGCAATTTGACTATCAGGGTAGTAAGCAAAAAGTGAATTAAATCCAGGAACAAATCCACTGTGTCCATATGCGACACCATTATCGGTTTTAAAGATAAAACTACCCATACTATAAAAAGTATCTCTGCCAAGAGGAATAGCCTCTTCTCCCGGGCTCATAATTCTTGCCAAAAGCGAATCAGAAAAAAGTTCTCCTGTGTAGTATATTTTCGCCCATTTAGCCAAATCGGAAGTTGTGGAAGCTACTCCCCCTCCAGTCCATTCCATTTGAGGATTAAATACATATTTTCCATCGTTGACAACTTTTCCAGGTATTAAAAAGCTTTCAGGCAATTTTGAATAACCCTGTGATAAATTATAAATATCGCGCTTTATAGATGGGTAGGTATTCGATAATTCGGTTGGTTTCAATACCCGCTCATTCCAGACATCATAATAATCTTTCCCGGCTAATTTCTCTATCAACATACCAATGAGTAAATAGTTGGTATCGGAATATCCCCATCCATCACCTGCCGGATGAACAGGGGCGTCATCAAAAACATATGAAAACCTGTCTTCATAGGTCCACACCTTATCAGGATTGTCATGCAAAACCTGCCATACTTCAGGCTTCATAACCCACCTGGGAATACCAGTTGTATGTTTTAGTAGCATCTCAATGGTAACCTCCTTAATATTAGGAATCCTGTTAATCCATTCAATATCAGGAAAATAATCAATTATTTTATCTCCCAGCGATAACTTACCCTCATCAACCAATTGCAATAAAATTGCAACTGCGTATGTCTTTCCAATACTACCTGAAAAAAGTACATGGTCCTGTGTAAGCTTTATTTCTGCTTCGATATCGGAATAACCCGATGAATAGTTTTCCTGTGTTCCATCAGAAAGTATAATTGAAAAATTCAGTCCTGGAACTTCATTTGCAGCAACCAATGAGTCCACTAAGGCCTGAGTAGCTGGTCGATTGTTGTTTTCTTTTTGAGCTTCCGAAAAAATACAGCTAAAAAATGCTGAACTAAAAATTAGGGAAATAATTATAATTTTCTTCACAACATAATTTATTTAAAATCGAATATTATTACCAAAAGTAATATTAATCCTTATAAATTACTGTTATGCATATTACATGAAAATATTATTTTCTTCACAGTACAATTCAATGTCACAATCTTATTGCCCTTTAAATCGAACTTCATTTATATCAATTTAGAAACTTTACCTTGTGGTTTAATTCTTTATAGAATAGTTAGTACATAAAAATTAAAACCGCACGATTTTCGAGGTAAATTTCTTCGAGTTCCCAATAAGTACTAATAGGTATATTCCTTCACTTAGAAATTCTGTATTTATGTAATTTTCCCCATTATATAGTTTCTGTGTCCATATAACCTTTCCCTGAAGATTTAAAATGGATACTTGAGTAAAATCATTGGTGTTTTGAATTTGAAAAACATCATTAAAGGGATTTGGAAATATTCTGGTTGAAAAATTTTCAGGGTTGGCTTTCAAGGTCTGGGTATCAAGATAAACCTCCTCCAAAATAATTTCCGAAATAGTCACATCTTCATTTGATTTACCCAGATCAAAAGCAATACGCGCTGCATTATCATTGGTGTTCATATCAAATACAAAAGAGTAAGTAACCAGCGAATCATATAGTGTAAATCCATAATAGTCACTATAGGCTGACCAGGGAGAAACACTCATGCCCATATTAACATCAATTCTTCGGGTTTCAATTGACTTAGCCTTAAAAGTTACCCTGTATTTCTTCCCTGCTTCCAAATTAAAATTATTTCTAACCAATTGAACATGCCATGTTTCGCTGCCTGAATTAAAGATTGAAACGGTTAAAGAATTCTCAGCTCTTGAAAGTTCTGCTGATGCACCTTGTTGGGCATATACAACCCAACCATCAGCATCATTCTCAAAATTGGAGCTATAAATCTCGGTCCCAATATATCTGGCTGGTTCAGGCATTTCATTATGAATCAAAGCATTTAAAAGCTCCTGATTTACTACCTTTGTATCAGGATTATAAATACCAAATCCAGCACTAAATTCCCAATAAGCCCAGCTCCAATTGAGTTCTTCAAAGTACCTGGCAAGAAAGGTAGTCCATTTTGAGCGAGAGCTTATATCAGCAAGGCTATAGGAACCAAATTCACCAATATGAACTGGGATATTTTCACTTTTGCTGATATCTTGAAGAGAAGCAAATTCCTGGCGCATTATCTCACGTTCTGTTTCAGTATCATTCCACTTGGTGCCCAACCATTCATTTGCATGCTCACCAACCCAGCTTGCTCCCTGATGGGTAAACTGAAAGGGATTATAATAATGAACTGTAAGTATAAGATTGTCATCATCCGGAATTTGAATCCCCGATAGTCCACCAAGTCCGCCATACTCAGGAGTTCCAATTAATAAAATTCGATCTGGGTTATCTTCCCTGATTTTTGCCAGAGCTTCTTGCATAAATACATTCCATTTGGCGGTAGTTAAATTACCATGTGGTTCATTTAAAATTTCGAATAATAAACTGTCTGAGTAATCTTTAAAATATTCCGAAATCTGCTTCCACTGCATCAGGAACCTTTCTTTCTGTTGATCAGGATATTTATATAAACTATCGTGATGATGCATATTTATAATTGCATATAACCCACTATTTAAAGACGAATCAACAACCTGTTTAATTCGGGCCAAAAACGAAGGTTGGATGGTATAGGGTGGGTTCAACAAACTCCTTTCTGAGGGTTCCCAGCGAATGGGTATACGAACATGATTGAATCCAAGGTTTGCAATAATTTCAGGATATTCAAGCAACCATTGATTTCCCCATGCAGTTTCAGAAGGAGCTTCAAACATATTCCCATAATTTATTCCCCGTCGCAATAATTCATTTATCTGGAATGCTTTATTACTGGTTTGCCCTTTTGACTGAAGCCCAACAAACAACAACAGAAAGAATACAGCAGCTTTTTTTAAAGGAATATTCATATTAATTCGTTTTCCCAAATCCAGACGATAAATTCATCTATCTATCAAATGATTAACTTAAATTTAAGCATTCCCATTTCATCAAAATCCAAATGAAATTTAAAAATAACAATCTAAAATTAAAATATTTTTAATATCAGCCTTAATGAAAACACTTTTTTCATATATTTACATAGTGTATTTTTTACGCATTATAACTTTTTATTATACATGCGAAAAATTATTCCGAACATCTCGGTTGACTGTGTCATCTTTGGATTTGACTTCAAACAGTTAAATGTATTGCTTGTAGAACGTATTCTGGAAGATGAGGAAACAGGTGAAACCATTATTGATGATTGGACAGTAGCCGGAAACCATATTTTCGAAGATGAAGATTTCGATACCGCTGCAGCACGCATTCTAAAAAAACTCTCAGGACTTGATAATATTTTCCTTGAACAATTTTATGCATTCGGGGATGTATTCCGCACCAATAACCCTAAAGATGTGACTTGGTTTAAGCATAGAAACGAAGGTTTCAGTGATAGAATCATTACAATTGGCTATTTTGCCCTTATAGACAATACAAAGGCTAAATTATCCTTAATAGAGAGGAACGTTAAATGGTTCCCGATATCAGAATTACCAGAATTTGCATTTGATCATGCTGAGATTTTAAAGAAAGCACTTGAGAAACTAAGAGAAAAGGTGCGCACGGAACAAGTGGGATTCGAACTTTTACCTGAGAAATTTACTATTTCACAATTACAACGTCTTTATGAAATTATTCTGGGCTCAAAATTTGACCGTCGTAATTTCAGAAAGAAAATTATGCAATTGAAATATATTATCCCACTTAATGAAAAACAAAAAAAAGTTAAACATAAACCCGCCCAACTATTTAGTTTCAGTAAAGAAATATATCTTCAGACCAAAACGGAGAGATTGGGTTACTTTATTTAATTTTAAATAGATCCCAATAATCATACAACTATGAACTCATCCAATGTTAAGTTAAAAATAAGTGAAAAAATTGGTTATGCTTTGGGCGATGGTGCTGCAAACATTGCCTGGCGAGGAGTAGCGACTTTTTTATTCATTTTTTATACAGATGTTTTTGGATTGAATCCTGCAGCTGTTGGAATACTTTTACTAGTAGCACGATCAAGTGACGGAATTAGTGACATTCTAATGGGTATTATCGGTGATAGAACAAAATCCAAATATGGAAAATTTCGTCCCTGGATATTGTGGACTGCAATTCCTTTAGGGGTTATTCTTTCGTTGTTATTTACAGGTCCGAATTTAAGTCCTTCTGGGAAAATAATTTATGCTTATACAACCTACATAATATTTACACTGGTTTATACCGCTAACAACATTCCCTACGGAGCTTTAATGGCTGTAATGACTGGGGATGACAAAGAGAGAACAAGTTTGGGATCATACAGAATGGTGGGTGCATTTGGTGGTGGAATGCTGGTACAGGGTGCTTTGTTGTTTTTAGTTGCCTATTTTGGGAATATTAATCCAACAATTGAAATTGAAAAACTAGACACTCAAAAGTATGAAGTTACAGTTTCGGCGTCCCAAGGTTTTGAAAATGTAAATATCAAAACCAAAGATGGAATTGCCACGTTTGAATGGGCAAATGCGCAACCCAACCAAGAGAATGTGCCAACTCAAGGAAAAAGTTTTTCAATGGTAAGCGACGAAGAATATACTTTTCTTGTTACCGGAGAAGAAAACCTTGAAGCAGACAAGATATCAATAATAAATCAAAAAAGAGGGTATAGTAACTCTATTTACATATTGTCAATAGTATTGGTATTGTGTTTGTTCGTTACATTTTATACTACAAAAGAGCGTGTAGCTCCACCAAAAACCCAAAAAAGTAATTTAGGAAAAGATTTAAGTGACTTAATTAGGAATAGACCCTGGATTATTCTTCTGATAATTGGTCTTTTATTCAATATTTATAACTCAATTAAACAAGGTATTGTAGTTATCTATTTTACTCATTACCTCCATAACCAACTGTTGGCTGCCTCTTATATGGTTGCTCTTATGATCGCCTCAATTGGTGGAGCCATGATAACATCAACATTGGGTAAAAGATTGGGCAAACGAAAATTATTTATCTATGCTTTAATTTTTTCAGGTATTGTTAATGCATTATTTATGTTTTGTGGACCTAAAAATGTTGGAAGCATTTTTACAATAGGAATTATTTCAGAATTTGCAGCAGCAATATTCCCAACATTGTTTTTTGCAATGCTCGGTGATGCAGCAGATTATTCAGAATTTAAAAATGGACGAAGAGCTACTGGTTTAATTTATTCTGCTGGCTCGTTTGCAACCAAATTCGGTGGTGGTATAGCCGGAGCAATTATAGGATTAGTATTAGCAGGATTCCATTACGATGGTCAGGATGCTATAGCCATTCAAGGTGCGGTTCCTGGAATAAAAATGCTTATGAGTTGGATACCTACTGTAATAGCATTAGTAGCTGCTGGGATTATGACACTTTATCCATTGAATCAGAAAAAAATGGATGAAATCACCATCGAACTTGAAACCAGAAGAACTAATGAACTAAAAGAGGCATAGTTTATTAGATTCTACTACAAACTAAACATAACAAAATAGTATTATTATGATGTTCGGACATTTTGACGATTCAAGGAGAGAATACGTAATTACCAATCCAAAAACTCCCTATCCATGGATAAATTACCTGGGTACAGAAGATTTCTTTTCTCTGGTCTCCAACACCGGAGGTGGGTACTCATTTTATAAAGATGCAAAGTTTCGAAGATTGACCAGGTATCGTTACAACAATGTTCCGACCGATTCAGGGGGAAAATATTTCTATATTAAGGATGGAGATACTACCTGGTCTCCTGGATGGAAACCTTGCAAAACGGAGCTAGATAAATACGAATGCCGCCATGGGATGAACTATACATCTATTGAAGGTTCTAAAGATGGTGTTTCGGTGAAAGCTTTGTACTTCATTCCCCTTAAAACATGGGCAGAGGTACAGAAACTTACAGTTACTAACAATAGTAAGCTTGTAAAGAAACTTAAAATATTTTCATTTGTGGAATGGGCTCTTTGGAACGCTGCTTCTGATATGGAAAATTTCCAACGTAATTTCTCAACGGGTGAAGTTGAAATTGAAGATTCGGTGCTGTACCACAAAACTGAGTATAAAGAGAGGCGAAATCATTATTCCTTTTATTCGGTAAATGTACCCATCCAGGGTTACGATACCGACAGGGAGACATTTTTTGGACTATACAATGGGTTTGAAGAACCTCAAGTGATTAGAAAATGGTAAACCAGGCATGAGTGTGGCACATGGCTGGTCTCCCATTGCATCGCATTACATAGAACTTGGATTGCAACCTGGTGAATCGAAAGATTTGGTTTTTGTGTTAGGATATGTGGAGAACGATGAAAAGGATAAATGGGAATCCAAAAATGTGATTAATAAATTAAAGGCAAAGGAAACCATTGCCCGATTTGATACTTCTGAGAAAGTGGATGCTGCTCTTTCGGAATTAAGTGAATACTGGGATACATTGCTTGGTAAATTTACTCTAAGCTCAGAAGAAGAGAAGTTAGATAGAATGGTAAATATCTGGAATCAATACCAATGTATGATTACTTTCTGTTTTTCAAGATCTGCCTCATTTTTTGAAAGTGGTATAGGACGTGGCATGGGTTTCAGGGATTCCAACCAGGATTTGATAGGCTTTGTTCACCAGATACCAGAACGTGCCCGGGAAAGAATAATCGATATTGCATCTACCCAATTCCCCGATGGAAGCTGCTATCATCAATACCAGCCTCTGACCAAAAGAGGGAATAATGATATCGGAGGTGGATTTAATGACGATCCTTTGTGGTTGATCCTTGGCACCATCAGTTACATAAAAGAAACAGGCGACTTTGGCATACTTGATGAAATGGTTCCTTTTGACAATGATCTATCTTTGGCTCGGAGCCTTTTCGATCATCTCACAGCTTCTTTTGATCATGTTGTAAATAATCTTGGGCCTCATGGACTGCCTCTAATTGGTCGGGCCGATTGGAATGATTGTTTGAACCTTAACTGCTTCTCCAACGACCCGGATGAATCATTTCAGACTACTGAAAATAAAACAAGTGGTTCAAAAGCTGAATCACTAATGATAGCCGGTTTGTTTGTTGTATATGGTCGTGATTATATTGAGCTTTGTAAAAGACTTGGTAAAAATGATGAGGCAACCCGTGCTCAGGAACATGTTGATCTTATGATTGAATCGGTTAAAATTCATGGATGGGATGGCAGTTGGTTTTTGCGAGCTTATGACTATTATGGTAATAAAATCGGAAGTGCCGAAAACGAAGAAGGTAAGATCTTTATTGAATCGAATGGTTGGTGCTCAATGGCTGGGATAGGAAAAGAGGAAGGGCTTATCGAAATGGCTCTTGACTCCGTTAAAGAAAAACTAGATTGTAAATATGGTATTGTCATGAACTATCCTGCATTTACGAAATATCATATCGAATATGGTGAAATCTCAAGTTATCCTAAGGGATATAAGGAAAATGCAGGAATTTTCTGTCACAATAATCCCTGGATAATTATTGGTGAAACAGTTATAGGTCGGGGCGATCAGGCCTGGGAGTATTTCAGGAAAATTTGTCCCTCCTATCTTGAGGATATTAGTGAATTACACCGCACAGAACCCTATGTTTATGCACAAATGATTGCCGGAAAAGAGGCTTTCAAACCGGGTGAGGCTAAAAACTCATGGCTAACCGGAACAGCCTCATGGAATTTTTATACAATTACTCAGTATATTCTTGGGATCCAACCTGATTATGATGGATTAAAGATCGATCCATGCATTCCAAAAGACTGGAAAATGTATGAAGTAAATCGAAAATTCCGGGGTACAAACTATAAAATTAATGTTATTAATGATAAAAATGTGAATCGCGGAATTTTACGCATTCACATCGATGGTAAGTTGCATGATTCTAATGTGTTACCATTATTTAACGATGGGGAAACACATATAGTTGTAGTAGAATTGGGGTAAATTATCTTAATTACTCTTTATTTTGGTACCCATATAATTTAATTGACGTTAAAAAGTTAGATGCAAAGAAAGCTATACCCAACATTAATCAAACCTGATGAGTTGCGTGCAATTTTCTTAAAATCTTCTGAATTATTTTCAATCATTTCTCCTCAACAACAAGACCAGTGCTTTCTTCAAGGAAGTGATGCAATCTTATCATCTGGTTGCGAGCCATTCTTTGTCCAAAATAAGCAACAAGGTAAAAAGACAAAAATGCAATTACCAGCACCGGAATATACCATAGAATAGCAGCAGATTTGTTCAATGAAAGATTTGACAAACCAATTATGCCGATTGTCATTATGCTAAAACCAATGATAGAATAGAAAAAAACAAACATGGTCCAAATTGTCGGGCGTGGTGCATATAAGCCTCGAAGCAAGCATCCATTTTCGGTCTCTTCCATAGTGATAGTTAATTGTGGTGACCAATATTGCTGCTCATCAGCAGGCAGGTATAAAGTAACAAATGCCGGGTTTACCTTTCCTTCGCATGTTGCGCCCTCTTTTAATAACCCAGACCTTATTTTATCTTCCCAATAATCCATTGGATGATTTGTTTCAATTTTAAACCTGGGTCGGACCCTGTATTGAGGTAAATGATCATTTGAAATTTGATCCATGATAAAAGTATTTCTAACCGATTACTAAAGAACTGCTCACACTACTTTCCCATAATTAGCAGTCAAATAATTTCATACCAGAATCCAAATATAGCATTTATCCATAATTGTCAAATACTTAAACATTTGCAGTACCATGGCAATAGAATAATGGAAACCTAAAACTTAATCTAAAAGCAGGCAGTATTTATAATATTGCCTGAAGTTTAGTATAAGAAAAAAGAGGCCTAGCCAGCTAATGGAATCACCTCAACAGAATATATCCTATTTTCTCCTGGGGCTAGTAATTCAAAGTTTTTTGGTTCTCCAAAGTAATTTTGCCCATCGTAAACAGGCAATTGGCTTGTATGTTCAATGCACAACATTCCTGAGTCACTGTCAGGACTCCAAAGCATAATGTTGTCACTAAAATCGCTACTTGAGACTTTTACTCCTTGTCCGCTATTTTTATTTCTATAGGTAATTGAGTCAAGTCCATTCAAAGTCAAGGCTTCCTCAGGTGGGATCGCTGATTGAACAATAACTTCTAGCAATGTTGCCATACAAACTCCATCATCATCTAAGAATTCTCCCTCCTCAACGCTTCCAAAAACTTTAAATGCCGGGTGCCATCCAATCATATAAGACATTTCAGAATCCGAATCATTTGTTAATATTAATTGACAGGATAAACCATTATTAGTAAGTTCAAACTTCTTTTCAAGGGTATATGGCAACCAGTTTAGCATCTCAGGATGACCATTCCCGGGCTTAAATTTCGGATTTCCAATTTTTCTTCCATCATATTGTTGAAACAATGATATGGTATTCATAATTTCCTGCTGGGCCGGAATAAAAGGATTCCATGCTGTATATCTTGAAATGCCATGTTGTTCAAGAAAATAAATATTCTTTCCTAGTTTTACTTCGTAGTTATCTGCAGGGCCAAATATTGGAAAGGGTACTACCTCAGAGTTTCCCCAGCCTGACCCGTCAAATGAGGAAATTCCCCCATTGTGGAAGTATTCAATTCCATTGCACTTAAGACTAACCAATTGACCATTTGCAGAATTAACCTCAGCTGATAAATTCCCCCGATTTAATAAAATATGCTTTTCCATTTAAATTTTATCTTTTGAATGACTTAAAATATTCTAATTTACTCAAATATACTGATTAGAAATGTCCTCACATAAGTATATAAGTTCCTGCACCTTATTATCCGGAGTTCCATCTTCAATATCAGCAGCTACGATATCACAAGGTCCATACTTAGCTGCAATATGATCCATATCGCTTTTTAATTCTAACAGTGACTTATTTGCCACATCCATTGGTGTATACATTATAGCCCTTCTGGTTTTTGGGAATAGTGCCCGAGCTTTCTCAAGGTCGGATTCCATTCCCATATCAATATAAGCTACTTTTGGCACAGATGCATAATCTTTCAGGTATGGATTTGCATTCCATGCACAATTATGGATGCCGATTGAGCTAAATGACGTTGCAATCTGATTATCAAATGGCAAAATGAACTCCTTGTATAATTCTGGTGATAACATATTAACCAGGCAATTACTTACAGTAAAAAATGAATAATGAAAACCGCTTTCAGCTTGCATTTCCTGCAAACATTTAGCTGCCTCAATCATTGTTTCTGTAACACATTTAAAAAGGTTTCTGGCAGCTTCCGGATTTGTAAACATATCCATAAATAACTCTTGCCCTCTCATACGCTGGGCGTTATTTAGTACTCCTTGCCAGTTAATAAATCCTACCACTTTTCCTTCACTCTCCTTTATTGAGTCAACCTGAGTCAGTAAAGACTGAAAAAACTCATTTTGCCTGAGGTCAGGTGGTCCCAACTTACTTATTTCTTCTTCTGACATGCGAAAATGCTCACTGACAGGCCATTTATCACTTTCATATCGAATAGGGACTCCGTATATTGACGCAATAGTACAGGCTCCATTCAGTCCTGTAAGTAAATCAATAGACTTCTCTTCGTCAATAATCCCAATTTTATTCCCTGGAAATCGTCGGTCTATTTCGTCACGCATTTGCAGAACAGACTGTTTTCTGTATTTAAGATCTGTATGCCATTTCTCACCAAAATCAATGTTAAGTGCATTGTGAAACCATTTTGGGGTAAAGCCAATTTCTGGTCTTAAGTACGGTAAATTTTCGAAAGCAGGTCGTCTTGTTGCTGGGGCTCCCAGCGCAATATAACTAACCAGTTGTTGAACTGGCTCATCAAAGTCATTATGTTCATTCAGCATTTACATAAGAATTAATAATTTGTCAAACTTTTAATACCAAAAGTAAAAATAATTATAAGCACTAAAATAAGACATTAGTAAATTGAAGTTGCTGGATTTGCAAAGCATCCTAATTCCCCATCCCCCTATAGCACTACAAAATATAATATTTGTCATAGAATTTCATGAATTTTTGGTATATGTTTAGCCCATAACCCAAAACCAACTAAACTGATGGAGACTGAAAAAAACGACTACCATATTAGTTTTTTTAAGCCAACCACAGATAGCACCAGAAGAAATAGGAATATTGTTGTTCAGTTCATATTGATCTGGGCTGTTGCTGTCTTTGGCTTTCAAATTCTATTAAAAATTATTCAAAAACCTACACCTGAACCAGCATACACTGTGTATGAGACGTATTGGGGGGATATTCAATCGGACAACTTAAACATAGTTAGTCTACAGAAGGTTAGCCAATCAGCCCTTTCTGTTCTCGGGAAAGTTTCCATTGACCCAAAATACCGACATGCACTTGACAATGCAGTTAGCTGGATGGCATTCAATATTGCCAGCGGCATGCAGAAAGAAAAACTTGTGATTGCTGTTGAGGAATTTGAGGAGATTGCTGCAGAAATTGAGGATATTTCTGATGAGTTCTATTTAAAAAAGAAAAATCAACTTATACCTTTATTACAGAATATTTATGACCTTCAATTAAATGATGTGAGGGGGAAAATTGCTGCCCTTGAAGTGAAGACTGAATTAATGAAGTCTTTTGATGTTGAAAACAGGCAAATCTTTGAGGAAGCCATGGGATTGTATCTTATCCATAACCAGTCAGTTCTGACTGATACAAAATTCCTGGGCTTTCCATTTCACTATTTCTACACTGCAGTATTTCTTTTAATACTGTTCGTTGGTTTATGCTGGCTTTTCTGTGTCAGAACCGATATGTTTCATGAGAAATATGGCATTGAAGATTAATTGTTCCCTTTTTTTACATTTAAATTTCCACAGATGAAAAAATTAATATTACCCATACTATTTTTATCCTTTCCTAAAGTTCTTTCTGCAGCTACTGCGGCCACCCAACTTGAAGGAGGTTTTAAGGTAGGCCCAGCCATTATCCTAATTACCATTCTGGTACTATTTGTTCTTGTTGGTATAATATTTAGAGCCAAGGATACTACTGATTTTTATGCTGCCGGTCGAGGAATATCAAAAGTGGGATCAGGTATGGCTATTGCTTCAAATTGGATGAGTGCTGCTTCATTCTTAGGTATGGCAGCTTTAATGTATGGTTCAGGTTACCATGGTTTGGCTTATGTAGTGGGCTGGACAGGAGGTTATGTCCTTCTTCTAATCTTAATGGCAGGCCAGATTAGAAAATATGGCAAATACACGGCAGCAGATTTTATTGGTGACCGATATTATTCTACAGCTTTACGTGCAGTGGGTGCAATTATTGCAATCCTTATTTCAATTGCCTATTGCGTAGGCCAGTTTGGAGGAATTGGGCTGATGTTTAAATGGGTTATGGGCATCGATTACAAGTGGGCCGTGATTATTGGGGGAGCTGTTGTATTAACCTATACTCTGATCTCCGGTATGTTGGGTGTAACTAAAAATATGCAGATTCAATATGTAATAATTATTATTTCGTTTCTAATTCCACTATTTATTCTAACTGCAAAATTTGATTACTTCTGGTTTTTACCTCAAATTGGGTACGGTTCAGTAGTTTCTGATGTGGTAGCTGGACTTCCAATTAATGAAACTAAAGAACTCCTAAACTCACTTGGACATGATTATGCTATTGTTCCTGCTCCCGAATTTGCCATGCCCTGGGATCCTTCTACCGGAAAAACCTTTTTCCAATGGATCGCCATTGCCTTTTCATTGATGATTGGCACAGCAGGACTTCCTCATGTAATTCAAAGGTTTTATGTGGTTCCTAAAGCCAGGGACGCTCGTTGGTCAGTTGTTTGGGGATTGTTTTTTATATGTATTCTTTACTGGAGCGCACCAGCCTATGCTGCCTTTGGCAAGATCCTTTCTGCCAACCCTGAAGTTGGCACTCTGGCCAAAGATGCCATTGTAGTATATACTGCCCAACTGGGAGATATTCATCCACTTATTGTTGGCTTACTTGCTGCTGGAGGTGTTTCAGCAGCTTTTTCAACCGTTTCAGGTTTGTTGGTAGCAGGA
Organism: uncultured Bacteroidales bacterium; assembly: GCA_963750735.1. Classification (GTDB taxonomy): domain Bacteria; phylum Bacteroidota; class Bacteroidia; order Bacteroidales; family VadinHA17; genus JANTGF01. The sequence continues at coordinate 352,449 of CAVVRY010000006.1, read as the reverse complement.
TCCTCAGCTTTTGCACATGACTTGTATGTAAAAGTAATTAATCCTGATGCGAGCCCCAAAAAACAGTTGTTGTATGCAAGATTAGGAACCATCTTAATGGCCATAATTGTGACCATGCTGGCTCTCCAAAACTTTGCCCTGATTGGTCAACTTGTAGCAGTAGCTTTTTCACTTGCTGGATGCACTATCTTCCCATTGTTCCTTTTGGGAATATGGTGGAGTGGATCCAATAAGCCAGGAGCAATTGCTGGCTTAATAACAGGAGGAACAGTATCAATTATTGCGATCACCTATTTTATTGCCGGTAAAAAAGGCCTTCAATTACCAGCACATGAGTTTATCAGTTACTGGCTTGAAGCCTGGTATTTTGCCTGGATTGGAGCACCTCTTGCTATTTTGGCAAATATAATTGTTTCAAATCTTACTGAGGAAACTCCTATTGAGATAAGAAAATTCCTGATTGAGAAGGTTCATAGTTAATGAAAACAGCTTTAAAAAAGCCAACAAGGACTCTAATATTTATTATGATTGTCCTTGCTATTTCAGGCATACTAATTGCCAGAGCATACTATGGAAATATTAACCAGTCCATTGATCCCAGAGTAAAACATGCTAGAGAGTTATATTCCCAGTATGATAAATATGCCCAGGTAGGTGATTTTTATAAAGTTTTGGCCCTTCTTGATTCAATTGAAAATATTTATTCAGCCACCAATTGTTATAAAAATTCCTATGAACTAGGAGTACTATATAATAACCGGGCCGCCACCTTATTAACGATTGGTCTGTATGCTGATAGTATCCCTGCCCTGTATAATCCATATACTGAATTAAATGCCGATTCCATAGTTTCTTTGTCAGAGGACTATGTAATGCAGGCGATTTCCATTTACCATGACTGGGATTCCAGATTTTCGGAAAAATCAAGTGAACAAATTAGAGAATCTATCAATGTCACATTTTTGGAGGGATTTGAAGAGGTTGATCCGAAGTTGCAAGAAAAATATCTGGATGCTAGAGTTAAAGAAATCGAAAAATCCTTACAAGAAAACCAAAGAAGGTTGTCTGTTTGTTATACCAACCTTGGTATTGTTTACAGGGAAAAAGGCTTATATAAAGATGCGGTCATTTATTACGAAAAAGCTTTGAGTTTATGGGATAGAAACCTTACGGCTGAAAACAACCTTAACCGATTGTTAGGCAAGCCTCTCAAAAAAAGAAATTTTATTCAAAAAATATTCCCGCCAGATCGGGATCAATAAGCTAAACCTAAAACATTCTAAAATGAGACGAGTTATTATAATTACTTTACTTTTCGTCCTTAACCTGGTATCATATGGACAGGAAAAAAAAGCCTTTGGCATAAAGTTTTCCGGATTTGTAAAAAATGATTTTTTTTATGATTCAAGGCAAACTGTTACAGCCCGGGAAGGACATTTTCTTACTGTGGCCTGCTCCTGAGAAACCTGATGAAGCTAGGCAATGATATCAATGCAAAAACAAATTTTAATTTTCTGGCAATTCAATCCCGGTAAAAGCTCTATAACAGGCCCAGATGCTTTTGGAGCCAAAACTTCAGGTGTAATTGAAGCTGACTTTTTTGCCCAGCTCAATCCAAATATTAATCTCTTGAGACTAAGGCATGCTTATGTTAAATTCAACTGGGAACACCTTGAATTCCTCGCAGGTCAAACCTGGAACCCACTATTTCGTTACAGATTGTTTTCCTGGAACTGTATCATTTAATACGGGAACGCCTCTACAGTCCTTTGCCAGAAATCCACAAATAAGGGCAAGCTATAATATCAGTGGTTTCAAAATAATTGCAGCTGCTTTGCACAGCGAGACTACGCTACCTGGGGTATTGGTGGTCTTCTTCAACCAGCTATTTAAGAAATTCTGCTGTCCCTGATATGCATTTGCAACTGCATTTTGGTTCTGAAAAACAGTAATTCAGGATTTAAGTATGTTTTTGGAGGAGGGATAGCATTAAAACTATTGTGCCACGACTTGAGAGTGAAATGGGGCCAGACAATAACTATCTATAAGGTAAATGAAAAAGTGCAGGGTCTAACGGCTATGGGATATGCCAAAATTACCACCAAACCTGCTCACCATTAAATTTCAGGCCCGTTATGGAGAAAATATTACTGATTTGTTGGCCATAAGTGGATTTGCTGTCAGGGAAGAAATAAATACCACCACTGGTGAACTTTCATATACTCCACTTAAGAGATATGACCTTCTGGGGAGAAATACATTCAAATGGTAAGAAAATACAATTTGGTCTCTTTGGTGGAATCACGAATTCATTCGGAACAAAGGAAGCCATGTCTGATCCATATAACTGATGTCTATGGACTGGGTACTAATATAAACTCTCTTTGGAGAATCTCTCCAAGAGCAATATTTAATGCGGGCAAGGTTAGGATTGCTTTGAATGGAGTATACCCAGGCGATTTATGGAGATGGCTATTTGATGATCCACTACAAACCAGCAAGACAACAACTGTTTCCAATTTCAGGGGTTTGTTAGCTGTTTATTACTTTTTCTAAGAAACTGCTCTGAAGGAACCATAACCGTGACTTTTTAGTTCAGGCTAAATACACTATTCATATCGCAAGGATTCTGCCGGGTTCACGCGAGCTGTTTTTGTTACCTGTGCAATAACAGTTGTCACTGCAATTATAAAAACAATCAAAACTGGAAGTACAAAGAACCACCAGCCAATTGAAATTCGAAATGCAAAGTTCTCAAGCCATCTTTGCATAACAAAATAAGCTATTGCTAAACCTATTGGGACAGCAATTAGAATTTGATTGATAAAATACCTTATCAACAACAAGATGCTGTTAAATACAGTTGAGCCGAGCACTTTTCTGATTCCTATTTCTTTTGTTCTGGCAATAGTGATGAATGATGAAAGACCAAAAAGTCCCATGCAGGCAATAAAGATGGTGAGAAAAGAAAAAGCCCCAAATACTAAGCCAAAACGAATCTCTCCCTTATATTGCTCCCGATAATATTCATCCAAAAAGAAATAATGAAATGGGTTCTTATTGAAAAATACATTCCATTTTTCTTCTACAAAAGCTACAGTGTTCTGAATATTTGACTGAGGTAAAAGTTTTATTGAATAATAGTTTGTTAGGCTTTCAAAAAATCTAAAAACCAGTGGTTCCGGCAAATCCTTGAGTCCCTGCTGATGGAAATCTTTTACTACACCAACAATACTAAACGTATCTCCCCAGAAAAATATTTGTTTATCCAAAGCTGTGTTATAATCATCAAAACCAACAAGTTTTACTGCTTTTTCGTTTAATAAAACTGTTTCACTGTTATTCCCATATTCCGGAGAGAAATTGCGTCCTTCAAGGATTGTTAAACCATAAAAGTCAATAAAATCCCAATCCATCCCAATTACCCTGTATTGATTCCCTTCTGAAGGATCCTGGCCCAACAAGCGGATGCCACCAGCATTCCATCGAGGTTGCCTGCCCGGAACTGAAGTTGATGTACTAATGGTTTCAATATCCGGATTACGAAGTAATTCCTCTTTGAAAGCAGTAAATGTTTCCATATAGGTTGAATCATTTACACTTGGGCCTTGAAGTATAAGGACATTGTCAATATCAACTCCAAGGTCTTTGTTTTGCATGAACGAAATCTGCTTATAAACCAAAATAGTTCCTGCAATTAGTACGATTGAAGTTGTAAACTGGAAAATAACCAGGATTTTCCTCATCCCAAGGCCACTTGTTTTTTTATTAAACTTACCCTGGATAAAAGCTCCGGGTTTAAAAGAGGATAGAAAAAAAGCAGGATAAGCACCTGCCAGTAATGCACCCGTTAAAAACAACAATACCACTGCAAGCCAAAAACCTTGATTACTGATTAAGCTATAATCAAGCATTTCTCCTGTTACCTGATTGAAGAAAGGATACAGAAGAGATACCAATATAATGGCCAGAATTACACTTAAAACATTAATAAGAATGGATTCTGAAAGGAACTGAAATACAAGTTGCCCTCTATTTGCGCCTGAAATCTTGCGCATCCCAACTTCCTTTGCCCTGTCAAGTGATTTTGCAGTTGATAAGTTTATATAGTTTATCCATGCAATGATTACTAGGAAAATTGCAATTACAATCAAGGAATATACCGATTGTGCATTCCCATTTACCTCAGCTTCGAACATAAAATTTGAATGCAAATGGATTTTTCTTAAGGGCTGAAGCTTATAAACAGCATCTGAATCAAAATTTTCCAGAAACTCTCCAATTTGTTCATGAACAAAGGCTGGAATTTTATTTTCAAACTCTTTATAATCAGTATCCGAATTCAGCAAAATATAATTAAAAAATGCATCCCATTGCCATGCCGTATTTACACCAGGTGACATTGTAACATAGGTCTCCCATGAAACTATTATTTCTGGTTTTAAGTGCGAGTTTACCGGTATATCTTCATAAATACCATTGATAAGGATTTCTACTTCTCCATTAAATAGTAAACTCTTTCCAATGGGATCCTCATCACCAAAATACTTTCTGGCAACAGATTGTGAAAGAATAGCCTCAAATGGCTTTTTTAAAATTGAATTCTTATCCCCTTCAAGAAGTTTAAATGAAAATATCTCAAAAAAAGATGTATCAGCAAGATAAATGTTTTCCTCCCTGAACCTTTGTTCACCCCAGGAAAGGACTCCTTCTTGCTTTCTAAAACGGGTAAAATCCTCAACCTCAGGGAAGTTTTCATACAATGCCTGTCCTACTGCAGAGCAACCTGCGGCCCATTGCGTAGTTAGTTCTCCCTTATTGTACCTGTCTTGTTGAATCCTGAAAATCCGATCCTCATTCTCATGAAAGTTGTCATAATTTAGCTCGAATCGAACAAACTGCATTATCAGAATAAAAGCTGTCATACCAATAGCAAGGCCAAGAATGTTTATGATAAATGACAATAGGTTTTTTCTAAAGTGCCGGAGAGCAACCAGGAGATATACTTTAAGCATTTTTGAATTAGTTAGGATAAAAATTTAACTAAGGTATTAATATAAGACGAAAGAAGTATTATAATCTTTACAATCCTTCAGCCACTAATATGTTTTAGATTTGAATCATAAATAATAAGAACTAGTGAACTATTTCTCTCCTAAGGATGGGAAATAGTTCTATAGGTCTATTCATTTGTATTCATTTACAGTTATAATTCTTTTTAATGCCTCATGTAAGTCAGAAATACAATCATTGGCTTCATCCGTAAATGCTCCGCCATTAATAAAGCAGGGCGAAGTTAGGATAATGTAATCCTTCGTTTCTCCATAATACATTGGGATGCACCAGGAGTATAATTGCTGAGATTTTATAAATTCAATTAATGCATCCTTTTTCTCTATAGAATAAAAATCAAGCTTTAATGAGGGATTTATTTTTGCATTATCATATCTGGTAAAGGTCACATTAAGATTAATATATTTTACAATTGCAATGGGAGTCTCTGTCTTAGCTGGAATATTACTTAAACTAAAATTACTTGTAACAACTTCACACTCCCATCCATCAGGAGTAATAGCGCAGAAATCTTCGAGTTCTATAATTTCAGCCTGATTATCATTCTCCTTTGTACACGATGCTATAAGTATCATAGCAATAAGAAATAATAAATTTGAATAAAAATTGGTTTTCATAATACCAGGGTTTTTGAGTTATAAGAATTGAAATACATATCTCTCACAGGACTCATCTACAAGGCTATATTGAATCCTTTAGTTCAGTTTTTTCAAAATAAACCTCAAAATTTATACCAAACCACACTAAAACTTACAAACCTGATTATTAAATAGTTTCAATAATTATTTTAAATACAGAACTATGTGCAATTTCGGACAATTATTGTTCGATTTCAATACAATATTAAATCTTTAAAGTCAATGTTCAATTATTCTACTTTTAATTAAAAACAGATAAATATTTATGCTTGCTATTGAAATAATGCTTTCGTAACTTTATCAGCCGAGTCCTGTTCAATTTACTGAAATCAGATTAAAATTAATCCAGGTATGAAAAAACTAAGACTATGTTTCCTGCTGATCATATTTTTAACACCTTCACTTATAATCGCTAAAGAATTTCATGTATCTGTAAAAGGTAAAGACACAAATACTGGTTCAGCCAGCGAACCTTTTCAAACAATCTCAAAAGCTGTTGAACATGCTTTTCCCGGCGATATAATCACAGTGCATGAAGGCACATACAGGGAATGGATAAATCCAATACGAGGAGGAGAAAGTAACTCAAAAAGAATTGTATACAGGGCAGCTCCAGGTGAAAAAGTTGAGATCAAGGGTTCGGAATTAGTCACCGGATGGAAAAAAGAAAAGGGTTCGGTATGGAAAGTCATCCTTGACAACACCTTTTTTGGTGATTACAATCCCTACCAGGATTCAATATATGGTGACTGGTTTTACAGAATGGGCAGGGTACATCATACTGGTGAGGTTTTCCTGAATGGTAAATCACTCTACGAAAAAGAAAGTCTTGAAAAAGTGACTAATCCGGAAGAAAACCCAAAACTGAAAGACATAAAAGGTTCAAAATACACATGGTATTGCGAAAGTGATGAAAATACTACAACAATTTGGGCAAACTTTCATGAATTTAATCCCAATAAGGAATTGGTTGAAATAAGTACCAGAAGGACCTGTTTTTATCCTGAAACACCAGGAATAAATTATATAACAATCAGCGGATTCCATATTAGCCAGGCTGCTACTCAATGGGGAGCACCAACAGCAGAGCAGATAGGAATGATTGCTACACACTGGAACAAAGGTTGGATTATCGAAAATAATGTGATTAGTAACTCAAAATGTTCTGGTATTACTTTGGGAAAGGAAAAAAGTACAGGCCACAATGTATGGTCAGCCGATCCCAGTATTGATGGGTCAATCCATTATATTGAGGTTACATTCAGAACCTTGAGAAATGGATGGAGTAAGGAAAATATAGGCTCACATATTGTAAGAAACAATGAAATCTTCGATTGTGAGCAAACTGGTATCTGCGGAAGCCAGGGAGCAGCTTTTAGCATAATTGAAAACAACCACATTTACAACATTTGGACGAAAAGGCAATTTACAGGTGCTGAAATTGGAGGAATTAAGTTTCATGCAGCCATCGATGCGACCATTAAAAACAACTGTTTTCATGATTGTGGGCGTGGTCTGTGGCTCGATTGGATGACGCAGGGCACAAGGGTATCCAGCAACCTGTTTTACAACAACGACCTGGAAGATTTATTCCTGGAAGTAAACCATGGCCCATTTGTAGTAGATAACAATATCCTATTGTCAAAATCCAGTGTTAAAACTCAATCACAGGGTGGTGCTTTTGTGCAGAATCTAATTGCCGGAACCGTTTATATGTGGGCAGAACCCAATCGATTTACTCCATACCACCTGCCTCACTCAACTGAGGTGGCCGGGCTTTCTACTATCTATTCTGGCGATGATCGTTTTTATAATAACATATTTGTTGGTGCAGGTGAGGACAACCAGAAAAAAGAAAAATATAAATATGGATTAGAGGAATACAACAAAGCTAAACTTCCTCTATTTTTAAAAAACAACATTTATTACAACGGCGCAATGCCTCCAGAGAAGGAGCAAGAAAATATCAAGGCTTCAGGCTTCAATCCTGAAATTAAACTGCTTTTAGAAAATGGGGATATCTTTCTGCAAGTTCATTTTGACCAGGCCTTTTTTGACTTTAAAACAGAAATAATTACTTCTGAGGTTTTGGGAAAAGCAAAAATCCCTAATGCTCCTTTTGATAATCCAGATGGTTCAGATTTAATAATTGATCATGACTACCTTGGAGAAAAGCGTTCTGGTGATAATACTTTAGCAGGTCCTTTTGTAAATCTGGAAAAAGGGAAATTAAAATTAAAAGTTTGGTAGCTTCACATTAAATATTTATTAATTTTTAATTCAATCGAATAAATTATGAAGCGAAAAGGAGATGTTTCATTTGACAAAAGGTTCTTTTCTAAAAACCTTGATAATTTTAAAGAAACTTCATATAAAGACCGCTTTTCGTATATCTTTAAAACCAATCACTGGGTTGGCAAGAATACAGTATCTGGTGAGGGATCTGAAAAAAGTCAAACCAAAGCAATCCAGGATAATTTACCAAAAATAATTTCAGAATTACAAATCAAAAGTATGCTTGATCTGCCCTGTGGGGATTTCAACTGGATGAAAGATATTGATCTGGACCTGGATGAGTATATAGGTGGAGACATTGTTCCTGAAATCATTGAGAAAAATATTGTTAAAGTACTCTAATTCAAAAAGAAAGTTTAAACATCTGGATATTATTGAGGGCACACTTCCAATGGTTGACTTGATATTTTGCAGAGATTGCCTGGTTCATTTTTCAAATGATAATATTCTTAAAACCTTTGAAAACCTAAAAAATACAGGATCAAAATATATTCTGACTACTACCTTTACTGAATGTGATGAAAACATTGATATTGTAACTGGCGATTGGCGGATTATTAATCTAACCCTGGCGCCTTTTAACCTGCCTGAACCATTACAGATAATCAACGAAAACTGTACTGAAGGCGACGGGGCATTCTCAGATAAAAGTCTGGGTCTATGGAAAATATCTGATTTGTAAAAAAAACTTGATCCGTTTAAGAACGCTTAATCATTAATAAATAAAAAAATGAAAACAATAAAGATTTTGTTAATTGGTATTCCTCATGTGTCCTTTATTCACTACTCAAGCACAAAAAAATCTTTTTATCCCGGATTTATCAAAGATTAGTGATTCTAATCTATGGACTCTACACAATAGGGATTTAATCCCAGGGAATGAAGTGCATTTGAATGCTGCACAGGGTGATGGTTTACTTTGGAATAATGACCTGGAATTTTCCAACGGCATAATTGAGGTTGATATTAAAGGAAAAGATGTGCGTGGAAGAAGTTTTGTTGGAATTGCTTTTCATGGTCTGAATGACAACACCTATGATGTAATATATTTCAGGCCCTTCAATTTCAAGGATGAACAGAGAAAAAGCCATTCAGTTCAATATATTTCACACCCTAAATACACCTGGAATATGTTGCGTGAAAATCACCCTGATAAATATGAGAACCAGGTCTCACCTGTGCCCGATCCTACTGATTGGTTTCACGCAACCATTGTTGTAGATTACCCAAAGGTTGAGGTTTTCGTAAACAACAATAAGGTAGCTTCCCTGAGCATTGATCAACTCAGCTCCAGGAAAAAGGGTTGGGTAGGTTTCTGGGTTGGAAACGGATCAGACGGTTACTTTAAGAACTTAAAAATTAATAAGAATTAATCAGTAAAAAGCCTAATTAGAGTAACTCCGTGAGGTTGAATTAATGAGGTGAATTTCATGGAACAGATTTAGTAATACCAATTGTGCGACAATACACTAATTAAATAGCCTATTATCGCACAATAACTAAATATAAATTCTACTAGACTTTTGTAGGAACAATATAAGGATCTCTGTAATCCCGTGTAAGCATCTTGTTTGCTTCCTTATCCTTAATAATTTCCTCTTTTTCCCCATTAAAAGTAAGTTGCCTGTTTACTCTGTAGGAGATATTTGCTAGCAATGGCAATGCTGATGAATAATGTCCTTCCTTAATATCACAATGCAAATCTGTACTTTTACCTGATCGTATTGCATCAATAAAGTTAGCATAATGTTCTGTCCCTCCGGGAGCAGCCAAATAAGCAGATTTCTTCTCAGTTTCACCCGTGCTGGCCATTTCGGAACCTGCAAAAGGTTCTTTTTCTCTCTTTTTAAAAGCCACCCATGTTGAACCATTAACAGCCAACCATCCTTCAGTACCGAGGAAAATATTCCCAATTTTTATGTCAAGAATGGATTCTCCATTGGTATACCTTCCCCTTGTCTCAAATTCCAGCATTTTACCATCTTCATATGTAAACAGTGAAGTCTGGGTATTTGGGGTTTCCTGGGAGCAATCGGCAGGATCAATCCCATAAATTCCACCTGTAGATTTAATTATAACCGGATGTTCATTCTTGTTCATTCCCCAGCGGGCAATATCAAACTGATGAGGTCCCTGGTTTCCGGTATCGCCATTTCCTGTATCCCAGTGCCAGTGCCAATTGTAGTGTACCCTTTTTTCATTGTAGGGTCTTTGTGGAGCAGGTCCCAACCACATATCATAGTGTAGACCTTGAGGTGGCTGTGAATCAGGCACTCTACCAAATGAATCTCTTGGCTTATAGCACAATCCTTTGGCCAGATATACATCTCCAATGCCTCCTTTATGTAGGAAGTCCATTGCCTCCATTACATTGCTAATGGATCTGTTCTGGAATCCAACCTGTACAATGCAGTTGTATTTACGGGCTGCTTCTATCATCTTCCTTCCTTCCACAACGTTGTGACTACTAGGTTTTTCAACATATACGTGTTTGCCTGCCTGACATGCCCATACGGTTCCCAGTGCGTGCCAGTGATTTGGTGTGGCAAATGAAACAGCGTCAATATCCTTATCATCAAAAACTTTCCTCATATCCCATTCAGTACCTGGCTTCGAACCCTGAGACTCTTCCATAAGAGCGATGCGCTCAGCATACAGGTTTTCATCCACATCACAAAGGGTCTTTACCAGGATATTTCTATTCGATGAAAGTTGGCCCCATTTCCCCATATGGCCTTTCCCCTGTCCTCGAATTCCTATAACCGACATTAGGATTCTGTCATTTGCTCCCTGAATGCGCCTATATGATGCAGCGCTAAAGCCCACAGCACCAAGGGATATACCTATAGTACCTGTTACTGTTTTTTTTACAAATTCTCTTCTTGTTTCACTCATGGTTATATGCTTTTAATAATTTGATAAGATTCGATATAAAAAGGAGAAATAATCACCTTGCTATTCCACATGCAAGATAGCAAACATGAACTAAAATCTAATAATATGTAATCCTATTTTTATTAATTCTAAATCAAATAGTAAGATAGCATAGAAAGCAGTAAAAAAATATAAACAGTCATTATTTGGAATAATTATAAATAATTGTATAGTTTTGTAAATCACACAAATGAACGCAGAAGAGTAAAAATATAAGTCCAATGCAAGGTATTCTTTCTAAAACAATATGGAATTGGATTTTCTTCCTAATTCTCATTCTTCTAATTTCCAGCAAACCTAATAGCACAAAAATACGCTGACAAAGCCTATTATTTAATTGATTCTCTTGTTCTTGAAGAACTGGTGGATAGTGATATAGGAGCTCCTGGAATCTTCTCTTCGACAATATTTTGAAGCAGAAAATGACACAACCAGATTCAATGCAATATTTCAAATAACTCAGGGTTTAGGGCACGAAGACTGGTCAAAATACAATGAATTCTTATATGGAAAGCTGCAGGAAATGATGGCAAAAAAACCTCTTGGTGAGGAAGAGACATTGTATGGGAAAAGAATGCTTGCCAATGTGATGGGAGATTTTGGGTTTTATGCGGCCTCCGTCCAGGGCGATTTCAACAAAGCATTTGACTATTTTACTGAAGCACTTAATCTATCTGAGGAAATCGGAGATAAATACAACATGGTTACCATGTTAAATAATATTGGGAGTGTTTCAGAACGATTTGGCGATATTACACGGGCCCTTGAAAATTATCATAAAAGCTTAATGATCTGTGAAGAAATAGGCTATAGACAGGGCATGCCAAGCTTATTAAATAACATTGGTTTGATCAATATGAAGCAGGGTAATTATCCCGAAGCCCTTGAATATTTAACAAAAAGTTTGAGTTTGCATGAAGAATTCGAGGAATATGAAAATGTTGCCCGGAATCTCGAAAATATTGGATTGATATATGGCCGGCTTGGGAACTCTGAAAAGGCTATGGAATACCTGTTAAAAAGTTTAAATACGGCAGAATCAATTGGTGATAAGATCATTGTAGCCAGGGCCTTAAAAAGCGTAGCTGCAGAATATATTAAACAAGACCGCCTGGAAATTGCTCAAGACTATAGCCAGCAGGCACTTGCCTTATACGAGAGCTTAGGGAATAAAAGGGGGCTAGCATCAATGAATCTTATTTTTGGTGAAATCGAACTTAAAAAGGGGAATCTTAACAAAGCAAATGATTATGCTGCCCGCAGTCTGGAGCTATCGCAGGAACTGGGTTTCCCTGATGATATCAGGAATGCTGCATTGCTTCGAAGCAATATTCAACAGGAGAATCGAGAATTTGAAGAAAGCTTAAAAATGTACAAGCTTTATATCTCAATGCGAGATAGTATTCTCAATGCCAATACCCGAAAATCAACCATTGCCCAGCAAACTATTTATGAAATTGAAAAGGCTACTTTAATAAAACAACAGGCCGAAAGAGAAGCTTTAAGAGAGGCTCAGGAGGCCAGAACCCGACGAAATAATTTCCAGTATGCAATAATCCTGATTATCGTATTGTCTTTCTTTGTTGGTATATTTTCACTGGGAAAAATAAAACTGGGACCGAAGGTGACTCAGGCTTTTATCTATCTTGCAATTCTAATTCTTTTCGAATCCTCACTGGTAATTGCCGATCCCTATGTTGAAGAAATATCGAATGGAGAACCAGCATTTAAATTATTGGCAAATGTAGGAATTGCATTGCTCCTTTTCCCAATTCACAGTATTTTGGATAAAAGACTTAAAAGAAGGGTACTTAAAAACGGTGATAAAAATGAACTAGCCAAGTCTTGAGATTTCTTCCAACTTCGAAGCATTTACAATTTCAATATGATTATCATTCATTTGGATAATTTGATCCGTGCAAAATCTTTTTAATACCCTTACCACACTGTCCCTAGTCATTCCTGATAATTCTGCCAGATCCTGTTTTTCAATTATTATATCACAATTAATACCACTGAAAACCTCAGACGATAAATACAATAAAGCATCAGCCAGTCTACCATGCATCTGCTTCTGTGAATTGCTTAAATAGCGATTGTAAAGGTGAACGGTTTCTAAATTAACTTGCTTCCAGAATAATTCTCCAAACTCAATATTAGTCCGTATTGCTTCCTTAAATCTGGCCAGGTTTATAAAACATATGGTAACATCCTCAATTGCTCTGGCGGAATAGTGGTGTCGATTGTCAATAAACAAGCCCGGACCACCGAGTAATTCCCATTGCTTTGCAATTTTAAAGGCCAGATTTTGTCCGTTGATTCCCTCCAGGTACAACTTTACTTTACCCCTGGTGAGGGATAAAATATTATTTGCAGCGGAACCTTGTTTGAATAAATAATCTCCTGATTTATAATCTACTTCATACCTGTCAATATTGATTCTATGAAGCTCCTCTTTTGAGAGTAAGCTAAAAAGTGGTGACTTTATATCGCACACTACACAACTCTGACATTTTGGAGATTTCGATAACATAAATTAATGCTTAAAAAGAGGTATTTCTAACAATTTGTGAATATAATAAAAGTAAATTAATTAATAAGGGCGATTCAAAACGAATAACCAGCGATACTCATCGTAAATAATCCGACCAGAGAACCTAATTCCACAACCGAACAACGCCTGCATATTATAATGTAGACTAATATTTTTTACTTATTTCAAATAAATTTTTACGATGAATAATTATGCATGAATTATTCATTCAGCAATAACAAAATTCTATACACTATGAATAAACATTTACTCCAAAAAGCATTCAAATTCTTTGTTTTTATTTTTATTTTCCTTGTACCTCTGGCGACCTATGGCCAGAAAGGAAAGGGAAAAGGAAATGGAAAAAAGTACGAAGAAATAAATATCATCCTGGATTGTGTTGAATACGTTGGACACGGAAAATATAGAGCCTACTTCGGTTATGACAACCCAAATAAAGATGAAATTGATGTTCCACAGGAAAACAGTGTAATTATAAAGATCCAGGGCAATGCCTATGGTCACAGGAATTTCAAGCCTGGTCGTCAATACAAAGTTTTTAACACCATATTTGACAAAAAAGACAATGTTAAGTGGCGTTTTCTCCTTCCCGGTGAAGATCCAAACGATCCTCTTTCATGGAAAGAGGTATTAGCCGATATCGATTCATATCTATGTAATGAAGACCAGTCAATTCTCCCTTATTATGAGCCTCCAAAAAATGGGAAAATATATAATATTATTGGACCAGAGTTAACCTCATTGTATAATGTCTATACTGAGGTAAATGATCCTACACAATTCGAATCAGATGATATTTTTCAGATTAGTGCAGATGGAACTAAAGTCTTAATTGAGGTTGTTGCATTATCCGGTCAATATTATAATATGCGTACTGAATTAACTTCTTCAACTTTTGGACTTACAGTTGTTAGTCAAGATCCATTGGCATTAACTGTAACCGGGTGGTTTCCAATAGAAAATTTACTTCTTATAAATGGCCTTACTTCATATGTCAATTTTGCCCGCCCGGTGTATCCTGCCATTACAAAAAACACTGGAAGAGGTTTTAACGATGGTGATAAAGCCATTCGGTCTGATTTTGCTCGTGGTGGCTTTAATGTAACTGGAGCCGGGGTAAAAGTGGGTGTTATTTCAGATAGTTACAACAGCCTTGGAGGAGCGGCAGCAGATGTTACTAACGGCGACCTTCCCGGAATAGGTAATATAGATGGGAATTTAACTCCCGTGCATGTTGTAAAGCCTTACCCTGCAGCCTTTGGCACTCTTTCAGACGAAGGAAGGGCCATGTTGCAAATTGTTCATGATATCGCTCCTGGAGCTGAACTGGCATTTTATTCAGGATTTATAAGCGCACAGGATTTTGCCAATGGAATAATAGCTCTAAAAGATGAAGGCAGTGATGTTATTGTAGATGATATAACCTACATAACAGAACCTTTTTTCAGAGATGGAGTTGTAGCCCAGGCAGTTGACCAGGTTAAATCTCAGGGTATAACTTACTTTTCAGCTGCAGGAAATTATAGCGATAAGTCTTATCAAAGTACATTTAATCCCCTTCCAGCACCTGGGGACATTATTGGGGAAGCCCATAATTTTGGTGGAGGAGATATTTATCAGAACGTTTCGCTTGAAGAAGGTACCTATACCATTGTACTTCAATGGGAAGATAATACAGATCCGTTACAAACTTTAACAAACAATGACCTGGATATATACCTGTCCAATGATAACGGTGCTACATTATTCGGTTTTAATATAGAAAATACCGGAGGTTTGCCAATTGAAGTTCTGCCCTTTACAGTAGGAGCAGGTGGTTCATCAACAAACATACTTATTACAAGAGCATCAGGCACCGAAAATGTAAACTTTAAATATGTTGTATTCAGAGGAAACATTACAATAAATCAATACAACACAGGCTCCTCGACTATAGTTGGACAGGCCAATGCTGCTGGTGCAATTGCCGTGGGTGCGGTATTATGGAGCAACACACCTGAGTTTGGAGTTGAGATACCAACCATTGCTTCCTTTTCATCTATTGGTGGAACACCTGTTAATGGTGTAGTTCGTCAAAAACCTGAAATTACTGCTCCAAATGGCGTTGAAACAACTGTGTTCCTGAGTCCGGATACACCTGAATTTGACCCGGATGGAGATGGAATCCGAAACTTCCATGGAACATCGGCGGCAGCTCCACATGCAGCAGCAGTTGCAGCTCTATTGATAGAAGCTAGAGCAAAATATTGGGACGGTGAATCACTTTCTCCTGATGCAATCAAAGACTTGTTAACATCCACGGCTATAAATATGGAAGATCCCGGTTTTGATTACAATACAGGTTATGGATTTATACAGGCGGATGCTGCTATTGGTTCTTATGTAGCTCCTTCTCCAGTATTAATTGATTTAGTCAATGACCCCGCTGTTGATCCAGGATTAGCTGCTATGATAGTTGATATTACTGGTGAATACTTAACAGGGTCAACCCAGGTTTTATTTAGAGGCGAACCTTTACCTCAGGAATCTGTAACTTTTATAGATGAAAATTTAATTCAAGCTGAGATTCCCCCATTCTTAGGAAACCCCTCCATTGAAGCCTATACAACACCTATTTCAAGTAGTTTGTCGGATGGAGGTCCATCCAATGCTGTATATTTCTTTGGAATTACTAAAAGAGATATTCAATTTACAGCTGATGACAAGGTGAAAAAGTTTGGAGAAACTTTACCTGTATACACTGCAAAAATAACTGTAGATGGAATACCACTGGCTGATTCAGATCTTACATCCGAAGAAAAATTACGAATAGAATCTGTTCAAATTGTAACAGGTGGTGGAGTAGATAATATGAGTCCGGTAGATAATTATTTATTAAGACCTCAACTTGACCTCAGCCTGGTTACCGATCCGACTGATCCTTTGTATAGTGAGCTAGACCTATCTTTAAGTGAAAAATTCAATTTTGAATTTATTGATGGTGAATTGGTGGTTGAAAAAATGCCAGTTACCATTACTCCAAATAATATTTCAGTAACCTATGGTGATGAAATTGGCCCAATCGAATTCTCTTACCTGTATGATGCAACAAACATAGTGAATCCGGAAATATTCTTAAGTTCACTTCAGACTTCACATACGGCTAACATGGTTGAAACTGCAGTTGCATTAGTTGATGCGAGACCGCTGGTGAATGCCAGGCCACTGGTGAATGCCAGGCCTCTTGTAAACGCTGATCTCGCAGGTCTTCAATTCATGGTCAGTGCCAGAGCACTTGTAAATGCCCGGCCACTGGTTAACGCCAGGCCACTGGTTAATGCAAGACCACTGGTTAATAGCGTTGTAGATATTGCCAAAGAATCCGTATTTGAATTCCAGGATGTAGAAACTTCAGGTGATTATACCAGTTACTCACTTATAAATGCGCGCCCTCTTGTAAATGCAAGGCCATTGGTTAACGCAAGGGCATTGGTAAATGCAAGGCCTCTGGTAAATTCAGGGGTGTCAGTAAATGGGACAAATGCCAGACCACTTGTGAATGCGAGACCACTTGTAAACGCAAGGCCACTGGTTAATGGACGACCTCTGGTTAATGGACTTGATCCTGATGATCCAACTTGGAGCAATCTTGCGGTTATTCTTGACGCTGCTGATGTTGTTACGGATAGTGAGTATGAAGGAGGAGCAATATCAGATGCAGCAGGAGAATGGGAACTTCCTGAACTTTTTGCAATCAACCTGATCACGGGTACAACTGTCGGATTGCATATTATTGTTCCTGCAGCCTTCTTATCGGGAAGTGAAGAAGGAAGTGAAGAAGTACTCCTGGATTCCAGAAACTTTGATATTACCTACAACTTAGGCGAATTAGAGATTTTACCTGCTTCACTGACATTTACCGCAAATGATGCAGATATGATATATGAGGAGGATCAACCAGAATACTCTGTAACTGCAGATGGATTTGCCTATGATGAAACAATGAATGATGTTGTGGCAGTGGGCTACCCAGCTTACAGTATTCATAAAGGGGAAACCGTTTATGCTACCGATGAAATTGTACCTGCCGGAATCCTTGACATTGTGCCAGCAGTAGAACTCAAAGAAGCCGATTTTATAGTTTCAGGGGAATATGGTGATTATTCATTATATGGATTGACAAACTCTTCAAAACTGGTGAACTATAGTGTTACACTTGAAAATGGTGCATTAACTGTTGAACAGTCAGAACAAACTATTGCTTTCGAAGCACTGGAGCAGAAAACCTACGGTGATGTGTCTTTCGAATTGATTGCAACATCATCCAGTGGTTTAGATATTACATTTACAAGTAGCAATAACGATGTTGCAACTATTGAAGGTAATATAGTAACTATTATTTCAGCAGGTACTGTAGATATTACAGCAAGCCAGGAAGGGAATGATAACTTTATTCCTGCAGAAAACGTAACGCAAAGCTTAACTATAAATAAAGCAGATCAAGTCATTACTCTTGACCCGGCCACTCCATCTGAGGTAACCTTTGGAGATGATCCATTTGATCTTTCTGCATTAACTTCCAGTGTTTACCTCTTAGGAATTACATTTACAAGCAGTAACCCGGATGTTCTGTTAGTTGAGGGCAATAGGGTCACTATCGTTGGAGCAGGTGATGCAATCATTACCGCTAGTCAGTCAGGTGATCTAAACCACAATGCGGCTGAATCGGTTGCACAATTTATTGTCGTTCATAAAGCCGCTCAGACTATTGGCTTTGATGCATTGCCCTCTGTAACATATGGAGATGGATCATTTGAATTAGTAGCAACCGCCTCTCCTAGTGGATTTGAGGTCGCTTTTGAAAGCAGCGATTTAACAGTTGCCACTATTTCTGGAACCACAGTTACTATTGTTGGTGCCGGAACAGCCACTATTACTGCAAGTCAGGCTGGAGATGATGATTATCTGGCAGCCAGTCCTGTTCTTCAGACATTAACTGTTGCTAAAGCTGCTCAGACTATTAGCTTTAATGCATTGCCCTCTGTAACATATGGAGATGGATCATTTGAATTAGCAGCAACCGCCTCTCCTAGTGGATATGAGGTCGCTTTTGAAAGCAGCGATTTAACAGTTGCCACTGTTTCTGGAACCACAGTTACTATTGTTGGTGCCGGAACAGCTACTATTACTGCAAGTCAGGCTGGAGATGATGATTATTTGCCGGCTACTAATGTTACTCAAGCTCTAACTATAAATAAAGCTGCCCAGTCTATTAACTTTGATGAATTGCCTTCACCAACATATGGAGATGGTCCAATTTCTTTATCAGCTACCTCAAGCAGTGGACTAACAGTTAGTTTTGAAAGCAGTGATGCTTCAGTAGCTAATGTTTCTGGGACTTCATTAACAATAAATGGGGCAGGAACGTCTACTATATCTGCAGTTCAGAATGGAGATGATAATTATTTGGCAGCAAGTACTGAAATTCAGACCTTAACGGTAAATAAAGCTGTTCAAACTATTAGCATTAACCCATTGTCATCTCCAACATTTGGAGACGGCCCAATTGGATTGTTAGCTACTTCAACGAGTGGACTTCTTGTTGTTTTTGAAAGTAGTGATGAATCAGTAGCTAGCATTACGGGTAATACATTAACAATAAATGGTGCCGGTACTACTACTATTTCAGCTATTCAGATTGGAGATGGAAATTATCTGTCTGCTGGTATTGTTTTCCAGACTTTAACGGTAAATAAAGCTGAACAAACTATCAGCTTTGATGCATTGCCATCTGCAACATATGGAGATGGATCAATTACATTATCGGCCTCTGCAAGCAGCAGCTTAGCTGTAACATATGAAAGCAGCAATGAATCAGTAGCATCCATTAGTGGGAATGCAGTTACCATACAAGGTGCTGGATCAGCTACAATTACTGCAAGCCAAACTGGTGACAATAATTACGAACCAGCAAGTAAAAATCAAGTGCTAACAGTTGGTGAAGCCACGCTTACAGTAACCGCACTTGACCAGGTAATTAATGCTGGTGATATGCCTGTTGTATCATTTGTCTACGATGGATTTGTTAATGGAGATAATGAAGGAAATGTGTTTGGTGGAAGTCCTGGATACAGCATAAATCCTAATTATAGTGGATCGGCTGGCACATATTCAATAATCCCCACAGCAAGTGCTCTCAATTATGATATCACAAATGTTGCTGGAGAATTATTTGTAAATCCATTTGGACCAGGAACCCGAGCTGTAAAACCATCACTTGATTGTGTAACAAAGGTTAAAGGTGTATATACAGCCCATTTCGTTTACAAAAACGATAATGATTATGATGTATTTGTTCCTATTGGTGCTGATAATATTATGATAGGTGGTGGTTTGACAGATCAACCTCAACCTGAAATGTTCTATTCCGGTGGAGGAACTTTCAGCGTAGAATTTGACGGAAGTCAACTATCCTGGACAGTATCGAGTATCGGCGAGGGTCATAAAGTATCCATGTCAACAAATGCTAATTCCTTCTCTAAGAAGTGTAACTTCAACAAGAGTCTGGATCTCTCTCAAGAAGAGGAGCCAATTGAATCAATTGTAACAATGAGAGCGTACCCAAATCCAACAAGTGACCTGGTTTACGTTGAACTTAGTAACAATTCTGTCTCAGTGAAAAGCATAGTGGTATTTGATTCTTATGGTAAGATTTACAGTATAGAACCCAATTCCGTTGATCATAACATCCAGGTAGATCTAACTGGTGTGAATCCAGGCTTGTATTTCATTAAGGTAACACTTGATGATAACAAAGAGGAGATTCTCCGGGTAATTAAACAATAAAG
Source organism: uncultured Bacteroidales bacterium (assembly GCA_963750735.1). Lineage (GTDB taxonomy): Bacteria > Bacteroidota > Bacteroidia > Bacteroidales > VadinHA17 > JANTGF01. The sequence goes on along the minus strand of CAVVRY010000006.1, from coordinate 332,128 downwards.
AATCATTAATAAATAGTAAAAATGCACCAAAAAAGGGAGAGATTAATCATCTCTCCCTTTTTTATATTCCAGATTAAAATATAAAAGTTTTATTTTATTTTTAACCTTACTCCAAAGTAAATATTCCTTCCAAATACCGGCCCCCAGATTAGGGAGGCATCAAAATAAGGTCCAAAAGGATCATCGCTTGCCAGTATGGGATCTGGTTGCTTAAAATTCAACAAATTCTCTGTACCTACATATATCTCCAATTTTTCTCTGAATGTTTTACTCACCTGCGCATTCATTAAGAAAAATTGAGGTGACTGGTCATCCAATTGGTATTGTTCAGGATTCCCTGATGTATTTGGTATTCGTTTATGATCCTGCCAGTTCAATGTATAATCGAACTTCCAATGGCTACGTGTTTCATAGGCCAGATTAATAAAAGCTCTGTGTTTCGCCACCAATGGTTTATTCATCAACTCTCCATGATAGGTGGTTTTTACATCGTACCAACGATAGGCAATACGCATATCAAGCCTTTTAATCAGTTCATAATCCAACTGAATCTGGAAACTATTTGAATAAGATTTGCCATCCAGATTATAAAAAGATACTTGCTGGGTTGACTGATCGAGATCAACCACTACCTGGTTTACAAATTCAGTTCTGAAAAAATCGGCACTAATAATGCCTTCTCTATAATCCAGAGTAAAATTCTGAGTCAGACTAAAGCCCACATTCCATGCAGATTCCTGATCCAGTCCAAAAGGCTTATCAGATCCATCTCCTGAAATTATAAATTGCCGTGAGCTCGCAAATAAACCACTGTTATCAGAAAAAATATTTGCTGTGCGATGCCCGTTTCCAATAGATGCCCTTAGCATTGTACGCTCTGCCAGTGCGTAACGCATGTGAAACCTACCAGAATAAAACAAACCATATAAATTGTGATAATCGAGACGCATACCTGCAACAAGATTAAATTTTGTAGTACTGCTGTAGGCATATTCGAAAAAAGCTCCGGGAACCGCTTCCACCCTGTCATAATTTGCCAGGTTCAGTAACTCCCTATACTTATCATATTGAAAGCTCAAACCGGTTTTAAATTTGTGATTGGAATTGCTAATAATGCTCTGGTATAAAAGATTGGCATAAAATGAGTTTTGTGATGCATCATAACTTGTTAAACCAAAATAAGAATCCTGCTTATGAGTCACTCCTGAAACCTGGAAACCTACACTTTGCCATGGCTTATTCTGATTCACCTTGCCTAACTTTGCCCAGGCTTCCATTCTCTGAATTCCCATAAACATTCCCCATGCATTGGTAGTACCCTCGTCAGTATCAGGATTAAAATCAATTTGTCCACCATTTTTGGAAATAAAGGTACCCTTTATACCAACCTGAAAATGAACCCCCTTATCATTATACAGTTCCCACCTATTCAGAAAAATATATTGCTGAGAAAGTGGGCTGTCCATAAATCCATCATTGTTCCTATCGTGCTTAATGCTGCTATTGTTTACGTGTAACATAATGCCGGTACCCAGATTTTCTGCTACATCAATTCCAATATTGGCATTGCCCTCAATACGGCCTTTTTCGTTTCCATAGAAATTCAGGTATAACTTATCCATGGTAGCCGGATTCCTAAGGTCTACGTTGATTTGCCCTGCAATACTTTCGTATCCGTTGATTACTGAACCAGTTCCCTTTATAAGTTGAATCCCGTCCACCCAGGTGCCTGGAGTAAATGTAAGCCCGTAAATAGAAGACAAGCCTCTTATGTCAGGCATATTCTCACGTGTAATTTGGGTATAGGGTCCGGCCAGACCCAACATTTGTATCTGCCGCGTGCCAGTCACAGCATCAGTAAAAGTAACATCAACAGAGGGATTGGTTTCAAAACTCTCACTCAAATTACAGCAGGCAGCTTTTAATAATTCTTTCTCACTTATCACCTCAACTTTTTGTGATTTAAGCATACTTATATGTGAGCTTTTTTGTCGCCTTACTACCTCAACTTCTTCCAGGTCACCTGCTTCTTCCAACAATACTGTAATCTCTTTCTCTCCAGACACATTAATTGTATCCGATTTGTAACCAATAAAACTAACAACCAACATAGAATTTTCTGGTTGACGTTTCAACTTGAACTCTCCTGCTTCATTTGTAGCCGTTCCGGTAGTAGTACCAACCCAATAAACGTTAGCCCCAATTAATGGAGACTTATGCCCTTCATGGTCTTCAATCACCTTTCCCCTGATGTTCCGTGGTTCTTTTTCCTGGCTAAAAAGAGAAAATGGAAGTAATAAGGCGAATATAAGGACGGCCCTTATTGTTAAGCACTTCATATCCATAGACAATTAATGCTTTACTGCACCATCTTTATATTTACAACAGTCCGGTAATTTGTTGTAAGCATCCATATTGGCTTTGGCTTTTTTGGTTTCATGACCAGCTTCTGCCACTGCCTCATGAATCTCCTGGATGGATATCTTTCTTGGCTTATAAACCACTTTTAACATTTGGGTTTCCTTATCCCATGTTGCGAGTTTTACCCCTTTTATCAATGCTGCATTTTCAATCCGGTCTTTGCACATTCCACAAACACCATCAACTTCAAAACTTTCAGTTTTAACTTTGCTTGAATCTTCCTGACCAAATGAACTTACACTTATTAGCATTATGGCCGCTATAACGATAATTGAATTTAATTGTTTTTTCATCTTATTAGTTTTTAATGATTTTTAAATACAAAACTTAACTGACAAAGAATTTTGTCAGACAAATAAAAAAATCAAGAAAAACTAACCGTAGATGATTGAAGAACAGTGCATTACCCAAAGAGACTCATGCAGAGCTTCTGGAGGTGCATCAAAATAATTATTGAGCTGTTCATTCTGTCCAGGAATCTGGCTATCTGAAAAAAGTTCTCTTTCAGAAAAAGTAATATCATCGATGGAAATAATCAGATTAATCTGTTCTGCTTTCAGTATTTCAGGCACAACCTGATAATAATGCTGAATTTCACTGCAGCACATATCTTTTTCATTATCTGAATCTGAACAGCAGGAAGAAGCTTCATCACAGGAGGGTGAATTTTCGACAATCAGCCTAACCTCTTCAATCTCCCCCTGACAGTAATGCAAATTCACTAACAAACCAACTGAAAATGTTAGGTAGATAAAAGTAATTAATATGGCGCCAAGCTTTTTCATTCCTGTATAATGATAACGCAAAATTATGAAAAAAGATTCATACTTCCCTATCTTTAAATCTTTTAATGTTTAACATCACCCTTTTATCAGATCTAGGTACTCTTTCAAAAAAAATGCCTTATTATTAATTCCTTTATAAATTTAGACTTATAATTTGAATAACATTAAAAATCTTTATAGCATTGCGAATGCTTTTTCAAACTTTACCTGATGGATCTTACAAACACTAAAAAGTACAATATATTTTTTCATAAGTAGTTATATTATCAGGTTTCAAATTTAGGATTGACTCGTAACAACGAAAATCAAACAAATTGGCTGGGAAAAAAAGAAATAGAAAGTCAAAAAAAAATACGAAAAGAAATTTTCCCTGGTTCAAACTGGCTTTCGGCCTGGCTTTTCTCAGCACATTCTTTTTTGCTTTATTTGTATCGCTTGTCTGGGTTGGAGCTTTTGGCAAATTGCCCTCCCCTGGTGCTTTAAAATCAATTGAAAATGATAATGCTTCAGAAGTAATTTCAGCCGACGGCGAGTTAATGGGTCGGTTTTTTATAGAAAACAGGTTAACCATTGGAAATAAGGATATTTCTCCCTTTGTAATAAATGCACTGATTTCTACTGAAGATTCTCGCTTTTTTGAACATCGTGGAATCGATTATGTAAGTCTTGGTAGGGTTCTTCTTAAAACCATAGTTTTTGGGAATAAAGCTCAGGGAGGTGGAAGTACAATAAGCCAACAACTTGCACGAAACTTATTTCCAAGAAGTGGAAATAATTGGTGGAGTTTGCCTGTGAACAAAACCAAAGAAGCGATAATTGCTAATCGTCTTGAAAAAGTTTATTCCAAAGAGCAAATTCTTAACCTGTATTTGAATACCGTACCCTATGGTGAGGAGATTTTCGGGATAGAAACTGCTGCTCAGCGTTTTTTCAGTAAATCAGCTGGAGATTTAAATCCCTCAGAAGCAGCCACTCTTGTAGGTATGCTCGCAGCCAATACCGCCTACAATCCCAGAGTAAACCCAGAGAAATCACTAGCACGACGGAATATTGTTCTGGACCGGATGCAGGATCAAGGATTTCTGACTCCCGGAGAAAAACAGCAATGGGTAGAAAGACCAATGGATATGAAGTACAGGAAAATTGATCACAACACCGGTATTGCTCCATATTTTAGAAATTATATTAAAAAGCAAGTTGAGACAATCTTGCAGGAAGTTCAGGAAGACAGCATAGATATCTTCACTGAAGGACTAAAAATTTACACAACAATAAACTCTGAACTGCAAGCATATGCAGAAGTATCTGTAAACCAACATATGACTCGTTTGCAAAAGGAATTTAATTACCATTGGAAAGATAAGACACCATGGGATAATGAGGCATCTGATATATTTATCAATGCAGTAAGGAATAGTAATAGATACCAGGAGTTAATGGCCAAAGGTTTTTCTGATGGGGATATATTGAAACAGCTAAAGGAAACTCCGAGTATTCTCCCAGAGAACAGTGGTGCTGACAAAAAACCGAAAATCAGCATACTTGACTCTATAAAACTGGATCTTTTAACCCTGCATGCTGGATTTCTTGCTTTAGATCCATATTCAGGACATATCCTGGCATGGATCGGTGGAATTAACCATAAATATTATCAGTTTGATCATGTAACGTCCAGAAGGCAGGTTGGTTCTACCTTTAAACCTTTGGTTTATGCAACAGCGCTTGAACAGGGAATGGATCCCTGCGAGTTTATTTCAAATGAAAGGAGAGTTTATGAGGAATATGACGATTGGTCACCAGCCAATTCTGATGGGAATTATGAAGGTTTTTATTCACTTAAAGGTGGACTGGCCTATTCAGTAAACACAATTACAGCTGAAATAATTCAGGAAACAGGTGTTGATCCTGTCATCTCTCTTGCTAAAAAAATGGGAATTACCTCTGATATTCCCAGGGTTCCATCGATAGCCCTTGGCGCCGCAGAAATTTCACTTAAGGAGATGCTCACCGCTTATACTACATTTATTCGAGAAGGCAGGCCAAAAAAACCCGTTGGACTATTAAAGATAGAAGATAAAAATGGAAATGTTCTGTATCAGTACGAGCCGGAAATTGAATACAAACCTGTGATTAACCTTGAAACCAGTCTAATGATGATTCAGATGCTTAAAGAAGTGGTTGACACAGGGACCGCCAGAGGACTAAGAACGGTTTATGGATTGAGTGGTGATCTTGCCGGCAAAACAGGTACTACCCAGGATAATGCTGATGGTTGGTTCATAGGTTTTACTCCTCATATCCTGGCAGGCTGCTGGGTAGGGGCTGAAAACCCTTCTATACATTTTCGTACTACAACCCTTGGACAGGGTGCATATATGGCATTGCCCGTGGTTGGAAGCTTTTTTCAGAAGCTCGAGCATAGCCGAAAGAACCAAATATACACTTCAGGCTATTTTCCAATTCTTCCTGCTCACCTTCAGGAAAAAATGAGTTGTGCCAACTATTCAAGAACTGATCCTCAAATGAGTATTTTTGAAAAGCTTTTTAGTCGAAAAATTAGAAATGATTCAATTAGGGCCCTGCGCAGGGAACAACGACTAATGGAACGCGAACTTCGACTTAAAGAAAATGGGAATAAGAAACCAAGCCTGGGAGATAAGATTCGAGGTCTATTCAGAAAAAAGAACAAAGTACCGGCTGATACAACAAGAAAATAGTAGTTGCCAGAATAAAAACTTCATTTATTCTGCCAGCATTGTAAGCATTTCCCTTACCGATTGGACAGAATCAATATAAAATTTTGCTTTGGTGATTTTCGCCCCAACTTTTATGGTATATGATTCCTCAGGAAGTGCATCGAAGGTATATTCATCTGTCCAGTCATCGCCATAGGCCAGAATAAAGTCAAAATTCTCCTCTCCTAATTTATTCAAAGCAGCTCGTCCCTTATTTATGCCTGAATATTTTATTTCAAGGACTTTGTCTCCATCCATTATCTCTAAATTCAGGTTGGAGGTAAGAATTCTCAACTCATCTTTCAACTCCCATGCCCGTTGAACACCTAGATCGGGATCCGCCTTTCTATAGTGCCAAACCAAAGAAAAGTTCTTATCTTCAATAAACGATTTTGGTGTTTGGTCAACATAATACTCAAGGAGGGGTCGAATTGAAGTTTTCCATTCGCTATCAATTTGCTCATTCATATGCCACTCTCCACCTGGTTCTTTATACCACACCCCATGTTCAGCAACAAAGTGAATATTAAATGACTCATCAAACCATCTACCTAATGTCTCTTTATCTCTTCCACTGATAATAATTAGGGTATTTTGGGGGTCAGCTGCCAGGTTTTGAAGTATTTGGTATAATTCAGCATCCGGTTTCGCGTCTTCTGGATTCTTTCTAAAAGAGACAAGGGTGCCATCATAATCCAGGAAAATAATGCGTTTACTAGCAATTTTATAGGCCTCAACTATTCTTTCCGCCCTGATTTTTGTTATTTTCCTGGTCAATGTTGATTCCTGAATTTCTTTTACATTCTCCAGGCTTTTTAAGAAGTCCTCTGCCCAACGATTTACATCATACCTTTCCAAACGTCTTTGCATTACTGTATTCCTACGAATCTGCTCCTCTTCAGGCATCTCAAGTGCTTCAATAATGGAAGCAACAATCTCATCGTTGTTATTCGGATTGACAATGATTGCCTCGTGCAGCTCTTTTGAGGCACCAGCCATCTCGCTAAGAATTAAAACACCGGTTCCTTTTGGCCTTGAGGCAATATATTCTTTTGCAATCAAATTCATTCCATCTCTAAGTGGAACTATTAAAGCAATATCTGATAAACCATAAAGGGCAATTAATTCTTCCTGGCTAAACTCATGATTCAGATACCATATGGGCATCCATTGAATAGTTCCATATGCTCCATTTATCCGTCCAACCATTTCATCCACTTCCTGTTTCAATTCTTCAGACTTTTTGCCCACATCATGTGAAATTGCGGCATTTAAAACAAGTACAACTTTTTCATGATATTGAGGATAATCCCTTAACAAGGATTCATAGGCTTCGAGCCGCATTGGAATCCCTTTTGTATAATCCAATCTACCTAATGACAAAATTAGTTTGGTGCCCTTATGCTTTATTGAAGTTTCTATTTCGTTATGAAACCTGGTTCCCGACTCTATTGATTGTGTTCTAAGTTTCTCAATTACATTCTGATACTTTCCATAGTTTATCCCTAGCGGAAATACATCGGTTTTTAAAGTCCTTTCGCCAATGCTGATCTGATTAAAAATTGTATCATGTCCCAGGAGTCGGCGCACACAACTTAAGAAGTGTCTTACATAATCGTAAGTATGAAAACCAATCAAGTCAGATCCCAGCATCCCTTCCAGAAGCTCTACTCGTTTTGGTAGGAGTCGAAATATTTCAAAAGACGGGAAGGGTATATGAATAAACAATCCTATGGAGATATTCGGCATTCTTTGCCTGATCAATTGTGGAAGAAGCAACAAGTGAAAATCATGAATCCATAAATAATCGTCCTCTTTAATAATTTCAAGAACCTGGTCGGCAAATAGTCTATTCATCTCAGAATACGCATCCCAATATTCATTTAGATAAATTGCATTGTGCGAAAAATAATGAAATACTGGCCATAAGGTATCGATTGAATATCCTTGAAAATTTTTTCTCAGGTCAGGGGTGGGTGCAAAAACAGGAATGCAATTTAAATCTTTAAGTTTACTGGAAAGTATTTCTAATTCGGTAAAGGACAATAATTGGTCTGAAGTTTCAATCTGACCAATCCATGTTGCATTGTTTTTTTGATAAAATTCAATAACCCCAGATTTTTCCACCTCATTATTTAGTTCAACCTGGTATACGCTGTTTTCTTTTTTAACCGAAACAGGAAGAAAGTTGGCTGCAATTATTATTCTTTTCACAAAAAAGATTTTAGTTTATTAGTTTCTGATAATGTCTAAAATATTTTCTAATCAAATTCAATTAGAATAAGTACAGACTGACTCCCGTATTGTATGCGTTTTCAGCCATGGGGAATGTATTGAAAGTCTATCCTGGCCATTCAAAAGTAAAATATTTTTAAGAGGCCATAAAAGAATCAGGATAATCCTTATTTTTAACATTAATTCTATAAAATTATAAACCTTAAAGGTTTTTACAAGCTTTTAAATCAATAAAAATTAAATTATGCTACACTTTGACGCAGTTATCTTCGATCTGGATGGAGTAATTACAAAAACCGCCCTTGTTCATGGCTCAGCATGGAAAAGAATGTTCGATAATTTTCTGCTTGATAGAGAAAAAAAGTTTGGGGAAGCTTTTAAAGAATTTACTCATGCAAATGACTACCTGCCTTATGTTGATGGGAAACCAAGATATAAAGGAGTAAAATCATTTCTTGAATCAAGAGGTATTGATATTCCTTTTGGCACACCAGAGGATGATGAAAGGAAGGATACTGTTTGTGGATTGGGAAACCGTAAAAACAAACTCTTCAATGAAGTACTTGATTCGGATGGAGTTGATGTTTATGAATCATCTGTTAAACTTATAAAGAAGCTCAAGGAAAATGGAATTCGCATTGGTGTTGCCTCTTCAAGCAAAAATTGTAAACCAGTACTTGAAACAGCCGGTTTATTGGATTTGTTTGAAACTCGAGTTGATGGTGTTGTTTCTGTTGAACTCGGACTCCAGGGTAAACCTGAACCGGACATATTCACCACTGCATGTGATAATCTGGGAGTAAAATACAGCCGGTCGGTGGTAGTTGAAGATGCTGTATCTGGTGTTCAGGCTGGAGCAAATGGTAATTTTGGCTTCACAATTGGTGTAGCACGTGAAGAAAATGAGCACGAATTGCAAAACAATGGAGCTGACATCGTTGTTCTTGATCTTGAAGAAGTAAGTGTCAGTTCTATTGATAATTGGTTTAAAAGTGGAATTGAATCTGATTCATGGATTTTAAATTATTATGACTACAACCTGGAAAAAGAACGATCCAGGGAGGCTCTTCTTGCAGTTGGTAATGGTTACTTTGGAACCAGAGGTGCCCTGGAAGAGAGTAGTGCAAATAAGGTAAATTACCCCGGCACCTATGTTTCCGGACTATATAACAGACTCATTTCAGTAGTGGCCGGAAGGGATATTGAGAATGAAGATTTTGTAAATATCCCAAACTGGTTACCCTTCAGGTTTAGAATTGCAGGTGATACATGGTTTGAATTCTCACCTGAATCAAGTATTGAAATCGAAGAAATACATCGATCCTTAAACTTTAAGACAGGTGAACTGGTTAGGGTAATGACTGTGCAAGATTTAAAAGGTCGACGGACTAAAATTAAATCTTCCCGGTTCGCAAGTATGGAAAACCCACATCTGGCAGGAATAAAATATTCAATTACCCCTCTGAATTATTCTGACAAGGTTGAGATTGAAACTGAACTTAATGGGAATCATATAAATGCGGGTGTTGAAAGGTATAGCGAATTAAATCAAAAGCATCTTAAACCTGTTTCTGAGGTATCAGATGGATTGAACCAGCATCTTGTGGTTAGTACAACCAATTCAAATTTAGAAATAGCAATTAGTGCAACAATAAAAATCCAATCAGATGCCAATGATAAAGAATCTAAGGTTACATATTCCAGTGAAAGTGGATGCATAACCTCATCCTATTTATATACAGGTGAGCAGAATAAGGAGGTTTGTCTTCAAAAATTGGTAGCCATTCATACAGGTTTAGATGAAGGTATTGCAGATCCAACTGAAGCTTCAAGAAAAATGATTCAGGATTTTTCCAGCTATTCTGATGAATTTGAAAAATCAAAAACTGCCTGGAAAAAGATCTGGGACAAGATTGATATACAAATCAATGGAGACAGGAATGCTCAGAAACTGGTAAGGCTTCATCTTTATCATAGCCTGGTATCGGCCTCCCCGCATTATAAAAACCAGGATACAGGTATACCTCCCCGTGGATTGCATGGAGAAGCCTACAGAGGACATATATTTTGGGATGAATTGTACATACTTCCATTGTATAATATCCATTTCCCAGAGGTTGTAAAATCAGTTCTTTTGTATAGATACAGGCGCCTTGATAAAGCCAGGGAATATGCTGATGAATACGGGTATAAGGGAGCGATGTTTCCCTGGCAAAGTGGAAGCGATGGAAGGGAAGAAACCCAAATTGTTCATTTGAATCCTATTTCAGGTGAATGGGGTGATGATTATAGTTCTTTACAACGACATGTATCCCTGGCAATAGCTTATAATATCTGGAACTATTACTGGACTTCAGACGATCTAGATTTTATGATCAAGTGTGGTGCAGAAATGTTCCTGGAAATCTGTCGATTCTGGGCCAGTAAATCAAGCTTAGATGAAAAGACCAAAAGATATCACATTGATAAAGTAATGGGCCCTGATGAATTCCACGAATCCATTCCTGGTTCTGGTAAAGCAGGCCTGGAAGACAATGCCTATACCAACCTTATGACCAGCTGGGCTTTTGCAACAGCTTTTAAAATTATATCCAACCTTCCAGAAGAGGATAAATCTTCGATTTTTAACAAAATAAATCTAACTGATAAGGAAATTGAACTCTGGAAATCTATTAGAGAAAATTTAAATCTCGAGATTTCGGAAGAAGGAATTATCTCCCATTTTAATGGATATTTTAAGCTGAAAGAACTTGACTGGGAATATTATAGAGAGAAGTACAGCGATATTCACAGATTAGATCGAATTTTAAAGGCAGAGGGTAAATCACCCGATGAATATAAACTTTCGAAGCAGGCTGATTTTCTTATGGCTTTTTATAATTTCCCGGAAAAGGAAGTAAGAAACATAATATCGGGGCTTGGATACACAATCCCTGACGATTTCCTCTCAAAAAACTTTGACTATTACATTGCCCGGACCTCACATGGATCAACTCTTAGCCGTTTAGTCCACGCCAATCTCGCATTTAAAGTAAATAAAAATGAACTGGGATGGAACTTGTTTATGGAGGCACTGGAAAGTGATTTCGTTGATATTCAGGGCGGAACAACCGGAGAAGGTATTCATTGCGGAGTTATGGCCGGAACATGCTATACAGTGCTTGATACATTTGCAGGACTCGACCTATCGAATGAAAATCCTGGATTGTGCCCAAATCTTCCTGACCATTGGGATGAATTAAAGTTTAATTTCAGTTTTAAAGGTTCCAGCTACCAAGTTAGAATTTCAAAAAATAATCTTGAAATAATTGGAAAGAATGATACAAAAAAGAAAATAAAAATTCATATTTGTGGCCGTTTACATGAATTACCTAATGGTAAAATGGTAAAAATAGAAGTCAGTTAAAAAAGTATTTAAGTATGTTAGGTGATATATTGCTTATTAATGACATGCACAAAGAAGCTGCATGTTCCATTAAAGAATATGTTCTAAAAGAACTTAAGAAAAAAAGAGCCGGTTACCGGTATATTGTTTCCATCTCAGGTGAATCAGGCTCTGGAAAATCTGAATTGGCGCATGCTCTTGGAAAATTGTTAAAACAAAGCAGCATTCGCGTGAAGGTGATTCATACTGATAATTATTACAAAATTCAACCTTTATTGCGGGAGGAATGGAGAAGGAATAAAGGATTTGATAAAATTGGAATAAATGAGTATGATTGGGTTAAAATAAATAGAACTATTCGTGACTTTAAGGATGGACAGGAATGTATGATTCCCTGTATTGACCTGATTCCTGAACAAGTTGATAAGCTTATAACTGATTTTGGCAAGATCGATTTATTAATCATCGATGGTCTATACGCTATTAAAACCAAGGATGTTAATCTTAAGATTTTTATTGATCTCACCTACCACGAAACAAAGATCAATCAAATAATTAGAATGAAGGAGGCAATGAATGAATTCAGGCTTAAAATTCTTGAGCAGGAGCATAAGAATGTGGTTTCATTAAAACCTATGGCTGATTTGATTGTCGATAAATCTTACTTGGTAAAGGATTCAAATGACCAGTACCTCGACAGCTGCGATCTTTCAACAATAAACCTATAATCCTCCCGGATCAATTTTCAGATTTTGATCATTCATATTTTAAGACATTGGCTGGATTTGTATTGGCCGCTTTCAAAGTTTGTGAGGAAATCGTAACTAATGCAATAAGCACAACAATTAGAACACCGGCTAATATTGTCCAGAATCCAAATGATACATGGAAAGCCAGGTTTTGCAACCATAAATTATTTACATAATAGCCTAGTGGACCTGCAATAAATGCAGCAATTAGCAGCAAAATTAAGTATGATTTTGAAATGAAATATGCAATGCTTTTTGAATTCGCTCCAAATACTTTTCTAACCCCAATTTCTTTTAGTTTGGTCTGTGTGCTGTAAGTAGCCATTCCAAAAAGCCCAAGGCTTGCAATTACAATTGCCAGTAATGTAGTAAAACCCACAGTATATAAAACATCTTCGAAAAACTTATAATATTCTCTGATCTCTGAATCCAGAAAATCTCCTTCCATTTCATGAACAGAATCAATTTGTTTCCATGCTTTCTCAATTTTACTTACAGTGGTATGAATATTTGGAGAATTAATACGTAAAACAGCAATTCTGTAACTACTTGGTTTTATTCTTAGTATTAATGGTTTTTGATTTAAAAACAATGCTGCATATTTATAATCCTTTACAACACCTATAATCTCTACCTGAATAGTATCATCCAACAACATGCTTGCACCAATGGCTTCCTCCGGTGTCTTAAAATTAAATCTCTCAACCGCCAACTCATTTATTATAATAAACTTCTCATTTTTAGATAAAAAATCTTTCGGGAAATCCTGCCCGCTTATTAGTTCAAGCCCCATGGTAGAAATATAATTTGGATCGACTGAAAAATAATCTGCAGTTATATTTTCCTCGTCTGCCAGATGTTTTATTTTGGTATCCCAAATATTACCAATCCCAGGTATATGAGAAGCATTTGATTGTAAACTTACTTCTGGTATCTGACTAAGCTGGTCTGATACCTTTTTAAAATCATGCCCTCTTAATTGTATATTATAAACAATGTCCCGGTCAAATCCCATTTTGGCATTTACCATAAAATCCATCTGCCTGAATATAAGAATAATAGACACAATAAATACAATTGAGAAAACGTATTGTGAAACAAGTAAAATCTTACGAAGAGTTATTTTACTGAATATTTTCAGGTTAGTAACACCCTTTAATACGTTAATAGGATTAAATGAAGAAACGAATAACGAAGGCAGTAAGCCAGCTATTATTCCGGTAACCAGAGCAAATATTAAAAACCATAATATTACAACGAAGTTTTGTTCAGGTCTTATTTCTAATAAGGACATCAATTGCATACCTGAAAATGCTGGAAGGAGAACCTGTAATAAGAGGTAAGCAAAGATTAATGAAACCATAGTTATAAGTACAGCCTCAAGTAAAAATTGAATGATAATCTGCTTTCGGGTGGCACCGATAGTCTTTCTTACACCTACCTCTTTTGCCCTCAGCAGGGATCTTGCCAGGGACAAGCTTGTATAGTTAAATGCCGCTGAAATAATTATTACCAGAGCCAGACCAGCCAGAAAAATGACGAATACCTTGGGTAAATAGAGTCCAAGTTCATTACTCAATAATGGCCCTGGAACGATTTTCTCGAGAGGCTGCAAGTAAAATGAAAGATTATACTCGTCATTATCTTCATATTTCTCTATACTTATTGCATCCAGAGCGTTCTGAACATTGGTTAAATCAGCATTTTCTATTAATACAACATAAGCATAGTTGGTGTAGTAGTTGCCCCAGTTGCCTGACAAGTTCTTTATTTTACCAGCATTTTCAAGAGATTCAAGTGTTTTGGCAGAAGCTAGCACCTCAAACTGGACATGAGATTTATTTTTTGTTTCTTCAATGATACCGACTACTTCAAAGCTACCAATGCTATCAATATCTAAAAACTTACCTACAGGATCCTCATCCCCGAAATACTTGCGAGCATATTTCTTCCTGTAAAATAATTTTAAATGGCTCATCCAGGATAGCATTCTGATAACCACCCTTTAACGTAAAGTTAAAAACCCTAAAAAAGGAATCATCAGTATATAAGCCATTCAAAGCTATCCGATTGCCATTATAAACCCCATCCCCTCGTAAGGAGTTTTTTACCATAACGGCTTCTTCAATAAAAGGAAAGTTATTTGAAAGTTCATCAGCCAATGGGTAAGCAGTAGATGCATATCTATTTAGTGAAAACTCACTCTTATTATCAATTGATTGAATCCTGTAAATCTGATGTTTTTCAAGATGCTGTTTATCGTATGCATACTGGTCAACTAGAATTACTATAATGAGCATACATACCGCCATACTCAGGGAGAGACCCAAAACATTTAAAAAAGTGAAGCCCTTATGCCTGATAATGTTTCGGAATGCTGTTAATAGATAATTTCTTACCATCTTCTGGAAGGATAAATTTATATATTTAAGACGCACCTATTCGGTTTTAGTTGCAATTTTTCTTTTATAAATTCACGCCAATTTTTCTTTTTAGAAATATATGTTCATCATTCATATCCAACTATTTTTATTTCAGAATTTGGACTAATTAGTTTTGGAAAATGAATTTATTCCCTGATATTTACAATCAATTTTTCCCAACCAAACAACTAAAATATGATCTTAAATAAATACTCATTCGGTAACGGTGATAGATTTGCTCATGAAGGCAAAGCACAACTTAAGGCAAGTATCATTGCAAGAAATGAAGGCGTAACAATCACACCCGTATGGAACAAATCATTCCGAGAACATCAAACTGTTAAGTCAACACCCGAAGATGTCAGGATTGAAGCAAATGATGCAGTAGAATCGTTAGGATGGAAAGGGCAATATCTGATTGATGCTGACCATATTAACTTATCGAATGTAGACGCATTTATCGATTCTTCGGATTTTTTCACACTTGATGTTGCAGATTATATTGGAAAGCCGGCCAACGAAGAAGAAATAAATTTATTTGTTGAAAAATTCTCCAACTATGTTGGAGAATGGAAAGTTCCAGGTATTAAGGAGCCATTTACAATTAGTAAAAAATTCCTTGAGCAAATAGCCCTGGATTTCCTGTTTGCCATAAATGAAGCAAAACAGATTTACAACTATATTGCTGATAAAAAAGGAGTTGATGGTTTTATTACTGAAGTTTCTATGGATGAGGTCATGAATCCACAGACTCCTGTAGAATTATTCTTCATACTTGCTGCTATATCGGATGCTGGAATACCAACTCAAACCATTGCACCTAAATTTACAGGTCGGTTTAATAAAGGAGTAGATTATGTAGGCGATATAAATAAATTCAGTAAAGAATTTGAAGAGGATATTCTCATTATTAAATTAGCCATTAAAGAGTTTGGTTTGCCCGAAAACCTTAAACTCAGCGTACACTCAGGTAGTGATAAGTTTTCAATTTACGATCCGATTAATAGCATCATCAAAAAGCATGATGCTGGCTTACATATTAAAACTGCTGGAACCACCTGGCTGGAGGAATTAATAAGTCTAGCAGAAGTTGGAGATAATGGTTTGGAAATAGCGAAAAACATATATTCCCAGGCCCTTAATCGCTATGATGAATTGACCGGTCCTTACAGTACGGTTATTGATATTGAGTATAACAATTTACCCACGATGGAAACTGTAAATGATTGGGATGGGAAGAAATTTGCAGATACACTCAGACACGACCAGGGGAATCCAAGCTATGACCCGGAATTCAGGCAGTTATTACATTGTGCATATAAAATTGCTGCAGAATTAGGAGAGGAATTTACCAATGCCCTTAATCAATACTCCAATGAAATTGAAAAAAATGTCACTCAAAATCTCTATGAAAGGCATATTAAACCTATTTTCATTGGAAAATAAGAGGTCTTTTTTGTTTAGCTTTTTTTAGATGCAAATACTAATTTACCTGCTTCTTGTTTTAATATTTATTGTAGTCTCCACTGCGAAGTTTAAGCTACATCCTTTCTTTTCTTTAATAGTTTCTGCAATTATCCTTGGCTTTGCGGCTAGCATGGATGGTACGCAAATTATTTCAAAAATTACTGAAGGCTTTGGAAATACACTGAGTAGTATTGGAATAATCATCGCCTTTGGAACCGTTATTGGTATATTTCTTGAAAAAAGTGGCGCTACCAGGGTTTTAGCTGATGCTATACTTAGGTTGGTAGGCCTGAAAAGATCCCCGCTTGCTATGAATCTTACAGGCTTCATAGTTTCAATACCTGTATTCTGTGATTCAGGATTTGTAATTCTCTCTGCCCTGAACAAAGCACTGAGTAAAAAGACGGGCGTTTCCATGGTAGTTTTAGCAATTTCATTGTCAGCAGGACTTTATGCTACACATGTATTTATCCCTCCCACTCCTGGGCCTCTGGCAGCAGCTGCGGCCCTTGATGCAGATATTGGCATAGTTATCTTACTGGGAATACTGGTTGCCATACCCTCAAGTTTAGCTGGTTTTTTATGGGCGAAATTTATTGGAGGAAAACTAAAAATGAAAACTATATCTGAATCTATTGAGGAAGATGAGAATATAAATACTCCTGGAATCACAAAAGCATTATTGCCCATATTTATTCCTATTGTATTAATAGCATTTAAGTCTGTAGCCCAACTTCCGGCTCATCCATTTGGAGAAGGATTCATTTTCCAGTTTTTTAGTTTTGCAGGGCATCCAATCGTAGCCTTATTTATTGGGGTTCTGCTATCATTCAATTTGGTCAGAAGTACAAAAAACAATCGTTTCGATTGGGTAACTACCGGATTGAAAGAGGCAGGGGTAATAATCTTGATTACAGGTGCAGGTGGCTCTTTAGGCAATATTATTCGTGCTGCCGGCATAGGTGATATTATTCAGTCATCATTTTCAGACCAGCAAATGGGCATATTTTTACCTTTTATAGTTGCGGCCATTTTAAAATCTGCCCAGGGATCATCTACTGTAGCCATTATTACTGCAGCTGCTATTGTATCACCCATGCTCGAACCTCTTGGCTTGTTATCACCTGCGGGAAAAGCACTTGGTGTTCTTGCAATTGGAGCCGGTGCAATGACAGTATCCCATTTAAATGACAGTTATTTTTGGGTTGTATCTCAGTTTTCGGGCATGAATGTTCAAACTGCACTAAAAAGCCAGACAGTAGCAACATTTTTCCAGGGAATAACAGGGATTGTAGCAGTTTATATCCTTAGTTTAATTCTGCTTTAATATTTTGCTTCTCGATGTGGGTCCAAATACTATTAACCATCCCAGCCTGCCAGCTTGGCCCATAGCCACCATGCAGCGTAAGCTTTTTGATTGGCATTAAGAGGCTGACTGTGAGCTGATGAGCAATCATACCAATCGGTCCCCTCTGTGTGTGCATTTTGCCACTCTATTGCCCAGTTTGCATCTCGTGAACCGTTGTTGTCAGAATCATAATCACAATTATCATTTGGTATTTTATCTCCAAAATAATTTCCATCGGGATCATAACTTTCTATATCTGCAAAATCATACAATATCTTCTTATTATCACTACAGAATTTGCGGATCTGCTGATTTCTAAGATGCAATGGACCATCTAGCCCTGTTCCATCAAGGTGGCCTGTCATATAAATGAACCTGATTTTAGGATAATCGTTTTCAAGCCCCTGCATTAAACTTAAGTAGTCCGTAATATCATCCTCAGTGGCTGTGCTTACCTGGCCACACCATGACCAGATAACAACATTTACTTCAGGATTAGAGGCTATATAATCCCTGGTTCTCTGCGCCCAGGTAAAACGATCTGGATTTCCTAAATCCCCGCTTATTCCCTGGTCGTGTATAGTTAACTTAGAATCACTGGGTAAAAATGAATATGCATACATACTACCCTTGAAATCAACTAGTCCATCCATACCAGTAATTAACTGACTTCCATGCGATGTATGGCCATAAACTATATTCAGATCTCTTTTAGCTGCATTAATATACGCTTCAGGTATAACAGATAAATCAGCACATGTATGGTCAACAAAGTAATCTGTATTAAGACTTAGCTCATGAAAGGGTTCATTTGATTCTTTCTTACAAGACCCAAACAATACTCCAATCGATATGATTGTAAATAAAATGATGACTCTTCGATTCATATTTTTGAAATTTTACTTAATACTATAACATTACTAAGCTAACTAATAGTATATGTAATAGCAATGATTATGCAAATGTAATAAATTGCATATGATCGCCAGTACATAAGCAGGCTCCGTAATTCAAGTAATCATATATTAGTCATAAGATTATACACGTTTTTGAAGGTTTTTGTTACAATAGCTTTTAAGTAATCCCATATTTTCCCTTACATTTGTGCTCATATAAGGCACAATGATAAAGCATATTCCAAATACCATTACAACTCTAAACCTGCTAAGTGGTATCCTCTCAATATTTTTCTCTATAGTTGGAAATCCTATTCTAGCAGCTTACATGATATTCATTGCAGCAGTATTTGATTTCCTTGATGGATTTGCAGCTCGTACATTGAATGCTTATTCGGAACTTGGGAAGCAATTAGATTCTCTTGCTGATCTTATAAGTTTCGGATTGGCCCCAGCTGTAATCCTATTCTTTCAAATGGGCCATATACTTGAGATTTCTTTAACCTGGGAGAAAATCCAAGAACTTTCAATTCTACAAATATTATTAATTGTATCACCAGCGCTGATTGTTATTGCCTCTGCATTAAGATTGGCCAAATTCAATATTGATGAGGGACAAGAGGATCATTTCCTGGGCTTACCTACTCCAGCTTCAGGATTGCTATTTGCTTCTTTGCCTCTTGTAATGCAGTCGGAATCTTTTGCTTTTCTAAAAGATCTTTTAAATTCTCCCCTCACTTTGTTCCTTCTAATAATTAGTATATCATTCCTAATGGTCTCCACTATCCCTATGTTTTCTCTGAAAATCAAGAACCTAAAAGATCCATCAAATATTCCTGCTTATTTATTAATACTAATATCCTTAGTTTTACTGATTCTATTTTATCTAAAAGCTGTTTTTGTTATCATAATTTTATATATTTTTATGGCATTGATAAATTCAATATTCCTTAATAAACCTTAATCAAAATAAAATGAAATTCAGAGCCGAGATAAATGTTATGCCTTTAAAAGCCTTACTTGATCCTCAGGGAAAAGCTGTAACAAATAGTCTGAATAATATTGGTTTTAGTGAAATTACCAATGTACGCATAGGAAAACATATCACACTGGAAATAGAGGAAGCCAATGAGGAAAAAGCCATGGAACGTGTAAACGAGGCATGCAACAAATTATTGGCAAATCCAATTATGGAAGGTTATGAATATAGCCTGAAAAAAATTAAGTAATAAAGCCTCTCAGGCAAAAACTTCCCGATGAAAATGATTTAATCATTTCATTGGTGATAAATCCGAAAATACCTAACTATAGAGGGCGGCCATGGCCGCCCTCTAATTTTTATCTAAAATGTAAATTTATAGAACTACAAATCTATCGTTTTCTGTATTTTACCAGCTTTTCTTGAGGTAAATTCAACTTCAAGCTTTCCTTTACCTGATACAAGAAATTGGTATTCAACTTTGCCAAAACCTGGAACCTGGCAAAACTGTACTTCGGGTTTATATGGTTTGTAATTTACCTGGTCGGTATAAACATTTGTAATTTTTCCACCTGACACTACTTTAATCCCGTTCCCACTCACCTTAATTACATCCATTGGATATACCTTCTTTCTTACACTATGATAGGTTATTGAAGGCATTGCTTTGCTATTTGCAATGCGGACCCTCACGCGATACAAGTTCTTGCCTATTTCTTCTTTTTCAAAAACCTCCATATTTATAGTAGGTGTCTGCTCTGAGGCGAAAATTACCGCTGCTGCATTCCTATGGACGAGATCCTGCAGCATAAATGGATGTGGTAATCGAGAACTCATTTTCACCCACCCGCCTATTTCAATATCACCATAAACAGGGTGTGTATATGATTTCCAAGGTGTGTATAACTCACCTAAAGCTACATGATCATTGAATTTTAAGCGTTCACGGGAACGGGCATTGTTTTCACCAAAGAAAGAATCACTTTCACCTGAATCTTTTCCCTTCTCAACCTTCTTATAGGTCTCAGAACTAGACATAAATAATTCACCAACAAAAGTGTACGCACCAACAATATTATCCATAAAGTCACCGAAATCACCATAAGTTGAATAAAGATCCTTCCAACTGATCAGATACCTGTATCCAGGAACAATTTTCTCTGCATTTTGTCCCAGGTAATCAAATACTTTTATATCTCCCTGCTGAAACTCTCCTTGTGATTTTACACTGGGACCGCGTAAATACATCCCGCCGGAATTGTGGAAGGCAAACACCATAATGATATTAGGCCTGGCCATGATGTAATCACGAATGTCACTTATACCTACCCCTGAAAAAGGATAATACCCTGCTCCCCGTTGCACATAGTTTGGTTCCCAGTTATAACCCCAGTTTCTATTCGGATCGACATAACCTTCAGAATCTTCATTAATGCGTCCATCGCCGTCGTTGTCAATACCTTCGTTACCGAGTATAGTCCATTCACCCATTTCACCAGGCTTCACCCTGACCATTAACCTTGGATCTTCCGGATCGGTTTTATACTGACCAAATGGGTCCTTTTTCCTCATCTGACAGATATTTCCATCCCCATCTAAATCATCTGTAAAATCTTCATCAAACAGGCCATCCCGATCATCGTCTTTTGGTCTGCGAAGTCCTCTATTAGAACTTGACGTGTTGGCATCAGCAAAAAAGTGATATCTGCCATCAACATTTACAATAGGAAGTATGTAATAGGCATTCTTATCAACCAACTTAGTGATTTTCTCGTTTTTCCCATATTTGGTAAGCATTTCATTGGCGAAATACAAACCTACTTCAGCAGCCTGAAGTTCATTCCCATGAATGTTACCGTCAACATAAACTCCAGGTTTACTTAGCGGATCACCGGTTTTAGGATTGTTAATAGTAAGAGCATAAATCTCCCTACCCTCTTCACTTTTCCCGACCAAATCAAGGCTTGTCAAATCAGGAAAGGCTTTATTCAGAGCTTTTAAAGCATCACAAACCTGATCGTATGTGTAATAGAAGTCGAATCGCAGCGGAACTTTAACCTCTGCTGATTGCCCTTTCACCGGAACTATTAAAACAACTCCAATAAGAGCTAAACCAAGATATTTTATAATTTTTTTCATTTTGCACCTCCTATTTTAACATTTTTGCTATCACCCCAAGCATTGGTGGCCGCTAACTCAATAGTAACATCTGATTTTTTATCTGACTTTATTAACCAGGTTAGCTTTTTATTTTGTAGCCCAGCTATACTTTGAACCGGAGTTCGCTTTTTGCCCGAAATTATCTCCAATTCATTACTCTTCAATGACAAAATGGCTGGAGCAGGTTGCTCGTTCTTTTTGCCCATTTCTGTTGGGAAAGGCAAGAAGGAAGAATTTCCTACCCAAACATTTAATTCAAATATTCCACCACCTTTGGCCTTTACCTCAGTCTTCACTATTTCCAATTTTGGGAGTTTTTTTGTTATTTCAAAAATATATGGAATCTGAATTGCAAATATTGAATCCATAATTTCCGCTTTTGGGGTATTATCAGCATAAGGAACCATTCCTCCAATTTCCACTTCGCCTAAAGTAGGATGATTAAAAGGTTTCCAATCAACGAATGCTTTTCCTTCAAGTTGACTATCGCTATATGCAAGTAGAGCCTTGGTCTTTGGATCCCCCTCTTTTTCAGCTTTTGGCTTGGGCATATTTTTCATCATTCCGGCCATTTGCTTCGGGTTGGTTTTTCCACTTTCCACCATCTTAATAACCGTTTCAGCTGAAAACTGATCCGGGGCACCTGATTCTTTTAGAAATGCAGCAACTTTCTCCTTATCTAAGGCTAAAAAATCTTCGGAGGACATTTTCCCAAGACTTTCCAATGTTAATCCACTTTTTTCCTTCTTTTCTTCCTTGACTTTTGGAAGTGTCCAAAAATCCATTGAAAAGGTCGGAACTCCCAGATGATAATATGACCACAGCTCAAATGAACCATCTTTCGCTTTTGCAGGGTCAAGTCTTTCCGCTTCTACCTTTTTACTTTTCAGGTATTCTTTATATTGCTCCGATAGTTCTTTGTAAAACTTAAGATCGGCTTCCAATGGATTCACAACAGCTCCCAATCCAAGAAAACTGGCAACCATGCTTTCTGTTACTTCCATTCCTGGGGGAACTACAGCCTGAACTAATTCCATAACTTCCTTCATTGTGTAAGTCTTGTTTGGATCAGCATTAAACTGTGGAGCCATTCTTTCGGGAATCTTAATCTTGTTCATATCAACTCCCGCTTTCCTTCCTCCTTTGGGAGGCACCATACAAAAGTTTGTTGAGCCAAAAGTAAAAGTCATAGCAATTTCAGGATGCTCATAAATAAATTTTATCAATTGGAATGATTCATCGGTACATCCTGGCCACAAGCCGCTTTCAGGAGTGAATGGTTTAAACAAGTGGGGGAAATTAACACCCACATTAATCCCGCCAACTCCATCCTCATTGTATTTACCATCACCATCATCATCAATACCTTCTGAATAAATTTTATATAATCCTTTTTCTCCTTTTATTGGATCGGCTTTTCTCAGCATCCTTGGATCACTATCTACCACTATCATTGTTCCTGTAGGATCTTTAACTCTCATTTGTGTTATATAGCCATCTCCATTCAGGTCATTGAATCCATCTTCATCTGTCTGATCATCCATATCGTCATTATATGGATGATAATTACCTGAATTTTGGTGCTTAAGTTTTTTGAAATACCTGTCAAGGGCATCCGGATTGCCACAGGCAAGAATATACCATGTTAAGGAATCTTTCTGTGGTGAGTTTTTCAAGATATGGTCAGCCAGGTAAAAGCTCCCATTGTAGAAATTGGAGTGTGTCCTTCCATGTTTGCTACTACCAAAACAGCCGGGACGGTTTTTTTAGAGTTTTTAGTCTCCGGTCCAATTTCCAAAAGATTTACATTTAGCTTACCTGGTGATTGAGCTAGATGAAATAATCCTGGTTTTTTCCGGGAACTTCTTATTAAAGTCTGACAAGACTTGATTAACCTCAACCGGGCTCAGATATTTATCATATTGCCCCGTAAGACTTTGTCCGGTCGATATCAATGATATCAATCCCCAGAGTATCCCAAATGGAAGGGTGAACCGGATTAATTTTAGATAAAGTAATTTCATAATTAGAATGAATTTGTAATTTGTGAATTATAGAGAACTCAAGAATTAACAAAGCTATTAATTCTTTTTACATAATTATATACTGCGAAACCCTAAGGAAATAACATTGGAATTAAAATTCTATGAATAATATGTTTTGATGCTACTCCTTGCTCTGAAGATTTGAATCGAACTTATTTATTGCCCATCCGGATACAACATATCCAACTAGTATGAGTAAGGGCCAAATCAGATAAAGAAATATAGATCCTAACAACATAACTTTAAATTTTTAAATTAATAAACATGTGATTCTTCTTTCATTTCCTCTTCAGTGATTCTTTTGTTGCTAATGGCCTTCCATGCATACCATATATATGCAATTACAAAAGGAACCATCAGTGAAACAAAAGACATGACCTTTAAAGTATAATAACTTGATGAGGCATTTTGAATAGTAAGGGAACTCTGTAAATCAAAGGTAGATGGATAGAAGCATGTCTGATTCAATCCGGCTAGTATAAAGAGTGAAAACACTGCCAAAATTGTGCCTGCTCCAGAAAACCAGATCCCTTTTATAGATTCCCTAAAAAGACTTATAAATAATCCCCAGAGTACCAATACCACTCCAATTAGTAATATTATAGTATTCAGAGGCATTTGAAGAATGTTATTGAAATATTTATTCGCTTCCATAAAGACCTACCCTGTTTCAGGCTGGTAAGCAAATCCCTCAATAAACATTAACCTTATCAGGAAAAATAAGAAAAATACAAGAAATACTCCAGCTTCAATCCATAGCTGCTTCCTTGCTCTTGTAACTATTTGTTCACGATCAATGCTATTGAGTATAAAAAGTATGCCCAGTGTTCGTGCAAGAAATAAAACAGCCAGTCCCAGAGAAATATTCTGGATATTTAATACAGCCTCAAGTCCATGATATGGAGTTTCCCATCTGGAAAGGTTTAGTTCATTAACAGAAAATTCAGAGCCTGTAAAAAAAGTACCAACTGCTGTTCCAATTAATAGCGTACCCAGTACACCATTTATAAATAGGAAAAGATCAAAGGTTTTTTTTCCAAGGAAATTATTAGGTTTTGACCTGAATTCATATGAAACTGCCTGAATGATAAAACAAAATAAGATTGCCATCCAAACCCAGTAGGCCCCACCGAAACTGGTGGAATAAAAAAGTGGAAAGGATGCAAAAAATGCTCCTCCAAATGTTACAAGAGTCGTAAAAGTAAACTCCCACTTCCTTCCGATGGCATTTAAAATGATAGTTCGGTCAATTTCTGATTTACCGAGTGTATAAATTAGTGATTGGCCACCCTGTACAAACATCAAAAAAACCAGAATCGCAGCTAGAAGGAATATTATTATCCACCAATATTGCTGAAAAAATAAATGTGAAATATTTAGTAACATTTTATTGCCCTCCCATTTTAGGTCCTATATTAATCTGCTTAAACATTATTTTTAATTCTGCAATTAACAGTGCTGTGAATACTAATGCAAATAGCCAGAAAGTAATTTTGACTGACCCAGCACTTATATCAGAAACTGCTGCCATTGTTGGAAGAATATCCTGAATTACCCATGGCTGTCGACCTACTTCAGCTACAATCCAACCTGCTGAAGAAGCCATATATGCGAGCGGAATCATTAATATGCCCAAACGTAGTATCCATTTCTTTCCCTCCAGTTTGTTGTTTACACCCAGATAGAGCATAAGAGCTAAATACAGAATGAATAAAAAGCCCAGGCCAACCATTAGATGGAAGGAGTAAAAGGTCATAGCAACACTTGGAATAATCGATGCCGGATCTTGCCCTTTGAAATACCCATATCCAAAATATTTGAAATAGGATTCAATCCACTCAGGATCTTCAAACTTTTGTCGAAGTTCCTGATACCTGGCTTCATCTTTACCCTTTGCTTCTTTAAGTTCTTTAAGAGTTTCGATGGCTACAGTCCCCTTTTCAGTTTTCTCGGCAAATGAAATAATACCCCGCTCCTCATTTCCTTCAATCAAATCAACAATACCAGGTATAAACCCGTAGGTGAGAGATGTACCATATAGGATAATACACTGGGTATTTCAATTTTAAATATAAAATCTCTTTTCCTGTATTCATCCTGAGCATTACCTTTTAGCGCTCCCACAGCTACCAATGGAGCTTTCTCCTGTCCTACATAAAGGGCCTCCATAGCTGCAAATTTCATTGGCTGAGCTTCAGCCACATCACGTGCGGAATTGTCTCCCGATCCTATCATATTCACTGATCCGACCAAGCCAAATGCTGCTGCAATAATTATGCTCTTTTTAGCAAATAAAAGTTCCCTGTTCTTTAGTAGGTACCAGGAACTTATACCTATTACAACCAATGATGCAAGAACATAACTGGATGAAACAGTATGTAAAAACTTATTGACTGCATTTGGAGAGAGAAATACTTCCCAGAAGCTAATCATTTCATTTCGAGCAGTATCTGGGTTAAAATACATTCCCACCGGACTTTGCATCCAGGCATTTGCAACAAGGATCCATACGGCAGAAAGGTTTGAACCAATCGCTACAAGCCAGGTGGAAATAAGATGGAACTTTTTGCTTACCTTATTCCAGCCAAAAAACATAACTGCTATGAAAGTAGACTCAAGAAAAAATGCCATAATTCCTTCAATGGCAAGAGGAGCTCCAAAAATGTCCCCTACAAACCAGGAATAATTAGACCAGTTGGTACCAAACTCAAATTCGAGAATAATTCCTGTAGCCACCCCAATTGCAAAGTTTATACCGAAGATGGTCATCCAGAATTTAGTAGTCTTTTTCCAGAATTCATCCCCTGTTTTCACATAAAAACTTTCCATTATCGCTATAATGAAGGATAAACCCAGTGTAAGTGGGACAAATAGCCAGTGGTAGATTGATGTAAGGGCAAACTGGGCCCGTGGACCAATCAACCAATGACATGTCGACTTGATCAATCATGATTTATTTTTTTTGAGTGAGTTGTTCTATTACATAATTCCCTCTTTGATCATCATTAGAGAACTTAGATTTTAATAAGTCAGGAAAAAAGAAAAGTTTGAGCACTGCAAACATTATGAACAACTTAATAAGGATAATTACCCACAGTTGTTTTCCAATAGTCATTGATCTAAACCCATCGTAATAGAGATAGAACGCCCTTTTTAAGAAATTTTTCATAAGCCAGAAAATACTCTTCGAAAAATATTAATTCATCTCTTCAGTCTCTATGCTGAAAAACATGAAGATGAAATTTTAATAAAAAAAGAATATGAATTTACTTGAAACCAGAACAATATATCTACATTGATATGCCTTTTTTTTTTAATTTATATTGAGTCTATCTAATCCTTTTAATTCTAAAATAATTTTCAGATATTTGCTTTCCCCAAATGATAAGATAGAAACCAGTAACTCCTTAAACAAATGCATTTTAATTTGCCTTGTTGTGACACAAAGATTTTAATAAGTAGAAAAGTTTTCAATCTTTTTGTATTGATTCTCCTTTTTTCCTATTCTGGCTATATATTTGGGCAACGACCTGCTTTTGATCCAAATGATCCCGAAGTTGGTGTAGTTGAACACCTTGGAGAATTTCTTCCACTGGATTTGCAATTAATCAATGAAAACAGGGATACTATAGTTCTTGGCAACATCCTTGATAAGCCTACTATTTTAAATTTCGTCTATTACCGTTGTCCGGGAATTTGCAGCCCGATGATGAGTGCATTGGGAGAAACAATTGACATATTAGATCTTGAAATTGGGAAAGACTACCAGGCTTTTACGATTAGTTTCGATCCAACTGAAGATACTCAACTTGCCATCAATAAAAAGAACAACTATCTCGACCTTATGCAGAATAAGGAAGCAGCAGAAAAGGGATGGAAATTCTTTACCGGAGAAGCTTCTGAGGTTGCAAGATTTACTGACCTGACAGGCTTCAAATACAAAAAAGTTGGTAAAGACTTTAATCATACCGCAACATTAATTGTATTAAGTCCTGAGGGGAAGATCACAAGATATATAAAGCCTGGAATGAGTCAATTCGATGACAGGTTTTATTTCCAGCCTTTTGATATCAAAATGTCAATTCTTGATGCATCGGAAGGTACTGTAAGATCAACTATCAATAAAGTACTGGTATTCTGCTATAGTTATAACCCTGAAGGCCAACAGTGGGTTTTTAATATTACTAAAGTGTCAGGCATAGTAATTGGGTTTTTTGCAATTCTATTGTTTTTAATACTTATTTTGAGATCAGGTTTAAAGAAAAAAAAGACTAATTAATATATACCGGAATGGTAAATGAAACTGAAAAAACAGAACAAAAAAGTTTTTATCAAGAAGGAAAGCACAGTGGCATTTTTAAATGGATCCTATCTACAGACCATAAGCGGATAGGCCTGCTTTACCTGTATTCCATTATGACATTTTTTATTGTTGGGGCAATCCTGGGGCTACTGATGAAACTGGAATTGATAGCACCCGGGGAAACTCTATACGGTGCCCAGACATACAATAGTATTTTTACTGTTCATGGAGTAATAATGGTTTTTCTTATTGTTATTCCGGGGATACCTGCTGTATTTGGGAACTTTATGCTACCACTTATGATAGGTGCTGAAGATGTGGCTTTCCCACGATTGAACTTACTTTCATGGTGGATTTATGTTGCAGGAGCTTTTTTAGTGGTTCTTTCTCTGTTTACAGGAGGTGGAGCACCTGACACCGGATGGACTTTCTATGCACCCTATAGTTTTAAGACCAGTACAAATATGCTACCGGCTGTCCTTGGTGCCTTCATTCTTGGGTTTTCATCAATTTTAACTGGGCTTAACTTTGTTGTTACCATACATCGCATGCGTGCTCCAGGGATGACCTGGATGAGAATGCCCTTATTTCCATGGACCTTATATGGCACAGGTTGGATTCAATTGTTGGCCACTCCTGTTGTTGGGATAACACTCCTTATGGTAGTTGGAGAAAGGCTTTTAAACATTGGATTTTTTGATCCTGCACTCGGGGGAGACCCTATTTTATACCAGCACTTATTTTGGATTTATTCTCACCCCGCAGTGTACATTATGATTCTGCCGGCCATGGGGGTAATCTCTGAAATTATCCCAACATTTGCAAGGAAAACTATTTTTGGATACAAAGCAATTGTCATTTCAACACTTGCCATAGCATTTGTAGGTTACTTTGTATGGGGGCATCATATGTTTACATCAGGTATGAGCGGTACGGCCCTTTATACTTTTTCTATTCTTACATTTCTTGTAGCCATTCCAAGTGCTATTAAAGTATTTAACTGGGTTTCAACCATGCATAAAGGCTCAATCCACCCAAGAGTACCCTTTTATTGGGCTTCATCATTTGTATTCGTTTTCCTTATTGGCGGATTGACAGGTTTGGTGTTGGGCGCTCTTGCAACAAACATTCATGTTCATGATACACATTTTGTAGTAGCTCACTTTCATTATATTATTTTTGGTGGTGTTGGATTTGCATTCATTGGTGGCATACATTACTGGTTACCAAAAATGTACGGACGGATGTATAATATAAAGTGGGCTAAAATTGGCTGGTTAATTTTCTTTATTGGTTTTAATACTCTCTATGGACCAATGTTTTATCTGGGTATGAAAGGTATGCCACGTCGGTATTTTGATTACCTTGAAGAATATACTGGACCGAATATTATTTCTTCAATTGGAGCAATGGTATTGATTTCCGGATTAATAATAATCATTGTGAATCTGGTATATTCTGCCAGAAAAGGTGAAAAAGCAGGGTCGAATCCATGGGATGGATCAACACTCGAATGGACAGTGCCTTCACCTCCACCACTGGAGAATTTTGAAAAGATTCCTGAGGTTACAACCGGACCATATGTATACAAATAATTAAATTCCTGTTTATGGACCACTCCACTACACATATTCATCGAGATGATGTTGCATCCAAAATTGGGATGTGGTTGTTCATTTTTACTGAGATGCTACTGTTTGTTGGATTATTTCTGGTTTACTCAGTATATCGATTTAGGAATGGCGAAGCCTTCAGCCTGGCTGCTGAAGAATTAAGCGTACCTATAGGTACCCTGAATACAATTATATTACTTATAAGCAGTATGACAGCTGCCATGTCAATTACTGCCATTCAAAAAGGAAATAAAAAGTTAACATTAATTCTTATTGGTACCACCCTGGTTCTTGCTTTTGTTTTTCTGGTTAACAAATATTTTGAATGGGGAGGGAAAATTGAACATGGGCTTTATCCTGGCTCCCCTTACCTTCAGGAACTTGGACATGGGGACACCTTGTTTTTTGGATTGTATTTCTTTATGACAGGATTGCATGCATTTCACATTATAGTAGGAATGATTGTGCTGGGTTTTGTTTATCACAGGGTATACATTGAAAGAGTGCATTCAACAGATTATGTTTTCCTTGAAAACGGAGCTTTATACTGGCATCTGGTTGATTTAATATGGATATTCCTATTTCCTCTGTTTTATTTAATTACTTAATTCATTTCATCCAATGGAGCAAGAAAAACATCATATAGTACCATATAAAACCTATGTAATTATCCTTCTTACATTGGTAGTATTAACATTTATTTCAGTGGCAGTCACCAGCATTGAACTAGGAGCCTTAACAGTAACTATCGCTCTTTTACTTGCATCAGTTAAAAGTGTCATTGTTCTAACCTATTTTATGCACCTTAAGTTCGACCATAAGATATTTGCCATAATGGTTGTAGGAATTTTTGCCATTATTTTTATAGTTATTTTAATCACTTTTCTTGATTATTATTACAGATAAATATGTACTCATCCAATCAAATAGACGCATCGAATTTTGTGCACGGAGTCGATCTTGCTTTTATGGTAATTCTTGGAATTTCATTATTCTTTTTAGTGGCCATTACCGTAATCATGATCTATTTTATAATTCGGTATAACAGGAAAAGAAATCCAAAGGCCACTCAAATTGAGGGTAGCACCAAACTTGAAATAGTCTGGACTGTAATTCCTACAATTCTGGTTCTTGTAATGTTTTATTATGGTTGGGCTGGATGGAAACCCATGACTAAGGCCCCTAAGAATTCGATGAATGTGAAAGCTACTGCAAGAATGTGGAGTTTTCGATTTGAATACAACAATGGCAGAATTACTGATACGTTATATGTTCCTCAGGATCAGGCTATTAATTTAGAACTTGAAGCATTGGATGTCATTCATTCACTCTACATACCAGCATTCAGGGTAAAAGAAGACATGGTTCCAGGGAAAAATAAGTTTATGTGGTTTATACCACAGAAACCAGGAACCTATAACCTATTTTGCGCTGAATATTGCGGTTTAAACCATTCTTACATGACTACAGCTGTTAAAGTTCTAACAAGAGAAGAATATGACCAATGGTATGTTGAGCCGCCAAAGGATCCCACTCTTACTGAGTCAGGCGAGGAGATTCCTGGTGCTAAAGCCCTGGAGATTATTCGAAAAAATGGTTGTAATGCATGTCATTCCAGTGATGGCACAAAACTAGTTGGACCATCCTATCTCGGTTCATTTGGTAAACTGCAAGTAGTTGAAACAGATGGAGAAGATCGTGAAATAACCATTGACGAGGAATATCTGAGGAAAGCTATATATGAACCGAATGCAGATATCGTTAAAGGATACAGTAAAGGTTTGATGCTTTCCTACAAAGACTTAATCTCTGAGGAAGAACTACAAACAATTATTGAGTATATTAAGATGTTGAATGAATAGGAGTATAAGCCGATATTTCCACATCTTTTCTGAACTTAGTAAACTAACTATTTCTTTTTCGGTAGCTCTTTCCACGTTCACTGGTTTTGTTTTGAAAGCAAAAGAAATTAGTTATGATCTTATACTTCCCGTACTGGGAGTTTTCCTTTTATCTTCCGGATCAGCTGCATTAAATCATATTCAGGAAAAAAAGCTAGATGCTTTAATGAATAGAACCCTAAACAGACCGCTACCATCAGGGGAAGTATCTATCAGGACTGCACTACTTTTTTCTTTACTATTAATTATTCTGGGATCTGTGTTGCTTTTTATGAGTAGTTTTTATGCATTCCTACTTGGCATATTCGCTTTGGTCTGGTATAATCTGATATACACAAATTTAAAACGAAAAACTGCTTTTGCAGCAGTTCCCGGGGCCATTATCGGGGCAATTCCTCCAATAATTGGATGGGTTGCCGCAGGAGGGAAGATTCTTGATTATCATATTTTAGTAGTTGCCTTTTTCTTTTTTATAGGTCAGATACCTCACTTTTGGTTAATCCTTCTAAAATATGGGAAAGAATATGAAATAGCTGGATTTCCAAGTTTGACCAAAGTGTTCAATGATGTTCAAATAAAAAGATTAACATTTACGTGGATTGTAGCTGTTGCAGTTTCCTCTCTACTTTTTCCTCTTGCTAAGATTCTTACATCAACTTTTACAATAACCTCATTATTTATAATTTCTATTCTGCTAATACTCTCATATAGCAATAATATATTTTCAAAAAAAAATGCATTTAAGTTTGGACGTGCATTTTTTCATTTGAACCTGTATTTTCTATTTGTAATGATAATACTAATTATAAGTGCATTATTAACTCTATAATCCAGAAGAGACAATACTATCTATAGAGCCTTCTAATTATCAGAATAATATAGCCAGAGGCATAAGAAAGATTCCCTCATTAAGCCAACGAAACCTGTTGTTAATTGCGAACCATGAAGCCATATGAAGCAGGTATGCCTGAGCAATTAACATGACCAGGAATATCATCATACTAAAAAAGATTACAGAATCTAATCTTGAAGCAATTGACACTATTATAGTGAAAAGAATAGAAAACATTATCCAGCCATAGATAATTTTCAGTGCCCTTTTCTCTCCATAAGCAACAAGCAAAGTTATCTGACCATCTTTTACATCCTGATCTCTTTCAAAAAATGAGTATATAAACAAATTCGAAAGGGTAACCATAAAAAAAACTAAAATTGGCAGGACATACCTATGGAGATCATTGGTTAATAATATAGGCCCTCCCCATATGCCAATGGTATACAGAAAAGCAACAAAAAGTTCTTTCGGGAAAATAATGTATCTTTTTGTTTTTGAGAAATGTACCGCTGCTAAATATATTAGTACGAATGCTCCAATGATTCCACCAAAAAGAATCATACGATAAGGCAGATAAAGCTTTATCAATATTAAATCTAAGATGCTCACTATGCATAACATTACTATAAGTTTTTTTCTATGGTTGTAAAAGAAAAGGTGTCTGGGGTTTTGTGTTTTTTCTTTTAGACGGAAACCATCGAAAAGATGATCAGCAATATATATCCACCAGACAGTAATTGGCAGAATAATCCACCAGGCAAATCCGGGATTCACTCCCACCACTTTCACTGCCATGACAGACCCGGATAGGACACCAAGCAATACATCTATGCTATATAAGTGATAATAGTATGAAAACCTGGAGTTTCTAGTCAACTTGATTATTTTACAATAATTCCATCAATACTAGGCTTTGATTTTAATCAACCTAATTTACAAGGAATATTTTGCAATATTCTTTTCAAGAAAAAAGTTCAGAAATTCTTAATCTGTTACTAAAAATGATGATTTAAGCTTTCCTCAAGGTAAGGATGATTCTTGGGAACCAAAGGAGCTTTTGACAATGTTGTTAATACAGTAAAAATAAATAAGCCAGCATATCCTAAAAAGGTCCCCACTTCAAGTAAGCCAAAAGTGTTACTTTCTGAAATTGCCGGGAATACATGAAGATAAAGATCAACCCAATGTCCGAGTAAGATAAATACAATAACAATTAAAATAGCCGACTTATTTCTACTTGTTGCTCTAGGCATAAGAATAAGAAATGGAATAGCAAAATTCAAAACAGGGTCCAAAAAGAACCAAAACTTCCAACCTTGCTCCCACCGCAATGCATAATAAACTGTTTCCTCAGGAATATTTCCATACCAAATAATTGTAAACTGCATAAACCACAGGTATCCATAAATTATTGACAGCATAAAAATATACCTGCTAAAATCATGAAGATGACTTTTATTTAAAAAACTGAAATACCCCTTATTATGCAACAACAGTACAATCAATACAATCACAACTGAACCTGAATAAAAAGCAGAGGCAAACGTTTTGAATGAAAAGATTGTACTGAACCAATGTGGGTGAATTGACATCAACCAATCAATTGAAGCAAACGTAAAAGTAACAGCGAGAATAAAAATATTTACCTTTGAATAAAACTCGCTTTTTTTAAACCAGGACAATCCCCCTTCAACATCTTCTTTAAGAGATAATTTCCGCAATAATCTTGCAAAGAAAATCCACAAAGTAAAATAAATAACCAGACGAATTGAGAAAAACGGAACATTTAGATATACAGACTTGTGTGCCAATAATTCATCATGTAAGGCTGCCTCGGCATGTGCCCAGTGATAAATTTTCCCTAATCCAAATAGCATTACCAGGAATAAGATACCTGCGACCGGTAAATAACTGGCTATGGCTTCAGGCACCCTCTTAAATCCAGCAGACCAACCAGCTTGCGCAATATATTGAATGCCCAGAAAAAATGAGGCTCCAACTGCAATTGAAACAAAATAGAAATTATTCAACAGCAGGTTACCCCAGGCATGATCTGAATTAGTAAGGAATCCCCAAACAAATGCAATAATTCCAATTCCAATTAAAACAAATGAAGTGATTTTTAATTTTGAGGGAAATGAGAATTTTTCTTCCATCTCAATGCAACTTTATAATGATATTAATTTTCTTATTCTAAATCTATAGCTTACTGAAAGCACCTTAATACTATTTTTGCAACTCATCCCTTATATAGAGAATTACCTTCCACCTGTCTTCCTGCCTTATTTGAGATCCATGGGCTCCCATTATTCCGTACCCCACAGTTGTAGAATGATAAATTTCCCCATCAGGTTTTTCTTTCATTTTATTGGTGATCAATGATGCCGGAGGATAAACGTATTTACCACTTGTGTGCAATGACCCTTTCCCATCTCCTTTTTCTCCATGACATTGGACACAAAAAACATCATAAACCTGTTCACCCCTTGCAATATTTTCGATACTAGCCGCTACCGGATTTACCAAATCGATACCAGACTGTACCATTCCTTCTTTGGTATTTGGATATTGATATGGAATGATGTCTCTGGGAATAGTTCCCTCTGCAGGCATCTGTTGGGTTTGATTATTCTCAAATACAGGATTTTCCGAATTTGTTTCATATGCATTCGAATAGAACATATCGGGAAAGAAGTCCCAGCCCGGATTATTCCGGTCTCTATCACAAGAAGCTGATGCAAAAAGAATCAGCAAAATGATTGGTAATAAACGAATCCTCATAGTATTTCTTTTATATTTCTTTTTTGCCCTGTGACTCATTTTCTCAGTTTAACTTTCAGATGAACCTTTTCTTTCATACACTTCGCTTGCACCCGTGTCTTTTAACATAGACTCAACTTTTTGCTTGTCAACACTCTCAGGAGAGAAAACAAAAACAAACTTATCATCTGTCGATCGTGGATCAATTATATCAATTGTTTTACCTGGGAAAATCTGTGCCCTTCCAATAAAAGTTGTAAGACTCATAATGGTGACAAATAAAATTGTAAATACAACTGTCACTAAAATGAATGAAGGGAATGAATTCATGGGTTTTCCACCATAGTTTAAAGGCCAGTTCAAAACAGCTGCATATTGCATAAAGGCCAAAATTCCTATCCCGCCAATCCACCCATAAATATAGGCAGCTATACTCAATCGTGACTTTCTATCGAGAATGTGGAGAATCTCATGAATAGGATAAGGTGTATAAACCTCTTCTATCTTAATCCCAGCATCTTTAAATGCCTGTGCAGCTTTGATAAGAGGATCCTCATCATCATAAACACCAACAATATATGACTGTTTTTCCATTAGGGTTAATATTTAATTAGACTGCTTTTTATTATATTTCATCACGCCTTTAACCTCACTGATTGCAATCATTGGTATATATCTAAAGAATAGCAGAACTCCCAATGAAAATATACCCAGTGTACCCACATATACTCCTACCTCGGTAATGGTTGGGCTATAGGGTGCCCAGTTAGCAGGTAAGAAGTCTTTTGATAATGAGGTAACAACAATATTAAAACGTTCGAACCACATTCCAATATTTATAATTATTGAAATGATAAATAATATTATCGTATTCTGTCGCAATTTCTTTGACCATAACAACTGGGGAACCAGAGCATTAAAAATAAACATAGCCCAAAATTGCGGAGTAAATTCCCCTGTTATCCTGTTATGAAAGAATGTAAACATTTCATACTGATTGCCAGAATACCAGGCAATAAATATTTCAGTCAGATAAGCTGAACCCATGATCAATGAAATAAATACCAGGATTCTGGCGATGGCATCCAGATGTGAATCAGTTACGTAGTTCTCCAAATTGTAGAATTTCCTAATTATAATCATGAGTGTCATTACCATTGCAAATCCGGAAAAGATGGCACCAACCACAAAATAAGGTGGGAAGATAGTTGTATGCCAACCCGGCTCGACCCCTACTGCAAAATCAGTAGAAACAATGGAGTGTACTGAAACTACCAAAACAGCAGCAATCCCTCCAAGGATAAAAGCCAGGGCTTCAAATCGAATCCACTCTTTTGTAGATCCAAGCCAACCCATACTAAAGAACCCGTATATTGCTTTTTTGACTTTGGATGTAGTTTTATCACGTATTGTGGCAAGATCTGGAATCATACCCAGGTACCAGAATGAAGCAGAGATCAGAAGATAAGCAGAAATGGCAAGGAAGTCCCAAAAAAGAGGTGAATTAAAGTTAACCCACAATGGTCCCCTTGTATTGGGATAAGGAACAATAAAATAGAAATTCCATATTCGGCCCATATGTAAAGCAGGGAAAATGGCGGCACACAATACTGCGACAACTGTCATAGCTTCAGCTGCCCGGTTGATTGAAGTTCTCCATTTCTGTCGCAAAACAAGTAAGAAGATGGAAAAGGCAGTTCCAGCATGTCCTATTCCAATCCACCATACAAAATTTATAATCGCCCAGCCCCAACCAACTGTATTATTTACTCCCCAGGTTCCCAGACCCTGAGAAATAGTTATGTAAATGGAATATGCACCCCAAATACTCATGATTATGGTTACCATAAGAGCAACCTTCCACCAGTTTGGAGAACGAGTATCCAAAGGGCGCATTATGTCACTGGTGACATCGCCCAAAGTTTTACCACCTTCAACCAGTAAACCTCTTACTTCAGTTTTATACATATGACAATCAGTTTTCGATAAATTCTATTGAAGTGTTTATTTTAATTCATTTTAAGAGTGGGTTCCATGCGTATCTTCAACCATACTCTTTTCAATATTTCTCACCTTGGTTAAATAACCAACAGAGGGCAAAGTATGAAGTTCTTCAAGCAAGAAATAATTCCTTTCGTTACTATATAACTTTGATACTTTACTGTCTTTATCATTCAAATCACCAAAAACCAGGGCTTCAGACGGGACATGTTTGAACACATGCAGGTTGAATCTCTCCATCTTTTATAGGCCGGTTTTCAAGCTTGGCCATCAGTTTTTTATCCTGTATCCTCTGAACACAGAAAGTACATTTTTCAACCACTCCCCTTTCACGAACAACTACATCAGGATTTAACACCAGCTTAGCTAAATCAGAATTTTGATTGAAATCAAACTTATCATTATTGGCATACTTAAACCAGTTAAACCTCCTTACCCTGTAGGGGCAGTTATTGATACAATATTTGGTACCAATGCACCGGTTGTATGCCACCTGGTTTAATCCTTCGCTACTATGCATAGTTGCTGAAACCGGGCATACATTTTCACAAGGGGCGTTGTCGCACTGCTGACACATAACCGGCTGATTTAATACCATAGGTTGCTCCGGATCATCTGAATAATAACGGTCTAAACGTATCCAATGCAAAATCCTACGCCTCCTTACTTCTTCCTTACCTACTACTGGTACATTATTCTCGGCCTGACAGGCAATAATACAGGCGCCACATGCTGTACAGGAATTTAAATTAACAGCCATCCCCCAGTGATGCCCATCAAACTTCACATCCTTATAAAGGCTAACATTGTGTTTCTCGGCCTCCAGATGCATTTCATTTCCTGAATTAGGATTTTCAAGGTATTCATTAAGAGTTGTTTCCCTAACTATTGGCCGTCCCTCCATGGAATTATGTGTTTGAGTAAGGGCAAGTTCGTAAGTTTTATTAGTTTTCTCAATTTCCAAACCTGTATGGCAATAGGATCTTGTATCTCCTTTTTGCAGCACAAATTGATATCCATTAACCCCAACTCCATCAGCCACCTTGCCTGCATTACTTCTTCCATATCCAAGAGCCAGAGAAACTGTTCCTTCGGCCTGACCAGGCTGAATGAAAACAGGAACTTCAACTCCGCCAATAAGTACCACATCCTCATTTTCAAGACTTTTTTCCTCAGCAAATTTTGGTGAGATACAGAGGTAATTATCCCAACAAGCTTTTGTAACCGGATCGGGCATTTCCTGTAACCAGGGATTGTTTCCATCTTTGCCATCCCTAAGTGCAACAGTTTCATAAAGTATTAACTCCAGGCCTTCAGATTTACTCGTTATACTACCATTCAATATCTCTTCTCCTACCCAGGCAAGATTCTCCTTTTCTTCATCCTTATTAGGTGGATCAAAAATGCCTTTTTGCAAACTTTTATTCCAGAAATCCTGAAAGCTGGAATTCTCCTCCTGCATAGTAAAGATATTCTCTTTCCAGTATGACTTTATAAAACTCAAAAAATCGGTGCTTGTCCCTGCCCAGGTGAGCAGGCTCTCTTGTGCACTTCTGGTTTTAAATATAGGTCTGATGGCTGGCTGAGCAAGGCTATAGCTACCTTTCTTTGGTTCAGCATCATTCCATGATTCGAGGTAATGATGGTCCGGGCAAATATATTCGCAAGCAGATGAAGTTTCATTTGGTACTGAAGACAAAGAAACTTTCAATCCAACTTTGGAAAGTCCGGCCTGGAATTTCTCTGTATCGTAATAATCGTAGGAAGGATTAGTATTGTAAAAGATTAAACCATCAACCATGTTATTGTTCATTTCCTTAACCAATCTTTCCATATCCCTATCAATTCCCTTCTTCACATAGATTGGCTTTTCTATATCAATGGTACTCCCATAATTTCCCAGCAAGAAATTAATTTTGTTTATAAGAAGCTGAACAGACAATTCTGAAGATCCTGAAACTACAATAGATTTCCCTCTATTATTAATTAAATCTGTCGCCAAACCATGAACATCGAAGGCAGATTCATCAACCTTAATCTTTGGCTCGCCAAGATTTTTGGCAATCTCGTTATAGATATTGCCAAGAATTAGAACCTCATCAGAAGGTTTAATAGAGTACCTAATATCGGAGTTTGAACCGGTTATTGACATTCCGGCCTCGAAATGTATATGTTTTGACATTTTTTTTCCTGAACCTGTAAGATTCCTTCTTTTTGAATAGGCTCTTGTAAAAGAAACAGGAGATACCCAGGTGCCAAGGAAATCTGCAGCAAAGCTTACAATCAGATCCGCTTTCTTAAACTTATAGTCAGGAATAACCTGCTTACCAAAAGCTTTTTCATTTGCTTGAAGAATCCCGGAATAGGATACGGCATCATATTGTATCCATTCCAAGTTTGGAAATTTCTCTCTTAAGACTTCGATTGCCCGAATTGTCGAAGGACTAATTATAGTTCCGGAAAGAAGAACTGTTTTTTTCCCTTTGGTACCAATCTCTTTTAATTTATCCGCAATTTCCTTATCAGCCTGTTCCCATGTAATTTCAGCCCCTCCCTTTTGGGGAACTTTATATCGGGCGTTATCATAAAGGCTTAATACCGAAGCCTGAATTCTGGCAGAAGTTTTCCCACCGGAGATTTTTGATAAATCATTGCCCTCAATTTTAATAGGCCTTCCATCTCTGGTCTTTACCAAAATACTACCGTACTCATTTCCATCAAAAAATGAAGAGGCATAATAACTGGCACTTCCTGGCGTAAGTTCCTCGGGCTTAATTAAATAAGGTATTGCTTTACTCACAGGTTTTTCACAACTGGCAACAACAGTTGCTGCAGTAAGACTGAATCCCATAAGCTTTAAAAAGTCCCTTCTTGAGGTGTTCTTTTCTGGCAAATCACTCTCAAAAAGATCAATTACTGCATTTTTATGGTCAATTTCCAGTATTCTTTCAGTTTCCGAATTCTGACCAAATTTGAATTCTTCAGGGCTTCTCCAGTATTTCTTCATAGGTATTTAAAAATTAAGCTATCCGGATTCAATCAATTAATAATGGCACTTGGAGCAATCAGTTCCGCCGATATCATTTACAGTAATATTTTTAATCTTACCAGATTTCAGATCATCATGCAGCTGTTTATAATTTTGATAATAATTATTACCTGCAAAATTCACTTCTCTAGTTCGATGACATTCAATGCACCAACCCATCGAAAGATCTTCAACTTGCTTAACAACATCCATAGTCTCAATCGGTCCATGACATTCAGAACATTCCACCTGGCCAACACCAACATGCTGAGCATGATTAAAATAAACATGATCAGGTAAATTGTGTACCCTGATCCAGTGGATAGATTCCTTGCCAGTCCATGCAGCTTTTACTTTATCAATTTCATATTTCCCAGATTGGGTTCCCTCGCCAACCAGAATATGACAATTCATACAGACCGCCACTGAAGGTATCCCTGCTGATTTACCATATTCAGCACTGGTATGGCAATACTGACAATCAATTTCATTTTGGTCAGCATGAACTTTATGAGAAAATTTGATAGGCTGGTCCGGAGCATAATCCTGAGATCGACCAAGGGCTATTGCAGCACTTGATACAAGCTTTACCTGTCCTCCAAGGGCCAATAAAATAACAACTAGATGCACTAATTTTTGCTTAACCTTCCAGGTAAAGAAAAGGTCGACAATGGCTATTATTATAATTAATGTTAATAGAATAAATAACAAAGCTCTGGTTATGGTAGGCTTTTTAGGTGTTAAACCATCCACAGCAAGTTGGTCGAGGTATGCTTTTATTAGGACAATATCATCATCCGAAAACTGTGCTTCAGCATGCACTCTTTTCATAGTTGGCGTCGCAGGGGTTAGAACAGCTTTTCTAAAATCAGCTAAACTTTTATTGGCGAATTTAGTAGCTATCTCATAGGCTGAAGGATTCCAGCTAAAAGTATCTATTTCAACCGTATTATGACAGCCTGCACAAACTGGAGCACCCTCTTTCTGATGCACCAACCCAAAGAAAAGTCTTTCCCCTTTCTTAATTTCTGAAGATCCTGATTTATGAGATTCAGTATTTTCTCCTTCAGAGATAATTAAAGAATGACCTGATGTTAAAAAGGGTAAGGCTACAATTAATAATAATAAAACTGTCTTGCGAAGCAGGTTTCTGAAATTAATAACAAAAAGATTATTCATAAATTTTAGTTGCTAACTTTTAACTACATATTGCATCCAATTAAAATCTGGTAAAAACCAAATTCATGTTCAATTCCTATAACAGTTATAAAAATCTAAACTGATTAAAATAACAAAAGAACTATTTTTTCAGATAGCCCTTATTCCATGATTAAATGATATATTGACTTAGTATTAGTTAAAAATCAAAAGTTTAACGTCAAAAACCCTAGAATACTCTTCCTATTCAGCAATAAAATTAGTAATAATATTTTAATTCTAACTACTTGTAAACCCTGAAAAACCAATTTTCAGTTCCCTAATTTCGGTGAAAAAGGAGTTGAGAAAACTACCTGATCAGATGAAAAAAACCTGTATCAATATATTTTCCCTGTCGTGTAATAACATAGTAATATACCCCGGAATGCACCTCGTTTCCTGAAGGAGTTTTACCATCCCAGGAAATAGAATATGCAGATTGTTCGAAAACCCGTGAACCTGAGGGACTAAAGATTGATATCTTATAAATGTCTTTTCCATTGGTTCGAAGTACCCACATATCATTTATACCATCTCCATTGGGAGTAAATACATTTGGTACCTGAAAAATATCCTTAACAATGATTTGCTCAGAGGATGTTTCAGAGATTGTGTTATCAGAAACAGTAAACTGAACTAGGTATTTGCCGGCTTTTTCATACATATGGCTGGTTACAGGAAGGTTTGAACTGGTAAAGTCACCAAAGTCCCAATGAAAAGTATAATTCAAAGTATCAGGAAGGTTATAGGTACTTGTAAATTTGAGATTAAATGAATTTATGGAAGATGAGTCAACTGTAAAAGAAGTGTTAACCTGGCCAAATATGGAAAGGCTAGTTAACACATCTACATAAATGAGTAACAATCTTTTTCTTTTATTCATTTTACTCTATTTTTTCAGTAATCCTCTGTACTACTTTAAACTGGTAAAAGAATTCCCTTGCAAACACTCTTAAAACTGTGTAGCTGGGAATTGCTAAAATCATACCAACAATACCAGCTAAACTTCCGGCAATTAAAATAACTAAAAAAATCTCTAATGGATGCGCTTTTACAGATTTACCATAAATTACCGGTTGAAATAATACGTTATCTATAATCTGTACAATTATAAATACAAGTGACATATAACCCAACAAAGGTAATAGTTTATGATAAAAATCGAGATCTAGGTTATTGGCTAAGCCTAAAATTAGACCTATTGAGGCTCCTATCATAGGACCAATATATGGAATTACATTCATAACACCGGCACAAAGGCCAATCACTGCAGAAAGTTGGAAATTTAAACCGACAATTGTTAAACCCAGTGTCACCAGAAGAGTTATACCTGAAATTTGCAGTAAAATTCCAGCAAAGTAACGGGTTAACAGGGCCTTTGATGAGCGAAAAAAGTGGGCAAATTTTTCTTCATGCCTTACCGGAACAAAAAGCTCTAATCCTTCTTCGAATAAAGTCTCATTCTTTAGAAAGAAAAAAGTAATGAATGATATTGAAAATATGGCTACAAATAAACTTCCAAGAACACCCACAGTGCCACCGATTGCATCTGAGATCACAGAATAATTTACCGAAGATTTAATTTTGTTTTCAATAAATTGCTCCAGAGTTAAATCAGCTGAATCTTCAGGATTAAACCTAAAAAATAAATTCTCCAGTCGATTTATGGGTTCCTGTAGGTCACTTCTGACAGTAGAAAAGTCAATTTCTGCAAGATCCTGGGCCTGTGATACAATCATAGGAACGAAAGTCCTGAAGAACCCAAAGAATACAGCCCAAAACAATAATAAGGTTATTGCTGCCCGAATTGTTTTATTCAAATGGAATTTACCAACACTAATTTTACCTAAAAA
Organism: uncultured Bacteroidales bacterium; assembly: GCA_963750735.1. Lineage (GTDB taxonomy): Bacteria > Bacteroidota > Bacteroidia > Bacteroidales > VadinHA17 > JANTGF01. Next base: position 289,009 of record CAVVRY010000006.1, on the reverse strand, counting down.
GTTAACTATTGGCCTGCCAATCAATGAAAAGACTCCAGCAATAAGAATGTAAGCCACAATATTTCTGAAGTACCAAATTGCTACAACTGAAATAATTACAGTTAGAGCTGCAAGAATATATTTTAGATTCTCTTTCATTCTAGGGAGTCTAAAAATAATCATTTCATATTTGAAAATAAATTATTTTTCTTCTTTTCAGAACTTTAGGTGTTTAAGACCCAATATTAGGAGCAATTTCTTAAAATTATTGTAAGTTTGTCCGTATGAATATCTAAATGCAAAAAAATCTGATCATTAGAATAATGTAGCAGATTTTAGAATAATACTTAAATCCTTTTTCTATTAATGGCTAATATTTTGGAATGAAAAATTTAACATTGATTTTTATTATTGTGGTTTTTGCTTTAATGTCTTGTAATAGTAGTTCGAAAGAGCAAAAAGAGAAAGTAGTTCTTGAGGAATCAGTTTCTGTTGAAGGACAAAGCACTGTTCAGTTACATATAGAAGGAATGACTTGTGCTGGGTGTGAGAATACCATTAAAGCAGGTTTGGAAAGCATCTCCGGGGTAGTAGAAGTGAAAGCTTCACATGTCGACTCGAATGCAATTGTAGTGTATGATGCAAATCTGGTAACTGTAGAAGATATGAGTAAAGTTGTTGAGAAGAAAGGTTATAAATACATTAAAGCCTCTCAATTCGACTAGATTTGGTAATTTTACTTAATATAGCTTAACGATTAGTGGATAGAGAGGAACTCTACAAATAAACTAATTATTGTTTTTTAATTCAATTGAATTCAATACGAACTGGCCAAAACTTTGTCCAAACGCCCTAATTTCTCTGGCTTTGGAATCCTGTGGGTAGAATTTAAATGAAGCATGTTGGTCAAAAAGTTTAAATTTCAGTTGTTTTAGGTTTTCTTCAATTATTCCGATGGCCTCTCCACTCCAGCCAAATGAACCAAAGGCTGCAGCAGGCTTTCCTTTGTCTCTAATAGGATTCACAATTGAAAATAATTTATATACTGGCAACAATGTATTCTGGTTAATAGTAGGCGAACCCAATACAAGAGCTGAATTCCTGATCATTTTTTCTTCCATTTCCCCAATTGAACTCTCTTCCAAATCAAGGTATTCGGTTTTAATCTCACCAGCCTGTTTTACTCCTTCAGCAAGCGAAATAGCCATCTCTTTTGTATAGCCATATGCCGAAACATAAGCTATTAATACTTGAGGTATTTGTGCATTTGTTGTATCCAAATATTCTCTTGCCAATTGTTCAGATCGATCAACATATTTTTTCCAATTAGATCGCAAAACAGGTCCGTGCCCTGGGCAGACTAAATTTATTTCCAAAGGCCTTATTTTTTCAATGGCCTTTAGCATAAACTTACTATATGGCTTTAAGATAACATCAAAATAATAATCAAATGCCTGGTCAATATTGCCTACCTCATCATCGAAGATTTTTTCATTGCAATAATGAGATCCAAATGAATCACAGGTGAACAGAATTTTTTCTTCCTCCAGGTAGGTATACATTGTATCAGGCCAATGCAAATTTGGTGCTCCAATAAACTTCAATGTCATATTCCCGAGATCGAGCTCATCCCCATTTTTTACCTTAATCGAAGGAAATGATTCACCGGTTATATCCTCGAGGTATCTAAGAGCATTACCACTACCTACAACTTTTGCATTTGGTGCCAATTTCATCAGGTGTTGTAGATTTCCAGAATGATCTGGTTCAGTATGATTCAATACGATATAACTAATTTGAGTTGGATCTACAACTGATCTGATTTTTTCTAAATATTCATCTTTAAAAGTTTCTTTTGTAGTATCGATGATAACCTTTTTCTCGGCATCAATGAAGTATGAATTATAAGTTGTCCCATAATCGGTCTTCATTACCACATCAAAAGTAACAATGTCATAATCGAGTACACCTATCCATTTTACATTCTCCGAAACGTCATAAATTTTGCTATTACTCATTTGCTATATCTATTTGATAAATCTATACCTTTTTCCAAATTGTCAACAAAAATAACAAAAAAAGGGGCACAAGGCCCCTCTAATATTTTGAAATTGCAGAGATTATTTTTTACTCTCTTTTTTCTTTTCATCACATCCTTTACCTGCAGTGGCTTCTGATTTTTTATCAGCACAGCAAGCTTTTTCACATTCCGCATCACATTTTTTAGTTGCTTTTTCAGCGGTAGTAGCTTTTTTACCTTCAACTGTTGCAGCACACTTTCCATCGCAGTTTTCCTTACCACATTTTTCACACTTCTCATCCTCAGCTACAACAACAATATTCACATCTGTAGATGCATTAACAGGAACTATATAAGCGCCGGCGAGAAGCATTAAGCCAATAAATACAAATAATTTTTTCATAATTTTTAATTTAAAAAGTTAAATACATCGTCAAATATATAATATTATCGGATATTCTACTCTTTTTATCTTAATATATAATTATTTTATTTTTGCTATTATAGTTTTATTCCCTTTTACTTTCTGTTCAAGCTTAACGGCACACTTTACATGCAGAGGAAGAAAGAGATCTACTCTTGACCCGAATTTAATAAATCCAAGCTGCTCTCCCTGGTTCACTTCTTTCTCCGGTTTGCAATAAGTAACTATTCTCCTTGCAAGTGCTCCAGCAATTTGTCTTACCATTAACTTGGTCCCATTTTTATGCCTGATCACAATCGAAGTTCTCTCATTCTCAGTTGATGATTTTGGGTGATAGGCAACAAGATGATCTCCCGGTTCATGATTTACATATTCAACTATGCCAGAGATGGGACAAAAATTCACATGAATATTCAATGGTGACATAAAAATTGATACCTGTATTCTTTTCTCATGATAAAACTGATCCTCTAATACTTCCTCAATTGCAACCACCGTTCCATCAGCAGGTGACAAAACAAGATTTTCATCATGATTTATTTTTCGTTTTGGATAACGGAAAAAAAATACAATTAAAAAATAAAAAATAATACTTGCAGTTATTAACAAATAGAAAACCAAACCTTTACCATGGTGAAGGGGGACAAATGCCAAGTTTAATATTAGCAGAATAATAAAAAAGACTAATAATATACGATATCCTTCTCTATGAATTATCATTTCTAAAATATTGCCATAAAAGTAATTAATTTCAGGAAATTAATTGCAAGTAGGCATAAACTATTGGTGTAGAGAATAATACCCCATCATATCGGTCAAGAAATCCACCATGCCCCGGTAAAAAATTCCCGGAATCTTTTAAACCAAGGTATCTTTTTAGAAGAGACTCAATCAGGTCTCCAAGGGTTCCGAAAAAAACAACAATAAAAGCCACAATTAACCAGCTAAACAAGCTTAAAACAGGGAAATACTTTGCAAGTAAGATAACAGTTACTAACGAAAATATCACCCCACCAATGACTCCTTCCCAGGATTTCTTTGGTGAAATTCTTTTAAATAATTTATGTTTTCCAAATGGAACCCCAATCAGGTAGGCACCTGTATCGTTAATCCAATGCAAAAAGAAAAAACCAAGTAATATTTGATAATTATACTCTACCAGATTGGGAGGCTGGAAAAAGAAATTCACAATATCCCGTCCTTCATTTAATCCTATGTTTAAATCGTCAGTGATCTCAAAAACCATGAAATGAAACAACGAAAATGGAACAGCTATATAAAATATCCCAAAAAGTGTAAATGATATATTATGAATGGGTCTGTTTTCATTGAAAAAAAGTTCATTCACAAAAACAAGGCTCACAAGGGGGAAAAATAAAACAAACACTTTATTTGGCATAAAACCAATGGAAACCAAAAAGCTAGACAAATACAAGAAAACTCCAATAATGATTCCTATTACTGACTGAGGCCGAATTTTAGCCCGGGTTAGCATACGATAAAACTCAAATTGGGTGGCTACCAGAATTATGAGGAATACAACTACAAATGCCAGGCTATTAGCCAAAATAGATCCAATTACCAGGATAAGCAACAGCAATCCAGTTGCAGTTCTTTTAACTAGTTCACTCACTACTTAAATTTTTAATTAGATTTTTAGCTCTCAGGGCCTGATCGCGATTCACATATAGGTCCACCTCACCTATTTTATAAAATGAATCCTTTTTATTCATTATTATGGAAGAAATGTTATTTTCATCAAGGACAAGGCGCGCAATATCAGCAAGGTATGGCTGGTCTGTTGAAAAAATTGACACCCAGTTTTTTTCCATAAATTAATTTACTCTTCGGTTGACTTTGAATTTTCGTTGCCCTCTGAATTTCCAGGATCTATTTCTTCATCTTTCACTTTCTCGTCAACTTTTTTGGACTTAGTTTTGGCGTTATTCTCAGGCTTTAATTCTTCAAGCCTTGAATCTTTTATTCTTTTTCCAAAAATACGTTCAAGGTCTTCACTAAATATTACTTCTTTCTCAAGTAATAAATTTGCCACTTCCCCAAGTTTTTTCTTATTTTTTAGAATTATATCTTTTGCTCTTTCAAATTCAATGTCAACAAGAGCCTTTACCTCTAAATCAATCAATTCAGCTGTTTTTTCACTATAGGGTTTATTAAAGCTATACTCACCCTGACCCGTTGAATCATAGAAACTTAAATTTCCTACTTTCTTACTCATCCCAAAAAAGCTGATCATGGCATAAGCCTGCTTTGTTACCTTTTCAAGGTCATTTAAAGCACCTGTTGAAATTTTCTTAAAGAATATTTCTTCAGATGCCCTTCCACCAAGGGCAGAACACATTTCATCAAGAAGCTGCTCGGTTGTGGTTATCTGCCGTTCTTCAGGAAGATACCAGGCAGCACCAAGAGCTTTTCCTCTGGGAACAATAGTAACTTTCACAAGCGGATTTGCATACTCCAATAACCAGCTAACAGATGCATGTCCTGCCTCATGAAAAGCAATTGTTCTTTTTTCTTCAGGTGTAATAATTTTATTTTTCTTTTCAAGGCCACCAACTATCCTATCAACCGCATCCAGAAAATCCTGTTTGGTAACTTTCTTCTTATTTTTTCTTGCAGCAACCAGGGCTGCTTCGTTACATACATTGGCAATATCAGCACCTGAAAAACCAGGGGTTTGTTTCGCCAGAAAATCTACATTTAAGCTTTTTTCAACCTTAATTGGATGTAGGTGTACTTTAAAAATTTCTCTCCTCTCATTTAAATCAGGAAGTTCAACATGGATTTGTCTGTCAAATCGACCAGCCCTAAGTAAGGCACGATCTAAAACATCGGCTCGGTTTGTTGCAGCAAGTATTATAACACCTGCATTGCTGGCAAATCCATCCATCTCAGTAAGTAACTGATTCAATGTATTCTCCCTTTCATCATTAGCACCAAAATTTGGATTCCTTCCCCTTGCCCTACCAACAGCATCAATCTCATCAATGAAAACTATACATGGGGCTTTCTCTTTGGCTTGCTTAAATAAATCTCTCACCCTTGAAGCGCCTACACCAACAAACATTTCGACAAAATCAGATCCCGACATACTGAAGAAAGGTACATTTGCTTCCCCTGCAACGGCCTTTGCCAATAGGGTTTTACCTGTTCCTGGAGGGCCAACCAATAAAGCTCCTTTTGGAATTTTCCCACCCAGATCGGTATATTTCTTTGGATTTTTCAGGAAGTCAACTATTTCTTTGATCTCCACCTTGGCTTCCTCCAGTCCTGCAACGTCCTTAAAGTCTACTTTAACTGTTGTGGCATCTTTATCAAACACTTTTGCTTTAGACTTGCCAACATTGAAAATATTTCCACCAACTCCTCCCCCGGAGCCACCACCCATTCTTCTGAAAATGAATAACCATACAGCGACTAGAATTACAAGCGGAAGAAGCCAGCCTAGCATTTCACCAAAAATATCCTTTTTGGTCTCGAAGGATAGGCCTATCCTCTCCTCATCCTGATAGGTATATTTTTTTTCAACCTCACGGAGTTTTGCTTCAAATGATTCAATTGACCCAATATTAAAATAACACTGAGGGCCAGTATTGGTCCAGGAGTTAATTCCTTTTGATTTAATATCATCATACTTTCCTGATTCCCAGCTTTCAGAAGTAAGATAGACCTGGGCTACTTCTTTATTAACAACCACAATTTTTTCAACATCATGGTCCTTCACCATTACTTCAAACTTTAACCAATCTATCTTGCTTGTATCAGATCCAGAAAAAATAATATTGATAAGAATGAATGAGACGGCCAATATTCCATATACCCAGTAGATGTTAAATTTGGGTTTACCGCCTTTATCATCTTTATTTCCTTGCAATGGATTTATATTAAATTTCTTTTTTTCTTCCATAATCCTAATTAGTCTATTCTTTTCTACTCTCCTTCACTTATTAGCTCTGATTTTGCATCGGCCCAAAGCTCCTCCAGACGATACATATCACGATATGATTCTAAAAATACATGAATAATTACATCTCCATAATCAAGGAGAATCCAGTTTGCATTCTCAAAACCCTCTTTGTGCAATGGTTTTTCTCCTGAATTCTCTAAAACAACTTCAGCAACTGATTCTCCAATGGCTGATGTCTGAGTTGTTGAATCACCATGACATATAACAAAATATGAACATATAGAGTTTTCAATTTCTGACAAATTTAAAGTAACTATTCTTTTTCCTTTCTTTTTGAGAATTCCCTCAATTACTAACTTTACCAGACTTTCAGTTTGTTTTTTGCTTTCAGAAACCATTTATAAATTTTATCACACAAAAATAGTGAATTTTAATCACTTATAACAAGATTTTGCTGCATCGTGATTTCCACTGATTTAAATAAATAACAATAAGAGTGCCATTTGTTCCTGAGAGCATTAATTTATACTTTAGACTAAATTAATTTTTCGACAAATGAAAACAGATATTATAGGCAATAAAATCATTATTCTTAAAGAGACCAGCTCAACAAATGTTTATATAAATAATTTGTCCAGTGAACAAAACCTGGAGGAGGGCACCATTGTTTTGGCTCATTACCAGACTGATGGTAAAGGGAATGCAGGGAATAAGTGGTATAGTTCCAGGGGTAAAAATCTCACCTTAAGTGTACTGCTTAAACCTGAATTTCTCGAGCCAGTAGATCAGTTTTATATATCAAAAATTATAGCCTTAAGTGTGAAAGACTTTATTGAATTGTACTTAAACAATGCTGTAATAAAATGGCCAAATGACATTTATGTAAATAATGCCAAAATAGCAGGAATTCTTATTGAAAACTCATTTATAGGACAAAAGTTCCAATACTCTGTCACCGGCATTGGTATTAATATTAATCAAACAAAGTTTCCGGAGAGCTTACCTAATCCAACTTCATTGGCTCTGGAAACAAGGCAGGTTTATCACCTTGAGGAATGTTTAAATCTACTATGCAGTCTTGTCGAGAAACATTATACTACGTTAATGGCTAAGAATTTCACCATTATTGATTATAACTATATTAATCACCTTTACCAATTAAATGAAATTAAGAGATATAAAACACCTGAAGGTATAATAAACGCAAAGATTACTGAAGTGAGAAAAACAGGTGAAATTATTCTTAAAAATACTGTTGGGGAAGAACTCTCATATGGATTTAAAGAAATTGAATATCTCTAAACCTCATCTTCAAAAGAAAAATCTTCCATGTATTTTACCATAAGCTCAAGAAAGTTTTTAAGAGGTTTTGAAGCTACCATTTTCAGCATAGGATTCAACTCTGCTTTCATGGTGAGTTTAACGCGCGTGTCTTTTTCTTCAACCTCTTTCAGTTGAATCCATAAATAAAACTCCACACTTGCCATACCATTTCCGGTGATTTTGATCAAATCATAAGGTTCCTTTTCAACTATTTTAAGACCAACTTCTCCAATACCGCCAATATCAAATGAACATGAATCACTATCTGATTTCCAGTTTCCAATCTTATCTGCAGGAATGAACTGTTTGAAATTATTAAAATCAGAAAGAAAATTAAATGCCTTTTCTTTGGATGATTGAAGTTTTCCTACCCTGCTTTCAAATTTTTCCATATTATACTTTTAGCTTTGATGAAATTCATACCCCCCAGATGGCAGGATCCTTTCTCCAACTTTTCAATGTGTCAACTTGCTCTGCAGATACAACATCATTTTTTATTGCCAAATCAATCAAAGAAGAATAATCACTTAATGTTATTAGCTCACAAGCTGACTTCTTAAAATTCTCTTCAGCCAGCGGAAACTGGTAGGTAAAAATTGCAACCATACCTAGCACATCCGTTCCTAGCTCTCTCAATGCATCAACAGCACTTAAACTGCTATTACCTGTTGAAATAAGATCTTCAACAACAACAACCTTCTGCCCTTCCTTAATAAATCCCTCAACCTGGTTCCCCATTCCATGACCCTTTGGCTTTGATCGCACATAAACAAATGGTAAGCCAAGCTGGTCAGCAACCAGGGCACCAATGGCAATAGCTCCAGTAGCTACACCCGCTATAACCTCAACATCAGGATATTTATTCTTTATAATGTTAACAAATGCATCCTTAATAAAACTTCTTACCTTTGGATATGACAAAGTTTTCCTATTATCACAGTAAATTGGTGACTTCCAACCAGAAGCCCAGGTAAATGGGTTTGCAGGACTTAATTTAATTGATTTAATTTGTAATAGTAAATTAGCTGTTTTAATTGCATTTTCTTTCATAATAAAATGTATAAAGTATTTTTTCAAGATAGAGTGATATATCTTACCAAAGATTTCTCAACTCACTTTTTTAACAACTATGGCTTATTTTATAAGTTTTATGACTTAAAAGAGTTATCAGATTTGCTGAAGCTATTTACCGTCATCACAAAGATTAAAAAACTTTATATATTTCATCATAATATTGAACAACTTTTAAATGAATTTCAGCAGATTTTCACAAATATTGATGCTGCAGGTGGACTAATATTTAATAGTGAGGGGAAGGTGCTGGTCATTAAAAGAAAAGGAAAGTGGGATTTACCAAAAGGAAGGATTGAGGATGGAGAAGAATCAGAAATAGCAGCCATAAGGGAAGCAACTGAAGAAACAGGCATTAACAAGTTACAGATTAAATCTTCCATCATTGAAACACACCATATATACCTTGAAGGTACAACTCCCATATTGAAGAAAACACAATGGTTTGAGATGGAAACCTCTTCAAATGATCAACCTTTGCCTCAGATTGAAGAAGGTATAACTGAGGCTGTATGGTATGATGCTGAGGACCTTCCAATGATACTTGGAAACACCTACCTATCTATAATTGATGTGTTAAAAGAAAAGAATTTACTTCCTTTCTAGTTTCGATTCAATAGTACTTTAGTAAAATAATCCTTGAAATTATCCATAGGTGATGGTGCAGGTGACCCTATAAATTCTCCATCTTTATTTAGTAGAAAAAATGTGGGATATGCTCTTATATCATACTCATTAAGTAGCACTGGATCGTCTCCAAGGTGTAAAAAAGGCCACGAATAGCTTTTATTTATTACCTGATTTTTCATTTCCTGAAAAGATTCATCAATACTTATTGAAACCACAATCAGGCTATCTTTGAAATCACTTTCCAGTTCACTGAGGATGGGCAATTGAACCTGACAGGCATAACTTTGAAAGGAAACAAAATTCAAATAAACATACCTGCCTTTAAAATCTTCCAGACTAGTAAGGATATTTTCTTGATTATAAAGCTTAAATCCAGGGGCCTTACTTCCTACCTCTAAACGGGTTGCCTTCCATACGATATTTTCAACTATAACCCGATTTTTCTCTATATCTGATTCCTTTTTGATACTATCCAAAATGATTAGCAAATTTACTTCTGGATAATCACTTTCAAACAACTCATCATATATACCCTTTAGGATAACTAACTCAATCAGGCTGTCATTTTTAAACAAGCCCCCATTTTTTACTATTTTTTGAATTTGTGAATACCCCGGAGATCTATATATTAACCCGTTCACCTTAGACCCTTCCGTTGTTTTGCTATAATGATATAGAAAACGGGCAAATACCCTATTAAACAAATCAACAAAACCAGGATTATCATACTCTACTATTGTTCCCGGAAACTTTGAATAAAAATCAAATTGCTTTTCTCCTGAATGTTTAATATAATCCAGAAGACTTAGTCTATATATCATATATTGCTGAAAATATTCCTGATTATACCCTGAAAAGAGGCTATCAATAACAAACCTGAATCGATCTGCTTCCTTATCCTGTTTCAGGTATTTTTGCAAGGCAAATTCATTCATGAATGGATTAAAAATATGATCAAATTTTTGAATTAATACATTTAAATCATCCAAGGCAAGATTTGCAATTCCCAGTTGAATTAATTGAGGTTGAAAATACGGATTGAGTTTGTCATTCATTGTTTTAGCCTGCAGGGAAGGGAGTATCAGTTCATATACTTTCTCAGGTTCAGCGTAAATATAACCTACTACTCTACCCAGTTCGATGTAAACCCGAAGAGTAGAATTAGTGTTAAATTCAAAACTAAAATTCACCCTGCTCATTTACAGCGCATGACCCAATTTCTTTCGGTCGATTGGTTATAAAGTCGGGATAAGTATAAAAATGAAAAGTTTCACCAACTGTAAGAAGGTGCCTTGCCTTTAAGAATGGTACTTGAATAACTATCGGTGGTCAGAACTACTAATAAAATGAAAAATAAAAGATACCAAAATCTATTTCGCATCCTCAATTATATATTTTATGATTCTATCCTTTAGCTCATCGTGTCCAGCAAGAAACTTTTTTGCATCACCTCCGTGCCTGAGGATATCCCTTACAATGGAAGAATTAACCGGAGTATATTCTGGTGTCGTAAGAATGAAAACTGACTCAATATCAGTTTCCATTGATTTATTGACCTGGGCAATAGCTCTTTCATACTCAAAATCAGCAGCAGTCCTCAATCCACGGAGTATAAATCTGGCATTTACTGACTTACAAAAATCCACAGTCAGGCCATCATAGCTATCAACTTTTATCCTTGGTTCGTCATTAAAAACTTCCTTTATCCAGGATAATCTAACATCAATTGGGAAGTATTCCCTTTTGTTAGTATTGATACCTATGGCAATGACTATTTCATCAAAAAGGCTCAATGCTCTTCTAACTATGGTTTCATGTCCAATATGAAATGGATCAAATGAACCTGGAAATATTGCAATTTTTTTCACCTTAAAGAATTTATATTATTTCAACAAGAAACTAAGGAAGTATCACCTTAGTCTTTTCGGTATAGCAAAAGTAAGATTTTTTAAGTCGAATAAGATCAATAATCTAAAAATACAAATTATTTCTTCGATGGTTCTTGCAGAGCAATAGGTTTAGGATTGTTAACTTTTTCATTCAGTAAAGCTACATTCAAAGCCTCCATAATTTCATCCACAAAGTGAAACTTAAGTCCTTTAATGTAAAGCTCCTTTATTTCATCTATGTCTTTTTTATTCTCGGAAGACAAAATAATTTCCCTAATATTGGCTCTCTTTGCAGCAAGGATTTTTTCTTTAATTCCCCCCACTGGTAATATTTTTCCTCTAAGAGTTATTTCTCCTGTCATAGCCAGAAGTTTCCGGACTTTTCGCTGTGTAAATGCTGATGCAATGGAATTTATCATGGCAATACCTGCTGATGGACCATCTTTTGGAATTGCACCCTCAGGAACATGAATATGTATATTCCATTGATCAAATAGCTCAGATTCAATATTTAACAAATCTGAATGCGCTTTTAAAAATTCAAGTGCAATTACAGCAGATTCCTTCATAACATCGCCCAGGTTACCTGTAAGAGTTAACCTACCTTTTCCTACTGTAAGACTGGTTTCCACCATTAATATCTGCCCTCCTACTGGTGTCCATGCCAATCCGGTTACTACACCGGCAAATTCATTGCCTGCATATACATCCTTCAAATAATCTGGAGCCCCAAGAATTTCATGAATATCCTCAACAGTCAGTTTGGTACTAAATTTTGTTCCAAATGCAATTTTTTTGGCTGTTGATCTCATCACTTTTGCAATTTTCTTATCGAGCTCCCTTACTCCTGATTCTCGGGTATAATCCTCAACAATTCGCTCAATAACCTTCTTGTTAAATACCAGGTCGCTCTTTTTAAGACCATGGTACTCCATTTGTTTAGGGATTAAATGTCTTTTGCCAATTTCAACCTTTTCTTCAACAATGTATCCACTAATATCAATCATTTCCATCCTATCCCGCAGAGCCGGGCTAATAGTATTCACAGTATTTGCTGTGGCGATAAATAATACATTCGAAAGATCATATTCAACCTCAAGATAATTGTCGTGGAAAGCACTATTTTGCTCAGGATCAAGCACTTCAAGGAGCGCCGAGGAAGGATCCCCTCTAAAATCATTGCCTACTTTGTCTATTTCATCGAGTATAAATACAGGGTTTGAGAATTTTGCTTTTTTAATATTCTGTATAATTCTTCCGGGCATAGCTCCAATATAGGTTTTTCTATGTCCTCTAATTTCAGCTTCATCGTGCATTCCTCCCAATGAAACCCTAACATAAGATCGACCCAGGGCTTTTGCTACTGATTTACCCAGAGAGGTTTTACCCACGCCCGGGGGGCCATACAAACAAAGAATGGGTGATTTCATATCACCCTTTAATTTCAACACTGCCAGATGCTCAAGAATCCTCTCCTTAACTTTTTCAAGGCCATAATGGTCTCTGTTCAATACTCTTTCAGCCCTTTTCAAGTCAAAATTGTCCTTTGAGAATTCATTCCATGGCAAATCCAATAGCACCTGGAGATAATTCATCTGAACAGAGTATTCTGCCACAGCAGGATTCATTCTTTGCAGTTTTTCAAGCTCTTTTTCAAAGACACTTTTTACCTGCTCAATCCATTTCTTACCCTCAGCCTTCTTTTTTATCTCCTCAATTTCCTGATCAACAGGGTTACCACCAAGCTCATCCTGGATTGTTTTCATTTGTTGATGAAGCATATACTCACGTTGCTGCCTATCAAGCTCCAATTTTACTTTGGTTTGAATATCTTCTTTCAGTTCCAGCATTTGAACCTCCTTGGAAAGAAGTTCAAGCAAACGAGTACTTCTTATTTTCAAATCGGATATTTCAAGAAGTTTTTGCTTTTCAGAAATTTCAACATCTGAATTTGCACAAATGAAGTTAATTAAGAATTCTGAGCTTTCAATATTTTTAACGGCAAATGAAGCCTCCTGAGGAATATTTGATGAGAGTTTTATAATTTTTAAGGAAAGATCTTTTAGGGAGTGGATCAATGCGATAAACTCCTTATCTTTTTTTCCTGGGCGGGAATCTTCAAGTGGATTAACTTTCGCTTTAAAATAAGGGTTGTTATGAGTTATTTCTTCCAACTCAAATCTCTTTTTGCCCTGGATTATTACAGAAGTACTCCCGTCAGGCATTTCAAGGATTTTAATAATTTGGGCAACAGTTCCAACTCCATTCAAATCATCCTGTTTCGGCTCATCGATCTCTGGATCCTTCTGTGAGAGTGCGCCTAACAATTTATCTCCGGCATATACTTCTTTTACCAATGTTAAAGATTTATTACGACCCACTGTAATCGGGATTACAACCCCAGGGAACAGCACTGTATTTTTTAAAGGTAAAATTGGAAGATCATCAGGAATCTCAACATTTTTAACATTTGTCTCATCCTCATCAGAAATCAAAGGAATAAATTCTCCGTCCTCTTCCATTGATGCAGCAATAATAAAATTTCCAAGCATTGATTTATTCTTTCCTTTCATTTAATTCTCCTGTCGGTGCTTATTGACATCCAGAATGATACTAAAATAAAATTGATCCCTCTGGTATCCTAAAATATTTCTTATATATAACGTCAGTAGAACAATGCCAATTAACAGTCAAAATGACAGAGAACATAATATACCAACGTGAATTCTAATAGGGCAATGAATGTGCCAAAAAGTCAAACAACAAATGATTTATTCAATTTTTAATATGGGATGGAATGCGAAAGCTAACCTCAATTCAAAAAAAAAGCCCCTGCAGGGGCTTAATATAAAACTCCTTTACTACTATTTTTTCTTATCAATGTGACTCTTATATCTGTTCATAAACTTATCAACACGACCAGCAGAGTCAACCAATTTCATTTTTCCAGTATAAAATGGGTGTGAAGTATTTGATATTTCGAGCTTAATTAGTGGATAATCTTTCCCATCATCCAATTTAATCTTCTCTTTTGATTGTGCTGTTGATCTTGTAAGAAAAGTATGTCCATTGGACATATCCTTAAATACTACCAGCCTAAAGTCTTTTGGATGAATTTCCTTTTTCATATCTTTCATTTTATATATTGGGCTGCAAAATTAAGTATTGTAAATAATATTCCAAAATTAATCCAGTATTTTTTACATTTATTAATCTTTCTTCGAATCAAATTGTTCATCGATATAACGCTGAAACTCAACCTCAGGATTAAAGATATGTCTGTATGTAATATGCTTTTTTGCCATCTTAGCACCAATTGCATTGTAAATAGATATCATTTTTGGGTTAAAATCACCAACCCAGGATAATTCCAATTCTCTGTAGTATGGTTTCTTCTTAAAAACTTCATATAGTTTTTTAAATATGGCCGATTCAATGCCCATATTCTGGTATTCAGGACTCACACCCGCAATAAGAGCCCTCATCCGTGTCATGGTTTTCCGTTGTTTGTAGTATAAAAACTTCAACACACTCCAAAAATTCAATTTACCATTCAGGTGTTTTAATATTTGATTCAGGTCGGGAAAAATGATATAAAATGCAATTGGTTTATTTTCGTAATAAGCAAACCAGATAAGCTCTTCATCCAGAATATTTTTTGCCTCAAGGAAAGACTCCTTTATTCTTTCCGGGTCCATAGGAGTATAATCCTGTTTAAATGCTGCCCAGGCTGAGTTATACACTTCTACAAGATGTCCAACATATTTATCGACTTCTGAGAAACGAGCATGTTCAAAGGTATAACCCGGTTTTTGTGCAACCCGTGTTGCAATTCGCATAAATCTTTCAGGAAATTCATGAACAGAAGCTACATCCTTATGATAACTATATTGGTCGAAATAATTTCTAAATCCATAGGATTCAAAAAACTCCTGATAATATTTCTTGTTATAAGGCATTCCATAGCCTTGCTGCACAAAACCCTCAACTAAAAGGCCCCAATGACTTTCATTCTCCCCAAAATTTATCGGTGCATCTACTGCCTCCATGCCCCTACTTTTCAACCATTCTACCCCCCTATCAAACAATATGTATGCTGCTTTTTTGTCGTTTATACACTCAAAAAAACCTATTCCTCCAGTAGGTTGTCGATTTGCATTTGCTTTTTTCCTATTATAAAAAGCAGCAACTCGACCCAGTAATTTTCCGTTTTCCGATTTTAGTATCCATCGAATAGCCTCACCATCATTAAAAGAAAGATTTTTAGCCGGATCAAAAATGGCTTCAATTTCACTATCCAAGGGGCATACCCATGGTTCATCCTTACCATATAACTTTTTCGGAACTTGCAGAAACTCCCTGCGGGTCTTTTTATCTACTACCTCAATTAATTGCATATATCCTTTTTAAGAAAACTTAAACCAGTCTTCCACCTGTTTCTGCCTGGTTCCATCCTCAGACTTATGGTAATATTCATTTGTATGCTTATCGTAGTAGTAATCTTTCTTCCACTCTTTAGAATTTTTAATAATCTCCCTTAGTGCTTTAAGAAAATCTTCAACCTCAGAATTTTTTGTTACAGGATGCAGGCTCCAGCGAACCCAACCCGGTTTTCCAGATAGGTCTCCTTTATCAATTTTCTTTGCAATTGCCATTGATTGCTCCTTGCCCACACCTAATAAAAAATGCCCATAGGTTCCGGCACAAACACATCCTCCTCTAACTTGAATACCATATCGGTCACTCAATAGTTTAACGATTAAATTATAATGAATTTCTTTATGATAGAATGAAAAGACTCCTAACCTGTCAAGATTATTTTCAGCCAATATATTTACTCCATCGATACTTTGAAGTCCTTGTATAGCCATATCAATCAATTCATTCTCCCTTTTCTTAATATTCTTTACACCCATTTGATTTTTAAGTTCAATCACTAGTGCTACCCTAATGGCTTGTAGAAATCCGGGAGTTCCACCATCTTCCCGTAATTCAATATTTTTGGTGTACTTATATTCCCCCCAACGGTTTGTCCAGTCAACTGTTCCACCCCCAGGGTGATCTGGTGATTCATTATTATATAGAGAAGAATTAAATACAACCACTCCAGAAGACCCGGGTCCTCCTAAAAACTTGTGTGGAGAAAAATATATTGCATCCAACTTTTCCATTGGATCCTCCGGATGCATGTCCATCTCAACATAAGGAGCTGAAGCAGCATAATCAATAAAACAAAGGCCCCCATGCTCATGCATAATCCTTGCCATTTTATGAACTGGTGTAGTAACACCGGTGACATTGGAGGCAGCAGTGAAAGCTCCAATTTTCATCTTTCTATCCTTATATTCTTCCAGCTTATTGGATAGCTCGTCCAGGTCTACCAACAAATCATTGCCTGGTTGAAGGATAACAACATCAGCAATTGTCTCATACCATGAAGTATGATTAGAGTGATGTTCCATATGTGTAACAAAAACTACTGGCTTATCCTGTTCTTCTAGGCAATTCTCATCAAATAAATTCTTATTTACTTTTAACCCAATAATACGTTGAAGTTTATTTACCACACCTGTCATTCCATACCCACCAAATAGCAATACATCCTCGGAGTTGGCATTAACATGTTTTTTAATAATTTCTCTGGCATAATGGTAGGCCCAAGTCATTCTTGTACCAGTTTCACTTGTTTCTGTATGTGTATTTGCGATGAATGGTCCAAAAGATTCAATAATCTTCTCCTCAATAGGAGCATATAGCCTCCCTCCTGCAATCCAATCGTTATATATGATTGGCATTGTACCATAAGGTGTCTGGTATTTATGATTAATACCTACAATGTTATTTCGAAATTTTTCAAAATATTTTTCTAATGATTCCATACATTCAACATAATAAAATGATACACTATAATGTCAACTTATTGGCAAACACTAATCCCTGCTCGCAATTTTTGAAAGCAACCGTAAAATTTCAAGATACAGCCAAACCAGGGTTACCATTAATCCGAATGCGCCATACCACTCCATAAATTTTGGTACATTGGCTTTTGAACTTCTGTCAATAAAATCAAAATCGAGAACAAGGTTTAAAGCTGCAATAGCTACAACAAATAAACTAATCCCAATAGAAAGTAAACTATTTCCGTATAAAAATCCTAATTGCACACCAAAAAAACCTAAAACAAAGCTTAGCAGATAAACTATGGCAATACCTCCAGTGGCTGCAATAATAACAAGTTTAAACTTTTGAGTAACCTTAATTACTTTTGCCCTATATAAAAACAACATCATAAAAAAGACTCCAAAGGTAAGGGTAACTGCTCTCAGGACGATACCCTGATTTGCAAACTGGGCTTCAACGATGGCTGAAATTCCGCCTAGGAATAGGCCTTCCAGAACAGCGTATATCGGAACAGTATAAGGTGACCATTCTTTTTTAAAGACAGTTACTATCGCCAATATAAAACCTGCAATACCTCCCCCTATAAGGTATGGATAAACCAAGGAGGTTCCAAGTGCAGGGTCAACAGCACTGTTATATTTCGACCATGTATAAAAAGCTCCAAGAACTAAAAGAAGAAAACTCAGAATGGTCTTGTTAATTGTTCCATTCAGAGTCATAACTTCATTTCCAGCAGCAACATGCAATTTTTCAAAAAGCTTCTTATTGAGTGCAGGGTTAGAAGATTGTTGTGGGAACATATTTAAAAATTATTACATCATATGAAAATTCCCACAAAGGTAATTCTCTTTTTTAATATTTGCCATTTCAACCTCCTTAAATAGACTATTTTAATGGATATCAATTATTCTACGGTCAATTAAAACAAACATCAAAATGATGAGTACCGTGTAAATCAGAAATGTTTTTATAGGTATATACAGAGTTGGCCTTATTTTTAATTTAAAATAGTTGTATCCTATCAGAAATCCTTTTTCAATTATGTAAACTATTACCGTTGCAAGAGCAACACCCACAGTTCCATAATACTGTACTAAATAGATACTTAAGAGGACATTTAAAATGAGTTCGATTACAGAAGCTGTTAGAAGAATCTTTGTCTTCTTTAATCCTATTAGGAGTGTTTGTGGAAAAACAAGTCGGGGAATAATTAAAAGAATATACATCATAAAAACATCCGCACTTCTGATAAATTCTTCATTAAAAATCACAGGGTAAAACCAGCGTGAAAACATCATAACCAGGATTGAAATGGGAAATAAGAAATGCATTAATCGCCTGGATTGATGCCTGATTGTATCCATTGATCTCTTTAGATTTCCGGTTTTACCTACTTCCGAAATCATAGCATTTGATAGTCCGTTCGCTAATATTATTACCAGGGGAAACTCTTTAGCTCCATACCTGAATATGGCAAATCGTTCAACATCCAGTGCCCGGGTAATTACAATACCATCAATATACTGTGCAGAGCCACTTAAAAGGGCACTAATGATTAGTGGTGTTGCCAAAGTTAAATGCTCTTTTATAAAAGAAGGTGAAAATTTAAATTCAGCGTATTTAAATAATAAAATCAGCATCCAAATAAAGCGAAAAAATGAAATTCCTACCAGCCCATATAAGGCCCAAATCATATCATACCCCAGAAGGACAGGAAGAACAACAATAACCAGCTGTATGCCATAAGAAATAAAACCATAGGCAAGAATAGACAGGGGCTTATTTCTGGCTAGATAGATATATTCAATTAAAACCGGTGGATTGCTTAGAAAAATATAAGCCAATAATAAATTAATATAGAGTGAATTTCCACCCACATCATATACATAAAAGTTATTACGAAGAGCCAGGCCTATAAATAATACCAGAAGACTAAAACCAGTTAGTACAATAAATGCATTGAAAATTTCAGGCATTTTTTCACCCGGCTTCTCTTCCCGTTTATTGAAAGATTTATTGTTGTGAATAAGTGAGAGAAATGACTGAATTATACCTGTTACCCAGAAAAAGCTAACGAATCCGGCTATAAAAAGGAATACTTCAAAAATTCCTATATCAGCAGCCGATAGATGGCTTTTTGTAAAGAGAATACTGATTATAAGAAAAGTGGTAAATCTCAACAACTGATAAAGTTGAAGGCTTCCCACATTGGTGAATATTTTTTTTAGATTCAAATGAAGTATCTGTTTCCCTGATGTGTATCCAAGTAATTATTTCAGTAAACGATCAAAGATAATTATTCTTGTGTTTTAGTAATAGATTAATAAATAATCTTTTGGCAATCTTTAAAAATATACATTATCTTTGCATTCCGAATGTTAAAAGGCCTGGTTATTTACAAGAGCTTTATTTTTTAAATGACCCAAGAAACTCAGTTTTTCGGAATAGGTCAAACGAACTAATAAGTTTGACAACATGGTGGTTGTAGCTCAGTTGGTTAGAGCGCTGGATTGTGGTTCCAGAGGCCGCCGGTTCGAATCCGGTCTTCCACCCCACCTAATCTGCAGTAAATAATTCTGCAGATTTTTTTATGGACTTTTTATCCAGACTCCAATTTTACAACAAAGAAGATCTATATAATATCAATAGCCTTAGAAATACTTTAGTTACCTAAGAGCCAGGTAGTACAACTTTTAATCCTCCAGGTATTATCCGATAATTAATAGTTTTAGGTAATAATATTGGATCCCCGTCTATATGCATCCAATCCTTGCTCTTTCGTCTTATTGTAACTTCAGTAATCCTGGTCATATCATAATATTTTGACTTGCCAATTCTCTTACTTAATAACTGGAGTCCCAATATTGGGGCGAAAAAAGAAGGAAAACGAGAGATTCGGCACAAATCTAGTAAACCATCATCTAATGATGATTCAGGAGAAATAAATGCATTATTTCCATATTGTGCTGCGTTTGCAAGAGTAATTAAAAATGCATTAACCGTGAATTTCTTATCAGGAAGGATAAACTGGTACTCCTCCCCTTTATAGGAAATAAACTCTTTTAGTATAATCTTAAGGTAATTGATCAATCCTCTTTTGCTTTTTTCTGAAAATAGATGTGCAACCCTGGCGTCAAAACCAAGTCCTGATGTACAAAAAAAAGGAACTTCATTTACTAGTCCATAATCAATTTCCTTTATCCTATTCGACATTATCATTGATACAGATTTGGAGAATGTACGCGGAATATTTAGATGCCTGGCCAACCCGTTCCCAGATCCATTGGGGATAATACATAGCTTACAGTCACTGCCAATTAAATGCCTGGCAACCATATTAACTGTTCCATCTCCACCAATGGCAACAAAAAACTTTGACCCTGCTTTTTTTTCTGAAAGAATAAAATCTTGGGGTGAAGTGTTCTTACGAATGAAGTAAAATTCCGGATTGAATTTCCATTCCTCTAACTTCCTTTTCAATATATCAGATTTTCTGCTGGAAAATCCATTTCCTGAAAAAGGATTTACAATTATCGAAATATGTCTGTGTATATCCAAACTGGATAAGGATTTAATATTAAAATTCTGCAATTCAAAGTTAATCTAAAAAGCAAGGTTCAAAAAATATAGCTTTAATTTTAAATGTCACTGAGAATTACAAACGACTTGATTTAATATGATTTCGTGAAATATACACTATACCTAAAAATAATTCGTTTATTTTGATAAATTCATTCCCTTGAATTAAGGATATTAAGTTTTATATCTTGAAACAATCCTAACTGATTGAAATATAATCTAATATATATAATTTTCCTGGCATTTATACCCAGCCTATTGTTTAGCCAGGTTGGCGGTAATTCAACCTATAATTTTTTAAACCTTACAAATTCTGCGAGATCTGCAGCATTGGGTGGAAAAATTGTTTCCTTGCCAGATAATGATCTCGACATGACATTTCACAACCCAGCCCTTTTAAATAGGGAAATGGATAATAACCTGGTATTAAACTATGTAAACTATTTTTCAGATATTAATTTCGGATATGTATCTTACTCAAGATCCTTTAATAATATAGGAAATTTTGCAGCTGGAATTCACTATATCAATTATGGGAGATTTACTGCAGCAGATGAGACCGGAACAATTACTGGTAACTTTAATGCCTCAGAATATTCATTCAATCTAATTTATTCCAGAGTTCTTCCAATTGCTGATAGCACATTGCAGGTAGGAGTAAATTTAAAGCCAATTATATCAAATTTTGAGAGTTATACCTCGTTTGGGCTGGCCACTGATTTAGGAATAAATTATATAAGCAGGCAGGGATATTTCACTGCTGGGCTGGTATTTAAAAATATCGGATTTCAGATTAAACCCTATTATAAAGGAAACTCTGAACCTTTGCCATTTGAGATTCAACTTGGTGTATCACAAAAGTTAAAACACGCTCCGTTCAGATTTATCGTTGTGGCCCAACATTTGCAAAAATTTAAGATGACCACACCAGATGATGGTTCTGGTGGTTCTGACAATATTTATAATACAGATGATTCTAATAACAATTTCAAGCAGTTTGGAGATAACTTATTGAGGCACTTCATATTTGGAGTAGAGATTAATCCTATTAAACCGATAATTATTAGGCTTGGGTATAATTATCAGAGAAACAGGGAACTTCGACTCTCATCTAAGCCTGGGATGGTTGGATTTTCATGGGGATTTGGTGTAAATCTATCAAAATTTCAGATATCATATGGTCATGCCAGATATCATCTTGCAGGTTCATCCAATCACATTTCACTTACCTTAAATCTGAATGAATTTGGTAAGAAAGGTTTATAATTCATAAATTTATTGGTATTTAGTTAGATTTGGAAACGAGCATACAATTTCCCAATTTTGGTTCTTTATGGATGCTGAAAAAAGAGATATAATAATTGCTATTGATGGATACTCTGCATGCGGAAAAAGCACCTTTGCAAAGGCTATAGCCAGGGAGCTTAATTACATATATGTAGACAGTGGTGCCATGTATAGAGTAATAACTCTTTTCTGCTTAAGGAATAATTTGATCAAAGAAAGAATGGGTGGATAAAGAGGAACTTAAAAGTAAACTTCATAGCATCCAAATTGGGTTCAAGTATAATCAAGCTTTAAATAGATTCGAAACCTACCTGAATAATGAAAATGTTGAGGAAGAAATACGTTCGGTAATTGTTTCTAACAATGTAAGTCCGGTAAGTAAAATAAAAGAGGTAAGAGAAAAACTGGTAGAAATACAAAGAGGCCTTGGAGCAAAGAAAGGAATTGTGATGGATGGTCGGGATATTGGTTCAGTAGTCTTTCCTGAAGCAGAAATAAAGATTTTTTTAACTGCCACTCCTGCCGTACGCGCTCAAAGAAGGTATGATGAGATGATTGAAAAAGGGCTCGACGCATCTTATGATGATATTGAAAAAAATATTCGTGAAAGAGATTATATTGATGAAAACAGGGAAATAAGCCCTCTGATCAGAGCAAATGATGCAATTATACTTGATAACAGCAATATGTCAGTTGACGAGCAAATGATATGGTTTAGGGGGATACTTAAAAAATTTATGGAGAATGAAGGTAGAAATTGATCCAAATGCTGGATTTTGTTTTGGAGTAAAAAATACCATCGAAAGAGCTGAAAAGGAATTAGAAGAGGGTAATAGCATCTATTGCCTTGGAGAAATGGTTCACAATGATGAAGAAATACGTCGATTGGAATCATTAGGCCTTGTTACAATTGATTTTGAACACTTTAAAACTCTCAAAAATGCCAAAGTTTTAATCAGGGCACATGGGGAGCCACCTGAAACATATCAGATTGCAAAAAATAATAATATTGAGTTAATTGATACTACCTGTCCTATTGTTTCCAGGCTCCAGAACAGAATCAGAACTTGCAACGATGAGATTATTGGTGAAAAAGGGCAGATAATTATATTTGGTAAAGAAGGACATGCAGAGGTTGTTGGGCTGGTGGGCCAAACCGGGGGAGATGCAATTGTCATAAGCCAGATTGAAGATTTGGATCAGATTGATTTTGCCCGACCTGTGTACCTATACTCACAAACTACTAAGAGTAAAAAAGAATTTGGTAAGATTAAAAAGGAAATTGAAAAAAGAAAGTTGAAATATGGTCATTTGGGAGATTCTCATTTTAAATCTTACCAGACTATTTGCGGACAGGTGTCAAATAGAGAACCTAATTTGATAGTTTTTGCTAAAAAACATGATATAATCCTCTTTGTTAGTGGGAAAAAAAGTTCAAATGGGAAAATGCTATTCGAAGTATGCAAAAAAGTTAACCCCAATTCACACTTCATTTCCAGTCCAGGAGAGGTCGAAATTGATATGGTAAAAGGGCATAATACAGTTGGAATCTCAGGTGCGACCTCAACTCCTACATGGCTCCTAAAAGATGTTGCTTCAAAGGTATTGTCGTTTGAAAAATAAATTCATTTTCTTACAACTTTTTGCAATTTAGTGTTCAGTATTTTTAGTAATTTTCACTCCATTTTTAAAACAATTTAAGAATATGACTAAATTTAAAAAAATAGGTGTCCTAACTTCAGGAGGAGATGCCCCGGGAATGAATGCAGCTATTAGGGCAGTAACCCGAACAGCAATTTACAACGGGCTTGAGGTGGTTGGAATCAGGCACGGTTATAAAGGAATGATTGAGAGTTATGGAAAGCCTCTAAAAGTTCATACGGTTAGTGATATTATTCAGCGTGGTGGAACCATTCTAAAAACAGCCAGGTGTGAAGAATTCAAAACAAAAAAGGGAAGGAAAACCGCATACGAGAACTTAAAGCGAAGGAATATTGATGGTGTAGTTGTAATTGGTGGCGATGGAACTTTTACAGGAGCAAGAGTGTTCAATGAAGAATATGACATCCCTTTTATTGGAATTCCAGGAACCATCGATAACGATATTTATGGTACCGACTATACTATTGGTTATGATACTGCCCTAAATACAGTTATGGAAGCTGTTGATAAGATTCGGGATACTGCCAGTGCGCATAATCGACTGTTTTTCATCGAAGTTATGGGCGCAGCAGCGGGCTTTATTGCCTTAAGTAGTGGCATAGCTTGCGGGGCGGAGGCCATCCTAATTCCTGAAGTAAAAAATCAGGTTTCAACTTTAAAAAGCTTTTTGGAAGATGGCTTTAGAAGAAAGAAGTCCAGTAATATCATTATTGTTGCGGAAGGTGAAGAAGAAGGTGGAGCATATGAAATTGCAAAAAAGGTGAAAAAAGATTTTAAGGATTATTCCATCCGTGTTACTGTACTGGGCCATATTCAGCGCGGAGGTTCACCTAGTGCTTTTGATAGAGTGGCAGCCAGTCGTCTTGGTAGCGCAGCTATTGAAGCCTTGCTTGATGATCAAAATAGCACAATGGTTGGACTTCAAAATAATGAGGTAGTCCTGATACCATTTAGGAAAGCCGTAAAATTGCACAAGGATATAAACCGCCAGCTTCTTGAAATATCGGAGATATTGTCAATTTAAATTCTCCTCAGGAATTCTTTATAAATTCCAGGCTTATACTCTTTTGGTTTACCGCCAATTTATCTATATATGGTTAAAGAAAAATCTTATGCAAATGTAATCTTACCGCTACCTGTAAAAGGAACCTTTACTTATGAAATACCAGAAAATCTTATTCCCGATGTAACTGTTGGAATGAGAGCAATTGTTCAGTTTGGACAAAAAAAAGTATATACTTCCATCATTCAAAGTATTCATTCCGAAGCTCCTTCTCAGTTCGAGCCAAAAGAAATCATCAGTTTGCCGGATAAGCACCCAGTAATATTACCTGTTCATTTGAGCTTCTGGGAGTGGATATCTTCCTATTATTTATGTACTATAGGCGAAGTTTTTAAAGCAGCTTTACCAACTGGATTAAAACCTGAAAGTGAAACCTGTTTTTCTTTGAATGAAACTGATCTGGAGGAATTTGACTTAAACAATAACGAAAACCTAATCCTTGTTTACTTACAATCACAAAAATCAACGAATATTGCAGAAATATCAAAGGCAACGGGTATTAAGAATCCACTAACTTATATCCATAGTCTTATAAAACAGAATATTATTGAAGTTGATGAAAGACTTTCGAATACCTTTAAACCTAAAATCGAATCATTTATTAGCCTGGGAGCTACATATAAAAGTAAAGGACAACTTAGTGATATTCTTGATAAATTATCAAAGGCTCCAAAACAAAAATCTACTCTTGAAAGCTTCATTTTTATAAAAGAAAACAAGGGGAATGAAGTAAAAAAAACAACACTTCTTAACGATCGAAATGCCAGTTTACCCGCACTTACATCGTTACTCAAAAAAAAGATATTGATTCAAGCTTACAGGCAGGTTGACAGAATTCCTACTGAAAAGAAAATAACAAAAAAAGTCAAAACACTATCTGATGCACAGAATGATGCTTTAAATGGGATAAGAGAATCATTTAAAATCCAAAATACAGTATTGATTCATGGCGTTACTTCCAGCGGAAAAACAGAAATTTATGCTCATTTGATAGAAGAACAGATTAAAAGCAATAAACAAGTTTTATATCTTTTACCTGAAATAGCCATAACTTCACAGATCATTGAACGTCTTCGTAGTTACTTCGGTAATCAGGTTGGGATTTATCATTCAAAGTACAGTGATTCTGAACGTGTTGAGGTTTGGAACAATCTTATATCCGGTTTATCTGAAAAGTCTTACAAAATCATCCTGGGTGTACGATCATCAATATTTCTCCCATTTCAGAATTTAGGACTCGTTATTGTTGATGAAGAACAAGAAAACACATACAAACAAATTGATCCTGCTCCACGATACCATGCCAGGGATTCAGCCATTTATCTTGCCAGTTTATTTAATGCTAAAACCCTCATAGGAACTGCAACTCCCTCAATTGAATCATTTTTCAATTCTAAAACTGGAAAATACGGATTCGTTGAACTTAATGAAAGGCATGGTAATATTAAATTACCTGAGATTACTCTTGTGAATTCGAGAGTCGCATGGAGGAAGAAAAAAATGGTTTCGCACTTTACACCAGAGCTTTATGATGCTATTTTGGAAACAATTAATGAAGGTGAACAGGTAATTCTATTTCAAAACAGAAGGGGTTTTTCACCATATATTCAGTGCGAACAATGCTCCTATGTTCCACGCTGCAAAAACTGTGATGTCAATCTTACATATCATAAATTTTCTGAATCCTTAATATGTCATTATTGCGGGTATTCCATTGGTATTCCGCGTAACTGCCCTGATTGTAATTCAGTGGAAATTAAGGTAAAAGGATTTGGGACTGAAAAAATTGAGGAGGAAACGAAACTCATTTTTCCAGATTTAAGAATTGGTAGAATGGACCTCGATACAACAAGAAAAAAAAGATCATACCAGAAAATTATATCAGACTTTGAGTCAAGGAAAATTGACATTCTAATTGGAACACAAATGATATCCAAAGGCCTTGATTTCAGCAACGTAAGATTAGTTGGTGTCCTAAACGCAGATAATTTATTGTTCTTTCCTGATTTCAGAGCCTATGAAAAGGCATACCAATTACTAGCTCAGGTTAGTGGGCGGGCAGGAAGAAAAAGGAAGCAGGGTAAGGTAATAATTCAAACTTCTGATCCTGAACATCCTGTTCTGCAATGGGTTGTTCAAGGTGATTATATGAAAATGTATAATTCACAAATGGCTGAAAGAGGAATATTCAAATACCCTCCTTATTATCGGCTAATTAAAATCACTCTAAAGCATAAAGACCTGGGAAAATTAAATGAGGCTGGAGGTATGATTGCAAGGGAATTAAAAAAAATATTCGGATCGAGGGTTTTAGGACCGGAGTTTCCGCAAATAAGTAAGATTCAATTATATCATCTTAAAATTTTGTTGATCAAATTCGAACGTGGTTCAAAATATTCTGAATTTAAACGCACATTATCAGAGGCAATTCGGAAATTTGAGTCGGTAAAGGAATTTTCTCAATTAAAAATCGTTATAGATGTTGATCCCAATTAATAATTTTTATTAATCACATTGTAACTAATATTAAAATATAGATCCACCTTTTATAATTATTTTTGTTGCTTTAAATTATTACTATGAAAATAGAAGTTTCTAACGGTGAAATCCTTGATAAATTAAGTATAATTGAAATTAAACTAAATCGAATTAAGGATGAGAAAAAGCTTAAAAACATAAAAATAGAGCATGAAATTCTAAATTTATCAGCTTCCAAAATCCTTGATAAATCAAATCCTTTATATGTAAAACTATTTGAAATAAATTCGAAACTCTGGGATATAGAAGATAAATGCAGAGCATATGAGAAACAAAAAGATTTTGGGGCTGAATTCATTCATACAGTTCGACAGGTTTACATATTTAATGATGAAAGATCCAGAATCAAAAAAGAAATAAACATAAAGACCGGATCTCATATCGTGGAGGAGAAATCATACGAAGACTACGGTTAATCAAATCCCTCTAGCAGTCGATTATTTTAAACAAATGCCTTAAATTTTATGCATCTCCTTGTATTCAGGTTTTCAGCTATGGGCGATGTTGCTCTTACGGTTCCGGTAATTCGGAATGTTTTGAGGCACAATGAAGATTTGCATATCACACTGGTTACAAACCCAAATTTCACTTCTTTCTTTTATGATATTGATCGTCTGACAGTTTTCCCGGCTGATTTCAAAAGAGAATACATCGGGATAAAAGGGTTATTTAAATTATATCGCAATATAAAGTCAGGTAATAAATTTGACTATTTGATTGATTTACATAGTGTTCTTAGATCATGGATTCTTACATTTTTTTTCTCGGTATCTGGGTTGAGATTTTTCAGGATCAATAAAGACCGAAAAGAAAAAAAGAAGCTTGTTACGGGGAGAAGCTTACATTCCTTAATGCACTCAACAGAAAGATATCAGAAAGCATTTGAAAAAGTAATTGAGATTACACCATTACCTGATACTCCATCAATAATCCCTTCTGAAAAAGCATTAAGCTGATATTGAATTATTCATAAAGGAAACGAAAAAATCCCAATAGATAAACAATGGATCGGCATTGCTCCTATGGCACAACATGAGCTGAAAAAATGGAACATTAACAATATAAAAAAACTTATAGAATTAATTAATAATCAGTATGATGTACATTTTTTTCTTTTCGGTGGTGGTGAAAAAGAAAAGGAAGAACTCGAGCGGATTTCTGGTAAACACTCAAATGTCATAAATACAGCTGGAACACTAAAAATGAGTGAACAAATTGCCTTGATCTCAAAAATGAGTTTTATGCTTACCATGGATTCCGGGAATATGCATATCTCTTCTTTAATTGGTGTACCCACAGTTTCAATTTGGGGTGCAACTCATCCAAAAGCTGGTTTTGCTGCATTAAATCAACCCGAGAATTTTTCCATCCAGATACCGAAGTCAGAATTGATTTGCCGACCTTGTACTATTTACGGAAAAGGAACCTGTAAAAGAGGTGATCTGGCTTGCTTAAATTGGATCAATCCTAAATCAGTTCTACAAAACCTACAAAGCTTTGATATCCTTTTGGGTAGTGATCAATAATTTTAAAGCTGTAAGAATACTATAAAACAGATGGATATTAGATAATATTTTGTTCAATAACAATTTTATTCCGGCATATCTGGCAGCTTCCAACCATCCCGATAAGTGTGCTTAATATACTCACTGACCGATTCCAGGGCATTAAGAGTTGCATATTCAGTATTAAAATGTGGATGACCATCAATTACTTTAAAGTCATCTGTAGTGACAACCTTAAATTTCTCACCTGCAGAAATATTTGTAATCCGCATTTTTTCCGAATCCCATTTCAAAGTTTTATTTAATCCCTGAAGACGAATGGCCAAAACACCCAACAAAACCATTTCATTAAATGGTCCGGAAAAATCAAAACTAGATGTGCCTTCAAGCCTGTTTTCAGATGATTCTTTACATGCTCTTATCCAGTCCTGCTCATGAGGCCCGTCAACATAACCTACAGCACCTGGAATTCTCCTCAAGTAAGGCTTTACTTCAGGAACCCTACCAGAGAGCAATTTCGGATTGAAGCCACCGGTACCACATAATAAGCTATCCTTTGATCCAACAAACAGGCATCCGCCCATTCCGTCCTCCATGAGATTGGTACCATCGGGAATCAATCCTGGTCGGTCCGGCAACAAACCACCATCATACCAGTGAACATTTACTGCTGGCATTTTTTGCTTCTTATAACTTTCTCGTGGAGGGAATGCAAACGTTACTTTTTCTGCCTGTGGTGCACTTTCGGTATTGAGCAAAGTGGATGAACCACTGACAGAATCAGGATATTTTAGTCTCAAAGCCTGGTACACAGGGTCAAGAATATGACAGGCCATATCCCCAAAAGCCCCGGTACCAAAATCCCACCAACCACGCCAGTTCCAAGGAGTGTAAATCTCATTATAAGGACGTTTAGGTGCAGGACCAATAAACAAATCCCAGTTAAGGGTATCAGGGGGAGTCATTTTCTCAGTTGGACGCTGCAATCCCTGCGGCCATATAGGTCGATTGGTCCATGAATGAACTTCTCTTATTTCTCCAATTTCACCATTCCATATCCATTCACAAACCTGCCGAACACCATCACCGGAATTCCCCTGATTTCCCATCTGGGTAGCAACTTTATGTTTAGCAGCAAGCATGGTGAGCAAACGTGATTCATATATTGAATGTGTCAGAGGTTTCTGACAATAAACATGCTTTCCCATTGTAAGACCAGTAGCTGCAATAATGGCATGAGTTTGATCGGAAGTGGCAACCATCACACCATCAATTGATTTGCCTAGCTCATCAAACATTCTCCGCCAATCATAATATCTTTTTGCTTTCGGGAAATCATCAAAACAATGTTTTGCATATTTCCAGTCCACATCACAAAGACCAATAATATTTTCACTATTCATGGCCATTAGGTTTGGATGACCTTTACCACCAACACCTACACCCACAATATTTAATTTGTCACTAGGTGCTTTATGACCCATCCCACTAACAACAAAACTTGGAAGTATGCTTATACCAGCACTGGTTAATGTGGCTTTTTTTAGAAATTCTCGACGAGACTTTATTGATTTTGTTTTCATTGGATAGGATTGTTTGTTATAGTTCTTTAATCTTTATACTTCTATAAGATACTTTTGTACCATGGTTCTGCAATGAAATATATCCTTCATCCATAATGCCATAATCCGGAAAATCAGCCCATTTACCACTGTTCCGTAACTTAGTCCATTCATCAGAATACTTTTCATATTCAACAACTACTTCCCCATTTAATACCTGGGTAACAAAATTACCATCTACAATAAGCAATACTTGATTCCATTCACCCACGGGCTTAAAAGGTCTAACTCTGGGAGTATACATTGCATAGTTTGCTCCACATATTTGCCAGTCTTCTAATTTATCTGGCCAGTTTTCATGATCCATCACCTGATATTCAGGTCCTGTTTCATAAGGATATTTATATTTTGGATCCTCTGCAACTTGAAATATTATGCCACTATTGGCTCCTTTGGTAAGTTTAAATTCAAGGCTTAAAGCAAAATTCTTATAGATCTTATCAGTAATTACATCCTGACTTTCCCCTCCACCTTCTGTTGTCATTTGCATAGCGCCATCGCTTACTATCCAACAGTCTGGTATCCCTTTCATATTATATCCATGCCAGTTTTTAAAACTTTTACCATCAAATAGTAACTTCCAGCCTGCTTTGTGCTCTTTATTTACTAGGGTGTTTGGTGCAGCAGTTTTATCCAATTCTGATAACAGTGTTTTTACATTTACATCCTGAAGGGTATTGAACGCAACAAGGGAAAAAATAGCTGCAAATGAAATTAGAAAATAATTAATTTTTTTCATGACCGATTTATTAAATGTGTTAGAAGTTAAAATATTAGATGCAAATACTCTCATTTGAATCAAAAAAAGTCGGGGTGGCGGGATTCGAACCCACGACCTCGTCGTCCCGAACGACGCGCGCTACCGGGCTGCGCTACACCCCGAATGGGAAAGGTAAAATTTCTAAGTTGAATCAAATTTAGCTATTCTTTAAGTTATCTGAAATTATTTTCTAATTTATAGTTCAAAAATCAAAATAATAATCAAATTATCTAATCTATAAAATTTTGTATATTTAAAGGTTAAAAAAAACTAATTATGGAAACATTAACACCTGAAAGAAAAGAAGTTGAATATGCTGGCTTCTGGCTGCGATTTGTTGCATACATAATTGATGACCTCATTGTAGGATTCGTTGGATTCCTCATTTCCCTGCCATTTATTGGTGGAATAGTTTTTTCAGCTATAAACATGGAACACACGCAGGATATAACAGGATCTTCATTCATGGGTATTGCAGGCATTTTAGGCTCGGTTATGGGTTTGATTTTAGCCAGCATTGCCGTAGGATGGTTGTATTTTGCATTAATGGAATCATCCAAGAATCAGGGAACTCTAGGCAAAATGGCATTAAGCATTAAGGTCACAGACATGGAAGGAAATCCAATCTCTTTTGCCAGGGCCAGTGGTCGTTATTTTGGAAAAATCATTTCAAGCATGATAATGATGATAGGATACATATTAGCTGGGTTAACAGAAAAAAAACAAGCCTTACATGATATCCTGGCAGGCTGTCTGGTTATCAGGTCAAATTAAATTTTTCCAAAGATTATTTTATCTACTCTTATTTAACAAGCTCTAGTTTTTATTTAAATAAATCTGGAATTTGTTATTCTTTTCTAATTTTGCTGAAAATCTTAATTGTGGACGAGAAAAATAGAGAATATTCCAACAAGGATATTACAGTTTACTGGAAACCGGGTAAATGTATTCATGCATCAACTTGTTACGTAAAGTTAATTGATGTATTTAATCCATCAAAGAGGCCATGGATAAATATGAATGGAGCTTCAACAGAAAAAATCATTGAGATAACAAATAAATGCCCAACCGAAGCCCTAATGTGGAAATGGAATGATGAAAAGAAAAATGAAAATATTGCGGAAACTGAAAAAAATCACATAAAAATCAGAAAACCTTACGACTTTTATAAAATTCGCAATGATGAAAGAAATACAACTAAGGAAAATGCCGTGAATGTTCGATTAATGAAAAATGGCCCACTAATTGCCGAAGGTGAATTCAAAGTAGTAGATTCAGAAGGAGAAGAAATAAAAACCGGTAGCTTCACTTCTTTCTGCCGTTGTGGACAATCAAATGCAATGCCTTTTTGTGATGGCATGCACAGGAAAATTGGATTTCAAGATTAACTATGGAAAATAAAGATAAACAAGCCGAATTTTTTATAAAAGAAAATGCCTACATCAAACTCAAAGGCAATTTTACATTTAAAGATGCTGAGGGAAATGTGATCCCAACAGGTAAAGAAGTATATATATGCAGGTGTGGTGCATCAGCGAATATGCCTTTTTGTGATGGAGCTCATAAAAAGGTAGGAGTAAAAAGATAAATTGAAGAAATTAAGATGCAAAAACAATTGGATATAAGAATTCACTCGGAAATTGACCCTCTTGAGGCAGTAATTTTGCATACACCTGGCCCCGAGGTAGAAAATATGAATCCTGAAAATGCCGAACGAGCATTGTACAGCGATATTTTAAACCTGTCTGTTGCCAGTGAAGAATACAAAGAATTCCAACAGGTTCTTTCACAAATATCATTAACTTTCGAAGTATATGACTTACTAAAGGATGTACTTGAAATCCCGCCGGCTCGTGATGGTTTAATTCAGAAAATTAAACAGAACGAGAAGACAGGAGAAATTGGACACAGGCTTGAATCATTAAGCAGTGAGGAATTGGCCAATGTTTTGATTCAAGGATTAACAAAATGTGATGACACACTTACCAATTTCATTTCAAAAGGCAGATACAATCTAAAACCTCTCCACAACTTCTTTTTCACTCGTGATTCCTCATTTGTCAATGGAAGCAACATTTTCATTTCAAGCATGGCAAGTTCTGTTAGGTCCAGGGAAGCAATGATCATGAAAATGATCTTTAATCATCATCCCTTATTCAGGAAGGAAACCATTTCCTACTCAAATGGGATAAAGGATCCTACAAATATAAAATTTGAGGGAGGAGATGTTATTACAGCCAGAGAGGATGTATTAATTGTGGGGAGTGGTGTCAGAACCTCCACACAAGGTATTGATTTTATAATTGATCAATTAAGAAATGAGGGGGAAACAAAGCACATACTTGTTCAGGAGCTCCCATCAGAGCCTGAATCATTCATTCATCTTGATATGGCATTTACCCTGCTTGATAATGATCATTGTATGGTATTTGAACCTTTGATATTAAAAAACAATAAATTCAATACCGTAAAGATTTCTGTCGAGAATAAAAAAGTGAAGAAAATCGAATACGTTCCAAATTTAATTAAGGGATTAAAAAGTGTTGGCATGGACCTGGCTCCAGTGTTTTGCGGTGGTTCTAAAGATCTCTGGATTCAGGAACGAGAACAATGGCATAGCGGAGCTAACTTTTTCGCAGTAGGCCCAGGGAAGGTAATGGGCTATGGTAGGAATGTCTATACAATGGAAGAAATGAACAAAAAGGGCTACGAGATTATAAAAGCTACCGATATTATTAGCGATAAAATTAATCTTAAGGAATATAATAAATATGTAATAGCACTTGAAGGATCAGAACTGGCACGTGGTGGAGGTGGTGCAAGATGTATGACTATGCCTATTGCAAGAAAAACGCAATCCTAATAAAAGCAACCTGGCAGGCAGCCATATTATTCTACCATAAAATAATCTTTCTAAACAAGTTCCTTAACAAGGTTGGCTGCTTCCTGAAGGGTAATGGCAGAATAAACCTTTAATCCGGATTCATCTATAAGTTGTTTGCCTTCTTCAGCATTTGTTCCCTGTAACCTTACTATTACAGGAATACTAATACTACCAATAGATTCATAAGCATCAACCACACCCTGGGCCACCCTGTCACAACGGACAATACCTCCAAAAATGTTTATCAAAATAGCATTAACATTCTTGTCCTTAAGTATAATCCTGAATCCCGCTTCAACTGTTTCGGCATTGGCAGTACCACCAACATCAAGAAAATTTGCGGGATCACCACCTGATAGTTTAATGATATCCATGGTAGCCATTGCTAATCCAGCACCATTCACCATACATCCAACATTTCCATCCATCTTAATAAAGTTCAGGTCATGTTTACCTGCTTCAACTTCCGATGGATCTTCCTCGGCAAGGTCTCTCATCTCCAGGTAATCTTTATGTCTGAATAAGGCATTGTCATCAAGATTTACTTTACAATCGACTGCCAGGATTTTTCCATCTGAAGTTTTTAGAACAGGATTGATTTCAAATAAGGAGCTATCAGTCTTATCATAAGCGGTATACAGCCCCATAACGAACTTCACCATATCCTTAAATGCCGCTCCTGAAAGGTTCAGGTTAAATGCAATCCTTCTGGCCTGAAAAGGCATTATTCCCACTTTTGGATCAATTTCTTCTTTAAAAATCAAGTGAGGTGTTTCTTCAGCAACAGTTTCTATATCTACACCTCCTTCCGTTGAATACATTATTGTATTTCTGCCCGTATCTCTATTTAGCAATACACTCATATAATATTCTGCAAGATCTTCCTCCCCGGGATAAAACACATCCTCAGCAACAAGAACTTTATGAACAACTTTCCCTTCAGGGCCAGTCTGGTGAGTCACCAGGTTCATCCCAATCATTTCCTTGGTAATTTGCTTTACCTCATCCAAGGATTTTGCCAGTTTTACACCTCCTCCTTTTCCTCTTCCTCCAGCATGAATCTGTGCTTTTAAAACCCATATACCTGTACCTGTTTTCTTTTGAATTTCCTTGGCAGCTTCCACCGCTTTATCGGGAGTATCAGCAACAAGGCCTTCTTGTATTCTAACACCAAAACTTTTAAGTATCGATTTCCCCTGGTATTCGTGTATGTTCATGATTCTTGACTTTACTTTTAAAAATTTAAAAATAGTTCTTTTTTCAAACTAATTCAAGTGGAATCAGATGATATTATATAAATCAGTAAATATGCTCAATAATGCTTATATAGTGATTTTTACAGATTAAATATAATTATTTAAAGCTGCTAAAATCTCTGGTTTATATTTTGAATTTAATTCAACATAAAACTGGATGGTCTTTTTTTCTAATTTTGCCATGGAAAAACATAATCATGAGAAAGCTTCTAAATTCTGAACTCAAACGAAAAACAGTTGATGATTTTAAAAAGGCTGATAAATTGCCTGTTGTCATTGTTCTCGACAATGTTCGTAGCATGAATAACATTGGTTCAGTATTCAGAACTGCAGATGCATTTCTTGTAAATTCAATCTATCTATGCGGAATTACTGCAACACCACCTCATCGAGATATTCAAAAAACAGCACTTGGAGCAACTGATTCTGTGAATTGGAAGTATTATAAAGACACCCAACTGGCTGTTACAGAATTAAAACAAGAGGGTTATAAAATTTACTCATTAGAACAGGTTGAAGAGTCAATTTCTTTATTGGGATTTAATCCGGACCCAAATGATAAAATTGCATTTGTTTTTGGACATGAAATAAAGGGAGTAGCTCAGGAAATTATTGATATTAGCGATAATTCAATTGAGATTCCACAGCTTGGCACAAAACATTCCTTTAACATATCGGTAAGTACCGGTATAGTCTTATGGGATTATTACTGTAAAATTAGACAAAAAAAATAGGCGACCATGTCTGACGCCTATTAAATATCTATTACAATAACTCCTTATTGAACGATTGCTTTAAATTTATCGTCTTCGAAATATTTTGCAAATACCATATCAGTTGCCAATACCTCTTTAAGTCCAGGATTAATCTCAACGGCTTTAGTAAGGCCATTCCACATGTAAGCTTCATCATCTAAATATGAACCTACAATACCTTTAAGGTAAGCTACCTTGCAAGGAACATTTGTTTCACCTATCCCATCAAGCATTGTTTTTGCACCTTGATAATCTTTATTCAGAACTTTAGTGAGTGCTGCATTAAATGATGGAGCGTTTCCGAAATAGTTAGCAGCTGCCTGGTAATCTCCATCCATTACAGCTAGAACTCCCAAACCATCATTGGTTTCTTTTCCAGGATTTGATACGGATGTGAAATAATCTTTTGCTTTATCATAATCTTCAAGCATCATGCTGGTCCAACCGAGGTTATTCTTAACTGCATCATTGTCATATAATGATTGTGCTTTCTCAAAAGCGAGATTGGCATCCTCATAATCACCTACCTCCATTGCAACGTAACCAATATTATTGGCAGCTCTGACACACTTTGGATATCTTTCAAGAGCATAAACATAAATTTCAGCTTTAGTTATAGGATCTTCAAATAATGTTCCAGCATAAAGAATTTCCTCAAGACCTAAAGTATCAGGTTTTGATTTTATGTATTTCATGATCTCCTCATCTGAAAAACCAATCTTATTAATGTTTACTTGAATTTTAGATCTTCTTAATTGAGGAAGCACGTCTTTAGCTACCTGCTCATAAGCGGCTGAAATGTTTTTAATTTCTCTTTCCCTTACAACAGGATCTGAATACATTGAAAGAACACGTAAAATGAGATCTTTATCTTGTATATCTGATTCTGCCATTAACTTCTGGAATCCTTCCCAGTCTTCAGCAGTCACTTTTGTACTTAGGAAGCCTTCTTTTTTAGCCTCTTCAACTTTCGCCCGGTTTAATTCTCTTTCAAAATATTTCTTGGAGGTTACTCCACGTTTTTCTGAAAGCTTCTCATTGAAATCAATTTCTCCATCTGGTGAAGCATATGATGAAATTTCAGTACCAACAAATTCAAGGTTTTCTGCAGCCTTAACTTCTTTAAGAAAATCATTGATGGCTTTAACATCTTTTGCCTTCAATTGTGAGCTACGAATATCTGAACGATTGATCAGGTACATAATATCAGCCATTTTGGCATCAGCAATTATTCTCTGAAATTTATCAGGCATTAAAATAGGTTCACCCTGCTTCGAAACATAAGTTGAAGTGGCAATTACACCATCAGCAATTTTCATGTCATCAAAGTAAGCTTCTTTCTTATCGCCTATTGATGCTTTCACACGAAGAACCAGGTCTGAAACTCTCATGGGAGTTACAAAGTCAACTTTATCAGCATAACTAAAGCCTCCGCCCTCATATGAGATTACTTTATTATTATCCTGAACCTTTTCACCTTGCACAACAACAGGGTCATAGGCAGTTTCACCGCCTTCATATACCAGAACAGGAGTAATTTCAACAACTGCTTTTTTGTTCAAATACTTCTCTGGGAAAGTACCAGTTACAGATATTGCAACTTCACCACCTTGTTCTTCGAGTACCTCTGGAACAACCTTATAAGCTACATCTGCATGGTTTTTTTTCATTTTTTCAAGGCTGTTGCAACTACTTAGGGCAAAAACAGCGAGAACAATTAGTGCTAAAAATTTAGACTTTTTCATAATTAATTGGTTATGTGTTAAAACTAGCTTTTTTGATTCTTAATTAGATTTGCTACAAAGCTAATCAATTTTCAAAATAAAAAAAATATCATATTAAAAAAACAACTCTAATCAAGTATAATTCTATTTATCCCAGAACGGTGATTATTGTCGAATATTGCAACTTTTATTTTCTCATAATCCTGATCGTTGGCAACAAAATCAATTTGATTTACATCCAGAACAAGATAAGGTGTATTGGGATTCTGTCGAAAAAACTCAAAGTACCCACTCTGAATGCCCTCCAGGTAGCTTGCTTGTATCTCCTGTTCGTAGCTCCTACCCCTTTTTTCAATATTACTTAATAACTTCTCTACATTCACATGTAAATAAATGTAAAGATCAGGTTTGGGCAATGATTCATAAATTATCATAAACAGCTGTCTATAAAGATTATACTCATCATCTTTTAAGGTTGATCCGGCAAATATTAACGATTTCATGAAGTAATAATCGGCCACAATAAAAGAATAAAACAGTTCAGGATTTACCATTTCCTTCTTCAATTGCTTATATCTGTCAGCCAGAAATGAAAGTTCGAGTTGAAATGAATAGCGGTCGGGTTCTTTATAAAATTTAGGCAAAAAAGGGTTGTCAGCAAACTGCTCGAGAACCAGTTTTGCATTGAAGTCATCTGCTATTTTTTTTGCAAGTGAGGTCTTACCAGCTCCGATATTGCCTTCTATTACAATATATTTATAATTCACTATCTTAGAACTCACTAAAATTCAATTAATCAACTTAATTTCAACCCACTAATTCTTACAATGTTTATTTATCAATTGCTTTTTATTAGTAATACGGAGTAACACCAATATTATAAAAAGCAAATGAATATAAATCTGCTGCCTCTTCAATCCGTTTTGACGTTGGTTTTCCTCCACCATGACCTGCTTTTGTCTCAATTCTTATCATTACAGGATTTTTACCTTTATATTTCTCTTGTAAAGTGGCAATGTATTTAAATGAATGGGCTGGTACCACACGGTCATCGTGGTCAGCTGTAGTTACCAGAACCGAAGGATAATTAAGTCCGCTTTCTATATTGTGCAGCGGAGAGTATCCTTGCAGGTATTCAAACATTTCTTCACTGTCAGCACTCGTTCCATAATCAACAGCCCAATAACGACCAATCGTAAACTCCTGATAACGAAGCATATCCATAACTCCTACTGCAGGGAAAGCTACTCTAAACATTTCTGGTTGTTGATTTATAACTGCACCAATAAGCAAGCCTCCATTTGAGCCTACCCTGAACACAGAGCTTAGTTGGAGAGGTAAAGCCATTATCGAACAGATACTTACCGGCATATATAAAGTCATCAAAAACATTCTGCTTGTTCAGTTTTGTGCCTGCCTGGTGCCATTCCTCACCATATTCCCCTCCTCCTCTTATATTGGCAACCGCATATACTCCTCCATTTTCCAACCAGATCAACCTGCTTACATTGAATCCTGGTGAAATACTAATATTAAACCCACCATAACCATATAGCCAGGTAGGATTTTCTCCATTTAATTCCAGCCCCTTCTTATGAACAATAAACATAGGTATTTTTGTACCATCTTTACTTGAATAAAAAACCTGTTTTGTTTCATATTTTGATCCATCAAAATCAAGTGATGGCTCCCAATATGTGCTGGTTTCATTTTTGCTAATGTCATATTTCAGAACAACACCCGGGTAATTGTATGATGAAAATGAGAAAAAGGCTGTATTCTCATCCATTTCTGCCTGAATACCACCCACCGTCCCAATTGTTGGTAATTCAATATCTTGAAGATATCTTCCGTCCTGCTCGTACACTTCCACTTTGCTTCGTGCATCTTTGAGATATTTCGCAATTATTTTACCTCCACCGTAGGTAATGCTTTCTAAAACTTCATTTTTCTCAGGGATGAGATCTTTCCAATTTGAAGGGTCGGGATTCTTTGGATCAATTGAAATAACCTTATATTTAGGTGCATTAAAATCAGTTAATACAATTAACTTGCCATCTATATGATCAATAGCTGAAAAATTATTTTCAAAATTTCCAGATAATTCTATCCAATCGCCATCCAGGTCATTAAGGCTTTTAAAATACAATGCATTACCACTAGTTGATTCAGTTTTATATAAGAATATGTACTTTGCATCCTCTGTTATACTTATTCCATAACTCCAATCAGGATGCTCAGCATCTTTATAGATAAGTTGATCTGATTCCTGCGAAGTTCCTGCTTTATGGTAATACACCATATTATTTTTATTCTCGGCCTTTAATACATCTCCATCTTCTGGTTCAGGATAACGGGTATAGAAAAATCCATCCTTGTACCAGGAGATTCCTGAAAATTTTGCCCACATAATGTGATCTGGCAATTCTTCACCTGTTTCAATATTCTTCACAAATAACTCGCGCCAATCTGAACCGGCTCGTGAAATACCATAACCAAGATATTTTCCATCTTTTGACACGGTAAAAGCATTCAAAGCTACCGTTCCATCTTCTGACAATTTATTTGGATCAAGGAATAGTTCGGGTTCATCCTCCAAATTTTTCAATTTATAAAATACACTCTGGTTCTGCAATCCGTCATTTTTCGAAATAAAATAATATCCTCCTTCTTTCCAGGGGCTGGATACTTTTTCATAATTCCAGATTTCAGTCAGGCGGTCTTTTATTTTATCCCTGTATGGGATTCCTTCTAAATATTTGAAAGTTAAATCATTTTGAGCTGTAACCCATGCTTCAGTTTCTTCCGAATTATCATCTTCAAGCCAACGATAGGGATCAGGCACTTCTGTATTAAAATACGTGTCAACATGATCAACTTTTTTAGTTACCGGGTATTCAAAACCAGCTTGTTGGCATCCCCAGAATTGAACAGTTATGATAGTTATTAAAAAAACCAAGATTCGTTTCATAATATTCGAGTTGTTAGTTAATAATTAGTAAAGCCTCTTATTTGCTTCTCTTATAATCTTATCTTTTCGGTTTCCAATAATACGTCCTAAAAACAATCCAATAAAACCGATAAGCATTAATCCCATTTTAGGGTCCAGGAAAAAATCTTCTGAGGGGAAAAGCACAAACCAAAACAAAAAACCAATAAACAGACCGGCAGCCATGCCCCCAAAAGTAAAAATAGATGAGTAATATTGTGGATATACAAGATGATGCTTTGATTTCAGATGATCGGTTAGTCTTCGAAATAGATGGATATAGATCTGAAATGTTGAATCTGATAATTGCTCTTCCTCTCTGAGTTTTGTCAACACCTCTTCTGCTTCATTTTTAAATTTTTTGCATGTATTGCAACTGGATTCATACTCTTCCAATCGGGCTGCCATTTTAATAAATCGATCAGGGCGATATGATCTTAGCTGAAATCCAGTGAATTTTTCACTCTGGAAAACACTTTCAATTTCGGTGAGCCATTCAGTCATTTCCATTAACCATCCGATAAATTAATTATTCAATAAAAGTGATAAATTAAAAAGTACAAGATATTCAATTCTTAATACAATAATATTAAATATTGTAAGTGAAAGAATGTTTAATCTTTACAATTTCAAATACAAAAAAAGGCCAAACAATTGGCCTTTCAAAATTATTTTAAGATATGATATTAACTATTTATCATTATTCTTATCGGGTCGTGGCAACAATACTTTGCGGGATAACCTCATCTTATTGGTTTTTTCATCAAGTCCGATCAATTTGACTTCAACGTCCTGTCCCTCTTTAAGAACTTCGTCAACTGATTGCAATCTTCTCCATTCAATTTCAGATATATGAAGTAGTCCTTCCTTACCGGGCAATATTTCAATAAAAGCTCCAAATGGCGTAATTGATTTTACTTTCCCCTTATAAACTTCACCTACTTCCGGAACTGCAACAATAAGGTTGATTTTCTGAAGCGCCATATCAATTGCATCTTTATCATCAGCAAAAACATCAACAATACCAAGGTTACCAACCTCTTCAACAACAATGGTAGTTCCTGTATCTTTTTGTATTTCCTGAATAACTTTTCCTCCTGGACCAATTAAAGCACCTATAAGATCTTTAGGGATGGTAATCTGTACAATTCTTGGAGCATGTGGTTTAAGATCTGGTCTGGGTTCTGAAATAGTTTCCAGCATTTTATTTAAAATATGTAACCTACCTTGTTTTGCTTGCTCCAGAGCTTCTGCCAAAACATCATATGAAAGGCCGTCCACTTTAATATCCATCTGGGTAGCAGTAATACCATTCTTTGTCCCTGTTACTTTGAAATCCATATCTCCAAGATGATCTTCATCTCCAAGGATATCTGATAAAACAGCGTACTTGTCGGCTTTTGTATCAGCAATAAGGCCCATCGCAATACCAGAAACTGGTTCCTTAATCTGGATTCCTGTATCCATTAGAGCCAATGAAGCGGCACATACAGTTGCCATTGAAGATGATCCGTTTGATTCAAGTATATCAGATACAACCCTTATTGCGTAGGGATTTTCAGTACCTTGAGGAATCATCTTTTTTAATGCTCTGTGCGCCAGATTTCCATGACCAACTTCTCTTCGGCTTACCCCTCTGTACGGACGAGCATCACCTGTTGAAAAAGATGGGAAATTATAATGAAGTACAAATTTTTCTGATCGCTGAGACAACACATCATCAATCTTCTTTTCATCGAGTTTTGTACCCAATGTAACTGTAGTTAAAGATTGTGTTTCCCCTCTGGTAAAGACTGCTGAGCCATGTGGTGCCGGCAAATAGTCTACTTCACACCAAATAGGTCTGATCTCGTCTGTATTTCTACCGTCCAACCTTTTCCGCTCATTCAATACCATGTTTCTAATGGCTTCCTTCTCAATATCATGATAATATCTTCCAACCAGGCCTTTATCCACTTCTTCTTCCTCAGTATACTGTGATAGAAACTCCTCCTTGATAGCTGCAAAATCAGCAGATCTTTCATGTTTGGAAGGATTTTGCTTCATTGCAACCGCATAAACTTTATCATAAGTTTCCTTCCGAACCTTCTCTCTCAGCTCTTCATCATTGTTTTCATGACAATACTCTCTTCTCCCTGGATTTACTTCATTTGCTAAGTCAATTTGAACCTGACACTGCTTTTTAATAGCTTCATGAGCAAATTTTATAGCTTCCAACATATCAGCCTCAGATACTTCTTTCATTTCTCCTTCCACCATAAGTATATTATCTATAGTGGCTCCCACCATAATTTCCAAATCAGCTTCTTCTAATTCTGAAACAGTGGGATTAATTTTCAATTTCCCCGCAACCCTGGCTACCCTAGCTTCTGATATTGGACCATTAAATGGTATATCGGAAACAGCAAGTGCTGCTGATGCAGCTAGCCCTGCTAAAGCATCGGGCATAATTTCTTTATCAGCCGATATAAGGCTGATATTCATAAAGGTATCGGCATGGTAATCCTCTGGAAATAAAGGACGTAGAGCTCTGTCAACCAATCGTGATATTAAAACTTCGTAGTCAGATGGCCTAGCTTCTCTTTTCAAAAAACCTCCAGGGAAGCGACCCAGTGATGCATACTTTTCTTTATAATCTACAGATAATGGCATAAAATCAACATTCTCTTTTGCTTCCTTTGCCGACACTACTGCTGCCAAGAGAATAGTTTTCCCCATTTTTACTACTACGGAACCATCAGCCTGTTTGGCCAATTTTCCGGTTTCAATGGTTATGCTTCTACCATCACCTAAATCAATCGTTTTTTCAATTACTTTGTACATTTTTATTATTTCATTAATTTTTTTCAATTTACGGAACCTCAATTTACAAAAAAAGGCAATTAGTGAATTGCCTTATCTGCTTATCTCCGTAATTTTAATGCCTTTATTATGGCACGATATCTTTCAATATCCCTCTTTTTAAGATAATCAAGAAGGCTTCTTCTTTTTCCAACCAGTTTAAGTAAGGCCCGCTGAGTGCTAAAATCCTTTTTATTTCCTTTAAGATGACCGGTCAAATGGGCTATTCTGTATGTAAACAAAGCTATTTGACTTTCAGCTATTCCAGTATTGGATGCTGATTTTCCATGCTTCTTAAAAATTTCTTCTTTCTTTTCTCCCGTTAAATACATAACTATGATAAAATATATTATAAACTTCCCTGATTTTTAAAGAGCTGCAAAGATAAGTCTTTTTTTAAATTTTTCAACATATGAATAGTTTTTTTCTGGGAAAGAACTTTTTTTCTATTCCCAAAACTAAAAA
Source organism: uncultured Bacteroidales bacterium (assembly GCA_963750735.1). Lineage (GTDB taxonomy): Bacteria > Bacteroidota > Bacteroidia > Bacteroidales > VadinHA17 > JANTGF01. Next base: position 244,917 of record CAVVRY010000006.1, on the reverse strand, counting down.
GTTAAAACAAAACCTACTATTCTAAAATGAGCTTAGAATGTATACTGCCCTTAATAATTTAATAAACAGAACTTCTAGCCTGATTCTGAATCTGAACTTCCGACTACTAATAAGCCTTTAAGTTTTTCTATTTGTAATGGATCACCCAGAACGAACAGTTTATCCTCAGGAGACAATATCACGTCAGGGGATGGATTAAAAATATAATCCAACTTCTTCTTCATGCCAACAATATTAGCACCGGTAATATTTCGGATTCCCAGTTCTTTAATCGTTTTATTCGCAAAGCAATTAGCCATGTTTTCACACGATAATTCTTCAAGTTTAACATCATCGCTTCCCTGCAGCATTATATACTCCAGGAACTCAACCACATCGGGCTGAATGATAAGCTTTGCCATTCGTTGCCCTCCTATTTTATCCGGCATAATTACATTATTGGCTCCTGCACGTTTTAGTTTTTTATCCGATCTGTCTTCAGAAGCTCTACTAATTATTTTCAAAGTAAGATTCATTTGGCGGGCTGTAAGCACAACAAATAAATTGTCAGCATCATTTGGCAGGGTGGTAATCAATGCATATGCATTTTTTATTTGGGCAGCTTCAAGAACATCCTCGTGAGTTACATCCCCTTCTATATATAGATAATCCGTTTCCTCCCTTATCTTATCCAAAATCTTTTGATTGTTCTCAATAATAATAAATTTCTTTTTGTGGTCCATTAATTCTATTACTCCCTGTCTTCCATTCCTTCCGTATCCACAAACTATTACATGTCCCGATAATTTTCGAATTCTCTTTTTCACTTTGTTGTCTTTAAAATAATTTCTAAATACCCCTTCTACAAGAAACCTGGTAAAAGATGTTACTACATATAAGAATATCCCAAAACTGAATATTATAAGAATTGATGTAAATAACATTCCTGTATTATCCAATGGATGGACTTCTTCATAACCAACAGTTGAAATAGTAATAATCGTCATGAAAAAGGCTTCTGTAAATGTAAAATCCTCAAATATCATAAACCCAAGGATTCCCAAAAATACAGCCGTACCCAACATCAGAAATCCAATAATTATATGCCTAAATTGCCGATCTCTCATGATTTGTTAAATATAATAATTTGATTTCCTATCTCACAATCCAAACATCTTTTATTCTTGCAGTAGGAATTTTTTAGCTGAATTAGGGATTGGGAATAAAAAGCGCTATTTGATTCCACGCCAATCCTATTCCATTCCCGTATAATATGATTCTTTTCTCCTGGGATTTTATCCAGAAAATCAATTGCTCTGTTTATTATATTTTCTTTCCCTTTCATTTTGCCATAAATAAAAAGAAATGGAATAATTGTATTAATAATAATTGAATATTGAGAAATCAGTCCAATTTTCTTTGACTTTGATACGGACACCTTGTTAAATTGGTAATGGTTATTCCAATAAGGTGAGACTTCGAATTTGAAAATCGACGTCATCTCTTCAATCGTTTCAGAAGCAATAACTTTGGAAAACAGATTTTCAGAGGAATATATCATTGCAGCAAACTGTGCTATTCTAATAGTTGGAAAATTCATTGGTCGCATTCTCATGAATTTCCATAGATGCCCCTCGATTGGTTTTAGTTTATACTTTTGTTTAAGAAAATCGTGCTCTCTACCTAAACTTTGAAAATATTCATCACCAAAAATATTTCCTTCAATTAATCCAGACTGCCCAAAAAACAATGCTTCTATACGAAATAGACTTTCTTTGTTCTGCAGAAGGTATTTAAGTGGAAGTGATCGGGAAAGTCTTTCAAACTGGAGGTTGTTTACTTTGAAGCCAAAACTTTTAGCCATTCCCTGGTAAAAACTCTCCTCCCAATTATTCTTATTTTGCTTAAGGATGGTATTAAAATCCTCTGTTTTATCTTCAAGGCGCTCAACCAATACTTTTCCAAGCCAATGTTTTATCCTGAAAGGGTCCACTTTAAACAATTCCTTCTCACAAGGAATCCATAATCTACTTTTGATAATTTCAATATATTTATTAAAGTATTTTTGATTTGGCTGCACAACCAAGGTAGGAATCAGCTGACCATCATTTCTGGCTATTGGTTTATCATCCTCAAGAACAACATGAAGAATCACACTATTATAAACCGGATCAGATTTGTGCCTGTGCCTGATCCAATCAGATGACTTTATATGAATTTCAACATTCCCTGCCCATAAAATACCATCGATTTTAATTTTTGAATTAAAAAAATCAGGTCCTGCATCATTGTTCATTTCCCCAGGATCAAGAATCCTAATTTTTTCCTTTTGAGTTCCAAGTAATAAATCTGTACCAAGCAATTGTTTTTTCCACAAAAAGTGTAAGAAATCTTCATTCATCATTGAGTATATATGATTACTTTATTTCAGGCTGAAAAGATAATAAAAATATGGTCTGTGGCACAAAATCTACAATATGATTTATTAGACTTTTAGTAAATGTATAATTGCCCAATTTCGGACATTCCTTGTATCAATTCCGAACAAAAAACCGACCTTGTCGGAAATCAATATACAGTCTAATCATCTATTTATATGACACTTACAAGATTTGGCATAATATGTGAATTAATTACATCAGATTTGCCTGAATATATTATGATAAGATTTATAAATAAAATTGTAGAGTATTTAAACTATTTGTTGTTGAACGACAACAGGGAAACTTATTATGTAATAGCTTTAAAAGAAGAAGTTATGCATAATACTGATACACAGCATAGCAGAAGTCTTAGCAGCCACGAGAACACTTCAATTATGCATAACTTACATCAAAATTGTGTAAGTTTTTCGAAATATCCAAATATTAGTTGGGAAATATACCTTTCAGGATATCAATATAAATATTGAATTAACCAAAATTCACTAAATACACAGTTTAATTATTAATTAAAATTAGCAGCCATGAAAAAAATGATTAGTTTAATTGTTCTGATTGCCGCATTTAGCTTTGCAGCAATTGCAGATTCTTTTGTAATGAAGGGTCAGACACACACTGCCCTGGGTAAATACACTATTGAAAAATCTTCAGACATAATTAATGTTGATGGTGTTGACCTTGAAACTTTTATTATCTCCTATGAGAATTCATCTAAAAAAGTGAGAGTAGCTATTGACGAAGATGCAAAAAAAGGATCCAAAAATTATATCGTAGTTGGCGATGACCTTTCTTTGCAATATACGTGTGACAGCAAAACTTTCGGTGTAGAAAGACTTGATAAGAAATACAAAGATTCAGGTCTTGAAACTTCTGTAGATGGCTTGGACAAAACTGAATATTACCATCAAAAGGTAATTACCAGGGCTAAAAGCGGTGATAAGGATTGTCTTGGATTAATAGCATGCTATTATCCAAAACTTGTAACCAATTATGAAGAAGCCTTTGCTTGTAATTAAAGCCATAAAAAAGCTATAAAACAAAAAGATCTTTTAGTCATGAATCGAATTTTTAGATAAGGATATCTTCAAAGGATATCCTTATTTTTTTAAAACAATTAAATTTTTATGACTCAATTTTTTCTTAAACATTTTCAGCCGCATTTCCCATTTTCGTACAGCTTTTGTTTCAATTCCGAACAGTTCATCCTATGGTTAAAACACGTAAGGAAGCATATAACAACTTGATATTTCGACTCTTGTACCAAATGGCACGTTTTATGAGTTGAATATTATTATTGGAATAATAAAAGCACTTTTTTTACTAAAAATTAGAAACTATGAAATAAAAAAACAATCCCTGGTACTGGTAATACCAAGGATTGTCAAATTAAAACTTCCTCATTCCGGGTGGATTAAAGAAGATTAAGAGGTAAAAGTACAATAAAAACGAAAAACTGCCAATTTTAGAATTAAGTTCCATTTCTATTAATTCTATTTTCTTTCCTCAAAACTCTTCTGGAATCAATATTTATTAGGAAGTTTCAATTGCGTAGCTGCCATATTTAGCTTTTATATGACACCTGCATATACCAGAGAAACAATCAGAATAGTATCGCATGATATTATTGATTTTATAACAAACAATTTATAACCTAATAAATTAGCCTATGAAAAAAATTTTGACTTTTTTGGGAATTTTTGTTTTCACTGGATTCGTTCTGGTGAATGCTCAAACCATTAATATTTCAGGTACCATTACCAGTGCCGATGATGGAAGTACACTTCCAGGAGTATCGGTTGTAATAAAAGGAAACACTTCGATTGGTACTGTTAGTGATATTAATGGAAAATACCAGATCGCAGTACCAATTGATACTCAGGTGCTGGTTTTCAGCTTTGTGGGGATGATTACCCAGGATGCAAATGTAAATGGCCGCTCTGTCATTGACATAATATTGCAAACCGAGGTAACTGAACTATCGGAGGTAATCATTACTGCTGCTGGTATCCGCCGCGAGAAAAAAGCTCTAGGGTATTCTGTTGAAGAAGTGGGTGGAGATCAGATCCAGCAAGTCGCTGAGCCTGACGCACTCAGAGCCCTCCAAGGGAAAATACCTGGAGTAAATATTTCAGGTGCCAGTGGGGCACCCGGAAGTTCTACTCGTATTACTATCAGAGGTAATTCATCATTAATGGGAAACAATCAACCTTTGTTTGTTGTTGATGGTATTCCCTATGACAATACAACCAACTCTATGTTCTCAGGATCGGCTAATGGCTCGGCAACGGGAAGCAGGATTGGTGATCTTGACCCAAATAGTATTGAAACCATAACTGTACTAAAGGGTGGTGCTGCAGCAGTTCTTTATGGTTCCAGAGCTGCTAATGGAGTAGTACTTATAACTACAAAATCTGGTAATGCAAGTTCAAAGAAAAAAGGTTTGGAAGTTACCTATAATGGTTCATTTGGAATTGAACAGATCTCAAATCTCCCAGAATACCAGAACACATATGGTACAGGAACAAACTTTAATTACCAGCAGGCGAATGGTTCCTGGGGTGCTCCATTTATAGGAACACGTCCCTATGCAAATACCGATTCAATTGCACACTGGTATGATGGAAGGCCTGGGATGGAAAGTTATTGGGGAACTCAGGTACCTTACCGAGCCTATCCAGATAATGTTGAGAACCTTTTTGAAAATGGTGTTATTATCGACAACTCTATCACAATAAATGGTGGAACCGAGAAATCAGCATTATCTCTTACTGCTTCTCATTTGATTCACGATGGCTATGTGCCCACTACTAACTATACAAGAACCAATGTTAGCGTGGGTGGACAGTCCCAACTTGAGAATGGAATAAGAGTCGGAGGTGTGGTTGCCTACACACAAAGCTCCCAGGAAGCAGTTCAGAGTGGTGTTGGTAGTGTTGGTTCAAATAACCAATCTGCTTTTGCACGGGCACTTTATCTGGGAAGGAACTGGGATGTTCAAGGTCAACCTTTTCAGAATCCCGTTGATTTGGGAAGTGAATTTATGGTTGGACGCGGACAAGCAGATAACCCATTGTGGTCTTATGAAAATGCAGGATTTGAATCTCTGACCAAAAGAATAAATGCCAATCTGAATTTTGGTTTTAATATAACTGAATGGCTTGATCTAAGCTATAAAATTGGAGTAGATTCCTATACTGAAAGCCAGAAGGATTTCATTCGTCCAGGATCAACCGGTGCGCAAGGGCTGGGAAGGGTTACTACCTATGATATTTCCTGGAACCAGCTTGAATCAAATCTGATGCTAACCTTTAACAAGTACTTTGGAGAGGATTGGAATTTGCGCGTTGTAGTAGGGCATAATATAAATCAAAGGACTCGGGCTTCTCAGGCAGTTCAAGGAACAGGATATGTTGTTTTCGACATTGATGATCTAAACAATACCAATGCAGTGGTCCCTTTTGGAGGTGGATTCGAACAAAAAAGAATATGGGCTCTATTTGGAGATATTAGCCTGGGATTCAGGGGCTGGGCTTATCTGGGTATTACTGGAAGAAACGATTGGTCATCAACCTTACCAAAAGCAAATAACAGTTATTTCTATCCGGCTATTACCGGTTCAGTAATGCTCAATGATGCCTTGAATATTGAATCCTATATACTGAGTTCATTGAAACTTAGAGCAGCCTGGTCACAGGTAGGTAACGATACACAGCCTTATCAAATAAGTCCTGTTTATTATATTAATTACACCTACCCTACTACACCAAATCCAACTGCAGAGCTACCATTTACACCTACCGGAGGGCAAACTTCTCCAGGTGCATCATTGGAGTTCACAGAAAGGGATCCCAACTTAAAGCCAGAAAGAACGGAAGAATTGGAGCTTGGATTGGATCTGTATATGTTTAACAGTAGGATTGGTATAAATTTCACCTATTACGATAGAATTGCAAAAGATCAGATTGCACCTGTTTCACTTCCGGTAAGTACAGGATTTAGCCAATTACTTACAAATTTTGGCAAAATGCAGAATAAAGGAGTTGAAATTGGACTTCAGCTAACCCCATTCGATAATACTTCAGGTTTCCGTTGGGATATTTTTGGAACTTTTACACACAATAAAAATGTTGTACTGGAATTAGCGGACGGGGTTGAAGAAATCACCATTCTGCAGGGTAACGTAGGTGGATCACCAACGTACTTTTCAGGTATGGCTTCCGCCATTTTAAGACCCGGTCAGGAATACGGATTGCTAAAAGGATCTGTGGACGCAAGAGACCAGGATGGTAATTTGTTAATTGATCCATCTAATGGTCAGTTGATAAGAGATCCAAATGAGGCTATTATTGGGAATCCAAACCCAGACTTTATTGTTGGGGTTACAAATACTTTTCAGTATAAAGGTTTCCGGTTAACCGCTGTTTTTGATTGGAGGCAAGGCGGTGATCTCTACTCCAACACTATACTATCACTGTTGGGCCGAGGTGTACTCAAGTTTACCGAAGACAGAGAAATGATGAAAATAATACCCGGGGTTTATGGTGACCCAAATACTTATGAACCCATTCGCGATGGTGAAGGGAATAAAATTGTTAACACTACCATGGTAGAAACAAACTCTCTCTTTTTCGGTGAAACCTTTGCTATAAATTCAGCCAATGAATGGAATGTTTATGATGCTACGGTTTATCGTTTAAGGGAAATCACACTGGGATATGAATTTCCTCAATCAATAATAGAGAAATCACCGTTTGGAAGAATCGCTCTTTCTATTACAGGGAGAAATTTGTGGTTCAGGGCTCCAAATTTCCCTGAATCAACCAACTATGATCCAGAGATCAACCAGTACGGTGCATCAAACATCCAGGGTATAGAATACAGCACTACGCCATCGACAAGAAGGTTTACATTAAATCTTAGTTTAACCTTTTAAAAAACAGAATTATGAAAAATATAAGAATAAAATATATAGTTTCAATCGCCCTGGCTTCGATGCTTGTAATTCTGAGCAGTTGCGAGAAATGGCTGGATATAAATGAGGATCCAAACAATCCAACTTCAGTACCAGTAAGTCAATTGCTTACAACTGTAGAGATTGACCTTGCTGGTTCTTTGGGAAGCTCAGTTGGAGGGCTATCAGGTTATACTTCAGCTACTGTTCATCATATGTTTCAAAGAGGTAATACGGCTCAGTTTTACGACCTACAGGGAACTGATTTTGAAGTAGTGACACCATGGAATATTATGTACTCAAGATTGTTAACAGGTATTCGACAAATTGTTGACCTGGGAACAGCAAATGAGGGCAATGAAGACTGGCACTACGTCGGAATTTCTCAGATCATGAAAGCTTACACGTTCAGTCTTCTGGTTGATGTTTGGGGAGATGTTCCATTTACGGAAGCCAATCAGGGGGCGGAATTACGAGCACCACTTTATGATAATGGTCAGAGTATTTATCCGCAGTTATTTCAGATGATTGATGATGGGCTTACTAACCTGGACAAAGAATCATTCTTATCACCAGGCACAGATGACATCATTTATCAAGGAGATTTGGATAAATGGAGAAAATTTGCCAAAACCTTAAAATTGAAGATGTACAATCAAATAAGACTTGTTGAGGATGTCTCTGCAGAAGTTACTGCATTATTAGCTGACGAAAGTGAATTAATTGGCCCTGAGGATGATTTTGAGTTTCAGTATGGAGCTACAGTGGCACCAATGAACAGAAATCCAGGTTACCAGCAGGAGTACACTCCTGGTGGATCCTATTTCTATATCAACCCGTATTTCTATGAAATATTAATGGGTCAAAATTCTTTCTTCCCTGTTGAAGGAAATCCATACATGGGAATTGTTGATCCAAGGGTTCCTTACTACTTTTATAACCAGCTCACACCAGGTCAGGATGCAGAAAATCCTGTAGCATATCGAAATGGTGATTTTGTATCTGTATATATGTTTTCATACAATATAGATCCAAATGAGGGCTTTGATCAGGCTTCCTCACAAACAGTGGCCGGTTTATATCCATTGGGTGGACGATACGACGATGGGAATGGTGGAATAGCCAGTTTTAATGGTGCCGGAGATACTCCACAAAGGATGTTAACCTACTTTTCAAGGTTATATATTCAGGCAGAATTGGCATTGGAAGGTATAACAGGACAGGATCCGGCTCTATTGCTAGAAGATGCAATACAGGCATCGTTCGATAAAGTAAATGAAGTTGCATCTGCAGCCGGAGCTCCACTAATAGACCAATCAGACATTGATGATTACATTACTGATGTAATGGATTTATACGATGCTTCAGATGATGACGGGAAACTTCGTCATATTATGACCCAGAAGTGGATCGCTAACTATGGTTCAGCATTTGATTCATATACGGATTACAGACGAACAGGATACCCTCTATTACACAATGGTAATACTGATAATTTAGACGTTACAGTGCAGACAAGAGATTATCCTGTATCCTATCCATGGAAATCCGATGATCTTTCAGTTAACCAAAACGCTCCTAATCAAAAGAACATCACAACATTCAAGGTGTTCTGGGATGCAAATTAGAAACATTAAATAAATAAATTATGAAAAATTTAAAATATATAATTCTAATAATTGGGCTATTGATGACCGTTCAATCATGTGAAGATCAGGATAGTATAAGATTTCCGGAATTTGAAGATGCAGCTGTAATGCGAATACAGGTGGATCCGGATTATGGATCTTTGGATGCCTCAGATATTGAAAATGCAAAAATCGTGTACGGTATTTTTACTGAAAACAATAATGTTGAATCAGTTGTTCTTAGCGCCAGTTACTATAATTTTCAAAATGACACTACTTACGAACGCAGAGTCATAAGGGAGTACACACAGGGTGATTTTGATGCTAATAACTTATCCATTTATGATGAGGAATTTACTTCTCAATTTCTAGCCCAGGTTTTTGGATTACCTAATGGTACGAATGATATGGGTGGAGGGGATCGATTTGATTTCTTTAACGTTACTACCCTTACCAATGGAATGGTTTTTCCTGACACCATATTGGCTGGAACTGAATATGAAACGGTTAATGTAACACCAAATATTATTAATAGTGCCGGAACAACAAGTTTTAGTGTTGGTTTTACAGCGTATGTGGCTTGCCCAATCCAAGATGGATTCGCAACCGGAGATTATTATATGGAACAGATTAGCGGGCCGGGTGATCCATGGGAAGGTACTCCTTACAGGTGGGCACCAGGAGTAGTTACTCTTACTCAAGAGAGTCCCATTGAACGGAAATTTGTTGGATTCACATATTTTGGATTTGACGGGAGAGAATTTAACTTTCTTTTAGTATGTGGAAATGTTCTTGTTGGTGCTGTTGATTCACATCTTGCATGTTCAGCTGGTTTTATATGGGGATTGGATTCTCCTCCAGGATACTATGATGAATCTGATGACAGTGAAATCTTTATTCATGTTCTTGAAAATACATTGGGAGACTGTGGATTGCCAGCTAATGAATCTTTAGTTATAAAACTTACCAAACTGGATTAAAAATGTTATCAGGAATGAAAATAAATTAAAAAATGTAATATGAAGAAAGCTAGATACATATTAATAGTTGCAATTGTAATGTCCCTTATGCCCTCTTGCGTGGACAATTATCAAGATGCTAATCCGCCAAGGGCTTTAGATGGACCGTATTTTACACTAAGCGCTGCAGGTGATGTGGTTGTTACTCCCAATGATGGAAACTTCATTGGGGCAGGCCAAACGATTGATTTCACCCTGCATGTAATTGATTGCCCGGGTGGAATTGACTCAGTGGGTGTCACTGTTGATGAGGATGGTACAGGAACTGGTGCAGTTGATCAGGCCTCATTAAGCGCTGTTATGGGAAAATCACAAGGCCAGGTTCTGGTACACTTTACTACAGTTGCCGAAGTTACGGAAGAAATCGATTTGGAAATTTCAGTTACTTTATATGATGGGCAGCAGCCAATTGATTGGCATGGAAGTACAATTGACTACAGAAAATCATCGGCAGTACCCTATGATGTAACATTAATCTCATGCTCGTCCACAGGGTTGGCAGGCGAATATAATTCTCTTGCAAACGGATTTTTTGGAGATGGAGCAGGTGGACCAGATGCACCTTATGATGACCTGGCTGCTGATATTACTATCACAGAGATAAGACCAGGTTTATATGAGATTGACGATATGTCATTTGGTCTTTACCCTATATTGTATGGGGATATTCCTGTACCGGGTCAGGTAGACTTATGTGGATTTGATATTAGCGACAGAGGAGATACCGACCATTATGGAGACCCTTTTACTATCACAGGAACATTAAATGGTGATGGAACAGTTAATCTTACATGGCAAAACACATACGGTGACAGAGGCACTGTGGTCTTAACGCCAATTTAAAAGATTGACCTAATTGATATGATTGGGGTTGCTTCTTAGGAAGCAGTCCCAATTTTATTTTATAGCAAGTTCTTCTCCTGCAAAATCTCTGCCATCTCTTTTTGAATTTCTTCGGCTTTTTCTCCAGCCACCTTAGCAAAGTCACTTCCACTATCGGCAAAGATGATTCCTCTTGATGAATTAACAAGCAAGCCGCATTGGGTATTCATACCATACTTTGAAACTTCCCGTAAACTGCCTCCCTGGGCACCAACACCAGGTACCAAAAGAAAATGATGTGGAACAATTCTTCTCAAGTCAGTTAACATTTCAGCCCTGGTCGCTCCTGCCACAAACATCATTTCATCTATACTACCCCATTCAACACCCTTTTTCAACACCTTTTCAAATAGCCTGTCAGTTGAATAACTATCCTGTAGAAACTGAAAATCATCAGCACCCGGATTTGAAGTAAGTGCAAGCATAATTACCCACTTATTCTTATACTCCAGGAATGGGCCCACTGAATCCTTCCCCATATATGGAGCAACAGTTACAGCATCAAAATCCATTGTTTCAAAAAAGGTCTTAGCATACATCCTTGAGGTATTTCCAATATCGCCTCGCTTTGCATCAGCTATTACAAACAAATCCTGGTCAACATTGCGGATGTAATCCAGGGTCTTTTGCAGAGACAGCCATCCATTTACTCCCTGGCTTTCATAAAATGCGATATTTGGCTTATACGCCACTGCATATGAATGAGTTGCATCAATAATTTGCTTATTAAACTCAAACACAGGATCATTTTCTGTCTTAAGGTGTGACGGAATCTTATTTGGATCCGAGTCAAGTCCAATGCAAAGGAAACTCTTCTTTTGCTTTATTTTCTGAAATAATTCTAATGCTATCATCCCTCAATAAATATTATTTTTAAAACTTCGTTAAGAGTAGGTTAATTGAATTTCAATAAAATCCATTCAAGTCAGGGAGTAATTTATACTGAATTTTTCTTTTGTTCAGATCAATGTTTGACAGATTTTTACAAAAGTTAATCCGTATCTAATATCCTTCCTACTTCAAAAAAACAAGATTGCCATTAAGTTAATGGTTTGCAAAACAAATAGGCAATATTCTTCTATTCAAGTAATATATTATTATTTCTTTTTGGCTGAGAAATCCAGGGTACCCTCAGAATAGCTGACCTTTCCCTTCATTTCGTCTTTTGTGATTGTATTTTTCGCATAAATCACATCTCCTTCAATATATGCTTTAAAAGAGAGAACGTTATCTTCAAATTTCAGATCATGCAGCTTAAGCTTATAGTACTCGCTAAAAACTAATTCACCCATAAGTTCATCGCCTTCCTTTGTTATTACAAGATCTCCAGTGCTATACTCATAGGGAGCATCGGGTGCTGAAAATGTCCATGTCCCTATAGGTTTTACGTCTGATTTTTTTTGGGCGAATAGAATTCCCGTAGAAAGTAACATTAATCCAAAAAATAATAATAATCTAAATTTGTGCATCCTTCTTAAATTTTTGGTTTATAAATATATAACTCATTTTTTGTTGGTATCCTTTGGTATTTATTTTCTACATTTTGTAATTAACCAGATAATTATAAAGCAAATTTAGTTGAAATCCATAAATCGAACGTACTTTGAATCTAATTTTTTTAAAAATTTTGAATTATAATAAATCGTTAAATTTAGGCAGATTTCTGTTAAAACTCATTACATGGTTTAACATTTATTTCTATCTTCAATACCAAATTATTATCCGCTAATCATTTAAATAATATCAATCGACATTATGAAAATAAAAGTATGTATATCTCTCATTTTTTTCACTTTCCAAGTATTTTTCGCAAATGGTCAGGTTGTAAATATTGACTGGCCTGAAATTAAGGACTCGTCCAACCTGGTTGACACCCACACAAAGCCCATAGAATATCAGGAAAAGAAGATTTTTGATTTCCCTTCAGTGGGAATACAGGTTAGCAATAAGTTTCCTGGTGCGAGGTTGAATTCTATCCAGCTTTTAAATGATAGTACTTTCAACTGTTTGATTCTGCCTGAAAACTATCCAATAAATATGAGTCCTTGGTACAGCTTTAAAGTGTGGTCTACCAACAAGAAGACCATGTATTTTCACCTTCAATACAAGCATGGTCAGCACCGATATTATCCAAAGTTGAGCAAGGATGGAAAGACATGGGCTCAAATTGAACTTTCAGCTCTATATACAAAACCAAGTGATTCAGCGTCTCTATTTAAAGTAGAGCTTGGGACAGATACTACGTGGATTTCAGCCCAGGAACTTATGACGACGCAGTTAGTTAATATTTGGACTGATGAGCTATCAGAAAAGACCTATGTTAATAAACAAATCATAGGATATAGTACCCAGAAAAGGCCCATTACAAGCTTAACTGTCTCTTTGGCAAAAGGCAAAAATATGCTTATCCTTTTATCGAGGCAACACCCGCCGGAATTAACCGGTTTTAAGGAAATGATGTCATTTGTTGAGACAGTATGTGGCAATTCAGGTAAAGCCAAAAAATTCAGGAAAAAATTCGGAATAATTATTGTCCCTCTGATGAACCCTGACGGCGTGGATAATGGTCATTGGAGACACAATGCCGGAGGTATTGACCTGAACCGTGATTGGAGACACTTCAACCAACCAGAAACAGCAGCTTTCAGAAAGTTTGTACTTGAAGAATTAAATAAATACGATGCAATTTCTCGTTATGGTATTGATTTTCATTCTACTCAAACCGATATTTTTTATTTACCAGCTGAAGAAACACTACCAACTGGAAAAGGCATCTCTATGACCTGGTTAAAAAGTATAAACAAGAAGTTCCCTGAGAACCCTTTTAACCCGGAACCATCTGGTATAGAGGGGCAGTTTTCAAAAAACTGGTTTCTTCATGAATTGAAAACTGAGGCCATTACCTACGAAGTAGGTGACAATACAGAAAGACAGGTCATACAGAAAAGAGGAAAAGTTGCAGCACTTAATCTCATGAAAATTCTTTTAAAAGAGTACAAAAAATAATCATTAACCTTAGCTTAGGAAGATACTCCATTCAACATTTAAAATAAACATGTTTAAAGAGTACTTTAAAATATTCTACAGGCATTTCACAAGAAGTCTCTTGAATAGCATAATAAGTATTATTAGTTTATCCATTGGGATTGCATGTACTGTTTTGATGCTTCTATACATAAATAATGAGCTAAGCTTCGATGATTTCCACAAAAACAAGGAGGATATATATCGCGTTTCCATGCAATCCATTATGAACGATCAGGAGGAAATTGTTGCCGGTATTACAGCAGCAGTTGGACCATCTCTTGAATCCACATTCCCTGAAGTAGTTCGTTTTGTGCGAATCCGGAATCAGCAGGATGGTTATCTGATCTTCAAAGATAAGAGTGTATACGATAATAATATTAGATATGTAGATTCTTCATTCTTCCAAATGTTTTCTTTCCGGCTAATAAAAGGAAATCTGAATACTGCTTTAGCTTCTCCCCGTTCAATTGTTTTAACTGAAGAAATGGTTGATAAATTATTCGGAGAAGAAGATCCCTTTAATAAAGTAGTAAGTTTAAATGATAATGAGGCTCTATTGGTTACAGGTATTTGTGAAACACCTCCTTCAAACTCAAGTATCCAGTTTAATAGCCTGATTTCCTTTATTTCTCTTTACGAGGATTCAAGGCTCTATCTGGGATGGAATGGTGGTTGGCAATATCCCACATACATTCAATTAAGTCAGGCGAACAAAATTGAAGGCTTAAATCCAAAAATGCCTGATTTTATGTATGAAAACATTAACAAAAAGTATGAAGAATTTGGGGCTCGTCTGGAGCCTGTATTTGAACCTCTTTCAAGCATTTATCTTAAATCACAAGCAGTAGATGATAACAATATCAAAGGTTCTGTTTCAGATATTATAATTTTTTCTTTTGTTTCGCTATTTATACTATTGCTGGCCAGTATAAACTTCATAAATTTAACTACCGCACATGGAATTATACGTGCCCCTGAAATAGGAATCAGGAAAACATTTGGAGCTAGGCGATCAAATCTCATAAGGCAATTCTTATATGAATCAGTTTCTATGAGTCTTCTTGCTTTTGCTTTGGCCATTTTCTTAATAGAGTTACTGCTTCCCCCGTTAAATATTCTCCTTGGTAAAAAGCTGATCCTATTTCATTCTTCTAATTTAATGATAATTATAGGTTTCCCTGTCTTAATCATTCTTGTTGGACTTATTTCCGGAGGTTATCCTGCTTTCTATCTCTCTGCTTTCAAACCATTGACAGTGATCCAGGGAAAATTAAGCAGTGGACCAGGAAAACAACGGTTAAGAAACATATTGGTTGTATTTCAGTTCTTTATCTCAGTTGTATTGATTATATCCACCATTGCTATGAATAAGCAATTGCAATATATTTCGCAAAAGGATTTAGGATTTCCAAAAGATGAGATTATTGTTTTACCATTAGTAAGTGAGAGAGTACGTGAGAATTATGAGTTGATAAAACAGGAATTACTAGCTATTCCTGAAGTCATATCAGTGGGTGCCTCCTCGGATTACCCGGGAAGAGGCCTAACCAGTAATGGTTATATTCCAGAAGGTCGCGAAAATCCTGTGATGATTCATGTTTTGGATATTGATTTTGACTTTATCCACACCTATGATTTAAAATTGATGTCAGGCAGGGCCTTTAGTAAAGAGTTTGGAAATGATCAAAATGATTACCTGGTAAACCATGCTTTAACTGAAGAGATGGGATGGGAAAATGCAATTGGAAAAAATATTTCAAGGGATGGAAAGCATGAGGTAATTGGTGAGGTAGCCAATTTTAATTTTGCCCCTATGCAGGAAACTGTAAGACCATTGATTTTTACAATGAAGCCATATATGGGCTACAGCTACTTAAGTGTCAGGTTTAACCCTGGAAATGTTCAGGAACTGCTAGGATCACTGGAAAGAAAATGGAAAATTATATTTCCAGAGAATACCTTCAGGTACAATTTCTTAAACGATGAACTATTTTCACTTTATGACAAAGAAAGGAGAACAGGCCAATTCTTATTGTATTTAACTTTAATGGCCATTCTAATTGCATGTTTGGGTTTATTTGGATTGGCCTCATTCAGCACCAAACAAAAAACCAAGGAAATTGGAATACGTAAGGTATTAGGAGCAAGCTCAGTTTCTATTCTTACAAGACTTGGATTACAATTTACATCCTGGGTATTTCTGGCAAATATTCTTGCCTGGCCAGTAGCCTTTTATATTATTTCAAGTTTCTTGAAAAATTATGCTTATAGAATTTCAATGCCTTTCGCTTATTTTATTATTACAACTTTGGCAACCTTACTACTAACCTGGATCACTATTGGCTACCAGAGTTACAGAGCATCAATTACAAATCCCTCTGATACATTAAGACACGAATGAAAATTTTGTATTTAAATTTATTGTGAAATTGCAGTCAGGAAATGGAAAAAGTAATTATGTCGGGGAAAATACCAGTCAGCCTGTGGCTCGAAGAAGTTGAAAAGGGAGCACTGGCGCAAATTCGAAACCTCGCCAATTTTCCATTTGCTTTTCATCATGTGGTAATTCTGCCCGATTGCCATCAGGGATATGGAATGCCCATTGGAGGTGTCATGGCAACAGAGAAGGTTATTATACCAAATGCCGTAGGAGTTGATATTGGGTGCGGAATGTCAGCCATCTGCACCGATTTGGAAGATATAAAACCGGAAAACCTAAAGAACATTATTAAAGAAATAAGAAGGCAAATTCCACTTGGGTTTAAACATCATAAGAATTCCCAAGATAATTCAAAAATGCCCGAGCTGAAAGGCTCAGAATTTAAAATTGAGCAATTGCCAATAATATCAAGGGAATATAACAATGCCCTCTACCAGCTGGGAACACTTGGTGGTGGTAATCACTTTATCGAGATACAAAAAGGATCAGATGGTTACATCTGGATAATGGTTCACTCGGGTAGTCGAAATTTGGGAAAACAGGTAGCCGATTACTACAATAATAAAGCAAAACAACTAAATCAAAAATTAAGGATTAAAGGTACGTCAGATAAACAACTGGCCTTTCTTCCAATGGATAGTGCAGAGGGGAAAAAGTACTTTTATGAAATGCAATTTTGTGTAGATTTTGCATATGCGAGCAGAAAGCTAATGATGGAAACTGCATGCTCCATATTTAATAAGGAACTCATAGGGAAATAAGATTTAATCCCATCATTAATATTGCCCATAATTATGCCAGTTATGAGGAACATTATGGAAAATTAGTATATATCCACCGGAAAGGAGCTACACAGGCAAGAAAAGGGCAAACAGGTATTATTCCAGGCTCACAGGGAACCGAAAGTTTTATTGTAAAAGGCAAGGGAAACCCTGATAGTTTTGAGAGCTGTTCTCATGGAGCAGGCAGGCAATTAGGTAGAAAACAGGCACAAAGGGTGCTTAACCTGAAGGACGAAATAAAATTTCTTGAAAGAAGAGTATACTTCATTCACTAAGGAAGTAAAAAAGATCTTGAAGAAGCTCCAGGAGCATATAAGGATATTCAAAAGGTAATGGACCAGCAAAAAGACCTTGTGGAGATAATGGTAAAACTCACTCCACTGGCAGTTGTTAAAGGATGAGCTAAGAAAGTTATGGAGTTGTGAGTTTTGAGTTGTGAGCCGTTGTACGGCGGCAAAGCAATCCCTTTGGGACTGATAGGTTTTGAGTTATAAGTTATATTATGTTTGAACCAAGTTATATACAACGGCCAAAAACGGAATTCTTCATGATCGCATTTCTGAGGCATATGGTAGAATGGAATCATGCTCTCTGTGTCCTAAGAAATTGTAAAGTAAACCGTTATAAAGACATATTAGGAATCTGCAAAACCGGTAAATTTGCAATAGTATCAAGTTATCACCCTCATTTTGGTGAAGAATCCCCACTTGTGGGTGCAAGTGGATCAGGAACCATTTTCTTTACTCATTGTAATTTATTGTGCAACTTTTGCCAGAATTTTGATATCAGCCACCTTGGAGTAGGTGAAAAAGTATCTGATGAGCAACTAGCTGGTATGATGATTCAACTTCAAAATAAAGGTTGTCACAATATCAATTTTGTGACTCCATCTCATGTGATTCCTCAAATATTATCCGCACTCTCAATCGCAATTGACCAGGGATTAAATATTCCATTGGTTTACAATACGGGAGGATATGATAGTATTGAATCATTAAAATTACTGAAGGATATAGTTGATATTTATATGCCTGATCTAAAACTGTTAAGTATGCAATCAGCTCGAAAGTGTGGTATCCCTTTGGATTATCCTGAAATAGTGAAAAATGCAATTTTGGAAATGCACAGACAGGTTGGTGATCTTAAAATTAACAATCAGGGAATAGCCCTGAGGGGATTGTTGGTTCGCCACCTTGTTTTACCAAACGATTTAAATAATGGTGAAGAATCAATGAAGTTTTTAGCAGGAGAAGTTTCAAATAAAACCTATGTGAATGTAATGACACAATACCATCCCTGTTTTATGGCTATGGGAGTTTCTGGATTAGACCGGCCAATCACAAACAATGAGTTTCAGAAAACTCTCAAAGCGGCACATAGAAATGGAATAAAAAGGCTGGACAAGTAATATCAATTAGTATTTTTTTCTATACCGTTATCGGATTTATTTGGAACCATAATTGAAAAAACAGAGCCTTTCCCAGGCCGACTTTTCACATTTATCTTCCCACCACACTTATCAATCATTTCCTTGCATAAAATCAATCCAAATCCACTGCCTGATTCTCCATTGGTACCTTTTGTCGACTCCATTCCACCGAGTTTAAACATTTGATCAACCCGATCTTCAGAAATCCCAATCCCGGAATCAATGATTCTTACCATAGTTGAATTTGCTCCGGAAACACCATCAATTTCAATATTACCACCAGAGGAGGTAAATTTTATTGCATTGCTTAAGATATTTCCTACAATACTATTTAACATCCTCCTATCCGCAAAAACTTTCAGGTCGTTATCAGTGCTAATCTTCAATTCAAGATGTTTGCTTGATATTGCATCCGCATATTTGTCCCTCTGCTTATTGATGATCTCTGACAAACTCAGCATTTCCTTATTTAATGGCAGATCTTCATGCTGAGAACGGGCCCAGTGGAGTAGGTTTTCAAAAAGTTGATAGTTGTTTTTTGAATGCCTTGATAAAATCTGCATTGCAGCTTGAATATCTTCCAGTTCAAGATTCTCAAAATCATCCGAAAATGTATCGATGATAGATGTCATTGTTGAAAAGGAGTTTCTCAGATCATGACTAATAAAGCTCAGCAATTTATCTTTGGTCTGATTCAACTCATTTAGTTGCTTATTCTGATCCTTAATCATTTGATTTCTTGCCTTTAGCTTTAGATTCAATTCATTTACCTCACCCAAGCTTTCTTTAAGTATTACTTTCTCCTTCTTTTCAATGGCCAGGTTCAATTCAGACTCGTTTTTTTTCAATAGAATCTTCCTCTGATTTTCAATATATCGTGAAACCAAATCTGGAATCTGTAAAAAGAAAATCCCCAGTATTAAGAAATAAGCAGATTTATATGTATGTCCCATAGGATCAGAGGAAATAACCTGATCGATAAGGTTTGGATCAATAGAACTTAAACGTAGGTAATAATTAAGATTAAAGACCAATATACTCAGAAATGTGGCATACAAAATTAACTTTTTATCATACCGTAAAACAGATAAAAACATAAGGACCGGATAGATAAAAATTGAAGCGGTAGTAGAAACGGCAATTTCTGAGAAGTAGACCGAGTTAATATAAATATGTACCGATAGGATAACAATGTCAATTGTTACAGAAAAGTACCTGAGGAAATAAACATTTTTTCCTTTCTTTATCAAATAGCCCAGGTAGAGATTGTAAATCAAGAAAAATGAGGCCGGAATCAGAGATAAATAGGCCTCTTTATACATCCCTTTCAGAAAGGTAACAACAATAAATGCAAGCACCACAATTATCAGTATCCATCTGAATTTCAGGGCGATTCTCTCTCCTTTTAGTGCTTCTTCCTTAAACAAAAACCGGTCAATATCCATTACAGCCAATTAGGGTATATATGTACACAATAGTAAATGACCAAAAGTATATTTTGGTTCTTAGGTAAATAATAGAAACCTGATTGGGTAACTCCAGGCTTTTAGGGGTTGGTAGAAACAAAGATACGAATTAATACAATACCTATCTCCTCTGATTGTTTAAAAAATGTTCAATTACACTTCACTCTCTTTGAGTCTTTCAGCATTCTCAGCCATATTAAGCTGATCAATTAATTCTTGTATATCTCCATTAAGCACTGCTTGCAAATTATACATTGTAAGATTAATGCGGTGGTCAGTAACTCTACCCTGAGGATAATTGTAAGTCCGAATCTTTGCTGAGCGATCACCCGTTGACACCATGGTTTTTCGTTTCTTTGAAATCTCACTCAGATATTTCTGATATTCAAGATCGTACAATCTGGTACGAAGTTCCTCCATTGCTTTATCCAGGTTTTTCAATTGAGACTTTTGATCCTGGCAGGTTACCACAATACCAGAAGGAACGTGGGTTAATCGTATTGCAGAGTAGGTAGTATTTACAGACTGCCCCCCCGGGCCTGAGGAACAATAAGTATCTTTCCGTATGTCATCAGATTTTATCTCCACATCGAATTCCTCCGCTTCCGGAAGAACTGCTACTGAAGAAGCAGATGTATGCACCCTGCCCTGAGTTTCCGTTTGAGGTACTCTCTGTACCCGATGCACGCCTGACTCATATTTCAGTACTCCATAAACACCATCGCCACTAATCTTCAGGACCACTTCTTTGAAACCTCCAACCGTACCTTCGGTAAAGTCACTTACTTCTACTTTCCATCCTCTTGTTTCAGCATATTTCATGTACATCCTTTGCAAATCACCTGCAAAAATACTGGCTTCATCACCACCGGTACCAGCCCTGATTTCCATCATGGCATTTTTTGCATCCTCAGGATCTTCGGGAATGAGGAGAAATTTGATTTTCTCCTCCATTGGAGTTACCTTTTCTAACAACTCATCCAGTTCCTCTTTAGCCATTTCCCGCATCTCCGGATCCTTTTCATCACCTAAAAGATCTTTTGTAGACTGAATATTATTTAAAACATTCCTATACTCATTATAGACCTCAATAATTGGCTCAAGACTCTTATATTCCTTGTTCAACTTCACATAGCGTTTCATATCAGAGATTGTCTCTGGTTCCGTTATCAATTTAGAAACTTCTAAAAACCGCTGGTTAACTCCCTCTAGTTTATCCAGCATCAAATTTTTACTCATATCAACACCTCCATTTATCAGGCTGCAAAGGTAAGAAATAAAAAGATATCCCGATTCAGGGTTCAGATTGCAAAAATTAGTTTCAAGTTCTAGAAAAAGAAACAAGATTCAAGAGACAGGAAACAGGAAACAGGAAACAAGAGACAAGAAACAAAAATCAAGAGACAAGAGACAAGAGACAAGAAGCAGGAGAAAGGATTCAAGAAAACAAAGGATATGGATGGTGAGATGGAAAAAAATTATTTTGGTTCCTGATATTCTTTCAGGTTAGCAGTTAAAGATCCAATTATCAGGTCTAGTTGTATTCGAACAGGGATATGATCCTCATTATTTGTGAACCAAATTGTCATATCATCTTCATTTTTGAAAAAGTTTCCTGCTACGGTTGATGGATTAAATTTTAAACATTCAATCTTTCCATATCTTGTCTTTATAGTTTCTTTCCCAACATACCGAATCCGCAAATCCCATAGTATATCAGCAATAAAAATTTTAATAACTATATCCTTTTCGTTTTCAATACAATCTGAAATGTAATTTTCTCTAAAACAATAATAAGCAGTAAGTAGATCATATATATTTTTAGGCACAACATGAAAGCCTGACATTTGACTATGAACAATTGAAGAGTCATCTCTGGAGTCCTGGTCAAAAATAAATTCATTTTGAACCTGATATCTTCTGTCCAGCAAATTCATGCTAGCATAATTCGGAAGTCCTGTACTTGTATCCATACATGACTCAAAACAATAATTGACACTCTTAAATATTCTTGCAATTCCTTTGCTCCTGGCCAAGGCTTTTAAATGATTTCCACACCCGATCGAATCATTCATAAACGAGATTGTAGCCTCTCCAACGTTGAATAAACCATATTGAATATTGTATTGTATTATTTCACCGCCATAATTGGGAACTTTTATACTTTCCTCCGGGAACCTACCTGAATAGAAAATCAAAAAGAGAAATAAATACAATATTGGTTTATATTTCATCCTGTATTAATTTTAATACAAAACTTGGGTTATCTCTGTAGCTCAATCTCTGAGCTGAACTGTGACGGCAATTTCTAAGAATTCACATTGCTAAAAGGCATAGCCGAACGATAAACCAAACCATATGGAATTACCGAAGGTATCTCCTTTCTCAGAATTGAAAACATACACCGGTATTGCTCTTATTATCAGGCCTTTTGGCCCTTGATAGCGGTAACCTGCACCTAAAACTACAAGTCGGTCAGGAGAACCTGTAAAATAGGTATACCCAATTCCAGTATCTAAAAAGTGCTTAGACTTACCATATAAAATACCTGCGGCACCAATAAAATTGAAGCTTAAATCATTTGTATCAGCTCCATGGTATTCATTCCCCCCTGCTCTTATAAATATAGCTATTTTTTCCTTTACTGGAATAATTCGTTCATAATTAATTGACCATACTGCAGCATTTCCCAAAATTTCAAAATAAAAAACATTTTTGCGAATGTTTTTATTAACAGGGTCAACTGTTTTCGCCTCCTGTGCACTCAAATTTGCGCATACGAAAATGCTAATCAGGATAAAACATATTTTAGTCTTCATAACCAGGTTTCTTTAATTAAGTTAACCTAAGGTATTAGCTATTGAACAATGGCTATTTGGCTGAATTGCAGATTGGAATGCTCATTTTTAGTGTTTCTGTCAGATGCACAATATTCTTTGCTAATTAATGTTTAGTTCATTTCTTCTTTTGGCAAACCAGTAGGTCAAATAAAATGTGCCTACAAGAAATCCGGGAACTGCGAAGATTGGTGGCCCATCCAAACCACCCATTATTACATAAAAAATACTAATTACAATGATAATTACAGAACCCCATAAAGGCTTCCTCCAAATGATAATATAGCCAATCAGGTAAGTGAAAAAGTATGCCGTTGGGTCATAACAAGTGGAAAATGAGTCTAGCGTTTCGGTCCAGAACTCAGAGCTATCTTCAATAATTGTCATAATTAACTTTGGGCCAACTGCCAATAACATAAATGTGGTAAATATTATACCCCATATTACCTCAAGGAAATACAGTTTGCTTTTTAAGTTTACTTTTTGCTTTCATAATCTATTATGTAAAATGATTCCTAACATATATTATGAATTATCAAATTAGCTCAATTGAAATAAATGCATCAATGTTTTTTTAAGAATACCATGGCCTCTCCATCATCATTATAATCCCCATCATTGTTCTCATCTACTTTAAGAATTAAAGAATTGCCCTGGCATTCATACTTGACCGGAGGAAAGAACTCGAATAACAGAAATTCAGGATCACCGGGAGTATACCATTTTGTAGTATCCAAAATTTCAAATGTATCGGGATGAATTTCTGAGCCGAAGTCAGTAGGTGTAAATATTAGTTTGTTGGATTTAAAAACAAATGTTCCTTTTGCAGCTGCACCGACAGTCATATGGTTTTCCTGGGGATATTCTTCTATCCATAAAAAATCAAAAGATCCATTCAACAAATCTATTTTTTTAAGGTTCAATGAAATTATTTCATCCTGCTGTGGCCAGGTTACGAGTGATTCAATCACCCAATCCCCAACAATTTCATCTGGGATTTCAAGTGGTTCATTATTTTTCTCTTTTTCACAGGATGAAAATAAGACCACTACCAAACATATAAGAAAATGCCATAAAGTTTTCATATTTTTAGTCATTTACAATTAACAATCCTCTATAAAAAGACCTACCTAAAAAAGGAAGTTAAAGATCAGAAGCTAGTTTGTGTTCTTTTTTCGTAAATACCAGCTTAGCAAAAAAAACACTCCCATTAGAATAATTAGCATAAAGAAGATAAAAGGCAAGACAAAAAAATTATCTCCCCTGATAGACATATACCAAGTTACAAAAATTCCCAATGCGGTAATTAATATTCCCCCGAAAAGTTCCCATTTCCAGGCAATAAAAACGAATACCAACAAGCCCAGCCATGGAGCTGCATTTGGACTATTTTTAATTACCTCCATAAAACCGCCCCCAAAGCTTTCAGCACCAGAAAACAAAGCGAAAACAAATAAGAGCGCCCCGATGCTTAGCAATGTATACCTGGCAATATTCCGAAAGGTGTTGGCTGTTTTAAGTTGATTTTCCTTTTTCATAATGTTTTAAAACTGATGAAACTGATTGTAATCTATTGAACTTTCACTGATTGTAATATCTAACAGAATATTTTCTCATCTTCTTTTTCTGACGATTATAATCCTGGATATTGCCATTGATTGTGAATTTCACCCGAATACTTCCAATAATCAATCCGGTTACTGCACCTATTCCCCCTACAAATATTCCTGAAACTAATGCCTTCTCACCTGCAGTCATTGCAAACCATGTGTCCGTTGGATCATCTCCGCTTGCAAGACCGATAATTCCCCCAACGGCAATGCCGGTAATTGAACCAATTAATATGCCTCTACCAACACTTTTTGTCCTTCTAGCCTTTATTTTATCTATCTCAGATATATATATCTTAGTTGCCTTATAGTCCCCAAGTGGATAGTTTTTTACGATGAGTGAATTCGCCACCAAAATCGAACTATCCTGTAATTCATAAAGAATACCTTGGAATTTTATTGAATCTTTTTTGGTATTGATCCAGGTATGATAAAATTTTGTCTTTCTAATAGTATCCTGTGAATAACTAAACTGAATGCAGTTTATTAGAATAAATATGATAAACACAAATTTCTTCACGCTAATCTTTTTTAAATACATGAGCTTTTAAAAAGGACTGAAAAATGAACTGAAATATAAAGATACCTCATCAGGGGGGCTAAACAAATACCCTTGAGGCACTCCAAAGGCTTTCGAAAAATAAGGATCCAATGATTTCGCTTCGGCTGTTAGATTTTTAGCACCCTCAGAATCACCCTGAAATTCTTTTATTTTGGCTTCCCAACCTAATGTATAAGCTTTTAGCGAGCTCACATTGTCATACCCAATTTCGATATATTTATTAAAAGCATTCCTGGCCTGTTCAAGGTTTGTATCTTTATCTCCCTTGTTTTGCATTACCATCATAACATGTGCTCTCGCGATATTCAATTGCGGCAAATTATATTCAGGATCTAAGGACATGGCAATTTGCATATATTTTGTCCCTTTCTCAATTTCACCATTTAAAAAATATGTTTTACCAAGTTCTTCATTTACTTTAACATTATTTGGATCATCCTCAAGTAAATTTTTCCAGTAGGCAATTATATCGGAATCCTCATCCAGCAAGACTGAGTTTGCCTTAGCAAAATAATATTTATCTAACTCTTTAAGACTTGCAGCATACTTTTTTGCTTCAGTCCTGTCTCCACCCATTTCTCCTGGAAGCAAACCATATATCTCCACCATGCTTAGAATGGCCTCTTTATAATCTGGATTTAGTTCAAGCACTTTCCTGAATGCCTCACATGATTGATTTACATAATCATTTGTGTTCTCCTGCGAAGCATAGGCATTTAGAAAACAAATATTAGCTTTATAATAAGCAAATATTACATTGTCCTTATCATATTCAACTGCCTTACTAATTGAGGACAAAATCTCCCCCGGACTAAACCCACCCCCGCCAAGCATCATGTGATGTTGTGTTCTTGCCAGTTCAAACCAGGCCGCAGCATTAGTTGAATCTTTTGCAATTATTTCATCGAGTAAAGCTTTTGCTTCATCCACTTCTCCTGACAACCTCATGGTATAAGCGGTTTTCACCTTTTCATCTAAATCACCTACAACAAAAGCCGGGCAAATAATACCCAGAATCAAAATTGCAGCAACAAGTTTTGTTTTCATTTCAAATTTTCTACTTTGTTTTTTCATAGCTAGGAATTTTAAATTAAAAATTAAGATTTAATCAAGCAGACTATTTAATTCATATTCTTCTTATAAAATTTTATATATTTGATATGATTCCTTTTAAAATTTGAGATAAACTTATTATCAATTGCTAAATAAACTTTGAAAATCAATTGTATAAAAAATGTAAACTGTTTTACAATTGTTTTGCCAACAACGATAGCTATTAGCATATATATTTGTGGAGAAAGTTGAGATCCAATATCTGAATTTATTAAAAGCCAGGATTGTGGAAACAATGAAACAATCATATCCAGGTATCGGGAATAATATTTCGGACTGGAAGGGTCAGGATATTATGAATCTCCAGGAAGATCTTTTGGAAAAGGTGAATGAACATATTAGCGAGAAATGGTTTTATACACATATGAAAGCTGATAGTAAAAAACTACCGCGTATAGATATGTTGAATTTCCTGTGTCGTTATGTTGGATATATTGACTGGAATGACTTCATATATAAGAATAAAGATAAACTTGATATAAATGAAAAAGAAAATAATGCTGCTAATTCATTTCCTTATACTAAGGTCGCAGTTTTATTATTCTTATTGGCAATCTCAGTTGTTCTGGTAAAATATGCAGGAAATAAGCATTATCATTTCAGCTTTAAGGATGCATATACCAAAAGATATATTACGGATACATTAGCTGAGATAATTATACTGAATGAGAATGAATCCCCTGTGCACGAAAAATTAGATCCTCCCGGATATTATATCCTTAAAAGCCGGGAGGAGAAAGTTCGATTTATAATTAAGGTTCCATATTATGAACCAGACACCATTCTCAGGGTACTGGATAAATTTGAAGGGTCTGAAAGTATATTCCTGTATCCCAATGATTTTGCATTAATGATCCATTATTTTTCGGCAACAAATGTAAAATCCTGGGAACGGAGGAGAAAACAACTGGATTGGATGATTGCAGATAGTGCCTATATCTACCAGGTTTATACCGATGATATGCTTGGTATGGAACTATACAATAAGCAGGAATTTATCGACAAACTAACCATGCCGGTAAATAGTCTGAAAAACATTGAGATAATGGAGACAATTTATACAGATAGAAAAATTTCACTCCTACGGTTCAGGCAGGTGAATGAAGAATAAATGAAATACAGAAAAATTCATATTATTTTAATAGTAATAGGCTTTGCCTTATTGGGAGCTCCTACCTGCCAGGAGCCGGATCCATGGGAAAATGCCCAAATATTGCAAGGCGTTGATACCAATGCTGATCTTGAATCATTGCTTGAGGCAAGAGAGGAAATAATTGGAGAAATCGAAAAGGAATTTGAAGCTCCAATGCTTCAAAAAGAAAATTTAATTGCCTTTGAGGAACGAGCGAAAGAGAAAATAATGGATTTTGCCGATTATATAAATATTTATACAAATGGGGCTTATGATGAAGCTTTCAGGAACCAGGCGAAAAAAATGGTGATGGATCAATTTTATGGTGAGGTAGAAATTAAATCGTCAATCATCACCCCACATGAAGAAGATACTTACAGCTTATATACTTTCATGGCTGAATTTTCCAAGCTGAATTTTGAATTAGTTCAGTTAAAAATTAAAGACATTGAGGTTTCAGAATCATTAAAGTACTTAGATAGTGAAACTTATACAGGAAGGATCTCCTTTTCAAGAGAATTGCTTGGCATTTCAGGACAGGATTCAGTAATTGTAAGCAAAGACATTGATAAAATAGAGATAATCTTAAACCGGACAGATAAAATTTTTGGTAACGACACTCTCAAAGTCTGGGCTGTTCAACTCGGAAATTTGTATTGATTTTTTTTAGCTATTAATTTTTGAAGAACTTAGTTTATCTGTACCAATAATTCTAATCAAAAAGAAACCGGTAATTAGTCCCAATGCAAATAAGCCAAGTAGAAAAGCAATTAAAACAGGAATTGGTTTGTTCATGCTAAATCCGATTTGAAGTATCATCATAGTTGCTCCCCATGACAGAGAACAGGCATATATCCAGAGAATAGATTTTGAGCTGAATTTTTCAAATTCCGAATGCTGAAGCAATCCCACAAGCGCACCTCCAAAGGTATAAATCAGCGTATAAATTAGAATATTCTGACTTTCCTGCACCAGGTCACGGTCTGAACCTATAATCATCAATGCTAAACCTGCAATTAATTCAGCTATGGCCAATCCACCGGCACAGGTCAAAATCCACTTTGCCGAGATATCAATTTTCTTTCGAACCATCTTCCATTGTGCCAGTCCAACTAATGCGCCTGTTCCTCCTCCAAGGATACTATATCCAATGGCATTGGCAATGGATTTATTAATAATATCTCCCAGGAAAGAAGCAACAAATAATGCAAGCGTAAAACTAAATATTAACCCAAAAAATAAAGCCAGGGCAGAAAAACCTACCCACCTAACCAGGAACCTTCGTTGATTATGATTATTTTGAGCACTCATGACATTTCTAAAGTTATTATTTTTTATTTAACCCCAAAAACACTTTAGTATCATGAATCAATGATATAAACAGATACATATTTGGATTCAGAAAAAAAACCAAAAAAATTTAGGAATAATGATTTCTAAGAAAAAGTTAATCATACCGAAACACTCCGAACTCAGAATGTATGGTAAGTTTTTTATTGGCGCTTCGATCACAATGTCCAATGATCTTTGCATCAACCCCAAACTCTTTGGAAATAGCAATAATGTCATTTGTATAAATTGGTGGAACGTAGATTTCGAAGCGATGGCCCATGTTATACACTTTATACATTTCGTACCAGGTTGTTCCCGATTGTTCCTGAATAATTCTGAATAGAGGTGGAACCGGGAAGAAATTATCCTTTACCACATGCAAATTTTCTACGAAGTTTAGAATTTTAGTATGTGCACCTCCTGAACAGTGAATTAATCCATGGATTTTCGATCTGAATTCATCAAGAAGTTTAATAATAATGGGTGCATATGTGCGGGTAGGCGAAAGAACCAACTTGCCAGCAGAAATTCCTGTTTCTTCAATCTCGTCTGTTATTTTATATGAACCCGAAAATACAAGATCTTCAGGTATCATCGGATCGAAACTTTCAGGATATTTGCTGGCCAGATAGTTGTGAAATACATCATGACGGGCAGATGTAAGGCCATTGCTACCCATTCCACTGTTGTATTCAGTTTCATAATTTGCCTGCCCGGAAGAAGATAATCCTACAATTACATCCCCAGGCTGAATATTACTGTTATCAATTACTTCCGATCTTTTCATTCGGGCCGTAACAGTTGAATCTACAATAATGGTACGTACCAAGTCACCTACATCAGCTGTTTCACCACCTGTGGAGTATATTGAAAGACCTAAATTTCTCAATTCCTCTAAAATTTCTTCAGTACCATTAATAATAGCTGAAATTACCTCACCGGGTATCAGGTTTTTATTTCGGCCAATGGTTGAAGAAAGAAGAATATTCTTTGTCGCTCCAACACAAAGAAGATCGTCAGTATTCATTATAATAGCATCCTGTGCTATTCCTTTCCAAACATTCAGGTCGCCTGTTTCTCTCCAATATAAATAAGCCAGGGATGATTTTGTACCCGCCCCATCAGCATGCATAATATTGCAATATTCAGGATCACCCCCCAAAATATCAGGAATAATTTTACAAAAGGCATTTGGATAAAGTCCTTTGTCAATTTTTTCTATGGCACTGTGAACATCTTCTTTTGAGGCTGATACACCTCGCATATTGTAGCGATTGTCCATTTGTAAACTACTGTGAATGATTACAATTAAAGAAAATATATGTATCTAAAATATTCTGGTTCAAATATTCTAAATAATATTAAAAGCCTGTCTGAAAGCTCATATACTCCCATACAACTGGCAATTCAAAACAACAAAAAAGAAATGGAGCAAGTAACACTAGTCATTCCTGGATTCATTTCATCTTTCATCAGCAGGAACATAGTCAGTTCTAAGCACCTTCATTTCTGTTCTACGATTCATCTGATGAGCAATTTCCTGTTCTTCTTCAGTTGCAAGTCCATCAATAAATGCTCCGGTTAACACATCTCCCTCTTTCAGGAATGAATACAGTTTAACGCTTTTCACATCGACCACTTTAGGTTGTGATTCGCCGTACCCCTTAGCCGTGAGCCTGTCAGATGCAATTCCTTTGCTTATTAAATAGTCAATTACCGATTGTGCCCTACGCTGTGATAATTGCAGGTTGAATGCTTCTGTATCCCGGTTATCGGTATGTGAACCCAATTCTATTGTTACATTCGGATTGTCTTCAAGTACCTCAACCAATCGATCGAGTGCTACCATTGACTCAGGTCTAAGATCCCACTTACCAAAATCATAGAAAATATTCGGAAGTTCTATTGGTTTATCTATGGCTGCCAGCTCAAGTGTCATACGATAATCCTTGCTTGTCTCCTGGCCTTTGGTTGTTTCTCTTCCTTTCGAATTCAAATAACCTTCTTTTGATGCCAGGAAAATATAATCGGTATTTGGTTTCAACATGAACCTGAAAGACCCATTTTCACTTGTTTCATTTTCAAGAGTAGTACCATCACTGCCAATAAGCTTAACCTTAGCATCTGGTACAACTGCTTCAGTTTTTCTATCAACCACAACACCCGTAATATTAAACTTCAAAGGGGGCAATGCAAATGAATAAATATCATCATTCCCTTTGCCTTTCCTTGTTGAAGTAAAATATCCTCTTTCATCTTCATTTTCAAAAACAATCCCAAAATCGTCTGATGAAGAATTGATAGGATATCTCATATTTTCGACATTCCATCGACCTCCTGATTCCTTTGTAGCTCTGAAAATATCCAGACCTCCCATACCCAGGTGTCCATCCGATGCAAAATAAATGGATCCATCTACATGATAATATGGGAAAAGCTCATCTCCTGGAGTATTGATATCAGGTCCAAGATTTTCCGGGGTTCCCCAATCACTGGTAGGATCATTTCTTGAAACCTGCCATAAATCTTTACCACCAATGGACCCTGACATATCGGACACAAAGAGCAAAGTAAGGTTATCATTAGAAATCGCCGGATGTGCTACAACAAGACTATCTGGTAAAATACCTAGAGAAACGGGTCTTTCCCAGCCATCTGCCGTTCTGTTTGTTACCATGATCTCACATCCCAGCTTCTTCCTGCTGCTTACCTCACAACGAGTAAAATACATGGTATTGAAATTTGCATCCAATGATGGTGTTCCTTCCTCAAACTCTGTGTTAATATGTGAATCCAATGCTACGGGAACACTCCATTTCCCTTTCCTGTCCATTTTTGTGACAAAAATATCACTAAAATCCTGTCCGGTTGCCCCGTGTGTTTTGTTCCCATTTGCATCATCACGGGAAGTAGTTATATAAACAACCTTATAATCATCGCGAGCGTATGCAGGGCTATAATCACGACCTCTGGAATTAAAAAACTTCATTCCAACAATCTCGTATCCTACAGGATTTTCAGTCCATTGCATAGCTAACTCACATGATGTAATACCTTCATTTCCTCGAGGGTCATCGGGTACCAATTCCTTATATCGTTTAAACTCACCTATTGCTTCCTCATATTTATCATTCTTCTTCATTGATTCGGCATAATGCAAAACAGCAATTGGATCAGGATAATCACTGCCGATCGCCTTTTTATACCACAATTCAGCTTTTTCCGGATCATTGGTCAGCCGATAGCATTCAGCAACTTTAAAAACTGTCTCAGTCTTTAATTCTTTATTTTGCAATGCTGCATAAGCATCCTTATAAAGATCAATGGCATCGAAATATTCTCCCGCATCAAAAGCATCTGAAGCCTTTTGCAATTTCTTCTTCTGGGCAGAAGTAATAGGAATCAGCAAAACGAATGTTAGAATAGCGAGAAACAGGGTTTTTGTTAATCTCATTTATTTCTTGTTTTCATATAGAACTTTTGTTACTTTTTCAAGTATTCTATATGGTGAATGACTAAACAACTCCAGGTATTATTGTAATTAACTTATATTCCTCAAAAAGGTTACAATTCCTTATATTAACGAAAGGTAAAATTAATTATTTTTTAACTCAAACAAAAAGCAGTTAAAATTATGCTTTTTTTAAAATAATAGTGCTGCAATACATAATAATAAAACCCCGAAGTTCTACTCCGGGGGCTTTAAAATAGATACACAAACTAAAATGTAACCAAGACCTGTTTCTTAACTGGTAAACAGAAGTTCTCTGAACTTTGGCAAAGGCCAGATTTCATTATCAACTGTTAACTCTAATTTATCAATTTCGTACCTGATGCTTTCGAAATATGGTTTGACCTCAGAATCATAGGCAAATGCTTTTTCTTTTTCACCTTCTATTCTATTGGCCTTTCTTCTGGCCTCTATCATTTCTCCAACAAGCTTTTTAATTTGTGAAATCCGTGATGAAATTTCTTTAATTAATTCAATCCTGGCGCCTGCCATTTCTTTAAATTCTGCCGCAGGAAATACATCTTTAAGCCCTTGTACATTTTGAAGTAGAGTATTCTGGTAAGAAATTCCAGTAGGTACAATATGATTTATTGCAAGATCACCCAGAACCCTGGCTTCAATCTGTATCTTTTTGGTAAATTTCTCATATTCAACCTCAACTCTTCCTTCCAGCTCTTCTTCAATAAATATTCCAGAGCCAATTAAAACCTTTTTTGATTGCTTAGTCAGATATTTTGATATCGACTCAGGAACACTTACAATATTTGTCAAGCCCCGTTTTTTTGCCTCTTTCTCCCATTCTTTGCTATATCCATCGCCTTCAAATCTAATTTTCTCAGATTCAATAATATATTTCTTTAATACCTGAAAAATGGCTTCATCTTTTTTAACATTCTTTGAGATCAATGCATCCACATCTGCCTTAAACTCCCTCAACTGACTTGCAACAGCTGCATTCAAGGCAATCATGGCTGTAGCACAATTAGCTGATGATCCAACAGCCCTATACTCAAACCTGTTTCCAGTAAATGCAAAGGGTGAAGTTCTATTTCTATCTGTATTGTCCAGTAATATTTCAGGAATTTTACCAATTCCTAATTTTAATTTAGTCTTTTCATCCGGGGTCATTTTCTTTCCCGTAACTTTTTCAACTATCTCATCTAGTGTTTCAGTTAATTTTGAACCGAGGAAAACAGAAATAATGGATGGTGGTGCTTCATTGGCACCCAGGCGATGTGAATTTCCTGCTGTGAGGATACTTGCTCTTAACAAGTCCTGATTATCATGAACAGTTTTTATTACATTTACCAGAAAGGTTAGAAATAACATATTTCTCTTTGGATTTTTCCCGGGTGAGAGCAGATTAACGCCTGTGTCTGTTAACAACGACCAGTTATTGTGTTTCCCAGAGCCATTGATCCCAGCAAATGGTTTTTCATGGAAAAGTACCCTGAAATTATGTCGCCGAGCTACTCGTTTCATAACATCCATAACCAACTGGTTGTGATCATTTGCCAGGTTTGCCTCCTCAAAAATAGGTGCACATTCAAACTGGTTTGGTGCAACCTCATTGTGTCGTGTCTTTACAGGAATTCCAAGTAAATAGGACTCAATCTCAAAATCTTTCATAAAGGCTCCTGCTCTCTCGGCAATTGAGCCAAAATAATGGTCATCCAGTTGCTGATCTTTTGAAGACTGATGACCCATCAGTGTTCTACCTGTCAGAATTAAATCAGGCCGGGTATTGTATAAGGCATCATCAATTAAAAAATATTCCTGCTCCCAACCCAGGGTAGCTATCACCTTTTTTACATTTTTGTCAAAATACTGGCACACATCTACAGCTGCTTTATCAATTACATTCAATGCTTTCAGCAAAGGAACTTTATAGTCAAGTGCAACACCTGTATAGGAAACAAAAACTGTAGGAATACATAATGTAGTATCGACTATAAAAGCAGGGGAAGAAACATCCCAGGCTGTATACCCCCTTGCCTCAAAGGTATTTCTCAATCCGCCACTGGGAAAGCTTGATGCATCTGGTTCCTGCTGTGCAAGGAGTTCTCCTGAAAAGTTTTCAATCAGGTCACCGGATACTCCAAATTCAATAAACCCATCATGTTTTTCAGCAGTACCATCAGTGAGTGGGTGAAACCAATGTGTGTAGTGAGTTGCTCCAACCTCCACTGCCCAGGCCTTCATTCCGGTAGCAACCTGATCGGCCATTTTCCGATCGATTGATGTTCCCTCATCCATTGCCTTAATAACACTAACATAAGCTTCCCGGTTCAGGAATTTTTCCATTTTTGGCTTATCAAAAACCCTTGTTCCGAAAAAATCAGATATTTCATTTGATGGAAATACCACCTTTTTGGGTTGTCTTGAAAAGACTTCTGCAAGCGCCTTAAATCTTAAATCTGCCATTACTTTAATTTTAGTTTTAAATATCTGGCAAATATATTATTTTTTTAATCACCCCCTCTAAATTTATGGTCTAAATTTATTTTTTTATCATTTTTATATCTATACCCCCATTATTTTTACATCTTTCTTGCCAAATAGAGTATTTTTCATAGAAATAAAAAAGTGGTTACTCTATAAAAAATAACCACTTTAAAATATTTTTGCCTAATATTTTAGCCCATAATGTCTATTTACTCATTTCTGCATAGTATTTATAAAACATTGGGATGGTTTCAATCCCTTTGTAGAAATTGAATAAAGGATAATTCTCATTTGGAGAATGGATGGCATCGCTGTCCAATCCAAAACCCATCAAAATTGATTTAATACCAAGGACTTCTTCGAAATCAGAAACAATAGGAATACTTCCACCACTTCTTACCGGGATTGGTTTCTTTCCAAAAGAAGCTTCAAAAGCTTTACTTGCTGCCTTGTAGGCTACAGTATCAATTGGGCTTACATATCCTTCCCCTCCATGCAAACTTTTTACACTTACACGTACTCCTTCAGGAGCAATAGATTTAAAATGATCTTCAAACAGTTTATCTATTTTTTTTGACTTTTGATTGGGTACAAGACGCATGGATATTTTGGCATAAGCTTTTGAAGGGAGAACCGTTTTTGCACCCTCCTCAATATAGCCTGACCAGATTCCATTTACATCAAGTGAAGGTCTAATTCCTGTTCTTTCAGAAGACGAAAAACCTTCCTCCCCAACTTCCTTATCAATATCGATAGATTTTTTATAATCTTCAAGGTTGAAAGGTGCCTTGGCCATTTCTTTTCTTTCCTCATCACCTACTTCGAGTACATCATCATAAAATCCTTTAATAGTTATATGATTATTTTCATCGGTTAGGGAAGCTATCATTTTGGTCAGAGCATTTGCCGGATTAATGACAGCCCCTCCATACAATCCTGAATGCAAGTCCCTGTTTGGCCCCGTTACTTCCACCTCCATATAACTCAATCCTCTTAGCCCTACTGTTATCGATGGAATATCCGAGGCAATCATGGTAGTATCGGAAATTAAGATAACATCAGCAGCCAGCCTTTCTTTGTTATCGATGCAAAACTTCTTTAAGCTGGGTGATCCTATTTCCTCTTCTCCTTCAATCATGAATTTCACATTACATGGAAGGGTATCTGTCTTCATCATAAGTTCAAAAGCCTTCATCTGCATGAACATCTGACCCTTATCATCATCCGCACCCCGAGCATAGATCTTTTCATCCCTGATCTCAGGCTCAAAAGGTGGGGAATCCCACAAATCAAGTGGTTCAACAGGTTGAACATCATAGTGACCATATACCAGCACAGTTGGGAGGTCAGGATTGATCAGTTTTTCAGCGTAAACCACCGGGTGCCCATCCGTTTCTATTACTTCTGCTATGTCAACACCAGCTTCAAGCAGGTTTTTTTTAATATACTCGGTGGCAGATAACATGTCAGCCTTATTTTCTGGCCTGGCACTTATAGATGGAATCCTGATTAAGCCAAAAAGCTCATCCAGAAATCTGTTTTTATTTTCCTCAACATATTTTCTTATTGTTTCCATAAAGCACGTTTTTATTTTTCTTTTGTTTATTATATTCTTTAACTGTGAATTTTAGTTTTTTATACCAACTTTTTCCAAATTTACGAATTAATGCTGGGCGCAAAAATACAAATGCCGGAATCTCCTCCCTATTTCCTCTTTCCACTGCCGGATTACAGGTTTCCCACTTTTCAAAATTTACTCCCGAAAAATCAGTATAATCCTTTGTTCTAACAGGAAATAAGTGACATGAAATAGGTTTCTGGAAAGACACCTTCTTAGCTGCATAGGCTTTTTCAATTCCACAAAAGAAAATGCCATTTTCAACTATTGTGTAGGCGCATTCTTTATCACTTATTAGCGGAGTTACCGTATCACCATCGGAATCGACCATACTGGTACCTTTTTTCTCAATGGCTTCAATTCCTTCAGTCCGGAGAAAAGGTTTTATCCTGGGGTAAAGATCTTTAAGCATATCGGCCTCCTCTTTTGTAAGTGGGGCCCCAGAATCTCCATAAACACAACAATTTCCTTTGCACTTACTCAGATCACATGCAAAGTTTTTTTCAAGGACATCCAGACTTATAATTGTATTGTCAATTTGAAGCAAATTCTGTTTTTTTAGCTGTTTGGTTATTATATTTTTGTATTCTTTAGGTTTAAGTTCTCTAAAGTGGTCAACTTGGGTATAAATTGTTTTTCCTCTTATTTTAGCTTCAATTAGCCCTTCTCCAGCATACTTCACTGGCGGCTGCAGAGTCATTGGTAATTCATCTTCTATTATCTCTCCAAATTCTGGTTTATGAATCCATTTTGTAAAACTAAGCAATAAAGTATCCCCTTTTTGAAACCCGGCCTCACCTTGAAAATTTTCATTAAATGTAATCCTTGGTGTGTAGTTCATTCCATCAACCCAAACATATTGAATCTTTAATTTCCTGGAACTTTTTGGGGCCTCAATCCAAATTTTATATTGAATGCCTGATCCTGACTCTTCCCTTCCTCCTTCAAACTTAACTCTGGTTGCATCCACCACCTTAATTTCATTCACCTGGAAGCATGGGGAACACAAAATTAGATAAAACCAAACCAGCATCGAAAATCCCGCCATAACTTCTTTTGAGAGGAGCAAATTTATTGTTTTGACTGAACAAACACAAAATTATCTTTGTTTTCCTGGTACAAATGAAAGTATGGGTATTTGAAACAGATAAATTTCTATATTTAACTCCATGTTTGACTTTGGTGATAAAGTAAGTAAATCAATTAGTCGCAGGCGAGAAGTTGTCTTCCTCATTCTTGCAGGGTTATTTCTTAGGCACCTTAGCAATCCTGAATGTTCTGGGGATTTCGCGTCAGATTGATTTTTCATTTACTCTTTTTGGCAAAACAATTCCATTTGTTGTTTTTGTTGGAGTACTTCCCTACCCAATAACCTTTTTATGTACGGATTTTATAAGTGAGCTATATGGCAAGAAGAGGGCCAATACGGTTGTATGGATAGGATTGTTGCTCAATGTTTGGGTATTATTTATTCTTTGGCTGGGAGGTGTTCTGCCTCCATCTGTAGATTTTATGGAAGATGGATTACCTGCTTTATCAGATCCTTCAAGGACCTTCTTCCAAATAAGAAAATGGACATTTGGGGCTACTCTTGCATCTATGATTGCTTATCTGACAGCACAATTTATTGATGTTCACCTTTTCCATCTGATCCGAAAAGCTACTAAAGGAAAGATGCTCTGGTTAAGGAACAATGGCTCAACACTTACCAGTCAATTGGTTGACTCAATTGCAGTAATTACTATAACCTATTTTTACGCCAGGGAGGCTATGCATATCCAACCAGGTGAAACTGTTGTTCATGGACTATTCATCCTTATACTTTCAAATTATGTGTTTAAAATGGTGTCGGCACTCATTGACACAATTCCATTTTATATTGGGGTTCGCTACTTAAGTCGTTATCTGGAATTAGATCTGCAAAAAGAATTCAAAGAGGAATCAGCAGTATCGTAGGGAATTGATTATGGTGTCAAGGCTGGTTTCAATGGGGTTAATCCAGAGTTTTGCTTTCAAGTAATATGGCTTTCTTTCCATAATTTTGCCATCAATATAATCTTTAAGCTCACCCTCTGACATTCCTTCAATAAGCGGACGTTTTACTTTACTATTTGCTAATCGAGATAGTAATATATCCTGGGGTACGTCCAGATAAACAGTGACTCCTGCAGCATTCATTTTCTCCATATTGTCACTAAAAACCGGTGTTCCTCCCCCGCAAGCCATCAGATAATTGTCACGGGCAATCCAATTTGTTAATTCTTTTTTTTCAATTTCCCGAAAGCCGGTTTCACCTTTTTCATCAAATATACTGCTTATACTTTGCCTTTGATTCCTGACTATTTCATCATCAAGGTCAATAAAGTCCAGGTCCATCCTTTTAGCCAGGCTTCTGCCTAACTTTGATTTACCTGCTCCCATGAAGCCTATTAAGAAAACTTTCAAAATAAACTATTTTATAGATCCAATGACATTTGAGTATCGTCTTCAGGATCCAAATCCACTGTTTCTCCGGCTTTGAATTCTTTTTTCTCCTCTAAAGCCTCAGGAGGTTGGGGCTCCCATTCTTTTTTCACAACAGCCTCAATTTCATGCACCTCTGAAACCTGATAATTACTCAACCTCTTACCCTTTGCTTTGTAACTTTTAATTCCAATAAACTCTACTACTTCAACTATTTCATTTTTTCTGTCTATATTTTTTCCACCAAAACTAATCTCAAATCTTGGGTATTCAACTTCAGTAATACTAATCAGCCTTGAATCTGGATGTTCACTGATAAATACCTGTTCCTTCTCCGAGTAATCAATTGAGAATCTTTTTAGGTAATAGAAGCTATTTGATCCATCATAGTATACTACAGAATATACTTTCTTTGAATCAAATTTTTCAATTATTAATATATCTTCCTCAAAATGATTTGAAAGATCGAAGTTTGAAGTTCTGAATGTTCCCCGTTTAGTCACCACCAGAATCTCATCATCACCACCAAATTCACCCAGATATTTTCCCCTATTGTCAACATTTAAACGATACACAGCCTCGTCAAACCATATTTTCCGACCACCCAGGGTTGAAACTCCCTTTTCTTTTAGACTGATCTTCTGAATTGAATATTTTGTAAGAATGTTACCTACTGAAAACCGCCCTTTAATTGCAAGCTCACCAAAATCAAACTCAAGAATTGGAGTTTTTAGGCGAGGACGAGGCTTAAGCAAAACTCGGATTTTTTCTGCTTCTCCATTTGGATTGACACTCAAATAAAGGATACGGGAACCATGTTTACCCCTGGTCAAATCATATTCCTTATCCCGGGTAACTCCGGATATAGCAGCCCGTTTTACCATCACTTTTCCAGTTCTTCCGTCCTGGTAAACTAGATTGTATATAGTACGAGTATCGTTCTTCTTAAAAACTGCAATATGAACTATATTTTTTCCAACAAATGATTTGTCAGCAACACTTGTAATTACATATTTCCCATCTTTCCGAATGACAATTATATCATCAATATCGGAACACTCACAAACAAACTCATCCTTTTTCAGGGATGTACCCATGAATCCTTCTTTTCTATCTACGTAGAGCTTGGTATTTACTGCAACAACCTTTGTAGCCACGATAGTATCGAAGTTCCTTATTTCAGTTTTACGAGGCCATTGCTTCCCATATTTCTTTTTAATATTCCTGAAATAGTTGATAGTGTAATCTACAATGTTTGCCAGATGATTTTTGATTACATCCATTTCCTCCTGGATAGACTTGATATATTCATCCGCCTTTTTTACATCGTATTTTGAGATCCGCTTGATCTTAATTTCTGTAAGATGAATTATATCTTCCTTTGTCACCTCACGCAGCAATAATTTTTTATAGGGACCCAGTCCTTTATCAATGGTCTCTAATACAGCCTCCCAGGTTTCGCACTCCTCAATTTTTCTGTAAATCTTTTTTTCTATGAATATTTTTTCCAGTGATGAAAGGTGCCAGCTTTCTTCCAGTTCATGTAACTTAATCTGAAGCTCCAGTTTTAAAAGTTCCAGTGTATGATCCACAGAAGTCCTTAGCAGTTCGCCCATTTTACTGAATACAGGCTTATCATCTTTAATTACACATGAATTGGGGGAAATGGAAAGTTCACAATCGGTAAATGCGTAAAGGGCATCAATCGTTTTATCAGGTGATACACCCGGAGCAAGAGATATATGTATTTCTACGGATTCTGCTGTATTATCATCAATTTTACGAATTTTGATTTTGCCCTTATCATTTGCCTTAATAATGGACTCTATCAAAGCTCCGGTAGTCTTTCCATAAGGAAGCTCAGTAATAATCAGATTTTTCTTATCGACTTTCTTTATTCTTGCCCTTACCTTAATAGCACCACCTCTAAGTCCTTCATTGTACCTTGAAAAATCGGCCAGCCCCCCTGAAGGAAAATCAGGGAGAAGTTCAAACTCTTTACCTCTGAGGTGCAGAATGGCAGAGTCAATTATTTCATTAAAATTATGTGGAAGGACTTTTGAAGCAAGGCCAACAGCGATCCCTTCAGTTCCCAGTGCCAAAAGCAGAGGGAACTTAACCGGTAAAGTTAACGGTTCCTTATTGCGCCCATCATAAGAAAGCTTCCAGTTGGTTGTTTTTGGATTAAATGCAACTTCAAGGGCAAATTTTGACAATCGAGCTTCGATGTAGCGTGGTGCAGCTGCCCTATCGCCTGTTAAAATGTTGCCCCAGTTTCCCTGTGCATCAATTAGAAGTTCTTTCTGGCCCAATTGAACCAGAGCATCACCAATTGATGCATCACCATGGGGATGGAATTGCATTGTGGATCCAATTATATTGGCCACTTTGTTATAACGGCCATCTTCCAGACGACGCATGGCGTAAAGGATCCTGCGCTGTACAGGCTTCAATCCATCATAGATATTCGGAACAGCCCTTTCCAGAATTACATAGGAGGCATAGTCAAGAAACCAATCCTTGTACATTCCGGAGATTTGAGCAACCTTATACAGGTCTTTTGACTGCTTATCACCATCCTCGTTTACAGGGGTATCAACTTCCTCTATGTTTTCCTTTTCTGGAAATTCTTTCTGATCTTCCATTAATCAATATCGTAAATGCTGGTTCAAATTAAAGATAGAATCATGACTCAACCAAATCTTCTTCAAGTCTTAAATTATCAATAATGAAATCCTGCCTTTCAGGGGTATTTTTTCCCATAAAAAAGCGCAGGAAATCTGACTCCAGGTCTTCTTTCTTCAAATGAACCGGTTCCAATCTCATATTTTTCCCAATAAAGTGTTTAAACTCATCCGGAGATATTTCACCCAATCCTTTAAATCGTGTAATTTCCGGGTTAACACCCAGGCTTTTTATCGCCCTTTCCTTTTCAGTATCTGAGTAGCAATAAATTGTTTTCTTTTTATTTCTAACTCTAAATAATGGTGTTTGAAGGATATATAGATGACCTTGCTTTACCAGGTCGGGGAAAAACTGTAGAAAGAACGTAATTAACAACAAGCGAATATGCATACCGTCAACATCTGCATCAGTAGCTATAACTACATTATTATACCTCAGGTTTTCAATACCATCCTCAATATTCAAAGCTGCCTGGAGAAGATTGAATTCTTCATTTTCGTAGACAATCTTCTTTGTCAGCCCAAAAGTATTCAAGGGTTTTCCTTTCAGGCTAAATACAGCCTGAGTTTCAACTTTTCTGGATTTTGTAATTGAACCACTTGCTGAGTCGCCCTCAGTGATAAAAATTGTGGTTCCCAGCCGGTTATCATCCTTTGTATTATAATGGATTCGACAATCACGGAGTTTTTTGTTATGCAAACTGGCCTTTTTTGCTCTTTCCCTGGCCACTTTTCTGATACTTGAAATGGCTTTGCGTTCTTTTTCTGATTCCTGTATTTTTTTGAGAAGTATATCAGCAGTCTCACTATTCTTATGCAAATAGTCATCCAGTGCTTTCTTAATAAAATCGATTATAAAATTCCTTACCGAGATACCTCCGGGGCCCATATCTCTTGATCCCAATTTGGTTTTTGTTTGTGATTCAAATATGGGTTCCTCGATTTTAATGCTAAAAGCAGAAATAATCGAGGCTCTAATATCAGCAGCATCAAAATCCTTTTTGTAAAATTCCCGCACGGTTTTCACAAGAGCTTCTCTAAAAGCCAACAAATGAGTACCACCCTGAGAAGTATGTTGCCCATTCACAAAAGAATAATACTCTTCGCCATATTGATTACCATGGGTAAAAGCCAATTCTATATCACCATTTTTCAGGTGAATGGTTTCATACAAACCCGGGCGGCTCATGTTTTCGTTCAAAAGGTCAAGAAGACCATTTTTTGAATAATATTTGTTCCCATTAAAATTTATAGTTAGCCCAGAATTTAAGAATACATAATTCCGAAGCATGGTCTCAACATAATCAGAAATATAGTGGTAGTCCCCAAAGAGTTTCTTATCAGGAATAAACCTCACCAATACACCATTGACTTCCTCGGTTGGGGCTGGATCTTTGTCATCGACAAGTTTGCCTTTTGAAAAATCAGCTGTTTTAACCTGACCATCCCTGATTGAACTAATAATAAAATCCTCAGAAAGCGCATTGACTGCTTTTATTCCAACACCATTTAGCCCAACTGATTTCTTAAATACCTTTGAGTCATACTTTGCTCCGGTATTCATTTTCGAAGCTACATCAATCACTTTACCCAGAGGAATCCCTCTTCCGAAATCCCGCACTTCAACTACCCTGTCTTGAATCCGAACATCAATAGTCTTGCCATGACCCATCATATACTCATCGAGCGAATTATCAAAAACTTCCTTCAGCAGAACATATATCCCATCATCCTGGGAAGATCCGTCTCCCAGTTTCCCAATATACATCCCCGGTCTCTTTCGGATATGCTCCCTCCAATCGAGAGTCTTAATGCTTTCTTCTGAATAATTTGCTGTCATTTATTTATTTTCTTCCTAAAAAAACTGTGCAAATATAAGTAAATAGAGTATTTCAGGTATAACTGTTTTTCAACAATGCATATTATCTTATCAACCAAAAAAACTGGATAAAATTGCTTTATTAAATGCAAGAGCCTGTTTTTCTGGCACCTACAGAATTGTCCAGGATAAATAGGCAGACTTGTTAATAAATACAAAATAAAAGAAGGTCAATTTCCGCAAAGAGAACCAATATCCTTTATTTTATTCTTCCCATTATTCAGTTATCCCCATCTTTTTCATTAGGAATGAGGCATTCATGTTTTGAGTAATGCCATCATGCAAGGAATAATCAAATACAAGCTGATCATCCACTATAGTGGAATCAAAGCATTTATTGAACACTATCCCCTCAAACTTATTTTCAAGTTCTCCCAGGGTGAGATCATGTGTAGCAATTAAGCCGGTTCCCCTTAGCTTTACCAACCTGGAGATT
The DNA here is from genome assembly GCA_963750735.1 of uncultured Bacteroidales bacterium. Classification (GTDB taxonomy): domain Bacteria; phylum Bacteroidota; class Bacteroidia; order Bacteroidales; family VadinHA17; genus JANTGF01. Next base: position 201,251 of record CAVVRY010000006.1, on the reverse strand, counting down.
ACATTTTTTGAGCCCAAAGTCTTGTCAATTGAATTTGTTCCTTTCAATATTTCATCCAGCAGAAAAAAAACATCCTGCTTCTCGTTGATAATATCCAACAATAACTTCAATCTTTTTAATTCAGAAAAGAAATACGATTCATTATTTTGAAGGGAATCAGTAGTTCGCATACTCGAAAACAAAAACGCAGGTTTAAAAACAAATTTTACAGCACAAACAGGCATTCCTATATGAGCCAGAATAAGATTAACTCCAATGGCCCTCAGAAAAGTGCTTTTGCCAGCCATATTAGGCCCGGTTACAATATGAATTTCGCCTTTTTTAGATATTTTGAAGTCATTGTCCACCCGTGCAGCCTTTGAGATTAAGGGATGCCCCATTTCTTTGAATTCCCATTTTGAATTATCAGAAATTTCAGGAGTGGTAAAGTCAGGATGATTAAATGCATAACTTCCAAGGCTGGAGTAGGCATCAAAATCAGAAAGCACCTCCAACCATTGGGGAATGTGATCGGTATATTTTTGCTGCCACCTGTCGAAACGCATTATACAATGAATATCCCATAGTAATAAGGCATTCAGGACAATTCCTACAAACACATTACTTCGGGAGTCAAAAGCATCGAGGATTTTACTTAATTTTTTAATTACCATACTGGCTGATTCCCCTTCAAGGTATAGCAATGCTTTTTTTTGCTGGAGTAATTCAGATTTAAAATCAAGCATTTCTATTTGCTTAATCAATGAATTGTGATTTTTAAGCACCTTAAGGGTGTCGGATACTTTGTTCTGAAAATATTGGGTTTTTTTTAGTAAAGTGCCAACTATAATTAGTCCGCCTAGCAAAACATATATAAGCACCTGGTATGGAACCCAACCAGCTATTGCACCTGCTAATAATCCGAAAGTTAGCACAGGAAAAAGATATGCCAAAATTCTATAAGAGTTGTTTTTCAATAATGGTTTTCTGTTGGTTAACCAGGTATTGATAACACTATTATCCAATTTCTCATCCTTCAATTGATAAGCATAAGCCTGAAAATTCTGCCTCCATAAAGAATTATTTTTCAGCTCATTAACTGCATTTTGTACATTTATAATCTCTGCCCGGGATAGTAATAAGTTTGAGAAAAAATGAGCTAATTTTTTCTTCCCCCCGTGTGTGAATGAACGATTTACGGATTGAAAAACAGATCTTTCACCAAATACATCCATATCATAAATGATAAGGATGGGTAATATCTGAGTATTCTATACCATTTTCAAAGGCAAAATAATTGCCATTCACACCTTGCAATTCATTTTTATTCAAAGTAACAAGGGCCTGGAAATGATTTTTGCGAGTAGTAAAACTTAAACTTACTTTAAGAAGAATTAGAAAGCTCACCAGGAAAACAAATGCCAAAGCAAAATCAAGGATGGCATTTCCTTTAATTCCCCGAATAAAAAATAAAACAATTAGGATAAATGCAATCAGTCTAAACCAACCTATTCTGCGAATCCACTTTTTCTGAAATTCCAATGATTTCGTAAAATCTTGAATGTTTTTATCATAGAAACTTCGTAGTTCCTCTATGTTTTCTGGGATTGGATTCATACATTAAGTTTCGGAGTAGATATTCCCTAATTTGTTTCCTTTCTCATGTTCTCGAGCTCTTTAGCCATCAGTTTTTGAACATCTCTTGAAAGGGTTTTTATGTCTTTTCCTATATAAGATTGAACCGGGATTTCATCTAAAATATTAACCATGAAATGTTGTTTTCCCTGAAATTCAAAGCCTTTTGCCGGCAGTGCATTTCCTGTACCGTCCAATACGATCGGGATTATGGGTGTTCTGGAATCGATAGCGATTTTAAAAGCCCCCTCCTTAAAGGTTTTAATATTTGAGTCTTTTGAGCGGGTACCTTCAGGGAAAATTAAAATAGAAGATCCGGCTTCGATATTTTTGATGCTATCATTCATCATTCTAAGGATACTGGTCCGTTTTCCCCGCCTTAAAGCTACATATCGATTTCCTGTCATGTTCCAGCCAATAATAGGAACCCGAAATAATTCTTTTTTTGCCACCCACTTAAAATGGACAAACAAACGATATAAAAGGACAATATCAACGGAGGATTGATGATTTGAAACCAGCACATAGGTTTTACCTGGATTAATTTTCTCCCGTCCCTTAATCGTTACTCTCCACCATGGAGTTATCCATATAAAAGTAGATGCCCAAAAGCAGGAATACTGGTGCAAAATCCACATTCTTTTATCAAACCAAAAAGTTAAAATCCAGATCAGGAAAGCTGGTGGGTATAATAGCACCAGCATAATAACATAAAATAACCAGATAAATATTGATTTAATAAAATTCATTTCCAGAGAATCGATTATCCATTTTAAAATGAGTTTACAAAATAAATAAACCTTTCTGTTAAAAGAAAATGGAAATTAGCTCCTGCTCATTGGGGATAGATTCCTTGTTTAAATTGGGTAATTCCTCCAATAATGATGAGAATGTCAATAACGAATGAGCCTGGCCCACAGCTAATCTACTCAATTTATTGAGAATTCTCATTTTCAAAATAATCTCCTTCAATCTTGGCCTTTACAATGATTCCTTTTTCTACTTTCATCGAAACAGAGAGCTTCTTTAACCTCAATTCTGTGGTTTTTGAAAATATATAAGATGGTGAATATCCGTAAATCCAGTCCCATGTATTGTATTTATTACTAACTAATTCCTGAATTTCCGACAATTCATTTTCTGTAAACTGATATTCTTTTGCTCCAGTATTTACCTGTTTGATATAGTTCATTAAGGATTCCTGAAAACTCTTAATATCCATATTTACATTCATATGGGGAGAAATATTAGTAACTGCACTGCGAATGGATTTTACTGCTTTATCCTTATATGAATCCAGCTTAACCTTTAGGGCTTGCGATAAATCATTCATTTCTGAGGAATACAATAAAGTGCCATGGTGTAGGACCTTGTTTTTAAATACATGTTCCGCGTTACCCGATATCTTCTTTCCGTTAATTGTCAGGTTATTTTTGCCTTCAAATACTGTATCTACATCATAAATTTTTAGCCAATCCTGTATAGGCCTGGTAAACTTCTTAAAATCGACCAATTTTCCTTCCGCTCCTCTGGCAATGAAAGTGAAATTCAAATTGCCTTCATCATGATAGACTGTTCCTCCACCTGATAGCCTTCTGGCTACAAGAAGCTTATTGCTTTTAACAAAACTGTGATTAATTTCGGCCATCGTATTCTGGTGCTTTCCAACAACAATAGAAGGCTCATTTCTCCAGAGCATAAAAACATCCTCTGAAAAATTCTTAAATAAATATTCTTCAGCAGCCAGGTTGAAGTAAATATCATTATATGGACTATGGATGCAAAACATTCTTATTGAAAAAACGTATCCGTGAAACAACCCTTTTGTTAAATACATTAAATAAGAAATAATACAAGCCATCCGATGAATATTCCCAGCAAGGCTCCCCCAAGGATATCTCCGAGATAGTGTACTCCCAAATAAATCCTACTATATGAGACTACAGCCGCCCAAATAAAAATAAACCAGGTGTAATATTTATTCTGAAATAATCCCGAAGTTAACATTGCCAATGCAAATGTATTTGCTGCATGAGAAGAGACAAACCCGAATTTGCCTCCACAATGATTGTTAACTAAATGAACAAGTTCTGAAATTTCCAGATTATGGCAGGGGCGTAATCGCTCAAAAACCTCTTTAAAAAGATGTACTGAAAACTGGTCACTCGCAGTAATTGTTAATGTAATGGCAACAACAATAAAGATCATTCTCCAACGATATTTAACAGCGAGTCCAATTAATAAAACAATATAGAGGAATATCCATGAAGTATCTCCACTAATCCAAAACATTATCTTATCCCAAAATGGTGAATGAATACCATTGAGAAAGAGAAAAATACTACGATCAATTTTGTCCAGATATTCAATCATTTTTGGAGAATGAGGTTAATCCCAGCTAAATTCTTTCCAGACCAGGTCTTTCAAGGAGGTAATTCCCTCTCCGGTTATCGAAGATATGAAACACCAGGGAACCGGGGGCAGATCTTTTCGTATTTCATCCTTTAATTCATCATCCAGGAAATCGGCTTTTGAGATTGCCAACACCCGCCTCTTATCTAATAATTCCCTATTGTATTTTCCCAATTCCTCTACCAGTATCTGGTATTCTTTAGCAATATTGTCAGAGTCAGATGGAACAATGAAAAGCAACATCGAATTTCTCTCAATATGGCGCAGAAACCTCAGACCCAACCCTTTACCCTCATGAGCCCCTTCAATTATCCCAGGTATATCAGCCATTACAAATGATTTATCATCCCTATAGGAAACAATTCCAAGATTTGGAACCAGGGTAGTAAAAGGATAATTGGCAATTTTGGGTTTTGCAGCCGATACTACTGAAAGAAGTGTTGATTTACCAGCATTTGGAAAACCAACCAGGCCCACATCGGCCAATATTTTTAATTCGAGAATAAACCAGTCTTCCATTCCTGGCTCTCCTGGTTGGGCATATTTTGGGGTTTGGTTGGTGGCTGATTTAAAATGCACATTCCCCAGTCCTCCTCTACCTCCCTGTGCAAGAACCTGCTCAGCACCATCCTCTGTTATCTCAAATAACTTTTCACCCGTTTCTGCATTTTTAGCAACAGTACCCAGTGGTACTTCCAATACCACATCGGCACCATCGGGACCGGTTTTCATGGAGCTGCTTCCATTTGCTCCCACACCGGCATAAATGTGTTTTTTATATTTTAAATGAAGTAAGGTCCAGAGCTGCTTATTTCCTCTTAAAATAACATGTCCGCCACGACCACCATCACCGCCATCAGGACCTCCTTTGGGTATATACTTTTCTCTATGCAGGTGAGCTGATCCTGCCCCTCCCTTCCCGGATCTACAATAAATCCTTACATAATCAATGAAATTTGATCCGGACATAGCAAAAGAAAATTATGATATTCAATAAGGACTAAAGAGTTGCATCCACAGCGCATGTAATTCTCTCGAATATTTCATCTACTGTCCCCATGCCATCAATTGGCACATATTTATGCATTTTTTGATAGAAATCAGAAATTGTCTCAGCCTGATTATGGTAGATTTCAATCCTCCTTTCAATAATACTCTTTTTATCATCCGCCCTACCATCCAGTTCCGCTCTTTTTAATAGTCTTGTAATAAGTTCCTCCGTTGGAACATCCAGTGTGAGCATAACATTTATCCTGAGATCACGGTCAGTTAGCTCGTGGCGTAGAAATCTTGCCTGATCGCATGTTCTTGGAAATCCGTCAAAGATAAAACCCTTAGCATCTGTATTTTCATCAAACTTCTTAAGGACCATTGCCTTTACATCATCATCCGGCACCAATTCGCCCGCATCGATAAATGCTTTGGCCTTTACTCCCAATTCGGTTCCATTTGCTATTTCACTTCGCAATATATCACCGGTTGACAAATGTATCAATCCGTATTTTTCAATTAGCTTTTCCGATTGCGTTCCTTTTCCTGATCCCGGAGGGCCAAATATTACAATATTAATCATGTTTGTTAATGTTGAGAATTATCTAATGTATATAGGTCTTTATAGTTTCGTCCATAGCCCTCATAATCAAGGCCATAACCAATTATAAAATCATTTGGAATCTCCATTCCAACATAATCTACAGGAATGTCTTTATTATAAGCACCAGGCTTTAAAAACATAGTGGCAATTTTAATTTCTTTTGGTTCAAGAGGTCTGAATTATTTCAATAATGGTTTCTAAGGTCAGGCCCGAATCGACAATATCTTCAATTATTACAACTGTTTTCCCTTTAATACTAGCATTCAAACCTATAATCTGCTTAACTTCTCCAGAGCTTTCAGTACCCTCATATGAGGCCAGTTTAATAAATGATATCTGGCAATTAAGGTTAAGTTTTCTAATCAAATCAGAGGCAAAAATGAAACAGCCATTAAGTATACCTAGAAAAACAACATCCTCACCGGCAAAATCATGGTTTAATTTAGCCGCAACTTCAGTAACTCGTTGATCTATTTCCTCACTTGAAATATAAGGCTTAAACTCTTTATTTAATACTTTAATAGTACCCATTAAGTATTCAGTTGGAATGTTTTTCACCGGCCGAAAATACAAATATTTGATGTAACTTTGCCCATTAATAAAGTAAAATCTATTAAAAAAAACGCAATAGACATGGTAGCAAAAGTAAGTATTATTATGGGCAGCACATCGGACCTTCCCATTATGGAAGATGCTGCAAAGGTATTGAATGAGTTGCAGGTACCTTTTGAAATGAACGCTCTTTCAGCTCATCGTACCCCTGAAGAAGTTGAAAAATTCGCAAAATCAGCCACTGACCGTGGCCTCAAAGTAATAATAGCTGCTGCAGGTATGGCTGCTCATCTCCCGGGTGTAATTGCCTCCATGACTGCTCTTCCTGTAATTGGTGTTCCAATTAAAGCCAGTCTTGATGGATGGGACTCATTGTTGGCCATAGTACAAATGCCTCCCGGAATACCTGTTGCCACAGTTGGTGTGAATGGAGCCCGAAATGCTGCTATACTCGCTGTTCAGATGCTTGCTCTTTCAGATGATAAACTCAATAGCAGATTACTTAAGTTTAAGGAAAATCTGAAAGAAAAAGTTGTGAACGCAAACAAAGCCCTTAAGGAAGTTTCCTTTGAATATAAAGTTGATTAATCTACTTTATTTATCTTTCTGATTTATTGAATGATACTTTCCAGGGTCCTTAAAAATTCCACATTTTTATCAATTATTTGACACCTTTTTATTTTTAAAACGTATAACAAGGCTTGAACCTTTGGCCATTTTAATTCAAAATACCTCAGGTTCTTTTTAACTCTGAATTTAACAAGTCTAAGTTTGAAGAGGATAAGTATTGTCATTTTTTTACTTGCTTTTTTCGGAAAATACTCTGCCAGATCTGCAGAAAATTATCTCCCGGGAAGTCGTTTTGCTGCCATGGCCAATGCCACGGTTATGATTCCGGATATCTGGTCAGTATCTCACAACCAGGCCGGGCTGGCCTACCTCCAAAAAATTAATATTTCCATTGATTATGAAAATAGATTTATTGTTCCTGAATTTGGACTAAAGGCTGTTGCTGTTTCAATTCCGACAAAACCGGGTTCATTCGGTTTTTCATTCATTTACTTTGGATATTCGAAGTACCATGAAACAAAAACAGGCCTGGCATATAGCAAACTATTTGGCAACAAATTTTCAGCCGGAGTTCAGATAAACTATCATACGGTTTTTATTTCTGAAAACTACGGAAAATCCTATGCAGTATCTGTCGAAGGAGGATTTATGTATCAACCGGTGGAAAATTTATTTATTGGGGCACACATCTTCAATCCTTCCCGATCAAAGTTTAATACTTTAGATGGGGATGAATATTTGCCAGTTTCATTCAGGTTTGGAGTTGGTTATAATTTGGTGAACAGGGTGATGCTAGCTTTTGAGACCCAAAAAGAAATTGATTTTCCCGCCATATGGAAACTGGGTATTGAATTTGAAGCCATGGAGAACTTATACCTGCGTGGTGGATTAAGCAGTTATCCAACCGGTGGTAGTTTTGGGATCGGATATGAAATTGTAGGTCTACGAGCTGATCTGGCTTTTTCATTTCATCCCCAACTTGGATTTACACCTCATTTTACTTTCACCTATGCTTTCCGGTAATGAATCTAACATTGCTGATTAGACATAGAATCAGGCGTTTCAAATTATGCGAATTCTTAAAATCTTGCATATTTCTCTTTGCTGGGGTTTTAATTACACTTCCCCATTCCACAGTTGCACAGGAGCAAAACAATCAGTGGGAAAGCCTGTTTGAGGATGTTGTTGAAAGCATAGCTCAAAGATCTGATGTACAGCTTGACTATACGAACCTATTAGAACAACTGGAATACCTAAGCCAAAATCCTGTGAATCTAAATAATACCGATTTAAAAGGCCTGGAACGGTTGATAATGCTTAATTCTTTTCAGGTTAAAAGCCTGCAAAAATATCTGAAAGAAAATGGGCCAATCTTTTCATTATATGAATTGCAATTTATCTATGGTTTCGATCAAAATACAGCCAAACTTCTTGAGCCATTTATTTCTTTAGGTGATACTGAATCGGATTTACGTCAGCCCATTCAAAAACCTCTAAAATACGGAAAACATCAACTCTTCTTAAGAGCACAAAAGACACTTGAATTGCAAGAGGGCTTCAGAGATGTGCCTGACAATATGGAGCTTGAAAACCCAAATTCAAGATATTTAGGTTCCGCATGGAAATTCTACACCCGGTATGGATATTCATATAAAAATAAATTCGCTTTTGGTTTTACGGCTGAAAATGATGCAGGAGAACCCTTCTTTTCAGGATCCAACAATCTGGGTTATGATTATTATTCCGGATTTATTCAGGTGAACAACATCTGGAAAATGAAAACACTTATTGTAGGTGATTATGAACCACAATTTGGTCAGGGTTTAACGGTTTGGTCAGGCCTAAACTATGGAAAATCAGCTGAGGTAATGATGGTAGAACGGAGAACCAATGGAATAAAGAAATATAGTTCAACAAATGAAAATAACTTTTTTAGGGGACTGGCCACTACTTTTGATTTTGGCATACCTGAGCTAAGTATTTTTGTATCCTCTAAAAAAATTGATGCCAATATTCTGGAATGGGACAGTATAGCAGGGGTACCGGTTCTTGTTTCAAAACCTTCGGGCTCCGGAATTCATGGAACACCAGGACAGATTTTCGATGAAAAATCGCTCAAGGAAAAGTTATATGGTTTCAATTTGAACTTTCGCAAATCAATTTTTTCAGCCGGTATCACTATGTTGGGATATGAGTACGGTTCAAACATTTCTTCCGGAGGAGATTTATACAATGATTTTTCTTTCCAGGGCCAATCGGGCTTTAAAATTGGAGCAGATTATAAACTCTCGTTAAAATCAGGCATGCTTTATGGGGAAGTCTCCCACAATCCGGGAGCCGGTTGGGCCTTTCTACAGGGAGGTCTATTTCAGCTTCATGACCAGCTGTCCATTACCGTTCTGTATAGAAATTACAGCAAAGATTTCCATCCGATTTATAGCAATGCCTTTGGTGAAAACTCTGAAAACTGGAATGAAAGAGGTTTATACTCTGGGATCACTTTCAATCCTGTAAGAATGTTAAAATTATCGGCCTATTTTGATGCATTTTCCTTTCCATGGTTAAAATGGCAGGTATCAGCTCCCTCACAGGGCTGGGAATATTTCCTGCAGGCTGACTTCTCACCACGGAATAACCTAAATATGTATTTCAGGTTTCAGAATGAAAATAAAGAGGAAAATATTTCAGGTGATAGCCAAATGGTAAAGCTTGACTCTCGAACCAGATTAAAAGCGAGGTATCACATATCCTATCGTATTAGTCCTTCTTTTGAATTAAGGAACAGAGTGGAATGGGCTGGTTATAAAAAAGGCTCAAAAGATGAGCAGGGCTACCTCATTTACCAGGATATTATTTATCACGCTTTAAAAATCCCCTTGGATTTGTCTTTTCGCTTTGCAATTTTTGATACCGATTCATATGAAACCCGGATATATGCCTATGAAAGTGATGTATTGTATGCATTCTCTGTACCACCATATTTCGGAAAGGGAATTCGTAGCTATCTGGTTCTGCATTCAGATATATCAAAAAACATTGATGTTTGGTTTAGGATAGCCAGGACATCATTTTCTGATCGGGAGATAATTGGCTCAGGCCTTAATAAAATCGAGGGCAATTCAAAAACGGATATTAAAATCCAAATGAGAATGAAGTTCTAAAGTAGACTTTTAGACTTGTGGAATTTATCCTTCATCTTTTAAAGCTTCGCTTTTCTTTATATCCTTTACATTCAATTGAAGCGTTTTTTCTCCTCTGAAAACATTTTCCTCAATGGTGTAGCAAATGTCAAACTTCATTTCATTTTGCAGAACCTCGGAGTTATGAGATTGGTTAAAAGCTATAGCAGCTATCTTCCTATCTTCATTTTGCAGAACTTCCATCTTAATATGCTCACCGTTAGCACCTACCAAACGACTTGATGTGCTAGCTATTACATTTTTTGTTACAAAAACGGGTGCCATATTTTCAGGGCCAAAAGGCTGAAACTGGTTTAATATCCTAACAAAGCCATCAGTAATATCCTCCAGGTTGAGGTCTAAATCTATATTAATTGCTGGAACCATTTGTTCTTCTGTTATAGCCTCTGATACTGCCTTTTCAAAACATTCACTAAAAGCCTCAACATTCTCCTTTTTAAGAGTTAGACCTGCTGCATACATGTGCCCGCCAAAACTTACAAGCAGGTGGCTACATGATTCCATGGCCTTATAGAGGTTAAATCCGGGAACTGACCTGGCTGAACCTGTTGCAAATCCGTTTGATTCAGTAAGCACCACCGTAGGTTTATAATGGGTCTCAATCAAACGTGAAGCTACTATTCCAATAACTCCCTTATGCCAGTCTGGATTATAAATTACCGTTGACTTACTATTTAGCATTTTATGATCCTGACAAATGGTTTGCAGAGCCTCACTGGTGATTTCCTGGTCTATTTTTCGCCTGTCTGTGTTGTAAACATTTATTGTATTTCCCATGCCGAATGATTGTTTATCATTCTCAGCCAATAGTAATTCAACTGCTTTTGATCCTGTTTCCATCCGGCCGGCAGCATTAATCCGTGGGCCAATTTTAAATACAACATCCGAAATACTTATTTCCTTTTCTCCCAGGCCTGCAATCTGGCAAATAATTTTAAGACCTGGACGAGGATTGGAGTTTAATTGCTGAAGGCCATAATAGGCCAGCACCCTGTTTTCATCAATAATCGGAACAATATCAGAGGCAATGCTAACTGCAACAAGATCAAGCAAAGGGATGAGTGAATCAAATGGAATCCCATTTATTCTGGCAAATGCCTGTACAAGCTTGAAGCCAACACCACATCCGGAAAGCTCTTTGTAGGGATATTCACAATCAAAACGTTTTGGATCCAGTACTGCCACAGCTTCAGGCAACTGCTTTCCAGGTGTATGATGATCACATATAATAAAATCGATGTTTTTCTTATTCGCATACTTAACCTTCTCAATAGCTTTAATCCCACAATCAAGAGCTATTATTAGCGAGAAATTATTGTCTGATGCAAAATCAATTCCCTGGGTTGAAATACCATAACCCTCACTGTACCGATCCGGAATATAGAACCCCATATTATCGTAATGCTCACTAAAAAAAGAATAAACAAGGGCTACCGCTGTTGTTCCATCCACGTCATAATCGCCATAAATCAGTATTCTTTCATGACGGTTTATTGCAGTCCCAATACGATCTATGGCCTGAGTCATATCCTTCATCAGGAAAGGATCATAAAGGTCTTCTAATTGGGGTCTAAAAAAATTCCTGGCTTCATCAAACGAATTAATGCCTCGTTGCACTAAAAGATTTGCAATGTTCTCCTTTACATTTAAGGCCTCCGCCAGGGCATCAACCTCCTTTTTATCTCCCTGCTCTTTTAAAATCCATCTCTTTTCCATACTCACTCCTATCTATTCAAATCTCAAACCAAACACGCTTGACATCTTCTGTTTTAAAACTTTTTTTACATTTTCCATATCCACACTGGCTCCCAACTCAATCTGCAGTGATGTAACTCCCTTGTCGATAAACCCACATGGGTTTATATAACGGAAATAATCGAGATTAGTATTTACATTAAAAGCAAATCCGTGCATGGTAACAAAGCGGCTAACCCTCACCCCCATTGCGCAAATCTTCCTTGCATTCCCAGGTTTTTCAGGATCCAACCATACGCCTGTTGCTCCTTCCAACCTGGCACCATCCAGTCCGAATTCTCTCAAAGTAAGAATTATTGATTCTTCCAATTGAAAAATATATTTCTTCACTCCAATTCCCATTGCATCGAGATCAAAAATAGGGTATCCAACCAATTGCCCCGGACCGTGGTAGGTTATGTCCCCACCCCTGTTAATTTTGTAGTAGGTTGCATTAACCGCCCTCAATTGCTCCTCGTGGATAAGGAGGTTGGCCTCAGAACCGCTTTTCCCTATGGTATAAACATGTGGATGCTCACAAAACAATAGCTTTCCGGGAATACTGGTTTTAATCTCAGATTTATCAAATTTATTTGACACAATCTCCGCCAGAACAGATTCCTGAAAATCCCAGGCCTTTTTATAATCGATTAATCCTAAATCTTCAAAAACAACTCTATACTCCATAATGAATCAATCCCAATTCTTTTCTAAGCATTTATGTGCTTTTCAGCATGATACGAAGACCTCACCAGAGGACTACTTTCAACAAAAACAAATCCCTTTTCAAGCCCTACTTTCCTGTACTCCTCAAAAAGTTCGGGTGTAATATATTCTTGTACCTGGATATGTGAAGCTGTTGGGGCAAGGTATTGTCCAATTGTAAGTATTTTACATCCCACTTGAATCAAATCATCCATAGTTTCAAAAACCTCAGACTTTGTTTCACCCAGTCCAAGCATAATCCCTGATTTTGTAATACATCCACTTTTAGAAAGAAAATCTAAAACCCCAAGACTTCTGTCGTATTTTGCCCTACTCCGAATCTGCTGTGTAAGTCTCCGCACAGTTTCGAGATTATGAGAAATAACTTCAGGACCAGCTTCCACAATTGTATTTAAATATTTCTCGTGACCGTCAAAATCCGGTATCAATGTTTCCAGGGTTACATCAGGATTCTCACTCTTGATAGAATGGATTACCTCAGCCCAGAATGAAGATCCCTTGTCCTCAAGATCATCCCTGTCAACTGAAGTTACAACTGCATGCTTTAGTTTCATGATCCGGATTGTTTTTGCAAGCCTTGCAGGTTCATTTTTGTCAACCTCCAATGGTTTTCCAGTTCTTACCGAACAGAATTTACACGAACGGGTGCAAATATCACCCAGGATCATAAAAGTAGCTGTACCAGCATTCCAGCATTCGCCAATATTCGGGCAATTGCCACTGGTACAAATTGTATTTAGATGATTTCTTTCAACAAGGTTTTTAACTCTTGAATACGCCTCTCCTCTTGCCCTTTCCATTCTGAACCACTCTGGTAATCTCTGTCTTTTCTCTACAATTTTTCTGCTCTCACTCATGGTTCTCATCAATCAAAAAACATTGTGCAAATGTACTTAAAATAGTTCAACAGATTGAGCAAAATAGTTGAATTAAGGTAAAAGAAAATACAGCTATTGAATAAAATATAGGAATAGCGTGACAATCAGCTTTGAAAAAATCCGAAGGGTGAAAAAGTGAAATTGAATGTAAGAATATACACAAATGGAACCCATCTATTGGTCAAAATAATTCCCTTTTTATCCTATCTTTGCACAAATTTTTATCGGAATAAAATGAACTATAACGAATTAAGTGAGCAGGAGCAAATAAGAAGAAAATCACTGGAGCAGATCAAGGAACTTGGAATTGATCCGTACCCGGCTGCTGAGTATCCTGTCAATGCGTATTCAGAGGAAATCCTAAATAACTTTAGTAAGGAAAAGAACAACTTCCAGGAGGTTTGCCTGGCCGGGAGAATTATGAGTCGACGAATAATGGGCAGTGCCTCTTTTATTGAACTACAGGACAGCCAGGGAAAGATTCAGGCTTACTTCAGAAGAGATACTATTTGTGAAGGGGAAGATAAAACCATGTACAACACAGTTTTCAAAAAATTGCTTGACATAGGTGATATTATTGGAGTAAAGGGAAATGTATTTGTGACTCAGGTGGGTGAAATATCCATCGATGTGAAAGAGTTTACCATCCTTACCAAATCGTTGCGTCCTCTGCCTATTGTAAAAACGAAAGATGGGAAAACCTGGGATGCTTTTACCGATCCTGAACAACGTTACAGGAACCGCTCCATGGACATGGTGGTTAATCCAGATGTTCGGAAGGCCTTTGTTCAACGTTCAAAATTAATAAACTCCATGCGTGAGTTTCTAAACGGCAAGGAATATCTTGAAGTAGAAACACCCATTTTACAACCCATTTATGGTGGAGCGGCAGCCCGGCCATTTAAAACCCATCACAATACCCTCGACCAGACTTTGTACCTGAGAATTGCCAACGAATTATACCTGAAAAGAATAATAGCCGGTGGATTTGATGGAGTATATGAATTTGCAAAAGATTTTCGCAACGAAGGAATGGACCGATATCACAATCCGGAGTTCACCCAAATGGAGATCTATGTTACCTACAAGGATTACTACTGGATGATGAACCTCTTCGAAGAGATGATTGAAAAGGTTGCTTTGGACCTCCATGGAACCACTGAAGTGAAGGTGGGTGAAAAAGTAATTGATTTCAAACGGCCCTGGAAGCGTCTTACCATGTTTGAGGCCATTCAGGAGCATGCTGGTATTGATATCTCCCAGATGGAAGAAAAAGAGCTGGCTGACACTGCACGTAAACTGGGTGTAGAGATTGACGATACTATGGGCAAAGGCAAGCTTGATCGATGAGATTTTTGGAGAAACCACCGAACCTAATCTCATACAACCCACTTTTATAACCGATTACCCGGTGGAAATGTCGCCTCTTTCAAAAAAGCACCGTGAAAAGGAAGGCCTGGTGGAACGTTTTGAAGCCATTGTAAATGGAAAGGAATTGTGCAATGCCTTTTCAGAATTAAACGACCCAATTGACCAGCGCCAACGTTTCGAGGACCAGTTAACCCTGGGCAAACGAGGAGATGAAGAAGCCATGGTACTCGACGAGGCTTTTCTGAAAGCCATTGAGCTGGGAATGCCTCCAACGGCAGGACTGGGCGTAGGAATTGACAGGCTAACCATGCTTATGACCAACTCACACTCCATTCAGGATGTAATCTTCTTTCCGCAGATGCGACCAGAGGCCAATGTACAGGAAACAATGAGCAGTGATGAGGAATACACCGAATTGGGAATCCCGGCTGAATGGATTCAAGCTTTGCAAAAACTGGGGTTTACCACCATAGCAAAGTTGAAAGAACTTGAAAAGCCCGGCAAACTAGCCAATGATCTAAACGGATACAACAAGAAAAACAAATTGGGACTAAAAGGATTAAGCCCAGAAGTTGTTGGGGAGTGGATTTCCTAAATGAGTTCTAAGTTATCAATCTAGCCTCAATCATCCGATTGGGGCTTTTTTTGTCTCTTGGTTGTCTTTCCACTTGGATATATTAATCAATAAATGCTAATTTTAACATAAAATGTTGTTATTATAAACAAATTGGTAGGCATGGACTTATGAAAACAATTCTCGAAATACTAAAAAAGAAGTGGGCAGGATATCTTTTAGAGATATTTGTAATTACAATCAGTATTATTGGAGCATTCGCACTTGATAGCTGGAAAGAGAATTTAGAAAAGGCTCGAATTGAGAAAAATTTCACTGACCGCCTTGTTATGGATTTATTGTCAGATAAGGAAAACCTGAATCAGATTATCAAAGTGCAAGAAGAAAAGTCTGAACAGATTATTATTTTGATTGATCAAATTGGGTTAAAAATCCTAACTAATAAGAAAAAACTTGATTCACTATTTGTCTCTACTTACCATATCAATCCAACATTTTACCCTATTGTAGGTACATATAATTCTGCCATAGCTGCAGGTACAATGGCTGATTTCCGAAATGATGATAACCTATCCTCAATAATTACATTATACGACACATATTATAGTCGATTGCTATACAATGGAATAAACCTTGATAATAAATGGTTTTCAATGGCAGAAAAATACAAACTCGAAAGAAGAACAAAAAGTTTGAGACCAATGAGTGCGCCTGAAATCATTGAATTGCAAAATGATCTGTATTGGCATCTTGTAACTGTTGATTTCTACATCGTGAGGTGCAATGAAACACTTGAAAAGATTGATGAAATTCTAAATCTATTTACAATCACTCGAAACTAATCTAACCTACTAAGCTTTAGCCACTTTTCCTTTGGTTTGTCACTTTTGTCCCTTAAATTAACCTAAAGTTTACTTCTATGAACCGAGCCACCCAATAAGGTGGCGATCTCTATGCCACCTCTTAAAATAATCAATTCGGTATAAGAGTACACCTTAGGAAAAGGAAGATTTGGTCAAGAAAATCTTGGAAACCATTGATATCTTTTTACAACTGATCCTATTTGTCACTTGGGGGAAATCTATAATCCTTATCTGCCTGGGCTCCATATACTAAGAGGGTAAGTGTCCTATTTATGTCTAAGAATGGGACATACCAATTTCACTTCAATGTAACAAGGCAATTTGGATTGATATAGTCAGATTGGTGTATATTTAAAATTTCTAATTAATATAAACCGATGCCTGATAAATCCAACAATCCATTTCAGTTTTGGGAGGAGCTTAAACGAAGGAGGGTTATTCGTGTTATTACTGTCTATGCCGCTGCTGCATTTGTTATACTTGAGTTGGTAGATATTATTTCTGAACCATTTGGCCTACCTGATTGGACATTGAAGCTTGTTACTGTCCTTTTAGTCATTGGTTTTATTATTTCAACCATCCTGTCGTGGGTTTATGATATTACACCTGAAGGGATTCAAAAGACAAAACCTACAATTCAAGATAAAAGCAACCTTAAACAAGTCACTTCAAATGTTTGGAAAATTGCAACTTATGTAAGTATTGTGATCATTGTCGGATTGCTGATTGTAAATATTTATGGCAGTAGAAAACAGACAAAAGAATTTTCAAACCTGGAGAAATCAATTGCTGTTCTGGCATTTGAAAATATGAGCGGCGATCCGGACCAGGAGTATTTCAGCGATGGAGTTTCGGAAGAAATATTAAACTCTCTCACTAGCGTGGATGGATTGAAAGTTGCCGGCCGTACTTCAGCATTTTCATTCAAAGGGAAAAATGAAGATATCCGGTCGATTGGTGAAAAGTTGGGAGTAAACATGGTCTTGGAGGGGAGCGTGAGAAAAGCTGGAACCCAGGTGCGTATTACAGCCCAACTCATCAATGTGGAAGATGGTTTTCATCTCTGGTCTGAAACGTATAATCGTGAGATGGAAGACATATTCGCTATTCAGGATGAGATTGCTGCCAAGATTGTAGAAAAACTTAAACTACAGTTTATGGAGTCGTCCGAAATTGAATTGCGGACACAAAATATGGAAGCATATGATCTGCTTCTTAAGGGAATCTATTTTCTAAATAAGGATTTTGAGGGTACCAAAAAAGCAATGGAGTACTTTCAAAAGGCAGTGGAGTTAGATTCTGAATACGCTAAGGCCTATGCCTGGATCGGTGATGCATACACCAATTATGCTAGTTATGGATTTATGGCTAGTTCAGAAGCATTATCCCTTGCAAGAACAGCAGCTCAAAAGGCAATCAGCCTAAATGAACAAGAGCCACGTGCACATAAGATTTTAGCATATGTTCATCTTTATTATGACTGGGACTGGGAGGCGGCCCTTTCTGAATACAACAAAGCTATTCAATACGGGTTGGATGATCCAGACCATTTCATTACTTTCTATGACATATTCATAAATGAAGATTATGAACATGCTATACATGTTTCTAAACAAAAACTGGAAAATGATCCCTTACAAATTGAAAGTCACTGGCATCTTGGATTCTGTAATTTACTTGCTGGCAGGTTTGAGGAAGCACTTGCATCATTTGATAATGCTGTAGAACTCAATCCCAATTACAGTGAAGGACATCGTTGGAAAGGAGTAACATTAGCTAATATGGAAAAATTTGAAGAAGCCGTTTACTCTTTGGAAAAAGCATTGGAAATCACACTGGGTGAAGGTCCGGCTAATTTTGATCTCCTTAGAGTAAAAATTAAAATGGGCAATAAAGATGAAGTACTGCAAATACTTAATGATTGGGAAAGGTCCGAAGAATATATCGATCCGATGGACATGGCGCAATCATATGCAATGTTAGAAATGCGGGATAATGCGATTGTCTGGCTCGAAAAAAGTTACCGGGAACGATCGTATTTGGTGGTTACCCTGAAAGCGCAATCGATCTGGGATCCATACAGGGATGATCCTCGCTTTATGGAGATATATAACAAAATGAATTTTCCGAAATAGGGCCAGTCCGACTTAATGCACCCAACTTAAAATGAAAGAGAAGAATGAAATTATTGAATTGATTGATGAAGAATTAGGTAAACGGAAGCGTAAAAAATGACATCTCCATTTCATTTATGTTAATTTGTTATTGATATTCAGATGGTATATATTTATAAGTCCAAACCATCATAAACCGATGACTGATAAATCCAACAAACTAGACCAATTCTGGCATGAGTTGAAACGCCGCAAAGTTTTCAGGGTGATTGCCATGTATGCTGCCACTGCTTTTATCCTACTTGAGTTAGTGGATATTGTTGCTCCCTCACTTGGATTACCAGATTGGACCTTAAATCTTGTAATTGTTCTTTTGTCTGTTGGATTCCCAATATCTGTAATCTTAGCATGGATATTTGACCTAACACCTGAAGGAGTTATAAAGACTGAATCCATTGATGTTTTGAAAGGGCAAGAACCAACCTTAATATCTACTAAAAGAAGATTTAGAGCAAGTGATGTGATTATTGTTGTATTAATTATAGTGGTTGGAATACTAGTTTATCCTAAGATGTTTAAGAAAGATAAATTTGAAGCGGTTAGGGATGCAGATGGAAGGATCTCTATTGCTGTCATGCCCTTTGAAAACCAGACCGGGGATACCACCTTAAACTGGTTTCAGAGAGGGATGTCCTCTCTTATCGTTAATGGACTTGGCAGTTCAACAGAACTTGCTGTCCGTGACGAGCAGTCTATGTATGAGCTCCTTGAAAGTAATGATCAGGTTTTAACTGCCGGTCTTTCCCCTTCTCGTTCGAAGGAAGCGGCAGAAAAAATCCATGCTGAGACTTTTGTCTCCGGCAGTTTCCAGGGAAGAGAAGGAAACTACTTGATCATGGCTAATTTAGTGAATACAAAAAGTGGTGATATTATCTGGACTCATAAGGTTGAAGGTGACCTAAAATCATCAGACTATCGGGATCTTGCAAATTCATTATGCAATGAGATAAAAAACTATCTTGAGATTATGGCACTTGAACAGGATGCTGATTATGATTTCCGCGAAGCATATACAAATTCGGCGGAAGCATACAGATATTATATAGAGGGTATGAACATGATTATGTCTGGTGATTATGTCTCTGCATTAGAATCGCTTGATAAAGCATTAGAAATCGATTCAACATTTATATTTGCAACTTTTTATAAAGCTTTTGTATATACCTTCAAGGTCCCACAGGAATGGGAAAATATGAAGCTATGGACCAGAAAAGCTTATAATATTAGAGAGAATCTACCTCAACAATATCAAAACTGGATTGGCCTCTGGTACTCCGGATTTTTCACAAAAGACCTCCAGGAAATACTTCGTTATTGCAGGATAATAGAAGAGGGTAATCCTGAGTCACGACTTATTTGGTTTGACCTTGGTGTAACATATATGGGATTTGCAAGGGATTACGAAAAGGCTGAAAGAGCATTTCAGGAAATTGAAGAGATAAGTAATGGGATGGGTAATTACTGGAAATATAAGAATTATTATCAGCGGTATGGGGAAGTATTAATTGAAATGGGGAAATATGGCAAAGCAAAAGAAATGTTTGAATTGGGATTAAGCTTTTCTACTGATAATTTTTGGAAAAGAGAGATGTATTATCAACTTTCTATTGCTACCTTATTAATGGGAGAAATGGATGAAGCAAATGATTATTTGGAGAAATATGTATCTGTAAAGAAGGAGATGGGTCAATCTCAGGATAATATTGACTTAAACATGGGAGGTATATATTACAGGGCTAATTTAATGACAGAAGCAGAGAAATATACCAGAAGAGCTTATAAATTGAATCCCAAGTGGGAAGGTAATTTTTCGCTCGGAAGAATACTGATTGATGGGAATATCAATATCGAGGAAGGATTAGATTGTATAAACAGAGCACTTGAAATAAATCCTGCTAATCCATTTACACTTTACTGGAAAGCGAACGCATTTTATAAGCTAGGAAGATATGAAGAATGCCTGGTCCTCCTCGAAAAGGCCATAGATATTAATGAACTATTTTTTCCTGATGCCAATAGCTTAGTTTCGGAAGTAAAACAAGCCCTCGCCAAACAGAAAAGTGAACAATAACGAGTCCTAAAATTGTTTATTGTGAAACTAATACTCAAAACACTTCTTTTTCTGGTGACCTTGATCATATTGAGTCAATGTAGGAAAGATGAACCAATCCCAAATGTTATCATACATGATAACAACTTTTTAATTGCTCTGGTAGAATTGGGAGTGGATAGAAATGGAGATGGTAAAATAAGTCAAACAGAAGCTGAATCCGTAAAATCTTTAGATCTTAGTTCTAAAGAGATTTCGGACATGACTGGAATTGAAAACTTTACCAATTTAGATTCACTTGATTGTTCCAGGAATGATTTGACATTTCTAAATGTTTCTAAAAATACATCCTTAGAGTATTTAGATTGTCATTACAATAAACTATCCTCATTGGATGTATCTGCAATTACGTCGTTAGATTATTTACATTGTGGAAGTAATGAATTAACCAATCTGGATATATCTAATAACCCCAATCTAGGATATTTATATTGCGGTCATAACCAATTAACGAACCTGGATGTTACCAGTTGCACTAACTTAGATTATTTCGTGTGTTGGAATAATTAGTTATCCAGTCTGGATTTATCAAATAACAATAAATTATTTGAATTGTATTGTGAGGATAATATTATATCTGACTTGAATTTGTGAAATATCACTCGCCTTTGGACACTCTGGTGTCCAGGCAACCAATTAACCACCCTGGATGTCTCAAATATAAATATTATAAACATAGGATGTGGCAATAATCCATTGACCAGTTTAGATGTTTCTACGAATACACAATTGCTTGGTCTCTACTGTGACCAGACACAATTGACCTCACTGGATATTTCTCATAATACAAAATTATTGATATTGAGTTGTTCAGATATTCAATTATCCAGCCTGGATGTTACTGATAAAACAGAACTGGAAATATTGTATTGTTCTGACAACCAACTTACCAGCCTGGATGTTTCAAATAATACTTTATTACGGCGTCTTAGATGCAGAAATAACCAATTATCCAGCCTGGATATATCAAAAAATATTGCATTGACAGATTTTGATTGTGGATTAAATAATTTAAATCAACTAGATATATCCTTTAACATCAACTTAGGCGCAAATAATTGGGAATCCATACCGGATATCGTACTTGACAATATGCCAACATTGACCGAGGTCTGCGTATGGGAAATGCCATTTCCTCCAGAAGGGATTGAAATAGATACAACTGGCAGTCCCAATGTATATTTTACTATCGATTGCAATTAAATTGGATTAAAGTTGCTAAGCCCCGGAATTGTGGGATGTGGATTTCCTACATGTGTTTTAGTTGTGAGTGCTTAGTTTTTAGTTATCAATACAGACCTGCATCAAACGGTTAGAGATTTTCTTTATTCATATCACACATAGCAGTTCATAATTTTTTGGTTCTATTCATTTATTTTAATAACTTGGGTAAACAAAACTCAAACCTAAAACTATGAAAAGTATATTAAAAGCAACTGGACTATTCATTTTTATGAGCTTTTTATTATCCAGCTCATGTCCAATAAATGAGGATGATGATGAAGATAAAACTATCGGTGTTGAATTTGAAATTTATGGTACAGTAAGGACCAGAAATTCGAAAACCGGTGAGGAGTTTCCCTGCCCGCCATCCTTGTATGAGAAATCCATCAGAGTTGAATATGGGAAAGACGGATACTATGGGAAGGAGTACTATTGTAGCATTGACAATAAGGGGAATTTTTCAAGTAATGGAGAATCAGTTGGTTGGGTAAATTTGTACAAAGATCAGCCTGCTGAAGCTAAAGCCTTTATACACTATACACATTATATCCCTGAGGGTCATGAGCAATTCCGAGGGTATGATAAGCTCGCCTGGGATGACCTGTATCCTTCGATTGATTATGGGGGTTCATACAGGTGGAAGGTTTACCTCAACATCGTACTGGTATTTGATGAATGAAATCAATTTGGGAACATCTATCCCGGATTAAGAAATATTGAAATATAGATGATAATTGTATCTCTGTAAAATCTAATCTCATTTTATTCAGTGGTAATTTTCAGAATGATACTCTGGATAGTTAAAAGTTTATTAAAACAATTAATTCATCCTAGCTTACTATGCTTATGGCATTAATTTCATATATTTAAACACAATCAATCGCCATGCCAGGAGAATCTAAAAAACCATTCCTATTCTGGGAAGAGCTTAAACGCAGGAAAGTTCTCAGGGTGCTTGCCATGTATGCTGCTGCTGCTTTTATCTTATTAGAAGTAGTGGATATTGTTGCTCCTGCCCTGTTGTTGCCCTCCTGGACAGTTACCATAGCTGTAGTTTTATTGGCTTTAGGATTCCCTGTAACCGCTATTCTATCATGGATATTTGATATAACCCCGGAAGGCATTCAAAAAACAGAATCCATAGAATCAACAAAGGAGAACGTACTTCCATCCCCAAACAGAAGGAAATTAAGGACAGGTGATGTAATTATTATAGTACTAATTGTAGTTGTTGGGATACTGGTTTATCCGAAACTATTTAAAAAAGACAAGTTCAAAGGAATCAGGGATGCAGATGGAAGAATTTCTTTGGCGGTAATGCCCTTTCAGAATATGACCTATGATTCACTTTATTCAGGCATGGAGCTGGGATTGCAGAATCTTATAATCACCAAACTATCAAACTCTGATGAATTAACAGTCAGGCAGTCACAAACCATGTATGATATACTGGAGAGCACCAATCAGCTAAATTACGCATCCATAACTCCCACTATTGCCAGTGAAATTGCTTTGAAACTTAAAGCCAATACGGTTATACTGGGTAGTATTCATAAAGCAGGCAATAGTTTCCGTATTACGGCCAATCTCCTGGACTCCGGAAGCGAGAAAATTTATAAGTCTTTTGAAATAGATGGAAATTCAGAGGATAATTTCTTTTCAATCACTGATTCACTAGCAAGCCTGATTAAAAACCATTTGGAGATTAAAGTTTTAGAGCTCGATGTGGGTCAGGAGACACGGCTGCATGCCATAACCGGTTCAGCCGAAGCATACTCTTTCTTTTCGAAAGGAATGAACAAATTCTATGCCCAGGATTATCAAACAGCATCATATTTTTTTAACAGGGCCCTGGAATTAGACCCTGATTTTTTTGGTGCCGCATTTTTCCAGATTCCCAGCTATGAACTCATGGGTATGCTATCGGAAGCCAGGCAGTTAACAAACAAGTATTACAATAATATAGATCTGTACACAGATGAGCAGCAGATAATTATCAAATACTGGAAAAACTATTTAGATAAGAATCAACCGGAAACCATTAAGTATGCCAAACTCCGCCTGGAGGAAGATCCTATGGATAGAATTATGTGGTACGTTCTTGGTATCAACTATTACCGCGGGAATCAGTTTAATGATGCTTTAAATGCCTTTGAAAAGGCCCTGGAAATTGACAAGAGCTGGGGTGGAGGATGGGACTGGGTGTGGATATATGCGCATACAGGTGCTGCTTACCATGAAACCGGACAACATTCAAAGGAAAGTGATACTTATGAGCTTGGATTAAATATTCTACCTGATAACCCGGAGATAATTGCCCAGCAAGCTATATGTGCTCTTTCACTGGGTGATACAGTTGAAGCCAGTAATTACATAGCAAAGTATAGATCGACCAGGGAATCAGAAGGCCTGGAGGATTACTGGATTAATTTCTATACCGGATTGCTCTATGTTGGTGCAAACAAATTTGAAAAAGCAATTGACTATTACCAAGATCTTATTGCACATGAAACTCAAAACAATCAAGATCCATGGTGCGAGTGGCAATTAGCCTACCTCCTGATTGATAATGAAATAGATGTTAAAGAGGGTTTAAGGCTTATTGACGAGTCTTTTAAGAAAAATTCTGGTTATGCATATTTACTGGCCAATTTACATCATGCCAAAGGTTGGGGGCTTTATAAACTAGGAGAAGATACCCTGGCGCTTGAACATCTGTTAAAGGGCTGGGAATTGAGGCCCTATTTTGACTATGACCATTTCCTTCAAATAAAGGAAGTAGAAAAGGCCCTTAACAATCAAAATAAATAGCTAAAATGACAATAGGTAATTGGGCAAAGTATGATTATTAGAGCCAAGAATTCGTAAAAATAATTTTTCCCGAGGATTTTATTTACTAAAATTCATATACTATTTCAATATGAAATGAGCCTGATAGATTGATTGGAGTATTCTCAATTTTCTTTCCAATGATTGTAATAATAGGCAATTTCAACCGGATCTTTCATTTCACCAACTTCAATCTTACGAACAAGCTCAGGACAATCCTGGAAATAGGCAGCCAGTTTCTTTTTCTTCAGACCAAAAATTCCCTGAGTAACCCTTACCATTGTGTCTTCATCACTTCTTTTAAAGAGATCAACAGCATCAACATAATCCGATTCCTGGTCTTCAAATTCTAACTGATAAAAGCTAAGATAACCCTGCACGATGAGCTTTAAAAATTGCTGCTCTCCAAGATTAGGTGAACTTGTATATTTTTGCTTGAAAAAATCATAAGATACATTCAACCACATACTTTCGTAAAACCTGTTTCCCTGCCTGTATCCTCTAATTTGATGAGGACCGTATTTTTTCCTTCTCGATTTTTCTGCTTTGAAATAGATCTTCTTATAAATCTTTCCAAAAGGCGGAGGTTTCCTGTCCTTTACAATTCCTGAAAGCGTATCCCCATTATTCGTGATAATATACCCACTTTCATATCCCTTTTGTCCGGTAACTATAGGAGGACACATTAGTATTGCAAAAAATAAAACTAAAAAAGCTATTATTTTAACTCTGGCACTTTTCAAAATATTCTGAACATTTTAATAAATAAAAACTTATTACCTGTGCTTGACTCGTCCTGAAAAAGGTTTACAGGTTTATTGATTCTAAAGTTACTGGTTTTTTGTAATAATTCTTCCACCGTTCTTTTAAGTTTTCCTGAGCTTGATGAGCAAGCTCAGGAGTTAACATATCACAGCTTAAATGTGGTCTTTTTCTATTATACTTTTCTATTGATTTTTCTAATTGTAATGTTGTTAGGTTTTGATATTGATTTAGATACTCATCCTTTAATATTCCATTTACTCTTTCTGCAATAGCGTTCTCCAGAGGATCCCTTTTTCTGTCATGCTGATTTTGAATGTTGTTTTCTTGAAGCACCTTTATATACTCTTTGCTGCAGTATTGTATTCCCCTATCAGAGTGATGGATTAGTCCTGTAATAGGTTGACAGTTGTTTTTAATAGCGTCCTGCAATGAGTTTACAGCATGGATGCTATCGAGGGTATTAGCCAGCTTACATACCCATGATCTTCTTAGAATAAGCATCTGTGATCAGGAATAGGTATAAGAACTCTTGTCCGGATCTGATATAGGTTATATCGCTAACCCAGATCTGATTTGGACCATCTGGTTCTATATCCCTGATTAGGTTAGGATATTTTCTAAATACATGATTTGAATTTGTTGTAATATGTCTTCTTTTTCTTTTAGTAACTTTTAGATTATTAGCTGCCATCAGGTCAAACAAAGCATCCCTGCCCATCTTGATGTTTGAGCTCTCCAAATCAGGTTTGATTAAATGATATATCTTTCTTGTACCCATCCTGGGATGATCTTTTTTAATATTAAACACCATTTGTTGAACGATATGGTCTTCAAATAGCATCTTCTCAGTTGCTTTTAAATACTTGTAAAATGCTTGTCTGGATAAACCAAACAGTCTGCATATCCTTTCCAGACCCACTTTAGGATATACTTCTTTTATTTCTTGGACTGTTTGGTGTCTGGCTTTTTTCTTATTGGAACTTTTAATTGATCCTCAGCAATATCAATCATCTTAGAGTAACCAAAAGAACGTATCTGCTCATCTTCAAGCTTACGCTCAAGCTCCTTGATTCGCTTAATAAGCTCCTTTTTATCAGATTTATTGTAATCCATAAGGCTTTGTAAATATGGGTCCGACCCTTCAAATTTACGAATCCATTTTAAAATAGTTGTATAACCTTTAATTCCATATTTTCTCCTGGCTTCTTCTTTCGAGATTTGGCCAGACTGAACTTGGAATACGATCTCTCTTTTTAAAGACTCACTGTAATAATTATTTAATCCTGACATAAGTTTACATTTTGTGTAAACCTATTTTAGGACAAGACAGCTCGCCACCCTCTTCACCATGTTCACCATCACCTCCTTCATTCCCATGTTCTCCGCTTCCTACTTCAGCATGGGTTGACCAGGTTTCAAAGGCTTTTTCTGTTGCATTTAGCTCAACTAATATCTTTTCACCGGGATTCAGATTCTTTGAAGTTGTTGGGCCCAATTCAATTCCACTTGAAAGATGAACTTCAACCCTTACTTTCTTAATAACTTCTTGAGTTACATTTTCAACTGTTCCAGTAAAAGAGTTATTCCCAGTATTGTAACTCAACACCAGATGAGCTCCATTTTTAATTTCATCATAAATATCATTTTTACTGAATTGAGTTCCATCCTCTTCGCCTTCGCCTTTTTCCTCAACATCCCGGGAATGTTCTCCTCGTTCTGCTTCAAGAGTTTCTAAAACCTTCTCCTTGTTGTGCCTGGGTTCATTTGAACACCCTGTGAAAATGACTGATAATAATATCGCTATTCCGGCAAAAGTTCTTAAAAAATGATTCATTATTGATTTTATCTGAGGTTTAACAGTAAATAATGCCATCAAATGTAACAAAAAGATAATTTGTTCTTTTAAGTATGTTTTTTCAAATTCCAAATCATGGAAGCTTAGAAAGTAGTTGCCAGTCAAAATCAAATAGTAAATTAATTTCTATTCTGGGTGAATAAATCCAGGTATTCTACCCAGGAAAATTACTCTAGTTTTCTAAATTTGCGGATTCATTTTGTTAAAGGATTTATATGGAGTTTTTCAGAATCGTAAATGTGAAGACATCTGAACAGGAGTTAAAGGAAAAATTAAGTCTTCAAAACCTTGAAAAGTTTTGTCTGAGTATATTTCCTCTTGAAGATGGAAAAAATGTATGTAAAATTGGAGGGATGTGGGGGGAGTTTACCCTCCAAAGAGATGAAATTATGGGCGGTGTGCGCTTTTCTATGCTTGATTGTCCCAATGCTTTAGCATGGACCATAACAACAGGATACCCTCCCGACAGGAATGGGTTGGTAGCTCATCTTACCATTAACCGAACACGAAAACCGGAAGAATTCGTTGAAGAAATCAATCTTTTTCTGGATGATATGGAGAATGGACTAATTCAGTTTTTTACTTAGTCAAGTGGATACTTTCGAAAAAAGGCTTTTACTACCTAAGCATTGGTATTTTCTTTTAAAATCGATAAATGCTTTAATATTTTGCAGATTTGTGCCTACACTCCAGATTATTTTTATTTTCACTACTTTTGCAAAAACTTTACTTTTCATTGGTTTATTAAGTTAAGCCAGATAATTAAACGGGTATAAACATGAAAATGATCAATACATCCTGGCCTCAAAACGAGGCCATAATCTACAAGGACCAAAAGATTAATTATGAAAATCTTATTGGGAATATCCATTCAATGTCTGACACATTTAAAGATATTTCATGTAATAAAGTGGCCATCTTTTCTGAAAACAGGCTGGAATGGATATATGCTTTTTATGCTACTTGGCTAAATGGCGCTGTTGTTGTACCGGTTGACTATTTGGCATCAGCTTCGGATGTATCTTATATAATTGATGATTGCCGTCCTGAAATAATTTTTACCAGCAAGGAGTCTGAAAAGACCCTCAGCAAAGCACTGAAAACTCAAAAATACAAGCCGGAGGTTCTTATTTTTGAAGAGATCAATCTTGATAAATCCATTAAAAAAGAGATTGATTTTCCTCTTAATGCAGATGATACAGCAGTAATTATTTATACATCAGGAACTACCGGAGAGCCCAAAGGGGTAATGTTGTCGTACACAAACCTTGAAGCTAATATCAGGGCTGTTTCTGAGGATGTGGTAATTTATACCAAAGATAGGCAAACACTTGTTTTGCTGCCTTTGCATCATATATTTCCTCTGGCCGGGTCAATGATGGCTCCGTTATTTGTTGGCGGATCTCTTGTCATGGCTCCTTCCATGCAATCATCCGACATGCTGGAGACCATGAAAAATAACCGGGTTGCTATAATGATTGGAGTACCCCGGCTCTATGAATTGATGTATAAGGGTCTAAAAGCTAAGATTGAAGCCAGCAAATTAGCCTCTTTACTTTATCGTTTAGTGAAAGCAAGTGGTAGTAAAAAACTGGCCCATAAAATATTTAAAAAGGTACATGTTGGACTGGGCGGACACCTTAATTTTATGGTTGCCGGTGGTGCAGCCCTAAATAAAGAAGTAGGCGATTTCTTCAAAACTCTTGGTTTTGAGGTTCTCGAGGGATTTGGAATGACTGAAGCAGCCCCAATGATCACTTTTACACGCCCCGGGAAAGTAAGGATTGGATCACCCGGGCAGATACTTCCTGGTTTGGAAATTGAAATTCGCGATGGAGAAATTGCGGCCAAAGGCCCAAATGTTATGAAAGGTTATTACAAAAGGCCTGAAGAAACTGCCGAAGTAATTAAGAATGGCTGGTTGCATACTGGTGATCTTGGACACCTTGATAAAGATGGCTACTTGTATATTACCGGGAGGAAAAAGGAAATCATTGTACTCTCAAACGGAAAAAATATTAACCCGGTTGAGCTTGAACACAAGCTTGAAAATGCCTGGAATATGATAAAAGAAGTTGCTGTAATACTCCATAAAGGACACCTGCACGCTACTATTGTACCTGACCTCGAGCAGGCAAATAATTTGGGAATTAGTGATTTGGACCAGTATTTCCGTGAGACTGTATTCCCTGAATTTAACAAGGAACAGAGTTCTTACAAAAGAATTCCTCAGTTTACTATTATAAGGGAGGAGATTCCTCGTACCCGCCTTGGCAAAATACAAAGACATAAACTTTCTGAACATCTAGAAGCACCAAAAGAAAAAAAATCTGGTAAAAAATTACCTCAAACAGAAGAATTTGAAGTTGTAAAAAGCTTTTTGGAGGCCCAGGTAGATATGGAAATTAATCCTGAGCACCACCTCGATTTCGATATTGCTCTTGATTCTCTTGGCAAGATCAGTCTAATAGATTTTATTGAAAGGACTTTCGGAGTAAGCATCCCTGAAGATAAGATTTCAGGTTTTCCTTCTATAAAGGAAATGACAGATCATATTCGGAATCAGAAAAAATGGTTCAAGTCAGAAGATATAAATTGGACCACTACACTTAAGGAAAAGATACAGCTAAAACTACCAAAAACCTGGCCAACCCAGAACCTTATTAAAAATATGTTCTCTGGTATATTTAAAGTTTATTTCCGTTTTAAGGGTGAAGGATATAAATCACTTCCTGAAGGTCCTTTTATTTTAGCTCCAAATCATCAAAGCACTTTGGATGGATTTCTTGTAGCCTCTTTTTTAAAACGCAAGGTTATGAAAGACACCTATGTTTATGCTAAAAAAGAGCACATTAAAGGTCGTATTGCTCAATTCCTTGCCAGGAGGAATAACGTTATCATCATGGATCTAAATAAAGACCTAAAACTGTCCATTCAAAAGCTGGCTGAAGTCCTGAAAAAAGGCAGGAACATTATAATATTCCCGGAAGGCACCCGATCAGTTGATGGACTAGTGGGTGATTTCAAGAAAACATTTGCCATACTGAGCACAGAATTAAATGTTCCGGTTGTACCTGTTGCCATTACAGGTGCATACCAGGCCATGCCGAGGGGTGCTATTTTCCCAAAACCCTTTAAAAAGATAGAGGTAAACTTTCTTGCACCTGTTCAGCCGCAAGGATATTCCTTCGACAGCCTGACGCAAAAGGTAAAAGAAGTTATATCTGATAGTCTCAGCAAGTATTAAGCTATAGATAATTTTTAATTTTCAGGATTATCATCATCGGAGAGGAAAGCTTTTGATTCGCTTAAAACCTCTAACACATTCTTCTTGTAAGTTCTGCTTATGGGAAGATATAAATCCTGAACCATTACATTTTCATGTGTAAAGGAAATTACACTATTTAAATTTACAATAAAGGACCTGTGAATGCGCATGAACTGTGAAGGCAATTTTTGCTCTATTCTGCTTATCCGTTCGCGGGTCATAATTTTCTGATTATCTCTTGTTCTTATTATGATGTAATCAGACATGCTCTCCACGAAAACAATAGAGTCAACAGGAATTTTCCTGTTCTGACGTTCTGATCGCACAATCAGCATCTCATTTTCATGCATATTTTTATTTGCAACTTGTGTTTTCAGATCTTCTGCCATTTCCAGGTAGTCAAACACAATATTTATAAATGCATTTGCAATCACTGTTAAATACACTATTACAGGAAATAAACGAAAGTCAAGCAAGAGATTATGTAACTGATCAGGCTGATATTTTGTAATGAGGATAAAAGCAATAAAAACAATTACCATTATCACATCCAGTGAGATAATTAATGTAAAAATGGTATAAAGAATAAAACGAGCATATTTTTTCTGTAGAAGATAGTTAGGAATAAGATATGAATTAAAAACCCAGGATGTGAGAAGGGCCAAGGGAACCAGGAAAGAGATAAAATAAAAAGCATTTATTAAACTTCCTGCCCTGAAGCCAAAAACCAGAAAAAGAATAATGGATATAACTCCCCAGTAAAATATGTTAAATCTTTCTTTCACACGGTAAATTTGGCACCAAATTTTTTAAGATACCAGAATCCGGGTGTTTTTATCGACGAATAACCTGTTTTCATCGGGTTTCTACCTTGATGAAATAGCTATCCTGAACTAACTTTGAACTGTTAATCAATAAAACTATAAAATTATGTTCAATTTATTTTATGAAGGCGGCCCATTATTTATGGGTATTCTAACAATACTACTTTTTGTAGTTGTAATAGTATCAATCTACTTTCTTTATGTGATAGTAAGGAAGGAATACAAAGATCTGGACATGACACTGAAAAGACTAAAACTAATAAAGGCAACCGGAACTTTTGCCCTTGTGACCGGAATATTGGGTCAGTTGATAGGCCTTTATATGGCGTTCTCAGTTATTCAAAAAGCTGGATCCGTCTCATCAGAGCTTCTTGCTGGAGGACTTAGAATTTCAATGATTACAACCCTTTACGGGATGATAATATTTCTAATTTCATACCTGTTGTGGACCCTAAATTATTATTTGGCAACCAAAAAGTAAGTAATCTAACGATTTTGCTATTCAAAAAATCCTGGACCTTTCAATTTAGTTGGGTTCAGGATTTTTTTTATTCAGACCTTTTCAATGACTTCATGGGCTTTTAATGAAGTCATTCTTGCTAAGATAGGTTTGACTTTATCCTGCAAAAGTTGTAACTTGTTAAAATATCACTTACAACTACTGACTTATGAAAAAAAACTCCTTGCACCGGCGCAAATTTATAAGGAATGCCTCTATGGGTATTTTAGGTGCAGGAATAATAGGTAAAGAAGGTCTTGCAACTTCAATACATGGGAAAGAAAAGGAATCTTCTACAAAAATCAGTTACAGGAGACTTGGCAGAACTGATGCATTCGTTTCGGATATTGGTACTGGAGACCCCTCCAATACATCTGTGCTGAAGGCAACACTAAATGCAGGTGTGAATTTTATTGAAACTTCTGAGAGTTATGGGGGAGGCCGAAATGAAGAATTAATTGGGAGGGTAATTAAAGATTTCAATCGAAAAGATATTTTTATAGCTACGAAGGCATTTCCTGTCTATAAAATTTTTAAATCAGCGGATGACATCATCCAAAGGGCCAATGCCAGCCTGAAACGTCTCCAAACAGATTATATTGACCTGTATATGATTCACCAGGCCCAGAATATTGTACGGGTCAAAGACGAGTATTTCCACAAAGCCTGTGATCAGTTAAAAAAAGAAGGGAAAATCCGTCATGTGGGCTTATCTTGCCATGGCCAACCCTACTGGCAGGAGCCAAGAGACAGCCTGGAAGACATCATGATGGCAGCCATTGAGGATGGACGCTTTGATGTCTTATTTTTTCCATATAATTTCATGGAACCTGATATGGGTGAGCGCATAATAAAGGCATGTAAGGAAAAAGATATAGGTACCATGGTTATGAAGTCCAACCCTGTTACAGTGTATGAGAATTACGATCAAATAGTAAAGCAGGGCCGGGAATTGGGTCGCACTGAACAAAAGGAATACGAAAAGTTAAAATCAAAAATGGATGAGGCCGGACAGTTTTTTGAAAAGTACAGTATGTCAGATATTGAAGAAATCAAAGATGGAGCCATTCAATTTATCCTCTCCAATAAAAATGTTGACACTATTTGTTGCCGTTTTCAGAATTTTTCTGATGTTTCAAAATACTCTCGATTATCCGGAACAACACTTAATGACCGAACGGCTAATATTCTAAATGATTTTAAAACCAGATTGGGTTTTCTTAATTGCCGAATTGGCTGTAACATTTGCGAACAAAATTGTCCTCATCAGATTCCAGTCAACACCATAATGAGGTATGACTATTACTTTACAGGTAAAAAACAGGAGAAAGAAGCCATGAAGAAGTATCAACAATTGGCTGGTTTAAAACCTATACAATGCACAAATTGCGAAGGATATTGTGAGAAAGCTTGTCCGCATGAAGTTTCTATTAAATCACTACTTTCAATTGCACATCAAAAATTAAGTCCGGCGGCCCCGTTTTACGCTTAGTTATTTATTATAGGATTTTTCCTTTTGTTGTTTCGTCCTATAAAAGCCTCAAGTCTGAAGCATCTATATGACTTTTAATCAAATAATTGTGATTGATATCTCTTTTTGTAGTAACATTGTATAATGTGAGTAATATTTTGATAGTTAATGAACTTCCTCTTTCTTAAGAGACTTGAAGTCAATGGACATGGATTCCCAAGATGAGCAATCAATGCAGGAGGTCTTCCTTCAAAAGCTAAAGAAAGTTATACTTGATAATCTTTCCAACGAAGATTTTACAGTAAGTGACCTGGTTAAGGAATTACATATAAGCCGGACTCAAATTCACAGGAAGCTGAAAAAAATAAATGGCAAATCCATAACTCAGTTTATTCGTGAGATACGTCTTGAAGAAGCACTGATGTTATTGGAAGGAAGAGTGGGTACGATATCGGAAATTGCCTATAAGGTTGGATTTAAAAGTCCTTCCTATTTTACGAAATGTTTCCATAAATATTTTGGAATTACTCCGGGTGAGGTTACCAGCAAAGGTATTCTAAAAAAAGAAATATCCTCAAAACAAACTTCAAAACCTGTTAAAATTTTAATTTGGCAAACAACACTGATTTTAAGCTTGACAATTGTCATTGTATGGATAACTATTTATCTTTTCAGCAATAAAAGATCAGCTTACAATATTCCAAATACAAAAAAATTTATTGCCATTCTACCTTTTATTAACAGTACAGGTGATTCATCATACAATTATTTGGAATATGGAATTTCTGATCAGCTAATCAATACCCTTTCCAGCTCTGAAAAACTAACAATTATTGACAATCAAACTATATATGAAGTTATTCAAAATGATGCAAATAATCGAATAGCTTCATTTAGCCCTGATATAGGTAAAGAGATTGCCACAAAGGTAAAAGTTGAGTCATATATATATGGAAATTTCCTAATGGGAGGCCCCACATTCAGAATCACCCTTAAACTGATTGATACAAAAAGCAGTAAAGTGATAGAAACAGACTTTGTGGAGGGTAAAATAGACAGTATTTTTTTTATGGTTGATTTTCTTTCCAATAGAATTAAGAACTACTTGGAAATTGCTACAATCGGTGAAAGCACAGACAAAGAAACTAGAGATTATGTGACAACAAATTCTCCTGAAGCCTATAGATTTTATATCCAGGGTATGGAGGCTTTTTGGAAAGGGCATGGGATTGACGCGGAGAATTTTTTTTATGAAGCCTTAAAGATTGATTCCACATTTACCTATGCATATTTTTTTTTGAGCCTTTCTTATAGTAGAACAGGTGCTGTGGTGAGTGCTAAAAAAATGCTAAAGAAAGCGAATGAAGGGATGGATCGGTTGCCTGAATTATTACAATTAAGACTGGAAGCATTCAAGTCTCTTTATTTGGAAAAGAATCCCTATGAAGCCATTAATTATTTTAAAAAAGCTGCTGAAATCGATCCAACCTCCAGGTTAAATTGGTACTGGCTTGCAAATAATTATTTCCGTGTTGAAAATTATGAAGATGCTTTGCGGTCTTATGAGCATATCCTGAAGCTTAATAAGCAATTGGGTCCCTGGAAATACCATGACTTTTTTCTTGGTTTAGGTTTGGTTTACAGACATCAAGAAAAATACAATAAAGCACAAAAAATTTATAAAGAAGCTCTTCAATATTTCCCTGAATCTTGGAGAATTAGAGAAAAACAGGCTATATGTGCCTTATTACAAAATGATACAAGTTCTGCAAATAACTATATCAGCCAATATAAATCAACCCTACCAAATAAAAAATGGTTCCCTGAACCCCTAGTAATGGCGCGTGTAGGTCGTATTTATCTATATGCTGGACAATTTGAGAAGGCCGAAGATCTATGTAGGCTCGCTCTTGAAATGAGGTTAAATCAGGGTTTTGAAATAGACACAATACAATTTGGTAATGATTTACATTGGTTTTATAATTTGTTAGGAACCGTGCTTGTTGATAATGATCTAAATGTAGAGGAAGGGATGGGTTATCTGCTGAAAGCAACGGACCTTTATAAAGAACGCTGGGGGAGTTCTCATAGTTCTCATCCTTTAATATTATCTAGTTTGGGATATGGCTATTACAAACAGGGCAAATACAAAGAAGGTCTTCATTATCTTAAAAAGGCGGAAGAAGAAAGTACCGAATATGATCATACACTTGATAAAAGAATTAAAGAAGTAGAAAATACTCTTATACAGCAGTCAAAATAATAGATATCTAAAGAATTTATTACTATCTCCCCTTTTTCTTACTACTCAAAAGAATGCTTCTAATGGCCTGGTATTTAACTGTGGTCACCCTATGCAACATATTTTATAAGATGGAACATAAATCATTTAATTTGAAACACTTGTGATACCCTTAACAGTTTCATTTCCATAAATTTATCATGAGTTAATAATTAGGAACCTGTTGTGAGGATAATAATGTCGGGTCTTAAGATATTTCCACACAACAGGTTTTTTAACCGAAACATTTAAATAATTCAAATAAGTTGTTAAACCATTATAATCAGAAAGGAGGAGATTTACGAAGTATTATAATTATTAACATTTTAAATCAGCAGCCATGAGAACACAAACTATTCAATTACTAAAATTAAAAGCAGGATTATTAATTATTATGACTTTCATTGGTTTGGTATTTTCTGCCTGTGAGAAGTATCCACAATATGATAAGACTATTGACAATAATCCTAACACAGAAGTTTTTACCATTGGCCCGGAGGGGGCTACAATTCTTGCTCAGAATAATGAAGTATTTATTAAAATACCTGAAGGTGCAGTAGTAGTTCCAACTGAATTGAGAATTAACTATAAAAAGGGTGTTAAGTACGAATCTTACATTTTAATGGAAAAGAGCTTTTCAATATCAATCGTTGATCAGCAGCTTCTAAAGCCCATTACTCTGAGGTTAAGCTATAGCCCTGAAGAGTTGTGCCTTGGTTCAAATGATGAACATTGTTTACAAATTTATGCGTTCAGAAATAATAATGGATCTATACACAAATCGGATTGCTTTTCGCCTGTTGGAGATTGCTGTGTTGATCCCAACAACAAGACTGTTGAAGCCTGTTTTGAGGAACTAGGAAATTTCATTGTCGGCATAAAGCATTAACTCAATTCAGAACCGACAGAATTTTATCAGAATTCTTAACTTAAACCCTAAGCTTTATCAACTAGCAGGCATTATTTCATTCTACTTTTCATCTGGTAAATAATATCCCTCCCTGGAGTATTTTTGAATAAATGCTAAAGCTGTGAAGGATATTGTGAAAAAGCATGTCCCTATGGAGTATCAATAAAACCATTACTTTCCATGGCACATCAGAAATTGAGTGTCAATTATTCATATTATGCATAAATATTTCAACTTATTTTAGGAGATAACCCACATTTCCTTTTGAATTTTAAACTTATAAATATATTTCCTCAGAAACCTATTTCAAAACTATTTTGACTCATCAATTATTTGTTAAATCCGGCAAAATATCGTACATTAACATAAAACCAGGATGAGTGTTAATGAAATTCAAACAATATTGCATCTTATTGATCATTGGTATTTTACTGCCAGGGATTAGCTGCAAAAAGGAAATAGATTTACCAGATAGATTTCCAGCTAGTGAATTTATCAAAACTGGTGATTATCAAGGTATCTATTTCCCAACCAATGGATGGCGAGAGTGCGATCCAGGTGAAGTTAATATGGACACAGAAGTGTTGAAAAATATGAATGATGAAATTGCTTACCTGGTTGAAAATGATTATGAGATCCACTCAGTGATCATCATCAGGAAAGGCTATATTGTAGCTGAACAATATTACTCCAGGTACTTCGACCAGGAAACTGAACATAAAATTCATTCGTGTACAAAAAGTTTCATTTCTGCACTCATAGGAATAGCTATTGCTGAGGGTTCGATAAAGGGAATAGATGATAAAATGATTGACTACTTTGGGGATTATGAAATAAAAAACATGTCACCCCAAAAGCAGAATATTACCCTTGAGCATATGCTAACTATGAGTGCGGGACTTGACTGGAATGAGTTGGATTATTTGTATTCTGATCCCCAGAACACTCATTCCCAATGGAAAAATTCTGATGACTGGATACAGTTTGTTCTTGACCGTCCAATGGAATATGTGCCGGGAGAGGTTCAGGATTACAATTCAGGCTTGTCGGAACTTCTGGCATACATAATACAAAAATCAACCGGAATGAGAGCAGATTCCTTTGCCCTCGAAAAATTGTTTATTCCCCTGGGAATTGATGAATACTATTGGCCAACAAATCCCCAGGATTATGCGCGCGGTGGAGGTGGAATGCGATTAAAACCAAGGGATATGGCAAAACTTGGATACCTGCATATTCAGAAAGGGAAATGGGAAGATAAACAATTAATTTCAGAAGATTGGATCCGCGAATCCGGGCAAAAACATATCATTTCCCAGCATTTCCCGGGATTTTGGTATGGGTACCAGTTCTGGGTCACCGAAGATGGATTAATGTACACGGCCCTGGGTTATGCAGGACAATGGATAATGATTGTTCCGGAATATGATCTGGTTGCCGTATTTACAAACAATTTCGATGAGGGTGTTCAGGCCCAGGAAGGGACACCCATGAGATTGTTTTATGATTATATTTTGGCTGCTGTTTTGGATTAATATAAACTACCGGTTTATCTTGATTAATGCAGCTACTATTTCTTAAGATTATTATGAATTGGATTAAAAGTATACCTGCTGTAATGCTGCTCATTTTTCTGCAATGCTGTGAGAAAGAACCTCTGGATCATTTTGTTACTGACATTGATGGAAATAGATACAAGACTGTCCAAATTGGCTCATTGACCTGGATGGCTGAAAATCTTAAGGTGACTAAAGACAAGAATGGGAATTCCCTGGTTAGCAATTGTTACTCTGAAAAGGAAGACAAATGTGAGGAGTTCGGACGCTTATATCCCTGGGATGAGGCGATTAGGGCCTGCCCTGAAGGATGGAGACTACCCACAGCTGAGGACTGGAAAAATCTTGAAATTGAGCTTGGAATGGATCCCTTGGAAGCAGACACATTTGGATGGAGGGGTACAAATCAGGGGACACAACTAAAAGAAGGAGGAGTATCAGGATTTGAGGCCTTACTTGCCGGGTACAAAGATGGAACCGTTTTTTGGGATGGTAGATATTTTGACATAGGATACTACGCTAGCTTTTGGAGTGCAACGGAATATGATGAATTTTATGCCATAGCTTACTTTGTTTATGTTACATCGGAAAAAGTAAATAAACAGAAGTATGATAAGACCGCAGCATTTTCAGTCAGGTGCGTAAAAGTAAACCCGTAGTAGCTTAAAGGCTACATTTATTGATTCCTGGATATTTCAAATACAACAGGATTTTTAGCATCCGGGCAGGCTGAAGTGGAAACATCAGGATTGTCAAGCCAGGGGAAATTTGCATCATACATCATTGCAAAGACCTTTGGAAGAAAGCTGTATAGTGCATGAATGCATATTTTACCTTCCACCCCGTCTTCCTTAAAAATAATTTCATCGCCCACCGCATGGCCTAAACCACAGGTTCCTGTCTGGCTAATTACTTTTGCTTTAATAGTATTTGGCATATCGTTTACTTGTTGAATTATAGGAATATCAAAACTGAATGTACTATCTGAGAAGTTCGCAAGAATACCAGATGAAGCCATTATACTTATAGCTGCACAGGAAGCCTTTTTACAAAAAGAGCGTCGATTATCCTTCTGCAGCTTATCCCCAGTTGTAACCTTCTGATTCATAGCCTCCCTGGTATTTAAAGCTTATTCCTTAAATGATAATATAAATTTAAACAATTGTTAGATTTTTCCAATGAGAATGGACTGTATTTATTCCTTTTTCGGTCACATTTGTAAAAGTTTATTGTGAACCTTTGGATATATTGTTTTTATGAGTTGAGAATAATGACCT
Source organism: uncultured Bacteroidales bacterium (assembly GCA_963750735.1). Lineage (GTDB taxonomy): Bacteria > Bacteroidota > Bacteroidia > Bacteroidales > VadinHA17 > JANTGF01. Next base: position 162,120 of record CAVVRY010000006.1, on the reverse strand, counting down.
AATATATCACTCAATGGTAAATTCCTAATTTTTCTTCCTCAGGAAGATAATATCCCTCCCTGGAGTAATTCTGAATAGATGCGAAAGCTGTGAAGGATATTGTGAAAAAGCATGTCCCTATGGAGTATCGATAAAACCTCTGCTTTCCCTGGCTCATCAAAAATTGAGTCCGGCGGGCTTTAATTATGCATAGCTAAATATTATAGGATTTTCCCTTTGCTGGTTCGTACTATAAAAACCTCAAGCTTGAAGCATCTATATGATTTTTAATCAAATAATTGAGAATTGCATCTCAATTTTTAGTAACTTGTTTTAACAGGAAAAAATATCAGTCAAATCAGCCATTTTTACCCCTGATGAACTCCAGTAGTGTACCATCAATGGATGAAGTATTCCTTCAGAACCTGAAGAAAATTATACTTGAAAATCTTTCAAATGAATATTTTTCAGTATAAGTGATCTTGTTCATGAGATTGATCTCAGTCGTTCGCAAATTCATAGAAAACTAAAAAAAATTAACGGCAAATCCATTACACAATTTATTCGTGAGATACGGCTTGGAGAAGCCCTGAAGTTACTTGAGAACAAAGTGGGTACAGCATCTGAAATTGCCTATAAGGTAGGATTTAATAGTCCTGCATACTTTACAAAGTGTTTCCATGACTATTTTGGATTTACTCCGGGTGAGGTAAGTAAAAAAAAGATAATAAAGAATAAGATCCCTGCCAAGAGAGTAGTTATTTCTTTTAGAAAATGGACCTGGAGAACAGCTACTGTAATAGGTTTCACCATTGTATTGATATGGGTAGTTGCATATATTTTAAATGGTAAAAAAATAGCTAAAAATATTTCAAATAGTGCAAAATCAATTGCTGTTTTACCTTTTGAAAATATTACAGGAGATTCAACATATGCTTTTTTGGAACTAGGAATCTCAGAATTGCTAATTGGGGTTTTATCTGCTTCAGAAGAACTCAGAGTTATTGACAACAATACTCTTTATGATGTATTTAATTATACGGACAAGGTCCATAAAGCTTCTATGGGCCCAGCTGTAGCAGGAGAAATAGCTAGAAAATTACAGGTTGATTCTTATATCACAGGTTCATATTTCCTTGTCGATTCTTCCCTGAGGATAAACCTAAAACTAATTGACACTAAAAGTAAGGTAGTATTAAAACCATATCATGTTGAGGGTATTCCAAAGAGTTATATTTCGATGACTGGGGCACTTGCGCTGAATATTAAGAATTTTCTTGAAATAAAAATAATTGAAGAAGGTTCTGAAATTGAACCGGCTACTTGCACCACTACTTCTCCTGATGCATACAAATATTATATACTGGGAATGGAGGAATTTTGGAAACACGAAGGAAGTCCAAGTAATTATTTTGAGAAGGCCATTAAATTAGATTCAACATTTACCAGTGCATATCTTTTTCTTAGTCTTGGCTTATCATCCGGAGCACATTTCATTGGAGCAAAAAAAGCAATGTCTAATGCCTATAAAGGAAAGGATAAATTATCCAGAAAGATGCAACTTTGGTTGGAAGCATTAATGTCTCAATATGTTGATAAAAATCCCTATAAAACCATCAATTATTTTGAACAGGTTGCCGAAATAGATCCTCTATCTCGTATAAATTGGTTTTGGCTAGGCCAAAGTTATAATCGGATTGAAAACTACGAAGATGCATTGCTGTCATTCCAACAAATCAAAAAACTCAATAAGCAAATTGGTAAGTGGGAATACCATGACTTCTTCCTTGCCCTAGGATATACTTATCGAAAACTAGGAAAGCATAAGAAAGCACAAAAAGTTTATAAAGAAGGGATTCAAATTTTCCCTAATTCTCGTTTAATAGTCAAACAGCAAGCTATATGTGCGTTAATGGAAAATGACACAAGTTCTGCTCTTCAATATATTAACCAATTTAGATCCTCATTAACAAAGCTGGGTATTTATCCTGAATCTTTAAAAATCGGCTACTTAGGTCATATATACAGAAACGCTGGACAAACTAAAGAGGCTGAAAGATTGTATAGACTTGCATTAGAAATCAGGTTAGAAAGTGGTCCTGCCAAAGATACTACCTCTGGCGGTAATAATTTATTTTGGTATTATGCAACACTTGGAAGATTACTCATTGACTATGACATTAATGTTGAGGAAGGCATGGAGTATTTGCACATTGCAGAACCATTATCAATTGAAGCTTATTCAAGTTGTCATCCTTACATATCGGAGGGATTTGGATATGGATATTATAAACAAAAAAGATACAAAGATGCTCTTCAGGCTCTAAAGAAAGTAGAAAGAGAAATTACGTTCTATGATCATACAATTCATAAAAATATTCAAGAATTAGAAAAAGTTATTTCAAAGAAATAATAATTATTCGATTTGAGATTTATATTTTCCTTCTCCCTTTTTCTTAACTCCACAAATCATGTGTCAGTATAGTGGCAATGCATCATAGTTGTAATCCAATGCAACGTCACAAAAAGCATGAAACATAATTTATTTAATTTGAGACACTTGTGATACCCATCGCCCTTTAATCTCCTTATATTTATTATAGTTAATAATTAGGAACCTGTTGTGAGGATAATAATGTCGGGTCTTAAGATATTTCCACACAACAGGTTTTTTATACCGAAACATCTAAATAATTCAAATAAGTTGTTAAACCAGTATAATCAGAAAGGAGGAAACTTACTAAATAAATTAATTATTAACATTTTAAATCAGCAGCCATGAGAACACAAAATTCAAAATTATATAAATTGAATGCAGTCCTTTTAATACTAATGATTTTCATAGGGCTTATATTTTCTGCATGTGAAAAGGAAACAGAATATTTCCAACAAATACAACTGAAGCTGAAATCTTTAATATTGGACCTGAAGGAGGAATTATTACTTGCTCAAAACCATGAAGTATTTATAAGAGTTCCTGAAGGAGCTGTTTTGGAGCCAACTGAAATAATGATCTCCTATAAAAAAGGAGTTAAGTACGAATCCTACATTTTAATGGAATAAATGCTACTCATATTTCTATTGCTAATGAACAATTATTAAACCAATTACACTCTGGCTAAATTATGACCCGGAAGAATTGTGCCTTGGGTCAAAGGATGAAAATTGTTTAGAAATTTTGCGTATTGCAAATAACAATAGTGGGACAATAACAAAATCAGATTTGTTTTCAGTCTGTTGGAGATTGCTGTGTTGATACCAATAAGTAAAACATTAAAGCATGTTATTCAGAACTTGGGATACTTTGTTGTTGGAAGAAAACATTAAATAATTAATTTACATGAAAGTCTATTAGAAGTTCATTATTATTCAGAATAAAACCCCTAACTTTTTTCAAATCCTAAACAATATTTCTTCTTACTTTTCCTCTGGAAATAATACCCTTCCCTGGATAACAGGTGGTTGAGATTTGCCACCCCATAAACAACAATTGCAGTTACAATGGATGTATGATCCTGGTATTCAGGAATACTCTTATTGAACAGGTCTCTTTCTGTATGCCAGATTTCTCCATAACTGAAATTATAGCCTTTGGATCGGCTGTGCCAAATGTCATGGTAGGAACCCCTTTAACAGCAAAAGAACCACTATCGGTACCACCTGCTTTTTCAGGTTTTTTCCGTGGCTTCCGTTCGGTCATTTTGAATGGAAAATCCGGGTTTATACTCATTCAATGGCTCACAAATTCTCTCCATATCATCCCACATGGCTTTGGTAACACTTAAGCTATTCGCTACAGTTGGGCCACCATCGCGGTTAAACATATTTGAAACCTTATCCAATTTATCTGCATTCTTTTTCACCCAGCTTTTTGATCCAAGGAGGCCAAATTCCTCCCCTGCCCACATGCATACCAGTATAGTCCGTTTGGGTTTTCCTCCGGCTGCCATGATCAAACGGGCCGCCTCCATAGCAGGTGTAAGGCCTGATCCATCGTCTACACCACCTGAAGCCACATCAAAGGCATCCAGGTGCCCACCCATGATCACATACTCATCAGGATATTTAGTACCAGGAATAATACCAATAACATTATGATACTTAACAGGCCCCATTTTAAAATAGTTGCGAATATCAAATTCCAGCTCAAAACGCCTCCTCTCCTTAGCCATTTGCTCAATGATTTTATACTGGTGTTCATCCAGTTTAATATCGGGAACAGTAGGCAAGGTTTCAAATGTGAGAGTATCGATATTCTTCCGGTCATACAAAACCCTAATTGGAACAGGTGAGGATTGTATAATTCCCAAGATGCCGGCTTCTTTCATTTCTTTATAAAATACTGCAGGCTCATCTTTGTAAGGAAGCAATTCTTTTTGTTCACCAGAGCGATTTTGCCAATTTTCTCGTCGGATGGCATTGTTTTTCTTCTCAATCTCCGCATTTTCTGCAATAATTTCAGCTCTTTTTTTATCTGCTGATTGCGAAAAATCGATTGGCCATCCGGCATTTTTTCCTGAGATAAGCACCCAGGCACCTTTCAGTCTCCCTTTCATGCGATCAAACTCAGCCTGAGTTTTTGGTTCTATCAATACATGCCCCTTTTGAACACCTTTTGTTCCCGATGTGTATGAAGGGGTTGCAAAATGAAGTGTCATGCCATCTCCACCGAGCATTCGACCAAACCAGGCTCCCCTGTTAAAGCCGACAGGAACTTCACCTGCCTCATCCATTTCCACCTGCATCCCCCATTCTTTAAATTTATAAGCACACCATTCAGCAGCATTTTCATAGGCATCAGAGCCGACCAGCCTGCCACCAAAACGATTTGTAATCACATCCAGGTGTTGCATAGTCTGGTTATCGGTAGTACCAATCTCAATAATTTTATTTACGACCTTGCTATCCTGGGCAAGTATTGAAGATTGGGAATAAACAGGGCAATTAGCAGTATCAGGGAAAAATTCCTTTTCATTTTCAAAAATTTAAGTTTGAAGTAGGTTTAGTTTGCAAAATCAGGTGGAAAAATAACTAAATTTCAAGAAACTTTACCTGAAAAAAATCAGATTCAATCAAAGAGATGAAAGGCAACAGTAAAAAATGAATCAAAATCCATTAATCCAATTTCCTGACCCTGACCTCAATACCTTTTTCATTTTTCAATAAATCGACCAGCTCCTGGGGGTCTGTTTGTCCAAAATGGTAAGGATATAAAATTTTAGGCTTAAAGGCTTTGGCAGCATCTGCAACCATCTCGGGTGTCATTGTATAAGGAAGATTCATTGGAAGGAAGGCTATATCAATCCCTTTAAGTGCTTTAATTTCCGGAATATTTTCAGTATCTCCACCAATTAGTACTTTTTTATCACCCATGGTAAGTACATAGGCATTCCCCTCTCCTTTTGGATGATAGGGACCACCGCCCGAACGTTTGTTTACAATATTGTATGCCGGAATGGCTTCAATTAAAATTCCTTTTACAGTTTTTGTGTCACCATTTTTCATAACAATTCCTGATGAAAAATCTTCAAGATTATCCAAACAGGTTTGTGTCATTACTACCTCAGTTCCTTTCTTCATTATGTGTTTTAATGCAGTGGGATCGAGGTGATCTCCATGCTGGTGTGTTATGAGTATAAGATCGGCATCTGGCATACTGGCATAATCAGCCTCTCGCATGGTTGGATCTATATGAATCACCATGTCGTTAAACTGGAACATTAAGGTACCATGGCCTACGAAGGTCATTTTTAGATCTCCTTTAGAGGTGGAGATGATATCGCTTTCAAATTCATCCTGGGCAAAAGCAACGGATGTCAATACAATAAATAAAATGCTTGTAAAAGTTCTCATGATTAAAAGTTTTTCTCAAGATACTAATTTTTTAAATTCCAGATAAAAAACCGGGTTTCCATGAACCAATTTTTGATAATTTTATAAAAATGAAAAATACTATTTAAAATTTGCATTTCGGTGCAGCTTTTTCTTTTGTTTAACGTCATTAATAGAGTACTACTAAATCAATTTAACTATGAAAACACTTAAACTCCTCTCACTAATTCTTGTCGCTTTTTTAACATCCTGCACCTACGGGCAATACCAACCAAGGGTAACCGGCTCAGGAAAGGTGGTTACCAAGGATAGAAAAGTAGAATATTTTAATGCCGTAAAAGTTAGTTCAGGCATTGATGTGTATCTTACACAGGGCAGCACCGAAAGTATTAAGCTTGAAGCCGATGACAATCTTCATGAATACATAATGACTGAAGTCAACGGAACCACATTGAAAATTTATTCCGAAGCAAACATCCGTAAAGCAAAAGCTAAAATTGTTTACCTCACCATAAAAGATGTAGAAAGTTTATCTGTCTCCAGTGCTGGAGATATAATTGGAAAAAATACAATAAAAACAGATGAGCTTGATCTTTCTGCAAGTAGTGCCGGTGATATTAAGCTAAGCATCGATGTTAAAAGACTGAGGTGCAATATAAGCAGCGCAGGAGATATCACTCTTGAAGGAACTGCTGATGAGTTGGAGGCCGATTTGAGTAGTGCAGGAGATCTAAAGGCCTATGAACTTACAACAAAAATTGCCGATGTTTCCACTTCCAGTGCAGGCGATGCGAAAATTACTGTAACTGAAAAACTTATAGCCCGTACCAGTAGTGCAGGAGATATTCATTACCAGGGAAATCCTCCAGAGGTGGATGGTCGTTCATCAAGTGCCGGAGGGATTCATAAAAGATAAAATACTAAACAGATAATAAACAAGAGATCAAAGGTTCAAGATTAGCACAATTTTGGACCTTTTTGTATTGGGAGTACTTGAAATTAAATGTCTAGTTGCTGCAACAATTAATTTATTTCTCAGTCTTTTACGTATACCTAAGATTGTTCTTTTCAAACCGCAATTAATAATTAAACCCATCTAATCTAACCTGTTATGTTTAGAAACTTCTTCAAGGTGGCCTTTAAGAACCTTATTAAACACAAAAGCTCATCAATTATTAATGTTCTTGGTCTGGCAATTGGTATTTCGTGCAGTATATTGTTTATACTTTATGTAGATTATGAAACTCATTACGACTCCTATAATAAAAACTCAGATCGCATTTACAGACTTGCCGTCCGGGCCTCAATAGGAGATACAAAAATTAATCAAACCTATTCCTCTGCTATAACATATTTAAAGATACTTGAAGAGTTTCCGGAGGTTGAAACAGGTGCTAAGTTTTTTAATATTGGAGAAGTTCCTGTAATTACAGAAGAAAAAACACTTTATGAAGACAGGTTCTTTGCGGTTGACTCAACATTTTATGATGTCTTTTCAATTGATCTAATCCATGGCATACAGGATGAAGTGCTTACCCGACCAAATACCATGGTCATTACCCAAAGTACCGCTTTGAAATACTTTGGAACGGACAATGCAGTTGGAGATGTACTTAAGGTTGATTTTGGTGAATGGTTTGGACTGGTAGATTTTGAAATAACCGGAATTTCAGAGGATGTTCCTGCTCAATCTCATTTTCACTATGATTTTCTCATTTCACTCACCAGCTTTCCCGATTTAATAAACGCTACCGGGTGGACCAATAATAACTTCATCACATATCTGATGTTAAATGAAGGTGCATCGAAAGAGAATTTTGATAAAAAACTTCCTGACTTTACTCGCAAATATATGGGCGGTGACGATTTCGATGAATGGGTAGCAAAAGGAAATTTCTGGGAATATTATCTACAACCCATTGAAGATATTCACCTTGATTCAGATTTGAATGGAGAATTTGAACCCAATGGTAACCGAACTTATGTGTATATTTTCTCCATAGTCAGCATAATTATTTTATTGATTGCCTGTGTCAATTTCATGAATCTTTCTACAGCTAAATCGTCACTCAGAGCAAAAGAAGTTGGTTTGAAGAAAGTAGTTGGATCAAAACGGTTTCAACTGATTCAGCAATTTTTGAGCGAATCAATTTTATTAAGCTTTATTGCTCTGGCTCTGAGTATACTTATACTAGAACTCGTATTGCCATTTTACAGTGACTTTGTTGGGAAGCCGCTTGATATACAATATTTCCAGAGTCCACTCATTATCCCTGCCCTATTCGCTCTTGCATTGTTAGTAGGAATCATTTCTGGCTCCTATCCTGCATTCTTTCTATCATCTTTTAAACCGGTTCTTGTATTAAAAGGGAATGTTGGTGACAACAAAGGAGGTATATGGTTGAGAAATCTACTGGTTGTATTTCAATTTGCTACAACTGTAATTCTTATTATTGGTACTATCACAATATTCCGTCAATTAAATTATTTTCAAAATAAAAAACTCGGTTTTGATAAAGAGCAGGTTCTTGTAATAAAAAATCCTGGTTCACTGGCAAATAACACATTTGCTTTTAAGGAAGAATTAAGGGAGCATAGTAGCATTATAAATGTTTCAGGGTCCAATACCCTTCCGGGAAGAGGTTTTAGTAATATAGGTTTTGGTGCAGAAGGTGTAGAGGGAGGTTTTTCGTTAAATTTATGTATCTGTGATTATGATTTTCTCAATACCCTGAAAATCAAACTCAGTGATGGTCGTTTTTTTTCAAAGGAATTTCCGACTGACTCATCAGGGGTAGTTTTAAATCAAAAAGCTGTTGACCTTTTAGGCTGGGAAGAGCCAATAGGAATGAAAGTTAATAATTGGTCAACAGAAAGGGGTGACTTTCATGTAATTGGTGTTATTGAAGATTATCACTATGAATCCTTACACCAGGAAGTAAGGCCCATGGCCCTTTTTCTAACCGATGGTTACTATAAACGAGAAGAGAGTTTTATTTCTGTCAGGTTTAACAATAATTCAACTTCTGAGATAACAAAATACGCTGAAAATACCTGGAATTCATTTGCACCGGGAAGCCCATTTAAATATACGTTTCTCAATGAAGATTATGAAAACCTCTATATGAATGAGCAGCAAACCCGGAAATTATTTACAATATTTACTGTGCTGGCTATCTTCATTGCCTGTTTGGGATTGTATGGATTGGCATCTTTTGTCGCCGACCAACGAACAAAAGAAATAGGTATTCGAAAAGTTCTGGGGGCTTCAGTCTTCAGGGTTGTAAGAACGCTTAACCTCAATTTCAGTATTTGGATTCTCCTGGCAAATTTAATTGCCTGGCCTGTTGGATGGTATATTATGAAACAGTGGTTGCAAAATTTTGCCTATAGGATTGACATAAGCTGGTGGACCTTTGTTGTGGCCTCAGGTTTGGCCCTGGTTATTGCTTATGCTGTGATAAGTATACAAACCACAAAAGCTGCATTGCGCAATCCTGCAGAAACTTTGCAATACGAATAAATCCGGTTTAGCAGTCGACTTTAAAAATGAAATTTATTCTAAAAAGATTTAGATCGTTTTTAGCAAATTGAATTCAGTAAAAGATCATCAGGGACATTATTCAATCTGCCAATATCCTGAACTTTCTTTTTAACATCAAAGCCTGCATCACAAACCACTGAGCAGGCAGTACAGCCTGAACAAGGATTTGAAGGCATCTTGGCTTTTTTTATTGTTTGCTGTGCAAGAGCCAGGTTCTTGTACCCATATGCGTACATATACCCCCGCATGATGGTTGGAATATCTAAATCACTGGGGCATTGAGAGACACATTTTGCACACTGCTGGCAATATATCCCCGCCGACATTCCTTCTGACGGTAATTTCAAATCATTCATCTCCTTATCAGTCAAGGCAAAATCTTTCATCAGGTCAAGGTCCTGATACAAATGATCAAAACTTGAACAATCGGGAACTGTGGTATGAATATTCTTATTCCGGAGAACCCATTTCAATGATGCTTTTGTGTTAATGGGCTGTGTCCTTTCCCTGTCCCAGAACGCTCCCGCCATAGTTTTCATGGCTATAATACCTAATCCTTTACCAACTGCATACTCAATAGCCTCTTCGATCTCAGCTCTGTTTTCCTTCTTAAAATTATAGGCTGTCATTACAACATCGTAGATACCAATATCGGCTACAGCCCGAATAGCTTCCGGTTCAAAGCTGTGAGTTGCTGCACATAGATATCTTGTTTTTCCCTGTGTTTTAAATTTCTCCAAAGCTTTTGCCAGAGGTTCAAAAAAAACTGACTCTCTTTTAGCAGTAAAACCAAGACTGAAGAAATCTACGTAATCCACCTGTAATCTTTTGAGGCAATTATTTGCGTGTTCCAAATATGTTTCCGGGTTTGTCTCGGGTTTAAACAATCCATTTCTGTGGTCAATTTCCACCCCTCCAGTTGCCCCGGTTAGGATATGATATGAATCCCTTGGCTTATCTTTAAATACCTCACCGAGCATTTTCTCATTATTGCCATTTTGATAATACTCAGAAGTTGCAAAGAGTTTAACTCCTTTATTCATGGCCTCCTTAATCAAGGCAGGATTATCCGTATTTCCGGTTCCCATACTAACAATAGGAACCTTAATTCCTGTCTTTCCAAGAGTTCGGTAAACAAATTTTTGTTTCTCCTTTTCTTCATCAACTTTTAGTGATCCTGCAATAGCAGGAGCCAAACTGGTACTCGCAACAGCCAGTAAGCCACTTCTAAGGAATTTTCTCCGTGTCTGCTTTGATTTCATATCTATGTTCTATAAAGTTGTAAAATAATGTTCTTTCAAACATAATGTGAGTCAGCGTTAGTAAAATTAACCTAACCGTTCTGACAGCAAAGGATAATTTTTGAATAAGTTACAAAAAATTGCAATTCGGATATCCCTTTTTGATATGATTACTTGAAATTTGCTCTAATTAATAATCTTTAAAAAAAAGGGATGATTTCTATGAAATGCACTTAATCTTCAGAAAGTATATCTGTAAAGTAAAATAACTTAACGAGCCAAATGAATACGAATCCACTAAGTATAGCTCCTAACACCTGTAAAATAAAAACTATTGATAATTTGTTTTCAACTTTGACGAATGCTAAGGTGGAATGAGTGAATGCAATTGAATCTTTTCTATACTCCTCACTTACCTTAATAGAGTCAATTCTTTCGAAAGTCAAAGCCAGTTCAATATGCAATTCTGGTTTGGAATTATATTTTAAGATCCTGCCCAATTCAACTTTTCTGTTTTCAAGGTTATAATGTTCAAGCAATATTCCTGAGCGAACAGGTTCGTAATTAATCATAACCTTATGCTCTCTGATACTATGATAGGAAAGGTATGATAAATAGAAAAAACAAATGAGGGAAATAGGAATACCTACATTATAAACCCAATACCTGATTTTTGCGTTTTTAATTAATTCAAACTGATTTGATTCCGGTTCCTCTATCAGCATATTTATCCAAATTTCTTTAAGCCTGATTCATAAAAATCGTATCAGCCAAAATAAGATCAAATCCAAATTAAAGATTTCACTTTTGATCAGTAGTATAAAAGTCCCTGGTTTTATTACAGCCTGAATATAGTTATTATCATTTAAAAATAATAATTTTTGAGATTTGTTTTTTTGAGCTAAATACACGGAAATAATTATAAATGAGCTCTATACAATGACAAAAATGGAAAGAAAAATACTAATCAAATATAATCTGGAATTCTAAAATAAGAAATACCAATAGAAACGAAGTGAAAAATAGTAGTTTATTGCATCTCTAAAAACAACAAAATACTACTTAACCTGCCTTTAATTCTTGACAAAATTTTTACATAATATTAAGCCAATAGCAGATTAATCCTGATCTGGTTTAGAATTTCTACAGTTGCATCGCATGCATAATATTGACCAAGAAACTCCAAATATTAATCCAGCACCCAGTATTGTATAAAATGCAGATGTTGGAAGCCCAATACTAACTACAAGGAAGCTGGCGAGTATTAAAAATAAGATGCCGACCATACCCAATACCATGCAATGAAACCCCACATTAACCAGAAAGTTTTTCCACCTGGAAATTTCCTTTGAATTTTCCATTTTCATTCCTTTTATTCCGTAATCCGGATACCCATAATATACGAAAAAAAACGCAAAAAAGCAAGTTTTCAGGAGACAAAATCCTTTCATTTTCCTCTTACATATATTGGTATAAATCCTTAATCTCTTACTCTCTCTGGGATTTACAAATAAAGTTTATATTTTTAACGAACCTTTAACCAATCTTCCTCCTCTTTCATGACCCTTATCGAAAAGCTAATAATTGATTTTGCCGATTGGATATGGGGCATCCCCTTATTGATTCTCCTGCTTGGAGGTGGCATCTTTTTATTATTCTATTCCAGATTTCTTCCTTTTAAACATTTCGGACATGCTTTTAAGGTATTACAGGGCAAGTATGACAACCCTGATGACCCCGGTCAGATAAATCACTTCGAGGCATTATCAACTGCCCTGGCTGCTACTGTGGGCATGGGAAATATAAGTGGGATAGCCATAGGAATAGCTTTGGGTGGACCAGGATCGGTATTCTGGATGTGGATAGTGGCCATTGCCGGCGTTGCAACTAAATACTTTTCTTGTACTCTTGCAGTAATGTTCAGAGGTAGAGATTCTGCCGGTGAGTTACAGGGTGGCCCAATGTATGTAATTGTTGAAGGTCTTGGAAAGGCGTGGAAACCATTGGCTGTATTTTTCAGTATTGCCGGCCTATTCGGTTGTTTACCCATTTTCCAGGCCAATCAATTGACTGCAATTTTACACGATGCAATTTTAACCCCCAATGGCATCAAAACAGGTTTCATTTCTCACTTAACCACCGGCCTTATTATAACAGGTATTGTAAGCCTGGTTATTTTTGGTGGCATACATAGAATAGGAAAAGTAACCAGTAAAATGGTTCCTGCTATGGTAATTTTATATTTTCTGGCTGTGGTTTTTATATTGATCGTTAATTACGAATCCGTGCCTGGTTATTTCTTATTAATATTTGAAAATGCATTTACAGCAGAAAATTATAGCGGCAATCCGGTTCTTGGAGGAGCACTGGGTGGATTGATTATTTTGGGTGCCCGTAGAGCTGCTTTTTCAAATGAGGCAGGTATTGGTACTGCCCCAATGGCTCATGGTGCTGCAAAAACTAAAGAACCTGTAAGGGAAGGCCTTGTAGCCATGCTGGGGCCTGTAATTGACACGCTGCTTGTTTGCACATTGACAGCCCTAGCCATACTTGTAACCGATGTTTGGAAGACGGGTGATGAGAACGGAATTTCTTTAACCGTTCGAGCATTTGACAGTGCCATTCCCTTTTTAGGAAATGAAATATTGTTACTTTGTGTATTGGTTTTTTCCCTGTCAACAATGTTCTCATATTCCTATTATGGCACAAAATGCTTTTCATTTCTGGCTGGAGCAAAATATAAAAAAGCATACAATTATTTTTACGTTTTGACAATCGTAATAGCGGCAGTAGTATCTCTTACAGCAGTTGAAAGCCTTATCTCTGGTTCCTTTGCCCTGATGGCTATTCCTACTATGGTATCGACATTAATCCTTGCACCAAAAGTTATTGCTGCTTCTAAAGACTATTTTAAAAGGATGAAGGAAAATAATATATTGTAAAATTGAAATTTTCTAAATTATCCTTATCTTTTACATCAAAATAATGTTCTATTTATTAAATATAATCCTCAAACCAAAACCAGAATGAAGAAAGTTAAGGCATTTGAACTTAGTAGCAAATTATTGATTGTTATCTTATTTGTTATGGTTCCCAATTTACATGCACAGCAGCCATCTCCTGTAACAGACGGAAAAACAAGATTAGATTTATTCCAGAAACATTTGGATTTAAAGGATAAATCAGAATTAAAAGACCTGAGCTGGCAGTTCATCGGACCCAGAAATACCAGTGGTAGATGTACCGATGTAGCGGTGGTTTCTCCAAAAGGAAAAAATTACACAGTGTATGCGGCCACAGCTTCTGGTGGAGTATGGAAAACAGAAAATGAAGGGACAACATGGATACCTATTTTTGATCAGCAGGCTTCCACGACTATTGGTGATATAGCTCTGGATCCAAATGATCCCAATACTTTATGGGTTGGTACTGGAGAAGCCAATATATTTCGAAGTTCAATGGCTGGTTCTGGAATATATAAAACCGAAGACGGAGGTAAAACCTGGAAATTCATGGGTCTTGAGAACACCTTCACAATAGCCCGCATAGTTGTGGACCCGAATAATTCACAAATAATTTATGTTGCAGCGTCAGGGCATGAATGGACTAAAAATAAGGACCGTGGAGTCTATAAAACAACTGATGGTGGTCAAAACTGGGATAAAATACTATATATTGATGATCTGACAGGTGCAATTGACCTGGTTATGGATCCTTCAGACAGTCAGGTCCTGTATGCCAGTACATGGGAAAGGATACGGAAATTATGGAATGATCCCAGAGTTGAAAAAGGCTATTCAAAAAGTGGTATTCATAAATCAACTGATGGGGGGAAAAGCTGGTCAAAAATCAATAAAGGTCTTCCGGAAGATAAGTATAGAGGAAGAATTGGCATAGATATTAGCGCATCTAACCCAAATGTATTATATGCCTTTGTTGACAATTACGAGATTGGAAAAGAATCCTACGAAGGTGAAGTAGATTCTTATGGTCGGCCTAAAGGAGGAGTAATTAAGGGAGCTACTATTTACCGGTCAGATGATAAGGGTGCAAACTGGACACAAGTAAGCGGTCTAACTGAGGATATGAAAGCCTATATGGAAAGGCACTCCGCTACCTATGGCTGGGTTTTTGGGCAAATCAGGGTAGATCCAACTGATGAAAATACCATTTATACCATGGGTCTGGGCTTGAATGTCTCGACCGATGGAGGGAAAACATTTAAGCCACTTCGGGGAATGCATGGAGATCACCATGGATTGTGGATCGACCCCGCCAATTCTGAATACCTGGTAAACGCGAATGATGGAGGTGTTTACTTCTCATATGATAAAGGGGAAAACTGGAGATCATTTACCGATCGCCTTCCAGCTGTGCAGTTTTTCAACATTGGCTATGATATGGATGAACCATTCCGGGTTTATGGATCCATTCAGGACCATGGAAGTAGAAAAGGTATTGTTGATCTGAGTCGTGGCAGAGACAATATACCGGCAGTTGATTTTGAATATGCCCCGGGAGGTGAAGGAAGTACACATGCCATTGACCCAACAGATGCGAATACAGTTTATTCTGCAGGTTTTTATGGAACAATTTCAAGAACAGATCTCAGCAAATCCTGGCCGGAATCCACTAAAAGGATCCTCCCTGCCATTTTTGAAGGTGAACCTCAACTCAGAGGTCAGTGGGTGGCTCCGTTTATTATTTCACCACATAGTTCAGATATTATTTATCATGGCATGCAGTATGTTTTTAAATCTATCAATCGCGGTGATACATGGGAAAAGATAAGCCCGGACCTAAGCTACAATGATGAAGATAAATTGGGAGATATTCCTTATCAGACTTTGTTTTCACTTTCTGAGTCTCCGTTAAAATCCGGTTTATTATATGCAGGAACTGATGATGGCAGGGCTCATGTCACTAAAGACGATGGAAAAACCTGGACCGAAATTACTGATGGTCTTGTTAAAAACAGATGGATCTCCAGAGTCATCGCTTCAAGATACGATATGTCAACCGTATATCTTACCCAGAATGGGAAGCGCAACGATGATTTTGCTGCCTATGTATGGAAGTCGACCGATTATGGCAAAACATGGCAAAATTTCTCCTCCAATATACCTCTTGGACCGGTAAATGTAATCCGGGAAGACCCAATTGATAGAAATATCCTATATGTTGGCACTGACATTGGAGTATATGTTTCAAAGAATGCTGGTCAAACCTGGGAAGTGTTAGGTGATCTGCCATCTACTTATGTTCATGATCTGATTATTCATCCCAGGGATAACATTATTGTAATCGCTACCCACGGAAGAGGAATGTGGGCAATTGATGCCAATAAAGTAAACGGAGGAAAGCGAAGTAGAAGATATTATTAACAATTTATTAGATATATCTTCTCCCCTTATTTTCGCCTACGAGAATAAGGTAAAGTGATGAATTGTCCTGATTTCATTGTAGAATTGCTTAATATATCGATTGTAATTATTTATTTTCCTGTGTGAGGATAGAGGAAATATTAACATTTATACGCTTATTATAAGCTCTGTCTGTCTATAGCTCTTTTGCCACTCTTGACATAATTTTTAATTTTGCTTCCTATTATTTAAAACAGGAGATCTTACAAAAAGATGAAGCAATACCTTGATCTGCTGGATCATGTAACCAAAACAGGACTGCAAAAGGGAGATCGTACCGGAACCGGTACAATGAGCGTTTTCGGATATCAAATGCGTTTCAACCTTGAAGATGGATTTCCTTTGCTTACTACAAAGAAGCTACATTTGAAATCGATAGTTTATGAACTCCTCTGGTTCCTGAAAGGCGATACCAACATTAAATTTCTGAAAGATAACGGAGTTCGAATATGGGATGAATGGGCTGATGAAGAAGGCGACCTTGGAAATATTTATGGATATCAATGGAGATCATGGCCAACACCTGATGGCGAACATATTGATCAGATTTCACAGGTTATAAAAAGTATAGTTAATAATCCTGATTCAAGAAGACATATTGTTAGTGCCTGGAACCCTGGAGATCTTAAAAACATGGCCCTTCCCCCCTGTCATATTTTATTTCAATTCTATGTTGGCAATGGAAAGCTTTCATGCCATCTTTATCAGCGCAGTGCCGATATTTTTTTAGGCGTTCCTTTTA
Organism: uncultured Bacteroidales bacterium; assembly: GCA_963750735.1. Classification (GTDB taxonomy): domain Bacteria; phylum Bacteroidota; class Bacteroidia; order Bacteroidales; family VadinHA17; genus JANTGF01. The sequence goes on along the minus strand of CAVVRY010000006.1, from coordinate 145,359 downwards.
ATATCGCTTCTTACTCATTGCTTCTCATGATGATGGCACAGGCAACGGGCTTACAACCAGGGGAGTTTGTTCACACCCTTGGTGACGCACATATATACAATAATCACCTGGAACAAGTGCAATTGCAATTGACACGAGAAACAATGCCATTGCCCTCAATGAGGATAAATCCTGACAAAAAAGACATATTTAGCTTTGAATTTTCAGACTTTGTCCTCGAAAATTATCATTCTCATCCTCATATTAAGGCAAAAATATCAGTTTAAAATTTGAATAATAATTTTTTTGATCTTTCATTAATCCATTATAAACTATGAAGACCATTTCAATAATCGTAGCCATAGCCGAGAATAACGCAATTGGAAAAGACAACAAACTATTGTGGCATTTACCGGATGATCTGAAAAGATTTAAACGCCTGACTTCAGGCCATCCTGTTATAATGGGTAAGAAAACTTTTGAATCCCTCCCCATAAAGCCCCTGCCAAACCGCACAAACATTGTGCTTAGCGATATTCCTGACGATAAAATAGATGGATGTGTAATGGCATATTCTATTGATGATGCCCTATCCAAATGTCCTGAAGGTGAGGAATGTTTTGTAATGGGAGGCGGAATGGTTTATAATCAATTCCTTGAAATTGCTGACAGGCTTTATATTACTTTTATTCATAAATATTTTGATGCTGACACCTTTTTCCCCGAGGTAAATTTCGACAAGTGGACCCTGGTTGAAGAAGAAAAACATGAAGATGAAGGTAACTATGGCTTCTCCTTTACGTATACTGTGTACGAAAAGATAAGTTAGTTTAACCTAAATCTTTGATTATGAGACAGAAAGCAATTTTTTTAAAATTGTTCGCTATTCTTATTGTAGCTGTCTTAATTGGTAGCTGTGAGAAAGTAGAGGACGGAAAAGAAGACGTTTATTCAGCAGAGGAAAGCACAACTGCTCTCATTTTATTCTCTGATATCTTTGTACAGGCAGATATGGCTGCAAAGATGGTAAGTGAGCCATCGTCATTAAAAAGCAATGTTTTTGCTATGGACGGTGGTTGCGGCATCATCACGATTGAACCCCTGGGTTCAGAATTCCCAAAAACTATTACTATTGATTATGGGGAAGCAAACTGCACAGGATTGGATCAGAGAGAAAGACGCGGACAAATTGTTGCAACGATCTCTGACTGGTACAGAAGTGAAGGCTGTATTCTATCGATCACTCCAAATGAATACTTTCTTGATGACTATAAAGTAGATGGAACCAAAGTTATTACAAACAAGGGTTACAATGATTTCCAACAGCCCTATTTTACAGTTGAAATTAACGATGGTATTATAACTGCACCTGATCAAAAAGTTATTGAATGGAGTACAAACAGAACACGCACCTGGCTTGCTGGTGAGGATACATATCTGAATGTTCTGGATGATGAATATGAGTTAGCTGGATCTGCAGTTGGGGTTACTTCTCGCGACGTAGCATTCACATTTACCATAACCAAGCCTTTAAATGTTAAAGGAGATTGCCGCTGGGTAAGAAGTGGGACAATTGATCTGAAAGTAAATAACACTCTTATTGTAACGACAGATTATGGTGATTCTGATTGTTCTCCAAATGCAACAGCCACAATTCTTGGAAATACATTTCCTTTTATAATGAAATAGTTGTAAAATACTATATCTACCTAAGCAACATTTTAATGCCTTCTTATCAATTGATAGGGAGGCATTAATTTTTTCATCCCCCACAAAACAAAATACACTTAGCACAACATACTGATATTATATGCGTTACGAATACAGAGTTAGTGTAATTAGATTTGTTTGTTCATTTTTTTTATATCCCTTTTAAACCTTTTTATACCCCGTTGGTCTAAACAATGTGTTTCAGATTAAATGAATTATTTAACTTTATAACTAAAATGAAAGTATTATGAAAACAAAGAAATTAATTAGTTTACTTACAATAGTATTAGCAGGGATTTTTCTATTTAGTTCCTGTGAAAAGGAAAATGCTGAGCTTTTTAGTGAAACTGATCTGGTTTTAGCAGAAGATGAAGCTTTATCAGAAACCTTATTTGATGATTTAATGGCTTCTGTTGATGATGCTGTTAAATCAGTTGACGATATGATATTTGGAGGAGGATTAAAATCCATGATCGTATCTGATGGTTGTCCACTTGTTACAGTAGATCATCCGGATGAAATTTACTGGCCAAAAGTTATTACAATTGATTACGGAGAAGGCTGTGAAGGTTTTTATGGACAAACCCGTAGTGGTATGGTAAAAGTTACCATTAACGGACGCTACCGCGTAGAAGGATCAATTAAAACAATTGAATTATTCGATTATGTAATTAATGGAATTGCAGTTGAAGGAACGAAAACCGTTGAAAATCTTGGATTGAATGAAAATAACAACCTTGTGTTTTCAGCAACTCTCACTGGTGGTAAAATAACTACTCCCAATGGTATAGTTCTGAATCGTGAATTTTCTCGCGAAAGAGAATGGGTGGCTGGTGCAGATTCTCCAAACCATTTCGATGATGTGTATTTTATTTCAGGTATTACTACTGGAACAAATTACCTTGGTGAAATGTATACCCGAACTATCACAAACCCACTTGAATGGTCAGCTAGCTGTAAATTCATAAAAAGTGGAACTATTGTTAGTGAGGTAGAAGGAAAAGCAACTATTACATTGGATTACGGGGATGGTGTCTGCGATAATGAAGCTATTGTTTCAAGGGATGGAAAATCAAAGACAATTCTTCTCAAATATAAACACAGGGTGGTCAGACCTTAATTGAATTGAAAATAAAATAAGAAGGCGGGTTTTACCCGCCTTTTTTATTCCTCTTTTAGGATGCTTTAAGAATTTTTAAATCTATTTTCTCAAGCTTTTGTTTTGCAAAACTTCTTGTGACCTGAAGGGTCTTTATTTTTGTGGATGGTAAATCAAACATTGAGTCCATCATAATGGCCTCGCAAATTGATCTCAGACCTCTTGCCCCAAGTTTAAATTCGATGGCTTTATCTACAATGTATTGCAATGCTCCCTCATTGAAACTTATCTCTATTCCATCCATTTCAAGTAATTTAATATACTGTTTAACGATGGAGTTTTTGGGCTCGGTAAGAATTCTTCTAAGGGCTTTCGGGTCGAGTGGTTTTAAATAAGTTAATACAGGTAGACGACCGATAATCTCAGGAATAAGACCAAATGACCTTAGATCCTGCGGAGCAATATATTCAAGTAAGTCTCTTTTATTTACTTTATCGCGGTTTAAGGATGCTGAATAACCCACCACCTGAGTATTTAGCCTGTTCGCAATTTTTTTCTCTATACCGTCGAAAGCACCACCACATATGAAAAGAATATTCTTTGTATCAACAGGAATCATCTTTTGCTCAGGGTGTTTACGGCCTCCCTGAGGAGGAACATTAACTATTGAACCTTCCAATAGTTTTAATAATCCTTGTTGCACTCCCTCACCTGAAACATCTCTGGTTATTGAAGGGTTATCACCCTTACGGGCAATTTTATCAATTTCATCAATAAATACAATGCCTTTTTCAGCAGCCTTAACGTCATAATCAGCAGCCTGAAGAAGACGTGTTAGAAGACTTTCTATATCTTCACCAACATAACCAGCTTCAGTTAAAACAGTTGCGTCTACTATTGTAAACGGAACATGGAGCATTTTCGCTATTGTTCTTGCTAATAAAGTTTTTCCAGTACCGGTTTCACCCACAAGGATAATATTGGACTTCTCAACTTCAACATCATCGTCTTTCCTGTTGACCTGCATAAGTCTTTTGTAATGATTGTATACAGCAACGGAAAGATATTTTTTTGCTATGTCCTGGCCAATTACATATTGATCGAGAAATTCTTTAATTTCAATCGGCTTCAGGAGCTTAACCTGGTCAAGGCTGAAGTCTGTATTTCCCCTTGTTTCTTCCTCAACAATAGTATGCGCCTGCTCAATACAATTATCGCAGATATGCCCTGATATTCCGGCAATTAACAAATTTGTATCCTTCTTTTCTCTACCACAAAATGAACACCTATCCATTTTACTTTCTTTCATAATGATTTAATACAACAAAAGAATTCTATACTATCTTATTTGCAAAGATAATAAAAGCCTGAAAATAAGTAATAAGGCTATCTATTAATGAATACTAACTAGTGATTAATTTTTCTGACGGTCAAGAACCTCATCAATCATACCATACTCTTTGGCCTCCAGAGAAGTCATCCAAAAATCGCGATCAGAATCTTTTTCTACTTTTTTAAAATTTTTGCCTGAATGTTTGGCAATAATTTCATACAATTCATCTCTCAATTTCAGAATTTCCCTGGTTGTAATCTCCAGATCAGCTGCAGGTCCCTGCACTCCACCCATAGGCTGATGAATCATGATCCTCGAATGTTTCAAAGCAGAACGTTTACCTTTTGTTCCGGCAGTTAGCAAAACCGCTCCCATTGAAGCAGCCATTCCGGTGCAAATTGTAGCTACATCACAAGAGATGTATTGCATTGTATCATAAATTCCTAAACCGGCATGTACAGAACCTCCAGGAGTATTGAAATAGATCTGGATGTCTTTGCCTTGTTCTGCTGAATCAAGATATAACAATTGAGCCTGAATAATATTTGCAGCATAATCATCAATAGGGAGTCCCAGAAATATTATCCGATCCATCATCAATCTTGAAAACACATCCATTGAGGCTATGTTTAATTGACGTTCCTCAATAATTGTTGGAGAGATATAACTATTGTAAATTGATGTATACTGATCCAATCTCAAGCTGGGTATACCTAAATGTTTGGTAGAATATTTTTTAAAATCATCGTGCATTTTCATATCTGATATATTTAAGATTTAGAAAAACAATTTCGCCGTGGAAAATTAATAATTATTATTTAAAGCTCTTCTATTTATTAACATAGAGTTTGTTAAACTCATCTGCTGTCACTTGCTTATCAACAATCTTTACAAGCTCCTTAATATGGGCCACAACTTTGTCTTCATATAATTTTTCAGTCAATTTCTTTCTTTCTTCTTCTCTTTTAAGCAATTCCTTGGCATAATGGTCCAATTGATCTTCCTGGATATTAGCCAGTCCATACTGCATAAATTGCATCATGGTTACCTCTTTGGCATAATTAAGAATTTCTTCTTCACTTACCTCCAGATTCTGCTTTTGAATGATTTCATCGCGAATTAATTGCCATTCAAGATCCTGTTTGAAATTATTGAAATCTTTTTCAATGTCCTCCTTGGTAAATTTACCCTCGTTAACCTTAACTAACCACCTGTTTAAAAATTCAACAGGCAATTCTAATTTCATTTTCTTAACAAGTGCTTCTTTTACATCAACGGCAAACCGCATCTCGCTTTCCTTATCGAGGTTGGTTCTTATATCCTTCTCAATCTCCTGCTTAAATTCATCCTCTGACTTAATTTTATCTTTTCCATAGGCTTTATCAAACAATTCCTGGTTGATTTCAGCATTTACGAAAGATGAAATCTCATTTACCCGAAAATCAAAATCGTTTGGCAAGTCAGATACTTTTTCCTTATCAACTTGAAGGATGCTGGCAATTTCGGTTTCATTCGGGAATGCTTTTTTCAAATCAAATGAAATATGATCCCCTATTTTAGCTCCAATAAATCTTTTCTTTATGTCTTCATCCTTCATTACACCCAAAGAGAAATTAGATTTATCGGAAAAAACAACTTCCTCTGGATTATTTTCATTAGCCAGCAATTTAATTTCCCCTGTAAGAAGTTCTTCCCCTGTTTCAACTTTCTCAGCTGGAGCATATGATCCGAACCTTTTTGTAAAGTTATCTGTATATGAATCAGATATTTCCTTATCAATCTTAATAGTATAATAAGGAACTTTATCTTTTTTTGTAAGATCCACTTCAAACTCAGGGGCCAGGCCTACATCAAAAGAAAAGTTAAAATCGGTTTGGGTATCCCAATCTATTGGATCATTACCTTTATCAGAAGGAAGTGGTTCTCCAAGAATCCTCAGTTTTTCTTCAAACAAGTATTTCGATAATGATTCGGACAATATTTTATTTACCTCTTCAACAAGAATCTGCTTAAAATACATCTTCTTAACCAGACCAAAGGGTACCTTGCCAGGACGAAAACCATCTAACCTGACTTTCTTTTTATAGTCCTTTAATACGTCATCTACTTTCCCACTATAATCGCTTTCTCCAATTTCAACTTTTAATACGCTATTTAATTCGTCAATGTTTTCTCTTGAAATATTCATTTTTAAGATATCTGATTTCTAAAAGGAATTGTAGAACTGCCTGAAAGACAGTTCTACTTTTTTAGTGCGGATGAAGGGACTCGAACCCCCACGCCCGAAGGCACTAGATCCTAAGTCTAGCGCGTCTACCAATTCCGCCACACCCGCAAAATTCGACGCAAAGATAATAAAGAAATTTTTGTATTATAATATTTGCAGAGCAAAGAATTCGAAAACATCCTTATGCCCTAATAATGAAATCCTTATACAGATGGGGCAAGGTGCATAGCAATCAAAAGGGGATTCTATGTATCAAAATATGGGCTTTGATTGATATCTTGAATGTGCTATCGCCTTAATTCAAAATTCTTACCAAGATATACTCTTCTTACTTCCTCATCTTCAGCCAATTCCTCGCTGGTACCCGATTTCATGATAGAACCCTCAAAAAGAAGATATGCTCTATCGGTTATCGATAAGGTTTCATGCACATTATGATCGGTGATTAGAATGCCGATGTTTTTTTGTTTCAATTTGGAAACAATCTCCTGTATGTCCTCAACGGCTATAGGATCTACACCTGCAAAGGGCTCATCAAGGAGAATAAAATTCGGATTTAATGCCAGAGCCCTGGCAATTTCAGTTCTCCTTCGTTCACCACCTGATAACTGTATACCTAGACTTTTCCTGATTTTTATTAAACCAAATTCTTCCAGTAAGGTACCTAACCTGTCTTTTTGCTCTGACTTGGAAAACGGGGACATCTCCAACACTGCTCTTATATTATCCTCAACACTTAATTTCCTGAATACTGATGCTTCCTGCGCCAGGTATCCAATTCCTCTGCGAGCCCTTCTATATACAGGAAGTTTGGTAATATCCTCATCATCAAGAAATATTTTACCCTTGTTTGGAGTAATTAAGCCAACAATCATATAAAATGAGGTTGTTTTCCCCGCACCGTTGGGACCCAATAACCCAACTATTTCTCCCTGTGTTACATCAAAAGAAACCTCTTTAACAACCGTGCGGCTACCATACTTCTTAATTAAATTCTGGGTGCTTAATTTCATATTTTAAAAATGCTCATTTTTTTTCAGTGAGAATGATTGTTAAAGTTAAATATTCACAAATTATAAGTAATTATGCCTGTGAACAGATTATTCTCCCATATCAGGTTTCTCAGCTGTATCAGGTTCTTCAGTTTCCTCAACATCATCATCACCAGCCAGCCTGGCTTCTTCTTTTTTAATTATATTTCTTGAAATCGAGATTCCAATTTCATATAAAAAAACCAAAGGGAAGCAAACCATTATCTGGCTGAAAATATCAGGTGGAGTAATTATTGCAGAGAGGGTTAGAATTACAACAATTGAATGTCGTCTGTACTTCTTTAGAAACTCAGGTGTTACAAGGCCTATTTTTGTCAGGAAATAAACCAATACCGGTAGTTCAAAAATAATTCCACTGGCCAATGACACCGAGGCCACTGTATTAATATATGACCTTAAATTTATCATACTGGTTACTTCTTCACTCACTGAATATGATCCTAAGAAATTGACTGACAATGGAGTAATAAGGTAATAACCAAATAAAATACCCAAAATAAATAAAAGTGAACTATAAAATACGGCTCCCCTGGCATGCTTTCTTTCTTTTGAATATAAAGCAGGACTTAAAAATCGCCAGAATTCATAAAAAATGTAAGGGAATGCAACAATAATTCCAACAATAATAGAAATCATCATATGTGTCATAAACTGACCAGCCATTTGTGTATTTATTACCTGGAAGGGATTAGCATTTATACACAATTTCTGGATATTCACCATATTCCCTAATGCACAAAACATCCGATTGGTAAAAAATTCTGGTGACTTTGGGGATAGAATAACCTGACTGAAAATAAAATCTTTGAAAATAAATGCTACAATAGCAAAAACCATTACAGCTAAAATTGACCTTACTAAATGCCATCTTAATTCTTCAAGATGCTCTAGAAAGGACATATCGTTTATTTTTTTATCCGCCATTTTCTGGTCCTGGTTATTATCACAAAATTATTATTCCTTTTACATATTTGAAATAAAAACTAAAAGGATTTATTATTTCTAAGATCAATATAAATATATAATGTTACCAGCTTGCTGTTCTGATTTTAAAACAATATATTTAAACATGCAAAGAAAATAAACTTATTAGATACTTATTCCTTTTAATAAAAATTATATGTATTTTTATAGAAGGGAAATGATAATAAGAGAAAATATTGTTTGAATTATGAATGTTTTCAATCCAATTATGAAGAAGTTGGGTGTTTTTTTTACTAATAGAAAATGTAAAAATGACTGTAGGGGCTGATATTTCACTATCAAGATATTTGAAAAAATATTTCGGTTTTTCTACATTTAAGGGGAATCAGGAACCCATCATCAGAAATGTCCTAGCCCAGAATGACACTTTTGTATTAATGCCGACAGGAGGTGGAAAATCGCTTTGTTACCAGCTACCTGCAATGATTCTACCTGGTACTGCAATAGTTATTTCTCCACTAATTGCTTTAATGAAAAACCAGGTAGATGCAATGCGTGCATTCAGTGCAGAGGATGGAATTGCGCATTTTCTTAATTCATCATTGAATAAAGCTTCAATTCAGTTGGTAAAGGATGATGTTTTAAAAGGGCATACTAAACTACTATATGTTGCACCGGAGTCTCTTACGAAGCTTGAAAATATTGAATTCCTGAAAAAAGTCAATATCTCATTTTATGCCGTTGATGAGGCACATTGTATCTCTGAATGGGGGCATGATTTCAGACCAGAATACCGACGCATCAGGCCTATTATCAATCAAATTGGCCATGGAGCCATGATTGCTCTTACAGCAACGGCAACCCCCAAAGTACAGCACGATATCCAGAAAAACTTAACCATGCTGGATGCAAATGTGTTTAAATCTTCCTTTAACAGGTCAAACTTATATTATGAAGTTCGCCCTAAGGCAAATGCCACCAAGGAATTAATAAAGTTTATAAAAAACAACTCTGGGAAATCTGGAATTATATATTGCCTGAGCAGGAAAAAAGTAGAGGAACTGGCGGAAACCCTAAAAGTAAATGGAATAAAAGCACTACCCTATCATGCAGGTATGGATTCAGCAACAAGAAGCCTTAATCAGGATAACTTTCTAATGGAAGATGTGGATGTGATTGTTGCTACTATTGCGTTTGGAATGGGAATTGACAAACCCGATGTTCGCTTTGTAATCCATTATGATATTCCTAAAAGCCTTGAGGGATATTACCAGGAAACCGGAAGGGCTGGTCGTGATGGAGGAGAAGGAAAATGCATAACTTTTTACAGCTATAAAGATATTCAGAAGCTAGAAAAGTTTATGGAAAAAAAGCCTATTGCTGAGCAGGAAATTGGGCGACAACTCCTTCTTGAAACTGTATCATATGCTGAGTCCTCGGTATGCAGACGTAAACAATTATTGCATTATTTCGGGGAGGAATATTATGAAGAAAATTGTGAAACATGTGATAATTGCCTCTATCCTAAAACTCAGATAGAGGGGAAAGATTATGTAGTTAAGGCATTACAGACAATTCTTAAGGTGCATGAAAATTACAAAGCCGATCACGTTTCAAATATTCTTGCCGGAAAAGCAAGTTCTGATATAAAGGCATATAAACATCATAAAATTGATATATTTGGTTGGGGAAATGAAAAAGATGAGAAATTTTGGGGGGCTGTAATTCGACAGGCTTTAATCAACAAACTTATTGAAAAAGATATTGAATCTTACGGGCTTCTAAGATTAACTGATAAGGGAAAAGATTTCATTAATAATCCGCATTCATTTATGTTAACTGAAGACCACGATTACTTGGGAAAAGATGAGGATGATCAGGGTGGGGCTGGCAAGTCAGGGGCTGTTGATGAACAGTTATTTAATATGCTAAAAGATCAGCGTAAAACTGTGTCAAGGAAATTAAACCTACCTCCATTTGTTATTTTTCAGGATCCTTCACTTGAGGACATGGCTATTCAGTACCCTACGACTATTGAGGAATTGCAGAATATAACCGGAGTAGGAGTCGGTAAAGCAAAACGATACGGGAAAGAGTTTATTGACCTGATAAAAAAACATGTTGAGGAGAATGAAATTATCCGCCCCCAGGATATGGTAGTGAAATCCGTAGTAAATAAATCAGGACTGAAAGTATATATTATACAAGGGATCGACCGTAAAATGTCTTTAGAAGATATCTCAAACTCAAAAAATATTGAGATGAATGACCTACTCGATGAAATTGAATCAATTGTTCAATCAGGAACAAAATTAAATATAGATTATTATATCAATGAAGTGCTGGATGAAGATCGTCAGTTAGACATTTTTGAATATTTCAAAGAAGATGCCGAAGATGAATCTATTGAGGCTGCGAAGGAAGAATTGGGTGATGATTATTCTGAAGAAGATATCCGGTTGATGAGGATAAAATTTATGTCTGAAGTTGGTAACTAATGCCAATAAAATTAACTTGCCATCTGGTTTTAAACCATAAAGCCTTTAATAAATAGCAAAATTATTATTATTTGTAATGTAACTATTCTTAAATCGTCAATAATATATACCAAAACTTATATCTGTGAATGAAATATTAAAAATTTCTGGCTTAACCAAACGATACAAAAACATTATAGCTATTGATGATTTATCACTTAGCGTCGAAAAAGGAAATGTTTATGGTATTTTGGGGCCAAATGGTAGTGGGAAAACCACCACTCTTTCTATTATAACCGGAATTATCCACCAGGATAGTGGGTCTTTTACCTGGTTTGATGAGCCATTCTCTCATCTTTTATTGCAGAGAATTGGCACTCTGGTTGAAACACCAAATTTCTACCCTTATCTTTCACTTTATAGAAATCTGCAAATTATTGCCCGGATAAAATCTGTTCCAGATGAGGATATAAACAGGGTTCTGGGCAAAACCAATTTACTTACCAGGAAACATTCACGTTTCAGCAGTTTGTCCCTTGGTATGAAACAACGCTTAGGATTGGCTGCTGCATTGCTCGGAAACCCTGAGGTTCTTGTCCTGGATGAACCAACAAATGGTTTGGATCCGGAAGGTTTTGCAGAAGTGAGACAAATTATATTAAAGGAAGCTGAAGAGGGAAAGACTATTCTTCTGGCAAGTCATATTTTGGATGAAGTTGAAAAGGTTTGTTCCCATGTTGCAATTCTAAAAACAGGTAAAGTAATTAGTAAAGGCAAAGTCCATGAATTACTACTTAAAGATGATGTTGTTCGAATAACCAGCAATAAACCGGATGAACTATTCGAGGCATTGGTTAGAGGGGGATGGGCAAAAAATATCGAAAAAGAAAATGGAGAAATAATTCTCACTTTGAAGGATGACAAATCACCACGCGACCTCAACGAATTTGCATTTAAAAATGGATTTGTGCTTGAGAAAATAGAGCTTACTAAGCAAAGTCTTGAATCTCAATTCCTGGAATTAGTTAAATAAAAACACCCTATTCTGATATCTTACTATAATGAAAAAACTATTTCAAATAGAACTCATCAAAACCCTGAACAACTCAACCTTCCGCGTGATAATAGGTCTGCATTTTCTACTTTTCCTGCTTTTAGTTTATGTTTTTACGCGTGTTGATATTACTGCTCCCGGTTTTAGTACTAAAAAAGTATTTATGTTTCCTAATGTTTGGGAGGTATTATCCTGGATGGCCAGTTGGTTTAACATGCTATTCCTGGGAATTATAATCATTGTTTTAACGGGAAATGAATTTTCATTCAAAACAGCCCGAACACAAATAATGAATGGTTTAAGTCGAAATGAGTTTCTACTGGGAAAGAGCCTGGTAATTCTGATTATTGCACTTTGGGGGTTATTATTGGTTTTTTTTACCAGTATTGTTGTTGGTTTAGTCTTTACACCTGATATTACTTTTACATTAATCTTCCAGAACTCATCTTCAATTCTGATATATTTTCTTCAGGCAACTGCGTACATGTTTTTTGCCTTGCTAATTGTCAGCCTGTTTCGGTCAAATGCTCTTTCAATAATGATGTATCTATTGATATTTATCCTAATAGAGCCTATTATCAGAGTTTTTTTCCCTAAAGTTGTCCGGCCATATTTCCCTACTAAGGTTCTGAAAGATCTTACACCATTTCCAGAGTTTTTATCTATTACATCAGACTCTGAAGTAGTAAATGCTGCTGGACAGAATCAATTTGATTTGGATGCAATAGGAATACTTCCATCATCCATACCTTTGGGAACATCCATAGTTTTAGCAATAATATATATTGCCCTTTTTGTTGGAATTACTTACTGGATTATTCAGAAAAGAGATTTTTAGATTGTCCCAACTTTAAAGAATTGGTATTCCTTATAAATAATAAAGAACCTACTGGTCTTTTACACACCTGACGGATCTTCCTGTATTTTTAGCAATATTATTTCGACCAATTTGGGAACTGCTTGATAATCCTCGGTACCATGCGTTTATCCCACTACCTGAAGAAGTCCAAAATCTTGCTATTGTTCCAAGCTCTTCAAAAATACCGTCTTTATAGCGACCACCAGGGATTGCGGTAAAACCACTTTCATTTGTTCCAGAATCTGAATTCCAATGAGTTGTACCCTCTTCTTTAAGCATTTTACCTTCAATCACCTCTCCAGCTGGTTTTAACTACAGTTGTATCTGCCATACCCAGAAACATCTCCAGTTCCTGCCAATCTTCATCTGTAGACACATGCCACCCATCGGGACAGACTCCCTGAGTTGAAGTTTCTGTGTACTGCATCATTTCATCCCAGAAATATAAGCCTCCGTAAACATCACTATTACTCTCATTATTATCGTAACTATACTTTTCTATCACACCATTATCTGTTTGACCAACTGCATCAGATACCATTACACCAACATTCAAATTCTCGGCCATCCAAAGCTGGTCTCCAATCTGGGCTGTTTTATAAACTTTCCCATCGCGTGAATCAGTTAAATCAGCACCTGGGGTTACTACAATAGTGAATTCCACCTGATTTCCATATCCTGTGCCATATAGTGTTGTAGCATAAGCCCTTGCATAAATAATGGCATTCTTAGGCAGACTAGTCAAATTACTTTCAAAACTTCCCAATCCATTGCCATCAGTTGTATGATTATCAGAAAAAGTAGGGTTTCCAGAAGTATTCCAACATACACCTCTTGCTGAAACCTCGGCACCTCCATTAGCACTAATTTCACCTCCTGATATTGCAGTACTAATTGTAATTTCAGACACAGCTAGAGTTGCTAATTGGGGAATACCTTCCCCTGTACTGAAACTTTGAATTGTGCCATATACAACCTTATCTTCCTGTACTGCATAGGCTCTAATATAGTATGTTAATCCAGCTTCTAACCCTGATATATCGCTAGTAAAGCTTCCTATGCTAGCTGTACCAAAACTTGTTTTATTATCATTTAATCCTGGTTGAGATGTGGTAGCCCAGCAGTGACCAAATTCCATTACTCCACCTCCAAGATCTTCGATATTACCGATTGCTTTTGCGGATGAGGCAGTAATATCCTGGATCTGGCCAGTACTAATTTTTGCCGGATCAATTTTTTGACAAGAGTTTACTATTAAAATTACTCCTAATGAGAGTGTGAAAAGGCTGGATTTTTTAAAGATATCGAACATGCTGTATTATAAATTTACGTACAAAAATAAATAGGTATACGAAAAATCAGGACTAAAGTTATTGAACCTCATTTCATCTATATCCCAAAATATGATTTTAATTAATTCTTCCGGAGTAAATCTAATATTTTCTATTCTTCCACCTGAATTTTACAAATATCAAGCCAAAAATTCCAGTAAATGTGACATATAGAGGATAAATAAATTGGAGAGGTATAAAATATCGAATTAATTCCTGCCTTTTGAAAAACTTAAGAACCTTTGATAAAAGCAGGTAGTCAGGAATTGATTTCAATAAAAACAAGGATAAGAAAATGATGAAATAATATATGATGAAAAATCCCCCCGATTAGGGAAATCGTCATAATTAAACCCATCAGCCAAACAATTAATGCAGATGCAATAATGTCAAAATCATTGTAATATTTACTTTTAGACACCCAACGAATTCTTTGATGCCATAGTTCTGATAAATTCGAGGGCATATAGGTAGATACTGCTGCATTGCTTGATTTTAGAAAATTAATTTTCGCCTTTCCTATCTTTTTTAAATTCAACATTTGAAATAAATCATCACCTGAAGGAGTGTCAACATGATATTGATTGGAATCCAAAATATTGTTCTCACGATGAAACGCCATATTTGCTCCATTGCTCATAATTGGGTGCTTTATTCCTGCTGCGCCAGCTGTAGAACCTACCAAACTAAAATATTCAAGTGCAATCAAATTGGATAGGAAACCGGTGGATTTGGTGGGCAATACTGGTCCTAAGAATCATGTCAGATTTATTTTCTACATAAAAGGAAGCAATGGTTTCCAGCCAGTTTGCTTCCATCCTGCAATCTGCATCGGTGGTAATTATAAGCTCTCCTGAACTCATTCCAATCCCTTCTGATAATGCCTTTTTTTTCCCTACACCCTGGCTTTTAATCAATTTAAAAAAAGGATTCTGCTTAACAAGGGGATCAACCAACTCAAAAGAACCATCAGAGGAATTATCATCTACCAGGATCACTTCATAATCTGCAGGGTAAATCTGGCTTTCAAGATCATGAATTAGATTTTGAATAGATTTCACCTCGTCTCTGAAAGCTACTATTACAGAAATCTCAGGCCTTTTTAATTTATTTTTTAGCTTATAAACAGGTGTTTTCACCCACCCATAATAAAACCAGAATATCAGACAAAAATAACTACAAGCCACCAGAATTGCTGGAAAATAAATTAAAAATGGAATAGTCTGTATTAAGAAATATATCATTTCATCCATTCAAACAGACGGTAATGATCTCCGTCCATACCCAGCTTAGTATATACATTTTGAGCACGATTATTGTTAGCATCTACATATAATCGGATTCCGTTTACTCCAGAAGTATTTACTACCTGATCCTGAATATGTTTGTACATTAATTTATACACACCTTTCTTTCTGAATTCAGGGGTAACATAAACGGACTGTATCCAGTAAACAAAACCGTTCCGCCAATCACTCCACTCGAATGTAGTTAATAAGGAGGCAACTACCTCCCCCTCAACCTGAGCAATATAATACTTACCCTTTTGGGAATCTTCAAAAACCGCTTTCACACCTTTTTCAACGACAGATCTTTCAAGATCTATTCCTTCAGTTTCCTTTGCCATGGCAATCTGAAAATCAACAATCTTAGCATGAACTTCAGAATGTGCTTCTAATACAGAAATCATATTTAGCTTCTTTTAGATGAGATATATCGATAGAACTTGAAAAAGTACCTACTCTTATTTTGGTTTCTTTGATTCCGTTTTCAACAAGATTAAACCCAAAATGGCAGCAAGTATGGATGCTGCGAAAATTCCAACTTTTGATATCTGAATATATTCTTCAGAGTCAAAAGCAAGTCCGGAGATAAAAATTGACATAGTAAACCCAATACCAGCCAACAAACCTGCCCCATATATTTGCCTCCAGGTTAGACCCTCAGGCAAAGTGGCTAGCTTTAACCAAACCACAAGTCTGGAAAACAGTGAAATTCCAAGAAATTTACCAAGTACCAAACCGAAAATAATCCCCAGTGAAATAGGATGAAAAAGCATACTGAACAGATCACCCTCTATGTGCACTCCTGCGTTTGCTAGGGCAAAAAGTGGAAGAATGAAAAAAACCGTAATAGGGTGCAGAGTATGCTCAAGCATTTGTAAAGGAGTATGTACTTTAACTGACAATCCTTCTATTTCACTTAATAAATGTGACTGTTTACCTGTCAACAATGAAGAATTATTTGGTTTAGCTTTCTCAAATTTCTTTACAAAATAGCATAACTTATCAGAATACTCCTGCTCTGATATTTTTGGATTTACAGGAATTGTGAAAGCAATTAGAACACCAGCGATGGTGGCATGTACTCCAGAGTATATGAATGACATCCAGACCCCGACCAAGCCTACAATTGCATAAAAAGCTGTTCTTCTTATTCCAAATTGATTGGCAAGGATGAGAACCGACAGAAAGATGGCAGCATTGATTAATTCGGCATAATTTATCGAATCTGTATAAAAAATTGCAATGATTAAAATTGCTCCCAGGTCATCGGCAATAGCCAATGCAGTAAGAAATATTTTAAGGTTTATATTTACTTTATCTCCAAGCAGGGATAAAATTCCTAAAGCAAAGGCAATATCAGTCGCCATTGGAATACCCCATCCGTTCATATACTGAGGGTTATTAATATTAATTATGACATAAAAAATTGCAGGAACTACCATACCTCCAATGGCTGCCATAATGGGTAAACTGGCTTTTTTCATGGTAGACAATTCACCCGCAAGAACTTCTCGCTTGATTTCAAGACCAACAGTAAAGAAAAACAGAGCCATCAAACCATCATTGATCCAATAGTGCAGTGATTCTTTTAATTCCCAGTTTCCAAATGAAAGTCCAATTTCTAAATCATGCCAGATATAATGGTAGCTATCATAGAATCTTGAATTTGCCCAGATAATGGCAACTATTGTTACAAAAATTAAAATAAATCCACCAAAAGATTCTTGTTTGATGAAATTACTGAAAGTAAAACCTCCCGCCGTTGGATTTTTTTCAAGTTGCATTTAAATAAATTTTAATGAAATTTTAGATTAATATTCATCCCAGCTTTTAATAGCTATTTCTGATTTGTCCAAATTACAGAATGCAAGGATAAAAGCACTTGCCAGCCTTGCATTTGTAATAAGTGGAATATTATAATCAACTGCACTGCGGCGAATCAAATAATCATTCTCAAGTTCTGATTTAGAAAGATTCTTAGGTATATTAATAACCAGATCTACTTCCTTATTACGTATTAAATCAAGGGCATTCGGCTGAGATTTCTCATCTGGCCAGGCTACAGGAGTAGCTTCGATCCCATTCGATTCAAGAAATCGCTGAGTACCTCTTGTAGCAAAAAGATTATAGCCTTTATTGCGAAGAGCCTGAGCACTATTTATCAATTCCACTTTCGACCGTGCAGGGCCTGTTGACAATAAGATCCCTTTCTTAGGAATATGATATCCTACAGAAAGCATTGCCTTTAGAATACCCTCATAAAAATCTTCCCCTATACAACCAACCTCACCTGTTGATGACATATCAACGCCCAAAACAGGATCAGCTTTCTGCAAACGGGAAAAAGAAAACTGAGGGGCTTTTACTCCCACATACTCTAAATCAAAAATTGACTTATTTGGTTTTTCCACTTCCTTCCCAAGCATAATTTTCGTGGCCAATTCAATCAGGTTCATCTTCAAAACTTTAGAAACAAAAGGCATGCTTCGTGAAGCTCTTAGATTACATTCAATAACTTTTATATCGTTGTCCTTTGCCAGAAACTGCATATTGAAAGGCCCTGAAATATTTAGCTTTTCTGCAACCTGCCTTGATATCTTTTTAATCCTGCGTACTGTTTCAAAATAGATTTTTTGAGGTGGGAATACCATAGTAGCATCTCCAGAATGGACTCCTGCAAACTCTACATGTTCTGAAATAGCATATGCAATAATCTCACCTTCTCTAGCAACTGCATCTATTTCTATCTCTTTGGCCTGTTCAATAAATTCTGAGACAACCACAGGATATTGTTTCGAGACATTTGCAGCCAATTCAAGAAAATGATCCAGCTCCTCTTCATTTGATACTACATTCATGGCGGCCCCTGATAATACATATGAGGGCCGAACCAAAACCGGAAAACCAATGCGATTAACAAATTCATGAATATCTGAGATATTGGTAAGCTCCTTCCATTGAGGCTGATCCACACCAATATTATCCAGCATCATTGAAAATTTATGTCTGTTTTCAGCACCATCAATTGAAATGGGTGAAGTACCAAGAATATTTATATCCTGGCGGTAAAGCCTCATGGCAAGATTGTTTGGAATCTGCCCACCCATAGAGACTATTACGCCTTTTGGCTCCTCAAGGTCAAGAATATCCATTACCCTTTCAAATGAAAGTTCGTCAAAATAGAGGCGATCACTTATATCGTAATCAGTACTTACAGTTTCAGGATTAAAGTTGATCATTATTGACCGGTATCCTTCATCTTTTACAGTAGTAAGTGCATTTACCGTGCACCAGTCAAATTCTACACTAGAGCCAATCCTGTAGGCTCCTGAACCAAGAACAACAACTGACTCTTTCTTATCTGCAAAATCTATATCGTGCTCATTTCCGCTGTATGTGAGATAAAGATAATTTGTTTGAGCCGGGTATTCTGCTGCCAGTGTATCAATCTGTTTTACCCATGGTACAATCTTAAGGGATTTCCTATATTCCCTAACTTTAATCAGGTCTTCTTCAATATTAGAAATGTCAGATTTTAGTATATATCTTGCCAGCTGAAAATCGGAGAAACCAAGGATTTTTGCATCCCTAATTAGTTCTGATGAGGTTTCTTCAAGAGTATTATTTTTTTCCAGTTGGTCTTTGTGCTTAACAATATTCAATAACTTATGCAGAAACCACTTATCTATCTTTGGTTAAAGTCGTGGATTCTATCGATATCGTATCCATTCTCCAAGGCTTCAGAAATAACAAATATTCGCATATCTGTCGGCCTTGCCAACTCATTGTCAATATCATCAAATGTCAAGTCCCTGTTTCCGACAAAACCATGCATCCCCTGCCCTATCATTCTTAGCCCTTTTTGGATTGCTTCCTCAAATGTCCTTCCAATTGACATTACCTCTCCAACACTTTTCATACTACTCCCAATTAAATGGGAAACACCTTGAAATTTGTTTAGATCCCATCTAGGAATTTTGCAAACAATATAGTCGAGTGCAGGTTCAAAACAGGCCGTAGTCGTTTGAGTCACAGAATTTTTAAGCTCATGCAATCCATAACCCAATGCCAGTTTAGCAGCAACAAAAGCCAATGGATAGCCTGTTGCCTTGGAAGCCAGTGCACTTGATCTGGAAAGGCGGGCATTTACTTCAATTACCCTGTAATCCTCAGATTCAGGATCCAAAGCATATTGCACATTGCATTCGCCAACCACTCCAATATGCCTGATGATCTTGAGCGATAATTCTCTTAATTTATGATATTCACTATTGGTTAAGGTTTGGGATGGAGCCACCACGATACTTTCCCCAGTATGAATTCCAAGGGGGTCAAAGTTCTCCATATTACACACAGTGATGCAATTGTCATGAATATCTCTGACTACCTCATACTCAACCTCTTTCCACCCTTTAAGTGATTCCTCCACTAATATCTGGTTGGTATAAGTAAATGCTTTTGAGGCCAATATATTAAGTTCATCCCGATTATAACAGAAACCACTACCCTGTCCACCAAGAGTGTAGGCCGCTCTAATAATTATTGGAAAACCGAGCTCATCCGCGGCTTTTAATGCATCTTCCACACTGTTTACAGCAATGCTTTTTGGAGTTTTTACATTAATCTCTGCAAGTTTATTTACAAAAAACTCCCTGTCTTCAGTATCCATTATAGCCTGAATTGGTGTTCCCAATACTTTCAAACTATATTTTTCGAAAATACCCAGTTTAAACAATTCAATCCCACAGTTAAGAGCCGTTTGCCCCCCGAAAGCAAGAAGAATGCCCTGCGGTTTTTCCTTGGCAATAACCTGTTCAACAAACTCCGGAGTTACAGGCAAAAAGTAAATCTTATCAGCAATCTTTTCAGAAGTTTGGACTGTTGCTATGTTGGGATTTATTAAAACAGTATTAATTCCTTCTTCCTTTAGGGCCTTTAGAGCCTGTGAACCAGAATAGTCAAATTCACCGGCTTCTCCAATTTTAAGTGCCCCTGAACCGAGGACGAGTACTTTGTTTATTTTTTTATCCATTGTAGATTTTAGTTAGGCCAAAATTAATAATAAAATTTTGATAATATCTCTTGTGGTTTTGGAATAAATGTATATTTTTGCATCTCTAATACATATTTATTCATTATGAAAAATAAACCAGACCGTCTTTTAGCTATAACTCAAATAATTGGCACACAAAGCATTTCAAGCCAGGAACAGCTACTCAAAATAATCAATAAAAGAGGATTCACTTGCACGCAGGCCACTCTTTCAAGGGATCTGAAGTTTCTAAAAGTTGGAAAGGTGATCAATCAGGATGGAAGCTATTCTTACAAAGTTCCAACACATAAGCCCGACTCCAAAATTACTGACTCTACACCCTCATTTATATCAAACGGATATATTAGTCTTGAATTTGCCCAGAAATTGGCAATAATAAAAACAGTACCTGCCTATGCTAGCAGCTTTGCTATGACCATTGATATGGCTGAGGCTTATGAGATAGCAGGAACAATCGCAGGGGATGATACTATTTTAATTATTCCACGAAATGGGGTCTCCGAAGCTGATCTAAGAAATCGCCTGATAATGATATTTCCTGAATTAAAAGACAGGATATAAAACCTGTATGCTATTTGAATAAATATACATAGCAGATTAGGTGAATCGAAAAACTCAAATTATTCATTTTTAAAATATTATCATGAAGAAAAAAATAATTCTTGCATATAGTGGAGGACTGGACACCTCAGTGATCCTCAAATGGCTCATTGAAAAAGATTATGAAGTTATTGCTTATGTCGCTGATGTTGGACAGGATGACAACTTCAAAGAAGTAAAAGAAAAAGCTTTAAAAATTGGGGCCAGCAAGGTTTATGTTGAAGACCTGAAGGAAGAATTGGTTACCGATTACATTTTCCCTGCCGTAAAGGCAAATGCTGTATATGAGGGAAGGTATTTGCTGGGTACAGCATTGGCTCGCCCTTTGATAACAAAAAGACAAATTCAGATAGCCAAAAAAGAGGGGGCCAATATTGTTTCACATGGGTCAACAGGAAAAGGGAATGACCAGGTTCGTTTTGAATTAGGCTATCTGGCCCTTAAGCCTGATATAATAATTTATGCCCCATGGAAAGACAAGGAATTTCTTGAATCCTTTAAGGGTCGTACTGATATGCTTGAATATGCTAAAAAGAATAATATTCCAGTAAAAGCCTCCCTGAAAAAACCGTACAGTGAAGACGACAACCTGATTCATATTAGCCATGAAGCAGGAATACTGGAAGATCCGAGTTACAAACCGGAAAAAGACATTTATACAAAGATGGTTTTACCCATGGATGCTCCTGATAAGGTTTGTAAAATTGAAATCCAATTTAAAGATGGTATACCCATTAAAGTATCAAATCCAGAAGAAGGCATTGAATTGGTACAACCACTGGAAATCTTCACCTACCTGAATAAAATTGGTGGAGAAAATGGTATTGGATTGCTTGATATGGTAGAAAACCGATATGTAGGAATAAAATCCCGAGGTGTCTATGAAACACCCGGATTGACAATTCTGCATCTTGCGCATATGGATATAGAAAATATTGCCATGGATAGGGAAGTAATGCGTCTAAAAAACATGCTAACTCCGAAATTCTCAGAATTGGTTTATAATGGTTTCTGGTTCAGTCCGGAAATGGATTTCCTCATGGCTGCCATAAATAAAAGCCAGGAGCTAATTGATGGAACTGTATATCTATCTCTTTATAAAGGGAATATATTGGTTGATGGAAGAAAGTCCCCTAGCTCACTTTATGACAAGGACCTTTCAAGCATGGATATTGAAGGTGGTTTTGACCAGACAGATAGCAATGGTTTCATTAAAATCAATGCCATTCGATTAATGGCCCATCATGCCATTCTTAGTAAACAAAATAAAAGCTATCTATAAAATTATCAAATATGAAAATTTGGGAAAAAGGCACACAACTGGACTCTGAAGTTGAGAAATTCACAATTGGAAATGATCCGATGCTTGACATTGAACTTGCACCTTATGATATCCTCGGATCGATGGCTCATGTTAAAATGCTAAAAGAATCAAATTTGTTATCAGAAGGTGAAACTATAGATATACTAAAGGAACTGAAAAGCTTATACATATTGAGCAAGGAAAATAAAATTGAAATTGAAAAGGGTGTAGAAGACATTCATTCGCAAATTGAAAAAATCCTTATTGAGAAAATTGGGGATACAGCGAAAAAAATTCATACTGCACGGTCAAGAAACGACCAGGTATTGTTGGATTTAAAGCTATATACCAGAGCCCAGCTGGAAGAAATTGTAGACCAAACTAAAAGCTTGTTCAATGTTTTAATAGGCTTAAGCGAAAAACACAAGAATGATCTCATGCCGGGCTATACCCACTTGCAGGTGGCCATGCCTTCTTCATTTGGTCTGTGGTTTGGAGCCTTTGCAGAAAGCCTTACTGATGACATGCATCTCTTACTTTCTGCCTATAAAGTTGTAAACCAAAATCCATTGGGTTCAGCAGCAGGTTATGGAAGTAGCTTCGGAATAAAAAGGGAAATTACGACCGAATTGCTTGGCTTTGATGATCTTGCATACAATTCCATTTACGCACAGATGGGCCGGTCAAAAAATGAAAAGATAGTGACTTTTGCACTTTCATCTATTGGCTCAACACTTGCTAAGCTATCGATGGATATTACTTTATTCATGAGTCAGAATTTTTCATTTATTGGTTTCCCAGAAGAATATACAACAGGATCAAGCATCATGCCCCATAAAAACAATCCTGATGTGTTTGAACTCATTCGTGCTAAATGCAATAAAATACAAGCTCTCCCAAATCAGTTTTCACTTATAAGCGGAAATCTACCAACAGGATATCATAGAGATTACCAGGTGCTTAAAGAAGATTACATGAATTCTTTTAGCACAATTAAGAATTGCCTAAAACTTTCCGCCCAAATGTTGAGTGAAATAATCGTTAAGAAAGATTTACTCAAGGATGAAAAATATGAGTTCATTTTTACGGTTGAAGAGATAAACAAAAAAGTACTATCAGGCATTCCTTTTAGAAAAGCTTATGAGGAAGTTGCTCAATCTATTCAAAATAATTCCTATTCTTCTGACAGTAATATATCACACACACATATAGGTAGTATTGGAAATCTCTGCAATGAAAATATAATTGCTAAAATGAATAATGTAACCAAGGATTTTCCTTTCAGAAAAGTAAATTCTGCAATTCAGTCTCTACTTAGCTAAAATGTTTTTATTCACTTTTCCAGGTTAATGAAGAATTTGTTAGGGACCGAAATTATATGTTCCTATTTCCTGATTTTAAAATAATAGAGTTAGCTTTTACAAAATGCGGAAAAGAATTGGCTAAGTATTTGAGAAGAATAGTTAATTGAAAATAATCACAAATTTAGAATAGCTTTAATTTAAGTAAGTACTATTGGTGACATCATAATGGACAAAATTCCAAATACCTGGAAGCCAACAATATTCTGAAAACAAACCCAGCCCATGGTAGTAGAAAGCTTTGCCTTAACCAGTAGGCCAAGTTGAAGCAAACAATCATTGCCTATCAAATACGATTTATTATCTTTGATAGTATCAAGTGATACTATCAAGAAAATTGTGCAATGAAACCGCCATACAAAATAACAGGTCTGATTTTAGGGTTAATTTCTTCAATATCTGAACAGATAGGGGAAGTTAAGTCTGCAAAACTCTTAAAGCCTCCAGCAGAATTGAGGAAAAGAAATCGGATTAAAACAATTCAGTCTTCACTTGAAATTGAGGGCAATACAATGACCATTGAGCAGATAACCGATTTAATAAATGAAAAAAGAGTTTTAGCACCCAGGAAAGACATTCTTGAGGTAAAGAATGCGATTCGGGTTTATTCAATGTTAAATACTTTTGATACACTCAAGCTTGATTCATTATGTTCGGCTCATAGAATATTAATGGATGGATTAATAGATAATCCAGGACGATTAAGAAAAACATCAGTTGGTATTGTTAAAGGGGAAGATATAGCACATATAGCTCCACCTGGGAATATGGTATATCCTCTGATGAAGGATTTATTTAAATATTTAAAAGACGGAGATGATTTGCTACTATTAAAAAGTTGTGTTTTTCATTATGAGTTTGAATTTATCCATCCATTTATTGACGGAAATGGAAGGATGGGTAGATTGTGGCAAACCATGATTTTAAAAGAATATTCGCCAGTATTTGAATTTTTACCAATAGAAATCTTGGTAAAAGAACAACAACAAGAATATTATAAGGTTCTTGGAAAGTCAGATAAACAAGGTAATTCAACAAGTTTCATTGAATTTATGCTGCAAATAATTCATTTGGCACTTGAGAATTTGCTTATGATACAAAACCTGACGGTAAAGGACATGGATAGAATAGAATTATTTAAGGATATTATAAAGAATAAAGAGTTTTCGAGACAAGATTACCTAAGACATAATAAAGAAATATCGCCTGCCACAGCAAGCCGTGATTTGAAAAATGCTGTTGACAAAGGTATTTTAATCAAAAAAGGTGACAAAAGATTAACAATATATAAATTCAAATAAAAAATTAAATATAGTTTACTGGTCACCTGTAAGGGGACGATGTGCGAAAGTGCCAGCAAAACCTCATTCGTCAACCTTAGTCACAATAATTGTCTACCGAATTAAACCGTGTTTAACCGAAAAAGGAAAATAAAAGAAAGATACAGGTCCACATTTGGGGCCATAAAAGAGGATGCTTTCAGTTTTGAATTGATAGAAAAGTATTTCCGCAATAAAAACCATAGTAAATCTTTCCAAACTATTTCTGATAAGACATGTAATGATCTTGATTTCGAGGAACTGTTCATGTTCCTTGACAGAACTACATCGAGAGTTGGTCAACAATTTCTTTACAACACATTAAGAAATATACCGGATGAAAAACATAGTTTTTCTGTTCAGGAAAAAATTATAAGTGAACTGCAAAGTAATCCTGATCTTAGAGTAGATATTCAATATCAATTAAACAAGCTTGAAAGAAATGATACTTTCTATATTACTTCATTATTTCAAGATGAACATCTTAAACCTCCTAAATGGTACTTTGTTATTAAATTGTTATCTTTTACGAGTATCCTGTCAATTATCTTTCTGCCATTTCTTCCACAAGCTGGACTAATTCTATTAGGAGTATTCATCATCAACATGGGTGTTCATTACTGGAATAAGAGAAACCTATACCAGTATCTGGGATCAATTCCACAGTTATTAAGGCTGAATAGTATAGCCAAAAAACTGGTTAAATATGAATTATTCAGTGACATTTCCAAAGATCTTCATACTCCAATAAGTATTATCGATAAGGTAAAAAACAAAATGTCATTTTTTAAGCTTGAAGCAAAACTTGATAGTGAACTTGAGATTGCATTCTGGACAATCTTAGAACTTTTTAAAGTATTGTTTTTATTAGAACCTCTTCTTTTATTTGGTGTGTTGAAACAATTAGATACTAAAAGAAATGAGATTGAAGGTGTATTTTCATTTGTTGGACACGTTGATACAATGATATCTATTTGTTCACTTAGAAAAGGTCTAAATTCATATTGTATTCCGGAAATTGATTCATCATGTATATCAATTAGCGGTTGTGATATTTACCACCCATTAATTCCGGATTGTGTCTCAAACACATTGAAAACAAATACAAAATCTGTTTTATTAACAGGATCAAACATGTCGGGCAAAACTACTTTCATACGATCGATTGGAATAAATGCAATAACAGCGCTTACTTTAAACACATGTTTCGCCAGCAAATTCAAGCTACCTAGGTTAGGGATTCATTCTGCTATTAGAATAAGTGATGATCTTATGAATGATAAGAGCTACTATTTTGAAGAAGTGCTTACCATCAAGGATATGCTAAATGAATCTGAATTGCATTATGCAAACCTTTTTCTTCTCGATGAGATTTTTAAGGGGACCAATACCATCGAAAGGATTTCAGCAGGAAAAGCTGTACTGTCCTCTTTATCAAAAAATAATAATATTGTATTTGTTTCAACACATGATATTGAGTTAGCTGATATGTTATCAGATGAATATGAACTACATCACTTTAGCGAAATAGTAGATAGTAGAAATGTAGATTTTGATTATACGCTGAAAGCAGGAAAACTAAAAAACAGGAATGCAATAAGGATCCTTCAGATTAATGACTATCCGGCTAGTGTGATTGAAGAAGCAATTGAAATTTCAAAAGAACTTGATAAAAAGACTGTGACTAATAGGCAGTGAAATTTTATACTAGTTGCATTGTAAAACTTGGCCAACAGATTGGCCTTCAGTTCCATAAAAGTGATTTTTTAATTCTTATCCGATAAGAATCGGTATCCCTACTTAACTAAACTATGCTCCTTAACTTTTTCGATAAATTCGTCAAATAAAAAAGCTGTATCGGTAGGACCACCAGAGGCCTCAGGGTGAAATTGAGTTGAAAAAATCGGTTTTGATTTGTGCTTCATCCCCTCATTTGTCTGGTCATTGATATTTATAAACAGGGGTTCCCAATCTTTGCCAAGGGTGGCATTATCAACAGCAAACCCATGATTTTGTGAAGTAATGTATGCTTTGTTTGTGCCCACCTTTAATACGGGTTGATTATGACTTCTATGACCATATTTGAGTTTGTATGTATCGGCACCGGAGGCAAGTGAAAGAAGTTGATTGCCCAGACATATGCCAAAAACTGGGATGTCTCCTTTAATAGCCATTTCCAGTTGTTTAATAGTTTCCTTGCACATTTTTGGGTCGCCTGGCCCGTTTGAAATAAACAAACCATCATATTCTTCATTGGTAAAATCAGTATCCCACGGAACTCTGATAACTGTTACATCACGTTCAAGAAAATTACGTATGATATTGTTTTTAACTCCACAATCAACGAGAAGCACTTTATGCCTGCCATTTCCATAAATCTCCTTTTTCTTTGTGCTTACCATTGCTACCAGGTTATCCTGGTTTGGATCATACCAATCTATATCTTTTCCATTACTAACAATCTTACCCAGCATGGTCCCATTTTCCCGCAGCTTTTTGGTGAGAGCCCTGGTGTCAATTCCGAAAATACCTGGAACCTTACTTTGTTTCAGCCATTCTGCAAGACTACCTTCAGCATTCCAGTGAGAGTAGTCAAATGAATAGTCAGAAATAACCAGTCCGGAAATATGAATTTTATCTGATTCGTAATACTTAAGTATACCACCTTTTTCCTTGGATACAGGAACACCATAATTTCCAACCAGAGGATAGGTAAGAACAAGTATCTGCCCCTCATATGAAGGATCTGTTAAACTTTCGGGGTAGCCCGTCATGGCGGTGTTAAAAACTACTTCGCCTGCCACAGATTCCGGGGCACCAAAAGATTTACCAGTAAGCTCTGTTCCATCCTCCAAAATCAGTTTAATATCATGAATTTCTCCCATCGAGTTCATATATTAGTTAAGTGTATTTATTGCTATTTCTAATCTATTAAGTGCTTCCTTAAGAACCTGTTTTGGACAAGCCAGATTCATTCTCTGGAATCCTTCTCCGCCATCTCTGAAAGTCCTTCCATCATTAAATCCAACTCTGGCTTTATTAATAATAAAAGATTTTAGGTCATCACCTTTTATTTTAAGTTCTCGAAAATCCAGCCAGGCAAGGTAAGTGGCTTCAGCAGGAATAAGTTTTACGCTTGGAATACTAGACTTTAAGTAGCTGTCAAGATACTGAAAATTCTCATCAATATATTCAAGCAGGCTGTCCAGCCAATGATCGCCTTTTGTATAGGCTGCTTCTGATGCAATGGTTCCAAAAACATTGCCTCCACCCAGGTGAAACCTCTCCATAAATTTGTTGTATTGTTCTCTTTTTTCTTTTCCTGTAATAATTACTGAGGAGGTAGACAGGCCTGCAAGATTGAAAGTCTTACTTGGGGCCATGCAGGTAATGGTATTATTTGCAATCTCTTCAGAAAGAGAAGCCACTGGAATATGAGTAAATCCTGGAAGCACAAGGTCGGAATGAATTTCATCTGATACAATTATTACCTTGTGTTTCACACACAGATTTCCTAATCTGATCAACTCTTCCCTGTTCCATGCCCTTCCGACAGGATTGTGCGGATTTGATAAAAGAATTAACCTGACTCCTGAAGCTAACTTTTCTTCCAGATCCTTAAAATCAATTACATATTTATTCTCTTTTAGAAGCAATTGATTATATACCCCTTTTCGCTGGTTGTTTTCTACAACGTAAAAAAACGGATGATAAACAGGCGGCTGAATTAATACCTTATCCCCTGGTTCAGAAAAACATTGAACAATAAAATTCAAGGCCGGGACAATTCCAGGAGAAAATGAAATCCATTCTTTCTTCATCTCCCAATTATGTCTTCTTCTCACCCAGTCAATAAAGGTTTCAAAATAGGAATCGGGCCTCAGGGTATAGCCATAAATTGGATGTTTTGCCCTGCTAATTATAGCATCAGTGATAAACTCCGGAACAGCAAAATCCATATCTGCCACCCACATAGGAATTAGGTCTTCGTTCCCAAAGTAGAACTTTCTTCCATCATATTTTACACTATGTGTTCCGTCCCTGTTTATTATTGTATCAAAATCCATACGCGGTCAATTCTCCGAAATTTATTAAAATATCCTTCTTCCATGATCATTTCTGGTGACTAATCCCTAATTTATGGCAAATTCGTCCTCTTAGATCAATAATTATTGCATAATGTTGACAAAAATATAAATACACTTTTGATTTTGATAGAAGATTTCTGAAATTTAGAAAATTATAATAATTTCATTTTCAAGATTTCCAAAAAATGCAAAGAGTTACTCCTAAAAAGTCTCTTGGGCAACATTTTCTAAAGGATCACAATATTGCCAGGAAAATTGTTGGTTTTGTAGATACTACCATCTGTAAAAATGTATTAGAACTAGGACCGGGGACAGGAATTTTAACTCAATACCTGATTGAGAAAAAAAACATAGATCTATTGCTTGTTGAAATTGATACCCAATCAGTTCAATGGCTATTGGAACATTATCCGGAGTTAAGGGATAAAATTATAAATAAGGATTTCTTAAATCAGGAAATTGAATCACTATTTGGGGAACCATTTATTCTTATTGGAAATTTTCCTTACAATATTTCAAGCCAGATATTTTTCAGGGTACTTGAAAATAAGGAATTGGTATTAGAGGTAGTATGTATGATTCAGAAGGAAGTTGCAGAAAGAATAAAAGCCGGACCAGGATCAAAAACATATGGTATCCTTAGTGTCTTTTTGCAGACGTATTATGATATTGAATACCTTTTTACAGTAAACGAAAATGTGTTTGATCCGCCTCCAAAAGTAAAGTCAGCAGTAATAAAACTTAAACGTAATTCCAGGCTGGATCTTCCCTGTAATGAAAAGCTGTTCTTCAAAGTGGTAAAAACTTCTTTTAATCAGCGGAGAAAAATGTTAAGAAACTCACTTAAAGCTATTTCACGTGAATTGCCAGATAATAATATATTGAAAAGCAGACCAGAACAACTATCTGTGGATGATTTTATCAATCTAACGGTTTGGATTGAAAAGAAAGTACTGAAAAATACTTAATTTAAGAGCCTGAAAAATTATCAGTTATGTCATTCGAATTAACTAAAGAATTTATTGAGAATGTTCGCGAAGTTATTGATTCAGCGAATAAAAATGCAGCCATTGAGGTTCTACAGGACCTACATGCCGCTGATATTGCGGAAATCTATGATGAGCTGAGTGTCGATGAAGCAAAATTCCTTTATATGCTTCTTGATAAAGAAAAGGCTGCTGATGTTATTTCAGAATTAGATGAGGATGACCGGGAACGTTTTTTAAAAGCATTACCCAGTGATGTAATTGCAAAACAGTTCATTGAAAAAATGGACTCCGATGATGCAGCTGACGTCATTGGGGATATGGATGAGGAAAAACAGGAAGAAGTTCTATCTCATATCGAGGATATCGAACTAGCCGGGGATATTGTAGACCTAATGGCCTATGATGAAGATTCGGCTGGAGGTTTGATGGCCAAGGAGCTTATTAAGGTAAATGAAAACTGGACGCTTACATCCTGTTTAAGGGAGATGAGAAAGCAGGTGGAAAACATGGATGAAGTCTACTACGTTTACGTTGTGGATGATGCAGATATTTTAAAAGGAACTATATCTTTAAAAAGGATGTTGCTAAGTGACAACAGGAAAAGGGTTAAAGACATATATAATTCTGAAGT
Organism: uncultured Bacteroidales bacterium; assembly: GCA_963750735.1. Taxonomy (GTDB): domain Bacteria; phylum Bacteroidota; class Bacteroidia; order Bacteroidales; family VadinHA17; genus JANTGF01. Next base: position 114,684 of record CAVVRY010000006.1, on the reverse strand, counting down.
GATATCTGTAAAAACCGACACCACTTCAGAAGAAGTAACCAAAATAATGGAAAAGTATGACCTGGTTGCACTTCCGGTTGTTAATCCAATAGGGAAGTTGATGGGACGAATTACCATTGATGATGTTGTAGATGTTATAAAAGAAGAGGCTGAAAAAGATTATCAAATGGCCTCTGGTATATCGGCAGATGTTGAATCAACCGACAGTGTTTGGGTCCTTACTAAAGCTCGAATTCCCTGGTTATTTATTGGGTTAGTTGGTGGTATTCTTGTTGCTAATGTAATAGGAATCTACGAAATAGATCTTGGCACCTATCCTGAAATGGCTTTTTTTATTCCTCTTATAGCTGCTATGGGAGGCAATGTGGGTGTACAGTCATCTGCAATAATTGTGCAGGGCCTGGCCAACAATTCATTAGGGATAGAAAGCACTTCAAAAAAGTTATTCAGAGAGTTTTTAGTAGCATGTATTAATGGATTGACCCTGTCTAGCTTAATTTTTGCGTATAACCTGGTTACAACCGATACTTTTGCCCTAACCCTTACCGTTAGCTTGGCCTTATTCTCTGTAATTATATTTGCCTCTTTCTTCGGAACGTTTATCCCCTTGCTATTAGGCAGGTTTAAGATTGATCCGGCTCTTGCAACCGGGCCTTTTATTACTACCCTTAATGATATAATGGGGCTGCTAATTTACCTTATGATTGGTAGATTTCTATACGGTGTTTTCTAGTATCCTGAAGAAAAATAACTAAAATGTGGTGCCAATGGCTTCAACCGGATCTAATTTGGCAGCTGACCTGGCCGGAGAATAACCTGAGATAACTCCAATAGACCCAGAAATAAACATTGCCAGTAAAATGTTATCCAGAGTTAGGTGGATATTTAAATCCCAGGCTTGATTCATTGCAATAGTTCCAATAAAAACAAGTATCAGACCCAATAAGCCACCAACCAGGGAGAGGAGAATTGACTCGTAGAGAAACTGCTGCAGAATGAAATTATTCTTGGCACCAAGTGCCTTTTGTATTCCAATAATATTGGTTCGTTCTTTAACTGAAACAAACATAATATTTGCAATTCCAAATCCTCCTACCAAAATCGAAAATCCCCCGATTATCCACCCTCCAACATTTATTCCAGCGAAGACAGCATCAAATCCCTGAGAAATTAAACTGGCTTGATTTAAGGCAAAATCATCCTTTTCTCCAGGCTTCAATCTTCTGATAGCTCTCATTGTAGCCGTCAGATCATCTCTAAATTCCTCAATAGAAATGTTTGATTTTGCCTTAGCAATAATCATGGGACTAAGAAAGTCGCTCCTCAAATTTACCAGGTTCCTTATATAATTAATGGGTACAGAAATAACTTCATCAAAACCATCATCGCCAATTCCGCCAACACCTTCTTTTTTCAACACCCCAATAACCCTGGATTTAGCACCTCTCACAGTAATGACTTTACCAATAGGATCTTCATTTTCAAATAATTTCTCAGCCAACACCGCCCCTATTATGGCAACATTCTTCCCACTGTTTGATTCAAACAAAGAAAAGTACCTCCCTTTTTCAATTTCAAACGATCGAATATCCTGATAGTCGTGCGTAAAAGAAAAGAAACCTATATTTTCAGCGGAATTATTCTTGTATTTAACAGTAACTTGTGTTTGTACAGCAAAGGCAAGTGCTTCAGCAGATTGCAACCTTCTTTTCATTTCCTCATATTCCCTGTAGTTGGGCAAGGGTCTCTTCATAATTTCCCACCATTCCAAATCGGGATTCATCCCCCATGGCCATTTATGAACATAAATGGTATTATCACCCAATGAAGCGATATTTTCCTTGATGGAAGATTCCATCCAATCAAGCACTGTAAAAACTGTAATGATTGCAAAAATCCCAATTGTAATCCCAAAAAGGGAAAGAAAAGTACGCATTTTGTTTACAATCACCGAGTGATATGCAAACAGGATACTCTCTCTAAGAAGTTTTAAAAACATAGTTTCTAAATAATGAATTCCTCAGGAAAATGTGGCTAAAACAAAAGTATAACAGATTTTTGATTAAAGTATAACTAATTTCAATTATTTACGTATATTTTTTAAGTTAATCCATATTTCTGAAAAGACGGTTTTTTTCCCACTTTTCCCAAAAAGAAATTAGTTTAATACTGCTAAGTTGATTAACAAATAAATCGCTTAAAAATAATGATTTATCAAGTTTCATTAATAAATAAAATTGCTAATTTTACGATCGTTCGAAAAAACGAGTTTTACAAAGTATAATTCCCTGTAGATGAGCAAAGTAGTAAAGATCAAGACTGCATTAGTTTCCGTTTATCATAAAGATCAACTTGATATCATTATTAATAAATTATCAAATCTTGGAGTTAAGATTATTTCAACTGGAGGAACCAGGGCATATATTGAAGAACTTGGTTATGAGGTTGAATCTGTTGAGAATCTTACTACCTACCCCTCCATTTTAGGTGGCCGGGTGAAAACTTTGCATCCAAAAATTTTTGGTGGGATCCTTGCCAGGCGTGATAATCCTTCTGATAAGGTTGATCTGGAAAAGTATGAAATTCCAGGAATTGATTTAATCATTGTTGATCTTTATCCATTCGAGGAAACAGTTTCTTCGGGTGCTGACCATCAGTCAATAATTGAAAAAATTGACATTGGTGGAATTAGTCTGATTAGGGCGGCAGCAAAAAATTATAAGGATGTCTTAATAGTTTCAGGTCGTGAGCAATACAGTGAATTGATTCAATTACTCGATGAAAAAAATGGGAATATTGATATAGAAGATCGCAAAAAGTTTGCTATTGAAGCATTTAATACCACTTCTCATTACGATACTGCTATTTTCAATTATTTTAATAAGGACGAAGAAGTTCCTGCATTTAAGCTTAGTGAGAAAAAAGGACAAACCTTACGTTATGGTGAAAATCCTCATCAAAAGGGTATGTTTTTTGGTGATTTCGATAGCATTTTTGATAAACTGCATGGAAAAGAAATTTCCTACAATAATTTGTTAGACATTGATGCTGCAGTAAATCTTATAGGAGAGTTTCAGGATACCACCTTTGCAATCCTAAAACACAACAATGCTTGTGGTCTTGCTTCACGCCCTGCCCTTATTAACGCATGGAAAGATGCATTGGCAGGTGACCCAATATCGGCATTTGGTGGTATTTTAATTACAAATAAGGAAGTTGATAAAGAAACAGCTGAAGAAATAAATAAACTATTTTTTGAAGCTATTATAGCTCCAGCATTTTCACCGGATTCTCTTGAGATACTAAAACAAAAGAAAAACCGGATAATTCTGATTTTGAAAGAAACTGATTTCCCTGGGAAATTGCACAGATCGGTGTTGAATGGAACCCTGGTTCAGGATAAAGATCAGAAAACAGATGGAAAGGCAGACATGACCCCGGTAACAAAGAAAATACCATCAGATGGAGAATATGTTGACCTTGAATTTGCGAATAAAATAGTAAAGCATACAAAATCAAATACCATTGTTCTTGCTAAAAACAACCAACTGATTGCAAGCGGAGTAGGACAAACATCAAGGGTAGACGCTTTGATGCAGGCTATTGAAAAAGCCAGGCATTTTGAATTCAACTTAGAAGGGGCTGTTATGGCTTCTGATGCATTTTTTCCTTTCGCTGACTCAGTTGAAATTGCAGGAAAAGCAGGGATCAGTTCAGTAATTCAACCCGGAGGTTCTATTCGGGATAAGGATTCAATTGATTATTGCAATGAACATAATATCTCTATGGTATTTACTGGAACCAGGCACTTTAAACATTAAATATAATTTTCTAAAAATACGAGAAACAGGTAATGGGATTATTTTCTTTCTTAACGCAAGAGATTGCGATTGACCTTGGAACTGCTAATACAATCATCATTCACAATGATAAAATTGTTGTTGATGAACCCTCCATTGTAGCTATTGATGTCCATTCTGGTAAAATGATTGCAATTGGTGAAAGGGCCAGACAGATGCATGGCAAAACGCATGAGAACATTAAAACTGTCAGACCATTGCGAGATGGAGTGATTGCTGATTTTAATGCTGCTGAACAAATGATTCGAGGCATGATCAAGATGATCAACACGAAACCAAGTTTGTTTAATCCTGCATTGAAAATGGTGGTTTGTATTCCTTCTGGTAGTACTGAAGTAGAAATAAGAGCGGTACGTGACTCCTCTGAGCATGCCGGAGGAAGAGATGTATACATGATTTATGAACCCATGGCCGCCGCTATCGGTATAGGTATTGATGTTGAAGCCCCTGAAGGAAGTATGGTTGTTGATATTGGAGGAGGAACTTCTGAAATAGCTGTAATAGCCCTCGGTGGTATTGTATGCAACAAATCCATTCGAATAGCCGGTGATGGATTTACAAGTGATATTATGTCATATATGAGGCATCAACATAACATAAAAATTGGTGAGAAAACAGCCGAGGATATTAAAATAAATGTTGGTTCAGCATTACCTGAACTTGAAGATCCTCCATCAGATTTTGTAGTTAGAGGTCCGAATCTTATGACAGCTTTACCTATTGAAATACCGGTTTCATATCAGGAAATTGCACATTGTCTTGATAAGTCAATTTCAAAAGTTGAAAGTGCAATATTAAATGTCCTTGAACAAACTCCCCCGGAATTATATGCCGATATTGTTAGCAGGGGAATTCACCTGGCAGGTGGAGGAGCACTTCTTAGAGGATTGGGAAAACGTCTTACTGACAAAATAAACATTCCATTTCATATAGCCGAAGATCCTCTTCATGCTGTAGCTAGAGGAACTGGAATCGCTTTGAAAAATGTTGACAAATTTTCCTTCCTTATGAGGTAGATCATCCGGCATTTTTAAAATTATTTTTGGATGAGAAGTTTATTACGATTTATCGTACGGTTTAATTTTGTTATCATCTTCATAATTATCGAGTTTTTATCGCTATCAATTGCTTTTCAATACAATCAATTCCAAAAAGCACAGGTAGTAAACTCGATACAGAATATTACTGGTTTTTATCATTCGAAAATATTTTCCATTACTGAATATTTGAATTTGAGAGAGACTAATGAGAGGCTTGCTCTGGAAAACTCCAGGCTTAAAAATATATTGGAACAAGCTTACCGGTCAGATGAGATATTCTTCTACAAACAGGTAGATGCTGACACAAAACAGCAATATTATATGACCTCGGCTAAAATTATTAACAATTCTGTAAATAAAAAACACAATTTCCTTACACTTAACAAGGGCATTGAACAGGGAGTTAGACCGGGCATGGCAGTTATTTCTTCAGAAGGTGTAGTAGGAGTAATTTTTGGAGCTTCAAATAAATTCTCAACAGTTATTTCCCTTTTAAATACGAATCTGAAGTATCAGCACTAAAATAAAGAAGAATGACTATTTCGGATCATTGGCATGGGATGGTAAGGATTACAGACACGCCATATTGAATGAGATCCCATACCATGTTAACATTGAAAAAGGAGATACTATTGTTACCAGCGGCCACTCATCCATTTTCCCTGAGAATATATTGATTGGCGTTATTGAGGATTATTCCACAAAAGGTGGAAACTTTTATGAAATAAATGTTCGCTTATCAACAAACTTTAAGCGAATCAGATATATTGATGTTATAAGCAACCTGAGCAAAGAAGAGCAATTGGACCTGGAAAATTCTTTTCCCGATGATTAATCTTGTATTACGAAATATTGGACGATTTTTCTTCCTGGTGTTGTTACAGGTTTTAATACTTGACAATATTCAGTTTAGTGAGTATGTGAATCCTTTCATGTATGTTCTGTTCATATTGTTAATGCCTTTTGAAACTCCAGGCTGGTTATTGCTAATAATGGCATTCACACTGGGATTTACTGTCGATCTTTTTGAACATACTCCAGGCTTACATTCTACTGCGTCAGTTTTTATGGCCTTTTTACGACCCACTGTATTAAAAATACTATCTCCCAGAGATGATTATGAGCCAAATACATTCCCACGGGTGTTTTATTATGGATTTGATTGGTTCTTAAAATATGCAGCAATATTAATATTTGCACATCATTTAGTACTATTTTATCTTGAAGTATTCTCATTTACCGATTTCTTCTCAACCATGTTAAAGGTCGTACTCAGTAGCCTATCTACTCTAATTCTGGTAATGTTAAGTCAGTACTTAATTTACAAGAAGTAAAATTCAATTAAATGAAAGATCATTTTCAAAATCGGAAGTTTATTATTGGGGGCGTTCTGATTTTAATTGTATTGATTTATATTATAAGGCTTTTTTCCTTACAAATAATAAATACTGACTACCGAGTTAGTGCCGAAAATAATGTTGTACGTTATGTTCCTTTATTCCCGGCTCGAGGTCTGATTTATGACCGAAATGGCAAACTTATTGTTCAAAATGAGGCAGCCTATGATCTGATGGTGATACCTTCTCAATTATCTGAATTTGACACGGTTGATTTATGCACCACACTTATGATTGAGAAGGAGGAACTAATCCAAAAACTTAAAGAAGCAAAAAGCTATTCAAACTATATTCCTTCCCCGCTGGTTAAACAAGTTTCCCCATTTACATATGCCAAACTACAGGAGAAATTATTCAGATTTACAGGATTCTATGTTCACACCAGAACTTTAAGAAATTATGCCTATGACGTTGGCTCTCATATTCTTGGTTATGTTGGTGAGGTGGATGAAAAAACGATGGAAAGCGACCCTGATAATTATAAATTGGGTGATTATATCGGTACCAGTGGAATAGAAAAATCTTATGAAAATGAGTTAAGAGGTGTAAAGGGTCAGAAGGTTTACCTTGTGGATGTGCACAACCGGATAAAAGGGCCTTACCAAAATGGCCGACACGATAAACTTCCAGTTGTTGGATCAAATATCACAGCTACATATGATATTGATCTACAGGCATATGGAGAAATATTAATGATGAATAAGATTGGCAGTATTGTAGCTATAGAGCCTAAGACGGGAGAAATCCTTGCGATGGTTTCAGCACCTTCTTATAAACCATCTTTACTGGTTGGAAGGATACGGTCTAAGAATTACTCCTCTCTGATGCAGGATACACTTAAGCCATTATTTAACAGGGCTCTTATGGCCCAATACCCACCTGGATCCACTTTTAAGCCTGTAAATGGCTTGATTGGATTGCAGGAAAAAGTATTGTTTCCTTCAACCACCTATAGTTGCAATTTTGGTTATCATTCAAGAGGTTTGACTGTAGGATGTCATGACCATGATTCACCTCTGGCACTTGTCAGTTCCATTCAAAACTCCTGCAACGCCTATTACTGCAATGTATTCCGTAGTATTCTTGACCAGGGAAAGTTTCCAGATATTCAAACTTCTTTCGATAACTGGCGAAAACACCTATTTTCATTTGGTTTTGGAAAAAAACTAGGCCTTGATCTGCCAAATGAATTGAGCGGTTTTATACCTGAGACATCATATTATGATCGCTATTATGGTAAAACTGGTTGGAGTTCACTAACAATTATTTCTTTATCCATCGGGCAGGGTGAACTCGGAGTTACTCCTCTCCAGATGGCAAATATGACAGCTGCGATTGCCAATAGAGGATTTTATTACCCGCCCCATATTGTCAGAAGTATTGAAGGAGCTACCGATCCTCATCGTTTATTATTAACAAGACAATATACAAGTATCGATTCTGTTAACTATACAAGTATAATTGATGGGATGGATCTGGCAGTAAATGGAGCAGCTGGATCAGGAAGTACAGCTAGAATTGCAAAGATTGATAGCGTAATTGTTTGTGGAAAAACCGGAACAGCTCAAAATCCACATGGTGAGGATCACTCATTATTTATATCGTTTGCACCAAAGGAAAATCCGGAGATTGCTATTGTTGTTGTTGTAGAAAATGGTGGGTTTGGCGCAAGTTATGCTGCCCCAATTGCAAGCTTAATGACTGAAAAATATCTTAAAGGGGCAGTGTCGAAAAGAAGAAAATGGCTTGAAGATTATATTTTAAAAGCAGATTTCATACATGTCGAGCAGGAGGACTAACATATTTTCAAACCTTGACTGGATTGTCATTGTTTTGTATTTTATCCTGATGGGATTGGGATTAATTAATATTTTTTCTGCTGAATACAGTGATCTTAATCAGAATTTTTTCGATTTCAACCTTAGAAGCGGCAAACAAATAATTTGGATTGGTGCTGCTCTGGTTCTGGCTTTTTTTATTCTAATCATTGATAGCCGATTCTACATGTATTTTGCCAATCCCCTGTACTTAATCGTAATTCTGTCTCTTATTGGGGTATTAATTATTGGCCAGGAAATTCATGGTTCAAAATCCTGGTTTCAAATTGGAAGCATTCGGCTTCAACCTTCTGAATTTGCAAAGTTTGCGACTGGACTTGCACTTGCAAGGTATCTAAGTTCACCAAATATTAAATTACAAAATTATAAAACCATTGCAATCTCACTTGCCATAATATTTCTTCCGGCATTACTTATATTGCTGCAACCTGATACCGGATCCACCCTGGTATATGTCTCATTATTTATTGTTTTATACCGAGAAGGTCTCCAAGGAATAATATTGGTAATTGGCGTGGTTTTAGCTTTCTTATTTATCCTTATCCTTTTATTTGATAAATTAACCATCATACTGGCCCTAATATGCATAGCATACATTATTTATTTCTTCCTCGAAAGAAAGAAAAAGTATTTTGCTGCCGGGGCAGGATTATTTGTTCTTATTGCAGGATTTCTTTGGGTGGTAAACCGGCTTACTCTGATAAATATAAGTAATTACATAGTTATTCTGGCTTCACTTGGAATTACTGGAGTTATATCAACTTTATTTGCTTTAAGGCACAAATTAAAATATGTTTTCCTGATTTTTGCTCTTTTAATCGGTTCTGTAGCATATACATATTCAGTAGATTACGTATTTCATAATGTTTTAGGTAACCACCAGCAAAAACGGATAAATGTATTATTAGGTATTGAATCTGATCCACTAGGAAGCGGATACAATGTAAACCAATCAAAAATTGCTATTGGATCAGGCGGATTTAAGGGAAAGGGCTTTTTGAGAGGGACCCAAACAAAATTCAATTTTGTTCCAGAGCAAAGTACAGACTTTATTTTCTGTACAGTTGGTGAAGAATGGGGTTTTGTCGGTACAACAGTAGTTATATTATTGTTTCTTTTTCTTCTTATCCGAATTCTCATTTTGGCAGAGCGTCAGAAATCTCGATTCAGTCGAATGTATGGATATTCAGTGTTTTCAATTATTTTATTTCATTTTCTTATTAATATTGGGATGACGATTGGCCTTGTTCCTGTAATTGGCATACCCCTTCCTTTTATAAGCTACGGGGGTTCATCGCTATGGGCATTTACAATTATGATATTTATTTTCTTGAAGTTAGATGCAACGAAAACAGAAATTCTCTAAATGAAGTAGTGCTTAGAAAAAAACTTAAGCGCTAGGGAGATACTTTTTAGGCACCTTGTAGTTCGGTAACTTGATATTATAATCCTCCTGAACTGCATCAATTAATTCCGGAAAAAAATCAAGAAACTGTTCCTCAAAACTAGCATACTCTTTTAACATAGTCTCCATTGCAAAACTTGTGAAGTCAGGCAAAGAAGTTCGCATAGTCATCCTTTGCAATACATTTTCAATACCACTTACACATGTGTATGTTTCAAGCCAATTATTCAAAACAAAAAATGGAAAATATTTCTTTACCTCATCCGGAAATAATCCTGAGTTTCGAATAAGAGTTTCATATGTATTATAAATAAATTCCCTCAATGGAATATCAGAAAAATACTTCCAGGAACGGGCAAGAAAATGATCATAAAAAATATCAACAATTATTCCTGAATATTTATGATAATGACTGTTCAACATGAATTTACTTCTCTGAACATAAGGGTGCGTATCGGTAAATGAATCGATAAACCTGTGAAGGCTAATGCCTTTCTGAACAAGGTCAGGAAAATTCTTATAGTTACGTCCCTTTACTGCATCACCAATGAAGTTTCCAACCAGAACCTGCTCTGATTCACCGGAAAGATATATATGGGCCAGGAAATTCACTAAAATTTCAATTAAATTAAGAACAATTACTATTTATAAGACAACAATAAATCTATAATAGTTGCGTCAGGAATTAACAATTACAATTATATAACGAAAAATTAAATTAAAGATTATCTCTCTCAATTATTTAGGCTTCAAAAACTATACCATATTTATTAGCCAAATATGCAAAGTGTAGGCAATTTTATATCCTTAAACACATTTTTAAACTTGGCAAATAATATTTATAAAATGTACCTTTAGACTTTAATTTTATATTAAATTATTCTAATCAAACTAATAATTATGGCAAAAAAGAATGTTATTATCATTGGAGCTGCAGGTAGAGATTTTCATAATTTCAACACTTACTATCGTGACAATGAAGACTACAATGTAGTTGCTTTTACAGCAGCACAGATCCCCGACATTGATGGCAGAAAGTATCCTTCTGTGTTAGCTGGAAAACTATACCCTGATGGCATTCCAATTTACCTGGAAAGTGAATTACCTGACCTAATCAGAAAACTTAAAGTTGACGATTGCACTTTTTCGTACAGTGATATTACTTATCAAAAAGTAATGTCAATAAGTGCTATTGTAAACGCTGCAGGAGCAAATTTCGTGTTGCTGGGTCCAAATGATACAATGGTAAAAAGCACCAAACCAGTAATTGCTGTGGGTGCCATCAGAACAGGTTGTGGTAAAAGTCAAACATCAAGACGCGTAATTGAAATTTTGATGGAAAAAGGCCTGAAAGTGGTTGCAGTTCGGCACCCAATGCCTTATGGGGACCTTGCAAAACAAAAAGTTCAAAGATTTGCTAAAATTTCAGATCTTGAAAAACATGATTGCACTATAGAAGAAATGGAAGAATACGAGCCCCATATAGACAGAGGCAATGTTATATATGCTGGAGTTGATTACGAGGCCATACTAAGGGCTGCAGAGGAAGATCCTGACGGTTGTGATATAGTTCTTTGGGATGGTGGTAACAATGACTTCCCTTTCTATCAACCAGATTTGAATATTACAGTTGTTGATCCCCATAGACCTGGCCATGAAACCAACTATTATCCGGGGGAAGTAACATTAAGGCTAGCTGATGTTGTTGTAATTAACAAAATGGATACTGCACCACCTGAGGGAATTCAAATTGTAAGGGAAAATATTGATAAACTGGCTCCAAATGCAATTGTTATTGATGGTGCATCTCCTATAAAAGTAGATAATCCAGAAGTAATTAAGGGGAAAAAAGTTCTGATTGTTGAAGATGGCCCAACATTAACGCATGGTGGTATGAAGCTAGGTGCCGGAACTGTTGCAGCTCAAAAATTTGGAGCGACAGAATTTGTTGATCCAAGACCATTTACAGTAGGGAAATTATCTGAAACATTTGAAATATATCCTAATATAGGTGTATTACTTCCAGCTATGGGATACAGTGATGAGCAACTTAAGGATTTGGAAACAACAATCAATAATACCGATTGTGATTCTGTTGTCATTGGTACTCCAATCGACCTCAATAGGATAATTAATATAACCAAACCTTCTACCAGGGTTTACTATGATTTACAGGAAATTGGATACCCTGATCTGGAAACCGTTTTAAATGATTTTATAGAAAAGATTAAATAGCTTATACCTTTATAAAACCTAAAAAAATAAGCATCTTGAGAATTCAAGGTGCTTTTTTATTGTCAAATTTTAAAATTTGTCCTTAAAAATACTTTTTCCTGTAATCACCAATACTACTCCAATAATTGTGGTCAAACCACCCACAACCTGCAGCGTCTGTGGAAAAGTTCCAAAATAAATATATGCTCCAATAAGCACAAATAAACTCTTGGAACTGCCAATTATAGAAGCACGAGATACCTCAATATACTTAATTGCCGAATAATTTGCTATTGCTGCCAGGAAAGGGCCTAGTAAAGAGCCCAATATGATATTATAAAGTCCTTTCCAGGAAATCACTAAAGAAACCCGGTAAATAATCATAAGAATTACAGAAAATGCAAATAAATACAAAACCCGATTCATTGCCAATATCCCTGGATCAACATTTTTGATAGTTTTTTTGGCTACTATAAATGCAAATGAAAACAGGAAAGAAGATAGAATAACGTAGCCCGTCCCTTCCATAAAGATATCCGAAATGCTACTTCCCTTATTATAGCTGATTATGAAAGCTCCTGATATGGTTAATACAAACCCAAAAGCTTCCAGAATATTAAACCTTTCTTTAAGTAGAAAAACCCCAAAAGTGGTAACAAATACAGGAGTCATATTCCCCAAAAATGATACAATTGCAGGATTTTCAACTTTGTTGATGGCCAAAAAGAAAAAAGTGGTTCCTACCAACTCAAAAACTCCTATAAAAATTAAAGCCAGATATGTATTCCTTTTTAGTCTGGTGATATTCTTATATTTTTTTGTAGGTATAGCGTATAAAAGGTTCCATACTATCGCAAATCCAAACCAATAAAAGCCAAATTGTATTAATTCAACCTCATTTAATGCAGCCTTACTAAAAATAAAAACATTGGACATTGCCAAAACAGCAATAAAGGAAAAAATATAACCCTTAAGCGGCTTACTTATTGGCATTGAATTAATTATTTTAGAATGTTGGATTACTGATTTGCACTAATTTTCACTTTTCTCAATAAGCGCGTGCAAATATACTCTTATTCAGGTTAGAATAAGTAATAAGTTGTGTGTTTTGAATTCAATGCAAATTCACTTCGAATATGGAATCCGAATTTTTTGGGACCCAAATAAATGACTGAGAATCTAAACTTAAATCAACTTACGGAGTCGGGTTGTTTCATCCTCAAAGCCCGGTTTTCCCAGAAGGGCAAACATATTCTTTTTGTAAGCTTCAACTCCGGGCTGATCAAAGGGATTAATTCCAAGTGTATATCCACTCAGGGCACAGGATATTTCGAAAAAATAAATCAATTGTCCCATGTTGTATTCATCAAGTGTATCAATTTCAACCTTAATATTAGGGACTCCTCCATCAAGATGGGCCAACAAAGTGCCCAATTCAGCCATCTTATTTACTTCATTAACGCGTTTGCCTGCCAGATAATTCAACTTGTCAAGGTTATCTTTATCCGAAGGGTACAATTACCGTATTTTTTGATTTCTTAACAGAAATAACCGTCTCAAATAGGACCCTTTCACCTTCCTGAATATATTGACCCATTGAATGAAGGTCAGTTGTAAAATCAACACTTGCTGGAAAAATTCCTTTATTTTCTTTACCCTCACTTTCACCAAAAAGTTGTTTCCACCATTCAGAAAAATAATGCAACTGAGGATTATAATTCACAAGTATTTCAATAACTTTTCCTTTCTGGTATAAAGCATTTCTAGCGGCTGCATATAATGCTGCCGGATTTTTTTCTAAATCAATATCTGCTGAGGTTTGTTGCCTCATATCTTCAGCGCCTTTGAGTAAACTTACAATATTAACTCCTGAAATTGCCAGTGGAACAAGGCCAACGGGTGTAAGCACTGAGAACCTTCCTCCTACATCATCAGGGATTACAAATGTTTTATAACCTTCCTGATGTGCCATTTTCCGAAGGGCTCCCTTGCTGGAATCGGTAATTGCAATTATTCTTTCACGGGCTTCAACCATTCCAACAGCCTTAATTAAATGGTCTTTTAATAACCGAAAAGCAAGGGCGGGCTCGGTGGTTGTGCCTGATTTAGACACAACAACTATACCATATGATTTATCATCTAATACATCCAACAATTCAAAAAGATAATCTTCTCCGATATTCTGACCGGCATAAATTATTTGAGGAAATTCTCTTTTTGTTTTAAGATAATCAAAATTGCCAATAGAAATTTCTGAAACTGCACGGGTACCCAGGTAGGATCCTCCTATCCCAATTACTACCAGAAAATCAATCTGACTTTTAAGATTATTTGAAAGTTCAAGGATTTCATTTACAGTACTCTTATCGTACGAATCTGGCAGGTTGAGCCAGCCCAGAAAATCATTTCCAGCTCCTGTTTTTGAATAAAGAGTTTTACTGCTTTCTCTTACTTTTTTCTTTACCTCTGAAAATTCAGTTTCCGAAATGAATTGATTGATTTTTGATAGATCAAGATTTAGCATAACTATTAAATGTTTTATCAATACTATTTCATAAATTTTGTTAATAGCTGCATTTCTACCATTGGTGAAATGCCCTCATATAGAATACGATAAACTGCCTCTGCAATTGGCATATTTACCCCATATTTTTTATTGCTCTCATGTATACATTTTGCTGCATAATAACCCTCCGCAACCATATTCATTTCAAGTTGTGCAGTTTTTACAGAATATCCTTTTCCTATCATGGTTCCTAGCAACCTGTTTCTACTGAATTGAGAATATGCTGTTACAAGAAGATCTCCCAAATAGGCAGAAGATTTTATATCCCTCGTAATTGGATGTACCTGATCTACAAATCTTTTGATTTCCTGAATGGCATTGGAAATTAATACCGCTTGAAAATTGTCCCCATAACCTAGTCCGTGGTAAATTCCTGCTGCAAGTGCCATTATATTCTTAAGCACTGCAGAATATTCTGTTCCATAAATGTCATCAGAAATAACTGGATTAATATAGTGACAGTCGAAATATGAGCCTAATTCCTCAGCCAAAACTTCATCAATTGAGGCTATTGTCAAATATGACAATCGCTCCAGGGCAACCTCCTCTGCATGACTTGGCCCAGATAAAACAGCAATAGAACTTAGTGGTACATTATAAAATTGATTGAAAAACTCACCAATTATCAAATTCTTTTCAGGAATAATACCCTTGACAGCTGATAATATAATTTTTTTCCCAAGGATTGACTTAGCTGGATTTAGAGCATCTTCAAGAAACACAGCTGGAATGGCCAATATTAAAATGTCATACTCCTCAACTATTTCAGCAATATTATCTGAGAGTCTTAAACGGTCGGTATCAAGTTCAACAGAACTTAAATATTGCGGATTATGGCGATGTTTTTGGATATGCATAATCCTATCAGAATTACGCATAAACCAACCCACCTCTGGCAAATTTTCAAGCATAATCTTAACCAGTGCAGTTGCCCAACTGCCTCCCCCAAGTACAGCAATTTTACGTTGATTCATTAGATTATTTTTGTAGCAGAAACAAAAGTATTAATTTATTTTAAAAGGAATGTTTCATTAGTATTAATAGCAATTTCAATCTTTCGAGTATAAGTAACTGATTCCTTTAAGATTCTAAATGTTTGTATTCAAAAAGTCATAAATAATATTAAATATTAATCCTGACGAAGGGAATCTACCGGATTTGCATTGCCTGCTCTTAATGTATGATAACTTATTGTTAAAAATGCAATAATCATAATTGCGAGGCCAGATAAAATAAATATCCAAATTGAAAGTGAGGTTCGATAAGTATAATTTTGCAACCAGTCTTTCATCAAATAATAAGCTACCGGAAAAGCAATGATCATAGAAATTAAGATTAGAATAAAAAACTCTTTTGAGATCATAGCAGTTATATTTCCAACGTTTGCACCAAGAACTTTTCTGATTCCAATTTCTTTTGTTCTTTGCTCGACAGTATAAGATGATAAACCGTATAGACCAAGACTTGCTATTATTATTATTAGAATTGAAAAAACGGCAAGAATAATACCTCTTTTTTGATCTTCTTCAAACTGATTGTTAAAATCTTCTTCAAGATAATGATATTCAAAAGGAATACCTGGAAATACTTCTTTCCATTTCTCTTCAATGTAATCAATTGTTGATGTTACATCATTATCCTTAAATTTCACATAGATGACCCTGTTATCCAATCTAAACATCAGCATGTAAGATTCTACCTCGTTATACAAACCGGTTTGATTGAAATCCTTCATTAATCCCACCACTCTTGCAACTGGATTTTCATTATCTCCATCGGATCCAATTTGAACTTTTTTACCAATTGGATTATCCCAATTCATCCTTTTTGCCATCGTTTCATTAATTAAAACACCCGTGGCAGTATCTGCCATTTGTTCCAATGAAAAATCCCTGCCTTCCAATATTGTAATTCCCAGAGTTTCAATAAAGGCATCATCACAAACACCGAAGTTTACACCTCTTTCATCCATTCCTTCAGAGGTTTCCACCATAAAAATTGACTTGCTTGAGCCCCCACCTACCCTTGTGTTGGTTGTTCCTACATTAATTATTTCCGGATTTGCAACCAAAGCTTCTTTAAACACATCCGATTGCCTGACCATATCTCTGGTCGAGAGATCTAACCTAATTACGTTTGTTTTGTCAAATCCAACATCTTTGTTCTTCAAAAATCCAATCTGGCTATATACAACCCAGGTGCTTACAATCATTACCAGTGAGATGGAAAATTGAATAACTACCAAAACCTTCCTAAATGAAAACTTCTTATAACCTGATGTTATCTCTCCTTTCAGTACTTTTTCCGGATTAAACCTTGATAAATAAAATGCAGGATAACTTCCTCCAACAACACCCAGAAGAACTATTATTCCTATTAAAGAAAGTACCATATTCATTTGGAACAAAGAGGAGAAGTCCAAAAGCTTGCCAGAAAGAAGGTTAAACTCTGGCATCAATAGTTTCACAAGGAGAAGTGATAATATTACAGAAATAATTGTCAAAATAATTGATTCTGTTAGGAACTGAAAAATAAGAAGACCCCGGCTTGATCCCATTACCTTTCTAAGTCCAACCTCCCTTGCCCTTCTTGTAGATCGTGCAGTAGCCAAGTTCATATAATTTATACTTGCAATTACCAGCATAAATAAAGCAACAATAGAAAAGATGTATATATATGCCTTACTGCCAGTTGGTTCCGGTTCTCCTTCATAGTCAGAATTAAGATGGATCCATGGAAGAGGGTGTAAAACATATTCTATCTTAATTCCCATTGCTTCAAAAATCTGAGCCATATATTTATCATACATTTCAGAAATCTTCGACTCAAACTGCTTATAATCGGTATTCTCAGGAAGTAATAAATAAGTATAGACGCCAAAGCTACCCCAACTGCCCATTTGACGCGGCAAGGTATTCCTGGAAACCATGGCTGAAAATTTTAGATGAGAGTTCTGTGGCACATCCTCCATTAATCCCGTAATTTTATAGAATTCACCTCCTGTTGTTTCAATGGAAGATCCAACCGGATCATCAGCTCCAAAATACCTTTCAGAGAATGAACGGGTTACTACTATTGACTTGGGTTCATTCAGGGCAGTTTCCGGATTTCCAGAAATGAGTTTCCAACTAAACACCTCAAAAACAGTAGAATCAACAAAATATACATCATCCTCATAGAAAAAAGATTCATCTTTTTTAAATAGAGCCCGACCTGCATCTATATACCGAACATATTGTATCACTTCTGGATAATCTTCTTTTACTTGAGGAGCAAAAGGTATTTGAGCGACTGCCCAATCAAATGCATCATCGGGTTCCGAGATATGAGAGACAACTCGATAAATGTTGTCCGAGTTTTCATGATAGCGGTCATAGCTCAATTCATTTAAGACATACAAGAGAAGAAAAATGCAACTTGTAATGCCAATGGTTAACCCAGCTATATTAAATAAGCTATAAAACAAATCTTTACGTATAACACGCAAAGCAACCTTAATCAGATTTCGAAACATAAAAATTACTTTTTGAGGTTTAAATTAAACGATCCATAAGCAGGCCAAAAAATATCTCGTTTAATGGATTAGGTTAGATTTGTTCTAATTTACTAAGGCATAAGGGGTAAAATACATGCTAAAAGTAACAAAAAGGCAATTAGAATGGCTAAATTAGTCTTAAAAAATGTTAAAACCTGCTCAATTTCCGTCTTAATATTCTAATAATTTCAGGATTTCTCGTTGGAAATCTTTTATTTTGATTTACGTTTCTAAGAAATTTAACTAATTTTAAATATTCAACCTTAAATAAATAATAAAATGAAAAAAAACATTTCCCTTGGTATACTGATGTTTGGATTGGTTGCCTTCTTAGGTGCTTTTACCATCCAGAATAAATCTTACTCTCCTGAAATTACTTTTATTTCCACTGAGTTAGCTGATGAATCTTTTCCTGAAGATGTACAAAAGATTTTTAATGTACATTGTAATGATTGTCATACATCGGCCTCAAAAAATATTAAATCAAAAGGTAAATTGAACTTAGATAAATGGGATGGATTAAGTATGATGAAAAAAACTGGTAAACTAAATGATGTTATCAAAACGGTATCAGAGAAAAAAATGCCTCCAGAAAAATATGTGAACAAAAATCCCGATAAAAAGCTTTCAGATGAGCAGATAAAGGTTCTGACAGGTTGGGCTCAGAAAACTATGGATTCTTTCAAAGATTAATATTCCTGAATTAAATATTTCATTATTGTGAGAAAAAAAACTCGTTGGGTTATTTACGGGCTAATTTTGGGGATTGCTATACTCCAACTTTTTCAACCACAAAAAAATTTAGGTGATCGCAGTGTCGCTGAAGATTTATTTAAAACCGCCGAAGTTGATAAGGCAATCAAGGATGTTCTTGAAAGAAGTTGCTACGATTGTCACTCGAATTATACGAATTATCCATGGTATGGATATATTTCACCTGTTTCTATCTTTTTAAGTAAGCATGTTAATAAGGGCAAGGAAAAACTTAACTTTTCCGGCTGGGGATTAATCTCCGATAAAGACAAAATCAGTCGATTGGTGGATATTTACGAGTCGGTTGAAAGCGGGGAAATGCCTCTTCAGAGTTATCTGATAATACATAAAGAAGCTGCTCTCAGCGAAGATGATAAGGAGGTGATTTTATCTTGGGCTGAAAAAGAGGGAGAAATTCTATTTAAGAAAAACTAGGTTCCAGAAGGCCAACTCTATTTTTCACTTTTCACTTATTTATATTCTCCCTAAATATCTTAGGGATATTGAATGCTTTATCCTATTTCCCAGTCATATAAGGATAGGAATAGAAAATTATTAGAAGCATATATATTCTAATCAAATACAATTTACTAACTTTATTAGCTTAACTCTTTTTGAAAAGCTATGAAGAAGTTAGTTTTTTTGTGTTTGATTTTAGTTCTGCCATTGATTACTATTTGGCCAGACTGCCCCGGTTGTCGATAACCCCATTGCTGACCAAAGTCTATGATGAAGGTTTCTCCTCATTTGTTATTGACCTTGACACGGTATTCTCCGATCCCGATATAAGCGATATCCTTTCTTTCTCCGCCATTAGCAGCAATATGGCAGCGGTTTCCGTAGATGTCGCTACCAATATTCTTACCATTTCGGAGGCTGGGACTGGGAACTTCCACCATTACCGTCACAGCTACCGATGATGGCATCCCTCCTCTTTCTGTCAATGACATATTTGACTTTACCGTTAATAATGTGAATGATTTCCCACTGGTCGATAATCCCATCGCTGACCAAAGCCTATGATGAAGGTTTCTCCTCATTTGTTATTGACCTTGACACGGTATTCTCCGATCCCGATATAAGCGATATCCTTTCTTTCTCCGCCATTAGCAGCAATATGGCGGCGGTTTCCCTAGATGTGGCTACCAATATTCTTACCATTTCGGAGGCTGGACTCGGAACTTCCACCATTACCGTCACAGCTACAGATGATGCCATCTCTCCTCTTTCTGTCAATGACATATTTACTTTACCGTTAATAATGTGAATGATTTCCCACTGGTCGATAATCCCATCGATGACCAAGTCTTTGATGAAGGTTTCTCCTCATTTGTTATTGACCTTGACACGGTATTCTCCGATCCCGATATAAGCGATATCCTTTCTTTCTCCGCCATTAGCAGCAATATGGCGGCGGTTACCCTAGATGTGGCTACCAATATTCTCACCATTTCGGAGGCTGGGACTCGGAACTTCCACCATCACCGTCACAGCTACAGATGATGCCAGCCCGCCTCTTTCTGTCAATGACATATTTGACTTTACCGTTAATAATGTGAATGATTTCCCACTGGTCGATAATCCCATTGATGATCAGGCCATTGATGAAGGTTTCTCCTCATTTGTTATTGACCTTGACACGGTATTCTCCGATCCCGATATAAGCGATATCCTTTCTTTCTCCGCCATTAGCAGCAATATGGCGGCGGTTACCGTAGATGTGGCTACCAATATTCTCACCATTTCGGAGGCTGGACTCGGAACTTCCACCATTACCGTCACAGCTACAGATGATGCCATCTCTGCTCTTTCTGTCAATGACATATTTGACTTTACCGTTAATAATGTGAATGATTTCCCACTGGTCGATAATCCCATCGATGATCAGGCCTTTGATGAAGGTTTCTCCTCATTTGTTATTGACCTTGACACGGTATTCTCCGATCCCGATGGCGATAATCTTACCCTATCTGTCGTGAGTAGTAACACTGACGTGGTTACTGTGGGGATTGTTGGAACTGAGCTGACTATTACTGAAGTAGGGCTTGGTTCTTCTACTGTTACTCTCACTGCCACTGATGACGGGGAACCCGTACTTGATGTTGATAATCCTTTCCTGGTTACTGTTAATAATGTGAATGATTATCCTGTGGTCGAAAATCCCATCTCCGACCAGACTTACGACGAAGGATTTGCTTCTGATATTATTGACCTTACAGCGGTATTCTCCGATCCCGATGGCGATATTCTTTCCCTCTCTGTCATTAGTAGTAATACTGACAGTGGTTACTGTAGGGATTGTTGGAACTGATCTGACTATTACTGAAGTGGGCTTGGTTCTTCTACCGTTACCCTTACTGCCACTGATGACGGGGATACCCATACTTGATGTTGATGATCCTTTCCTGGTTACTGTTAATAATGTTAATGATATTCCTGTGGTCGATAATCCCATCTCCGATCAGACTTACGACGAAGGATTTGCTTCTGATATTATTGACCTTACAGCGGTGTTCTCCGATCCCGATGGCGATAATCTTACCCTAACTGTCGTGAGTAGTAACACTGACGTGGTTACTGTGGGGATTGTTGGAACTGAGCTGACTATTACTGAAGTAGGGCTTGGTTCTTCTACTGTTACCCTTACTGCCACTGATGACGGGGTACCCATACTTGATGTTGATGATCCTTTCCTGGTTACTGTTAATAATGTTAATGATAATCCTGTGGTCGAAAATCCCATCTCCGACCAGACTTACGACGAAGGATTTGCTTCTGATATTATTGACCTTACAGCGGTATTCTCCGATCCCGATGGCGATAATCTTACCCTAACTGTCGTGAGTAGTAACACTGACGTGGTTACTGTGGGGATTGTTGGAACTGAGCTGACTATTACTGAAGTAGGGCTTGGTTCTTCTACTGTTACCCTTACTGCCACTGATGACGGGGAACCCATACTTGATGTTGATGATCCTTTCCTGGTTACTGTTAATAATGTTAATGATAATCCTGTGGTCGAAAATCCCATCTCCGACCAGACTTACGACGAAGGATTTGCTTCTGATATTATTGACCTCACAGCGGTATTCTCCGATCCCGATGGCGATAATCTTACCCTAACTGTCGTGAGTAGTAACACTGACGTGGTTACTGTAGGGATTGTTGGAACTGAGCTGACTATTACTGAAGTAGGGCTTGGTTCTTCTACTGTTACCCTTACTGCCACTGATGACGGGGAACCCATACTTGATGTTGATGATCCTTTCCTGGTTACTGTTAATAATGTTAATGATAATCCTGTGGTCGAAAATCCTATCTCCGATCAGACTTACGACGAAGGATTTGCTTCTGATATTATTGACCTCGCAGCGGTGTTCTCCGATCCCGATGGCGATAATCTTACCCTAACTGTCGTGAGTAGTAACACTGACGTGGTTACTGTGGGGATTGTTGGAACTGAGCTGACTATTACTGAAGTAGGGCTTGGTTCTTCTACTGTTACTCTTACTGCCACTGATGACGGGGATACCCATACTTGATGTTGATGATCCTTTCCTGGTTACTGTTAATAATGTTAATGATAATCCTGTGGTCGATAATCCTATCTCCGATCAGACTTACGACGAAGGATTTGCTTCTGATATTATTGACCTTACAGCGGTGTTCTCCGATCCCGATGGCGATAATCTTACCCTAACTGTCGTGAGTAGTAACACTGACGTGGTTACTGTAGGGATTGTTGGAATTGAGCTGACTATTACTGAAGTAGGGCTTGGTTCTTCTACTGTTACCCTTACTGCCACTGATGACGGGGAACCCATACTTGATGTTGATAATCCTTTCCTGGTTACTGTTAATAATGTTAATGATAATCCTGTGGTCGAAAATCCCATCTCCGATCAGACTTACGACGAAGGATTTGCTTCTGATATTATTGACCTCACAGCGGTGTTCTCCGATCCCGATGGCGATAATCTTACCCTAACTGTCGTGAGTAGTAACACTGACGTGGTTACTGTGGGGATTGTTGGAACTGAGCTGACTATTACTGAAGTAGGGCTTGGTTCTTCTACTGTTACCCTTACTGCCACTGATGACGGGGAACCCATACTTGATGTTGATAATCCTTTCCTGGTTACTGTTAATAATGTTAATGATAATCCTGTGGTCGAAAATCCCATCTCCGACCAGACTTACGACGAAGGATTTGCTTCTGATATTATTGACCTTGCAGCGGTATTCTCCGATCCCGATGGCGATAATCTTACCCTAACTGTCGTGAGTAGTAACACTGAACTGTGGTTACTGTGGGGATTGTTGGAACTGAGCTGACTATTACTGAAGTAGGGCTTGGTTCTTCTACTGTTACCCTTACTGCCACTGATGATGGGGAACCCATACTTTATGTTGATGATCCTTTCCTGGTTACTGTTAATAATGTTAATGATAATCCTGTGGTCGATAATCCTATCTCCGACCAGACTTATGACGAAGGATTTGCTTCTGATATTATTGACCTTACAGCGGTGTTCTCCGATCCCGATGGCGATAATCTTACCCTAACTGTCGTGAGTAGTAACACTGAAGCTGTGGTTACTGTGGGGATTGTTGGAACTGACTCTGACTATTACTGAAGTAGGGCTTGGTTCTTCTACTGTTACTCTTACTGCCACTGATGACGGGGAACCCATCTTGATGTTGATGATCCTTTCCTGGTTACTGTTAATAATGCTTTTTATGATATCATTGTTTCTGCTGATCCTTCTGAGGGAGGATCCATTTCCGGAGGAGGATCATATTCTATTGGTGCCACTGTTAACTTAACCGCTACTCCAGCTTCAGGATATAACTTTGTTAATTGGACACGATGACTCGGATAACTCCTATGTCTCTGATCTTGCAAATTATTCTTTTTCTGCAATTGCTGACATAAGTCTTACAGCTAACTTTGAAGCACATCAAACAATACTACTTTCTTCAGGCTGGAATATAATGTCAAGTAATATTATTCCGGATGATCCATCAATGTCAAATGTATTTTCTACTCTCATCAGCAGTGGATTTCTTGAAAAAGTTCAGGATGAAACAGGGGATGCAGTTGAATATGTTGAACCAATAGGTTGGGTTTATGACATTGCTGAAATTCAACCCACAGAAGGATACAAAATCAGAGTAAATACAGATACTCAACTTGATATTTCAGGAAGTTTTGTTTCTTCTCCCCTCTCTATTGCCTTAATACCTGGTTGGAATATAATGGGTTTTCCAGATCGGACCCCTCAAGTTGCTATAGATATTGTAAATGATCTTATTACAGCCGGCCAATTGAATAAGGTTCAAAATGAAACTGGTGCTGCTATTGAATATATAACTGACATTGGCTGGATTGATAATATCATCAGTTTTAGTCCTGGTGAAGGATATAAAATTAACGTATCTGAAGTTTCATCAATAAATTATGCCACTTTACCAAAATCTTACATAAAAGTTAAAGAAAATTCATACTATGTACATTTTAAACCATCATGGAGCGGAAATGGATATGATCATATGAATGTTTATATATTGCCAGATAAAGGATTGGAACCTGGAGACGAGGTAGCTCTATTTGATGAAGATAAATGTGTGGGAATAGGTAAAATGCAAGAAGGAGATTTATATATTTCTATAGCTGCTACAATGGACGATCCAATTACATCATGGCAGGATGGTTTTAGGAATGGAAATAATATAAAACTCAAGGTTTGGGATGAGAGCAGTGAAAAAGAATATATTGTGGAAAAGATTCAGTTTTATAATCAGAACAGGAGTCATTTTGAAAGGATGGAAACTACGGTTATTAATTTGAATTTATTGGATATAATCAATAAGGAATTACTTGCAAACAAAACTGCTAACGAACTGGGTAACGCATATCCAAATCCATTCAATAGCCTAACAACAATTCCCTATTCTTTGATTGAAAATTCAAATGTAAAGATTGAAATATATGACAGATCTGGCAGAAAGATAAAGGTATTAATTGACCAGCAAAAAGTAACTGGAAATCACTCAATCATTTGGGATGGAACCGATCAATCAAATAAACAAGTACCAATTGGACTATATTATTATAAATTAATTACGAATGACTTTGTTCAAGTTAAAACAATAGTATTTTTTGATTGAAAATAATTTAATATAAGCTCATTAACCTATATATGAAAAGGATACTCTTCACCATACTTTTTGGTATCATAGCTAGCAGCAGTTTACTTGGCCAAGTCCACTTTATTCCCAATTGGACCGGCAATGGCGTAGACCATATGAATTTTTATATTACTGCAGCTACCATTAACGGCATCGATTTAGAGGTTGGGGATGAAATTGGTATTTATGATGGGAGTAATTGTGTAGGAGCAGGTGTTTTAACCGAAACCTTAACTGGTGTTGTCTATCTAAGTATTGTGACCTCAAAAGATGATGAGCTGACTCCGGAAACGGATGGATTTACTCTGGGTAATCCAATATTCTATCAACTTTGGGATTCAAGTTCTGATACAGAAGCAGATATTGTAACTCCTACTTATCCATCAACTACCCCGGTATTTACAGCTAGCGGTACTGCTTCTGCTGAACTTGCTGGATTAATATATTTACTGCAAGTTGCTCCCACGGATATTAATCTTGCATACGGCATTGGCAATAGTAGTGGTTTCAATATTACTTCAGAAAATGTTTCATGGAGCATTACAGGTAAGCCTGACTGGATTGATTTATCCAATACTTCTGGTACTGCTTCTGAGTCAATTACTGTAACAACAATTGAAGTCAATCCTACATCTTCAGAGAGATCTGCATCTTTGACTATTGCAGGAAACGGATTATCGGAAATTGTCACAATTACTCAAGCCGGAGCTCCCACCTTGAATGTCACTCCATCAAGTTTAGGGCTAGCTTACACCAGTGGCAGTAGTAATACGTTCAATATTACCTCTGAAAATACATCCTGGAATATAACAAGTGATCAGACCTGGCTTGATGTAGATATTGCTACTGGTAGCGGCGATCTTACCATTACAGCCTCTTCTGACAGCGATAATCCGACTTCCGTGGAACGTATCGGAACTATTACCGTTATAGGTAGTAGTATTACAAGAACTATTACTGTTACTCAGGCAGGGGCGCCTTCTCTTTCTGTGAGCACTCCTACCCTGGGTTTGGCCTATGCAGATGGCAGTAACAATTCTTTCACCATTACTTCTGCAAATCTTACCTGGATCGTAAATGGTATTCCTTCCTGGCTTAATGTTGTACCTGCTACTGGTTCTGATATTCAATCTATCCTGGTAACCGCCAACTCTGATAATCCTACTACTTCAACTAGAATTGCTACACTCTCTGTCGAGGGTGCTGGTCTTACTCAAACTGTTACTGTCACCCAGGCTGGGGCCCATCTCTTGGAAGTAAGCACAACCAGTCTGTCCATTACCTACCAGAATAGCAGTGATGCTCAATTTAATATAACTTCAGAAAACACTTCCTGGACAGTTTCCAGCAGTCAAACCTGGCTCGACGTATCGCCTACTTCTGGAGTCAAGTTCTTCAGCTGTTACGGTTACTGCAATTACCGATAATCCCGAAACTACAACCAGGTCTGCTACAGTGACTGTTACTAATGGTACTATATCTCATATATTATTGTTACTCAGGACTGGGGCTCCTTCCCTGGAAGTAAGCCCAACGGGTCTTACACTGGCGTTCCAAGCATTCAGTACTGCTACTTTTGATATTACTTCTGCGAATGTTACATGGACATGATCTCTAGTGATCAGACATGGCTCACTGTCAGTTCTTCTATCTGGATCAGCCAATCAGACCATCACTGTTACCGCTACTAGTGAAAATCCTACTACCAGCGCAAGAGCTGCCATTATTACTATCACCGGAGCAGGTATTACTCGGACTGTTAATGTTACTCAGGCTGGGGCCACTGATCTATCTGTTAATCCAACTACGGTGAACCTGGCATATACCAGTGGTAGTGAAGGAGCTTTCAATATTACCTCTGCAAATATTACCTGGAATATTACACCCCCACCAGCATGGATTTCTCTCTCTGCTTCTTCTGGTAATAGTTCTCAGTCTATTACAGTTACCACAACGGAAATGAATCCATACTACCTTGCCAGGTCCGCTACGCTTACTATTACCGATGGTACACTTTTCTCTACTGTTACCATTACCCAGGCAGGGGCCCCTTCACTTACTGTGAGTACTTCAAGCATTGCTCTCCCTATATACCAGTAGCTCTGGCAGCTTTGATATGACTGCTGAAAATACTTCCTGGACTCTTATCAGATAATGCCGGTTGGCTAGATGTTATTCCTGTCTCCGGTAATGACAAACCAATCCATTACTGTAACTGCTACAGCAGATAACCCTGACACTATTGAACGAATAGGAACCATTACTGTTACGGTAGTGGAATCATCCAGAACCGTTACCGTTACTCAGGCTGGGGCTCCTTCGCTGGAAGTGAGCACTCCAGTACCCTTGCTTGGCCTATGTAAATGGCAGCAACGATTCTTTCACCATTACTTCTGCAAATGTTTCCTGGAGTATTACAGGCATTCCTTCCTGGCTAAATGTAGTACCTCTCCTGGTTCCAGTACCCAATCTATCTCTGTTACAGCTAATTATGATAATCCACTACTTCACCGAAAGAATTGCTACACTCTGACTATTTCTGGTGGCGGTATTACACGAACTGTTACTGTCACCCAGGCGGGGCTCCTCTACTGGAGGTAAGCACTACCAGCTTATCCATTACCTATCAGAGTGGTAGTAACGCTTTATTCAATGTAACTTCTGAAAATACTTCCTGGACAGTCTCCAGCAGTCAAACCTGGCTCGACGTATCTCCTCTTCTGGTGGCAAGTTCTTCTGCTGTTACGGTTACTGCTAATATCGATAATCCTGACACTACAACCAGAACTGCTACCGTGACTGTTACCAATGGAACAATTTCTCATGCTATGATTGTTACTCAGGCTGGGGCTCCTTCACTGGAAGTGAGCCCAACGGGTCTTACACTGGCTTTCCAAGCTCCAGTACTGCTACTTTTGATATTACTTCTGCCAATGTTACCTGGAATGTTTCTTAAGTGATAGACCTGGCTCACTGTTAGTTCTTCTACTGGATCTGCCAACCAGACTATCACTGTTACGGCTACTAGTGAAAATCCTACCACCAGCACACGGGCTGCCATTGTTACTGTCACCGGGCGAAGTATTACTCGGACTGTTAATGTTACTCAGGCTGGGGCCACTGATCTATCTGTTAATCCAACTACGGTGAACCTGGCATATACCAGTGGTAGTTCCGGAGCTTTCAATATTACCTCTGCAAATATCAACTGGAATATTACAGCGCCACCAGCATGGATTTCTCTTTCTGCTTCTTCTGGTAGTAGTTCACAGTCTATTACAGTGACCACAACAGAAGTTAATCCATCTACTACGCCAAGGTCAGCCACACTTACCATCACGGATGGTACCCTTTCCATCAACTGTGACCATTACCCAGGCAGGGGCTCCTTCTCTTACTGTAGTACTTCCAGTATTGCACTTGCCATATACCAGCAGTACTGGTGGCTTTGATGTGGCTTCTGAAAATACTTCATGGACTATTATCCGATGATGCCGCATGGCTGGATGTTATTCCTGTCTCCGGTAGTGCAAACCAATCCATTACTGTCACTGCCACAACAGTATAATCCTGATGACTACTGGAACGAATAGGAACTATTACTGTTACTGGTAGTGGAATTACCAGAACCGTTACCGTTACACAGGCAGGAGCTCCTTCACTGGAAGTGATACCCCAGTACACTGACCTGGCCTATCTAAATGGCAGCAACGATTCCTTTACCATGTAACTTCAGCAAATGTTTCCTGGAGTATATACAGGTATCCCTTCCTGGCTAAATGTTAGTCCCTCTACTGGTTCCAGTTACCCAACTGTTTCTGTAACAGCTAATGAAGATAATCCAGCTACCACGGAAAGAAGTGCTAATCTCTGACTATTTCTGGTGGTGGTATCACACGAACTGTTACAGTTAACCCAGGCAGGGGCTCCTCTACTGGAGGTAAGCACTACCAGTTTATCCATTACCTATCAGAGTGGTAGTAATGCTTTATTCAATGTAACTTCTGAAAATACTTCCTGGACAGTTCCTCCAGCAGTCAAACCTGGCTCGACGTATCTCCTCTATCTGGTTCCAGTTCTCTGCTAGTTACGGTTACGGCAAATACCGATAACCCCGGTACTACAACCAGAAGTGCTACCGTCACTGTCACAAATGGAACAATTTCTCATTCAGTGGTGGTTACTCAGGATGGTGCTCCTTCCCTGGAAGTGAGTCCAACGGGTATTACACTGGCTTTCCAGAGTTCAAGTACTGCTACCTTTGATATTACTGCCGCCAATGTTAACTGGGCTGTTTCTTCAAGTGAAACCTGGATCAACTGTTAGTTCTTCTATCTGGTTCTTCCAGTCAGACTATCACAGTTACTGCTGTCTCTGCCAATCCTTCTACAAGTGCACGGTCCGCAGTGATCACTATTACTGGTGCTGGTATTACTCGGACTGTTAATGTGACTCAGGATGGGGCCTCTGATCTTTCTGTTAATCCTTCTAGGTGAACCTGGCATATTCCAGGTAGTGCAGGAGCTTTCAATATTACCTCTGCAAATATCACCTGGAATATTACACCCCCACCAGCATGGATTTCTCTTTCTGCTTCTTCTGGTAGTAGTTCTCAGTCTATTACAGTTACTACAACGGAAATCAACCCATCAACTACCGCAAGGTCAGCTACGCTTACCATCACTGATGGTACACTTTCCACTACTGTGACCATTACCCAGGCAGGGGCTCCTTCTCTTACTGTTAGTACTTCAAGCATTGCTCTCCCATATACCAGTAGCTCTGGTAGCTTTGACATAAATGTGGAAAATACTTCATGGACTCTCTCCGATGATGCAGGTTGGCTGGATATTAGTCCTGTATCTGGTAGTGCAAACCAATCCATTACTGTCACTGCTAACAGTGCTAATCCTTCAACCGCTGAACGCGTTGGAACTATTACTGTTACCGGTAGCGGTATCACCAGAACTGTTACCGCTACTCAGGCCGGGGCTCCTTCACTGGAGTTAGCCCCAGCTGCACTGAACCTGGCTATCTAAATGGTAGTAATGACTGGCTTTAATGTCACTTCAGCAAATGTCTCATGGAGCTATTACTGGTATACCTTCATGGCTAAATGTTATTCCTTCTACAGGCACAAGTTCTCAAACTAGTTATCTGTTATTTACGAATTCGATGATAATCCAGAACTACTGCAAGAAGTGCTACACTTTGACTGTTACCGGTGGTGGAAGTTTACCCTTACTTAGCAATAACCCAGGCGGGTGCACCTCTCCTCGAGGTGGGCAGCACAAGCCTTTCAATAGCCTATTTAAGTGGCAGCAATGCAACTTTCAGCCTGACTTCTGAAAATACTTCATGGACGGTGTCCTCCAGTCAAACATGGCTCAATGTTTCTCCTGCTTCAGGTAGTAATTCACAGACTATTACTGTAACTGCTAATCAAACGAATCCAGGCACTTCATCCAGAAATGCTACTGTAACGGTCACCGATGGAACTATTTCTCATGCTATTATTGTTACTCAGGCGGGTGCTCCTTCACTCGAGGTGAATCCTACCAACCTAACCCTGGCTTTCCAAAGTTCAAGTACCGCTACTTTTGATATTACTTCTGCGAATGTTACATGGTCTGTTTCAAGCAGTCAAACATGGCTTAACGTTAGTTCTACTTCTGGTTCTGCCAATCAAACCATTACTGTAACAGCTGTTTCTGAAAATCCATCTACCAATACCCGAGCTGCAATTATTACAATCTCCGGGGCTGGAATCTCAAGGACTGTTAATGTTACCCAGGAAGGAGCTTCTGACCTTTCAGTGAATCCTTCCAGTGTAAACCTGGCCTATACAAGTGGCAGTTCCGGGGCTTTCAATATCACCTCTGCGAATATCACCTGGAATATTACAGGGATGCCTACATGGATAAATATCTCAAATACTTCAGGAAGTACTTCCGAGTCTATTACTGTGACCACAAATGCTGTGAACCCGTCTACTTTAGCCAGATCTGCTAC
Source organism: uncultured Bacteroidales bacterium (assembly GCA_963750735.1). Classification (GTDB taxonomy): domain Bacteria; phylum Bacteroidota; class Bacteroidia; order Bacteroidales; family VadinHA17; genus JANTGF01. The sequence continues at coordinate 83,872 of CAVVRY010000006.1, read as the reverse complement.
ACTTACTGTATCTGATGGTACCCTTTCCTCTACTGTGACAATTACCCAGGCAGGGGCTCCTTCTCTTACTGTTAGTACTTCAAGCATTGCTCTCCCATATACCAGTAGCTCTGGTAGCTTTGACATAAATGTGGAGAATACTTCATGGACTCTCTCCGATGATGCAGGTTGGCTGGATATTAGTCCTGTATCTGGTAGTGCAAACCAATCCATTACTGTAACGGCTAATAGTGCTAATCCTGCAACTGCTGAACGCGTTGGTACTATCACTGTTACCGGTAGTGGTATCACCAGAACCGTTACCGCTACTCAAGCCGGTGCTCCTTCACTTGAGATTAGTTCTGCTTCACTAAACCTTGGCTACTCCAATGGTAGTAATGCTGGCTTTAATGTCATCTCAGCAAATGTATCATGGAGCATTAATGGAATACCTACCTGGTTGAATGTTATTCCTGCTGCAGGTACAGATAATCAATCAGTGATTGTTACTGCGAATTCTGATAATCCTACAACTACTGCCAGAAGTGCTACACTTACGGTTACCGATGGTGCAAGTCTTTCTCGCACACTAACAGTAACTCAAGCGGGTGCACCTCTCCTCGAGGTGGGCAGCACAAGCCTTTCAATAGCCTATTTAAGTGGTAGCAATGCAACTTTCAGCCTGACTTCTGAAAATACTTCCTGGACGGTGTCCTCCAGTCAAACATGGCTCAATGTTTCTCCTGCTTCAGGTAGTAATTCACAGACTATTACTGTAACTGCTAATCAAACGAATCCAGGCACTTCATCCAGAAATGCTACTGTAACGGTCACCGATGGAACTATTTCTCATGCTATTATTGTTACTCAGGCGGGTGCTCCTTCACTCGAGGTGAATCCTACCAACCTAACCCTGGCTTTCCAAAGTTCAAGTACCGCTACTTTTGATATTACTTCTGCGAATGTTACATGGTCTGTTTCAAGCAGTCAAACATGGCTTAACGTTAGTTCTACTTCTGGTTCTGCCAATCAAACCATTACTGTAACAGCTGTTTCTGAAAATCCATCTACCAATACCCGAGCTGCAATTATTACAATCTCCGGGGCTGGAATTTCAAGGACTGTTAATGTTACCCAGGAAGGAGCTTCTGACCTTTCAGTGAATCCTTCCAGTGTAAACCTGGCCTATACACAGTGGTAGTTCCGGGGCTTTCAACATCACCTCCGCGAATATCACCTGGAATATTACAGGGATGCCTACATGGATAAATATCTCAAATACTTCAGGAAGTACTTCCGAGTCTATTACCGTGACCACAAATGCTGTGAACCCGTCTACTTTAGCCAGATCTGCTACACTTACTGTATCTGATGGTACCCTTTCCTCTACTGTGACAATTACCCAGGCAGGGGCTCCTTCTCTTACTGTTAGTACTTCAAGCATTGTTCTCCCATATACCAGCAGCTCTGGTAGCTTTGACATAAATGTGGAAAATACTTCATGGACTCTCTCCGATGACGCAGGTTGGCTGGATATTAATCCTATATCCGGTAGTGCAAACCAATCCATTACAGTAACTGCTAATAGTGCTAATCCTTCTACCGTGGAACGTGTTGGAACTATTACCGTTATCGGCAGTGGTATTACAAGAACCGTTACCGTTACTCAGGCGGGGGCACCTTCGCTTGAAGTGAGTCCAAATACTCTAACTCTGGGATCTGCGAATGGAAGCAATGGATCCTTTGTTTTAACTTCCGCAAATGTAACTTGGAATATTACCGGAATTCCATCCTGGCTGAATGTTACTCCGAATACAGGAAACAATAGCCAAACTATTTCAGTGTCACAGCAAGTAGCGAAAATCTCTCAATTAATTCAAGAGCTGCTGTTCTTTCTATTGCAGGGGGTGGTATAACCAGAACCCTTACTATTACGCAGGAAGGTGCCACACCTGTTTTAACTAGTAACACCTGAATCTCAAACTGTAGGGTCATCTTCAGGCACATTTGGCTTTGCAGTTAATTCAAATGTGGATTGGACTTTTTCAGGTGGGGATTCATGGATTATTGCTAATAAATCAGATGCCTCGACCTTAACGGTCACTTTTACTGAAAACATTTCTGTAATTCCCCGATCAACAACAATCACACTTTCAGGACCTGGAGTAAATAATCAGGTTATTACACTGGAACAGGAAGGTGCAACACCTGCTCTTATTGTTAATCCTATCAGTGCAGTAGTAAGTTCAACAGATGGATCCATAACATTTAGCGTAGCTTCAAACATTACCTGGACATTATCTGAGAATTCAAGCTGGCTTACCGCAATAAAAACTAATGAAACTACCTTAACTGTTAATTATAACGAGAATTTATCAATTGCTTCAAGAAGTGCAACCATAACCGTTTCAGGTCCAGGTGTTAGTAACCAAACCATTAACATAGATCAGGAGGCCGCGGCTCCTTTCCTAAATGTGTCGCCACCAAGTGTAATTGTGAATGCATTATCTGGTACAACTGTATTTACAGTTTCCTCAAATATTGATTGGAGCATAACAGAAACTTCTGATTGGATCAATGCCGTTAAAACGAATGAAACAACTCTGACAGTGACATATGATGAAAATGAAACCATCAACCCACGAACTGCAACTATATTTATAACCGGGCCTGGAGTTACTGATCAGATGGTTTCTTTAAATCAGAATGCCGGCGATCCAGTCTTGCTTGTTACTCCAACTACTGCCACAGTGCCTGCCGCATCTGGCACAATGGACTTTTCGGTAAGCTCAAACTTTGATTGGAGTATTTCTGAAAACGCTGATTGGCTAACTGCTACTAAAATTGATAACACCACACTTAGAATTATATACGATGAAAATTTAATCGTAGCCCTGAGAACTGCAAATATTACCTTATCGGGGGCTGGACTTACTCAAATTGTAACATTTAATCAGGATGCTGCCACTCCGGTTCTATCAGTTACACCGGCAAGTGAAACCGTACCTGCATCATCTGGAAGTGTAAATTTCATTGTTACATCTAACATTGATTGGAATTTTACTGAGAATTCTGATTGGTTTATTGCCAGTAAAATCAATAATACTACTCTCACCGTAACTTATAATGAAAATTTATCTGTTGATTCCAGAATATCTGATATTGTATTTTCCGGACCGGGAGTGACAAGCCAAACAGTTACTTTGGACCAGGAGGGTGCTACTCCAATTCTGGAAATTACACCAGCTTCCCAATCCGTTTCTGAAGCATCGGGAACAGTTTTCTTTACAATATCTTCAAACATTGTTTGGACCTTTTTGGAGAATGAAAACTGGTTAACTGCTACAAAGATTAATGAAGCAACCCTTCGAGTCACTTATGATGAAAACTTATCTGTTGATTCACGATCAGCTTCTATTAACTTGTCTGGCCCCGGGGTATCAAATGTTGTTGCTACTATTAATCAGGATGGTGCAACCCCTGTTTTACTTGCAAGCCCAAGTTCACAATCTGTAGCTTCGTCTGCCGGGTCAATAAGTTTTAGTGTGTCATCTAATATTAGCTGGTCACTTTCTGAAAGTTCCAATTGGTTTGATGCAGTTAAAACAAATGAGACTACTCTTACAGTCAATTATACTGAAAACTCTAGTGTTGATTCAAGAACAGGAGATATAGTTTTAAGTGGCCCAGGTGTTGGAAATCAAACAGTAAGTCTTAATCAGCAGGGTGCAAATCCAGAATTGGTAGTAAATCCTGCGTCTAGAAATGTTTCAGCAAACACTGGATCTACTACTTTTAGTGTTTCTTCAAATGTTAACTGGGCCGTTTACAGAAAATGTTGACTGGCTTGTTGCGACTAAAACCAATGAAACCACCCTAACAATATCCTTTGATGAAAATATGGTTATTGTCCCAAGATCTGCAAATATTATCTTTAACAGGACCCAGTATCTCATCACAAACTGTAACCTTAAATCAGGAAGGGGCTACACCTGTTCTAAATGTATCGCCAAGTTCAGAAAGTGTTTCTGCTTCAGCGAGCTCTGTAACATTTGATGTAACGTCTAATGTTGACTGGGCTTTGTCTGAGAATGCTGATTGGTTTACAGCTGTTAAATCTAACAATTCGACACTAACTGTTACCTATAATGAGAACATCTCTGTGATAGACAGATCAGCTACGATAACCCTGTCAGGGACTTCCGTAAGTTCTCAAATTATTACATTGAATCAGAATGGAGCGGCTCCTGTTTTAACAGTAAATCCAGAGTCAAGGACCGTTAGTTCAGCTTCTGGAACTTATAGCTTTACCGTTTCCTCAAACATAATCTGGACTTTTAGTGAAAATATTAGCTGGCTAACGGCAATAAAATCTGATAATACAACTCTTACTATCTCATATGAGGAAAATATATCTGTTGACCCAAGATCAGCCAATGTTACATTATCAGGTCCTGGAGTACCTACTCGAACAATTAGCCTTGACCAACTAGGTGCTACTCCGTCATTGGTAGCAAATCCGGCTTCATCAACTGTCTCTTCTTTCCCGGGTTCAATAAGCTTTAATATTGCATCTAATGTCACCTGGAATTTCAGTGAGAATTCTGACTGGTTATCTGCTTCAAAAATAGACAACGGTATTTTGCTTATAAACTATGATTTAAATGCATCGTTTACCTCCAGAACAGCAAGTATAACCTTAACTGGCCCAGGTATTAGTTCTCAAACAATTGAACTTACTCAATTAGGCTCTGAGCCGATATTGTCAGTATTTCAGCCTTTTGCATCGGTAGGTTCCGACGAAGGCTCAGTAAATTTTGTTGTAAAATCAAACATTAATTGGAGTATAACAGAAAATTACAATTGGGTGGTAGCTACCAAATCCGATAATGCAACACTGACAATATCATACGATAAGAATATACTTACTGAATCCAGAATTGCTGTTGTTACATTATCGGGTCCGGGTGTTAATACTGTTACTGTTACTGTAACTCAGGAAGAATCGGGTCCTGTATTGTCTGTTGAGGCAGATGAAAAAATAGTTTCATCCTCAACTGGAACTGTTACATTTACAGTCATTTCAAATGTAAACTGGAGTGTTTCTGAGAACAATTATTGGACTACTGCTGTTAAGACGAATAGCACTACATTAACTATCCAATACGATGAAAATCTTTTGGTTGAATCCAGAGTTGCATCCTTTGGGCTATCTGGTCAAGGCGTTTCACCATTAATTGTAACCCTTATCCAGGAGGGTGCATCTCCTGTAGTTCAAGTGACGCCAGCTTCTGCAACAGTAGGAGCTTCTTCTGGTTCTATTAACTTTGCTGTTTCCTCAAATATAGACTGGATTATTTCTGAAGACTCTGAATGGTTGTCAGCTATCAAGTCTGATAACAATACCTTAACTGTGACATACAATGAAAATATTTCAAATGCGTCGAGATATGCAAACATCAATGTGACAGGACCCGGAGTTGTTGCTCAGACAATTATCCTTACCCAACAGGGAGCAAATATTGTATTAGAATCATCGCCAGCGTCTGCAACAGTAACTTCTATAGCTGGATCATACACTTTCGCAGTGAATGCAAATATCGATTGGTCAATTAGCACAGACCAAAGCTGGACCAGTGTTACAAAAGAAAGTGCTACATCCTTTAGAGTCGATTATGATGAAAATACCGGAGGAGAAGCAAGAACAGCAATTTTGACTCTTTCAGGTGAGGGTGCAAGCTCAGTACCTTTAACATTTATACAGGAGTCTCCAACCGCGATTGAGGAATTCAGTACGCCAGATGTTTCAATTAAACTATATCCTAACCCAACCGATGGAATATTTAACATTGAAATAACTGACTTATTTGAAGAACGATTATTTATGGAAATTTACGACAAGTCAGGAAGAAAACTTCTTCAAAAAATTGTTGATTATCCTGCTCAGGTTTTTACTGAAACGCTTAATTTCTCGGGTTCTCCAAAGGGATTATACTTTATTAGAATCCATGATGGGTCAGAGTGGAGTATTACTAAAGTACTGGTAGTTCAATAGATTCTTTTTTGTTCAATCTTTTTGAAAACAATTGCCGTTCTGCTGGGAATGTACAATTGCAAAAATACAGGAGTGGATGATATTAGTTTCCCTCCTTTTTTTGCATAATATATACTATTATTCTGGAGTCGATCAAACCCTCCGAAGTTTGAATCATCAGTATTTAAGACCAATTGATATTTTCCTGAATCAACCTCTATGCCGTACCCTGTAAAAGATTCAGAAGGGTTGAAGTTGAAAACAAAAAGTAAAGATCCTCTGCTGAAAGCCAGTATCTGGTCATTTTCATTTGAAGCTCTTTTATATGGGAAAGCTTGTTCAAGAACATTCTGCTCTCGGATAAGATCTACCATAGCTTTGTCGAATGCTGCCAGCTCTTTATACCTGAGGTCTGGATGTTCCATTAATGACCACTGCCTCCTGGCATATTTAAAGGACCAATTGTTTCCTTCACGCGGGAAGTCTATCCATTCTGGATGTCCGAATTCATTCCCTATGAAATTCAGGTACCCACCTCCAGCTGTTGCAATAGTAGCTAGACGGATCATCTTATGTAAAGCGACACCCCTGTCAACAATAAGACTCTGGCTGCTTTTATTCATGCTAAAATACATCTCCTTATCCATTAGTCTGAAAACAAGGGTTTTATCCCCTACTAATGCCTGGTCATGAGATTCAGCATATCCAATGGTCTTCTCATCTGCCCTATGGTTGCTTAGTTCGAAATAAATCTCCGACACATTCCATTGCTCATCCGGTTTTTCTTTAATTATTTTAATCCAGTAATCAGGTGTACCCATAGCCAGACGGTAATTAAAACCATATCCACCTTTTTCAACTGGTGTTGCCAGCCCAGGCATTCCGCTCATTTCTTCTGCAACTGAGATGGCATCTGGCCGTACTTCATGAATAAGCTTATTTGCCAGATATAGATAGCTTATAGCATCCTCGTCCTGGCCACCATCATAATATTGCTCATAAGAAGTGAAATTTCTTGATAAACCATGATCAAAATATAGCATACTGGTTATTCCATCAAACCGATATCCATCAAAATGAAATTCGTCCAACCAATATTTACAGTTTGACAGAAGAAAATGTAAAACTTCATTCTTACCATAGTCAAAGCAAAGCGAATCCCAGGCTGGATGTTCACGCCTGGTTCCTTTATGAAAGTACTGATCAAGTGAGCCATCAAAAAGACCAAGACCTTCATTTACATTCTTAACTGTATGTGAATGAACAAGGTCCATAATTACAGCCAATCCCAATCCATGTGCAGTATCAATTAGTGATTTTAATTCCTCAGGTGTTCCAAACCTGGAAGATGGAGCAAAAAAACTTGAAACATGGTAGCCAAAAGATCCATAATAAGGGTGTTCCTGAATGGCCATCAACTGAATTGTATTATATCCAAGGTTTTCAATTCTGGGTAGAATATTTTCTTCGAAGAATTTATAACTGCTAACCTCTTCATTTTCCGAAGCCATACCAACGTGGGCCTCATATACCAGAGGAGGATCTTCTGCCCTAACAAAATCAGGATACTTCCAGGAATATTTCTGTTCTGGCCACCAAACTTCTGCACTAAACATCTTTGTGGTTTCATCCTGCACCACACGGGAAGCCCAGGCAGGTATACGATCACCTTGTCCCCCTCTCCAGTGAACCGATAATCTGAATAAATCTCCATGCTTCATATCATTTTCTAAAAGCTGGATTTCCCAGGTTCCTGAATCTCCTTTTTGCAGCTGGTATTTCGGCAATTCATTCCAATCAGAAAAGGTGCCTATAAGATAAATTTGAGTAGCATTGGGAGCCCACTCCCTAAATACCCACCCACCATCAGTCTTATGTAATCCGAAAAATAGGTGTCCATTGGCAAAATCGCCTAATGAATTTCCACCCGTAAGCTCTTTTTCCTTTTCCTCAGCCTTACTTATCCTTTTTGTGATGATCCCTTCAAATGGCTTCAACCAGGAGTCATTTGCTACAATTTCAGGAGTTTTCATAAATAAAATGATTTATACAAATTTAAGGATTTTTATTAGTAGATACTTATTTAAAATAATTGAGGTGGTTTTCTTATTTTTGCCGAAGGTTTAAATTGAAAATATAAGTGAAAGTTCATACCTCCCTGCAAAATATACTGTTCAAGAGTCCAGTAATTACTATTGGCATTTTTGATGGCGTTCACTCTGGGCACCGCGAAATTATCAATGAAGTTAAAAATATTGCGAATGAAGAGGAAACGGAGAGTGTACTAATTACATTCTGGCCCCACCCAAAAATGGTATTAAATAATGCCGGAATTGACCTAAAATTTCTAACAACTCTTGAAGAGAAGGAAGTATTATTAAAAAAATGCAATATCGATCATTTGGTAGTTTTACCATTTAATCTGGAGCTTTCTCAACAAAGTGCATGTGAGTTTATTGAAAAAACCTTGGTGAATAGATTAAATGTAAAGTACCTGATTGTCGGTTTCAATCATCAATTTGGAAAAGATCGAAAAGGCAATTATGAAACAATTAAAGCCTGCGCAGAAAAATTTAATTTTAATACACTTCAATTACTCCCGAAATTAATAGATGGTGAGAAAGTTAGTTCAACCCTTATTCGTGAAGCATTGTGGTCAGGCCAGATTAAGCGAGCCAATCGGTTTTTGGGTTACGAATATTTTGTGAATGGAACTATTGTTGGTGGTAAAATGATTGGCCGCCAAATCGGATTCCCTACAGCCAATATAATTCCCAAAGAAAGTCATAAGTTGATTCCGATGGATGGAGTATATGCCGTTAGATTAATGATTTCTAACCTTTGCTATAACGGGATGCTAAATATTGGTATAAGACCAACACTAAATTCTGAAAAAGTAAGCAAAACGATTGAGGTGAATATTTTTGATTTTTCACAGGATATATATGGTCAGGATGTTACTCTAATATTTATTGACCGCATCAGAGATGAAATAAAATTCGAGAATATTGATTTCCTTGTAAATCAGCTAAAAAAAGACCGAAAAAGTGCATTGTCAATCCTGAAAAGTGATAAATAAGATGTATTATACTCTTCTATAGATCTCTTATCAACTTTTATTTCAGATATTCTTCAGATAAATCGTAACTTTGCAATCCTAAAAAATAGAAAATGGAAAATACAGAAACAATGGTAAATAATATACCTTATAAAGTTAAAGATATAAGCTTGGCCGAATTTGGTAGAAAAGAAATTGAGATCGCAGAAAAAGAAATGCCTGGTTTGATGGCAGTGAGAAATAAATATTCTCAGGAGAAACCGTTAAAAGGAGCCAGAATTACTGGATCACTGCATATGACTATTCAAACAGCAGTTCTTATTGAAACTCTGATTGAACTTGGTGCTGATGTAAGATGGGCAAGCTGCAATATCTTTTCAACTCAAGATCATGCTGCAGCTGCAATAGCAGCCAAAGGTATTCCTGTTTTTGCCTGGAAAGGTGAGACACTGGAAGAATATTGGTGGTGTACTGCTCAGGCCTTAACATTTGAAGGAGGGCTAGGTCCTAACCTCATTGTTGATGATGGAGGTGATGCCACATTAATGATTCATAAAGGATATGAGGCGGAAAATGATGCTTCTATACTAGACAAAACTCCGTCAAATAAAGAGGAGGAAGTTATTCTAAATCAATTGAAGGAATTACTGGCTGAGGATCCGCAGAAGTGGCATCGACTTGCAAAAGATTGGAAAGGTGTTTCTGAAGAAACCACTACCGGAGTTCACCGTCTCTACCAGATGAAAGAGGAGGGAAAACTTTTAACACCTGCCATTAATGTGAATGATTCAGTCACAAAATCTAAGTTTGACAATTTATATGGATGTCGTGAGTCACTGGCAGATGGCATAAAAAGAGCTACTGATGTTATGTTGGCTGGAAAAGTTGTAGTTGTTTGTGGTTATGGCGATGTTGGAAAGGGATCTGCAAAATCTATGAAATCATATGGTGCCAGAGTAATTATAACCGAAATTGATCCTATCTGTGCATTGCAGGCAGCCATGGAAGGTTTTGAAGTAAAAACAGTTGAAGATTCACTTCCGGAAGGCAATATCTATGTCACCGCAACAGGCAACTACAATGTAATTACTGTTGATCATCTGAGTAAAATGAAAGATCAGTCAATTGTATGTAATATTGGTCATTTCGACAATGAAATACAAGTTGAGCAAATGGAAAACTTTCCAGGAATTAAGAAAACAAACATTAAGCCCCAGGTTGACAAATTTACATTTCCTGATGGTCATAGTATATTTCTCCTGGCAGAAGGCCGCCTGGTAAACCTGGGTTGCGCGACCGGACATCCCTCATTTGTGATGAGCAATTCCTTTACCAACCAAACATTGGCTCAAATTGAATTGTGGAAGAATGATTATGAATTGGATGTTTACAGGTTACCAAAACATCTTGATGAAGAAGTAGCCAGGTTACATTTAGATCAAATTGGCGTTAAACTTACAGAACTTTCAGATGACCAGGCTGAGTATATTGGTATACAGAAAAGTGGCCCTTACAAACCTGATCATTACAGGTATTAAAAGCCCCAGCAAAATATTGAAGATATTTATGAATTAACCCGGATAAACCCGGGTTTTTTTATGGATGATTGTAAACCCAAATTGTTGTCCCATCGAAGTCAGCATGGTATTGTTTTAAACCATACACTGCTGGTCCATCTTTACCGGGTGTGGCATAGCTTGGCAAAATGTATTCTGATTTGCAATTTGGACACTTTGCTATCAAATCAACTGGACTTTCAAGTTGAACTGCAAAATTTAATTGCTCCTCGAAGGTACATGTTGCGTCAAAAGCGTAAAATTCTGTTTGACTGGCTCTGTAAACTATAATTCCATGATCATTGTATCCAGCTGAATTGTATCCAAAATACTGTTTTGTAACAATTACCGAATTTCCAATAGAATTAAGATCAATAAATAATGGGTCGTTAAGTCTAATAACGAAGTCAACATAGGTGTCAGGTATAATATGTTGCTCTTCTTTGCCACATGAAAGCAAGAAAATGATAAAACTAAACGTTATAAAAATAATCCTTAAATTTGAATCTAGGTATTTATGCATTTCAGAATATATAAAATCTGGGCAAAAGTAAGTAAATTATCCTTAATGAGGATAGGCTTTCTTTTTCTAATGATTCTAGCTTTCTTTTGGTGCTTTTGGACAGAAGCAGTCAAAAAAAGTCAGGCAAGCACAGAAAAAGTACGAGAAATCAGAAGAGCAGAAAAAGATTGATTACGAAAAAGCCAGGAAAAAATCTGTTTCACATAAGTATAAAATTCAATCGAAAGAAACACAGAAACGAATAAAAGAGTCAAAAAAAGAGGCAAAACGTAATAGGAATGCCAATAAAGATAATTTTATAAATAGAATGTTTAAGAAGAATAAGGCTAAGAAAAGGAAATAAGTGATTAAATTAGTCTTTTAATAATAAAACTCCGTTGCCATGGAAGATTCAATAGGAACTATTTTTTACATTGTATTAATGATTCTTGTTCTTGGTGCCAGTCTCTTAAAAAAGAAAAAAAGATTGCAAAAGCCTGGATCAGTTCCTGGTAAACCGACTGGAGGAACCCAATCCAAACCCTCGACAGGAAAGAAACTTGAAAATATATTTTCTGAATTTCTTAAAGACCAGTTCCCTGAGGTTGTTCAGGAAGATGAATTTCCTGAGATTATAGAAGAAATAGAAGTCAAGCCAGAAATAAAGAAACCAGATATGACTATGGAACGGTCAAGCCTTATCTCTAACGAAGGACAAACCGCTTTTGGTTTAGATGATCCAAGCACTCCAACTATCGAAACCGGAATTTATGATACCCTGGCCACAGCTCATTATAAGACAACCGCTAATACACCAATAAATTCCAATTACAATAATGTTATTAAAGAAAATGAAATTGGGAATATTATTGAAGAATTCGATTTGAAAAAAGCAATTATTTATTCTGAAATACTTAAGCCAAAATATTTTAAAATCTCTGAAGAAAGAAACTAAATACTAATTTTTTCTTCTCACTTTAAGGCATTTGAAAAAAAAATTATATCTTTGCTATACGGAAGAGTTCCACGTATGCGGGATTCTTTTTTGTTTTTAATATTTTCATTAAATGTGTCAGTGTTATTATGAGTGATATAGCTTATGTAACAGAAGAAGGATTAGAAAAGCTCAAAAAAGAACTTGAGCATCTTACAACTGTCGAGCGTCCTGCAATTTCAAAGCATATTGCTGAGGCACGCGACAAGGGTGACCTGTCGGAAAATGCTGAGTATGCTGCTGCAAGGGAAGCACAGGGTTTACTTGAAATTAAAATTTCAAGACTGAATGATACCCTATCCAGAATTCGTATCATTGATGAATCTAAAATTGACCTCGCTACAGTTCAAATCTTAAATAAGGTTAAGATTAAGAATAAAAAAAATGGTCAGACAATGCAATATACTCTGGTTTCAGAAAGTGAAGCTGACCTAAAGGCCATGAAGTTGTCTGTTGGAACTCCAATCGCCAAAGGATTACTTGGAAAAAAAGTGGGTGATGTTGTTGATATCGAGGTTCCTTCAGGAACTATTCCTTTTGAGGTAATTGAAATTTCCTTATAACGCAAAATTCTTATTTTTCTGTTTTTCTTGTTCACCTGATCAAGTTCAATCATTGCTGCTTTAAATCAAAACAAATTTTCAAAGAATCTCATTGGATTATTAATCATTCGAACTAAATTTACTTTTATTTGGCCCAAAAGTTCGAGTAAATTATAGTTTATAAAAACAGCTTATTATGGCATCCATATTTTCAAAAATAGCATCGGGTGAAATCCCATCTTATAAAATTGCAGAAGACGAAAATTATTTTGCCTTCCTGGATATTAACCCTTTAGGGAAAGGTCACACACTCGTAATTCCAAAAAAAGAGACAGATTACATCTTTGATATTGAAGATGATGTTTTAGCAGGTATAATGGTCTTCTCAAAAAGGATTGCTAAAGCTATTGAAAAAGTTATTCCCTGCAATCGTATTGGTGTAGCTGTTCTTGGCCTGGAAGTTCCTCATGCTCATATTCACCTGGTTCCTATTAATTCTGAGGCAGATATAAGTTTTTCAAAACCCAAACTGAAGCTTACTGAGCAGGAATTTAAAGAGATTGCCAAAATGATAAGAAATAATCTATCCTGACATAATAATCTTGAAAGATTATCCTTTAACCCTACCGGGATTCTTATTGATAAAGTCTTTCCAGCTTTTAAAAGATTTTACTGAATCGGGCACATTGCACTGAAAATGGTGACACAACGCAGCTGCCAGTCCATCCGTAGCATCGGGCATATCAGGCAAACTTTTCAATCCAAGTATTGATGCAAGCATTCCAGCTACCTGCTCTTTTGAAGCATTTCCCTGTCCTGTAATGGCCATTTTAATTTTCCTGGGTGCATATTCAAAAACAGGGATTGTTCTGTATATAGCAGCAGCAATAGCAACTCCCTGAGCGCGCCCCAACTTTAACATAGATTGTACATTTTTCCCGTAAAATGGAGCCTCAATGGCCAAATCATCCGGGTGAAACTCATCAATTAAACTAAGTGTTCTGCTAAATATTTTTTCAAGTTTCAAATAGGGATCTGGAATTTTCTGAAGGCTAATAATGCCAAGCGTAATTAACTCGGGTTTATTGTTAACGATTTTCAGGAGTCCGTAACCTGTTATATTGGTCCCCGGATCAATTCCAAGTATGATGCGTTCTTTTTCCAAATTAATTATTAAGAATTTACTCTGCCCCTATTTCCCAATGCAATCCTTTCTTTTTCTGGAAAGGATATAAGTATAATGATTTTAAAGGAGCTGAGCCACCTGTAAAACTTCCGGTTTCAAGATAATGTATTGCTTCTTTCAAACGCTTTTCATTCCTGTCGGGAAAGTCCCATTCAAGACCATCCTCAATATATGAATCAGTTGGTAAACCCTCATAGTAATCTCCCTCATTTGAATTATTTAGCATTTTGAAGCTAATTGGAACAAAGGCATAAGTGTCAGCGTAAGTCCAGGTATGCATTCCAACTGGTTTGCCATAGGTATTGTCACCAATTATCTTTACATCGATATGGGGTTTCAATCCATTGATTATAACTTCCGATGCCGAAGCAGTTCCGCGCGATGAAATAACAATAAGCCTTTGCAAGTTTAAAGCAAATGACTCATTTTCAAGAATCACATCAGAATTATACCCAGTTTGTTGATTGTTGTGAATATATTTTATCAATAATTTCCCGTCGGTTGAAGGACCTGAAATCAGGCTTGCCAACTTTGTGGTAACATCCATTCTTCCACCCCCGTTATATCTCAGGTCAAGAATAAGTTCCTGTGCACCTGCATTAGTAAAAACCTCGAAAACACTATCCAACTCAGCAATCGAAGGTTCGATAAAGCTTTTAAAAACAAGGTGCCCAACTACTTTACCGGAAACATGCAAAGTATCTGCATGAAGAACGGTATTCATCTTAATTATTTTTCTTGTGGTATTAATATCAACTGTAGTTCCATCTGGTTTTTTAAATGTAAACTTATCAGTTGTACCAATTGAATTGCCATTAAAATAGTCTGAAAAATTTGTCATTGGTTGAACAGCTGTACCATTAATTGCCATGACTTGCCAACCTCTACTAACCCCAGCCTGATTAAAGTCACTGGTTTTAAAAACAAAAGTGATCCAGGCCTTTCCATCCTGATCATATGTGTATCCAAATCCATGACCCTCATACTCTCCCTCTTCGTAGTAGCTTGTAAATTCTTCCAATGAAGAAATATAGCTCCACTTATCAAGGGGATTATAACGAAGAGCCTCCAATAGTTCCTCAGCTGTACTATAATCTGCCAGATCAATAGCGGGCATTTGATCATACCAAAGATACCACTCTTTCATAAGCTCATAAAACTCATTTCGGGCGAGCTCCTCAAAAGTGGGCCGCTGAGGATTTACCTCATCTTTATTACAGCCTGTAAATAATATTGATATCAGAATTACCAAAATCAATAGCAAACTATATTTATTCAAGTATTTCATAATTTTTTTCCTTCTTACACAACAAATTTTATGCCTTAATTTCAAGAACGGATTTTTTGAAAAATTATTCCAAAAACAATCAGGCACAACCCAAATATAGTTGTAATAAAAATTTCCTCGCCCAAAATAATATGTATGAAGATCAATGAAACAAACGGAGCCAGGAATACCAGATTACTTATCAAATCTGATGATTTACTGAGCTTCAAGGCCTTTAGCCAAAATAGATAGGTTATACCCATTTCAAAAATACCAACATATACACCTGCCATTACACCTTGAATTTCAGGAAGTTTGAAGTTCCCTAATAATAAGTTCAAAGACACTATAAAAACACTGGCAAAGAAGAAATTCAACAACAGTTTTATTTCCTCATCCCTCTTATCACGCACATTAATTATAAAAAAGAAGGACCAGATAATTGAACTTCCAACTGCGAGTATCACTCCGATTGGATCTGAATTTCCAATATGGATAAAATCTCCCTGTGAAGAAATTAAAACAACACCAATAAAGCTCAAAAACAAAGCTATGTAGCTACTTATCTTTATTTTATGGCCAAGTAGAGGCACTGATAAAATAACCAGAACAATTGGCCAAACCATATTAAGTGGTTGAGCAACCTGGGCTGGCAACAATGAATAGGCTTTAAATAGAATTATATAATACAAGAATGGACTCAGGAAGCCTAAAAGAGCTGAATTTAAATAATTCTTAATAGAATAATTACCTAATTCTTTGAGTTTACCCTGAAAAAAAACAATTAATAATAAAAGGAGAAATGAAGTTATGGATGCATACATTACAAGATTCAGGAAATCCATGTGCCGGAGCCCGATTTTAAAAGCAGTTGCAACAGTTGACCAGAAAAAAATAGCCAAGCCGGCAAAATAATATGCTTTCCTTTGATTCACATTTTAGAGAATTATATGATAAAAGTATCAGCAGCGACAAGAAAAAGCTTAAAACGAATGTCAGTATTTAAATAATATCAAAACCGGTATAGGGAATTAGGACTTCTGGAATGCGAATCCCATCTTTAGTTTGATTATTTTCTAACAAGGCAGCAATAATTCTGGGCAAGGCCAGTGCACTGCCATTCAAAGTATGGGCCATCCTGGTTTTTTTCGAACCCTGCTCTTTGAATCTAAGTTTTAACCTGTTGGCCTGAAATGATTCAAAATTTGACACGGAACTTACCTCCAACCATTTCTTTTGAGCTGCTGCAAAAACTTCAAAGTCAAACGTAAGTGCAGATGCAAAAGAAATATCGCCTCCACAAAGCCTCATAATACGGTAAGGCAATTCAAGTTTTTTTAACAACTCCTCAACATGAGCAACCATTTCATCAAGTGCCTCATATGAGTTATCGGGATGTTGAATCTGAACTATTTCAACCTTATCAAACTGATGGACTCTATTTAGTCCCCGCACATCTTTCCCATAAGAACCAGCTTCACGACGAAAACAGGGTGTGAAGGATGTATTTTTTATTGGAAAATCTGTTGAATTTAGAATAAGGTCACGATAAATATTTGTGACAGGAACTTCAGAGGTAGGAATTAAATACAAATTATCGGTAGTAATATGATACATTTGTCCCTCTTTATCAGGCAGTTGGCCTGTCCCATAACCTGAAGCCTCATTTACCAACAATGGTGGGATAATTTCTTGATAACCAGCATCTATAGCTTCATCCAGGAAAAACTGAACGAGTGCTCTTTGAAGCTTTGCACCTTTGCCCATAAAAACAGGAAAACCGGCACCAGTAATTTTATTTCCAAGATCAAAATCAAGTATTTTATACTTTTTTCCAAGATCCCAATGTGGCAATGAATCAGCAGGTAATTCAGGTAATTTGCCTCCCTTGGAAATTTCAACATTATCAGCCTCCCCTTTTCCGGGAGGCACAGACTCATGCGGTATATTAGGAATTTGAAGAAGAAGTTCATCTAGGTCCTTTTCAATCCTCTGCATAGAAGAATTAAGGTTTTTTATTTCCTCTTTAACCAATGCTGTTTTCTCTTTTACAACATTTGCCTCGGCAACCTTCCCTGTTTTAAACAATGTCCCTATTTCGCGTGAGGCAGTATTAAGTTCAGCCTGCTTTTTATCCTGCTCAACCTGTGTTTGTTTCCTTTCATCATCCAGGCGGATTACTTCATCAATGAGGATTTGAGCCTCAAAGTTTTTTACTTTCAATCGATCAATTACTAATTCACGATTATCCCGAATAATCTTTACATTAAGCATATAGAAATAATTTTACTGCAGTCTAAAAATAATACCAATAAAAAACTCCTGCTAATTTACTGCTTTTATCAGCAAATTAAACAGGAGATGAAATATCAATAATAAAATAATCTTATTTGGCTTCTGAGAGAACAGAAACGAAAGATTTATTATTTCTCTTTTTCTGAAAAACTACTTGTCCTTCAATCAAGGCAAATAATGTGTGGTCTTTCCCAATTCCAACATTTTCGCCAGGATGATGTTTTGTTCCTCTTTGCCTTACCAGTATATTACCAGCTTTGGCATGTTGACCTCCAAAAAGTTTTACACCTAATCGTTTGCTTTCCGAATCTCTTCCGTTCTTTGAACTACCTGCTCCTTTTTTGTGTGCCATTTTATATAATCTTTAAATATTCTTCAAAAATCAAATTTATTTCGTATCGCTGTCTTTTTTTGTTGTTTTAGCAGCTGCTTTCTTTGCAGGAGCCTTCTTCACAACTTTCTTTTCAGCCACCTTTTTCGCTACAACAGGTTTTTTTGCAGCAGTTTTTTTCACGGGTGCTTTGGCTTTGGTTTTAGCTGATGTTTTCTTCTCAGCTACTTTTTCTGCAGAAGTTGCTTTTTTCGTTTCAACTTTAGCGGCGGGCTTCTTTTCAACCTTTTTCTTTTCAACTACTTCTTTTGATTCAGCCTTAGCAATTGGCTTAGCAGCTACTTTGTCTGCCGGTTTCTTCTTAGAAACACCTTTTTCACTAATTGACTCAATCTCCAATTGTGTAAGATCCTGTCTGTGGCCTGATAATTTCTGATATCCCTTTCTTCTCTTCTTCTTAAAAACTTTTACCTTATCACCACGCATATGCTCAACTACTTTCGCAGTAACCAATGCACCATTAATAATTGGCTCTCCAACAATTACTTCTCCATCCAGATCAATAAGTAAAACCTGATCAAGTTCAACTGTTTCGCCCTGATCCTGGCTCAATCTATGAACAAATATTTTTTTTCCTTCTTCAACTTTGAACTGTTGACCTGCTACATCTACTATTGCATACATTTTATGCCTGTTTTAACTGTTTTTTAACTTTCGGACTGCAAAAATATAAAATTTAATTGATATGCAAACATTTTATTCAGAATAAGAGGCATAAAATATGTGAATTTCAAAATAGAATTTACATCGGTTTCATCAATACCAATAATTAAATTATGAAATTTACACCTAATTCCAGATTAGATGTCTACATTGCTTTCATGTAAAAATGATTTAATTATATTTGTACAACAAGACTTATACTTTAATAAAGGATATTATATTTTTACCGGATGGGCAGAATCACGTTAAATGTACTAGGAATTTCATATAGTCAGACACAAACAGGTGCATATGCCCTGATTTTGACTGAAGAAAATGGCAACCGCAGGATCCCGATAATTATCGGTGGGTTTGAAGCACAGGCAATCGCAATTCAGCTAGAGGGTTTAAATCCTCCCAGACCTCTTACGCATGATTTATTCCATAATTTTGCAGCCTCTTTTGATATAAACCTTCTTGAGGTTAACATTTATCGTCTGTACGAAGGTGTGTTTTATTCTAAATTGGTTTGTGATGATGGTGATAAAGAAATTGTTGTTGACGCAAGAACCTCAGATGCTATTGCCCTGGCTTTGAGATTTAAGTGCCCTATTTATACTACAGAAGAGATCATTGAACAGGCAGGAATCATTCTTGAAGAGAATCAGGAATTAGACGAAGAAATTAAACAAGATGAACTGTATTCTGGTGAGCCAAAAGCTCCTGAGGCGGGCGACGAATTAAAAGAAATGTCAGTTAAAGAGTTGAAGACCATGCTGGATGAAGCTATCAAAAATGAAAATTATGAAAGGGCTTCAATTGTCCGAGATGAAATAAACCAGCGCAAGAAAGCCTAACTGGTTCCAGCTATGCGGAAAATTCTTATTTCACTTTTCCTTTTTTGTTTTTTTTTCCTATTATTATTCCCTGAGGCAGCTGCTATAAATCACACTCAGGATTCTTTAACTCAGATTCAGGATACCACTATTTCTAGCATAGAAGTTAAAGATATTTCCCTGATCTCAGACTCGGGCAGTGTTATTCCAGACTCAGATAAGCCTGGATTTTCTTTGATATCATTGCTTCGAGGATTGCTTGGAATGGTTGTTTTAATAATCATTGCATATATTTTTAGCAGCAACCGAAAAGCAATATCATGGAGAGTTGTCCTTATTGGGCTTTCTATTCAAGTCTCCCTCGCGATAGGCATATTATATGTCCCATTTATTCGGAAAATATTTGAGTTTGCTGGAAAACTATTTGTTCTGGTATTAGACTTTACAAAAGCCGGTAGCGAATTTCTGTTTGGCAGCCTTCTTGATATGGATAAAATGGGGATGATCTTTGCCTTTCAGATCTTACCTACAGTTGTTTTCTTTTCTGCGTTAACCTCCTTATTGTTCTATCTGGGAATCATCCAGAAGATTGTTTATGGGCTTGCCTGGCTTATGACTAAAGCAATGAAACTTTCTGGAGCTGAGAGCCTTTCGGTAGCTGGCAATATTTTTCTGGGGCAAACTGAATCCCCACTAATGATCAAGGCCTATCTGGAAAAAATGAATAGGTCTGAAATCCTACTGGTTATGGCCGGAGGAATGGCCACTTTGGCCGGTGGTGTATTGGCAGCCTACATTGGATTTCTCGGAGGAGATGATCCAGTACAACGACTTATTTTTGCCAAACATCTTTTGGCCGCATCAATTATGGCGGCACCAGGAGCAATTGTAATTTCCAAAATCATTGTTCCCCAAACTGAAGAAATAAATTCTGATATTGAAATTACCCAGGATAAAATAGGAAGTAATGTCCTTGATGCAGTTTCAAATGGGACAACGGAGGGATTGAAACTCGCTGCAAACATCGCAGCCATGCTTTTAGTTTTTATTGCTTTTCTTGCTATGTTTAACTTTATTATGAATTGGGTTGGAAAAGTAACAACACTTAATGAGATTATATCACAGGCCACTGATGGAAAATATAATGAGCTATCACTTCAATTTATGTTGGGTTATATTTTCTCGCCACTAATGTGGCTTATAGGTGTTGCAAAAGAAGACATGACAGTGGTAGGACGTCTTTTAGGGGAAAAAATAATCCTTACTGAGTTTATTGGCTATATAAGTCTTTCTGATTTAAAAGCAACAGGTGGACTTGTTCACCAAAAATCAATAATTATGGCTACTTATATGCTCTGTGGGTTTGCGAATTTTGCTTCGATAGGAATACAGATTGGTGGAATTGGTTCTCTTGCCCCGGGACAGAGAGTTTTGTTATCCCAATTTGGTATGCGTGCCTTACTTGCCGGCACACTGGCCTCCCTGTTATCAGCAACTATAATAGGAACGATTCTTGGTTAGACAAAAGTTGTAAAAACACTTTATAAACTCTTGAAACGTATTCTCTGTATGAAACTATTCTCCTCAAACCAAACCTAACTAATTCAATAAATTTAAGAACCTAAAAATGAAAAAAATTGTTGTACTGGGAGCAGGACTGGTAGGAAAAGCCATCGCTCTTGATTTGAGTAAAGATCATAAGGTTACTTCGGTTGACATAAATACTGAAGCTTTAAAATTCTTAGAAGCGAAAGGGGTTAATGTTGTTAAAGCTGATCTTGCCACCGGAGATGTCATAAAAAAGGTGATTGAAGATTTTGATATAGTTGTAAATGCTGTACCTGGATTTATGGGGTACAATACCGTAAAGTATGTTATCGCAGCAGGAAAAAATCTTGTGGATATAGCCTTCATGCCACAGGATCCGTCAGATCTGAACGAGATGGCCTTAGAGAATAATGTTACTGTAGTTACTGATTGTGGTGTTGCTCCCGGGATGAGCAATATAATTCTTGGTTTTCATAATAACAATATGGCTGTCAATAAGTTTGTATGCCTGGTTGGCGGACTCCCGGTTGTTAGAGAATGGCCATACGAATATAAAGCTGTTTTTTCACCCATTGATGTTATTGAGGAATATATACGACCCGCCCGATATGTTGAAAATGGGGCCCTGGTGACCAGAAAAGCCCTTTCTGATGCTGAGTTAATTGATTTTAATGGGATTGGAACACTTGAAGCGTGGAATTCTGATGGTCTTCGCTCACTGATCCAAACTATGAAGATTCCGAATATGATAGAGAAAACCCTTCGTTACCCTGGAACTATTGAATATCTAAAAGTACTGCGCGAAAGTGGTTTTTTCTCTTATGATGAAATTGATGTAAATGGTAAGAAAATTAAACCCATCGAATTAACAGCAAGATTATTGTTTCCAAAATGGAAACTTAAGCCAGGAGAAGAAGATTACACGGTAATGAGGATCACAATTGAAGGGGTTGAAAATGGAAAGCAAAAAATATACGAATATAATTTACTGGATCGCTTCGATACTGAAACTGAAACCATCTCAATGGCCAGGACCACTGGATATACCTGTACAGCCGTAACAAATCTAATTCTCGATGGTTTGTTGTCCGAAAAAGGTATTATTCCTCCTGAAAATTTAGGCAAGAACAGTAAAAACTTTCAATACATTTTAAATTATCTGAAGCAAAGAAATGTAAACTACTCTATTGAAGAAAAATAAACGCATACTTACCATAATTATATGAAAATGAATTCAAAAAAGACGATAATATTCCCATTTTTTCTGGCAGTTCTTATTGCTTTTTCAAGCACTTATATATTAGAAGCCAAAGAGCTCAGCTTGTCATCGCCTGATGGAAAGATAAAGACTATAATTACAGTAGAAAATGAAATTCAATTTTCAGTATTTTTTGAAAATAATGAAATTATTAAACCATCTGATATTTCTATTGAGATTGAGGGAACTCCCAAGGCTTCATTTAAGGTAAAAAAAACATCCACCAGGCATATTGAAGAGAAAATTATTCCAGTGGTTGCATCTAAAAACTCAGTTATACACAATCAGTTTAATGAGTTATCTATTACTCTGAATAATAAATACATATTAATTTTTCGGGCTTACAATGACGGAATTGGGTATCGATTTCAAACATCAAATAAAAATGATATCATAGTATTGAATGAGACTCTTGAGCTCAATTTCTCGGAAGACTTTCCAATATATTTCCCAAAAGAGGAAAGCTTCTTTTCCCACAACGAACGCAAATATGAATTTCAGAAAATGAGCAAATTCAGTGGGGAAGAATTTTGCTCTCTGCCGACTCTCATTGCTCCGGATAAGGGTCCGAATATACTGATTTCGGAATCAGATATTGAGGATTATCCTGGTATGTGGCTCAAGGCTTCAGGAGCTAAAAAGCTCTCCGCCATCTTTCCAAAAGCAGCAGCTGCAGTTGAGGCCAATAATGATCGAGATGTTCCTGTCACCAAAAGAGAAAACTATCTTGCTAAAACGAAAGGAAACAGGAGCTTTCCCTGGCGTGTATTTATCATTGCAAAAGACGACAAAGACCTGATAGAAAGCGAGTTAGTGTACAAATTAGCCAAGCCTAATCAGTTGCAGGAAACCTCCTGGATTAAACCAGGCAAAGTTGCCTGGGACTGGTGGAATAATTTAAATATATATGGTGTTGATTTTGAATCAGGTGTCAATACTGAATCCTATAAATATTTTATTGATTTTGCTTCAAAATATGGTATCGAATATATAGTACTGGATGAGGGATGGTATAAATTGGGCGATCTTTTCGATATAAATCCAGACATAAATATGGAAGAATTACTTGCATATGGAAAGGAAAAAAACGTTGGAATTATACTTTGGGTGATATGGAAAACATTGGATGATCAACTGGAAGAAGCACTTAATCTATTTGAGAAATGGGGAGTTGCAGGGATAAAAGTTGATTTTATGCAGAGAGACGATCAGTGGATGGTTAATTACTATCACAAAATTGCTAAGGAAGCAGCAAAAAGAAAGCTTCTTGTTGATTATCATGGTGCTTATAAACCGGCTGGCTTGCGTCGGACATATCCCAACGTAATTACCAGGGAAGGTGTTCGTGGTATGGAATGGAATAAATGGAGCGACGTAATAACACCTGAGCACGATTTGACTATTCCATTTATTAGAATGGTTGCAGGACCAATGGACTTTACTCCAGGAGCAATGATCAATGCTCAGGATACCAACTATTTAATTTCGTTTACCAGGCCAATGAGTCAGGGTACACGAGTTCATCAAATGGCTATGTATGTTGTATATGAAAGTCCTCTTCAAATGCTTGCTGACAATCCATCAAATTATTACAAAGAACCTGAATGCACCAGTTTTATTTCAGATGTACCTGTTGTTTGGGATGAAACCAAAGTGCTGGATGCAAAAGTTAGTGACTATATTGTTATAGCCCGCAGAAGTGGTAAAGAATGGTTTCTTGCTGCTATGACGGACAGCTCAGAAAGAGAGCTAAAAGTGGACCTGTCCTTTTTGCCGGATGGAACGCATTCAATGGAGGTATTTGAGGATGGAATCAACGCCAATAAATATGCAAGTGATTATAAAATAAAAACAATGTCAATATCAAAAAACGATAATTTGATAATAAAACTTGCAAAAGGTGGAGGCTGGGTTGCCAGAATAAAATAGAAGGTTCAGTTGCTTTTTTTATTTGAATATTATTTTTCATTTATTGTCCATGAAACGATTATACCTTATTTACTTCCTTTTTATTTCAGGCATTTCTTATGCACAGGTACCCAATGAGGCAATCGAGAGTGCTAACAACTTCCTGAAACTAATTCTTAATAATCAATACCAGCAGGCTACAGATTATTTTGAACCCATCGTATTAATGCAACTCCCTGCGGAAAAGCTGGAAGAGTTGTGGATGAAACTTAATGAACAGGTTGGTGATTTTGAGAAACACACCAAAACCCGAACAGAGCAAATGCAGAGTTGGAACATTGTTTTCCTAACCTGCAAATTTGAAAGATCTGTGCTCGATCTAAAACTTGTCTTTACGGCGGAAAATAAAATTACTGGATTATTTTTTGTTCCTCCTAAACCAGATAAAGAATATCAATTACCGGATTATTCTGAGCCAGTAGGTTATACAGAAAGTTCATTTACAATCGTCTCTGGATCATATAATCTACCTGGAACTCTAACTCGTCCTAAAGATTCTGATTCTTTCCCAATTGTAATTTTAGTTCATGGTTCCGGCCCAAACGATCGTGATGAAACCATAGGCCCAAATAAACCATTCCGAGATCTGGCCGTTGGTCTGGCAAACATGGGAATTGGTGTGCTTCGGTACGATAAACGAACAAAGGTATATTCTGAAGATTCAGAAACCATCACCATTAAAGAGGAAACTGTTGATGATGCTAAATCAGCCATTCATCAGGCTTTAGAGGTTGAAGGAGTTAGTAGGGTATATATTTTGGGGCACTCATTGGGAGCATTTGTTGCACCCATGATAGCGACCGGAGAAAAAAACCTTTCCGGTATTATT
Source organism: uncultured Bacteroidales bacterium (assembly GCA_963750735.1). Taxonomy (GTDB): domain Bacteria; phylum Bacteroidota; class Bacteroidia; order Bacteroidales; family VadinHA17; genus JANTGF01. The sequence continues at coordinate 58,987 of CAVVRY010000006.1, read as the reverse complement.
ATGATGGCTGGAAATGCCAGACCTTTTGAAGACCTGATATTGGAGCAGATAAATTATATTCTATCAGAGAATGGTGTATCAGATTTTGAAGAAGGAGAAATTGAAAAAACAAAAAAACAGGTTGAATTAGTCAAATCACCTGACCTTACAATGGATACACAATCGGATATGCTTCCATTGGGTATTCCTGCAAATTATTGGCTGGACCTCAGGGAATACGATCAAGTTAAAACTGCCAAGAAACTTAAACTCCCTGTATTGATATTACAGGGAGAAAGAGACTACCAGGTAACTATGACTGACTTTAACTTATGGAAAGAAAACTTATCACAAAAAAAGAATGTAAGTTTTAAGTCTTATCCTGAATTAAATCATCTCTTTATGCAAGGAGAAGGAATGAGTTTCCCCGGTGAATACATGGAGCCTGAAAACATTCCACATTATCTAATTCAGGATATTGCTACCTGGATAAATAAAAACTAACCGTATAGTAAATAATTGCCTCTAAATCCAACTAACCAGGTTGAAATCCTGCTTGTTTGGTAAGTCTTTATGTTTTGGAATAATACGGAATCCATAATTAAATGAACCAGTCTGAGTTGGCATTATTTCAATATTGAAATGAACCTTACCTTCCTCCGTTTTTACCATTTTAAACTCCTGTGAATGAATTAGCTTCATCCTGCCCGACTTACTAATATCAGTTACTACCAATTCCATTCCTATTGCAGAAGCCGGAACACCTTTTAGCCTGATTATTACATTGGCCTCATACTTCTGGCCAATTTTAAATGGGTGTCCATTCAGGCCTGTAAGGTCTACAGATAAGACTTCCAGATTTTCCCACATACGGGCAATCCCTTTTTTCCATGCTGCCAATAAAATAGCTTTTTCATAATTATTTGCTACTAAATATTGATTCCGTCCATACAGTCTACTGTAATACTTCCTCTTATAATCCACCAACATACGATGCATAGTGAAGTCAGGAGCAACTTTTGTAAATGAGTTCTTCATATACTTTACCCATCCTTCAGGTACATCCTTATCATTTCTATCGTAATAAAGCGGTACAATCTCAGATTCCAGGATGTTATAAATTTTCTCCGTATCAAGCTCATCCTGAAACTCCTGATTATCATAGGTTCGTTTGCCTGTAAGGAACCATCCGGCTTCCTCTTTATAACCCTCAACCCACCATCCATCGAGCACACTAAAGTGTAATGTTCCATTCATTACAGCTTTTTCTCCGCTCGTTCCTGAAGCTTCCAAAGGTCGTGTAGGTGTATTAAGCCATACATCAACTCCCTGTACCAACAATTTTGCAAGCTCCATATCATAATTCTGAAGGAATAAAATCTTCCCCCTGAATCTTGGCATTTTCGAAACTTCTATAATTTTCTTAATTAACCCTTGACCTCCACCGTCATGTGGGTGAGCTTTACCAGCAAATAAAAACTGAACTGGCCGTTCCGGATCATTTACAATTTCATCCAGTCGATCAAGATCATTGAAAAGTAAATGTGCTCTTTTATATGTAGCAAACCTCCTGGCAAAGCCAATGGTTAATGTTTTGTCATCTAAAGTTTCACTTACCTCTAAAATTCTTCTCGGGCTTTCATATCGTTTGTCAAGGTAAGTTTGAAGTCTTTCTTTCACTTTTGAAATTAGTTTCTTCTTCAGAGCTCGCTTCACATCCCATAGCTCTGTGCTGTCGATTTTATTTATTTCATCCCATAGTTTCTTATCTGCCTGATTTGAAATCCAATCTTTCGAAAGTTTTTTGGAAAAAAATTCTTTTACTTCAGAAGCTGCCCATGTGGAAAGATGAACTCCATTGGTTACATATCCAATGTGCAATTCTTCAGGTAGATATCCAGGCCACAAGTCTATAAATAAGTCCCTGCTTACTTTTCCATGTAACCGACTAACACCATTAATTTCCTGCGAAAGATGGGCTGCCAGAAAACTCATATTAAATTTCTCTGGTTTATTAGATTGTCCGTTGCCACCTAATTTATAAAACTCATCCCATGAAATCTTCAATCTTTCAGGATAATGACCCATATACACCCTGAGAAGATCTTCAGGGAATGAATCATGTCCTGCAGGCACTGGTGTATGTGTGGTAAATAAGGTTGAACTTTTAACCACTTCATGAGCTTCCTGGAAATTTAGATTTTTTTCATGAATGAGTTGATTAAGACGTTCAACTCCAATAAAGGCTGAATGTCCCTCATTGCTATGGAAGATGTCTGGATTTTCTCCAATAGCTGCCAATGCTCTTACACCTCCAATCCCCAAAACTATTTCCTGCTTCAACCTGTTTTCCAGATCCCCTCCGTAAAGATGGTGAGTAATAAATCTGTCCCTTTCCTGATTCTCTTCTAGATCGGTATCAAGCAGATATAATGCTATTCTTCCAACATTTACTTTCCAGATTCTTATTTTTAGTGATCTACCATGTAACACAATTGTTACTATTTTATCAGAGCCATCTTCATTCCTAACAAGCGTAATTGGAATTTTAGAAAACTGCTCTGAAAGATAGTTTGCCTGTTGCTCTCCATGGAGTGATAGGACCTGCTTAAAATAACCAAATCTATATAGAAGCCCAATCCCTATAATTCTAGCATTTGAATCACTTGCTTCTTTCAAATAATCACCTGCTAAAATTCCTAGCCCTCCAGAAAATATTTTCAAACTATCGTGAAGACCAAATTCCATACTAAAATAACCAATTAATGGTTGTGCCGGATCCGGCTGAGTGTTTAAATATTCCTTAAATTTTGCTGAAACCTTGTCCATTTCGTTAAGGAAAATTTTATTCTTCTCAAGACTTAACAGGCGTTTATAGTTTACACTCTCCAACATCAAAATTGGATTATGTTTTTTTTCTTCCCATAATTCAGGATCAATTCTTTCCCAAAGGGCTTCTGCATCAGAATTCCACGTCCACCACAAATTTTTTGACAATTCAGTTAAAAAGGAAAGTCTCTCTGGAATTCCAGATTCTACAACAAGAGTCTTCCATTTGGGAAATTGAGGAACTGAAGTGATAATTTGGGGTTGATCCGACTCATGTGTCTTTAAAAATTCACCCGTAAAAAACCTGTCCTGCAGCTTCTTTACTGCTATATCATACACTTGAAAATAGTATTCAACCAAATTCTCCCAGAGGGCTATCCTTGAAACCTCAAATGCTTTATCTCTGGCCTCATCAACTCCTTTATCATTTAGTTGAGAAAACTCTTCGGTGAATTTCACAATTTGGTTGACAACTTCCTTATCATTGGTATCATCCCTTTCGATGACTCCTACCCCGAAACCCGGATCCTTTATATGGTCTTTCACCCACATGCCAAAACCTGCCAGGGTGGTGGTCATTGATGGAATTCTAAACGCCAGACTTTCCAGTGGTGTATATCCCCATGGCTCGTAATATGATGGGAAAATTGTAAGATCAAATCCAATTAAGAGGTCATAATAACTCATATTAAATATCCCATCCTCTTCGTTAAGATAAACAGGCACATAAATTATCTTCACTTTATCATTCGCCTCATTCTTAAGTGCACTTTCCTGAAGTTGGTTAAGAATTGGATCATATTCCGGGTCATGCATACCATGAGTTAAATACTTATCTGAAGTATTAAGGACATCACCCTTCTTAATGGCTTCAGACAAATCCACTCTAGGACCCGAATTATTAGCCGGAATAAGTAAAAATGCAATAATATTCTTTTTTAATTCCTTTGATTGATTCAACTTATCCAGGGATTCAATGAAAAGGTCAATTCCTTTGTTTTTATATTCAAACCGCCCACTATTTGCTACTAAAAGATAGTCTTCATTTAAATCAATTCCCAGAAGAGATCTTGCCACTCCTAAAAGTTTATTTCGGGCTGCTGTCCTTTCGGCCTCAAATTTGTTTTCTCCAGGCACAAAGGAATCTTCGAATCCATTTGGTGTAACCAGATTCACATCCTGGCCCAGTAGTGCTTTACATTCCTTGGCTGTAATATCACTAACTGTTGTAAATCCATCGGAATTTTTTCCGGCCAACTGCTCCATAGAATGCTTTGAAACAACATTAAATTCATGTGCTAACTGAGCAGGGTTGAATTCATTGAGTTTACTATACACAGGTCGGTTGTTTCCTGCCAGAGCCCGGCCAAGAACAGTTGCATGTGTTGTAAATACTGTGGCTATATGAGGGGCAGATTCTTTAAGATAAAGAACACCTGATCCAGTCATCCATTCATGAAAATGTGCTGTAATGCTGTCCTGAATACCAAAATGAAAGTTCGCAAAACTTTCTATAACTTTTCCAGCTGCATACCCAAATAGTGCTGGTTCAATATAATCCCAATGACCTGAAATAGAGTCCAGCTTATATTCCTCCCAGAAATTGCTAAAAACTTCATCCTTCTTGGCAATAAGGCCATAAAAATCTACAAGGATAACTGTTGGTCTTCCTTCAATATTCCATTGCCCAATTTTCACAGACAATCCTTCTTGCCTAATCAATTCTTTCCACTCCTTATACCTGTCGTCTTGTGGTATAAATTCTGGATTTTCTTTCTCATCGCGCCAAACATCAGGTCCAATTAAGAAATAGTTGTCCCCAATTTCTTTTTGTATTGACAATACTTTCGTGGAAACCACTGTATGGATGCCTCCTACTTTATTACAAATTTCCCAGCTAACCTCAAATAAAGAAGATGGTGTTATATATTTATTATTCATTATTTAAATTATCTTATTAATTATATTTTGTCAAAAATTTGAAAGTGCAAATGTACCAGCTAGAATTAAAAATTAACGATATCCGGACTAAAAAGTTAAAAAAAAAATTATAATTATGATTATGTACAACTTAAACCGCACATCTTAAGCTTACTACAATTTCAATCTATTAAAATTCTGTGGATTTATTTTTATAATATTAGAAAGAAAAAACTTAAAGACGAATTCCCTAAATCTTACTGAAATTCTAGTCTATGATTTTTTCTGAGTTGTGGTCTTTTTCTGTACTTTTTGAGTTGAACTTGTCTTAGCACCAGCCTTTTTACCTGAAGCAGAGGTTTTTCTCTTAGTCACTGGCTTTTTACTTCGGAGGCTCTTTATTTCCTCCTCATATTTCGAAATGATTGTTTTCTGTTCTTCAACTTTTTCTGATAAGAAAGAAACTTCTTTATCCCGATCAGATTCAGGTATATCAGCATCGAGCCGCAAGGCATAATCGCTTAAAACATTCATGTAATTTATAAATGCATCATAAGGTGATTCATAAGGATTGAAATATGAATGAACTTCACCATCGGAGAAAAATTTTGTGCACATGTAATAAAAATGATCACTTGTCTGCAGATACTGCCAATCCCTTTTTAATTTTTCATCATTGCTATTCTTAACCTTCTCTGTTAATTTATATAGCTTCTCAAAGGCCTCATTTTGCATGGCATTCCCCAACCAGGCAGTTAAATCACGCTCTTCATCAGCCCATGAGATTGGATACGGACAATGAATAGCAGACACTGGTTGATGATTACTAATTATTCCTGATGGTGTATCAAATTTCATGTTCTTTTTCCCAAGAACAACTCCAGGTAGAGCTTTCAGAAATTCAAAAATCCCGGTTTCTTCCCACTGATGCTCCCCGAAGGTCTCATAATCCATAAATAAATTTACAATTTCTTCCTCTTGTGGCAATGCATCCAGCCAACCCACAAATTTTTCAGTTGTCAATGGCCATTCGTTCCACCCCTGATTTGAAAATCTAAAAGCAATATCATCGCTTAATTTAAAATTTTTAAGAAGGAGCTTTAACCTTGGATTTATTGCATTGGTGTACAAATAATTAGGGCTTTTCCATCCCAGAATATGTTTTGCGCCTTCCGTAATCATTGCCTGATATCCCATTTGAGCAACTGTTGCTCCAATGTCATCAGAATAAATCAATTCAGTATTTCTGAACACAGTAGGAACTGTATTGAAATGCTTCTTAATTTTTTCACCATGCAATTTAACCTGCTTCTCAAATTCATCATTGTCAGCCAATGAAACAAGTGAATGTGCATTAGTTTCCGCCAGTATCTCAACATAACCTGTATCAACCAATTTACGAAATGAATCGATTATTTCTGGTGCGTAAACCTCAAACTGATCAAGAGCAACTCCTGAAATTGAAAAAGAAATTTTAAATTTCCCCTTATACTTTTTAACAAGATCCAGCAATATTTTGTTGGTGGGCAAATAACATTTCTCCGCCACTTTGTTCAAAATGGTCTCATTTGAATAATCATCATAGTAGTAATGATCATCACCTATATTAAAAAATCGATATCTTTTAAACCTCAGTGGCTGATGCACCTGGAAATAAAAACACAAAGTCTTCATACTTATAACTTATTTGTCAGACTATATCTGATTGTTGTTTATTTAAAATTAATTTTTGTAAAATTCAATAAGGACGTCATCATAAACTTCCTTTACCCGAAGTGCTGCATTTTCCCACTTCAGACTATCTACTTCCATCTTCCCAAATTCCTGGAAAAAAATATGAGACCCATTGTAATTCAGCAAACCATAAATTGCATCTGCTGTTGCTTCAATATCCCAATAATTTACTTTAATGGCATGGGTTAAAATCTCAGCCACCCCCGATTGTTTCGAAATAATTACCGGAACATTCGATTGCATTGCTTCAAGGGGAGAAATTCCAAATGGTTCTGAAACTGAGGGCATGATATATACATCGCTCAATTTAAGCATATGAAAAACATCATCACCTTTTAGAAATCCAGTAAAATGAAACTTGTCCATTATCTTTTTAGATGCAGCCAGATTAACCATTCTGACCATCATATCGCCACTACCAGCCATAACAAAACGAACATTTTTCATTCGCTTTAGAACCAGATGTGCTGCTTCAATAAAATATTCAGGTCCCTTCTGCATGGTAATTCTGCCTAAAAAGGTCACAATTTTATCGGGCAGACTTTTCTTGTATTCGATTTGGCTTTCTTTCAGTGGTTCAACGGCGTTGTATACTGTTACCACCTTTTCAGGATCGATGCCGTACTTCTCAATAACAGTATTGCGGGTAAGATTACTTACTGCAATAATTTTATCTGCTGCCAGCATCCCTCTTCTTTCAATCTCGTATACATCAGGATTTACATTTCCACCACTCCTATCAAAATCTGTTGCGTGAACGTGAATTACAAGTGGTTTCCCAGAAGCCTCTTTAGCCGAAATTCCAGAAGGATAAGTAAGCCAATCATGGGCATGGATGATGTCAAATTCATTTTCGGAAGCAATAACTGAAGCAACTACAGAGTAGTTATATATTTCCTGCATCAGGTTTGCACCGTATTTGCCCGTAAACTCCACTTTGCCTTCTACATTAGTTTGTACATATTTAATTTCTCCGGAATATTCTTCTTTAGTATGTTTCCAAAAATCTTCGGGATCAACATAAGGTACTATTTTTGAGCCTACTTCAATATATTCAAACTCCTTATTAAAGTTCTCAAGCTTAACTTTTTTTGATGTGATTGGTATATCACCAGCTCCTATCAAGCGCATCCTTGTTTGGTCCTCATCTCCATAGGCCTTAGGTACAACAAATATAATATCCAAATCATCGACACTGGCCAACCCTCTTGTCAAACCATAGCTTGCGGTTCCTAAGCCGCCCGAAATGTGAGGTGGAAACTCCCACCCAAACATTAATGCTTTCATTTCCTTACATTTAAATTTTGGAAGGACACTATTCAGTGAAATCTTCCAGCTTCTTCATAATTCTTAATATTTCAGAAACACTCCATGCTTGAGATATAGCACCTTTTCCATGGTGTGGGGGATCGCCATCATAGATTTCTGAAATTGAGCCTATACCATCCTTATTCATTTCATCTTCAAAACCATTTATAAGTGACTTTACCTTAGATAATCCAGATTCTTTATGAACCTTTAAATATCCTTCACAAAAATGCCCCAGGAGCCATGGCCAAACGGTTCCCTGGTGGTAAGCACTATCTCTTTCTTCCTGATTTCCTAAATAAATCCCTTTGTAATTTGGATTTTTTGGTGATAATGTGCGCAATCCCCTGGGGGTTAAAAGCTCATTCTCGATTGTTTCCAATACAGCCTTTTGAATATGCAAATCAACCGGACTATATTTAAGAGATGAAACAAAAACCTGATTTGGACGAACATACCAGTTGGTTGAATTTTCATCTGAAAAATCAGCGAGGTAGCCCTTATCCTCATCCCAGAATAGTTCATTGAATGAATTTTTAATCTGCTCAGGTAGATTCTTCCAACCTTTTACAAATTCATCATCTCCGTTCTGTTCTGCCAACTCAAGACTAAAGCAGACTGCATTATACCAGAGGGCATTTATCTCCACTGCAAAACCATTTCTTGGTGTAACAGGTTTACCAAAAACTACCGCATCCATCCAGGTAAGAGCCTTTCCTTCAGCTCCAGCCCAAATTAAACCATTATCAGCCATTCTTATACCAAATCCTGTTCCATCCCTATATGCTGTAAGAATTCCCTTCATGGCCTGGCTATAATTCTTCCAGACCTCTTTTGCTGAGGTTTTATTTTTGACATACTGCTGCACAGCCCAAAAGAACCACAATGGAGCATCTACCGAATTAAAAGCCGGGGAATTATCGTTACCCATATTTGGAAATAATCCATTTTTCAATTTAGCGACCTGAGTATCGACAACATCAATAAATGTTTTTCTATCGTCAATAGCAAGTGTAAGACCCGGTAGGGCTATAAATGTATCTCTGCCCCATGAACCAAACCAAGGGTAACCAGCTATTATTTCAGTTTTATTATTTCGCCTGACAATGAATTGCTGTGCTGAGTTTATAAGGCAATTTCTGTAACTTTCTCGGGGAACTCTTTTTTTCGATTCCGAAGTGAATTTTTGCTTAATCCCATTTGGATTAATTTCCTCGGTACAGGCGGAGAATGTAATACTTTCGCCTTTTTTGATCGGAAACTCAAAATAGCCTGGAACAAATAAGTCTTCTTTATAGTCATAACCTCGTTCCATCTCCCTGATGTACTCAATATTATAGTCCCAATCAGGTACATGAACAAACTCACTTTCCTTAGACAGTTGCATATTAAGGTAAGGGAAGCCTTCATACAATTTCATTCGTATGCCATTCTTAATATAGTCTACACGGGTATTTGCACTCATGTTTGCCTTTGTAAGCTCATGGGCATTTCGAAACGCCAGGTAAGGTTTAAGCCTCAACAAAGTATCTGAATGTGCATCAATCAAAGTATAACGAATTAGTATTTGTTCTTCATTTTCAACAAGGAGTTTTTCTTTTGACAATACAACACCTCCAACCCTGATAATTACTTTAGGAATTAAATCGGCCTCAAAATCTCTTACATACTTGTGCCCTTTGGGTGAATAGTTGTCCCCTTCATACTTGTGTATCCCAATCCTAAATTCCTTGTCATGTTGAATAACCGTTGCATCAAGAGATGAAAGGAGTACAAATTTATCACCTCCAAAATTATCCACCGGACTGACAAGTAATCCGTGGTATTTTCTTGTATTACAACCAATTAGGGAAGTGCAGGCATATGAACCAGCCCGGTTTGCACGCAAAATTTCTTTATCTAAAGAATAATTTAAATTAATTAATTGTGATTTATCAAATTTTAAATAACTCATGAATTTGCATTTTTATCTAACAATACGTTGAACAAATAATCTCAACATCATTATTTTAGGCCACAAAGTTCTTAAAATTATTTATGATTCTGCACTATTTTCAAAAATTTTAATCTAAAATTAATATGGGATTTTCAACAGGAAATTAAATTACTAAAATTCTACCAAAAATAATTAACTTCGCAGCGTTTTTTTATCAAATGAAATTAATGCAAAATTTAAATAGAAAAGAATGAAAAAATTATTATTTGTACTGGTTGTTTTAATAGGCATAACTGCCTGTAATTCAAACAAGAAAGGTTTTGAAATAAGTGGGAATATTAAAAACTCAGTAGGAGAAATGCTTGTTTTGAAGGAGATGAGGACCAACAGCCTTGAAACTGTTGACTCAGTTGAAATTAGTGAATTAGGTGAGTTTTCGATTTCGGCTGATCTTGAAATCCCAAATTTCTATATACTTGAAAAAGATCCTAATAACTATATTACCCTAATTATTAATCCAGGAGAAAAGGTTAAGATTAATGCCGATGGGGCAAGTATGATGACGGACTATGATATAAAAGGATCCAAAGACTCAGAATTGTTGAAAGATTATACTTCAAAACTATTATCCATTATTGAAGAGCTTGGCAATTTAAGTCAAACATACAGGGATAGCGTTCAGAGCCCGAATATTTCTGCCATAATGCAAGAATTGGATAGGAAGTCTGAAGAGTTGGGAAATGAAATGAGGGATTTTACAATTTCTTTTATTGAAGATAATCCTGAATCATTGGCAAGTTTGATGGCACTATATCAGCAATTGGCTCCAAGACAATACATTCTTGACCCGATGACGGATATTGAGTATTACGAAAAGGTGGACGAATCCCTTTATTCATTGTATCCTGAATCAGAGCCTGTAATAACATTACATTCACATGTAACTGATTTGAAAGAAAGGATTAAAGTTGAGGAAGCAAGAAACTCTGCCGTGACACCTGGCACTGTTCCTCCCGATATTGCACTTCCAACTCCCGATGGGGATACAATTCGCTTATCTTCCACAAAAGGAAAGGTAGTTTTACTTGATTTCTGGGCAGCATGGTGTAGCCCATGTCGGCAGGAAAATCCAAACCTTGTAACCAACTACAACAAATATAAGGACAAAGGCTTTGATATCTTCCAGGTTTCTCTGGATAAGGATATGGAAAGCTGGGTAAAAGGGATTAAGGATGATGGCCTGGGTGCCTGGAATCATGTCAGTGATTTAAAATACTGGCAATCTTCTGTTGTGCCAGTTTACAACATTCAGGGTATTCCAGCAAATTTTTTACTTGATCGGGAGGGGAAAGTTATTGCTACAAACCTTAGAGGAAGAGATCTTGGTGCAAAGCTTGAGGAAGTATTTGCAGAGTAATGTAGTTTTTCATTTCGAAAATCAGGTTCAATCCAGATCCTATGAGAAAAATTCTAATATTATTGATTCCCATTTTCATTTTTGGATGTAATAAGAATGAATATTTAAAAATTCAAGGAACAATACCTGATGCAGATGGGAAATATCTGATTCTGGAGAATATTGAAATCAATACTCCTATTGTGCTGGATTCTGTAAAAATCAAAAAATCAGGTCAATTCGAATTTAAAATTCCTGTTAAAGAGCCTGATTTTTATCAAATTAGGCTTTCAAAGGGAAATTTCATTTCACTACTGGCAGAACCTGGAGAAAAAATAAATCTCAAATTCCAGGGAAATGATCTGTCAAATGATTATGAAGTTTCCGGGTCGGAAGGATCTGTTCTTGTTCAAGAGCTTGATGTTCAGTTAAGGCAAACCTTGCATAAAATGGATTCAATTACTGAACTCTACAAAAGTGCTATGAATACCTCTGATTTTGATTCACTTAGTATTACACTGAATCAAAGCTATAATGAATTGATAAATGAACAACGGAAGTTTCTAATAGGTTTTATCTTAAATCATCTTAGTTCTCTTGCCTCAATAAAAGCGCTTTATCAAAAATATAATCCTGAAACGTATATTTTGAACGATGTAAAAGATTATCAGTATCTTAAATTGGTAACCGATACATTATCAGCACATTACCCTGACTCCAAGCATACTAAAGCCTTGAGAGCTGATTTTGAACAAGGGCTGGCAAGAATAAATATTGCAAAGGTTTCAAAACTAATCAATGAATCATCTGTTGAGCATCCTGATGTTGCCCTACCGACACCACAGGGTGATACAATTTCTTTATCTTCATTGCGAGGTAAATATGTACTTCTTTCATTTTGGGCATCATGGAACCAGGAAAGTGTTGCAGAAAACCTTCAGTTCAAATCAGTGTATAACAAATATAAATCAAAAGGATTTGAAATATACCAGGTATCTCTGGATAATAAGAAGGAAGACTGGGAAAAGGCCATTAGATTTGACGAATTGCCCTGGATCAATGTAAGTGATCTTAAATATCCTGAATCAGCAGTTGTTGGTACCTTCAATGTACAAAAAATCCCAATGAACTATTTCGTTGAGAAAGATGGAACAATTAGCGCCAGGGATTTGCATGGTAAAACTTTAAAAATTAAGTTAGAGCAAGTTTTTGGATTTTAAGAACTCATCATGCACGAAGAGCAAAAAAAGATATATTTTGCTTCAGATATACATCTGGGGGCACCCAATGCCAGGGAGAGCCTGGTAAGAGAAAAATTATTTGTGAGCTGGCTTGACCAAATCAAAGAAGATGCAGCTGAAATCTTCCTCCTGGGTGATATTTTCGACTTTTGGTTTGAATATAAAAGGGTGGTGCCCAGAGGATTTACCCGCTTACTTGGAAAACTTTCGGAAATTGTAGACAGTGGTATTCCAGTACATTTTTTTACCGGCAATCATGACATTTGGATATTTGACTATCTGCCTGAAGAAGTTGGGTTGATTGTACATCGTGAAGGGATCCCCTGGGAATATAATGGGAAAAGATTTTTTCTTGCACATGGAGACGGTCTGGGCCCTGGTGATAGGGGTTATAAGTTCATTAAGAAAATATTTACCAGCTCTTCAATGCAATGGATGTTTGCACGTTTACATCCGAATTTTGCTGTTTGGTTAGCCTCTAAATTATCACAGGATAGCCGCCAGTCACGTGTAGCCTCCACTTTTTTGGGAGAAGATAATGAATGGCTTGTTCAATTTGCATATGAACGTCTAAAAAGCGAACATTTTGACTATTTTATCTTCGGGCACAGACATATTCCAATCGATATCAAACTCCAAAATGGCTCAAGGTTTATTTATCTTGGTGATTGGATCAAGCACTTTACCTTCGGAGTTTATGATGGAACCGATTTTGCCTTAAAAACCTTCAAATAAATATTGAGAATTATTATTTAAATGTCTATTCCAAAGCTTGAAAAGATTGTAAACGAGGCTGTCTTAATTTCAAAAAAAATGGATGGACATCTTACTGAACGCGAGGTGATATTCCTGGCAGTTCTTCCCTTCCTCAAAACCAAGGGTCAGATATTAGAGATTGGAACCTACAAAGGGAAATCAACAGTTGTTTTGGCCAATTCAGCCAAAGCCACTGGTCATAAAGTAATTTATTCTTGTGATCCCTTAACTCTTCCATCCATCACAGATCCGGAATGCTCAGAAATAAGCCTTCTTCCGGAAATACTCAAGAATAATTTACAACAATTTGGTGTTGAGGATATTGTGAAATTTGAGCAAATCAAGTCTGAAGAATTATCCAAGAAATGGAATTTATCCATTAAAATTCTTTGGATAGATGGCGACCACACTTACTCCGGCTCACTGAATGATTTAAAGGCCTTTGAGAACTTTCTGGAACCTGGGTCCATTGTCGCTTTTCATGATGTCCTCCATAAATTTGAGGGACCTATAAAAGTTTTTGTGGAAAATGTATTGTCTTCAGAAAAGTATGGAGATTGCGGAATCTGCGGTTCAATTGGATGGGGACAATTTATTGGAGAGTCTTCCCGTAGTGAAAAACAAAAAAAACATAAGGAGCTAATTTACAAACAACTTTCCCGGCTAATTCCACACATCACTAAAATTAACAAAGGAAATAAACTCAATAATCTGCCGTACAATATTTTAAGAGCGTTTGTACACCATGGCAGTATTAATCCTACCCTGTGGATTCAGAAAAGAAACAACTGGGATATAACAACCTGAATACTCTTATCCCCAAAATCTTTTAAAAGTATTAACAAAAAAAGAGGGCATTTCGCCCTCTCCAATTTAACAATTGATAGGTTTTATTGTTTTATTCTCATTTTATAAAATGAGCGATATACAAAGTATAGCGCAATAGCAAAAAATGCCAGTCCAAAATATGGAGAAACACTTCTAAATCGCTCAACAAGAGCAATTTCCATTGCCAGTAATCCAAACAAGGTAGAAAACTTGATGATAGGGTTTAATGCCACTGATGATGTGTCCTTATATGGATCACCTACTGTATCACCTACCACAACCGCCGCATGTAACTCTGTTCCCTTTTCCTTCATATCAACCTCAACGACTTTCTTTGCATTATCCCAGGAACCACCTGCATTGGCCATAAATATGGCTTGAAACAAACCAAAAAATGCAATGGAAATAAGGTAGCTAATAAATAATGATACTGGGGCATTTGAGTTAACCGGGGAAGAAATAAAAGCAAATGCCAGAGCAAAAGAGAATATGGCAATAAATATGTTCCACATCCCTTTCTGTGCATAAAGAGTACAAATCTTAACCACAGCTTTTGATTTCTCTACATCCGCCTTCTTGGGCGCATTTGGATCAAGGTTAATGTTTTGCTTAATGAATTCGGTTGCCCTGGCTGCTCCAGTAGTAACAGCCTGGATAGAAGCTCCGGTGAACCAGTAAATTACTGCTCCCCCAAGTAGAAAGCCCATAATAGTATATGGATTAAGAAGATTTAAAATCTCTGATGGTTCAACACCAAGAGTATGTTGTATAACCAGGATAAGCGAAAAAATCATCGTTGTGGCTCCAACAACTGCTGTACCAATCAAAACAGGTTTTGCAGTAGCCTTAAACGTATTACCGGCTCCATCGTTGGCTTCAAGATAGTACTTAGATTTCTCAAAGTCAGGAGTGAATCCAAATTCCTTTTCAATCTCAGGAACAATTACGTCTCTATTTTCTTCAATAAGTGACAATTCGTAAATTGACTGGGCGTTATCTGTTACCGGTCCATAACTGTCAACTGCAATAGTAACCGGCCCCATTCCCAACATTCCAAAAGCTACCAGGCCAAATGCAAAGATTGATGGATAGATCATGAAACTATCCAGCCCGAAAGTACTGGCATAATAGGCAACAAACATAAGAAGGAAGAATACCATTCCTTTCCAGAAGGCACTGAAGTTCCCTGCAACCAAACCTGATAAAATGTTTAATGAAGCGCCTCCTTGCTTTGAGGCTTCCACTACTTCCAACACATGAGTTGATTTGGGACTTGTAAATAACTTTGTAAATTCGGGTATTAGTGCTGCACCCAAAGTACCTGCACTAATTATTACAGATAAACTAATCCATAAATTATCTGGTAAATCACCAATAGTAATGTAGCTTATAATAAAAGTCACAACAATAGAAAGGATTGAGGTTATCCAGACAAGTGAAGTAAGTGGCTTTTCAAAATCAAGATCATCAGCATTCTGGTACCTTGCTTTAGTTATGGCCCCATTGATCCAGAATGAAACAATTGAGGTAACAATCATTAAAATCCTCATTAAAAATATCCATGTCAACAGTTGAACCTGAAATTCAATGCTCGTAACAGCAAGTAATATAAAAGAAATCAATGCAACACCAGTTACACCATAGGTTTCAAAACCATCCGCTGTTGGGCCTACACTATCACCAGCATTATCACCAACGCAGTCAGCTATGGTTCCAGGGTTTCTTGGATCATCTTCACCAATTTTAAAGATAACCTTCATCAGATCAGATCCGATATCAGCAATCTTTGTAAATATACCACCAGCAATCCTAAGGACAGATGCTCCAAGTGATTCACCAATGGCAAAACCAATAAAGCTAGCACCTGCATATTTACCAGGCACAAAAAGTAAAATGACTAACATCATAATCAGTTCCAGGGAAATCAAAACTACCCCGATACTCATTCCAGCATTCAATGGAATAGTCAGAAGCTTAATAGGTTTTCTTTCAAGAGAAGCAAAAGCCATCCTTGAGTTGGCCAGGGTATTCATACGAATTCCAAACCAGGCAACACTGTAAGAACCCAAAATACCTATAATCGTCCATCCAAGAATCATCGACACGCCTCCAAATCCAAAGTCTGCATCAGAAAGGAATCCAAAATAAAAAGCAACCGCTGTTCCTATGAAAAGAAATAATATGGCTAAAAATTTGCCTTGCTGAATTAGATAGGTTTTAGCTGTTTCAAAAATAACATGAGCTACATCAAGCATAGACTTATGCGCTCTTATTTTTTTCACCTGGGTAAATTGATATAGCCCAAACATAAATCCTGCAAAAGTTATGAGAAAACCCCAATACAAAATACTTTGAGACTTTATATCTTCAGGAATTACCAAGTCCGCCTCACTGGCAAATGTCATCGCCGGAAAAAGGCTTAAGAACAAGAAAAATAAAAGATTTCTTTTTTTCATATTAATTGTTGTTAGTGGGTTATGATGTTAAAAATATCTTTTCAGGTTCAAAATATTGGCGACAAATATATACTTTTTATAACGATGATTTCATAATAATTATCATATTTAGTTTGACGACAATCTGCCTTTTCATAGAAATAAAAACTATCAATTGGATGAACAAAAGAGAATAAATTATAGATTTTCCCACCTTTTTTCAAATAGCTTTTTGCCCTGTCATTTAAATTTAAATAAACAGGTAAATTCAATAAAACCAGAATGATTTTGTACTCTATATTGCTTAGCTAATAAAATCCTCAGGAACACTTATCAACCTGCTAACATCCTTTATTTTTTGAGAAACATTGAAACCTGCAGTACAAGTAATTGTACATGTATTGCAGTCCTCGCATGGGTTTCCATCTACTTTGAGAGAAGTAAGCAAGCTATGTGCTTTTTCGAGATTTCTATAGCCATAGGTATACATATAAGCCCGCATAAATTCGTTAACAGGAAGGCCTTTCTTACATTGAGGGATACACTCGTGGCAACCATTGCAGTATAGAGATGCAAGATTTGTTCCTTCCTTGAGGTCCATTTTTTCCTGTTCGGTAAGCGCAAGATCCTCCATTATACCAAAACTCTCATCTAACATTTCAAAGTTGGTGTAGCCAGGTATACTGGTATGAACATTCGGATTTTGCATAGCCCACTTCAATGCAGCTTTGGTATTTACAGGGCTTTGTCTTTCCTTATCATAAAAACCGCCGGCCATTGTTTTCATAGCAACAATTCCAATTCCTGCTTCAGCAGCTTTATTAATTGATTCAGTCAATTCTTTCTCATGATCCTGCTTAAAGTTATATGCAGTGAGGACTACATCATATACTCCACTGTCAATTGCAGTTTGCAATATTTCAGGCTCTTTACTATGTGTGGATACTCCCAGAAATCTAACCTTCCCTTCCTTCTGGAGCTTTTTCATTGCTTTTACGGTTGGCTCGTGAAGTGCAGCTTTTCCTGATGGAGGCATATGATGATACAGATATATCAACATAATCAAGTTTTAGTCTTTCCATGCTTATTGCAAACATATCCAGAAAGGTCTCTTCTGTTGCTTCTTCATTATACATTTGAGTTTCCCGATCCACTCCTGGCTGCTTAATTTTTGTTGCAATGGTATATGAATCACGAGAATATTCCTGCAATAGCTCACCCAGCATTTCCTCATTTTTGCCTTTTTGATATCCGTGGGCTGTGTCGAGATGAGTTACACCTTTTGCGAGAGCCGCTTTAACCAGGTTTGGATTATCTGCCCGCATAACTCCCATGCTAACTATTGGCAATTTTATACCTGTTCTGCCTAAAGTTCTGTAGATAACCTTTCCCTCTTCTTCATTTGCTGGCCTGTCAGTTGTTCCTGCCAGTAATGTTTGACTGGCTACAAGACCAGTTGCTCCTATTACTGAAGATTTCAAAAACCCCCTGCGGTTAAATTTGTTTCGATTTTCCATAGCTGTATAAATTTATCGTTAAATATTTTCAACCAAAAAACGAAGTGGATTTAGTGCCAATTCATTTAAAAATAAGCAGTTAAAATAAATGCTATTTTTAAAAAGAAACAATTTAAATTGCTTCATAAAATTCATAGGTGCTGGATCAATAAAGGTTATATTCTCTTTTTAAGGAGATTGCTAGCATGTGGCATCCAAACCATATTTTGATTTTTTAATATCTTCGTTAAGATTATCCCATGAATACTTTTAAAGTCACTATATGATAAAATTTGTATTGTATCTGAAAATATTTTTGGCGCTTCTCCTTTCGGTTTGTATATATTCTTGCAAACCAGTCGGGAAATCAGATACCTATCATATTATTGGCAAAAGCAAGTCAGTCATTTACAGGAAAGGCTATTCTGGCAAAGCTTGATCTAGTTACAAACAAAAAGCAAATTGTTGATTCCGCAAATATCGTTCGGGGCAGGTTTTCATTCAAAGGAAGTGTTGAAACCCCTTATTTGCATTCAATTTTCATTAATGACATTAAAACCGGTATCAACTTTTTCCTTGAAAACAGCCTTATTGAGATTGATTTTGACACAACCAAGCTAGACATTCCTGCAATCAAAGGTTCCAGAGAAGATAGCTTGTTCAGGAGGTATTCCCTTGATGAGATATTTGAAAAAAAGGCTGGAATGGAGATTATGACAAAATTCCCTGAATACACATTTTCTGCCTTTACAGCCTACTATCAATTTCAAATAAATGAGTTCACACGTGACACCATGGAAACTATATTAAATAACTTTTCTGTTGAGGTTAAGAGATCAGCTTACTATGAACATCTTGTGAAATTATATGAAAGTATCAAATTAAGTGCACCTGGTGAAAAAGCACCCAACTTTAAGATTAAAAACCAAGCAGGGAGTGAAATTGAGTTGACTGATTTTCATGGCAAGTACCTGCTGCTTGATTTTTGGGCTTCATGGTGTGCCCCTTGCAGGGCTGAAAATCCAAAAATACTGGAGGTATACAATCGCTTTAAAAATACTAATTTCACTATCCTGAGTGTTTCTGTGGATGAATCAAAAGAAAACTGGATAAAAGCAATTAATGATGATCAGATCAACGATTGGAATCATGCCTCCAATCTGGAAGGCTGGGATGAAATCTCAAAATTATATGGAGTTCGCGCCATTCCGCAAAATTTTCTGATAGACCCGGATGGAATTATTATAGCAAAAAATATAAGCATGGAAGAATTGAATGCTATCCTGGAGAATTCCAAAAGTTCTGGTAAGAGCCTGGATTAGATTTTAATTAAAAAAAGATGAAAATGAATAAAAATCTGGAAGTAAATAAGACTTTAAAAATCAACGCAGGCATTGAAAAGGTTTGGGATGCAATAACTGATCCTGAGAAGATTAAAATATACTTTTTTGGAACTGAAGTTGTGACAGATTGGAAAGTTGGGCACCCAGTTGTTTTTCAAGGTGAATTTGATGGAAAAAAATACAAGGATAAAGGAAATATTCTGGCAGTAAAACCAATGAATTTGATTCAGTACAATTATTGGAGTGGTTTTTCAGGCCTTGAAGACAACATTGAAAATTACTCCATTGTAACTTACCGTCTAAGAGAAGACCAGGGATATACAATTCTGGAGTTGACACAAAAGGGCTTTGCCAATGACCAGGCTTTAGAACATGCTCAAAATGGATGGGAAATGGTGCTCAAGGGAATGAAAGATCTGGTTGAAAAAGGCTAATACTTGAATTATCATATAAACTAATCAGTCTGACTTCTTTATTTTCCAAAAACTATAAAACAATTTTCAATACTTGGATTTGATTATCTTTGGCTTATCCTTTTATATGACCATTAATACTCTACAATGAAAATGAAAAACCTTTTTTTCTATGCTGCTATTATAGTTTTGTCATCATCCTGTCAGATGGCAAAACAGAAATCTGATTCAACTGATATTAAAAGACCCAATATCTTATTTATAATGTCAGATGATCATGCTTATCAGGCAATTAGTGCATATGACAGAACCTTAACCAAAACTCCCAACATTGACCGGATTGCCAATGAAGGTTTATTGTTTTCAAATGCCTGTGTTACTAATTCCATTTGTGCCCCATCCAGGGCGGTGATTTTAACCGGGAAACACAGTCATTTGAATGGTAAAATTGATAACCGTTTTCCATTTGACACTAACCAGATTACTTTCCCACAAATTCTTCAGGAGAAAGGATACCAGACCGCTATGTTTGGCAAACTGCACTTTGGCAACAATCCAAAAGGATTCGATCAGTTTAAAATATTGCCGGGACAAGGAACTTATTACAATCCGAAATTTATTACCAAAAATGAGGGAGAAATAATTGTTGAGGGATATACAACGGATATAATTACAAATATGACCCTGAACTGGCTTAAAGAAGAAAGGAACCCGGATAAGCCATTCCTTTTGATGTATCTGCATAAAGCACCACATAGAGAATGGCTCCCGGCTGAAAGACATTACAAAGAATTTATTAAGAAAACTTTTAAGGAGCCTGAAACACTTTTCGATACTTATGAAGGCAGAGGAACAGCTGCTAAAACAGCTGAAATGAACTTATTGACACACATGAATTGGGCCGGAGATTCAAAAATTTATCCTGAGGTAATGGATGAATTGGGCATTCCTGAAACCTCGGGTTGGGACAAAAACGCTTTTAAGCATGAAGTTGGCAGGCAAACTCCTGAGCAAAGGGCTGCATGGGATGCTGTATATGGACCAATGAATGAAGAATTTAAAATGAATTACCCCAATATGTCAAAAGAAGAACTGATGAAATGGAGGTACCAACGCTATATGCAAGATTACCTGGGATGTATTGCAGCAGTTGATGAGGGTGTGGGTAACGTATTAGAATATCTAGATGAAAATGGCCTGGCTGAAAACACAATTGTAGTTTATACTTCTGACCAGGGATTTTACCTTGGTGAGCATGGGTGGTTCGACAAGCGTTTTATTTACAATGAGTCATTTAAAACACCCCTGCTGGTCAGGTGGCCTGGAGTTATTGAACCGGGAACTGTAAATACTCAAATGGTACAGAACCTTGACTTTGCACAAACCTTTCTTGAGGCTGCCAATATTGATGCACCCAGTGATATGCAAGGAGAAAGTTTAATTCCATTATTCAAAGGGGATTCTGAAGATTTCAGGGAAGCCGTGTATTATCATTATTATGAATACCCCTCAGTACATATGGTTAAAAGGCATTATGGAATTGTAACCGAAGAATATAAACTTGCTCACTTCTATTATGATGTGGATGAGTGGGAACTATACGACAGGAAGAAGGATAAATTCGAAATGAAAAATGTTTATAATGATCCTGATATTCAGAGGTGGTTCAGGACTTAAAGGAAAAACTTGCCGAATTAAGAGTCAAATACAAGGACTCAGAGGAACTCGACAAGAAATACATAGAAATGTATAAGAAATAAAGTTTACCCTTAAAAAATATATCCATTGAAACTTAGGGCAGGTATTTAAAAATTAATTTACCTGCGCTAAGCTTATTCATAAATATCATACTTTATTATCAACCACCCGGCTGACCAGCCTGGCGGTTTTGCCTTCTTTCCTCTAGCAATTTTAAATACTGTTCATATTTTTCATCACCGAGTACTGGCTTTAGTTCCTTGTTCTTTTCATCATTTACTTTCCCCATCATCTCACGCATTTGCGAACGGTCGACACCTGCATCTCTTGCTTCCATCATTTTTTCCTGTGTCTTTTTCGCAAACTTCAGGTTAATTTCCTCGACTTTCTTTGATGTTTTGTCATCCAGTTTAAGCTCCTTGGTCATCCACTCTGTTGTACTTTTCGCCCTGTCTTCAGCACTCATTCGCTGTTGTTGTTGAGAATACCCCACAGTAACAAGCATGGCCATGAGAAATACTAAAATTGATCTGCTAATTTTTTTCATCTCGAAAAATTTTGATTAATATATACTTTTAGACAATGCTAAAGCAAAATTTATTCCACTTATTACCTTATTTTTATTTTGTGAGTTCTATAGTGAACTTTAGAATTAATAAATTCTTGTTAGTTTTATCGCAAATATTAATCAATAAAATTATAATAATCATGAAAAATGTTAACAAAATTACCAGGATTGCTCTATTCCTAAGTATTCTAGTTTTTGCCAATTTCAAATCGTATGCACATTGTGAGATCCCATGTGGTATCTATGGTGACTCTGTTAGAATAGCCCTTATTGCTGAACACATAGCTACAATTGAAAAATCAATGAATCAGATCAATGAACTTTCAAAAAGTGATAAGCCAGATTACAACCAGCTGGTGCGTTGGATTTACAATAAAGAAGAACATGCGAAAAAAATCCAGGACATTGTAAGCCAGTATTTCTTACATCAAAGAATTAAGATGGTTGATCCTGATGATGCAGAAGCATATGCAAAATACCAGAAGCAACTTGAACTTCTGCACGGTTTATTGGTATACTCAATGAAAAGCAAACAAGGCACTGATTTAGCAAATATTGAAAAACTCAGATCTACTTTAAGTTTATTTGAGAAAAGCTATTTTCATAGCCCATAAACATTAATATGACTGATTAGAAAAAAGTAGAAAATACCCGGGTCCTCCGGGTATTTTTTATTTCAGCAGGAATATCATTGTAAAAAGCATAGATCATCCTGATTGAAACCATCTCAACTATTTTGCTGATGTGATTCATTTTTATAAAATATATTATTTTGGACTCGATTGTTATTACCTTTATAGGGCTAATAAACGGACCCATCCATTTAAAAAAATACATTCCATGAACTCAGGCAGAATTAAAAGCAAACATATAAGCTTATTAAATATTCCAGTACTTGTATTTCTACTAGTCTTGCTGCTGCATCCATTTGTATTAACAGCTCACGAAGGCAGTGGCCACAATCATGTACATGAGATCAATACCAAATATTTTCTTTACTCTATTTGTAAAAACGATATTGAAGGATATGCCAGTACCATTGGAGGAGGTGAATATACCTACCCATCAATACGTGAAGATATAAGTAAGGCATTGATATCAAGAGCTACAACTGGCCTGAAATCTTTTGAATTACTAACCGGTAAAGTACCTGAAAATTTCACAAAAGATAAAGTCACTTTCTTCTTCATTTCAGATATTGATCTTAACCTCATTGAACCTTATGACATTTTTATAAACAATGAACTTCTGCTAACTTTTAAAGCCAATCCAACTGGTGAACTCGATATTGTAAGAAATCCCGGAAATGGCGATGCAGAATATATTCTTGTTGAAAGAGACAGAAATGGGGATGGTGTGGGTGCTTTCAGGCTAACTGTCCCGGTTGACCTGGTTAATAAAGGGGAAGGAGCCAGAATTAAGGTTCTTGGTCATAATAAGTCCAGCAATTCATGGTTCATGATTTTTAAAGCAACAGATGCCATTGAACGCTTAAAGATTGCTGCCCAAAATGAAACATCCTTTAGCATTAAACAGATCAATGATCAATTATTTATTGATGCACCCGGGCATTTTGCAGGCATAGAAGTTTTTATTAAAAGCGATGGCAAGAAGAGTAATAAAGTTATATTTAAAAAACAGGGTGAACTGGCGAAAGCCTCTTTAAAAATTGCAGCTCCGAAAAAAACATTTTCGCTTCATTATGGAGATGATTCTTTTGAAATAAAATTCCCTAATGAAAATGGAATTTATACAAAATCAGATATTAGGGGGCATTATTTCTATTTTCTAAATACTCAATACCATGAAGGATGGAGAGCTACTCTTACCAAGCTATATCGTCCCTCATTTTACAATACCTATGAAAACTTTTTTGACAGAAAATATGAAGATGGCCTGGTAGCTATAATGAATTCCAGTCACCAGGATATTGCCTGGGTCGACCGACCTGAAGTTTGTATCATGCTTAGAGACACATTGTTGCTAACACCCATAATCAAAGATGCCTTTGCAAGGGAAGATTATGGTTTTGACATTGAGGATGGTTTAATGCTACGTGAATACCTGAACAGGCATCCCGATGCCCAGGAAAAATTAACCCAGTTGCTCAATAAAAAACTTTTGTCAGTTGGTGCCACATACAATTGCCCATACGAAGATATGTATGACTCTGAAGATCAGGTACGCCAACTCTATCTGGGGAAAAAGTGGGTTAAAAAAATGTTTGGTGGATACGATTCAAAGGTATATTGGAATGTGGATGTCCCTGGCAAAAGTTTGCAAACACCACAAATTTTAAAAAAAGCAGGGGTAGATTATATGGTTATCAGTCGGCATGGCAGGGGCTTGTTTCACTGGCAAAGCCCTGATGGAAGTTCCGTATTTACATATAGCCCCGGCCACTATGGTGAGGATCTTAACCATCTATCAAAAGACCTGAGCAGTAAAATCAAATATGGAGCTGAACAGGTGGTTGAATGGGACACATATTTTACAGATAGTAAAAACCATACACCCCTCCTCTCCGACCAGGATATGCTTCCGGCAATTGACTATTCTGAGTTTATTGATGCCTGGAATGGCTCTAAAAGTATTATGGACCAAAATGGAACAGAAAAGTCCATATATCTTCCCGATATGAATGTTATGACAGTAGACGAGTATATGCCCCTGGCCAAAGCCAGTGCAACCGGCATCGACACCATCAGGGGGGAAAGACCCAATGTATGGATATATATTCATGGTCCGGCCCATCATGATGCTCTGACAGCCAGCAGGGAAGCTTCTAAATTAATCCCGGCTGCAGAAAAGTTCTTGAGTATTGCCAGTCTTGTTGATCCTGCAAAAATGCCTTATCCCGCAGATGATATTGATGAGGCCTGGCAGGCAAAAATTTACCCCGATCATGGCTGGGGAGGACACGATGGAGATATTACCGACAATCTATTTCAATCACAATTGGTTAAATCCCGCACACTTGGACAAAATTTATTGAATGAAAGCCTGAATTTTATCTCTGGAAGAATTAAAACCAATGAAAAAAGCAGGTATTCCAGTTGTTCTATTTAATAGCCTTTCCTGGAAAAGGACCGATCCAGTAACAGCAAAGCTAAGTTTACAAAAAGGAGAAGCTCAGAGTCTGAAAATAATGTCAGACGAAGGAAATCCTATCCCATCACAATTAAAAAGCACAAAATATTATGAAGATGGCAGTCTGAAAAGTGCTGATGTTGTATTTGTGGCAAAAGATATTCCTTCAATAGGATACAGAACCTATTATGTTGAGCTCTCTAAGAAAAAAGAAAAAGAAACTTCGTCAGGTGTTTCAAAAGACAAATATGAGAATGAATTCTACAGCATAAGCTTTGCAAAAGGTGGAATTTCCCAGATTCATGATAAACAGCTAAAAAGAGATCTGTTGAAAACCGAAAATTTGAAGGGTGCAGAAGTATTTACCATGGAGTCAGTTGGAAATGGTGCCGGGGAGTTTGGTGATGTGCAACAACCATTTATGAAAGATTTTGATAAAGTTAGTACCCACAATCCCGACATGGACAATAATTAGCGATGGAGAGGTATTACTCCACATACCGAATCAGACAGCAAATTTTATATGCCATTGTAGAACAGGATGTGACAATCTATCATGAACTAAAAAGAATTCTTTTTGAAACAAAACTACTCAACTGGTCAGGGGAATTGTACCGGGAATTCAGAACTGCCTTCCCCATTGATATGAAAAATGCACAAGTCTCCTATGAGGTTCCCTTTGGAACCGTTAAGGTAGGCCTCGATGAAATAAAAACTGCGGGTGAAAGATATGCCCCACTTTGCAAAGATGTGCATCCCAGGGCGATTATTGACTGGATTTCTGCCTCAGATGAAGAAATGAGTATTACTTTGAGTTCTTCTGTTGCTGCAGCCGACTGGATAGACCCAACCAGTGACAATGCCAATCCGGTTCTTCAGCATTTTTGCTTGCCAGCCGAACTTCCTGTCACTGGGAAGGAAATGAATATTCACAGGGTGGTGATCACTATTATCACAACATTCTGACTTCAAACAGCAGTAGCGACATATCAGGGATGCTCATTGCAAAGCAGCACAACGAGCCAATTCATGTTGTGGTAAATCCTGAGAAATCAGTCAACGCCACTTTATCAGAAAAACTTAGCTTTTTCTCTGTAGACAAAGAAAATGTAATAGTCACTGCTATAAAGAAAGCGGAAGACTCGGAGGATTTTGTAATTCGGATGTATGATTCAGAAGGCCAGCAAACCAATGTTCAATTAAAATCGTTCTTCGATATTGGGGCAATAAATAAAACCAATATCATTGAAGAAAATCCTGTTCCTGTAGCCAAAATAGTAATTCCAAAATATAGCATCGAAACATTTAGTCTTGATTTGAGATAGCTAAAGCACATTTGATCAAAGGATTAAAAAAATATAGATTGAACAAGATCCAAAACTATTGTTTAACCAGTAGGAATTTCCTGGTCATATTAGTAGCACTGGCAGTAAGCCTTCAACTGGTCTCTGGCCAGCAAAAAACCAATCTGGATAGCGGTTGGTTCTGCAAAAATATTAAGGAGGTTCAAGCATCTGGCTATCAACTAACTTCAGACAAAGGAGCAGATCTAAAAAATTGGCTGCCGGCAGTTGTACCCGGAACTGTATTGACTACTCTTCTGGAAAATAATAAAATCCCTGATCCTTTTTATGGCTTCAACAACCAAAATATTGAAGATATTTATGATACTGGCAGGGACCATTACACTTATTGGTTTTATAAGGAATTTGATTTCGATGATTTAGAAAAGAATGAACAATTGTGGCTCCATTTCAGGGGTGTCAATTACGGCTGTGAAATCTTCTTGAATGGACATAAGGTAAACAAAGAAACCCATTTTGGAATGTTCCTTAGGCAATCATATCGCATAACAGATATTGTAAAACCCAAAGATAATAAACTGGCTGTTCTGGTCCTGCCACCCGACCCTGTTGGAAATCCAAATGGTGGTCAGGCTGGTGACGGTATGATTGCTAAAAATGTAATGCATCAATATGTGGCAGGTTGGGATTGGATACAGCCAGTTCGGGATAGAAATACAGGAATATGGGATAAAGTTGAGCTGGAAAAAACAGGCCCGGTAAATATTAAGAATCCGCATGTTATTACAAAAGTGCCAGGCATTCGATTTCCGGGGAAAACGCAGGAACCCTGTCTGGTTGAGTCTTCTATTGAAGTGATGAATGCAAGTTCATAAGCCTGTTGATGGGTATTCTCAGCTATTGAAATTGGGAAATACAAGGTGAGTGAAAAGGTTAAACTTTTACCTTTCGAGGAAAAAACAGTTTCCCTGCCAATTGTAAGCATTGAAGATCCAAAGCTGTGGTGGCCGAATGGTTATGGAGAGCAGTCTTTATACGATCTCACCTTTAGCTTTAAACTTGGTGAGACAATTTCTGATACCGAAACCTTGCAAACCGGCATTAGAGAACTCAGAACGGAATGGAATTCTCATACCAGAAGCCGGCAGGTTTCAATAAATGGTCAGAAAATATTTATAAAAGGTGGAAACTGGATCATTTCCGATGCAATGTTGCGTTTCTCACCGGAAAGATACGATGCCGAAATCAGGATGCACAGAGACATGAACCTCAACTGTATTCGTATATGGGGAGGAGCCATTACAGAGCGACCTGAATTTTATGAGGCATGTGATAAATATGGCCTTCTGGTTATGCAGGATTTCTGGATTTCCGGAGATGGGAATGGCCGGTGGAACGATCCGAAGAAAAAAGAGGATCAGGAAACACGTCGAAAATACCCCGATGATCACCATTTATTTCTTGCTTCTGCAGCTGATCAGATAAAAATGATCCGAAACCACCCTTCCCTGGCTTTCTGGTGTGGAGGGAATGAAATGAGTCCCCCGGATGATATCCTTAGCGCCTTAAAAGACACTTTGGATCTACTTGATGGAACACGCTGGTTTGTAGAAAACTCTACCTCCGATAGCATGTCTTTCAATTCAATTGGTGGAAATGGTGATGGCCCATACAGCATTCAACCTATCAACCGATTCTTTGAGCGAAAAACATTCCCTTTTAATTCAGAAGTTGGCTCTGTTGGACTCCAGGATTACGAGGGTTTGCTCCGCTTTATGCCGGAAGAGGCAATGGTAGTTCCCGGACAATATAAATCTGAAAAGGATGAACCAAAAACCCGATGGAGTGGTATTCACCCCCTCTGGCGATATCATAAGTACATTGGTTATGGCGATTATATCAATAAATATGGAGAACCAAAGGATGTGGCCTGATTTTGCAAAAATAGCACAACTGGTAAATTACAACCAGTACCGGGCACTTATCGAGGGTTTCTCCTCTCATATGTGGGATTGGTACACAGGACTGATCATCTGGAAAACACAAAATCCATGGACAGCCATGCGTGGACAGATGTATGACCATTTCCTGGATCAAAATGCCGGATTGTATGGTTTGCACCATGGCAGTGAAGCACTTCATATCCTTTTCGATCCGGTAAAGGAACAGGTGATGATCACCAACAATACTTTCGAAGATAAAAATGACCTGTGATTAAGGTATTCTGCTATGACATGCAAGGCAATGAATCACTAATTTACCAGGAAAACGTTTCTGTCAATGCCACAAGTGCACAGGAGTATGGGAACTATAGGAAGCAAATTGTCTCCATTAAAATCAGAAAAAGGTATCTTTCTATTATTGAAATTAATGGATAAGGATAAAAAACTGTTAAGTGAGAATTTCTATTGGCTACCTGATAAGGATGGAGAATATACTGGGCTTCAGGAAATAAAAAGTGTGGCTCTTGAGTTTTCCGTTGAAAAATCCATTCAGCATCAACTGAATTTGAAATTGAAAAATCCATCTTCTCAAAACCCTGTATCCTTCTTCAATCGAATTTCGGTGATAGATCGAAATACAAACAAAAGAGTACTGCCGGTTTTTTATTCTGATAATTATATATCCATTGTTCCAGGTGAAGAAAAAACCATTTGATCGATCTCAGTGCAATCTTGAATAGAAATATCTTAAGATTCAAGTTAGTGGATGGAATACAAAACCAATCGAGATTAATATTGATTAACGGCTTGTACGATCGAAACCTAAATACATGATAATTACGGTCACACTGAGCATTAGTCGAATGTGGACCGGGTAATAGACTTCCATGTAGTTATGAAATCCAATAGCACAACAGATATTGATTAATTACATCCCTATTAATCTCCATCGCATCCCAAATAAATCAGCTATTTCTTCGCATAATCGGCATGAATAGCCCTATCAAAGGCTTCCCAATGCGCATCGGTCATCCTTCCCGGGGTAAACAGGCAAATTCCGGCTGCACCGTTTTCCATCGATCCTCTTATGGCCTCTTCCAGTTCTTCCGGTACCAGTCCATGATTCTCAGGATCAGCTTCACCAGCCTTTTTATCCGGATTCGGGCAAATAAATAGTCCGCTGTATACAGGTTTGCTGTTTCCAAGGGCAGTGACAGCTTCATTTGTAACCTCACCTACCCAGGCCGGACCTTCCAGGTAAAAATCGTTGTAATTCATTGGGTAAAAAGCATCCAGGTTCCATTTATCCCATTCCTGGCGAACAATCTTCTTTGCAACTGAATTAGGACCTGGAAATACAGCTGCATTTATTTCTTTCCCCTCAGCATGAACCATTACCGTAAGCCGGTTCACCAGGTCTGTAATCAAATCATAACGAAATTGTTTCCATTCCTCCACCTGCGATGGATCCTCAACTTCTTTAATATCAATGCCTGTTTTTTCCTTGAAATCAGCCACACATTTATCACAATAGCAATAATCAAACTGTGGATATTCCCTGTCCATTACCAGCCCATATTTATCCCATAAACCACGGGCCAGGATAACATCGGGAAAACGAATATAATCCAGGTGAATTCCATCCACTTCCGGAACAGCAGCAATACCACCATACAATTCAGCCAGGAACTCATATACTCCCTCGTAATTCGGGCACAGGAATTTATAATAATCCACGTAGGCTGGTTTATCGAAGGCCGACTCCCCAAGGCCATTTACGCCATACCATTCCTTTTTAAGTTTAGGATTCTCTCCCTGAACCATGGTTGGAACCCAGGCATGAAACTCCAATCCTGCTTCTTTGGCAATTTTTCCCACCCTTTTATAGGTTTCGGGTCATGACCACCTGAATACATCAGACCATCAATTCCTTTCTCTTTGAAATCGGTAAACTGATCAAGTATTTCCTGGTCGGTAGCATTTCTTGGCCCGCTTACCCAACCATACACAGGGATTTTTGGTTCCTGTTGGCTTGTGCAGGAAAACATAAGAATCGAGACTAAAAGGACTAATAACTTATTCATTATTTCTGGTTTTAGGATTGGAAATTTAATTAGGGAATGAAATTAAATAAAAGAATCGAATTGTGTTACAGGTTTTTAAAAAATTGATCAATATGGTTTGGACAAACAAACAATTCACTAATTAGATTTACTCTAAAGTGTTATAAAACACTCGCTTATTGGTCAAATAATTTTGGTTTTTAATTGGAAATAAAGTAACTTATGCAATTAAACCATAATCATCCGAACCTTTAAATAAACCAGCTATGAAAAAAAATCTACTTAAAACACTATTTTCTCTTTTTCTTCTGAGCAACTTTGTTTTTAATTCTTTTAGCCAGGAACCTGAGTTAAAATGGGGTTATCAATACCCCTCTGATCCTGAACAGAATGCCGCTTATACACCTGAAGAAATACTGGAAACTGTTGATGGTTCTATAATCTGCGGTCACAAAATGATCCAGGTAGGTACTAATCCCTCTCATTATACTGTTTTTGTTATGAAGGTTAATAAAGAGGGGGAAACTATATGGTTCAAGGATTACCCTGTAGACTCGGAAGGTGAATTCCAACCAGATGAAAAAGCCTTATCCATAGCACAAACTGATGACGGCAATTTCTACATTGTTGGTTACCACACTCATCCACCTGATGCTTCATACACTCCACCACGAGCACAAAGCCAGTTATTAATAATGGAAATACTACCTGATGGTACTTTATCCAGGAAATATATTTCAACCCATGGCAACTTTGACCGCATTGAAGGAAATAAAATCAATAAAAGTAAGAACAACACTTTTGTAATCACTGGCCTAATCGTTGATTATGAAGCTAGCTTCGATAAAGATAGAATCTTATTTGCGGAACTTAGTGGTAATAATTTAGAACCTGATTTCCTCATATCAGTAATTTACAAAATAGATGGAGTAAATAAAGGAGCATATGGTTTATGGGCAACTGCCACTACTGATAATAAGTATTTATTTGCCGGAAACCTTATTAATAACAACTTCGATATCTTCTTAATGAAGACAAATTCTATAGGCAATGAAACAATTTGGACAAATACCCTTGGAGGGGATGGTGGCGATTTTATATCAGATGTAATTGAAAATGAGGGATTTTACTATCTTGCTGGCTCTACACCTTCTAAATCTTATGTTGTTAAAATTGATGAAAATGGTTCAATTGAATGGGAAAAAGAGTTTGGATATGATAACTCTTATTCAACAGCAATTGGTCTGGCGGAAGATGGAAACCTAATAATTTCAGGCTTTTATCAAAGAAGTAATGTATATAGAACCTATATGATTTTCTTAGCAAAAATGGATTCAGAAACAGGGGAATTAATTTGGATAGAAGACTATGAAACGAATAGTGCATCAAGAGATGGAATATTGACCTCTAATTTTGGATATCTTTTTGCTGGTAAAGCAATTTTTAATGATATTCCACAGAAACAGGTATTCCTTGCCTACCTGGGATATAGTGCTGAATATTCAGTATGGGAAAATTCTCATTTAGCGCTTGGACTAGGACTTGTTACCACTTCTGATAATATTGATGTAATGAGCGCAAATGACCTTGAAGGAAACTTATTTGGTGTAACGATTACAATCAATGAATTGCTCCATTCTGAGGTGGATAAACTGGAAATTTACCTGGAACACGGTGATATTTCGGTAAAACTTGTAGATAAACCTCAAAATCCTGCAACAGGCTTCATTAATACCACTTTCTCGGATGGAGCAACTGTTCCAATTTCTGCAGGAAGTGGAACTTTCACTGGATTATATAAACCTGAGGAACTGCTTCGAGCCTTTAATGGGTCAGATCCTAAAGGAGATTGGACGCTCCGTATAGTATATTATTCTGGATCAGGATTAAAAAGCTCCACTGAGGTTCTTAATGGATGGACCCTAAAACTGCTTACAGATGGGGGATCAGGAACTGGAATATTTACGCAAGAGGAAATTGAAAACTTCCAACTCTATCCCTGCTATCCAAATCCACTTAATGAAGAAACCCGTATTGATTTTAAAATACCAAAACGAGGTCATGTAAACCTTATGGTCTATAACCTTTCAGGGGAGGTGGTTAAAAAACTGGTGGATACAGAACTAAATGAGGGCGAACATTCCAGAGTATGGAACGCACAGGATATTGCGGCAGGAACTTATTTCTTGCACCTTGAATCGAATGGAATTATCAGCGTTCAGAAATTAATTGTAATTAAATAATGAGAGTCAGACTGAGCTTATCCCTGCCTGTCGGTATTCTAAGGATTTTCCAACTCTTTTATTAACTAATTAATATAACCCAGAGTATTCACATAAGGAGTGCCTCTATTTATTACAGCAAAGATCCTAGCTAATAGCTTGTTTCTTATATTGTTTAGAACACACATTTTGTTTTTCCCTTCTGCTAATCTTCGCTCATAATATTGCTTCATCTCTGGATTACAAAGTATAGCAGTTGATGCATAGGAACTTAGCAATGATTTCATTTTCTTATTTGCTAAGTGACTAACCTTTGTTCGGCCTTTAATACTTATTCCTGACTGATGCGGAAATGGAGCTATTCCAGAGTAACATGCAAATTTTCTCCAATTCTCAAAACGAGTAAATCCATTGGTGAATGCAATCATAAACAAGGCTGTCTGTGGTCCGATCCCTTTGATACTTGTGATTAGTTCATATATCTTTTTCAGATGATCATCATTAGAGATATGATTGCTTAACTCTTGATTAAGGATGTCTATTTGCTTTTTAAGCTCAACAATCATTTTCTCCAATACCTTAAATAATACCAGATTATCATTTTTCCTAATAAACTGCTTATTCTCCTTTAAGGTGACTTCGTATCCTGCTTTTTGCTTGACCAGTCTTTCTCGCAAAGAAAGAAGACGCTTAATCTTTGTAATTTCGTTCGAAGGGAGCTCATATGGAGTTATCTCATCCTTCCTTCTATAGGCATACAAAGCAATTTTACCCGCATCAATTTGATCATCCTTGCCTCTTGCAATGCCCATAGACCGACGTAGCTCCAGTCCAGGTATCAAAATATACCTGAAGTTATGTTCCGACAGATACACGCTTAAACGATAAGAATACAAACCAGTGTGCTCAAAAGCAAACAAAACAGTATCCTTCTTAAGTTTGGTACTGGATAATACCCATTGAATTAATCGTTTATAACCAGATTGATTGTTCGCAAATTCGTTTATGAGATTTTTGCAGTGTAAGCGAACATCGATAGTGGATTTGCTCACATCGATTCCGATAGTTTCTTTAAAATTCATAACTTTACATTTAAGTTGCTTAAACTAAAACTTTTATTAGGCCTAAAAACCTAAAATTCTAAATGGTTCTTGGCAACAATGAGAAAGAATGGGGACTAATACCGACATTAGGTCTAAAAACCTGGCAGACAGGTTAGTTCACCCCATTCTTTCTTGTAAAAAACCAAATAAATAAATAAACTCCAAATCTAAAAGCAGACAGGGAAGTCTACTATTCCATGTCACATATTCGTCTAACGTTCAGCTGAGCTCACGCCGAAGGCTCAGTGTGACTGTGAAAACAAGGATTCTGTAACTCCAGGCTTAAGCCTGGAGTTTATCATATACTAACTAATACCAACGGACTTTAGTCCATAATTCTAAAGAGACTAAACCCTAAGAAAATCCTGAAAAGCAATAGTTCCTTTCAATTCATTGGAAATCTTATTCAAAAAAAATTTATTGGTTTATTTTATCTCCTATTAATATTTTTACCTTTGATTTTTGTCAAAAAAAATAATCCAGTCACTTAATAACCAGGTAATAATAATGCCTGATTGAAAATTTAAAAAGAATTTAGATAAAAAATTAAAGTTATGGCAAATCAAAAATCAAAATTGTATTCTTTCGGAGTAGCCCTAATAGTAGCACTGGGTGGATTTTTAATGGGTTTTGATGCCTCGGTAATCTCCGGAGTAGTTGGCTTCATTGAACCCGAATTTGCCTTAACAAAACTCCAACTGGGCTGGGCCGTGAGTTGCCTTACCCTAACAGCCACTCTGGCCATGGCAATTTCAGGGCCTTTGTCAGATAAAATCGGACGAAAAAAAGTACTGGTGTATGCATCGATACTATTTTTTATCTCTGCTTTGTTTTCAGCGATGGCACCCAATTTTATAAGCCTGATCATTGCCCGTATGGTTGGTGGCTTTGGTGTAGGTGCTGCACTTATTACAGCCCCGATGTACATTGCTGAAATAGCTCCCCCAAAAATGAGAGGCCGAATGGTGTCGTTCAACCAATTGAATATTGTTCTGGG
Organism: uncultured Bacteroidales bacterium; assembly: GCA_963750735.1. Lineage (GTDB taxonomy): Bacteria > Bacteroidota > Bacteroidia > Bacteroidales > VadinHA17 > JANTGF01. The sequence continues at coordinate 24,385 of CAVVRY010000006.1, read as the reverse complement.
TATTTCGGTGGCATTTTTCACCAACTATTTGATCTTACAATTGGGGAAATCAGATGCTTCCTGGGCACAAAGTTTAATGTTTAAAGAGTATAACTGGCGCTGGATGCTGGGTTTGGAATCACTACCTGCTATTTTATATTTCGTATTTCTGTTTTTTGTTCCTGAGAGCCCTCGTTGGTTGGCCATGAAAGGTAGAAACGATGAGGCATTAGAAATTATGGGGCGCATGAGTAGTGAGGAGGAAGCAAAGACAGAGTTTGTTAGTATTCAGGAAAGCATTAATAAAGACAAGAATAAGGAGAAAGTACCCTTACGCGAGTTATTTAAACCGGCCTTAAAGCTTGTTATGACCATTGGGATTGTCGTTGCAATTCTGCAGCAGATAACCGGAATAAACTCGGTATTCTTTTATGCACCAATGATATTTGAGCAAACAGGGATTGGAACAGATGCCTCTTTTGTTCAAGCAATAATTATTGGTCTTACCAATTTAGTTTTCACCGTTGTGGCCATTATGTTTGTTGACAGGTTAGGCCGAAAACCACTTTTATCCTTTGGCATTGCGGGAATTGTTATTTTTATGTTACTGCTGGCTGGCACCTTTAAAAATGCAGAATATCAATTAGATAAGGAAGCTATTATTGAATTATCGCAAATTGAGGGTTGTGAAGCACTCGACCAACTCGAAGGAATCAATTATACAAAAGATATCGAATTTAAAAGAGCACTTACCGATGTTCTTGGTGAACAGGTAGCAGCTAAAAATCAGGGCACCATCATTTCAAAAGCAATCACTATAAATCCCTGGCTCGTACTTATCGGAATCATAGGATTTGTAGCTTCCTTTGCCGTTTCACTGGGTCCTGTAATGTGGATCCTGTTCTCAGAACTATTTCCCAACAGGCTGCGAGGCCTGGCCATTTCCTTTGCCGGTTTTATCAATTCAGGAGTTAGCTTCTTAGTTCAGTTGCTATTGCCCTGGGAACTGGCAAATATTGGAAATGCAGGTACATTTTTCATCTACGGCTTATTTGGGGCAATGGGATTAGTTTTCATTCTGATTTATTTGCCTGAAACCAAAGGTAAATCACTTGAAGAACTTGAAAAAATACTTGTGAAGGAGTAGCGATTGCTCAAGATTTACCTTTGTGGAACAAACTAATTATAAGATATTCCATTTAAACTTCATTTTAAAAAACCAACTATGTCAACTATAAAACTGTTTTTTCTAATCGCAATGGGAGTTTTCATTCTCTCTTCATGCGTCATTAATACAGGGGATGAAAATGGTCCTAAAAAAGTGGAAATGAAAAAAAATGCAGAAAATCAATACAGACTTTATGTAAATGGCGAAGAATTCTTTGTTAAGGGTGCAGGTCTGGAATTTGGAGATATCAAGGCCCTGGCAGAAAACGGTGGAAACTCATTCAGAACATGGAGAACCGAGAATGGACAGCAGGATGCTGTTGAAATTCTGGATGAGGCTCACAATTATGGCCTGATGGTATTAATGGGGCTTGAGGTAGGACGTGAAAGGCATGAGTTCAACTATAATGATAGCCTTACAGTTAAAAAGCAATTTGATTATTTAAAAGGTGAAGTTGAAAGACTTAAAGACCATCCTGCTCTACTGGGATGGGCTATAGGTAATGAATTAAACCTGGGTGCTGAAAACCTCAGGGTTTATGATGCTGTGAACGACATTTCAAAAATGATTCATGAAATTGACCCGAATCATGTTACCACCACAACCATGGCAGGAATTGGCAAAAGAGAAATCGACTATATAAAAGAGCATTGCACCGACATTGATTTTATCTGCATTCAAATGTATGGTGACATTGTTAATCTACAGCAACGAATTTCTGATGCCGGCTGGGAAGGGCCTTATCTGGTTACCGAGTGGGGAGCAACGGGCCACTGGGAAGTTGCAAGAACAGAATGGGATGTAGCCATTGAGCAAACAAGCCAGGAAAAAGCTACCGCATTTATCGACAGGTATAAGTTGGCTATTGAGGCGGATAAGGAAAATTGTATGGGATCGTATGTGTTTTTATGGGGACAAAAACAGGAACGCACCCCAACCTGGTATGGGATGTTCCTTGAAAATGGTGCAAAAACTGAGACAGTTGATGCCATGCATTTTATATGGAACGGGGAATGGCCCGAAAATCGCTGCCCTACCATAGATTCCTTTAGAATAGATAATAAATCAGCTTTTGATGATATAAGAATTTCTAAATCGGATGTCATGCATGCAGAAGTATATTTCAAAAATTATGATGAAGATGAACTATCCTTTACCTGGGAAATAATACCGGAAAGTACTGATCTGGGCTGGGGAGGTGATTTTGAGTCACGTCCTGGGACCATTTTCCACAAAGAGGCCGGCAGTAAATTGGAAATACAGGCCCCGGAACCAGGAGCATATCGCTTGTTTGTTTATGTATATGATGAGGCTGGTAATGCAGCTACTGCAAATATTCCAATTCTTATAACCGGGGAATAATTTGACGTAGAAAATCACAAATTATAATACGCCTGTTTTACAATTGAAAACAAAATAACTGAAATCAAGTGTCACACTTCGACAGGCGTTCGATCTAGAGACTTCACCCATCGAAGTCTCAGTCTGACATTCAATCATAAAGAACATGGAAAATATTTATCTGGGAAATACACCTTTAATTTCTGAGCAAAAGGAAGTAAAAGGCGAATTTGTGCACATTGATGGGGAAAAATTCTACAAAATCAACAACTACGATCAAATGTCGGATTTTTTCATGACCATTGTGAGTATTTCAGATCAATGGATGTTTATTTCCAGCAATGGGTCTTTAACTGCAGGTCGTAAAAACAGGGATAATGCTCTATTTCCGTACTATTGCGTTGACAAAATTCATGATTCAGTTGATAGTGCTGGTAGTAAAACACAGGTACTGGTAAAGAAAAATTCTAAGGTTTATTTATGGGAACCTTTTTCGAAGAAAAATGAGGGAGTTTATAAATCGGAGCGGAATATTTATAAAAGTGTATATGGCAACAAAATAGTTTTTGAGGAAATCAATCTCGATCTGGAAATTACTTTTAAATATGGCTGGTATTTCAGTAACAAATATGGGTTCATTAAGAAATCCAGTATTTTAAACAATTCAGATAAATCCATTTCTGTTGAAATACTGGATGGAATTCGAAATATTCTCCCTTTTGGATTTGATTACAATTTTCAGAATAATCTCAGTAATCTTCTGGATGCATACAAAAAGAATGAACTGATTCCGGAAACAAATCTTGGAATTTTCTCACTTAGCTCCATACCGGTTGACAGAGCCGAGCCCAGCGAATCACTCAAAGCAACAACTGTTTGGTCAAGTGGGTTGAAAAATTCTAAAATCTTAATCTCAGAAAGACAGACAGAGAACTTTCAAAAAGGCATATCTATTCATCCGGAAACGGAGATCAGGGCATCACGTGGGGCCTATTTTATCAATGAATCTTTTAATCTTGAAGCCAATGAATCTAAAGAATGGATGGTTGTTGCTGAAATCAACCAGGACAGTACCGAAGTAGCAAATCTTAATCATTTTTTATCGGACAATAATGATCCCTTAAAAATTGTCTTTGAAGATATTCATTTGGATACCTTAAAATTAGAAAACCTGGTAGCCAATGCCGATGGCTTGCAATTAAGTAATGAAGAATTAGATTGTACACGTCACTATGCCAATACGCTTTTCAATCTCATGCGTGGAGGAACTTTTATTGACAACTATACTATTGACAAAAAGGATTTTGCTAAATTTTTTCAGCAAACCAATAAAAAACTCTTTCAAGAAGCCACTGATTGGTTAGAGGAATTGCCTGATTGTATTTTAAGTAATGACTTGATCAAAAGAGCTGAGAAAACGGAAGATTCTGATATTGAAAGAATCTGTTATGAATACCTGCCACTTACTTTTAGCAGAAGGCATGGTGATCCGAGTCGACCCGTGGAACCAGTTTTCAATTGAGGTTCAAAATCCTGACGGCAGTATAAAATCGGATTATCAGGGTAACTGGCGGGATATTTTTCAAAACTGGGAAGCGCTGGCATTTTCATTTCCGGAATTTACCGAACAGATGATATGCAAATTTGTAAATGCTACCACAGCTGATGGATATAATCCCTACCGGATTACAAAAAATGGCATCGACTGGGAAAGGCCTGATCCGGATGATCCATGGGCATTTATTGGTTATTGGGGCGATCATCAAATAATCTATCTGCAAAAACTGCTGGAGAGCTCAAATAAATTCCATCCTGGCAAGCTTACAGGAATTCCTTGGCAAAGAAATGTTTGTTTATGCCAATGTTCCCTACCGGATTAAATCATACAATCAAATGGTTGAATCTCCTCAGGATACCATAGTATTTGATTATGAACAAAATAGCAAAATAGATAAAATTACTGAGCAACTGGGTGCCGACGGAAAATTGCTACTTGATGACAATAATCAGTTACATAAAGCCAACCTTACTGAGAAAATCCTGACATCCTTGCTTGCAAAACTAAGCAACTTTATTCCTGAGGCAGGAATTTGGCTAAATACCCAACGTCCGGAGTGGAACGATGCCAATAATGCACTGGTGGGCAATGGTGTATCCATGGTTACTCTCTACTATATGAGGCGATCTCTGAAATTCTGGTCTGACATTTTCAAAGATATTCCCGAGCAAAATTATTTAATAGCTGAAGAAGTAAAATCCTTGTTTGATTCAATGCTTAATTGCTTTATCAAACATGAAACACTCTTAGAAAAAGGATTTTCAGATGCCGACAGGCGTATCATAACAGATATATTAGGAGAAGCTGGAAGTCAATATAGAAACAAAATTTACGATCATTCTTTTACAAAAAACAAAAAGAAAATATCAACCAGTGAACTGGTAGAATTCACTGAAATAGGCCTAAAATATCTCGATCAAACTATTCAGGCCAATAGGCGTAGTGATGGTCTTTACCATGCTTACAATCTGGTTACTTTTACCAAAAATGAGATAAAAGTCCGGCACTTATATGAAATGCTGGAAGGCCAGGTAGCAGTGCTTAGTTCAGGATATTTATCTGCAAAGGAAAGTCTTAGTGTTTTAGATGCATTGAAGAAAAGTAAATTATTCAGGAAGGATCAGTACAGCTACATTCTTTATCCAGATAGAACCTTACCCTTGTTTACTGAAAAGAATATTATTTCAAATGAAGATGTTGGAAGTTCTAACTTATTACAGGCACTAATAGACAATAAGGACAGATCCATAATAAAAGTTGATGAAAGAGGCACTTATCATTTTAATAGTAGCTTCAGAAATGCTGAAATATTATCAGAAGCACTTGATAATCTGGAGGGTGAAAAGTATGGAGACCTGGTTGAAAAGGAAAGAGAAAATATTGCCGGAATCTATGAAAAAATGTTTGATCACCAGTCATTTACTGGGCGGTCTGGTACCTTTTTCGCTTTTGAAGGTTTGGGTAGCATTTACTGGCATATGGTCTCAAAACTAATGCTGGCCGTTCAGGAAATATACTTTCAGAGTGTAGAAGAAGGAGTTGAGGAAGACATGCAAAACCAACTTAAAGACCACTATTTTGAAATAAAAGAAGGTATAGGTTTACACAAATCACCGGAGCTTTATGGTGCCTTTCCCATTGATGCATATTCCCATACTCCAGCCCATGCCGGAGCTCAGCAACCCGGAATGACAGGTCAGGTTAAGGAAGACATCCTGGCCAGAATGGCTGAATTGGGAATTCATATAAAAAATGGTGAAATAGTTTTTGAAACCTCAATGATAAACCAGAAGGAATTCATTAAAAATAAAGAAAACTTCGAATATTATGGTTTAGATGGTAAGAAGAGGGTAATTGAATTACAAAAAGGACAACTTGGATTTACTTTTTGCCAGGTTCCGGTAATATATACCAAATCAGACAAAGAACATATAACGTGTATCCTTAAAAGATGCTTCTAAAAGAAGAGATAAATGGGAATGTAATTGATAAGGAAACCAGCTCAATGATTTTTAGACGCAACGAAGAGGTTGAAAAAATCGAATTCTCATTTCCTTATTTGAAGGGCTGATAAAAAGAATATGTATTGAAGCCTGTATCATCGCGATAATCTATTCCTGCTTCAATAATATCAGCCAGCTTTCACAAATTATAATTATTGCCAAATCATTTTTTAAGCTGGCATTTATTTCTCCATGACACAATTTTTACATAACTTGTACAAACTTGTGACACTTGACCTCCTATTCTAAGCTAAGTTTGGGTTAAAAATATTAACTAAAATTTGGAGGTACTAAACATGAAAACTTTAGCTGTTATTAAGCTGCTTGTTGCGCTCATTATATTTGGAGCTGGCATTCTTACGCCGTCCTATTCTCAGACTCCCGAACAACTTTATCAAAAAGGCCTGATGAAAGAGGAAGGGGAAGGCGCATTGCAGGATGCAATCGACCTATATAATCAGATAGCAGAGAATTCAAATGCCGATAAATCTATACAAGCAAAAGCATTGTTGCATATTGGTATGTGTTACGAAAAAATGGGAAAAGAAGAAGCCACCAAAGCTTATCAAAAACTGGTAAATAATTTTCCGGGACAAAAAAATGAAGTCGCTATTGCCAAGGAAAGGCTATCCAGTCTTACACTTTTGCAATCAAAAAATAAGATGGCAGAGAGTGTTCCTGAAGTTATGACCAATAAAAAAATATGGGAAGGCCAGGATATTGATGATAGTGGCGAAATTTCACCTGATGGAAAATATTTATCTTACAACGATTGGGATACAGGGGATCTGGCTATTTATGAAATTGAAACAGGAAAAAAAAGAAAGTTAACAAATCTAAATCCTGGACAGGGAAGCAATTATGATCAATTTACATTTTCACCCAGATGGTCCAGCGATAGCAAAAGTATTTATTATTCCGTTTTTGTTTCACCTGAATTGAGTGAATTACGTACTATAGGATTAAACCATTCCGAATCAAAAACCATTACTAAAATTGAAGGAAATCAAAAGTGGCTTGAAGTATATGACCTTTCAAATGATGGAAACACAATTCTGGCAACTATAGAAATTAACACTAATAAAACACAAATCGCCCTCATTTCTCTTTCTGATGGAAATATCAGGATTATTAAGGAATTCCCTTTTGCGGGTTTTGTTGAGAACCTTAAGTTTACTAGCGACGGAGCTAGCATCATATATGATTATCCTCCTAAACTGGAATCACCTAATCATGATATTTATTTATTTTCAATTGATAAAAATAGCGAAACACCACTTATTAAACATCAGGCCAATGATTTTGTACTTGGATTGTCACCCAATGGCAAAGAATTACTTTTTGCAAGTAGCCGTTCGGGGCAATTGGGATTTTGGTCGATTGGATTTGAAAACGGAAAAACTAATGGTATTCCGGTTCTTATAAAAACCAGTGAACATCCATACCTTAAAGGGTTGGGATTTACTGAGAAAGGAGCATTTGTATATTGCCATTTCCCATCAAAAACTGACGTTTATGAAACCGAGATCAATCCAGAAACCTGTGAAGTTGTAAATCCTCCATCTGAAAAAGTTGGCAATTTTATTGGTGCAAATGGAACACCTGACTATTCTTCAGATGGCAAATACCTTGCTTTTGTTTCACGAAGATTTCCCTTTAATGCCCGGCAAACATTCCGACCTGTTGGCAACATCATATGTATACAATCTCAGAAGGATGGAAGCATAAGGGAAGTAAGACCGGAAATTTCAAATTTTGGTTTTCCAAAATGGTCACCGGATAACAGTTCGATCCTGGTAGTTAATTGGGAAGCAGATCATACAATGGGGCTCTATAATGTTGACATCGAAACAGGAATAGCAAGCAGCGTTTATAAGGGTATAAATCAATCACTTAATGGTCATGAATGGAGCTTGGACGGAAAATCTGTTTTCCTGATTCTCAATGATGGTAATGGCAACTTCAAACTTGTAAAACATAATATTGAAACAGATAAAAAGTTGATACTTACGGAAGGAACCTGGAGGGAAGTAACTAGTTTCTCCCGTTCTGCTGATGGTAAGTGGCTCGCATTTATGGGGCGTGATAGAAATCGGTCACTAAAAATTATTCCTTCATCAGGTGGGGAAATTCAAGAAATACACAGTTGGGACCAAGGCGACAATAGCCACATTTTTCATTGTTGGAGTGCTGATGGGAAATATATTTATATATCAAAGTTCATTGAACCTAAAAAAGACCAAATTTGGGATATTTGGCAAATTCCGGTAGATGGAAGTGAACCTAAAGCCTTGGGATTGGATTTAACCTATATCTGGCAAATTAGCGCCCATCCCGATGGGAAACATCTTGTCTATAGCAACGAGGGCTCATCATATAAACAACCACAAGTTTGGCTAATAGAAAATTTTCTACCTGTTGAAGATAGTGAGATACTGGCTACAAAAGAATCTGAAGGAATTGTAATTAAACAGATTTGGACAGGATCAGAAGTTGATGATTGCGGAAGTATTTCTTCTGATGGAAAATACCTTTCGATAGTTGATTGGGAAACTGGTGATGTTGCTTTAAGAAATTTAGTAACCGGGGAAAATGAGCGTGTAACTAATGATGGAACGTGGGAAGAACCATATCAATTTGCCGATTTAAATGTTATTTCTCCTGATGGGAAACAGATTGCTTACCAATGGTATAATAATAAAACATCAGAACTGAAACTAATTGATCTTACAAACAAATTATCTAAAATAATTTCATCATCCAAAGATGGGGAAATATATCCGGCTCTATGGTTTTCTGATAAACAAAAACTTATTGTTCAGAGGTTTAATGTAATTGATAAGCTATTCGAATCTAATTTATCCAGTTTCAACATTAATAGTGGAGAAATGAAGCTATTGAAAAAATTTGAAGATTCATTTATGTCAAATGTTTCTTTATCTCCGGGTGAAAAATATCTTGCTTTTGATTATCAGAAAACGAATAATAATGGAAATTTCGATATTAACCTGATATCGATTGATGGAAAGGAAGAACTGCAACTTATCAATCATCCTGCTAACGACAGGGTGCTTGGGTGGTTGCCTCACAGGGATGAACTACTTTTTGTAAGCGACCGGTCGGGTACTTCGGATGTTTGGGCTATAAATACTTCAGGTAAAAAATCTATTTATGAACCCAAACGGATTTTAACAAATGTTGGAGATATTGATCCAAGGGGATTTACTGATAATGGAACTTTATACTACAGTACCACATTGCGCAAGTTTAATTCATATATTGTTCCTTTTGATCAAAATTCCGGAAAGATTTCTATGAATTTACGTACACCTTTATTAGGATCTGTGGGAGACGTTTGCTGGCTCCCAGGAAAAGAAACAATCCTTTGTATTGAATTTAACCGAAAACCAAATAAAAGACAGTATTATAAGTTGTGCATTTTAAATCCCGGAACCGGTGATAAACAAATTTTATCAAATGAAATACTTGTATTTGGACCACCACGGCTTTCACCTGACAATAAACTAGTTTTAACACATGGATATGAAGAAAAAAGATCTGGAGAAGAAAACTATAAAGGAGCAATATATTCAGTTGATATTGAAACAGGAAATGTATCCGAAATAAAAGTTAAGGAGGATGTTTCACGATCGTATAGTAATGAATGGGGGGGAAATGGAGAATACATTTTTTACACATCCAATAATCAGATCATAAAGCATAAAATTTCCACCAGAGAGGAAAATATTATTTATTCTGATGAAAATCTTGGAAGGACAATACTTAGAAGGTCGTTTGATGGAAATAATCTGATTTTTGACATTCAGGTCAATGATACTGTAAAATATCTGAAAAGTATTCCTTTAGACGGAGGAGAAAGTAGGATATTAGCTAAGTTTAATACTCACCTTACTCCATTAATGTTTAAAAAACTTTCTTTATCTCCTGACGGGAAATATATTTATTTTTCAGTTGCTAATATGGAGGGTGGATCAATATTATGGAGGATTCCTAATGAAACTGGTGAACCTGAAGAAATATTGAAATCAAGGAATCGAATAGCAGGTGTAAATGTTCATCCAAATGGAAACCAAATCGCGCTTTCTATTTTTGAAAAGGAAACAGAAATCAGGGTAATTGAAAACCTGGCACAGGAACTTGAAAAAATTTACAGTCAAAATGAATAAAGTGAATGGAAAATAATAAATCGATGAAAAAAGGGGTATTTATTTGAAAATCGGATTCCCCTTCATCTGTAATATAAAACACTGGTAACTCAGAACGCTAAAAATGTAGGAAACAGGATTTTTCATGAACCAAAAATTAAAACCGGCTTCACGACTTTCTGTTGTTTTTATTCTTGTCGTAATACTTTCGGGAAGTATTTTAACCTGGTTCAGTATTAACAATATTTCGAACCAGAAAGTATTGACTGAAAAACGAATACTGGAAGAACAGCGGGAACTTTCTGTGCGGTTTTCAGAAGCTCTTCAAAAACAAATAGAAAATGTAACTGCCGGTTTTATCAATGAAATTAATCCGCCCGATTTGTTAAAGGATTCGCTGGTTAAAAAAGCTGCTGAATATGATTTTATAATCCAGCCTTTTATTCTTAAAAACAACGGCGATTTTTTGTATCCTAACTTTACTGGAATTTCAGATAATCTTATCAAACCAAAATTTTCCAATCGGTTTAAATCAGCTTTTAGAGAAGGAGAAAAAGCCGAATTTGCTGAAAACAATTTAAAAGCAGCAATGAAAAACTATTTAATGTGTCTACATGTTTCAGCTGGAGCAACTGATTCGGTAAAAGCATTAAATGCTTTTGGCCGGATTTCTGTAAAATTAAAAGAATTCGAAAATGCAATTCAGCATTACAATACCATAGTTTTAAACTATTTTTCTGTTACCGATGAGAATGGAATTCCATATATTTATTATGCTTTGCCCCAGTTGATAAAAATTACAGAAGACGGTTTTGAAAAACAACTTCCAGTTTATGAATTCTGTTTGAAACAGATGGAAAATGGGATAGTACCTATGAATTTCAACACGGAAGAAATAGTAACGCAGATTGTTGAATCGGTGCAGGAAATGACATTGAATAATCCTGAAAAAAAAATCACAAATCATTCAACTGGCAAATAACATCAGAAATCAACTTGATTTTATAAATGATTTCAAAGATGAACTGCCAAAATTTATTGAAAACGAAGGAATTAATAACCGGTTACACACAGTAAACGGTTTTAAAATAATAAACCTGGTGGCGGAAAATGATCAGGAATGTTTTTTTATCAATACTGAATTTACAACTCCGGCCGGTTTTTTAATTAACCGGAAAAAACTTTTGGAAACTGCTCTTCATTCAGATTTGCAAAATGGATTCGAATTTGATTATAATATTGAATTTCCAACCGGTTATAACTCTAATGCCAACGGGCAAAACTTAATTTTCTCGTCTCAATTGAATCCTTTTTTTCCGGAACAAATGATGCAAATAAAACTTAGCGATGAAAACCTGATAAAAGATTTGATTCAACGAAGAAGCTGGATTTACGGAATTTCCACGGTTTTGCTTTTGGTGGCCATGGTTTTGGGAGTAGTTTTAATTGTTCGCGATATTGCACGGGAAAAACATCTGGCACAATTGCAATCCGATTTTATTTCGAATGTAACCCACGAACTTAAAACTCCGCTTACCTCCATATCAATGTTTGCCGAATCTATTCTTTTAAAACGAGTAAAAAAAGATTCAGATAAGGATGATTATCTGTCCATAATATTAAAAGAAAGCGACCGGTTAAAACGAATGATTAATAATATTCTTGAATTTTCTAAATTGGAAAAAGGAAAGTCGGATTATCGTTTTATTAACACAAATTTGGCTTCTCTAGTAAAAGCTGCAATTGGTGAATTGGATTACTGGTTTCAAAAAGAAGGATTTGAAGTGGTTGCAGAACTTAATAACCAAGTTTCAGCCAAAGTTGATCCGGAAAAAATGAAGCAGGTTTTTGAAAATTTACTGAACAATGCCATCAAATATTCTCCTCAAACTAAAAAGATAACCACAAGGTTGTATTTAAACACCGATAAAATATATATTGAAATTGAAGACAGTGGAATTGGGATTCCTGAAAGCAAGTTATCGCAAATTTTTGAGAAATTTTACCGGATTAATCATAAAGAAAGTATAAGCGGAACCGGACTTGGACTAACTGTGGTTAAAGAAATTGTTGAGGGTCATAAAGGTAAAATAATAGTAGACAGTGAAATTGGGAAAGGAAGTAAATTTTCGATAATTTTAGATCAGCAAAAAGAAACCGGGTGAAAACTATACTAATTATAGAAGACGATGTAAGTATTCTGCGTGGATTAAAAGACAACCTGGAATATGAAGGATATTCGGTACTTACTGAAACCAATGGCGATAATGGGTTGAATACTGCACGGGGAAGTAGTACAGACCTGATTTTATTGGATATTATGTTACCCGGAATAAACGGTTTTGAAATTTGCAGGAAAATAAAAAAGGAAAAACCGGATCTGCCAATAATAATGATCACAGCCCGTGGATCAGAAATGGACAAAGTTGGAGGCCTTGACCTGGGTGCTGACGATTATCTAACCAAACCATTTAGCATTCCGGAATTGCTTGCACGAATCAGGGCAGTTTTCAGAAGATCTAAACAAGATCAAGATGCATTGGAAAAATATTCTTTTGGCAATGTTATTTTGGATTTCAAGAAATACCAGGCTTTTTTCTATGGAAAAGAGGTTAATCTATCCAGCAAAGAATTTGCCATAATGGAATATTTTATTCAAAATAAGGGGAAAGTTCTGCACCGGCATGATATGCTCAATGAAGTCTGGGGTTATAATGTTATGCCTACCACACGGACGGTGGATAATTTCATACTCGATCTGAGAAAAAAGCTTGAGGAAGATCCTTCAAAGCCAAAACATATAATTAGTGTTAGGGGTGTAGGATATAAATTTATCGCCTAATTGAGTATTATAGTGGATTTTATTATCCTTTAGATTAATTGAAGAAGTTTCGAGTCCTAAACTTTTAACCCAAAACTTCTTCAACTTTTTTTGATATAAATTCTGTTAAAGATTCTTATCTACCTTCTTTATGATCTTGGGTAATTTCTTATTCCGATCTTCAAGCAGCCTCTCAGTTGCATTCTCGCACATCGGCATTAATTTATCATAATTCATAACTGGTGCTCCCGAAACAAGTGCTACACTCTTTTTAGAGGTTGCATATTCGTCAAGTTTAAAGACTTTTTTGGCATCCTTATTAAAAAGGTCCATGTTAATATATGTCCGTATTCCAGCATTTCCCAGACCTCCAACAGCGACTTTAGGTTCCCATGCTAAGACATCGATACAAACATAACGGCTTTGTTAAGATACGTTTTTGAAAGGCACGAGCAAATATGGATCTTAGCAATTGTTAGCGGCTTTTTTTATCCATCTTTATCAATGGTATTGTTAATGTTTTCAAAGAATATAAAACCTCACAGTAAGCTCATTAAGGAAATGGTATAAGGTAGGTTAATCTGAATTAATAGAACTTCTTGTTTTCATAAAACAAGTAGAGACGACCTTTTATGGTCGTCTCCTGTGATAATGTAATAAATTATAGCTAATGCTATTTATTATAATCTTCGACCATTTTGGTGAAAGCCTCTAAAGCATCTAGTTGGAAGCTGGATTCAAAGACGGGTCCTTTAGTAAAAAAGGTTCTAAAACCATATTTGTCTTTAGCATAATTAGTTAAAACGGTTTTATTATCACCAACAAGAGACTTTAAATTGATTGTAGACATATTTTTCGCCTCCTCTCCTTCTTTCTGGGAAAGAATCTCAAAGTTGTTTTCCTGCCATTTGACATATTCAGCATCATTAACTTCAGTACGGTCAGGTAAGTAGGGAGAAACTATACCTTGGGTGTGGTGATACTTTTTATAAACGGTAATCTTTCCTTCAGTAACAACTTCTAACATAAGATTTTTAGGAATCTTGTCTTGTTTTCTTTTAGCAAATAGATTGACATATTTTGCCTTTTTGAATTTTTTACCGTTTTCAAGTGTAAAACTTTGCAAGTCGTTGGCATCATACACCACAACGTCTTTATCTATATTTTCCCCTTCACTGAAAGCCGTATAGGTTTTCTCGTCAATCAGGTTAACCCTTTTTTGAAATTCTTGAGGATTCATCATATCCATAAATATATATCCACTAATCTCTTCCCCATTTTCAAGAGTTATTGTACCTTTTTCATATTTTCCTACCGAACTAGGCGTTCTTAATTGCGCTTTAGCATTGTTAGATGTCAAACTGAAAAGTACTGTTAGCATTAATGTAATAGTTGAGTAAATTTTTACTGTTTTCATAAATTTGATTTTTATTAATATTGGTTTTGCTTATTCATTACTAGAGGTTTACGTCGTTAACAGTAATAATGTTTCGAAAAATCATAATTACTGCTTTTCCAGGAATTTACTTAAGATTGAAGCGATATTCAGGAGCACTTAATTTAAAAGAAAAGTTTCCATGAATATTCGTCAAATCGGGAAAAATAACTAACTTCGGATTAATAGATAAGGTGTTTTGACTTTTTATAATTTCTCGAACTGTATAGTGTTCGAACAATTATTTAACCAATATGAGAATCATTCTCAAACTGAAAATTCTTCTATTCTTAAGCATTATATGCCTTTCCTGTTCTACCTATATTTCCTATACAATTACGACCCCACCGGAGATTGATATACCGGATCAACAAAACAAGATAGGATTCATCAACAAATATGATTATACAAGCCTTTCTTTTAATAAGGAAAATAAAAACGAGGTTTATGTTATTGCTGTTCAGCAACTCATCTCCAGCCTGGAAAACTCGTTCAATAGCAATGAGTATTTCAACATTGTATTAATCGACACTTTGAAAAAAGGTACGGCTCAGAAAGACTTTCCCCCTCAGATGAATGCCAGCGAAGTTGTGGGTGTTTGTGATAGCGCAAATATTGATATGCTGCTTGGTTTTAGAGTATTTTGATACTGATTTTTTAATTGAAACTGAAACCGAAGAAGATGACGATGGGAGCACCACCAGAACAAATATTGTGGACCTGGTAGTTAGGACAGGATGGACCTTATACGATAAATCAGGAAACATTCTAGACAGGCAAAAATCTGATAAGTCGATGCTTTATCAATCAAGGCCAGCCCTGGTTAGTTTTGTTGCAATTGGCCCATCTATGGGGAAAGCAGGCAAGGAAGTTAATGCTCTGGCAATTGAAATTGGAGAAAGCTATATTCAAAATTTCTATCCTGGGAACAAAAAGGAAATAGCTAAAATCTACACAGGTGAAGCTTTTAAGAAAGTGGAAGCTTATATGAATAATGACAACTGGGAGGAAGCAATTGAGCTGTTATTACCCATGGCAAATTCCACAGATTCAAAAATCTCAAAAAAAGCAAGTCATAATCTTATCCATTGCTTATAAAGCCTCGGGAAACAACTCCGCTTACGAATACTGGAAAAAGAAATAAGCTTTTCTTAATTAGCCTCAACAATCAATCCTAAATATCTCCCCATCCAATAAGGCAGTAACCAGTAAACCGGATCTCGTTCCTGTGCAGGATTTCCTCCAACTGCAACATAAGGATTTCTATCCCAACGAATAGTCCGATATTCACTTGGAGGTAGCAATTCATCAACTTGAAGTTGCTCAAGGATAGGCTCACGTACTACCAGTAAATCTTCCCTGCTACCATTGTCAATTTGCCAGTCCACCAGATCAAGCGGAGCATCAATCAGGAAGAATATTGAATTATCCAATTCATCGTTGCTATCAGTCAGATAGTTGTAGGTAAAATTTACAAGTGGACTCTTGTGTTTCTTATGCTTTTCGAACCATTTATCCAAATGTTTCCGGTGTTCACTTTTTAGTTCAGGATCATCCTCATACATCAACAATGGTGGATAAACATAAAGTGCCAGATAAATGTCAAAATAGGTTTCCCATGCCCGGTTGGTATTGTGTAGCATTTTAGCATTCTCGATGTAGCCATCTTCCTCAATAAGCTTAAGATATGCCTCCTGATACTTTTTATCGCCTGTAATCTGGTATGTAAACTTTAAAAATGAAAGCAATTCCAATGAATTTAGAGCACGTTCCGGAGCCCATTCAGGATCGTTATTCAGAATTTTCGGAGACCATACACCCCACTTGGTATGTTCTCCATCCACACCAACCAGATTAAAATCATTTCTCATCATATGATCCATAATTTGACTAAAATGGTATGCTATTCGCTCCTTCTCTTTATCATCGGCCACCAAATTATAGTAGCAGTAATATCCAAAGAGATGCCCACAGAGCTCATCACTGCTAGTATCTCCTTTCCACATCCACTTTCCATCTTTGGATGGATGCCATCTTACTTCTACTGCTTTTTGCCTTGGATTAATAATAATTTCTTCTGCCATTTCCTGGGGCGTATAGGTTCGATTCATATCGTGTGATCTCTCCCAGCTTACCGGAATAATTGTTCGGGCAAAAAAGCCATCTATTTCAGTCACTTCCCTCAGATAATGAAGAAATTCAAATGCTTTTTTTGCCCGTTCTTTTGCTTCAGGATTTTTTGTTGTCGCATAACGAAAAGACTCCATAGCTAAGATACATGGAAGTGTATTCACCATCATTATCATCATCTGTAGCCACTAATGTAGTAGTATCACCCGGTACAATTAATTGAAATCGATTAACTATCCACGGCTCCCTAACATGCCGTTGAATCAGTTTCTCATAGAGATAATCTGCTTTTTGAGCCAGGGTCATATCCATTTTTTTAATAGCACTTACTCCTTTTGAAGTAGCAATCCAAGCATTTCCTTCCGTATCAAAGTCAATATCTCTTACCTCATCACTCATTAACCAGCGCTTACTTAGGCGAACTGAGTATTCCTCTTCACCTTGCATAAACCGGGTGATTCCATAATTTGTACCCACCCACATAGCGCCATCTGGTGATCTTTTCACGACATTAACAAAGGCATTGGTTATTCCGTTATCAGGTATCTTTTCATCTATTTTACCACTTGTGTTTCGAATGCTTACACCTCCCATGGATGCAACCCATAATTCTCCCTGACCGCTGAAGTCCAATCCTGTAACATAAGCTGAAATCAATTCACTCTGATCCTGGTAAACAGTTGTTTTTTCATTGGTGCAATGATACAGACCAACATCAGTTCCTATCCAAAGACCTCCATTATTATCAGATATGGCAGCACGCATACTCCTGGCAGTTGAATAATCCTTCTTTTGCCATGAATTTTCCTGATATAACCAAACGCCAAATGGTCCAAGAGCGTATATTCCTTCAGTAGCAACTGCAATTTTTGCCAGCGGAGGAGTTGGGTCCATCCATCTTAACAATTTCATCCGGATTGATTCAGTATAGACTCCATTCCATGTAGCTATCCATACTGCTCCCTGTTTCGTCCATTTCAATGTCGTAGGCTGGCCCTTGGTCCGTACTGGAAATCATTAGCTTCCAATCTCTAGTTTCGGGCTTTTTCATATAGACACCATGCCTGGTGGCAATCCATATGTTGTTATTTGTTATCCGGTTGGATAGCCCTTACATCATTTGCTTCTGATATCCTATCATCAATAACATATCCATCGTGGTACTCCTGCGAAAAAGGGGTATCGATGTAGGCCTCATCAAAGTTTGAAGTTTGATTTACTTCTGGTTTCTGATTGGTGCTGCAGGAAAAAACCAGCAAGGCAAAAAAAATTAGTATTAAATATTTCATCTTATTTTGATTTTAAATGGACGGAAATGGAGCAGGAAATATTAATTCTCATCGCTACGAAATTAGTCTTTTCGTCATTAACTAATATCAAATTGTACTAGAGGATTTTATATCCCTGCTGTTCGATCAGGCTGCCCAATTCAAGATTTACACGGTCAATAAATTTGCGATCAAAATTGTATTTATTAACAGTATGTCCTGCATGGCTATGAATAATTGAATCCAGCTTTGTCTGGTTGGTTTCCATATCAGAAAATATTCCCTTCTTGAGGGACTTGAAGACATTTTTAGGATCAGCGATCAGGTTTTCATATTTCAATTCTACCAGATTTTGAGGTAGAATGATTTTTTTGTCTTCCTGATACTGATTATTTAAAGATTTATAGGTTCGAAATATAAAATTCCACAATTCATCGTCATCAATATCCTGAAGCTGCAGAGTATTTAGGAAGCCTCTATTAAACCTGTAGGTTGACAACAAAACCTCATAGGGGTTTCTTTCAATAAAAACAAAACGACTCCCCGGAAATAAATCAAGCAAAAAAGGTATTCTGGCCATACTGGGAGGATTTTTAGCTATGTATTGTTCTCCTCCTATATTTATAAGACATCGTTTTATAAATTTCTCGTATCCTTGTTTGTATTTTTGACTTTTAACCCTATCATCTGCTGAGAGTGTTAGAAATTCCTCAGAAATTCTCTGATTATCCTTTGGAAAATAAAACCAGTAATAGAAACTAAAACCAGCTTCATTACCCAGTGCAAAGTCTTCCTCCTGTGGAAAATCGACGTGCATTTTTATACCATCAACCAATCTCTTCTCAGGCATATAGAATTGCATTATTTTTCTAATCAACCCTTTTAGGAAGAAAAGATTATTTGGAAAAACTGTCTGGTATGTATTTGGATAAGAGACATTATTAAAACAGCATAGCAGGTTGTGTAAAAGTGTTGTTCCACTTCGCCAGTGGCCCAAAACATAAATTGGGGGCTTTTTAATTTCAAAGTCTTTTGACAAGGACTGATAACGCAAATTATCAAAATAAGACAGGCCGGTTAAAATTAGACTTATGCGCTTTGACCACCTGTATTTTTTCTTGTAGTTTTTCTCAATTTCAAAATCCTCTTCCAGGTCCTTAAGGATTGAATATTTACAACCAACAAAGGTATTTACGCTAAATATGAAATCATCATTTGACATAGAACGGTATTATGCCAGCCAAAGAAAGTACAATAATTTCTTATTTCAAATTGTAAATATGATTTTGTTACCCTGCCCAGCTTTCTCTGTCGAGGCTTCGGTATTGAATGGCTTCAGCAAGATGGTGGTTTTGAATTTTATATTAACAAAGGAATCAGGTACAAGAACTTCTTAATCAGGTATCTTTATTCCTACTATTAGAACATCATCCGTTTGTTCATTTTCTTTGCCTTTCCAGGTTTCAAAAGTGTTTTCTAAAATCATCTTTTGCTCGTACATTTTCTTGTCAGAAATTTGCAACAATAGTTCTTTAAATTTTTTGGTCATAAATTTCTTTTGATTCTTACCACCTTTCTGGTCCAGAAAACCATCAGAAAACATATATATTATATCCCCTTTGTTTAATTCAAATTCATAATTATTAAAAGGATTTTCTTCGAGATAGGCACTAATTGGTTGATGATCTACCTTAAGTTGAACCAGAGAGTATTCTCCATAATTTGTTATTTCCTCCGTATTTAAAGATGTAAGTTCCGACAAGTTTTTTGATTTTCGAATAATATACAATGGACTATTAGCACCTGCAAACTGAAGGTTCCTGGTTTTTGTATTTATAATGCAAAAAGCTATGTCCATCCCATCACGCTGTTCGTACTGTTTACCGGTTTGTCTTAAAGCCAATTTGACTTCTTCCCTTAATATATCTAGCACCTGAGATGATTTTACTACTTCTTTTCGCAGGATAATTTCATTTAGAAATGCCACCCCAAGCATACTCATAAATGCCCCAGGAACCCCATGGCCTGTACAATCAGCTGCGGCAATCACCAAATACTCCCGGATATGTTTGAACCAATAAAAGTCTCCACTTACCACATCACGTGGTTTGAAAAATATAAAATGCTCAAAATTAATTTTATCCAAAAAATCTTCAGCTGGTAAAACTGCTTGTTGAATTCGTTTCGCATAGTTAATACTGTCTCTAATATGTCTATTTTGCTCTATTTCAACTCTGTGCTGTTTTTCAATTCTTTCCTTCTGTTTTTCAACTATTCCTAGAGTTGAATTGAGGTTTTCATTGATCGAGAAAAGCTCTTTAACTGTTATTTGGAGTTTAAAATGCAATTTTTTCGTTATTACTATGTAGTAAAAAAGAATTACACCCACAATCGTAAACAATCCAAGATAATTCACCGATTTCATAAATCTCAGGGAACTTACTGATAACTCATATATGATGTAATGTCCCGAATCGAACCATATAAAGACTAATTGAAGTATAAAGCAAATAAGAGAATTCACAACTAATGCAACTTTCCATTTTCTAAATAAAATTCGCGGTTATAATCAGGCAAAAGAGTAAAAGTTGAAAACCACTCTCCTGTCCTATTAAAAGAACTGCTAATACCTGATGAATTGTTATTTCAATGGTTCCAATAATCGGGGCAAATTTTAATTTGCCGTTATAACTGTAGTAAAGTGCTAAAGCAAAAGCTGGCACACTAATAAAAATATTAAACCACATTAAGAAATGTAGCTTTAACAGGGCAAACATCCCAACAAAAAGCACATGCAAGGCCAGACCTGATACAGCTCCAATAATTTGAGAATCCTGGAGGTACTTACTCTCTTCAGGCACTTCTATTTTAGACCAGTAGGACATATTTTATAGCTATAGGTTTTTAAGAAAAAACTGGCTAATTAAAGTTTAATGTAATCAAATGGATACCTAACCAATCGCGACATTTCCTTCCCTACCTCCAACATATCTTCATCATCTTTTTCATAATGCCATTTAACAAGAATAGCATCCTCTTTAGTACGCAATTTTCCAATCTTCTTAAAAATATCGAGAATAAATTTTGCCGAAATAGAATTAAAATATTCAAAATTGAAATTAAATTCAAATTGATCCTTGTTATCAAAATATTTATCCTCAGAAAGTTCCATATCGAATTTGTCAAACCATTCCAGGATTGGCATATATAATTCATTTACATTCTCTGGCCTTGATTCGCCTGATATTTCAAACTTTCTATTTTCAGGATCAAGAATCACCTTTGGAGAATTGGATGTTTGTTCAATAATTAGCTTCTTCATGAGGATTGTTAATTAATTTCAACTTCTAATTCAAAATAAGAATAATTTTCATCTAACCGGGTAATCTTATATATGATTTTACTACTAGCTTTTAAAGCTATTGTAATCAATCCCAGCCCAGCGCCATTTTTTTCTGAAGCAAATTCTTTGTTGATTATATTCTCATATAATTCATTTAAACCTTCTTTATTCAAATTATTAATTTCTTCAAGTCGGCTTTTCAAGTCATCTACATTCTGATTTAAAATCGGATTACCCGCGTTAATAATAAAATTATTGCCCTGTTTTTTTAAGGTTATTTGAGGAGAATCAGTTTGGTTAATGTTCGCTTGAAGTTTATTAATTGAATACTTTTTTATATTCTCTGTACATTCCACTAAAATACTGTAGATTCTTTTTTGGAGAGATTTATTCAATATTTGAAACGCATTCGCTTCTTTTAATTTCTTTAATATCAACTCTATGGATTGAAAAGTAATCCTGTCATTATATGTCAATATTGTTTCCATTTTCCCCATAAATAAAATTGCATCAGTGTTTTTTTCTCTCCTCACTTAATCCAAATTGAGCCATCCTTTGTAATTAATCTATTTTTTTAAATTCTTTTTTAGTGTTAACTTTATTTGATTTGGCTTTTACTTAATTGTATATGCTAGAAAAAATTCACTATCTCAAAACTAACTTTGCTAAACTAAAAATCAAATAACCAGGTTATGAGCGAACCTCTCCTAAATGCCCTGATGAAGTTATTTGCATTAATCATTGATGTCAATGAAGATACTAAAATCTCAATAAAGAAAAAAAAAATTATCCGGGCTTTCCTTTCTTACCAGCTAAATTCTGAACTGGTCGAAAAGTATTTGAAGATTTTTGATGACTACATTACTACATTTAATCAGGATAGTATTTTAGGTGATAGTGTCCAGGCAAAGAAAAAAACTTCCTTGACAGCTATAAGGATATTAGGGATTTGTGAAAAAATTAATTCAGAGTTAGAGCAAAAACAAAAAATATTCTTAATCATTCAATTAATTGAATTTGTTTCATATAAAAAGGAGATCTCTGATCGGGAACTTGATTTTCTATTGACTGTTGCCACCGCATTTAACATTTCTAAAATTGAATATCAAAATATTTTAAACCTAATCATTCATCCTATTGAGGAAATCCCTGTCAAAAGAGATGTCCTTCTGGTAAATAGTAATGAAAGTAACAGTTATCCAGAATTAAAACATTTGTTCATCGAAAGATTTGAAGGTGAGCTTATATTTCTAAACATTCTCAGTACCAATACATTTATTTTCAGATATCTGGGCATAGACAATGTTCAGCTAAATGGACAGAGTATTATCCCAGGACGGACATATATTTTCGATCACGGTTCCTCTATCCGGAGTTCCAAAATAAAACCGATTTACTATAGTGATGTGATCAGAAAATTCTCAGAGGCAACATTTAAAGATAAAATTTCCGTCACTGCTGATAAGGTAGAATTCAGGTTTAAGAATAGCGAAAATGGAATTCAAGAATTTAACCTTCATGAAGAATCAGGGAAATTAGTAGGAATTATTGGGGGTAGTGGCGTTGGAAAATCAACCCTGTTGAATTTATTAAATGGAAACCTGAAACCGCTAAAGGGCAGGATTTTAATCAATGGATATGATCTGAATAATGACAATGAAAAAAGTGAACTGCAGGGAGTTATTGGATATGTTCCCCAGGAGGATTTGCTAATTGAAGACCTCAGTGTGTATCAAAACCTTTATTTTAATGCCAAACTCTGTTTGGATACGTTTGGAAAAAATAAAATAGAGGAGATTGTAAATAAGATATTAGAAGATTTAGACCTTCAGGAAATCAAAGATCTCAAGGTTGGTAATCCGCTAAAAAAAGTTATAAGCGGGGGGCAACGTAAAAGATTAAATATTGGGCTTGAGTTGATTCGGGAACCCTCAATTCTTTTTGTTGACGAACCAACATCCGGACTATCATCTATTGATTCAGAAATGGTAATAAATCTACTTAAAGAACAAACGTATAAAGGGAAATTGGTGATTGTAAATATTCATCAACCCTCCTCCGATTTATACAAGATGTTTGATAAGATTATAATTTTGGATAAAGGGGGCTATCAGATTTACAATGGAAATCCAGCTGAAGCATTGGTCTATTTTAAATCCCTTAGCAAACATGCTAATGCAACCGAGGACCAATGTATAAAATGTGGGAATTCAAAACCAGATGAAATATTGCAGATTATCGAAGCAAAAGTTGTTAATGAATATGGGAAATTAACACGTTTCCGAAAAGTTGCACCAAAAGAATGGTATGAATTATTTCAAAAACATCTTGAACAAAAAAATCCTAAAGAGTTCATAAAAGAAAAGATTCCAGAGAATTATTATAGTATTCCAGGCTTATTTAAACAATCCAGATTATTTTTTGTAAGGGATTTACTGTCAAAATTGGCCAACCGGCAATACATATTAATCAGTCTTTTAGAAGCTCCCTTGTTAGCCTTAATACTGGGATATTTCACTAAATATATCAGCGGGATAAATGGGAATCCCAATGCTTATGTTTTTATCAATAATGAAAACCTACCCGCTTTTCTCTTCATTAGTGTTATCGTGGCATTGTTTCTTGGTTTAATTGTTAGTTCTGATGAAATAATTAAAGACAGGAAAATTCTAAAAAGAGAATCATTTCTTAATCTTAGCCGATTTAGTTATTTAAATTCAAAGATCTTAATATTGTTTACTTTATCAGCCATACAAACCATATCCTTTGTGCTTATTGGCAATGCAATTTTGGATATTAAGGGGATGACCCTAAATTACTGGATGGTTTTATTTACAACCTCCTGTTTTGCAAACATGCTGGGTTTAAATATCTCATCGGGATTTAATTCAATAATTATCATTTATATCCTGATCCCTTTCCTCGTTATACCCCAAATTTTATTTAGCGGGGTAATTGTAAAATTTGACAAACTTCATAAGAACCTCACATCCTATGAGTATGTTCCAATTATTGGCGATATGATGACCTCCAGGTGGGCCTATGAAGCTCTTGCTGTGGAGCAATTTAAGGGCAATAGATTTCAAAAAAACTTCTTTGAATTTGATAAAAAAATAAGCAATTTAAATTATACCCATGTAATTTATTAATAACGGAACTTATATTAAAGTTAA